>JBGAKW010000043.1:0-15720 GCA_044224185.1 Gemmatimonadaceae bacterium | reverse complement strand
CGCGAGCCGCGGCACGTGCGGCGGGACCGACAGCGGCACCGACTCGGGCGGCACGTCGGTCTGCTCGTCCAGCCACGCCCGCATCTCGCGCGTGCGCACGGGGGAGAAACGGTCGCCCCGCTCGGCGGCTTCATGATAGGCGCCGAGGCGGTCGGCGACACCCGCCAACTCCGCCGCACGGCCCTCCTGTGCTTGCACGATCTCCGCGTGGCCGTAGCGCGCGCCGTGGATGCCCATGCGGAACGCGTCACAAATCGGGAGACCCGTCGCCGCGTCGGCGACGAGGACTGAAGCGAGATCTTCCGGGTTGTAGAGGAGCTGAACCTTCAGCTGGTACTTGTCGGCGAGCGCGGGCGACCAGAACTCAGCGCTCTCCCCCGTGCGGAGCGACAGTTTCACGCCCTTCGCATGCACCACCCGCGTCGTGGATTGCAGCAGGAGTCGGTTGAGGCGCTCGGGTTCGACCTCTCGCAGGCGCACTGTGTGCTCCCACAACTCGCGCGGCGAGAAGTCGAGCGTCTTGCTAATGCCGTCGTGGTGCGAGTCGTTGTACACGTCCACCCACTGGTCGATCTCCGCCCGCAATTGCTCGATGGTCAGGAGCGACAGCACCTGCTTCGCGGCTGCCTCGACGCTGACCATGTGTGCCTTTTTGTATCCTGGAAATCGCGGCAGCAGATTTTCCTGAAGGGTGCGCAGGAAGCGCTCGACTTCGGGTTTCTGATTGGGGCTCCGAGGGGCGCAGTGCTCCGCTCGGACATTCGCGAGCGCAAGCGTCCGACTGAGCGAATTGGACGTGTAATTCTTGCCATTGTCCATGGCGAATCGGTTGGGCACGCCGCGGAAGGGCGCGTGTCGCGAGGATTTCGGGAGAATCGCCTTCCGCAGCGTGAGCTTCACGGACCACGCGTTCGGCGCGCGCGTCCAGACGCCGACGGCCATGCACGCGCGCGAATGCACATCGATGATCGCGGTCGCGTAGGGCTGCACGGGCTCCCAACGCCCGTCGCGGCATGGGGACCGCACCCACAGGTCGAGCGGTGTGTCGTCACATTGCCACAGCTCGTTACCGAAGGCTGCGCGCTCGACGGAATGGCGAGGCGCGGCCTGACGCCGCCATTCCACCATGCCTTCGTCCCGCACGAGCTTTTCATCAGCCGGGATCTCGTATCGGATGTAGTCCGCTAGCCATCCGTAACTCGGCACGGCGACGCCTGCCTGGTTGCACTTCGTCTGGAGGAGCCCGTACACGCTGCCCGACTTCCCGTTGGCACACTGTCGCCACGCGGCGCGCGCCAGCGCGCGAATCTCGAGCGGGACGCCAGGTCGGCCATTCAGCACTCGCCGATCCACCAGCCCTGGAATGCCGGACGTCGCGTACGCCTGTCGCCATCGGTAGACGGCGGCCTTCGACGAGGTGACCCCAGCCGCCGCGCACGCGGCGACCCACGAGGCACCCCCCTCCATCGCCTGCAGGACGCGCTGGCGCGTCAACACGACATCCACTTGCTCGTCGGTGAGCGCCGCGAGCACGATCTGCCCTTCGGCGCGCATCTGCGCGCGCGCGAGTCGCATATGGGCGCGACTGGCACGCCGCGCGCCCTGCGCCGACTTCCGACGCTCGACGTCCGCGCAGCGTTCGTGCGCGAGTCGCTCGGCGTGTTCGAGTGCGAGGGCGGCGTCAGGCAGCTGCGACGCCAATTCGTGCGCTCTGACGCGAAACTCACGCTCCACCGCATCGAATCCGGGAGCGCTGGCGTGCGGACGGCGCGCGGCGCGCTTCAAGAGGGCGCGAAGGGCAAGCAGCGCACTCTCCGACATCAGGCCAGCGGCGCGCACGCGGGACGCGACCGCGTGCACGAACGTCGTCGCATGCAGGATTCGCCGGTGACGGTCGCGGGCGTCCGCGCGCGCTGCGGCTTGTAGCCGCCGTTGCCGGCGACGACCGATGGCGGGCGCTGGCGCAGCGGCCGCCACCTCTTCCTCGAACGAGAGAGGAGCGGGGTCCTCGACGTGCGACGTGCGCGGCGGGCCGTCTATAGAGGGTAGGGCCACGAGCGCCGTGACGGGGGCAAGATCGTGGGCGTTCGCGAATGCCGACGCGGTCAGCGTGACGCCGGTATGGGCGCGCGACGCCGTCTCCGCGACGTCCGTCTCTCCCGTCGCGCACCAGGCGGCCCCGTGACCGTGGTCCGATGATTCTCGCCCTCGGACGGACTCGGGCAGACCAGACGTCACACAGGGCTGCGCGTGGACGTCACTCGGTGGATCGGCGCGCTGGAGGTCGTGCGTCATGTCGTGTGAAATCCTTTCGGGTGGGGTTTTCGAGAGCGTGAGGCATTGAACCTCGGCCGCCCACATTTTTTGCGTTTATCACATAACTTCCCTACGCGACCTCGACGCCTGGTGGTGGCGGGGCACTCGGACGGAGGGACTCTGGAGCGATCAGCATGAGCGGGAACGCACAGCGCGCATCGTGGAGGCGGCGTCCATGGCCCCCTGTTGAGGGCGAGCGCGGGGTGGAGGCGGTGCGATGGCAGGTGTGGATCGGGTCACAGCTCCGCGAGTGGAGACGACAGGCCCCGTTTGGCGGGCGAAGAGGCCTCACGCAGGGATACGCGGCACGACGTGTGGGTCTGCGGCAGGACGCGCTCTCTCGGCTCGAAAGCGGCTTCCGCCGCGTCGACGCGTTCGAGTTGCTCGTGCTCGCACATGCCTACGCTCGCACCCCGGCAGATCTGGGCCTGTTGTTCACGCCGCCCACGCGCGAGCGCTGGGCAGCGATCTGCGAGGGTCGCACAATCGCGGCCGAGTTCACGAATCCCCCAGCCGGCGTCTACCGCACGCGTCCCGGCCGGCCACACCCTCCTGGGTAAGTCCGCTGCGCACGGCATCGATCCGCTACGCCGAGGCAACGCACGCCTCGTCCGCGAGGACTCCCGTGTCGTGCGCGCGGGTCGCCTGACTGCCGCCCACGTCCCGGCAGACCGGCGTGAACGCACACCACTGGCACGCCGACGGGCGGCGCGTGGCCTCGTCCATCGGCACGCTGCCGTCCGGCGCGCGCGCGGCGAGGATCGCCGCCGCCGCGTCCCCGACGAGGCGCCGGCCCCGATGGACATCTTCGGGATACAATACGAACTGGCAGTCATGATCGGCGGGCGTCGAAGCGCCCAGATTTGCAATGCGACCGACAAACGCAGCCGGCATCACGGGCAGGGTCAGCTTCCGCGTCGCCCACCAGGCGTAGACGGCGAGCTGCGTACGTCCCTGCTCCTCCGCGGCATTCGGGCGACCGGATTTCCAGTCGAGGATCGTCACTACGGGCGGCAGGAGGGGCACCCCGAACCCGGGCACGTGCCGACGCTCGTGGGAGATCCAGATCAGGTCCGGCGCTGCATATACGCGGACCGGCGATCCATTCACGTCGATCTCGAGGGCATCGAGGGAGTCACAGAGCAGAATGTCCCCGCGCCCGCACTGCGCGAGATCCTGCCACACGGGATGCGTCACCATCGCGCGCAGGAGTGACTCGACCTTGGTCCGCGTCGCGACGACAAGCTCGGACGGGATGCGCCGGTCCGGCCATTCGGCGAAAAACACTTCCCGCAGCATGATGGTGTCGCCGGGCGCGTGAAGAAAGCGCTCCACATTCCGGGAGCAGACGGCGGCGTTCAACCGGTCCCGCACCATCGCGAGTAGATCGTCGAACGTCGAAGGGCGCATCCCGTCTCGGATGGACCGCGCGCGCGTGGCGGCGGCGTGATGGAGCGCCTCGCCGATCACGGCGGGGAGCGACGTCAACTTCTTGAGTGCGTACGCCAAGCGCGCGTCCGGTGGCGCGTCGCGACGGTGTCCCCCGCGCGCGCCCTCCGTGTGCCACCAGTCCATCCGCTCGCAGCGCGCGCGGCGCTGGAGGCGCGAGAGCGACACATGTTCGGCGTGCTGGTCGAAGGAAGAACTCCGTGTAGCCATGCGCCTCCTTGGCGTCTGGGGACGAGTTCGAACGACGGGTCAAGCGACCTCCGCGGCGCAGCAACCCGCGGACGAGCGTACACTAGCATGCTAGTGTACTAGCGTCAAGAGAAATCGCGTGTTTGTTGCGAGCGCCCGGGCGCGTAGCGTCCTGCGTGTTCCGGCGATACTGTGGCGGTATGCCACGAAAGCGCCCAGCCGCCCAGATCGGGGAAGTGCCCGTTACCGCAGGCGGCAGCCGCAAGCGCGTCCTCGCCGATGGGCGACAGCAAGTGCTGCTCTATCTCCCGCCCGCGATGATCCGGGAGCTGAAGCTGTCGGCGGTGGAGATGGAGACCAGTGTCAGTCAATTGGTGGAGGAGGCCGTCGCGGCCTGGCGACAACGGCAGCGCGCGGGCGAGTAAAGAGCTGTGACCCGAGGGTCAAACGCCGCGTGAGACGACGCCCCGGCGCGTCGCCTTCATCGCGTTCGGCTCCCTCGACGTCCTCGGCGGCATCGTCTCCTCGTTGGAAACTCTGGTGTCGTCCACACCAGCGCAGGGTGTACATCGGGAGTCAGGTGCGCCAAACTTCCGAGACGATCCTGCGTCTCCCCGCAGCAGGGCCACGCGCCCTCCTCCCCGCGCGTGCCCGACCTTGCGGGCGGCTCTGTGCCTTTCTCCCCTGCGAGGCATGGGTCGTATGGCGCGCCCCTCTCTCCCTCAAGTCCCCATGGCCCCGAAGATCGACATCGCGCTCACGAAGGTCACCCCTGCGGGCATGGAGTCGTATGCCACCAAGCTCTCAAGTCCCTTGAGAGTCCCCATGGCCCCGAAGATCGACATCGCGCTCACGAAGGTCACGCCCGAACAAGCCACCGAGCTCCTCGAGCGCGGCGGCCAGAACCGCAAATTGAACGAGTCCCAAGTCGACCGGTTCGCGACCGACATGCTCGCCGGCAACTGGCGGTCGGCCGAGACCACAGAGACCATCAAGCTGGGCACCGGCGGGGTGCTGCAGGACGGGCAGCATCGCCTCGCGGCGGTCGCGAAGTCGGGTAAGGCGCAGATGTTCTGGATCGCGCGCAACGTGCCGGCGGGCGCCATCGAGATGGTCGACACCGGGCGCTCGCGCAGCTTTTCCGATGTACTCACCATGCAGGGGGGCAATAGCAGCGCCTCGCGCCGCCTCGCGGCGACCCTAAAATGGCTCTGGCACTACGAACACGACAGCGAGTTGACGAGCGGGCGCGCGGTTTCGCACGCGGAACTCAAGCGCACGCTCGAGGAGCACCCGGGCGTCGTGGAGGCGGTGGAGCGCGTCTATGCGTCGAACGAGATCACGCCGCAAAGCATCATCGCGCTCGTCTACACCCTCGCGCGCGAGAAAAAGCCGCGGAAGGCCGACGAGTGGTTGGAGGCGGTGCAAGAGGGTGCCAACATCGGGCGGAATCATCCTGCGTTCGTCCTACGTCGGCGGCTTCGGCGCACCGACGGACGCGACGGCCGGTCGCACCAGATGCGCGGTCCGTACGCGGCGGCACTCGTCATCAAGTCGTGGAACGCCTTCATCGCCAATGAGGAAGTGACGACAATTGAGTGGCGTGGGAAAGGGAGCCGCGAGGAACCGTTTCCGAAGATCGAGGGGTAGGGCGCGTATGCGGCTCCACGCAGCTCGTGCTCACGACACGAGATGCATGCTCCGAATTGTTCGTCGCTGCTAAGCGTTAGGCTCAGGTGCCCGTCCATCGCGGGCGGCGCATCTGAGCCCTCGGGTAGTGTGCTTGAGAGGCATCGAGGAAACTTTGCGCAGTCTTTTCTCGTGTGAGGCCCGATCCACAGGCACTAAGACGTCGCCCCGTGAACTTCGCATGCAGTTGTACTGCGCCAACTGGTTTAGCCACTCGAGATCAGTGCCCCAACGAGCAACGGGGTGAAGGATTGTCCGTGCCGGCGCGCCAGGGTGGACTGGGACCGCTCGTCCGGTATGCTCCCCGAAATACAGGCTTTACCTGAAGAACGCGATCTCCCGCGGTGGGGGGGGTGAGGCGGCCATGATGCTGGCCATGCGAAAGATGGCGCTCCGGTCGGAACTAGCGGCCCGCAGCGCCCGCACCCGAGCGGCGCGGGAGAGAGCGCGGGGGCGAAGCGACGCCGTCGCCTGGTGGTACATCCGAAACGTCGAGCTGTTGATCGGGAGGCCAGAGGTGATGGAGGTTCTCCGGGGACAGGCGGAAGCCATCGCATCCGCGGAGGAGGCGCGGGAGAACGGGGATCGGGCGGAGGCCCGGCGACGGGTGGATCGGTGGGTCGTGGAGGGGTTCGCGAAAGGGCGGCCTGCCCGGGTAGTTGCGCTCTAGCCGCGCCCCAGTCGGCCCCCCTTAGTATTTTCACGTCCGCTCGAATGCAGGTGCTGCCGCGGTGTAGGCCGACCGGTCATCAACTAGACCGGGTGCATCCGCGGGTTTCGAACCAACCATTAGCCATTGTGCCGCACGACGGCACCTAGCCCGAGGAACTTCGAGATGCGCATTGTCAGCACGCAGGTAACAAACTTCAAATCGATTGCTGACAGTGGTGTGGTCACGATTGATCCGAATGTCACCGTCTTCGTTGGTCAGAACGAGGCCGGCAAATCCGCATTCCTGCAGGCGCTGTACAAATCGCGACCGGCAGACAATAGCGGAGCCCAGTACAGCAAGGAGATGGACTATCCCCGCGCTTTCCTCAACGATTACGAAGAACGACACCCAGACAGCCCTGCCGTCGCCGTCAACATTGTATATGAAATCGACGCGTCGGAAATAGACGCAGTCAACGCGGAAATTGGGGCGAGGGTCCTGCGAAACTCCAGGTTCTCTGTGTCCCACACCTTCGACAACTCGGTCGTCATATCGCTGGGAGGTGAAGAGAAGGTTTTCGCGGAGCACATTCTCAACACCCTCGGGATGTCAGAGGAGATCATCACGAAGTGTCAGGGAGTCGACTCTGTTCGTGGCATCATCAACAAACTGAACGACACTTCTCCGCGATCTCCGGAGGAGGAAGCGTTCCTGGGACGTCTAAACACCAGGTTCGGAAAGATGGGAAAGAGTTGGAGCGGCGCTGACCACGAAATCTGGAAGAAGCACCTCGAGCCGCTTCTTCCGCGATTCGTGTACTTCGACGACTATCGTCTGCTGCCCGGGAGGATGAACCTCGCGTCTCTGAAGTCGCGTGTTCAGCAGCACGCACAAGGCGAAAAGGCGGCCCTCAAGGGCGAGGACCATGCAGTTCTTGGCCTGCTTCGGATGGCGAAGGTCGATCTTGATGAACTTCTCGCTTCAACGACTTATGAGTCTATCGTCGCGAAGCTGGAAGCATTCTCGAACAAGGTGACAGATCGCGTTTTCAAGTATTGGCAACAGAACGACCAGCTCGAGGTGCGCATCGACGTGCGGGCTACTCCGGGAGAGCAGCTCCCCTTCAACAATGGTCCCAACCTTGAGATCCGCATCTTTAACAAGCGACATCGCGTCACAGTCAGTTTCGATCAGCGCAGTCGCGGATTTATCTGGTTCTTCAGCTTCCTTGTGTGGTTCGATAGCGTGAAACAGCAGCTCGGCACGGACAAGGGCGTGGCGCTGCTGCTCGATGAGCCCGGGCTCAATCTTCACGCACTCGCCCAGTCGGATTTTCTCCGTTACATCGACGACTTGGCCAAGAAACATCAGACCCTTTACACAACGCATTCACCGTTCATGGTGCATAGCGACCGGCTGAACCAGGTTCGGCTCGTCGAGGATCGGAAAGACATCGGAACGACAGTAACGGATGACGTCACCGGCTCTGACCCCAAAACAGTCTTCCCCCTGCAGGCGGCCCTCGGCTACACCATCGCCCAAAACCTGTTCATATCGAAGCGCAACTTGCTGGTGGAAGGACCGACAGACCTGATCTTTTTGCAGCAGATGTCCGCTGCGCTCGAAGCACTTGGCCGGACTGGGCTCCGCCAAGATGTGACCATCGTCCCCACGGGAGGCTTGGATAATGTGGCGACGTTCATCGCTCTTCTCGGAGGAAACCAGCTTGAATCTGTGGTGATGCATGACTTCGGCGGCGCTCCTCATCAGCGCATACAGCATCTCCAGCGCGAGAAGATCGTGCATGAAAAGCACGTGATGAACTTCGGGATGTTCCGTGCCCCGGCAGGCAGCGTCGCGAAGAAGAAGTCATCCGATACGTCGGGCGATGGTAGCGTCCCGCCCAGCACCGATATTGAGGATCTGTTTGAAGTTTCAGAGTACCTAATCTGGTTCAACGCCGCATACTCGCAGAAACTTGGCGCTGTGAAGATTCAGGCGTCCGATCTGCCAGAGGGTGCCCGGATTGTTGAACGCATCGGTCGATGCCTGAAGGAAAAGGGGATCGTGCTGCGTGAGCCCGGGGGGTTCAACCACTATCTCCCCGCCTCATATCTCGCCAGCCATCCCCCGAAGAAGTTCGAAAACGCAACCCTAGACCGTTTTCAGGCTCTGTTCGAAGCCGTCAATGGGGGCTTCACCAAGCCCGACTGAAGAACCGGACAGACTTGGGACGACAGAGCCTCCGCCGCGCCCCTGCCGTCCTAGGTCGTCTGGGTGCAACGGAGGGGCAGGAGCCTGATATCACCATTCGCCCGCATGACACGCCCTCGTTAGGCGCGGCACACTCCCAGTCAAAAGACATCCGGGATCGTCAGAAAACTTCTGGACGACCGCACTCCGCTCGCGGTCATGCAGAAGTTTTCTGACGGCTTGAACTAGAAGCCTTTTGACAGGCATCACAAACGTATTGCCTTCGGCCTAACGAGTGAAAATCGTTGTTGATCGCCGTCTGTCTCGACCATATTGCCACCGTCGGCAGAAGAGGCGAGTGGCTCTCCCCCGATCCCTGACGGACTACGCTATCGCGCGGGATTGCCCGATCTGAAGGAGTCTTTGGACGTCGTCAGGGGTGAGTCCGTACCGCTGTTCAATCTGCCCGCCCCAGTCCGCGCGCAGATCCCCCCGGCGGCAATCAGGGGTCCGAAGCCAGCTGAGGACCTCCACTTCGGGAATTCCCATGGCGCGGAGCAGGACCCCCACGGGGTGTCCATTGCAGGTCTCGCGAGGACTCAGCGGGATACGGGCGGTCGACACGGCGGGCAGCCTCCAAAGCGCGGACACGACATCGTCGGCCCGGTGCTCTAACGTCTCGGTTCTATCGGGCGTCCCGCAAGGCGCGGATCCACGGTCGCAGAGCGCTATATTGGCGCGCTCGACATCGTGCTCCGCCCCTACAGGACAGCGGTTTGTGGATACTGCAGCGCCTCGACTGGTCTACCTGCGCTCCGACCTGGCGGAGACGCCGATCCCGGTCGTCGGCCCTCCAGTGCCCTATCTGTTGATCGCCCAGTCCGCGGCTCTGCCCCCCGAGCCGACCGTACATGGCGCTGCGGGCGGAGAGTTCGACCACATCGCCGCCGTGGCGACCGACCGGGACACGTATCGGTTCTCTCACCGCGTTCTGACGGCGACGCCAGTGACCTGCGCGAACGGGCACGGGCCCGATCACGTCCTCTACGGCCCCACCGCCCCCGGGCCATGGTTCTGCGCCGATTGCCTTGTGCTGGGGATCGGGGCCGCCGCCGACTGAAACGGCAACTAAACGACCCGACTCTCGTTGGACATGCCCGACCCTTTCCTTGATCGCAGTGGCGACGCCCTCTACCTCGTGGATCGGGACGGGACGACCTGGCGCGTCCACGACGCCAAGTTCACCGGCGGCCGGGCCCACCGGCTCGCGTTAGGCAGCCCGCAGGCCAACACCCGGTACTTCGTTGCGGCTGACGGCACGCGCCGTGCGTACACGTTCGGGCGAGATCGCCGGCGGGAGACGACCCTTGAGGTCCTCCTCGAGCACCTCAGCGGTGCGGGGTACTGCGCGCGGGAGCCGTACGATCCCTCCACTCGTTAAGACGTTGGTCGGGGCGGTCAGCTTGAAGCGCCCGCGTGCGCCGTTGCCCACTCGGAGAGGCACGACTGCTGGAGGATGGGCGGTACGCAGCGTTCGCGATGGCCACCTAACGCCACCGAAGCGCCGCGAACCTATCCAGAAGCCCTCGACGTCGCTATGTCCGCGCCGAGCCTCCCAGTCCCGTGGATCGACACCATTATGAAAGCAAAGCTTGTTTTCGTTTCAGAATACGTCGGATTCTGAAATGATCCGTGACTCATCCCGTCGATTCTGAAAGCAAACGGCACTTTCGTTTCAGAACATGGAGGCCCGCGGAGCGGACTGGCTGGCCGCCTGATCGCCGGCTCCCTCGAAATCCTCGCGGCGTTGGGCTGCGGCACACGGCCCACCCCAGCCTCACCCTGCCGAGGCGACGCGCGGGCTGGCGGCGCCCGCTGACGCTCTTCTCAACCTTGCGCCTCCGACCGCTGCAGGTACCTTCGGATTTCCTTCGGGATGTGTTCTGAGTGAATTCGGACGGCAGCGACAGGACCGCAAAGCGCACCCCGACCGATTTCGACTGAAGAGTATCGTGAGACATTTGCAAATCATTGAAACATAGCGAGTTCCGCCAATCTCTCCCGAGGCTCTCGACTACCCGAGGCTCCGGCCCGGAAGGGGAAGTGCCGAGGAGATCGTCCGCGGGAGCGCCGCCGCAGGGGTGCCGTCACCTCTGGCTGACGTGTGCAACATGCGCTCACCCCTGATCGATGGCGGCGAGGGGTTTGCCGCCGTGGATTGATTCGCGGCGCGAATCGCTCCGCGGATTGTTCGATGATCGATCCATCGCTCACCCATCGCTCGACCGGCACCCTCCGCGCTGGTCCTCTCGCCCGCAGACTCACCGACCCATGACAGACCTACCCCAACGCGCCGACTTGCCAGAGCTCCCGCTCCGATGGGAGTGCCCCGCGTGCGGCACCCCTATCGACATGAGCGCCGAGAAATCCAACTGGCTCCATGTCTGCCAGACGTGTCTGCGCTACGCCGTCGACTGGGAGCGCTCGACCCGCATGCTGCGCGTCATCGGGCCGACCGAGAATCCGCTGCCTCGGTGGGGTTGGTAGACGGGTGCGTCTGCTCCTCGCGTCAAGCTGTTCGGACCCCAACACGCCCAGAGCCTGAGCGCTGCCCCTCGGCGGAAGCCGCTCCACGGGATCCGAAACCCCTAGATGGTCTCATGTTCAGTAATGGCGTCTCAAGTTCACGCCGGATGTCGTCTCATCTTCACGCAAAGAACGCGTGCGTCGCGTACACGCTACTAGCGATGTACCTCCCGAGCTTGTGAGGCATCATTGATCTCGAGACTGCCGAGTGCTCGCCAGTTCTGGGTCTCACACCCTCACCAGAACGTCTTCTGCTTCAAGGAGTTGACTGCATCATGCGGCCAGAACGGCCCGAAGGCAGATGCTGAGGGAAGTCTCAAGAACAACAGTGCCTGAGTCTCATCTTCACGACGCGGAGGCCGGGTGCAACGGTGCACGGCGCCGGATGGTTATGGCTATTTGAGGGTGCGCAAACAGCCTCACCTCGCCCGTAGAAAAGCAACGCGCGCGGCCCCGTCAACCGAGTCCGCGCGCGCATGAACGTCCAAAGTCGTTCCAATTGAAGTACTTCGAGCGATGTCTCAACTACAACATCAAAGTCTCATCTTCAATCATCGACGGAGTCCCAACTTCATCTCTGCGTTAGGATTCGCCCACTCGTGGGCTTGGATTGTCGAAGGAGTCGCGCGTCCCCGCGCGACTCCGTCCCCCTTACTGCACCGCGTTGATCATGTCGAAGATCGGGAGGTACATCGCGACGACCATGCCGCCGACGACGATACCAAGGAACACGATCATCACGGGCTCCAACAACGAGAGCAATCCACTCACCGCCGCATCGACTTCTTCATCGTAGAAGTCGGCGATCTTCGTCAGCATTTCGTCGAGACCACCCGTCTGTTCACCAACGGCGATCATCGAGATGACCATCGGTGGGAAGACGGACGATTTGGCGAGTGGTGCAGCAATCGTGTCGCCGCCGGCGATGCTGGCGCGCGACGCCATGATGGCGTCCTGGATGACGCGGTTACCCGCCGTCTTCGCCGTGATTTCGAGGCCGTCGAGAATCGAGACGCCCGAGGAGATCAAGGTGCCTAACGTGCGCGTAAAACGCGACACGGCGGACTTGCGCAAGACGTCGCCTAACACGGGAAAGCTAAGCAGGGCACGATCGATCTTTCGCTTGCCGTCGTTAGTCGCGTAGTACTTTTTGGTAAGCGCGTAGAGGCCAAAGGCTCCGGCGCCAACCGCCCACCAGTATCCCTTCAAGAAACGCGACAACGCGATGACCACGCGCGTCGGGAGCGGGAGCGGAAGTCCCACCGACGCAAACATACTCTCGAAAACCGGGATGACGAAGATGAGGAGGATGATGATGGCGATCGCCGCGACACCCATGATGACGGCGGGATAGATCATCGCCCCTTTCACTTTGCGTACGAGGGCGTCGTTCTTTTCCATGAACGTCGCCAAACGCATCAGGATCGTGTCGAGAATACCGCCTGCTTCACCGGCGGCGACCATGTTCACGTAAAGCTCCGAAAAGGCATTCGGATGCTTCGCGAGTGCGTCGGCCACCGTGTGTCCCGACTCGACGTCGAAGACGACGGCGCGGGTCACTTCGGCAAGCGCCTTGTTCTCCGTTTGTTTGGCGAGAATGTCGAGCGCCTGCACCAGCGGGAGACCCGCATTGATCATCGTCGAGAACTGACGCGTGAAGATGACGATGTCGCGCATCTTGATGCTGCCCTTGGTCTTCTTGGGCTTTGCATCTTCATCGACCTTCACCACGGACAAGCGTTGGCGACGCAGCTGCGCGACCACATCCTCGCGAGAGGGCGCGTCGATGGTCGCGGTGCGCAGTTCGCCGTTGGCGGTGCGCGCAGTGTACGTAAATGCTGGCATTCTCGGTCCTCAGTCCTTCGGTGCGCTGCGCGAGCAGAGCGGCGTTGAAACGTTACGTGAAGCGGTGCGTGAAAACGGCGCGTGAAAACGGTGTGCGAAAACGGTGCGTGAGAGCGTGGTCTATTTGCGTGTGCCGGCCATGGCGCGCCCGTTCTTATTATCGGCGGGCGCATCGTCGTTGATCGGCGTACGTCCAATCATTCGTAGGAACTCGTTAGGATCACTCGACGTGCGCAGGCATTCTTCCTCCGTCACCTCTCGGGCGACGTACAACTGATAGAGCGCATCGTTCAGCGTCTGCATGCCGAACTTCTTGCCGGACTGCATGAGCGAGTAGATCTGGTGCACCTTGTCGTCGCGGATGAGCGCGCGAATGGCCGGCGTGATGACGAGGATTTCGGCGGCGAGCACACGTCCGCGTCCGCGCGCACGCGGGAGGAGTGTCTGCGTCACGATGCCCTCGAGCACGAAGGCGAGCTGCGCGCGCACCTGCGACTGCTGGTGACTCGGGAAGACGTCGATGATGCGGTTGATCGCCTCGGCCGCGGAATTCGTGTGCAGCGTGGCGAAGACGAGGTGACCCGTTTCTGCGATCGTGAGGGCCGCCTGGATCGTTTCGAGGTCGCGCATTTCGCCGACGAGAATCACGTCCGGGTCCTCGCGCAGTGCGTACTTGAGCGCGTTGGCGAACGTCTTGGTGTCGGTGCCGACTTCCCGCTGATTGACGATGCATCCCTGGTGGCGATGGATGAACTCGATCGGATCTTCGACGGTGATGATGTGTCCTTTGCGCTCGCGGTTGATCTTGTCGATCATGGCCGCGAGGGTCGTCGACTTTCCGGATCCCGTCGGCCCCGTCACGAGGACCAGTCCGCGCGGCTTGTCGCTCATGCGCGAAATGACCGCCGGAAGGCCGAGGTCATTGAAGGTCTTGATGGTGAATGGGATCTGCCGGATGACCATCGAGATGCAGCCGCGCTGCTTGAAGCAGTTGCCGCGGAAGCGCGCGAGGTTCTGGATGCCGAAGGAGAAATCGAGTTCGTCCTCCATCTCGAAGCGCTTCTTCTGGTTTTCGGTCAGCACCGAATACGCGAGCTGCAGAGTATCCTTAGGTGACAACACATACTCTGCATTCGAGTTGACAATGTCGCCGTCGACACGGAGTTTCGCGCGCTCTCCAGCGGTCACGTGTAGGTCAGACGCGTTGCGCTCGATCATTTCCTCGAGCAGCGAACGGAGGTTGACGCTGGGCGCTGCGGCTGGACGTGTCATCGATGCGATCTGGAAATGGACGAGTGTGAGGCCTCGAACTCGACGAAGCGCTGATTCTTCACTCTGTGGACGTCTTGCGACGGTCTGGAGTCACGGAGTGATGAGAAACACCTCATTGCCGTGCGCACCGACCACCCGCCGTACCCTTCCCCACCCTGCCTTCACGCGCGCGCGAGCGCGTTCCGACGTCCGGCTGCGCGTTCCCGCGCCCGGCTGCACGTTCCCGCGCACCGCTCAAAAGCGATGCACGTTCGAACGCTACGCGCTCGTTTCGCGAATGACCTGTTCGAGCGTGGTGATGCCCTTCAGGACCTTGAGCCACCCGTCCATGCGCAGCGTGAGCATGCCTTCCTCGATCGCCGCATCACGGATTTCCTGCGCGCCGACGTTCATCAGGATCAGCTTTCGCAGGTTAGGGGTCATGAACATGACTTCGTAGAGACCTTGCCGACCTCGCAGTCCTGTCCCCGCGCACTCGTCGCACCCACGTCCCTTGAAGAACGGGATGTCACCGATGCGCGAGTCGAGCGACAGCTCGCCCAGGTGCGGTGCCGCTTCGGCGCTGGCGCGCGCCTTGGCGTCATCGAGCGCTTCCTGCGTAAACCGGAGCTCGCGAAACGTGGTCGACGACTTCACCTTCGCACCGCCTAACTCGGTCTCGTCGGGCGTGTACTTCACCTTGCAACGCGGACATATGCGCCTAACGAGCCTCTGCGCCAAGATGAGGTTGAGCGCGCTCGCGACGTTGAACGGTTCGAGTCCCATGTCCAAGAGACGCGTCACCGTCTCTGGCGCGGAGTTCGTGTGCAACGTCGAGAGCACCAAGTGCCCCGTGAGCGCCGCCTTGATCGCGATGCCGCCGGTCTCGAGATCTCGAATTTCGCCGACCATGATGATGTTCGGATCCTGGCGGAGAAACGCCTTCAGCGCCGCGGCGAACGTCATCCCGATCTCGGTGCGGACTTGCACCTGGTTGATCCCGAAGAGGTTGTACTCGACGGGATCCTCCGCCGTCATGATGTTGACGTCGATGTTGTTGACCTTCGACAGCGCCGAATACAGCGTCGTCGTTTTTCCTGACCCCGTCGGTCCGGTGACCAGCACCATTCCGTAAGGATTCGAGACGGCTTCCATCAGCTCGCGCTCTGCGCGAGGCTCGATGCCGAACTTTTCCAGGTCGAGCGTCAGGTTCCCCTTGTCGAGGATTCGGAGCACGACCTTCTCGCCGAAGAGCGTGGGCAGTGTCGACACGCGATCGTCGATCACCTTGTTGCCCATCTTTAGTTTGATGCGCCCGTCTTGCGGGACGCGTCGTTCGGCAATGTTCAACTGCGCCATGATCTTGAAGCGCGAGATGAGCGCGGCCTTCAATTTCATGGGCGGCTTCATCACTTCCTGCAGCGCGCCGTCGATACGGTAGCGCACGCGCAGTTCGTGTTCGAAGCACTCGAAATGGATGTCCGAGGCGCCGCGCTTCACCGCGTCCGTGAGGATCGCGTTGATGAGCTTCACGACTGGTGCATCGTCCA
>JBGAKW010000042.1:0-16561 GCA_044224185.1 Gemmatimonadaceae bacterium | reverse complement strand
ATCGCGCTGTTGCCAAGCGGCCGATTGCGGGATTCAAACCGCGCCGTAGAGGACGCGAGCGGTTACCGTGGGCCCGCTCCGGCGATTGCGGCGTCGACGCTGCCGAATTTCTCGAAGTTCGTCTTGAACATCGCCGCGAGCTTAGCCGCCTGCGCGTCATACGCGGCGCCATCGCTCCAGGTGCGCCGCGGATCCAACACGTCGTTAGGCACATGGGGCACCGACGTCGGCATGTGGAGCCCGAAGACGGGGTGCGTGACCGTCTCGGCCTTCTCGAGCGTCCCATCGAGCACGGCGCGCACCATCGCCCGCGTGAGCGACAACTTCATGCGCGACCCGACGCCGTACGGTCCTCCGCTCCAACCCGTGTTCACCAACCAGACGCGCGAGCCATGTTTGTCGATCAGTTCCCCGAGCATCGACGCGTATTTCGTCGGGTGCCAGACGAGAAAGACGGCGCCGAAGCACGACGAGAACGTGGCCTGCGGCTCCGTGACACCGCGCTCGGTGCCGGCCACCTTGGCCGTATAGCCACTCAGGAAATAATACATGGCCTGCTCTCTCGTTAGGCGCGAGATCGGAGGCAACACGCCAAAAGCATCCGCCGTCAGAAAGACAATGTTCTTCGGGTGTCCACCGCGCCCGCTCGGCACAAAGTTGCGAATGTAGTGCAGCGGGTACGACGCCCTGGTGTTTTCCGTGATCGTCTGATTCGAGAATTGCACGCGCCGATCGATCGGATCGAGCACGACGTTTTCCAACACCGTGCCGAACATCTGCGTCGTGGCAAAAATGTCGGGCTCCTGCTCCGGCGAAAGGTTGATCACCTTCGCATAGCATCCGCCCTCGAAATTGAAGACGCCGTCGGAGGACCAGCCATGTTCGTCGTCGCCGATGAGCCCACGCGCGGGGTCCGCGGACAGTGTCGTCTTGCCCGTCCCCGAGAGCCCGAAGAAGAGCGCGGTATCGCCGTCCTTTCCGATGTTGGCCGAGCAGTGCATGGAGAGCACGCCCCGCTTCGGCATCAGGTAGTTCATGACGGTGAACATCGCCTTCTTGAGTTCACCGGCGTAACGTGTCCCACCGATAAGGATCGTGCGCTTCGCCAGGTGCAACACGATGAACGTACCGGTGCGCGTGCCGTGCGTCGCGGGCGAGGCCGCAAACTCGGGCGCGTGCAGCACGGTGAAGTTCGGCGCGAACTGCGCCAGCTCTTCGGTGGCCGGACGAATGAACATGTTCCGCACGAACGCCGCATGCCACGCGTTGGGCGTCACATAGCGCACACTCAGGCGATGCCCGGCATCGGCGCCGCAGTACAGATCCTGCACGTACAGGTCGTCCAGCCCGCTCAGGTATTGCTGCACATCGGCGAGCAGCTGCGAGAAGTGCTCCTCACTGATCGGCTGATTCACCTTGCCCCAATCGACATCGGCTTCGGTCGATGATTCGCGCACGACGAACTTGTCGTTAGGCGAGCGGCCGGTGTGCGGTGCCGTCACCGCGACGAAGGGCCCCATGTCGGCGAGCGTTCCCTCGCGCCGCTCGATCGCCGCCTGAAACAGCGCTGGCGCCAGCAGATTCCAGTGAACGGTTCCGACTGGAGCGAGTCCTTGTTGCTCGAGACCAGTCGACGTAGCAGGTGAAGTCGTGGGTGTCATGCCTATAGCGAAGTAAGAGGGCGCGAAATGTGTGCGACCCGGTTGATGTCGGGACGACGACTCATGAGCGGTTAGAGGAACGAGAATGCGCGCGCTCCGCCGGGCGGGTGGAACTCCCGCTCAACAGTTTGCGCGCGCCCTTGCGCGTCCATGACGGCGACGGCCGCCATGTTGACGATGTCTTGCACGTCGGCACCTTGTTCGAGGATATGCACAGGATGCGCCATCCCGACCAGAATTGGTCCGATGGCGGTGGCCCCGCCCAATTCGCGAAGGAGTTTGTACGCGATGTTGCCGGCGCTCAAGTTCGGGAAAATCAAGACGTTGGCGGCTTCCTTGAGTGCGCTGAACGAGTACGCCTCGCGAAGCACCGCTTCGTTCACGGCGGTGTCTGCCTGCATCTCGCCGTCGACCATCAGCGAAGGATCACGTTGGCGCAGCAACTGGACCGCCGCGGCGACACGATCGGCTTCGGGGTGACGCACCGATCCAAAATTCGAGAATGACAGCATCGCAACTTTCGGCGTCTGGCCGAAGGTGCGAACGATGCGCGCGGCCGCGTACGCGATCTCCGCCAACTGCTCGGCACTCGGCTCGATGTTGACCGTCGTGTCGCCACAAAAGACGACGTGCTGCGAGAAGACGAGCATGTACATGCCGCTCACCAATCCCTTTCGCCCGTGCGCGCCGATCACCTCGAGGGCAGGGCGCAGCGCTTCGGGATATGTCGTCGTCATGCCGGTGAGCACTGCGTCGGCATCGCCTCGCGCCACCATGACATTCCCGAAGTAGTTGCCGCTGTAGAGCCGTCGCTGTGCCTCGCCTAACGACAATCCCTTTCGCTGGCGGCGCTCCCACAGGAAGTGCGCGTACGAATCGCGACGTGGCGACGTCCCAGGATCTTCGATGTCGATATCTTCGAGCGAAATACCATCGTGGTGCGCCGAACGGCGAATCGCATCCTCGTTGCCGAGGAGAATCGGCTGCGCAATTCCCTCATCGACGAGGACGCGAGCGGCGCGAATCATCTTGCGCTGCTCACCTTCGGGAAGCACGACACGTTTCGGATCGCGCACCGCGCGATTGATGATTCCGCGAATGATGCCGCGCGCCCGCCCCAATCGCGCCTCGAGCTGCTCGCGATAGGCGTCGACATCGACGAACTCTTTCGCAACGCCGCTGGCGACCGCCGCCCACGCGACTGCCGGCGCCACCCACAACAGCACGCGCGGGTCGAACGGAAACGGAATCAAGTAGTCGCGGCCGAATTTCACCGTACGCAAACCGTACAACGCAGACACCGACTCCGGCACTTCTTCTTTAGCCAGCGCCGCCAGCGCGCGGGTCGCTGCCATCTTCATCTCCTCGTTCACTTCCGTTGCGCGAGCATCGAGCGCGCCGCGGAAAATGAACGGGAATCCGAGGACGTTGTTGACCTGGTTCGCGTAGTCTGAGCGCCCCGTGGCAACGATGGCATCGCCACGCGCTGCCTTGACTTCTTCCGGAAGGATTTCCGGCACCGGATTGGCCAACGCGAAGATGATCGGATCGCGCGCCATCCCCAGGAGCATCCCACCGGTCACCGCGCCGGCGGCCGACAAACCGACAAAAACATCCGCGCCGACAAGCGCCTCTTTCAGCGTGCGCGCTTCGGTCTCGTTGGCAAAACGCGCCTTGTACGGATCCATGTGCTCGGTGCGCCCCTTGTAGATCGGGCCCGCCTTGTCGCACATGATGATGTGTTCCTGCTTAACGCCTAACCGGACGTAGTGGCCGGCTGTCGCAATCGCGGACGCGCCGGCCCCGGAGAACACGACCCGCACGTCGGCGATGTTCTTCCCCACGACTTCGAGGGCATTGAGCAACGCCGCCCCGGAGATGATCGCCGTCCCGTGCTGGTCATCGTGGAAGACGGGAATCTTCATCGTCTTCCGAAGGGTCTCCTCGATATAGAAACAGTCGGGCGCCTTGATGTCTTCCAGATTGATTCCGCCCACCGTGGGCTCGAGGAGCTGACAGAAGCGAATGACGTCGTCCGGGTTTTCCGACCCGACTTCGAGGTCGAAGACGTCGATGTCGGCGAACTGCTTGAAGAGGTTTCCTTTCCCCTCCATCACCGGCTTTCCCGCCAAGGCTCCGATGTTCCCCAGACCGAGCACCGCCGTTCCGTTCGTGACGACCCCGACAAGGTTTCCCTTGGAGGTGTAGCGGTACGCGTCGTCAGGATTCTTCTGTATTTCCAAGCACGGTTCCGCGACTCCAGGTGAGTACGCGAGCGAGAGATCGCGCTGATTGTTCAGCGGCTTGGTCGGAACGACCGCGATCTTTCCCGGCTTCGGCTGCTCGTGATAGTCGAGCGCGTCGATGCGTTTCATGCGCAATAAGTTAGCAGACTTTCAGCTGCGGGTTACAGGGCAGATTTCCACGCAAAACTGGGGAGTTGCCCGACGCGAGCGGTCACGTCGCATTCGGTGCCGCCTGCAAGCGACCAGTGGCGTGAGATATCTCATGAGGAGATACGGGCACCGGGATTTTGTCGTTTACGGTGTATTAAAGTCGGCCGCCTACTCTCCGATCGCGCGCCTGCGACATCGACCGTCGGACGTGGTGCGGCACAGACCTCTTCCCCCCCAAAGAATGTCCCTGAAGCCTTCCGAGGCCACCTCGCATGATGGGGAGTGTGGCCACTGCGAAATAGCGCCAGACCGCCGCAGATTCCTCGGCACCGTCGCCGCCGCACTCGGCGTTCTCGTCGCGCAAGGATTCGTACCGACCGCGGCAGAAGCGATGCTCCCCCCGCTCATCGAGCCCGCCGCTCGCTCGCGCAATAGCGTGAGTTACGCGATCCCAGCGGCCGACGGCGTACAGATCGACAAGTCGAACGAAGTGATTCTGGTGCGCTATCAGGGGAGTGTGTATGCGTTCGCGCTCTCGTGTCCGCATCAGAACACCGCGCTCCGTTGGAACGAGGGCGCCGGGCAGTTCCAGTGTCCGAAGCACAAGTCGAAGTACCGCCCCGACGGGCAATTCATTTCCGGGCGCGCGACGCGCGCGATGGATCGGTTCACGGTGAGAAAAGAGGGCGACAAGATCGTGGTCGATCTCGACGCCCTTCATGAGGAGGACAAGGATCCGGCAGGGTGGGGGAGCGCCAAGGTCACGATCTGACGCTCCCGTTGGGCACCGCGCACGGCTACAGGCCATCTCATAAATGGTCGGCGGCGCGCCGGCGCGCAGCGCCGGCCAGAAGCCGGCGCCCATTTGTGAGATGGCTTCTACGGCTCTTTCACTGGAGGAAGCGGGTAGGCCTTGTGAAGCGCCGTCACGTAATCGCCGAACAGCGCCTTGGTGCCGGTGAACTCCTGTTTCACCTTGGCGCGAAAGTCAGCATCGGTGGCGAAGTCTGTGAGCAGCGCCGCCATCGCCATCGCATCAATCCGGAAGCCGGTGTGCCCGATATCCGTGAGCGCATCGGCTTCCATTTCATATGTGTGATAGCCGCCCGTTGATGTGAACGCGCTGAACCCTGCGCCCGGAATGTCGCGCGAGACACTCCCGGTCTCCTCGAACCCTTGCGGTTTTCCCGGTTCGTTCTCGACGCGCGTGGCGCCGAATTTCTTCAAGTAGGCGAAGGCGACTTCGTTCAGGGCAGACGTGGAGATTCCGTCGCGCATCTTGCCATAGTGGTCGATCTTCACCTTGGTGCCCGTCGCGAGGGCGGCGCCACGCGCGACGTCATCGATCATCGCGCTGACCTGGCCGAGGTAGACTTCGTCGGGGTAACGAATGTAGAAGTCGGCGACGGCGCGGTCGGGAACCACGTTAGGCGCCTTGCCTCCCTCGGTGATGATGCCCTGGATGCGTGTCTCCGGACGCATGTTCTTGCGCAGGCCATCGATCCCCTGGAAGAGGTGGAGCACCGCCGTGAGCGCATCGCGCCCTTCCCACGCGGTCATCTGGTGCGCCGGCGCGCCCGAAAAGGTGTAGCGCACGCCGTCGATGTTGAGGCAGCAGGTGCCGAAGCCGGGTGCAGGGCGTTGCGTGGCGGTGGACGAGTGCGACCGCACAATGACGTCGGCGCCGTTGAAGACTCCCGCTTCGTGCATCACGGTCTTGGATGGCGGTGGCATCATTTCTTCGGCGGGGGTTCCGTAGACGGTCACAGTGCCCGGCGTCTTGGTACTGGTCAGGAACTCTGCGACAGCGACGGCAGCGGCCAGCCCGATTGGTCCCTGCGCCGAGTGCTGGTCGCCGTGATAGTTGCGCACTGTTCCGCGGAGGGCGTCGTATTCGACGATGATGCCAAGGTTGGGGCCGGGCGTTCCCTTGGTATACCGCGCGATGAACGCCGTCTTTAGGCCGGCCACTCCCATCTCGACCTTGAAGTCATGCTTTTCGAGATAGTCGGCGAGCATCTTGACCGAGCGCTCCTCGGTGAAACCAACTTCCGGATGCTTGGTGATGTCGTCGGACATTGCCTGGAGCTCCGACTCCCAGAGCGCCTTGGCGCGCGCAGCAACGGCGTCGCGCTTCGGATTCGGCGCGCTCGTTAGGCGCGTGGCGAGCGCATTAGCGTTGACGCTTCTCTGAAGTTCGCCCATGCGTCGCACCACATCGCTGGCCGCGGAGCGTTGCGTTGGCGTTTCCTGTGCGAACGCTCGCGACGTTGCGATTGTCGCGCTGCCGGCGATTGCGGCGCAGACGACAATCGTGCGCGCACGGCGTTTCAATGCTCGCCCGAGACTGGTGGCGGCGCGCGGACTCGGGGACCCGCGGCGGAGCAGGGCACGGGGATGCGTCGAAAGAGCGAGGTCTGGAGCGACGTCGGCGATGGTGCGCATGACGCGAAGCGAGGGAAGAAGTGAACGAGCCGCGTGCCGCGCCGTCGGTCCGGCGCGTCGAAAGGATGTGATACGAAAGCGAATGATGAACGAAAATGTGGGATGAAGTGCGATGTTGGAATTGGGGGGGGCCCCCCGGCCGCCTCACCCCCCGGCCGTCCCGCCGTTTCCCCCGGCCGCCTCACCCCCCTGCCATCCCGCCGCCTCTCCCTCCCCGCACACCGTTGTCGCCTCCCGCCACCCCCGTTAGGGTTCGCAACATGTCCGGGCGATCGTTCTTCCTCCGACTCATTGCCGCGCTCCTGGCGGCAACGCAGGCGCTTGCGCCCGGCGTCGCGTCCATCGTCGACGCGCGCCCGGCAGCCCAGGGAGAATCGATCCAGCTCGCGGCGCACGTCGATGTGCCGGGGACCAAGCACGCCATCGCGCACCCCGATCGGTGCGCGTTGTGCGGCGTCGCCACTCGAATGGCTGCGGTTGCGCCTCCGCTTCCGCTGCTCCCGTCGGTCGTCACGGTCGCGGCCAGCACGTACGAGACGCGCACCACGCTGCCCCATCGTCTCGGCCGCTGGGCGCCACCCACACGCGCACCGCCGCGCGCCTAAGCTCCGCGCCCCCACACACCGGGGGGGGCGCGTTCGCAGAGACCCTAACGATCTCTAGTCGCCGACGCGATGCGCGCTCCTATGCGCGCCGCGCGCACGCTGCGCGCCGTCGGCGCGGAGACATCTGTGCATCGAGCATACGCGCATGTCATTCCATATGCCTTCATGGCTGGTGTTCTTCGCCTGCCTAACGATTCACCCGTCGCTGACACACGCTGCATCGCCGCGCGCGACTGATCGCATACCGGTGCCGGCACTCGTTGGAACTGTCACCGACAGCGCCGGCGTCCCGCTTTCCAACGTCCAGGTCATCATCACCTCGCTCAATCGCGTGGCGACAACGAACGCCAGCGGCGCCTTCGCCTTTCGAGGCCTTCCAGCTGGGCACTATCACATCGATGCGATCCTCCTCGGCTTCGCGCGCGCCGACGCGGAGGTCACGCTCCCCGAGTCAGGAGCGGACGTAACGATCACGATCGTCATGCGCCGCACCGTGCTACGGCTGGGCGGCGTCGTGGTCGCCGCCTCTCCCGGTGGGAGCGATGCCATGGGGATCACGCAATCGACGATCGACCTTTCGGGAAAGGAGCTGGCACGTTCGCTCGGCGCATCTGTCGCGCAGACGCTATCCAAGGAACCAGGGATGGCGATGCGCTACGCTGGTCCGGCGGCGAGTACTCCCATCATCCGCGGGTTGAGCGGCGAACGCATCCTCGTGCTCCACGATGGCGATCGAACGGGAGATCTCTCCGCAGCCAGCGCCGACCACTCGCTCTCGATCGATCCACTGGCGTCGAACCGCATCGAGGTGGTGCGCGGACCGGCGTCACTGTTGTATGGGACCAACGCGTTAGGCGGAGTGGTGAACGTCGTCTCGAATGAGATTCCGACGTCGGTTCCCTCACGCGCGCAAGGTACCGTGGCGGCGATGGCAGAACGCGCCACACCCGGCGGTGGCGCATCGGCACAGATCACCTTCCCGTTAGGCAGTTCAGTCGCGCTTGCCATACGCGGTGGTGGTCGAAGCAGCGGCGACGGCTACGTTGGCGGAGGGGGGCGCCTCTTGAACTCGAGCCTTCGCAACGCCACTGGCGGAGTCGGACTTGGGTATGTCGGTGGAGCGCTCTCTGCGGGTCTCGCTGCATCGCGCTTCGATTTTCGCTACGGTCTCCCGGCGTCAGGTGACGACCCAGAGCTCGGTGGAAAGATCGATGGACATCGCGACCAGCTTCGCGCGAAGGTGGAATTCGGCAGCGGGAGCGACGCCCCGTTTCGCCTCGTGCACATCGATGGGTCTGCACAGTGGTACACGCACGATGAGATCGAGAACACTGGCAGTATAGGCACCTCGTTCCTTCTGGCAACACAAACGCTCAACAGCAGCGTGAAGACGGCGTTTGGGCGAGTTGAGGGAGCGATCGGCATGAACGCGATGTTCAAGCAGTACGCGGCCAGCGGCGAC
The DNA here is from genome assembly GCA_044224185.1 of Gemmatimonadaceae bacterium. GTDB lineage: Bacteria > Gemmatimonadota > Gemmatimonadetes > Gemmatimonadales > Gemmatimonadaceae > SCN-70-22. The sequence continues at coordinate 7,992 of JBGAKW010000042.1, read as the reverse complement.
GAAGCACTGACGCCCGCGGCCAACACCGCCGGCGCCGGGCTCTTTGTCTTTCAGGAATTCCCGTTAGGCGGCTCGTCGCGCGATGACTCGCACGCGCTGGTTCCGCGCTTCCAGGTCGGCGGGCGCGTGGACATGCTTTCGATCGCCTCGAAGGCTGGGGATCCGAAGTTTGGTGCCGCCCGATCGCTCAACTTCACCAACGCGTCCGGTTCCGTTGGTGTCACCATTCCGTTCGCCGAGCGCGTGTCGTTAGGCATGAGCGCCGCGCGCGCATTTCGCGCACCGACGGTGGAGGAGTTGTTCGCCAACGCCTTTCACGCCGCCGTGGGGACATACGATGTGGGGAATCCGCGCCTCAAGCCGGAGATCAATCAGGGGATCGACGCCGTGCTGCGAACCGACGGTTCGCGCGTCAACGCCCAGCTCTCTGCCTATATCAACCGTGTCTCGAACTACATCGCACCGACCATTGTGAAGGACACTGTGACGACCGAAGGTGTGGTGCCGCTCAATCGCTACTCGCAGGCGAGCGCCTCGCTGCGCGGAGTCGAAGGACGCATCGAGGGCACATGGTTCGCGCATGTGGTGCTGGGCGCAACCGGCGACATCGTGCGCGGACGATTCGCGGATGGATCGCCGCTCCCGTTCATGCCGGCGGCGCGCCTGGGGGGCGAGGTGCGCTGGGATTCGGGACCGTTCACGCTCTCCAGCGACATACGTCACGCCTTCGGGCAGGATCGCGTGAGCGGAGGGAGTGTCGACATTCCCACCGCCGCATACACAGTGGTGAACTTCTCGTTAGGCGCGCAGCTGATGCGCGCCGGACTCGTTCATTCGATCACGTTACGTGCCGACAATATCGGCGACGCACGGTACTTCGATGCGTCCTCGCGCATCAAGCGCTTCGCGGCGAACCCCGGTCGAAATCTTGCGCTGGTGTACCGCGTGTTGTTCTAGCGTCGACGGCCGCGGGGTGAGCGCCATCGTCACCCCGCGGCGTACCCGCGAAGCCGATCGAGCATCTTCCTGTCCATCACTTCGGGCTCATCGCCCTTGGGCGTCTCGATCACTTTCGCCACGCGCTCCAGGCGGTCGTCCGTCATGATCCGGCGAAATGCACCTTCCCCGATGGCGCCTTCTCCAATGAGCTCGTGCCGGTCCTTGCGTGACGCGAGCGGTGCCTTGGAATCGTTCAAGTGCATCATCCCTAAACGTTCGAAGCCGATGACATCGCCAAACGCCGACATCACGTCGTCGTATTTCGTCACGATGTCGTAGCCAGCGGCAAAGATGTGCGCTGTGTCGATGCACACGCCCACACGATGCTGTGACTCCTTGGGAATGAGGTCCAGAAGGCGAGCCATCTCGTCGAATGACGCGCCAAGCGCGGTGCCACTCCCGGCCGTGGTCTCCATCAGGAGTTTGGTTCGCCCCGGGACGAGTTCCAGCGCGATGCCAATCGCCTCCGCATTGCGCTCCAGTCCCCGCTCCCGGTCGTCCATGAAATTGCCCGGGTGCGAGACGAGAAAATCCAGGCCTAACGAGGCGCATCGCCGCAACTCGCACATGAACGACACGAGTGAGCGCATGCGCAGCATGTCGTTAGGCGACGCGAGGTTTATCAGGTAGCTATCGTGCGCGTTGGTCACGGTGACGGCGGTCTCGCGTGCCGACATCGTGAACGTGGCGCAGTCCGCCTCGCTGAGCGACGGCTCCTTCCACTGGTTGGCTTGTTTCGTGAAGATCTGCATCGCGGTGGCGCCAATGGCGCTCGCGCGCGGAACCGCGGAGCAGACGCCGCCTGACGTCGAAACGTGCGCGCCTAACGGGGCAAGGAGCGACATGACCAGCTGAGAAGCGAGGGAAGAGGAGGGAGTGGGAAGCTAGTCCCCCACTCAGCGCTCGCCTACCACTTATCGCTTGGCGCCCGCCTGCTGCGACAACCACGTCAGCGGATCCATCGCGCGCCCCTTTGGGCGAATCTCGAAATGCAGATGCGGATCCATATCCGGGTCGGCGCGACCGACCGCACCGATCACCTGTCCCTTTGCGACCTTGTCGCCTTTGCGAACATCGCTGCGACTCAACGATCCATAGACCGAGTAGTCGCCGCCGCCATGCTGCACAATCACCGTCAATCCATAGGTGCCGATCGGGTCGGCGACCATCACTTCGCCCGCAGCGATCGCACGGACGGAGGCACCTTGCGTCGCGCGAATCCCCACGCCGTTCCAGCGAATCGCGGTGTTGTTCGGATTGATGGCGCGCCCAAAGCGGTAGAGGATGTCGCCCTCCACCGGCCACTCGAGCTTTCCGAAATCGGAGGTCTTGAGTGTGCTGGCAGTCGGTGCTGGCGCATTCGGACGCGCCTCCGCGCGCCGACGCGCATCCTCGAGCGATGCCAGTAGCTGAGTCAAGCGTTGCTCATCGCGCTGAATGCGCGCGAGTCGATCTTGAATCTGCTTTTGCGACTGCACGACTTCCGTAAGTGAACGCGCGCGCTGCCCCTCGAGTGAACGGAGCTGTCGTTCCTCCGTGGACTTGTCCTGCCGGTTGCGCTCCAACTCCCCCTGCAGTCGAAGCAACAGTGCGCGTTGCCCGTCGATCTGCTTGTACAGATTCTGCACGCGATTCACCAGCGAACGATCGTGAAGCGTCAGTTCGTGGAGGTAGCGATACCGTCCGACCAGCTCTCCGAACGAACGCGCCGACAGCAGTGCCTCGGTGGTGTAGAGCGGGCCGCGCTTATAGACCTCGACGACGCGGCGCTTGAGCGCGGTGCGTCGCCCGTCCACCTCTCGTTGCGTACGCTGCAGCGAAACGTTAGTCGAGTCCACCTCGGCGTTGATGCCGACGAGTTGTTTGTCGAGCGATGCAACAAGGCGTGATGTCGCGTCCGCTTGGCGGTGCAGGTTGCGGGTCTCTTCGTCCAGGTCATGCGCCTTGCCTTGCAGCTCACGGAGACGCTGTTGCAAACCGTCGCGCTCCCGGCGAATGGCGTCGAGTTCGTCCCGCTGCTGGCGCAGGCGCTCTTCCGTCGTCGACTGGCCAGTGGCGGCCGCCAGTGGCATCAACGCCACCACGACGCCGAGCGCCGCAATCGTTAGGCGCGTGCGAGACACGCCGGCGAACCGCCTAGCGGCCAGGCGCTTCATCGAACGTTGCGTACCTGTCGCCCGACCGACAGCGCGCTCCCGAACACTCCGATCAGCGCTCCACCGACGAGTCCCAGCAGCGACAACCGCAGGTCAAAGAAGTCGGTGCGGATGAAGTAGCGCGAGATGAGGGAGTTGGCCGCGAACGTGAGTGAAAGCGCCAGGACTCCGCCTAACACCCCCTTCACGAATCCCTCGATAAGAAAGGGACGCCGTATGAATCCGTCGGTCGCGCCCACCAGACGCATGATCGCGATCTCTCGGCTCCGCGCCATCACCGCCATTCGGATTGTCGCGCTGATGACAATGATTGCCACCGCGGCGAAGGCAAGGCCCAACACGATGCCCGCAGCCGTGGCGATGTTGCGAATGGAGTAAAGCTTCTGCACCCACTCCTCGCCAAATCGCACATCATCGATGAACGGGAAGATGCGGATCTTCTGGGCGACGCGCTTCACCGACTCCGGATCGCGAAAGCCTTCGCGCAATCTGAGATCGATTGACGCCGGGAGAAACCCCGCCTCGAACACATCGCTGAATTCGCCGAGTTCTTTTTTCGCGCGCGTCAGCGCCTGCTCGGGCGTGATGTACTCAACGCGCGCAACTTCGGGATACGTCCCGATTTGCTGCATCGCCCCCGCAATCGCTTCGACGTCGGTGCTGTCGGCCAGAAAGGCGCGAATCTCCACGCGCGATTCGACGGATCGCAAGGTGTTGCGCAGATTCAGGGCGACGAGCGAAAAAAGCCCAAAGGCAAAAAGCGAGAACGCGATCGTCGTGACGCTCAACATGCTGAGCAACGGCGCGCGCTTGAATCCACGCAATGCCTCGCGAAGCGCGAGCTTCATGGCGTAATCTCCACGGCGCGACGTTTCTCATCGGCCGAGTCGTACACGAGTTGTCCGCGATTGATCTCGAGGACGCGGTAGTCGGCGCGCTTCACCAGCTCGAGGTCATGCGTGGCCATCACCACCGCCGTCCCCGCTGCATTGATCTCGCGCAGGAGTTGAAAGACGCCTCGCGTCGCGCGATCGTCGAGATTTCCTGTTGGCTCGTCGGCGACCAGAACGAACGGGTCGTTCGCCAATGCGCGCGCTATGGCCACGCGCTGTTGTTCGCCACCGCTCAATTCTCGCGGATGACTCGTCGCCTTCGACGAGAGGCCGACCTGTCCAAGCAGTCGGCTCACTTTCGCGCGAATCTTCTCCGTCGGCGTGTCGATGACCTCGAGTGCAAACGCAATGTTGTCTTCGACGGTGCGATCTTCGAGGAGGCGGAAGTCTTGAAAGACAATTCCGAGCTTGCGTCGGAGCAACGAAATTTCTTTCTGCTTTACTCCTTTAGCCCGCGTGCCGCTGACCCAGACGTCTCCCTTCGAGGGGAACTCGTCCATGTAGATGAGCTTCAGGATCGAGCTCTTTCCTGCGCCGCTCGGACCGGTGAGAAAGACGAACTCACCCTTGTTGACGAAGAGCGACACGTCCTGCAGTGCCAGTCCGGTGCGCGGATACTCTTTGTAGACGTTGGCGAATCGGATCACGCGGGCAACTTCGGAGCGCAGGACAAGGCAGTCATTGGACGTCGTGGCAGGCGCACGTCAGTCTCATGAGAGAGTTCGAATATTCGGAGCGGCAATTTCGTCCGCGCTGCCAAGATATGCGACAGTCGAAGGGGGGCGGAGGTCACGCCTCCGTCCCCCTTTTCTTTTGTACGCCATGTGGAGAACTCTGAGGCGAGTCGGTTGCTGATCAACCCCTCGCGCCGTCGTCCAATGCTTGCGCCAGATCGGCGATGAGATCGTCGAGTGCCTCTATCCCAACGCTTAAGCGAACGAAGCCGTCGGGAATGCCGATCGCCTCCCGCTCTTCGGGCGAAAGGTGTGCGTGCGATGTGAAGCGCGGTTCGCTCACAAGCGAGTCAACGCCACCGAGCGACGGCGCGTGACGGATCAGCGAAAGACGCCGAAGGAAACGCTCTGCCGCCTCACTACCACCGACAAGGGTGAAGCCGAGCATTCCTCCGAATCCGTCGAGGGTCGATGCGGCCACTGTGTGATCCGGGTGACTGGGCAAACCCGGATAGCTGACGTTCGACACAAATTCGTCCTGTGCTTCGAGCCACTGCGCGATGCGAGCGGCGTTTTCGTTGGCTCGCGCCACGCGTACATCGAGCGTTTTGAGCCCGCGCTCGAGGAGCCACGCTGCAAAAGGATCGGGCGCCTGTCCCCAGAGAATCATCTTCTGCCGCACTTCTTCGATGTACGATGCGGTGCCGATGACAGCGCCGCCTAACACATCGTGGTGCCCATTCAAGAACTTCGTCGCTGAATGAACGACGACGTCAGCGCCGTGATCGAGTGGGCGGAAATTTACCGGCGACGCGAAGGTGGAATCGACGACGAGTGCGAGTCCGGCTTCCCTCGCCAGCTGCACGACCGGCCGTAAGTCGAGCACGCGGCAGGTGGGATTGACTGGCGACTCGAGGAAGATGGCGCGCGTTTCTTTGCGAAGTCGTTTGCGCCAGCCGCGCGACTCCATGGGCTCGACGAGCGTGACGTCGATGCCCATGGTTGCGAATTCCTCGGTCATGAGCCGCCGTGTGCCGCCGTAGATCCAGCTGCTGGCGAGGAGATGGTCGCCGGGACGGAGAAGGGCGAGGAGTGCACACGCCGTCGCCCCCATGCCACTCGACAGGAGCAGCGCGGCCTCCCCATGGTCGAGCGCCGCCAGCGTCTGTTGCACCCGTTCCGCGTTAGGCGTGTTGCCGTAGCGCGGATACGTGACGCCGTCGCCCGTGCCCACTTCGTGGTGGAAGTTCACCGATTGTACGAGCGGGTGCACAACGGGGTCACCGACTGCCGGTGCGTCTCCCGCGCCGTGAATCACGATCGTAGCGAGGCGGCGATCCGACGGGCGGCGCGGTGGCGACATGTCTTCCTCGTAGCTCGTTAGGCGTCCGGCTTCCGATTGTTGGTCTCGGCGTCGTGGCGAGTCACGCGCACGATTTCCGAGACCGCCAGTCCGGCTATATCGCGCAACACGACTCCCCCGCGGGGGAGGGTGTCATCGATCATCACGTGGGCCAGCTCCTGTCGCCGCGGCCCCTGCACCCAGGCCAGTTCTCCGGCGATGAGCTGGCGTTTTTCCGCGTCGTCGCTTCGAATGCGAACCTGCGGCCCTCGATCGGCGTCACCCCGCCGCGTGCCAACAAATCCAACGACCTGCAGCGGCGTGTTATACCACGCCATCAGATGGCCTGAGGGAGCGTCACGAATCCATCGTCACGCCGCATCACGAGTCGTCGCGCAGACAGATCTTCCAAGACACGACTTGCCGTTCCCCACGGCTCTCCCATTTCCTGCGCCACATCTTCGGGGAGCACGCGCTCCCGTGCGCGCACGACCTGCCATGCGCGCCGCGTCATGTCGTCGAGCGAGCCGACGAGTTGCCATCGCCCGTCGAGATCTTCGACGACGACGGCGAGGTCGTAGCGCTCGAGCACCGACTCGATCGCCTCGAGATGCCCTTCGTGTACGCCGCGAATCAGGAAATACGTCGGCGGCTCACCGTCATTCCGACGATGTGCATCGAGAAGTTTTCCCACCACTTCGTCGGCGCACGAAAAATCGAGCAAGTTCACCTGCGTAAAATCGATGACCGTCACGCGAGGCGACGGACCTTCGGCCATCGATGCTTCAATTGCCTTGCGCACCGCAACACCCGTTGGGCGTGTGACCAGGTTGGAGTAGAGGTCACACACCGTCTTCCGGAGCACGGTGCTTACGTGGATGTGATGTATCACTTCTGGATCACCCGTTCGGGTATCGTGATCTGTACTTGTGCGCCTGGGAGCGCCGGGAGGTGCTCGCGGAGCGGGACGTCATCATCCCAACTCGGCACAATGGCAATGCGCGCGGTTCCGCTGCGCACGGAGAGCTTGCCATCCCAACGTCCCACATAACGCCTGACGCCTGCGAGCCCTTGCCCACGCCCTGGATCGCGGAAGCGGCTCACGCCGCGAATGACCGCATCCTCGAGCGCCATCGCATCGTCCCAGCGATCGCTGAGCTTCCGTCCTTGGGCGCTTTCCAGCGAGCGACGAAATCCGATGCCTGCATCGCAGACGGCGATGACGACGACACGTCGTCCCAGCCGTTGCCGATACCGATAGGTTTGCACCGCCACCCATCCTCCCGTCTGCGCGTGCTCCACGATGTTCTGACAAACTTCGGAAAGCGTCATGGCGAAACGCATCGTCGCCATGGGATCGAGGTTCAACTCATTCACGAGAATGAGCTGCGCCTTCGATTGAATGCGCTCGACGACATCGTGCACATCGTCGCTCTTCGCAACCGGTGTGATGTCGAGCAGCACGTTGGACTCTGACGCGGCCTGGCGCTGCCGCGGCACGTGGCCGTGCATCTCGAACAGCTCTTCTGCGTATTTGTAGAAGCCCGTGCGCTGCCAGTAACTCGCGGTCTCTTCCGTCTCTGGTCCAGCGAACGCCGCTTGTGTCCCACGGGTCTGCGCGAGCGTGAGCAACGCCGTGAGTCCGAATGGCGAAGCCCAGCGCGTGTGTCGCGCATCGATCAACACTTTCTGGTCCACCGGGAGTGGCGCCAGTTGTTCGAGCACTTGCTCGAACGTTTGATCATCGAGTGATGGAGGGACGGTGATGACGGTCGTCACGAGGGAATGAGCTCGCCGCGTAGATGATGCGCGAGTCCGCGTGCTCCGCGGTACTCCACGTTCCGCGCCGCCGCCTTCACTGCATGCGACAGTGCGATGGAGAACGTATCACCGGCGAGCATTCGCGAGAAGGCCGTTGCGCCGAAGAC
>JBGAKW010000015.1:0-128906 GCA_044224185.1 Gemmatimonadaceae bacterium | reverse complement strand
AGGGGGGGAGGGGGGAGGGGGACGGGAAAAGCGCGAGTAAACCTGCCTAACGTGACGAGAGTGCCGCGGGCGCCGTGCTGGCCCCCGCACGGCCGGCCAGCTGCCGGTCGATGATGCGCTCAAAGGCAGACGCGGGATGCGCGCCCTCAAGCGAGACCCCATTGATCAGAAATCCGGGCGTGCCGGTGAAGCCGAAGCGCCTCCCTTCTTCCAAGTCACTCTGAACGCGCGACTGAATCAGAGCTGACTGCGCCTCCGCCGTCGCGCGCGCGACATCACCCCCGACCGCACGCACCGCCAGCTGCAAATACGCGTCACCCTGCGCCTCGAGCTTGTCCTGGTTGTTGAACAACTCGTCGTAGAGCTTGAATGCCTTCTGAGGATCCTGCTTCGCCACGGCCTCGTACATCAGCGCCGCCTTCATCGCGTGCGGATGGATCTCCAGCGGCGTCTGCTTCACCACCAATCGCACGCTATCGCCGTAATGGCGCATGACCTCCACCAGCACATCGCGCTCGCGACGGCAGTAGGGGCACTCAAAATCGGAATACTCGACGATCGTGATCGGCGCCGACGGATTCCCGAAGGCAATGCGCTTGTCGAGGGCAGGAACCTTGGGATTCCGAAACTCCTCTTCCATCTTCGCCGCTGCGTCGCGCTCTGCATTTTGTTGCGTCGCGACCTGGGCTACCTGCGCCGCCTTGTTCAACGCCGCGATGAAATCGGCGGGGTGGCGTTCGATAACGCGGTAGAGAATCTCGGGATGTTGCTGTAGCGCCTGTTCGATCTCACCAGCTGACGGCTCTCGGCTACATCCAATTGCGCCCGCGAGGGCGACAAGAACGAGCAACTGGGAGAGAGTCACGCAGCGCCGGGGGGGAGGGGGGGACAAATCGTCGTCCCGAATATCAGCTATCCGTCTTTTTCCGCAATACGACATCGTTGCCGGGTGCCGAGCCACGTCCCATGCAGACGGTGTGCGTGACTATGCAGAAGTGTGCGCAAAGGCACACTGCATCGTTAGTCTTGAACGGCGAGTGCAATTCCGAGGGGTCGCGTGGGCACTTACTGCCGTGTACCGCCCACACCGTCGCACTGATCGGCATTCATAACGATTTCCATCACGCTCCTTAGCCCAACGGAAACCACGCCCCACAAACCGTGAGCGACCATGATCGTGCCTAACGATGACTGACGCTTCGCCGCCAACCAGCGACCGACTCACACCGTACGAACATCCACTCGACGTCGCACCTCCGGACATCGACGAACTGGGCCACGTCAACAACGTGGTGTACCTGCGTTGGGTGCAGGAGGCGGCCACCGCGCATTGGATGTCGCTCGCGACGGCCGAGCAAATCGAGCGCGTGGCGTGGGTCGCGCTACGGCATGAGATCGACTACAAACACGCTACGCGCCTTGGCGATCAGATCGTAGCCGTCACATGGGTCGGGGTCGCTGAAGCCGTTCGCTTTGAACGGTTTGTCGAGATCTATCGCGCGAGCGATCGCAAACTCCTCGCACGGGCGCGATCGCTGTGGGCGCCGATCAACCGTGCGAGTGGGCGCGTGACGCGCGCGAGCGAGGAATTGCGGCAGCTATTTTCGCGTTAGGCGCCGTCCACCTGCGGTTCGCCGTCGAAGTCCAATCGGACCACTGGCATCACGTCATCGGGCGGGCGTTCCGGGAGGCGCATCACGACTCCGCCCTCCCCAGCACGCACGCTGACAGGCGCCGATCGCGCACCAAGTAGCTGCGACGCGCGAGGAAGCGTGCGCAGCCCTGGCAGCAACACATCGTTTGTCGTCCAGCTGTCGACGAAGATATTCAGCCGGCGCGGCTGCGATGTCGCCCTGAAAGGCGCCTTCTCGAACGGCGTCGCGCGCGAGGCATAGATCGCCTCGCCATTCACCGCCATCCACTTCCCCACGCCACGTAGACCGTCCAGGCTCTCCTGCGGGATTCGACCATCCCCCATCGGCCCCACATTCAACAGGAGATTCCCTCCCTTCGAGGCTGTATCCACCAGAAGCGCGACGAGTTGCGGTACCGACTTGAAGTCGTGATCGAACTTCGAGTATCCCCAATTGTGATTCATCGTCATGCACGATTCCCAATCCACTCCGGGGAGCCCGCGCGCGGGGACCTCCTGTTCAGGCGTACCGAAGTCACCCGCCTGTCCGCGCCCGAGCGACGTGTCGGTTCCCCCCTCTACCTTGGCGTCCACACGATTGTTGATAATGACGTTAGGCGCCAGCGAGCGCACATAGTCGTAGAGCGCGGAGCCTAACGAGTGATTCCAGGTATTTTCCCACTGTCCATCGAACCAGACGATCGAGATATCGCCGTAATGGGTCAGCAGTTCGCGCAACTGCGCCCGCATGAACGCGACGTAGCGTGAGAAATCGGCACCGGTCGCATCGCGACTCTCCCAATCGCGTCGCGGGAGATAGTCAGGGTGGTACCAGTCCATGATCGAGTAGTACCAGCCGAGTCGCATGTCATGGCGGCGGCACGCCGCGGCGACATCGCGCAGGATGTCACGCTTGTACGGCGTGGACATCACGTCGTACGTGGTGACCGCGGAATTCCAGAGCGCGAACCCTTCGTGATGCTTCGATGTGACGACGATGTACTTCTGCCCTGCCGCTTTTGCCGCGCGCACCCACGCGTCGGCATCCAGCGCCGTCGGGTTGAACGAATCCACGAGGCGGATGTATTCCTCGTGTGGAATCTTGGCATTGTTGCGGATCCATTCGTGTGATCCCGTTTCTTTCCCCTTCCACTCTCCGCCTAACGTGGAGTAGAGCCCGAAGTGAATGAACATTCCGAACCGTGCCTCTCGCCACCACGACAGTCGATCAGGCAGAGACTCGCGCGACTCGGCGTCACGCTGTGCGGTGGGGATCCAGGTCGTGACGTGCGGTGCGAAGGCGCCCGCGCCGATGCCGCTCCCGACTCGATGTATGAAGGTGCGTCGATCCACGTGCTGGCTCGGTAAAGAGTGAGCTGACCACCGCGGTGCGTTGCGCAACGTACTGCAGACTTGAGTCGGCGGCTACGCAGCGTGCTTGCCGGCCACCTCGCGACGTGCGAAGATGCCCGCGCCATGAGCGCCAATTCCCCCGTCACTTCGCCACGAGAAGAGGCTTCCCTCGTTCGCGCACTCGGAACGACGCAAGCCATCGCGCTCAACATGAGCAACATGGTTGGCGTCGGCCCGTTCATCACCATCCCGCTGATCATCGCGACGATGGGGGGACCCCAGTGCATGCTTGGCTGGGTCGTCGGGGCGATCATCGCGCTGTGCGATGGACTCGTCTGGAGCGAGCTCGCAGCGGCGATTCCCGGCACGGGCGGGACCTATGTGTACCTGCAGCGAGCATTTCGCGGGACGGCGTTAGGCGGTCTCCTTCCGTTCCTGTTCGTCTGGCAGTTCATCCTTAGCGGCCCGCTCGAGATCGCGTCGGGGTACATCGGGTTCGCGCAGTACGCGGGGTACTTCTGGCAGGGGATGGGCGTCGCCGGCGAGCGCGCCGTGAGTATTGCCGCTGGCGTGGTGCTTACCGCCCTGCTTTATCGCCGCATCGGCGACGTCGGAAAGTTGATGGTCGTGTTGTGGGCGGGAATGCTGATCACCGTGGTGGTGGTCATCGGCAGCGGGATGACCCACTTCCGCCCCAGCGTCGCGTTCGACTTTCCGCCGAACGCCTTTTCGTTCTCGTTAGGCTTCGCGACCGGACTGGGATCGGCGACGTTGATCGCGATGTACGATTTCATGGGGTACTACAGCGTCGCCTTTGTTGCCGGCGAGGTGCGCGAGCCTGCGCGCACCATTCCCCGCTCAATTATCGTCTCTGTCGTTTGTGTCGCGGCGTTGTACGCGCTGACCAACCTGAGCATCATGTCTGTCGTCCCGTGGCGCGAGGCGATGCAGTCGAAGTTCATCGTCGCCGATTTCATGCGCCGCATCTACGGCGAGGGGATGGCGAAGGCGACGACCGCGCTCGTCATGTGGACCGCGCTTGCGTCGGTGTTCGCGTTGTTGCTCTCCTACTCGCGCATCGCCTATGCCGCCGCCGTCGAGGGCGACTTTTTTCGCGTCTTCGCGCGGCTCCATCCGACGCAGCGATTTCCCCACATTTCACTGTTGGTCATCGGCACGCTTTCCATCGTTGGAGCCTTCTTCTCGCTCTCCGACGTGATCTCGGCGCTCCTGACGTCGCGGATTCTCGTGCAGTTCATGGGGCAGATCGCGGCGTTGCACCTGCTGCGCAAGCGTGGCGATGTCGCATTTCCGTTTCGCATGCGACTCTATCCGATTCCTTCGATCATCGCGTTCGTGGGGTGGAGCTTTGTTTTTGCGACGTCGGGGTGGCGCTTTGTGGCGATTGGAGTGGGGACGCTGGTGCTGGGGGTGGTTGCGTATCAAGCGCGCAAGAGCGTCTCGCCGGCGGCGGTGTGATGCCAACGGCATGCGATCCGTGGCCCCTGTCGTTAGGCGGCTTGTCGCGAATGGTGATCCCCCGGAGGTTATTGCTCGGGCCCAGCGTCGGTGACTGGCAGCATCTGCGGGGGCACCTCCAAGGCTGGATGCCCCCTCGTTAGGTCCGTGATGAACCAGTGACAGCGCAAACGCGTTGTAGCTGTTGGACTCCAGGCGACCTTCGGGCCGCTTGGCGTTTTTCGCATCAGGTGCGAACGACGGACTCTCCACAACACAAGTTTGTGTTGGCCATGCCCTTCACGCGCCAACCAACTCGGCGTCCTGTTCGCGTACTGCGGCCTCAACTCGCACGGAGCCCTTGAGCGCGTCGATAATTCGCTGCGCTCTTTCCTGGGGAAGCAAATCGGGGAGAAATGCCTCCGAGATTCCAGGGTAACCTGTTATAGGAACAAGCTTTCCAGGGCTTGACGAACTGAACTGGTCTGCGGAGAACATCTCGTAAACCGGAGCTGGCGCCACGTAAGAATCTTTAACGGTTAGTCACGCCATTAAAATTTCGAGCCCTTTTTTTATCAATCCTCCTCTCATTCAAATTTCTATATCAGTCGCCCCGCCTCACTCCTTCCCCATCTTCTCCACTTCCGCGAACCAGTTGAACACCACTCGAAGCTGGCGCCCAAACGATGGATCTGCTTTCACCATCACGAACGAGCCATCAACACTCGGTGACCAATTGGTCCGCTGCGAAAAGTCGAACTCACCGCTGAACAGCTCCTGCGGCTTTCCGAGGACGGCGAATGAAGGCGAGGTGCGCACCGGCACAGCCATGATCTTCGTTCCGTTCCGATAGAAGACTTCTCCACCACGCGGCGACCACGCGGGGTCATCGCCACCCCCGGTCGAGACCGGAATCCCTCCTCCCGGACGGTTTAGCGAGCGCACGTACACCTCGGCCGCACCAGACGCATTTGACATGTAGACCACCCACTCGCCATCGGGCGATACTCCACCCGTGCGTTCGTCTGCGGTCGATACGGCGATTGGCGTTACGGTCGAGTCACCAAAGGTGTAATGCACCAGGTTTGCGCGGCTCTGCCAATGCCGAGCGTTGGTGGCGTAGCCGACAAACTCGTCGTTGCGTAACCACGCGGAGGGAGAGACAAGGTTGCGCCGCGACACCGATGCGGAATCGAGGACCGGACGGATCGGTGCGCCCTGCTCCGTCGTCGTCCACGACACCTGCCCTCCACCCGAGACGAACGCGAGGCGTGAACCGTCTGGAGACCAGATGGGGGAATAGAGATGTTGCTTGGTCATCGTGAGGGGCGAGGCTTGGCTACGAGCCGGATCGATGAGCCAGATGGACGACGGGCGCGGGTCGACGGTGACGGCGATCAATTTTCCATCGGGAGATACTGACGGCATGCGATAGCCGCGCGGTTCCACGCCGATCGGCGTTTCACGACCGTTCCGATCGACCCGCACCAGTGTTCGCTGGAAGCCGCCCGGCATGTAGAGGAGCGTTCCGTTGTCGCCCACGACAAAGAAGGTGGCCGAGCTGGCAGGGCCGCGGAACGCTTCGAAGACGGGGATTGGGGTGCCGGTAAGCTTCGCGCGCTCAATGTCGACTGACGCCACACGCATGCGTCCGTCTCCGTCATCGTAGACGAGTTTCCCGTTAGGCACGTATTGCGCCTGCCGGCCGCGGGTAATGAGCTCGAAAGAACCCGTGGAAAGGGTGACGATTCCGATGCCGGAGTCACCCGCCACGAGTGCTCGATCGTTGCCGGGGAGAAAGGAGGGCCACCACAAGGAGCGCTGCATCGAGCCGTTGGCCCCTTTCCCCATTCTCACCACGATGTCGCGGACGCGTCCACCCTTGCTGTCAACGCGATGGAGGAGTGAGTCGCCGAACGAGAAGAGAATCGTCTCATCTCGTCCCCAACTCCCGCCGAACGGTGCCTTCGCGTCGCTGGCGATGACGACAGGTGTCCCACCGCTGACCGGAATCTTCTTGAGCTGGCCGTCGGCGAAAAAGGCGATCCATCGCCCATCGGGCGAGAAGAAGGGAGTGCTCGCCCCGTCGGTGCCCGTTAAGCGCCGCGAGACGGTATCGGCGAGCCCGCGAACGAAGAGGAGGGTTTTTCCTCCCTCGGTCGCGACATACGTGAGCATGGTGCCGTCGTGCGACAGGTCGAGTGGACGCCCTGTCGTCGCGATGAGTTGTCCTTGGCCCAGCGGGATGACCGCGCGCGCCACGCCTAACGCCACCGATGGACTCGGCGCCATCCGGCGCGCCACCCACGCCCCGCCTAACGCGGCCAGCACCAGCGCCGCCCCCACGGCGCTCGCCATGCCTAACGAGAGTCGCCGAGCGGGCGCGACCCGGGCGGCGCTGGCCCCGGCCGCCGTCTCCGTCGGTCCCGCCGCCAGCGCCGCACTGAACGCCGCGGCCGTCTGAAAGCGATCGGCCGCCAGCTTCTGCATCGCCCCTTCGATGGCCGCCGCCACATGCGCTGGCACGGTCGGACGCATGTCGCGAATCGGTGTCGGGGTCGACGTCATGATGCGCGCAACGATCGCTTGCGCCGTTGGCCCCGCGAACGGCGCCTCACCGGCCAGCATCTCGTACAAGATCGCGCCTAACGCGAAAATGTCGGCGCGCGCCGTCACCTGACGCTCGCCTAACGCCTGCTCGGGACTCATGTACTGGGGAGTCCCAATCGCGAGCCCACTATCGGTGATGCGCGTGTCGCTCTCCACGCGCGAGAGCGCCAGCGCCACGCCAAAGTCCGCGACCATCGCGCGCCCGTCGTGCAGGAGGATGTTCTCCGGCTTCACGTCGCGGTGGATGAACCCCTTTCGATGCGCGTAGTCCAGTGCATCGGCCACTTCGCGCGCGATCCGCACGGCATCGGCGACCGAGAGCTGGCGCTCCCGCCGGAGTCGGTCGCGCAGTGACTCCCCGTCGACGTACGGCATGACGAAGTAGACGGTCCCATCGACTTCACCCGAGTCGAAGAGGGGGACAATGTGCGGATGCTGCAGCGACGCGGTTGTTCGAATCTCGCGGAGAAAGCGCTCGGTCCCCATCGTCATGGAGAGATCTTCGCGCAGCAACTTGATCGCCACCATGCGGTCGTGCCGCACATCGCGCGCGAGGAGCACAGTCGCCATCCCCCCGCTCCCCAGCTCGCGCTCGACGACATACTCCCCTTTCAGGGCGGCCGCGATCGCTTCGTGGGACGGGGAGAGCATTGATCAGGAAGATGCGGTGGGAAGCAGAAGGCAACAGGGCGCACAAGCGTCGCGCCCTGGGAGCGCTTCGGGAGCGCGCTTCGGGAGCGCGCTTCGGGAGCGCGCTTCGGGAGCGCGCTTCGGGGGCGCGCCACGCGCGAGCGCCAGATACAATCGCGCAACGCGCGACGTCCGTCCAGTTAAGCCTGTAAACGAGCGAGGGCGCCGCTCCAACCGTGAGCAGCGCCCTCCATGTTGTCACCCTGCCTCGCCAGCTCGTGCCTAACGAGACGGAGTAGGCGCCTCCTAGCTCCGCACCAGCTTCCGATACGCAATCCGGTGCGGCTGGTCGGCATCGGGTCCTTTGCGACGCTTCAGGTCCTCGATATACGCCTGATAATTCCCCTCGAACCAGACGACTTCAGAATTCCCTTCGAACGCAAGGATGTGCGTCGCCACACGGTCGAGAAACCAGCGATCGTGTGAGATGATCACCGCACACCCAGCAAAGTCGAGCACTGCATCTTCGAGCGCGCGCAAGGTATCCACGTCGAGGTCGTTCGTCGGCTCGTCTAACAACAGCAGGTTGCCACCGGTCATCAGCGTCTTCGCCAGGTGCAACCGGTTGCGCTCACCTCCCGAAAGATTGGCGACGAGCTTCTGCTGGTCCGCGCCCTTAAATCCAAACGATCCGACGTAGGCACGCGAATTCATCTCCTTCTTTCCGACCGGAATCTGTTCGCGCCCGCCGGAGATCTCGTCCCACACCGTGCGCGCCCCATCGAGCGTGCGCGTCTGATCGCCGTACGAGATCTGCACCGTGTCTCCGATCTTGAGCGTGCCCTCGTCCGCCGTTTCAGTCCCGGCAATCATCCGGAAGAGCGTCGTCTTCCCCGCACCGTTAGGCCCGATGATTCCCACGATGCCACCGCGCGGGAGATCGAAGTTCACATTCTCGAAGAGGAGCTTGTCACCAAACGACTTCTTCAGTCCTTTGGCGATCACCACGTCGTTGCCGAGTCGCGGCGCTGGAGGAATGACGATTTCGTTTTGCGTCACGCGCTCCTGCGCCTGCTCACTCACCAGCTCTTCGTATTTCTGCACGCGCGCCTTGTTCTTGGCCTGACGAGCCTTGGGGGCCATGCGCACCCACTCCAACTCGCGCTCCAACGTCTTCTGCCTAACGCTGGCGGTCTTCTCTTCCTGCGCCAATCGCGACTTCTTCTGCTCCAGCCACTGCGAGTAGTTCCCCTCATACGGGAAACCACTCCCGCGATCGAGCTCAAGAATCCACTTCGCAACGTTGTCGAGGAAATATCGATCGTGCGTGATGGCGACGACGGTTCCCGCAAAGTCCGCGAGAAAGTGCTCGAGCCACGCCACGCTCTCAGCATCGAGGTGGTTCGTCGGTTCGTCGAGCAGCAGGAGATCGGGTTGCTCCAACAAGACGCGACACAAGGCGACGCGGCGCTTCTCGCCACCCGAGAGCGTGGTGACGTCGGCGTCGGCCGGCGGAAGGCGCAACGCATCCATCGCCACCTCGATCTTGTTGTCCAAATTCCAAAGATCGAGTGTATCAATGCGCTCCTGCACACGCGATTGCTCGTCGAGGAGCTTCTGCATCTTCACGTCATCGAGATCGGGATCGGCGAACTCGTTGGATATCGCGTTGAACCGATCGAGGAGACCGCGCTGCTCCTTCACCGCGAGTTCCACGTTCTGTTGCACGTTGAGCGATGCGTCGAGCTGTGGCTCCTGGGCCAGGTAGCCGATCTTGGTCCCCTGGGCGGCCCACGCCTCACCGTTCCAATCGCTGTCGACGCCGGCCATGATCTTCAGGATCGACGACTTACCGGCGCCATTACTTCCCAGTACGCCGATTTTGGCGCCGGGATAAAAGGAAAGCCAAATGTTATTAAGGATCACTCGCGAAGGGGGTACGACCTTCGTGAGCGCTTTCATGACATAGATGAACTGGGGAGCCATTCAGTCCTGTGCGTGTTCGGTAAGCGTGATTGTGCCGTGCAGCCTTTCAATCTAATGCCGCTCGCCAAGAGTTCGGCACGGCGCTATTCTCCGCTTGTTCGAGCGTGGATCCGCTCGCCTGCACTTCCTTATATCGTGAGCTACGCAGCGACGTGACATCCGCCGACACCTCTGCGCGCGACATCGATATTGGGCTCGCGCTCCTGGCGCGGATGACGACGCTCTTCGAGTCCGCCTCAGATCTCGATGCGACCGTGCGCGCTGCTGCCGAAATTGCCGTTCCCGATTTCGGCGATTACTGCACCATCGATCTCCTCTCGAGTGCCGGACGCCTTGAACGCGTCGCCATCGCGCACTCCTCGCACCCGATTTGGCCTGAGCTTTTACTCGCCGTGCGGGAACGCGTCGGCGACGCAATGGCGCTACCAGAATCGCCATTTGCCGAAGTCCTTCGCACGCGACGCATCGTGCTGCTCCCGGAACTCACAGAAGAATTCCAGCAGCGAAACGCCTACTGTCCGACGCATCTCGCCCTAACGAGACAGATGTCGCCGATCTCGGCGATCTTCTGTCCCCTCATCGCGCGCGACGAGTTGCTGGGCGTTGTACAAATCTGTTCAATCGAGGGACGGCGGACGTATGACGAGGAAGCAGCGACCATTGCGAGTGCGGTCGCGCAACGACTCGCGCTTGCGATCTACAACGCACGTCTCCTCGCCGACCGTGAACGTGAACTCGCCGAACGGCGAGCCATGGAACAGTCGCTCCGAGCCTCCGACCAGCTTCTCCGCACCCTCATCGATGCCTCGCCCGACTTGATTTACGCGCGCGATCGTGAAGGGCGCACAATCATTGCAAACCGAGCGGGCGCCGAGATTCTCGGACGCGAGCGCGAAGAACTTCTCGGACGTGTACTGGACGACTTCGTGCCACCCGAAGCGGCGCAACGTATTGCCGACGCCGATGAACGTGTGATTCGTATTGGAGAACCGGTCTCACTCGAGCGCAACTACACCTTGCCAGACGGCGCTCGCGAATTCCACACGGTGAAAGCACCACTTCGCGACGAGCGTGGCGTGGTGTTCGGTGTTGTCTCAGTCTCGCGCGATGTCACAGAGCGAAATATCGCGCGGTCGGAGATCATCGACCGCGAGCGGCGCGTCTCGCTGGTCCTGGATTCAGCGCCGAGTGGGTTGATCTTGTTTCGCAACGAAGGGAACGGCTGCTTTCGATGTGTAGAGCTCAACACGCAGCTCACGATCACCACGGGGCTCCCCCGTAAGGCGTTGATCGGACGCCTTTTCGAGGACGTGGCGCCGCCGCAACTTCGCGACGAAGCGCTACGTGCGCTTGATCGGGCCGTCACGTCAAAGCAGCGCGTGCAGCTCCCGGCAGCGGAAATAATCGTCGCCGGTGAACCGCGCCTGCTCGAGTCGAGCATGACACCCATTCTGGGAATCGACGAATCGCTCACGCACATCCTCGTCAACACGCACGACGTCACGAAGCGTGAGCGCGCCTTGCGCGCGTTAGCGGAGTCGGAAGCACGCTATCGCGTCCTCTTCAGCGCCTCACCCGTTCCGATGTGGGTGTATGCGCGAGATTCCCTGCAGATACTGGAAGTAAACGACGCAGCAATCGAGAAGTACGGCTGGTCGCGAGAAGAGTTCGTCAAGCTCACGATGCTTGATCTTCGGCGCCCGGAGGACGTGCATCTGTTCACGCAGCGACTCCCAGACCGCGACTCCGCGCAGGTGCTCGTCACGGCAAGTCGTCATCGCAAGCGAGATGGCTCCTTGATCGATGTTGAAGTGTACGGCGCCCAATTCCTGTATCAGGGAATAGAGGCTCGACTTGTCTACGCGATCGACGTGACCGCGAAGCGGCAACTCGCCGCGCAACTCCTCCAGTCGCAGAAGACCGAAGCGGTGGGACGTCTGGCCGGCGGCATCGCGCACGATTTCAACAACATCCTCACCGTCATCTCTGGCTTCGCGCAGGTGGCGCGCGCTCGCCTCGAAACGGGCGAGGACGTACGCGACGAATTGGAGCAGGTCATGCGAGCGAGCGACCGCGCCGCGTCGCTCACGCGCCAACTCCTCGCCTACAGCCGGAAGCAAGTCTTGCAGCCGGAGCAGCTCGACCTCAACGATGTCGTGCGCGAGGCCGCGCGCATGCTGCATCGCTTGATAGGCGAGGATATTCAAATCGACATCTCGCTGGCGCCTGGCGTACTCACAACCTTCGTCGACCAGGCGCAGATGCATACGGTGTTGGTCAACCTGGCGCTCAACGCACGCGATGCCATGCCAACGGGCGGGGCGCTACGAATCACGACGTCATCGGTGCAGCGTTCGCGCGAGCCTAACGAGGCACCAACGTCGTACGTCTCGCTCGCCGTGAGCGACACGGGCAAAGGCATCGACGAAGCATCGCGCGCGCGACTCTTCGAGCCATTCTTCACCACCAAGGAAGTCGGAAAAGGGACGGGACTCGGACTCGCCACGGTGTACGGCTTCGTCACACAGAGCGGTGGGACGATCGAGGTCGAGTCCACGCCGGGCGTTGGTTCCACGTTTACCGTGTACCTCCCACAGCGGGAACGCGTACCGTCACCGCCTAACGATCAGGCGCTGGAACCGGATACGCGCACGACGTCCGGTGTGGTCCTCGTGGCCGAGGATGATGCGCTGGTACGAGAGCTGAGCACGCGCTTTCTTCAACGTGGGGGCTACAATGTGCACGCCGCGGAGTCGGGCGAGCGCGCGCTGGAGCTGGCGGCGCACCTTGGCACCATCGACATCCTCGTCGCCGATGTCATCATGCCTGGAATGAGCGGGCGTGAGCTCGCGGATCGCTTGCTGGCGGCTCATCCGTCGCTTCGCGTGTTGTTCGTGTCGGGCTACACCGCCGACATCGTCTCGCGGCATGGCGTGCTCGATCAAGGTGTTTCCCTTCTGGAAAAGCCCTTCTCCTCGACCGAACTTCTCGAGGCTGTGGGGCGGCTGGGAACGCCGGCACGCCGCTAAGACGCCCCGCGATGCGGCGGCGGCGCCGGCCGCACACCGTCACACCCCCGAGCACTTTTTCCGCCTCCCACATGCCTAACGACCCCATCTCACGCCGCGACTTTGCCCGGCACGCCTCGGCAGCTGCAATACTTCCGTCGTTAGGCGGACTCGACGCCGTTGCCGCGAGCGTCGCGCCGGAGCCGATGGACAGGACGCGCGCGATGTGGCCCGGCTACGACAATGCCATCGCGATCGACATGCTCGCCACGCCGGGGCCGTTCAACGTCGAAGGGATGTTCGCGAAGCCCCTCTCGGCGGCGATGGTGGCAAATGCCAAGGCGTCTGGAATGACCGCCGTCAATGTCACCGTCAACGGCAACGGTGTCGGCGCGACTGCATTCGAACAGACCGTACGCGCCATCGCCTTCTGGAATCGCGAGCTCGCCGCCCACCCCGACGTCTGGACCCAGGTACGCTCCGTCGCCGACCTCCGCGCCGCTAAAGGCTCAAAGCGACTCGGCATCGTGCTCGGCTTTCAGGACGGCACGATGTACGAGAACGACCTCACCCGCGTCGATCTCTTCCATGACCTGGGCGTGCGCATCGTCCAGCTCACGTACAACGTGCGCAACTTGTTAGGCGATGGTTGCCTCGAGCGGGCCAACGCTGGCCTCAGTACCGTCGGCCGGGCGGTCGTCGAGCGGCTCAACTCGTTAGGCTCGCTGGTCGACTTGTCGCACTGCGGGCGCCAGACGACGACCGACGGCATCATGACGTCGGCCAAACCGGTTGCCATCACACATTCCGGATGCAGCGCCGTCGCCGACGTCCCGCGCAACAAGCCGGACGAGATTCTCAAACGACTGGCCGACCGCGGGGGCGTGGTGGGCATCTACCTCATGCCATTCCTGCGAGTCTCGGGACAGCCGATGGCCGAGGATTTCATGCGCCACTTGTCGCATGCGATCGATGTCTGTGGCGAGGATCATGTCGGAGTTGGGAGCGACAACTCGATCACCCCCATCGACCTTACCCCCGAATTCCGAGCGATTCACCGCGAGTCGATCATGGCGCGGCGAGCGCGCGGCATCTCGGCACCGGGTGAAGATCCGGAGGTCTTCACTTTCGTCCCCGACATCAACTCACCGCGTCGCCTCGACGTCATCGCCGACCTCATGGCCAAGGCGGGG
This sequence comes from Gemmatimonadaceae bacterium, assembly GCA_044224185.1. Taxonomy (GTDB): domain Bacteria; phylum Gemmatimonadota; class Gemmatimonadetes; order Gemmatimonadales; family Gemmatimonadaceae; genus SCN-70-22. The sequence goes on along the minus strand of JBGAKW010000015.1, from coordinate 115,035 downwards.
CACTCGTCGGCGCGGATCGAGAAGGTGATTGGCAAGAACTGGATGCGACTTCTGAGCGAAGTTTGGGGATAGGACGAAACAAACAGACCGTTCTGAGCGAGCCGAGGTAGTCGTGTCCAACGCCGATTGACACCTTCAACCCTGTAGCGCCGTACGGGGAAGGTCCTTACGCCCTTGCCCCCCGCGAGTCCAACGGAGCGCCCGGCATGTCCACGCTAGTCCAAGACCTGCGGTCTGCGGTTCGGTCCCTTCTTCGGCACCCGCTCTTCACCGCCGTTGGTCTTTTGACGCTCGCGCTGGGCATCGGGCTCAACACGGCCGTTTTCTCGGCCATCGAGGCAATGCTCCTTCGCCCGTTAGGCGGCGTACGCGCTCCGGAGGAGTTGGTGCAGGTCTACCGCAGTTCGCCGGGCGGGGAGCGCTATAACTCCTCGTCGCTGCCGCACTTTCGCGCGCTGCGGGAGCGAAGCAACGACGTTCTCGCCGATGTCGGCGCGTGGGCCTTTACCCCAATGAGTCTCTCCTTTGGCGGCAAGAGCGCGCGGGTCATGGGCGTCTTGGCGTCCGCGTCAACGTTTTCCACGCTCGGCGTGCGTATGGAACGTGGTCGCGGCTTCAGCGCCGACGAAGAGAATGGACTGAACGCGCATCGTGTGGCGGTGTTGAGTTACGACACCTGGCAGCGACAATTCGGCGCCGATCCGCTTCTCGTGGGACGTGACGTAATCCTAAATGGGCGCAGCTACAGCGTCATCGGAATCGCCGGACGAGGCTTCGCGGGACTGATGCCGATGATCGTCCCCGCGCTCTACGTTCCGCTCACGCAATATCCCGAGATCGCCCCCGAACGCGGAAAGCTGGACGACAACTGGAGCGAGTCGTTCCTCACGCTCATCGCGCGCATCAAGGCGGGCGTATCGCTCGAACAGGCCAAGGCGCGGCTCGAGCAAATCAATGCTCAGCTCGCCGAGTCGCACCCCGATCAGTATCGACGCAGCGGCATTACGCTCGTTAGGCAGTCGGAGGCTGGCATTCATCCCTCCTTCCGACAGACGCAGGTGCAAATGTCCGCGCTCATCATGGCGGTGGTCGGCATGCTCCTGCTCATTGCCTGCGTCAACGTCGCCAACCTCTTTCTCGCGCGCGCGAGCGAGCGGTCGCGGGAGATGGCAGTGCGGTTGAGCATCGGGGCTGAGCGAAGCCGACTCGTTCGCCAACTGCTTACGGAGAGTATTCTCTTCGCCGTCATCGCCGGCATTGTCGGTCTTCTCGTCGCTGCGTGGGCCATTGGCATCGCCAACGCGGTGAGCATCCCGATGGATGTCGCGTTGCGCCCGAATTTGCAGCTGTCGATGCCTGTCCTGGCGTTCTCCCTCGCTATCTCGGTGGCAGTCGGCGTCTTGTTCGGACTCGCACCCGCGCTGCAAGCGACGCGGCCACAGCTGATTCCCGCGCTCAAGGGAGAGCTCCCCGCCGGGCAGTCGCGGTCGCGACTCTCGTCCGCTCTCGTCGTTGCGCAGGTCGCGCTCTCGCTCGTCCTCCTCGCGTGCGCCGGCCTGTTTCTGCGCAACATCGGAAATGCCGCTGCCGTCGAGAAAGGATTCGCGTCCGATCACATCCTGCTGGCCGCCATCGATCCATCGTTGCAAGGGTACAACCGCGCGCGAGGTGAGCAACTTTTTGCACGCTTGAGCGAACGACTGCGCGCTCAGCGCGGAGTCGTCGACGTCGCATTTGCCAACGATCTTCCGCTCGGACTCACCAACAGCGATGGCGGTGTCGACGTTGCCGGCTACACGCGGTCGCCCGACGAGAACATGAGCATCACGTATTCGATTGTCTCCCCGGGCTACTTCGAGGTGTTGCGCATCCCGATGGTCAAGGGACGCACCATTACGGCGCGCGACGATAGTGCTGCGGCGCAGGTGATGGTGGTGAACCAACGTTTTGTGGATCGGTTTTATCAGGGACGCGATCCGATTGGCGCCAAAGTGAAAGTGATGGGCGTGGACCGTACGATCGTCGGCGTTACCACGACGGGGAAGTATCGCTCGTTAGGCGAGGATCCCAAGGCCTACATGTTCATCCCGCTCGCCCAGAACTATTCGTCGTGGACGAATCTCATCATCCGCACCAGCGGCGATCCCTCAACCCTGATTCCGCAGTTGCGTACCGAAGTTGCGGCGCTCGATGCCGACATGCCCCTCTCCGATGTCAAGTCAATGGAGGAGCACCTGGGTATCGCGCTGCTTCCGTCGCGGATTGCCGGAACGGCGTTAGGCGTCTTCGGAGTTCTTGGGCTCATCCTTGCAGCCGTCGGCGTCTACGGCGTCATGTCGTATTCGGTCGCCCAACGCACTCGTGAGATCGGGATTCGCATGGCCGTTGGCTCGAGCCAGACCGGCGTCGTGCGCCTCGTCATTTCACAGGGGATGCGCCTGGTCTGGATCGGGACGGCCATCGGCGTGGCCGGCGCGTTAGGCGCGGCGCAACTCGTACGCGGACTGCTCTACGGCGGAGGCGCCACCGATCCATTGACCATCGTCGTCGTGACGACGGTGCTCGCCAGCGTAGCGCTCCTCGCCGTCTGGATTCCGGCGCGACGCGCCGCCAGCGTCGATCCGATCGTCGCGTTGCGCGCCGAATGATCGCTGGCGTTCTACGAAGGCTCGGCAGCGTTAGGGTGCGTCGGCACCGCTACGGTATGTCGGCACCACTGCGGGTTCTCAGCACCACCACGGTTTCTCGGAATTGTTAGGCGAATCACCTGCACTCGAGGTCTAGCTCATGGGGACGCTGTTTCAAGACATCCGGTTCGCGGTCCGCTCGCTCTTGCGGCGCCCACTCTTCACGGCCATCGGCGTCCTGACGTTGGCGTTAGGCATCGGTCTCAACACCGCCGTCTTTTCGGCCATCGAAGCGCTGCTATTGCGCCCGCTACCCGGGACGCGCGCCCCCGAAGAAGTCGTGCAGATCTATCGTTCATGGCCCGGCATGAGCTATGGCTCGTCGAACGTGCCGCACTATGTCGACGTGAAGGAGCGCGGTCAGGATCTCTTCCAGAATGCCGCCATCTGGGACTACGAGTTCATCAACCTGTCGTTCAACGGCCAGAACGAGCGCGCCATGGCGTCGGTGGTGTCTGCCTCATACTTCCCCACGTTAGGCGTCGAGATGGCCCACGGCCGCAGCTTCACGGCAGATGAAGACGTCGGCTACGGTGCGCATCCTGTTGCCATTCTCTCCTACTCGTCGTGGCAGCGAAAGTTTGGGGGCGATCCGGCCATCGTCGGCAAGCAGATGATCATCAACGGACAGGCGTACACGATTGTCGGGATCACCGCCAAGGAGTTCGTCGGCGCGATGCCGATGGTCGCACCCACCGTGTTTGTCCCGCTCATGCAGCTCGTGCACATCTCGGGGCGCGGCAATGACGTATTCGAGAAGCGCGACAACAACTTCATGAACATGATCGCACGCCTGAAGCCGGGGGTAACCGCGGAGCAGGCACAGGCGCGTCTCACGGCGATCAACCGGCAAATCGCCGAGCAGTACCCGCGGCAGTACAAGGGATCTGGGATGCTGCTCGTTAGGCAGAGTGACGCCGGCATTCATCCGATGTTTCGCCAGACACAGGTGCAGATGTCGTCGCTCATCATGGCGGTCGTCGCCATGCTGCTCCTCATCGCCTGCGTCAACGTCGCCAATCTCTTCCTCGCCCGTGCGAGCGAGCGCTCACGCGAAATGGCGGTGCGCTTGAGCATCGGCGCGCGCCGCGCGCGGCTCATTCGGCAGCTCCTCACCGAGAGTATCCTGTTCGCCATCGTCTCCGGCGTCGTCGGGCTTCTCATTGCATCGTGGGCCATCAGCATTGCCAACGGCGTTCGCATTCCGATGGACATCGACATGCAGCCGAATTTGCAGCTGTCGATACCGGTGCTTGCGTTTTCGTTGGCAATCTCGCTGGCAGTCGGCATGCTCTTCGGTCTCGCCCCCGCCTTGCAAGCCACGCGTCCCTCGCTCGTCCCCGCCCTCAAAGGTGAAGCGCCCGCCGGTGGTTCGCGCTCGCGCCTCAGCGCGCCGCTCGTCGTCGCGCAAATGGCGCTCTCGCTCATGCTCCTCACCTGCGCGGGGCTCTTCCTCCGCAACATCCGCCTTGCCACGAATCTCGACAAAGGGTTCGCAGCGCAAAACGTCCTGATGGCCGATGTCGACCCGCAGCTGCAGGGATACACGCGCGCCCGGACGGAGCAATTCTACAACCGACTCATGGAGCGCGTGAAAGCACTCCCCGGCGTCGAAGGCGTCGGCCTCATCGACAATCCGCAACTCGGCCTCAGCAACAGTGACACCGGTGTGGAAGTCGATGGCTATGTTCCCGCGCCCGAGGAGAGCATGTCCATTCAGTACGGCGTGGTCTCGCCCGGATACTTCGAGGCATTGCAGGTCCCATTGCTCAAGGGGCGGACCTTCACGCTGCAGGACGATAGTACCGCCGCTCCTGCCATCATCGTCAACCAGCGCTTCGTCGATCGTTTCCTGCAGGGACGCGACCCCATCGGCGCCAAGGTCAAGCATGGAGCGAAAGAGTGCATCATCGTCGGCGTGACGACCACCGGCAAGTATCGCTCGTTAGGCGAGGAGCCCACGGCCTTCATCTATTTTCCGCAGCTTCAGAACTGGAGTTCCGGCATGAACATCGTCGTGCGCACCGCGGGCGATCCGATGAATCTGGTGCCGACGCTTCGGAGCGAGGTGGCCGCAATGGACCCGACGCTCCCGTTGGGGAATATCAAGTCGCTCACCACGCACTTGGGACTCGCCCTTCTCCCGTCGCGCATCGCCGGCACCGCGCTTGGCGTCTTCGGATTGTTAGGGCTCTTGCTGGCGGCCGTTGGCATGTACGGCGTCATGTCCTACTCCGTCGCGCAACGCACGCGTGAAATCGGCATTCGCATGGCCATTGGTTCATCACGAGGTGAAGTCGTCCGGCTCGTCATCGGACAGGGGATGCGCCTCGTCGGCATCGGGATGGCCCTTGGGCTGGTGGGGGCGTTAGGCGCCGCGCGATTGGTGCGCGGTCTCCTGTATGGCGGGAGTTCCGCGGATCCAATCACGATTGGCGTCGTCTCGCTTGTGCTGATTAGTGTGGCGCTGCTGGCCGTGTGGATTCCGGCTCGCCGTGCGTCGGGGGTTGATCCGATTCGGGCATTGCGGACAGAGTGATGTGATCTGATGCCGACGAACTAGTTGAGTCGGACGCCGGAAACGAAAGAGGTGGAATCGGACTTTGATTCCACCTCTTTTGCGTTCAGTGCGAATCCATCAAGAGCTTACGTCTTTCCCCTCGCCGCCAGTGCACTCTCAAGGCCCTCGAACGCTTCCAGCGCAGCGCGCAGATCCTCAACAATTTCGGCCGCGATCAGTTCGGGAGCGGGAAGATTTGCCGAAGCCTCGAGCGCTTCGTCTCGAAGCCAAAATACGTCGAGCGAAGCTTTGTCCCGCGCAACCAACTCCGCATAGTCGTACGCTCGCCACCGTCCATCAGGCGACTTCATCTCGCTCCACGTCGCCTTCCGGACATGCCGGTTGGAGGGATTGTAGCAGTTCACGAACTCGTCGAGAGCCGCGCGCTTCAGCGGATTCGTCTTCAGGGTAAAGTGCTCATTTGTCCGAAGATCGTAGATCCACAACTTCTTCGTTTGCGGAGCTTGGCTCGCGGCGCGACGATCGAAGAAGAGCACGTTGGCTTTCACACCCTGGGCGTAGAAGATGCCAGTTGGAAGACGCAGCATGGTGTGCACATCGCATTCGTGCAGCAACTTCCGCCTAACGATTTCGCCAGCGCCACCCTCAAATAAGACGTTGTCGGGCACTACGACCGCCGCGCGCCCGCCGATTTTCAGGAGCGTCTTTACGTGCTGCACGAAGGCGAGTTGCTTGTTGCCCGTGCTGGTCCAGAAATCGTCCCGCACCACCGTGAGATCCTGTCGCTCTTCGTCACCCTCGGCGTTCACCATTCGTACGCTCGATTTCCGACCGAACGGTGGATTGGTGAGAATTACGTCGAAGCGGTCTCCGGGATCGGCACGAAGTGCGTCGTCAGCCGTCACCGCTGGCTCTGATTGTTCTCCTGCGGTCGGGCCGATTCCGTGAAGGAGAAGGTTCATCGCGCACAAACGCGCCACACCGTCTACGAGCTCTACACCGTGGAGTGCTTCGAGCTTTAGGTGCTTCTTCGCCTTTTTATCGAGTGTTTTGTTTTCGCCGACGATGTAGTCGTGTGCCGCGAGTAGAAATCCGCCTGTACCACATGCAGGATCACAGATCGTCTCACCCGGTCGCGGCGAAATGCACGCGACGATTGCCTGAATGAGCGCACGTGGTGTGAAGTACTGTCCTGCTCCGCCCTTTGTATCCTGCGCGTTCTTCTCGAGAAGCCCCTCGTACGCATCTCCTTTTACGTCCGCGTCGAGAGACACCCATTCTTCGCGATCAATCAGGTCAGCGATGAGTCGGCGCAACTTTGAAGGGTCCTGAATTTTGTTCTGCGCTTTTCTGAAGATGAGCCCGAGCATTCCAGGCTCGCGGCCGAGTCGCTCGAGGGTGTGCCGGTACTGCGTCTCGAGTGCGTCACCTTCCTTCGTGAGGAGTGCTGGCCAGTCGAAGCCGCGCGGAATGATTGAAGCTTGCGACCACGGAGCCTGCGTGCGTTCATGGGCCATTTTGAGGAAGAGGAGATACGTGAGCTGCTCTACGTAGTCTCCGTACGAAAGCCCGTCATCTCGCAGAACGTTGCAGTAATTCCAGAGCTTCGCGACGATTTGTTGTGCGGTCATTCAATCTCAATCCACGTTAGGCACAGCGGGCGAGCACCGCTGAGTAGCTCATGCTCGAGGCAAACCATCAGGACTCCGCGTCGAGCCCGAGTTCCTGCGACTGTCGGGTGACCTCCGCGACTGCGTCGCGCGAACTCGCATCGTGGCTGCGCTTGTATGCTTGGAGGTCGGTAAAGAGAACGCGACGATGCGTGCCAACCTTCCGATAGGTGAGCTCGCCGCGTTCGAGCAAAGACACCAGATGGGGACGAGAGACGTTGAGAAGGTCAGCCGCTTGCTGCGTCGTCAACTCGGAGCGCACGGGGACAATCGTGACCGCGTTGCCGCTTGCCATCTGCCCGAGAACCTCAAGAAACAGATTGAATGCTCTGCGAGGTACGATGATTGTACGCGCATCGCGCCCATCCGTTTGGAGACGGACGTGCTTCTTGGCACGAGCGGTAGCCAGTCGCGTCAGGACTCGCAGCGCTTGGTTTGCCTCGTCTGATTCTTCAGTCGTCGGAAGTTGGAGAGTCGCGCTCACGATCGCTTATCCGCCAAATGTCCCAAACGAAATAGACGCAACAATCGAAACATTCGCAAGATCGTTGCGAACCGCTGGAGACCGCTGGAGACCGCTGGAGACCGCTGGAGACCGCTGGAGACCGCTGGAGACCGCTGGAGTCGGTTGACTTCGGGTCCCGCAAAACTATCATTCGAGTACAAATGGACTGGGGAATCCTGGTCGGCGCCGGGCTTCGGGGGAATCCTCGAGGGCCGGCGCTTCCGTTTTCAGGCGCGTTAGGGGAAGCACTTTAGACCGATTCCGTCCAAGCGGCCATTTCGCCCACGTCGAAACTTCGGCTCGATGACCGGCCACGTGCGATTCGGTTGTTCCGGACGAAGCACGTGAAGCCCGATGGGCCGCGCGACGAGATCGGCTATCTCGAGTCCTGCCGACACTGATTTTTTGTCTGTCATCACGATTTCGAGCGGGACCCGGCTGCACGTGGCGTTTCCCCCTCCGGTGACTCGACGGAACTCCACCTCCAACTCGAGATCCTCCTTTCTGCCCCTGCACTCGAAGATCACGTGAGTGAGTCGTCCCGTCTGCCCCTTTTCCTCGAGAAGCGCGCAGACTCGCTCGAGCCCGTACTCCATCGCTAACGCATACGGATTGCTCGGCGTGATGTACTTCTCCTTGAGCGCTGCCTTGTGAATAGCGACGGCAACAAGCGTGAAAGGAACTCGTTCGATCAACGAACCTAGATCAGCCAGAAAGGACGCACGTCGTGATGAGTCCACGAGGATGCGAAATGGTCCTTTGGCTTTCTTGATGTCGTGCTCGTGAAGAATCGTCTGAGCGTGGCCGAAGTACCGGAACTTGAATTGAAGGAGATCCGGTACGCAGACGTTTGCGTAGTCGTGCTTCGCAAAGACGGCAAACGCGAGGACGAAGATGGGATAGTGCGGATCGATTGACTGCAGGCCGTGATCACCACTTTCGTCCACGAAGACGATGTAGTCGCCGTAGGTGAGGGTCATCTCTCCTATCCCTCAGGCGCCAGGAAGTAGATCGGCACGAGTGGCAGCCTCCGCTTGTCCTTGTCGTCGATCTTGTGATAGTGCTCGGTCCACAGATCGACCAGCCGCTCGAGGTCCACCAACGTCACCCGGCGCGACGGCTGCGTGCGCGCCTCATCCTCGGCGTCTCTCGTGAAGCCACCGGCATTCACGAAGATCCCGACATCATCTGTGCCTAACAACGCCATGAACGAACGAAGGCCATCGACAGCGACTTTGTTCTGTTGTCGCTTGACCTGGACTTTGATGCGCGGTGGGCGCGTGCCGAGTGGGTCGTTGAAAGCGGTGATGTCGATGCCGCCGTCCTTGCCAGGGGGAGCAATCCATCCGACGTAGTAGCCCATGCCGCGGAGCAGCGACGCTACGAGGTTCTGGAAATCGTACGGCGGCATCGTCGTTAGGTGCTTCTCGATTTCGGTCCAGGCTTGTTCGTCGGCTTCCTCGAAAGTGATGCTGGCCTCCTTGGCGTCCGCGTCCGATTCGATGGGAGCGGCGCTGACTCCACCACTCGTCTCTTTCGGCGGCGTGCTCTTCCGCCACTCGTGATACAAGAAGACGGCGCGTTTATAGAACGCCTCGTCGTCAGGGTACGCAGCGTACGCCTTCTTTCCTTCGTCTGTAATCGTCCACCGACCGTGCGCTTTGATGAGCCACTCGGCCTTCACGCAATCGACCGTTCCCCACCGGACGATTTTCTCATAGCGACGACCGCCCGACTCAAAATCCCCATTCTCGAACGGCGTCGGTGGGAGCTTCTGCGCGAGCAGTTCGAGCGCCTTCGCTGCCGGTAGTCCATCGGGATGTTGCATGAGAATCTCGAAGAGCCCACGAAGTAGCTCTCCGGTTCGACGACGGGTGATTTCGGCCATGAGGGAGTGCGGGAGAGTGTCAGCAGTTGGACTTTACGGCGGCTGAGCGTCGAGAGTGTTTCGGAGTTGCAGCTGACGATTTTCGTTCGGCGCGAATGCGCTCGAGCAGGACAGATGCTGGTTCGTCGTTAGGGTCCTGCGGGAGGAGCGTGCCTTCGAAGGCGGATTTCAGGATGGATTGGCGGAGTCGGGCGGCGCGAGCAAGCTGCGAGTCGATGGCTTTCAAGCCTCGGTCAACGTCACCAAGCTGCTCGTCCAAGACGCTCACCAATTCCTCCTGCCTGTCGAGGGAATCGGGCAACGCTAGTTGGATCCGCTCGATGTCCTGCTGGTTGATCTTGTAGATCCCCGCCGTTGTACGCGCGACTTGCTCGATCTGGAGTCTCACGACTCGGCTCTCCCATACGATGCGAAGAAACTGCGGCAGCAAACGTGTGGAATCAGGCCGAACGCGAATAAGCGTGTCCGGGAATGCCACCGGATGCTCCACGCGACCGACAAGTCCTCCGCGCCCGACAAGGGACCGCGAGCCATTTCCTCTAGAGACAAGGAATTCGCCTTCGCTGACGAGATATGGAGCGGCGTCGGCGGCAGTCCAATCGCCGATCTTTCGTTCGGAGAGAAGGACGCGACCTGCCTTCAAGCATGTCAGGCGAAGAACAGGAAAGCCGATCGAAGCGGTAGGTACGGATCGACCGTTGGTCAAAGGAGCCGCCAGCAATTCTCCCAAGGCACGTGTAGGCAGGTCGCGAAGTACCGAATTGCGGATTGCGAGCGCGACTCTTCCAGCATTCGCCCGCGCCCGCTCCAACCCCGCCACTGCCGCATCAAGCTCCGACAGGCGCTCCTCAAGCGCGGCTACTATACGCCGCTGTTCGGGGATCGGAGGAACAGGGAACTCTAACTTCGCAAAGCGTTCCGCACCTAAGTGCGCAATGTTTGTCGTCCACCGCGCAATCCGCTGAAAACGTTGGTTATGCAAATAGCTTCGGAAGACGAGAAGAGCAAACTTCGGAAGCACTGCCTTACCTGCCCGAAATCGCACCAACGTATTTTGGAAGCATGCTCCTTCGACCTCACCTCGATACAAAGCGGGTCTCCCAACGAGTTCGAGACTTTGGCCCTCGTTCAATAGGACATCGCCGACGGTAAGTGCATACCTCTCGAACTCCGCGGGCGTGAAGTTCATTTCCGCGACGTCACTCGTGTCGATGCGATCCTCGTACACGTTGGCGACACGCAAGTAGGGCCGCATATGCGTTCCGGCGTGATGCCTTGGCGAGCGCTGCCGACCAAGTTGCACTTCTCCGACTTCCTCAACGGTACTCCACGCCCAGCCTCGGCGGAGATCGGGTAAATCGAGCGCTCTCACGCCGCCACCACCCCTGTCACCTCATCCAACACACTCGTCAACTCCTTCCCAAACACCCGATACGCCGCCCCCAACCCACCACGCTGCGCGAACGGTGGATACTCAAAGTCGTCAGCTGCAATCTCCAAATTCGCGGCTAAATGATCGACAATCGCATCGAGCCACATCGCCTGGTCGCGATTGAACCGACGACCGCCCGATTCAATCTTGGCCAACCACGCCGCATAACGCTCGCGCGCCACTTTGGGAAACGGCGCCAACTCAGCATCACGCTGCAGCGCGAACCGCACGAGCGACACAACATCAGTCAAGATCTTCGCCGGCGCGCCGCGCACTCTCCCCTGGTCGAGCGTCTGGTAAGCCTGCCACACATCGGCGAGTGCCAATGGCGGCTTCTGCGCCGCAAGCGTATCGGCCAGCTCCTGCACAGCACTCCGCGTTAGGCGCCGCCCGGCCGCGCTTCCATACATCAACTGCAACGCCACGAATTCCTCACGGTGTGATGCCAGAAAGTGCTCGAAGCTGGTGGTCAACGCCGCCGCGCGCTCGCGCGCTTCGGCCGACAATGAGGCGCCGAGCAAGACGTCGCGACTCACGATGTCGATCACCTGCTCCTTCGATCGTTTAAGATCCACGAGCCGCTGCCGCAGCTGCGGATTGCTCGCCAGCGGCGCCATCGCCGCACGAATGAGCGCCGAGCGAGCGTCGATGATCTGGCGATCGTCCGACTCGCCGCCTGCGCGCACACCAAAAAGCGCTTTGGCCTCGCCGATCTGACGATCTGGGTCGAGGGCGTCCACGATTTTATGGGTGATGTCTCGCAACCCCAAACCACCAGTTGCATCCGCAACACTCGCGTGTTCGTCGCGGCCAAGTTGCCGGTCGAGTCGCGCCAAACGAGAAGCGAGCGTGGAGGCAACGTCCGGATCGACGTTGCCTATTGCCACTGCCTGCAGGAGCCGTTCGAGCGACACGGTCGGCTGACGATCGAGCGGGCGCGTATCGGAGAACTCTTCTTCGCTCACGCCGACACAGTCGACAATGACGAATCGTGTTTTTGACGTTGCGTCGGGCGTAACACCTTTCAAATCATCGGGCTTGATGACGCGGACGCCCCTTCCCTTCATCTGCTCAAAGAGCGTGCGACTTTTCACGGTGCGCATAAACCAGAGCACTTCGAGCGGTTTCACATCAGTCCCCGTCGCAATCATGTCGACCGTCACCGCAATGCGGGGATTGTACGAGTTGCGAAAGCTCTGCAGCAAATCCTCCGGCTTCACACCGCTCGACTTGTAGGTGACGCGCTCTATCTCGCTGCCATTTGGCCCAGGCACATGCTCGACAATGCGCGCTGTTCCCGTTTTGTATGTGATCTTCTGCACGCCATCATTGCCTAACGATAGTTCGTCACGGAGAAGCTTGACGATGTCGTCAGCGTGGCTGTCGTCCTTCGCGAACACGAGCGTCTTGGGAATCGTCGTACGCTCGTGAAAGACATCGGGGAGGAACTTGTCGCGGAAAGCGCGTACCACCGTGCGAATCTGGTCCGGCGCCACCACATCGCGGTCAAGCGCGTTCGCGTCGTAGCTCAGCTCCTCGTCCAATCGCTCCCAACGCTTTGCGCGCGTCTCGCGATCGCGCTTGTCGACCCACTGTCCCGCCTCGACGATCGAACCCTGCTCCGTGATTTGCGTGCGAATGCGGTACACGTCGAAGTCGACATTCACACCGTCAGCTACCGCCTCCTCATGCCCATACTCGGCCACGAGGTTTCCCTGAAAGAATCCGTACGTCAGCTTGGAAGGCGTCGCGGTGAGACCGACAAGGAACGCATCCCAGTATTCCACCACCTGGCGCCACAAGGTGTAGATGCTGCGATGCGCTTCGTCCACAAACACAACATCGAACAGCTCAATCGGCAGCTCGCCACTGTACACCACCGGGAGCGGGTCTCGACGAAGCGCCTCAAGTCCACCTAACGCGACAGCGACATCACCCGCCGTCGCTTCGTCGGCGTCTTCCGCGAGTTCCGCTTCGCCCTTGAGCATCGAGTACAACCGCTGCACCGTCCCGATCACAACGTTTGCGACGGGATCCAAGCGATTGCTCGTTAGGCGTTGGACGTTGTAGAGCTCCGTAAACAGACGGCCGTCGTCAGGCGTGCGATAGCTCTGGAACTCCTTTAGCGCCTGCCGTGCGAGGTTTGCGCGATCGACGAGGAACAACACCTTCCGCGCGCCACCGAACTTCAACAGTCGGTAGATGCTGCTCACCGCCGTCCACGTCTTGCCACTCCCTGTCGCCATCTGAATGAGTGCGCGCGGACGATCGTGCGCGAGTGATACTTCAAGCCTCCGCACTGCATCGACTTGTGCTGGCCAGAGTCCGCGCTCATCGACCGATGGCATCGCCGTGAGCCGAGACCGAAAAGTGGAGGGACGCTGTGATCGCGGATCAGGCGAGCCCTTCACACTCGGAAGCCAGAGCGGCTCGGCTTCAATCCACGAAGCGAGAGTCTCGGGGCGATGGAATGAAAAAACGTCGCGACTCTTTGGAGTAGGATCAAGCCGGTTGGTAAAGCGCGTCTCGACGCCTGTGCTCTCGTACAGAAATGGCAATGGGCGCACGGGCGCATCGATGCCCGTGGGTACGCCTGCGCCGTACTTCTCAGACTGAATCTCTACCTCGACGAGAGGCGTCCCTTCTCGCTTCGCTTCGACGACACCCACCGCCTTTTGGTCGACGTAGAGGAGGTAGTCAGCGAAGCCAAAGCCCCGCGCGAGGGGAAATTCGCGGATCGCGATTCCACGTCCGGCAGTGATGTTGAGCGCGTCCATGTCTTGAACGACCCAACCCGCTTGAGCCAGTTGGGCATCGATCTTTTGACGAGCGCGCGCCTCGGGAGTGGTCACCGAATAAGGGTGGATCGCAGCACGGGGCGAAAATGAGCGCGTGCTACAAGCACATCAAGCGGTCGTTGTCACTCATCTTTTGAGATCTTGTCGTCCATCCACGTCAAAGCGAGAACTGCCGCAACACTCGCATCCTCGTGGGGCGACTGTCGAGCGACATCGCGAAGCACGTCGCGAATATCCATCCACGTGAGACTCCCGATCTGGGCCAGATTCGGAAGTCGATCGGCGCGATGACGAAGCGCGTCGCGAATACCACCCAAATTCCGTCGGTACACTTCAAGGCGAGCATTTCCAACCGGGGAGTGCTCACCGCCCAGTGTAAGGAACGAGAAGTAGAAGCGTCGCACGCCAGCGTAGTACGTTCCGACGTCCAAGTTCCGCAGAAGCTGGTCACGCGAATTGCTGTTCGTCGTGATGAGACTAATGTCGCTGTGCAGCTTCGCTTCGATCATCCACACCCACGTGTCGGTTTCTACGATCACGTCGATCTCGATCGCCCCTTCATCTCTTTGAACGCGCCTCAGAGAAGGTGGAGGTTCCACTTTATTCCATAGGTGAAGCTCGGAATCACCCTCTACTTCCAGCTCATTGCCTTCAAACGTTCGACGCGACAATTGCGGAATCCACAGTTTGGGATCTGCGCGCCGGAGAGCCCGAAACGCATTCCACGTCAACGCATCTTCGCTGTTCTCGCTGCGCAGGGCGTTGCGCTTTGCACCGCTCATCTTGGCCAGCTGCGGATCAAAGCGATCCACCACGAGGTTGTCGCGAAAATCTTCGAAAAGTCGAACCCCTGTGGCGCTCATGTGAACGGCCGTAGGCGCAACTACTGTGTCGCTCACCAACCTTAGTGCGGACGCAATTTTTTCGCGTCTAACCTCTCCCTGTTGGCGCTTCATCGGGAACCAGATCCTACCCTCCTTTCGGTCTTGGTCGTCGCGTGCGACGGGAAGATTCGAGAACGCTGCACGATTCTCGTCCATCACGAGAGCCGACACGAGTGCATCGAATGCATCCTCTGACGACTCGCCTAACTGCCGAAAGCGACTCTCAAGGTTGGGATATCGCGACTCCAGATACTCGCATCGCGCGCTAGCGCTCGACTTCGCCACCGCGCCAGTGAGGAGACGTGGGTAGATCTCGATGACGGTAGACCTTCCGACTTCATCAAACGGCCAGATCGCGAAGCCAGCGTCTCGCAGTTGACGCAAGATCGGCATTCCCCGCAATGAGCCGGTGCCGACCGCGCCCGCTCCGCCAATCTGAAAAACTGATTTTGGTTTGATCCCACCTATCGGCGGTACCTCGGCGTCAGCGCGGCGGAAGTGCGAAGGCAACGATGGGCGCATCTTTCCAGGACGTCCCCAGAACGGCGGGCTGCAATCGGATAGCCATCCTTCGCCCTCCGACGCAGCAAGAGCCCAAAGCTCGTGTGCCGACGACAAGCCGCGCTCATCTAAGAACCATTGCGGAAGAGAGAAGGCGAAGTCGAGGCCAACGATGACATCGGGTTCGACTCGCGCTTGGGTGATGAGATAGTCTGCGACACTTTGGCGATCGCGCTCGCACTCCAGTTGCTCCACCACACCAGACTGCACTCGAGCGAGCCATATCCTTTTCTCAGCGCGTTCAATCGCCCCTGACCAGTCCACAGCCACGCAGCGCGAAACTCTCTTCGACTCCATCTCACCCCCTGGGCATCTCTTTTCGAGATCGTGCGAATTAACTCCTCGCACTTCCAGCGCGACACCTCCCCCGACGATATCCTTCACCCCACGTATGGATTTCTCGTCGATCACGAGCCGCCTCTCCGGCTCCCCCCTCTCGGCGCTACCACTCCTCTTCTTTGCAGGAGTCCTGACGTCGCTCACGCCCTGCATCTACCCGATGATCCCGATCACCGCGGCGATCGTCGGCGGTGGCGAGGCCAACGCGTCTGCCGCGGGAGGAACGCAGCGACGGCTGCGGCCTTTGCTTCTCTCCCTCACCTACGTCCTCGGACTCGCGCTCGTCTACGCTGCGCTCGGCCTCTTTGCCGGACTCACCGGGACGATGTTCGGGCGCATCAGCACCAACCCGTGGTTGTACTTCGGGATGGCGAACCTCCTCGTCATCGCCGCCCTCTCGATGTTCGACGTCATTCCAGTCCGCCTCCCCACCGCGCTCGTGCAACGCGCCTCGACGGCGGGCGAAGGGGGGCGTTTCGGGGGGACGTTCGTGATGGGCGCGATGTCGGGCCTGGTCGCGGCACCGTGCTCGGCACCAGTCATGATCGCCGTCCTTACCTGGGTGAGTGAAACGAAAAGCGCCGCTCTGGGCTTCATCTATTTGTTCGTCTTTTCCCTTGGGATGTGCGCCCTGCTGGTGATCGTCGGGGTATCATCCGGGGCGCTTTCGCGACTTCCGCGGGCCGGGGTCTGGATGCTTCGCGTCAAGAAGGCGTTCGGCTTCCTGATGCTCGCCGTGGCCGAGTATTACCTCATCAAGATGGGACAACTGCTGATATGACGTTAGGCACACCGGCACGCCGTCGTTTGTCTCTGGGCGTCATTATCGCCGCGGTGGCATTCGTTCCCTCGCTCGCGCGCGCGCAAAAAGCCATCGATCTTCCTATCGGCGCTCAACTCCCGGACCTGAAGGTCGAGACGCTCGACGGAAAGCCGGCGTCGCTCGCCCAGTACATCGGCAAGACTCCGATGTTCATCGAGGTGTGGGCGACGTGGTGCGAGAACTGCGAAGCGCTGGCCCCCAAGGTCATCGCCGCCAAGAAGAAGTACGGCTCGCAGGTGAAATTTGTCGGCCTCGCTGTCTCGTTCAATCAGTCGCCCCAGCGCGTCAAGCTGCACATGGAGAAGCACGGCTTCGACATCGAGACCTACTATGATCGTTTAGGTGAAGCCGACGAGGTCTATGGCGTCAAGGCGACGTCCACCGTGATTGTCGTCAACAAGGCGGGAAAGATCGTCTACGCCGGGGCTGGGGGCGACCAGGACATCGAGGCAGCACTAAAGAAAGCGATTTGATAGTGCCTAACGCTGCCTGACCAGTTCGCGCCCCATCGCGTCGAGGTGGTTCACCATTCGCTCAAGGTGCCCTTCGGTGGTGCGCGGATTCATGATCGTCACGCGCAGCACACGCTCGCCTTCGAGCATTGTCGTCGTGATCCACCCAATGCCCGAACGATTGTACGTCGTGCGTAGCTCGAGGTTGAGTGCGTCGAGCGCTTCGGGCGTAAGCGTTCCGTCATCAACAAATCGAAAGCACAGAATGTTGCTCTCGGGCGTGTGCAGCACCCTGAATCTTGGGTGCGCCTCAAGAATGGCGTGCAGGGCCGAGGCCAGCGCACAGAGATGGTCGTACAGCAGCGCGAGTCCATCGGCTCCATAGCGCTGCAGCGCGACCCAGACCTTCAGTGCATCACCGCGTCGCGAACACTGGAGCGACCTCACACCGATGTCGGGCGAAACGCCCTCATCGGTCGCGTGAAAGAGATAGGGTGCCTTTTGCGCGAAGGCTCGCTCCAGCGACCGCTCGTCGCGCACCAGAATCATTCCTGACGCCAGGGGCGTGAGCATCATCTTATGGGGATCCCACGCGAGCGAATCGACGCGATCGATTCCGCGTAGGCGATGCCGGTGCGCCGAGGAGAAGATCGCCGACGCTCCGTGCGCACCGTCGACGTGCAACCACGTCTTGTGCGCAGCGCAAAGGTCGGCCAATGCGCCAAAGTCGTCGAACGCGCCGGTCGCCGTGTGTCCAGCCGTTCCAACAACCGCGAGAATTGTCCGTCCCTCGGCTCGCAGCGCGCGCATGCGACGCCCAAGGGCGCGCACATCCATTCGATAGTTTGTCGACGGCACGGCGACGAGCTGACGCACCCCGAGTCCAATCACTCCGGCCGCGCGAGAGACCGCGTAGTGCGCGTGCGCACCGCACAGCACGACGGGGAGACTGCCACCCATGCCTTCTTCCCACGCGTTAGGCAGGCACGCGGCGCGCGCAGCCAGTAACGCGGTCAGCGTCGCTTCCGTCCCGCCCGACGTGAAGGTTCCTCCACTCCCCGCACCCAACCCGATCGCGTCGCACATCCAACGCACGACCCGCCGCTCGACGTGGGTGAGCGTCGGCGACATCTCGCGCACAGCAAGCGAGTTGTTGAGCGCCGAGATGATCGCGTCAGTCCAGATAGATGCTGGCACTGGCGGCGAGACTTGATGCCCCATCGCCATGGGATGCGCGAGCCAGTTTGCGCCCTGAATCACGCGGTCGCGCACGAACGCGGCGACGGTCTCCAGTGGCTGGCCCCCGTTAGGCAGCGCTTCGTCGTAGCGAGCGGCCGTCTCGCGCGGATCCTCCCACGGCGATACGGGAACATCGTCCTTACCCGCCGCCGCCAGATAGTCCGCGGCGATACCACTGAACAACGCGGCCGAGTCGCGGCTCGCGTCCTCCTCGATTGCAGCCAGCAATTGGTCGAGATTCATCGGGATCCTTGAAACGTTTCCTTTCCCGCTTTGCTTAACCTAACGATCGTTTGCTTCTCCGCGCGCTCCGGTTAACGGAAGCTCGAAGATGGCTCGCGGCGGCATCGGTTCATCGGTGAGCGAGCAGCGGATGTGGTCGAGTTCGAAGAACCCGTCCTCGCGAATGGCGAGGAGCTCGCGGCGCATCTCCGCGGTCAACGTGCGGAAGAATGACAGCGTCACGTGTGGCGTAAATGCAAACCGCGCCGCCTGAAACGACAGCCCGCTTCGCGCGATGCGCTCGTGCAACTCGCGCAGTGCACCGTGCGGATCGAGCGGCAGCACGATGATATCGGTCTGCATGAAGCGAATCGGTGCGCCGAATTTGAGCGAGAGCGGCGCGGTCGTCTCCGCAATCTCCTCCATCACGTCTCGGAGTATCACACGATCGGTCGACGCGTCGATCGGCCCGACGCCAGACGATCCGGCGAGCGTGATGTGCGGCGGGAGATAGTTCGCCAGCTTCGGATCGTACCTGCGCTGGATCTGCTGTATGCGCTCCCCCACGTCGCCGCGCACATCGGTCACCACAAAGATGCCCGGGCCGCGCCGCCATTTGTCGGAGAGTTCGGAATCGATAGAAGACGACAAGCCTCTGCTCACATGCAGTCGAGAAATCGCGCGAAAACTAGCGAGCGCACTTGGGTGGTGGCACTTGTCCCGTCCGGTCGATATCCTCACGCGCAGTTTCTCGACGCCTAACTACTCCCGCACATGTCTCTCGCCACTGCACGTGATACGCTGTTATCACTCCCGCACGTCGCGCTGGGCGCGCTCCCCACGCCCATCGACGAAGCTTCTCGCCTTCGTGACGCGATCGGCATGGGGGCGCGCCTCCTGATCAAGCGAGATGACGCACTCCCATTCGGCTTTGGGGGGAACAAGGTCCGCAAGCTCGGTCTCGTCGCAGCCGCCGCGCGCACAGAAGGGGTCGACACCCTCATCACGTGTGGCGGAGTACAATCGAATCATTGTCGAGCGACAGCGGCGACCGCGGCGCGACTCGGGATGGCGTGCCACATCATCGCCAATGGAACGCCTCCAGAGCGTTTGACGGGCAATGCCTTGCTCGACTCACTACTCGGCGCCGAGATCACGTATGTCGCTGATCGCGCCGCGCGTGCGCCAACCATGGATCGCGTCGCTGACGATCTCCGCAATCGGGGAAAGCGACCGCTGGTGATTCCCCTCGGCGCCTCCAACCCGTTAGGCGCCATGGGTCTCGCGTTAGGCATCGCCGAGGTCGTGCGACAAGGGGTGATCCCTGACGTGATCGTGCACGCGACGTCGTCTGGCGGGACACAGGCGGGACTCATCGCCGGTTGTGCGCTGTTCAAGCTCAAGACGCGCATCATCGGCATCAGCGCCGACGATCCCGTCGATGAGATTCGCCGCGTCGTGCTCGACATTTGTGGTGGAATCGAAGAGCGTCTAGGGCTGAGCACCGGCGAGCTCGAAGCCGCACCACGCTTCGAGGCGGACGCCTCGTTCGTCGGTGAGGGATACGGCATTCCGACCGAGGCTTCGCGCGAAGCGCAATCGCTGGCCGCGCGCAACGAAGCGCTCTTCACCGACCACTGGTACACAGCCAAAGCGCTCTCGGGACTCATCGGCAAGGCGCGAGCGGGCGAATTCCGCGACGGCCAAACGGTGATGTTCTGGCACACCGGCGGGCAAGTGGGGCTCTTCGCCTAACGAGGAGCGCGCTTGCCGAATTCGCCCTCCTCGCCGCCGAACATCCCGATTCGCACTCGCTCGACCTTTCCGCTCGTATCGAGGAAGAACTGCACCATCGACTTGTCGAGAACGACGTCGTCCCAGTGCGCGCGAAACGTATCGAACTGCCAGTGTTCGAGCTGCGCCTGCCGGTTGCCGAGGAAGTTGAGTTGAAGGCCGCCTTCGGCTTCGCGCACGACGACGTCGCCGTAGAGTGAATCTGAGTACGTCCCGGTATACGATGCCAGCGGAAGTGATGGACGCGAATCTTTCACCCGCTCGCGCGCCGCCTTCTCCTCCTCCGCCTTTCCCATCGCCTCGAACTTCGCGAGCGCGGTCGCAACGTTCCCGATCCAATCAGTTCTGGGGCGACCGAAGTATCCGTCGAGGATGTAGTTCTGCAGCACCTGCGGCGCGAGCGTCGAGAGATTCGAAAGAACAATGAGTCCCAGATTCTCGTCAGGCACGAGTGCCACTTCCGTCGACATGCCGTCGATTCCACCGGAGTGCTCGACGATCACATGCCCGTTCCATGCGTACGTCATCCACGCCATGCCGTACGCGTGCAACGCCGATCCCGGCGAGGTGAAGTCATCGAACGGCGACGCCGGCATCATCATGTGCGGGCGGCGCGCGTCATCGAATGCGGCGGCGTTGAGCAGCTGTGTTCCGTTCCACTTGCCCTTCGCCAGCTGAAAGCGGACCCACTGCGCCATGTCGCGCACACTCGAGTTGATCGAACCCGCTGGGCCGATGTTGTCGATGTCGCGATACGGAATTACGCTCAACTTTCCGTCGTGCTCGAAGTGCGGCTGCGCCACATCGGGCATTTGCGGAAGGGCCTTGATGCTCGTTCCCGAGCTCGCCATGCCTAACGGCGTAAAGAGCCGTGCCTTGATGGCATCGTCCCAGCTTCGGCCATCGACAGCTGCAATGACCTGCCCCGCCGTCAGGAACATCTCGTTCTGGTACTGCCAGGTGGAGCGGAATGACGTTGAAGGCTTGCGATACCTAACTCTGCGCAGCACTTCGTCGCGCGAATACGGAGTTCCATACCACACCGCATTCGCCGTGGGGAGTCCGCTGCGATGCGTCACGAGATCGCGCAGGGTGATCTCGCGCGTCACCCATGGGTCGTACATCTGGAACCACGGGAGGTACTTCGTGACGGGGTCGTCGAGCTTGAGCTTCCCCTCCTGCTCGAGCATCTGCAACGCCGCCACGGTAAATGCCTTCGTCGTGGACCCGATGGCAAAAAGCGTATTCGGTGTGACGGGCTCGGGCGCGCCGAGTTTGCGTACGCCGTATCCCTTGGCAAAGACAACTGAGTCATTCTTGACGATCGCGACCGCGAGCCCGGGGACTTTGAAGGTCGACATCGCCCGGGCGACTACGGCATCGAAGTCTGCAGGGAGTCCGCGTGCCGGCGCCTTCTGCGCGCCCGCACGCGGCGCTGCAACGCTGCTCGCGCAAAGCGCCGCCACGAACGTCGCGCGCCTAACGACAGTAAGGGTCATCATGTTCTGAGCTATTGCCTCTTCAGCTTGAGTGCCGGCTGAGGCGCCGGCTGCACCAGCGTCGCCCCAGTCGCCTTGCCACCAGTCATCTCAAAGTCCACAAAGAACCCATCGGGCATCCCCGGTGGCCCCGTCATTCTGAAACGCGTTGGGGTTACTGCAACAAGTGTGTAGGTAGGCTGTCCCGGCACGCTGAGCTTGAGCGCATCGCCCACCAGCTGCACATCAACGTCGAGCGGAATTCCGTCGGGCTTGTACTTCCCAACAAGCCCTTGCAGCTGCTCCGTCGACAACGACACCGCCGCCTTGGTATCAGCAGCTGGCGGTGTGTAGCGGAACTTCCCTTCGGGAGCGATGTCGAGGCGTAGCTCCGCCGGCTTGCCATTCGAGCCGAGTACGAACGTTGCCATCGGCTTCCCCATCCGGCGCACGTCGAGCGCGACGCGGAAGGCATCGTAGTTCCAATGCTCCAGCGTTCCGCCAAAACCTCCCCACTGCATGCGCAACGTCCCACCGTTGTCGACGATCTTGATGTCGCCGTAGAGCGAGTCGTTGTAGGTGCCAGCATACTTCGCCAACTCGAGCGATGGCTTCGTACCAACGACACGCGCCTTCTCGACGGCATCCTGCGCCGCCTTCGCCATCTTCTTCGCCGGCTCCAACATCTTCGTGTACTCGCCAACCCAGTCACGCGGCGTGTCACGCGTGTACATGTCGAAGACGTAGGGGAAGATCGCTTCTGGCGCTGGCGTTCCATCGAGATTCGTCAACACCACAACGCCGAGCTTCTCGTCCGGGAGCATCGCGACCATCGCCGACATTCCGTCGATGTTTCCGCCGTGATGCACAGCGAGACGCCCATTGAAATCCTGCAGGAACCACCCCATTCCGTACGACGCGAGGTTGGCACCCGGCGCCAGGAAATGAGCCGTTGGCCCCTCGAGCCGAATGTGGATGTTCGGGAGCCACATCTCATCGTGGTTCCCGGTCGACATGAGTTGTTGAGATCCGAACTTCCCGTGCCCGAGTTGCATGCGCACCCACTGCGCCATGTCGCGGACATTCGAATTGATCGATCCGGCAGGTGCAATGTTGTCGATGTTCTTGTACGGGATGGCGTGGACCGTGTCGTCCCACTCGGCGTGCGGCGACGCAACGTTCGGACGCTCCGCCAGCGCCGTAATCGACGTCGATGATGACGTCATGCCTAACGGGGCAAAGATCTTCGACTGGACCAACGCATCCCACGAACGCCCTTCGGCAGCCGCAACGGCCTGGCCGGCGGCGAGAAACATCAGGTTTTGGTAACCGAACTGAGACCGGAACCCCCAGCTCGGCTCGAGATAGCGGACCCGACGCAAAATCTCATCGCGCGGGAAGCCAGCGATGTACCACGCGAGATCGCCACGCGCCAAACCACTCCGGTGCGACGTCGCGTCGCGAATCGTTAGGTCGCGCGAAGCGTATCCATCATACATCTGGAACGAGGGAAGGTACGCCGTGACCTTTTCGTTCCACTTCATCTTCCCTTCGTCCACCGCCATGGCGATGAGCGCTGTCGTGAACGCCTTCGACGCCGAACCGATGGCAAAGATCGTGTTCGGATCGACCGGCTCGTTCTTGTCGATGGTTCGAGTGCCGTAACCCTTGGCATACACGATGGAATCGTTCTTGACGATCGCGATGGCGACACCCGGGACATGAAACTCTTTCATCGCCGTGGCGACGTACGTGTCGAGCGCCGGAAATGACGGACCAGCAGCCTTCTTTTGTGCAGTTGCAGATCCAGCCGAAACCGCCACCAGCGCTGTAACGCCCAGCATGGAGCGTGACCAACGTCGAGCGAGCCGAGACATGGGAGGTGTGATTAGAAGAGTACCGCGTAGTGGAACATGCGAGATGAGTCGTTAGGCGCGGACCCGATTATTGCTTTCCCGGGCCGTACAGGATGCGACCAGCGCGAACGCCGGTGTGTTTGCCCTTCTCGATCGTCACCGTGCCGTTCACCAGCACGTATTCGATCCCCGTCGGATACGCGAGCGGATCATCGTACGTCGACTTGTCGTTCAGCGTTTCGAGATTGAAGACGGTGACGTCAGCCCAGTTGCCTTCCTTGATCGAGCCACGATTCGCGAGACGCATGCGCGTGGCCGGCCACGAGGTCTGTTTGCGAATCGCCTCCTCGACCGAGAGCACCTTGCGATCGCGCGCATAACGAGCGACAACGCGCACCGCATTGCCATACATGCGCGGATGCGGAAGTCCCGTCTGATCGATCTGTCCGGCAACGAGTGCGGCACCAGCATCACTTCCGATGCTTGTCCACGGAAAGCGCAGCGCGGTCTCGATGTCTTGTTCGCCCATCATGTGGTAGATCGCCATCACGCGCCCTTTCCCTTGCGACACGAGATCGAACGCTGCATCGGCGGGATCCTTCCCCATCTCCTTCGCCACCTGCGTCATGGATTTGCGCTCGTACTTCGCGTTGGCTGGGTTCTGCGCATTCACGAGCACGATCCCATCCCAACCGCCGGCAGCCTCGATGATGTTCCACCATCCCGCAACGCCAGTCTGCTGCTCGCGCTTCAGTCGTTCGCGAATCTCCGGCTTGGCCAGCCGCGCCATCAGCGAATCGCGCCCACCTTCCTGCGCCCAACTCGGAATCGTTGCTTCGAGTCCGGTTCCGCCGGCGGTGTAGACATACAAATCAGCGGCAACATCTACCCCACGTGCGCGCGCAGCGTCCACGACCGTTCGTACAGAATCCATCAGGATGCCCCACCCTGGCTTGTACGCGACCTTCAGGTGGAAGACTTCGCCCTGCACGTGCCCTTCTTCGGCAATGCGTATGAGTTCCGACACCGATTCGACGACTTCCTTTCCTTCTCCGCGAATGTGAGAGGCGTAGGTGCCACCATACTTCGACGCCACCTTGGCCAACTCGATCAGCTCCTCGGTCGTCGCGTAGGAGCTGGGCGGATAGATCAGCGCTGTCGTGAGTCCCATGGCGCCGGCGCGCATGGCGCTATCGACGCTTGCGCGCTCCTTGTCCAACTCCGCTGGCGTCGGCTTGCGCGCCACGTAGCCTAACGCGGCCACACGCGCCTGCGTGGCGGAGTAATAGTTGCCGAAGTTGATCGAGATTCCCTGCTTTTCCAGGTTAGCGAAATAGTTCGGCACCTGTGACGCGCTGACGGGAAACCCTCCTTCTCCGCCAATTGCCGTCGTTACTCCCTGGCGGAGCTTGTTCTCGGCTAACCCGTTTCGCGGGAGGACGCCGCCCGACTGGTCCATCATGTCGATCCACCCCGGCGAGACGTACAGTCCTCGTGCGTCGATTTCACGGGTCCCTTGGCCGAGTACTTTGCCGATCTTGGCGAAGCGTCCGTCGCGAATGGCGACGTCGGCAAGGATCCACGGGTTTCCCATCCCGTCGAATACGCGCCCGTTGCGGATGACCAGGTCGTACTCATTGGCCCCGGTGCGCGCATGACCGTCGATCGCCTCGCGCGTTGCATCGCGCACGATGGCGGGTGAGGGGGCGGGCCCAGGTGACGCCGCGGAGTGTGAACATGCCGCGAGCGCGGCGAGGAGGATCAAGGTGTGTCGCATGCTGATGCAGCCTAAAGCGTGAGAGAATCGCGTCGCGCTGATGCGCGCGAGTTACGCATGTAAGCGCGTGTGGCAGGCGCTGGCCGGCGCTGCGGTGTGAGGCCGAGTGGAGCCTGCTACAATTGTATACATTTTCGTATTCCCGCGTGAGTCATGCGGACGGACTTCCCGATGCCCGCCGGAGGTCAGACCTCTCGCCCGCCTCGCCGCCCCCTCCTCCCCTTCCCGGCGCGCGCGCCCGCACCCCTTCGAGCGCCGCCCACCTAACGCGCTACCATCGGAAGTTCCACATAACTCCCCTCCGCCCCTCCGTGCTGCACCCGCCACGTCGGTGTCGCATGCGCCGGAATCGGCGCAAACATCGATCGGTCAGCTCCCGCCAACGCGATTCGCACGCGATGCCCCTTTTCCAGTCGCACCGATGTCGCGAAGAGCTCGAACCCCAACGTCGCAAATTCCCCGGGAACCAGAGGCATCGCATCCGCCTTGGCATACGTGTGGTACGGTCCAAAGACGCGATAGGGTGGCACCGCCGTCGAGACGCGACGATTGATCGCCCGGAAAATCCCCTCCGTCACATAGGTCACCCGACCGTCGGGAGCCACGTCCTCGAGATAGACATGGAACGACTGGTCGTCGTGCGTCGACGCGACCTGGAGTGACACAACCGGCACGCCGGTGATTTCGATGTCACTCGCCAGCGGGTCGCTTGTGTAGGTGAGCAACTGCTTGTCCGTCGCCGCTCGATCCGCGTAGACGACGTCATTCCCCCCGAGCTGCGTGTGCCATCGCGTACGCTGCCCGGTCGTCACCGTTGTGTCGACCGTATAGCGGTCCTCACCGACGCCTGGCTCGTTGCTGGTCGTTAGGCGCTGTGCGTTCGCGAAGTACCAACGCGTCCCCTTCATCTCCGCCGGCGGCCACACCGTCGTCGTCCGCCACTCTCCCTTGTTCATGACGTAGTAGCGAATCTCGCGCGTGAGCGGCGCCGACGACGCGCCCTTGAGCGTCCCGTCAAAGAATCGAATCATCTGCCGGAACTGCTCGTCGCGACTCGGGACGGTCGGCGTGCGCTCCGGAAGAAACGGATCGGTATGATGCCCGCCGCCGTGACTCCATGGTCCTATCTCCAATCGCTGCGGCGCCCCGACGGAGAAAAACCGTCCCAGCGCGACGTTGGCCGTTCCCGCGTCGAGCCATCCCACGCGCACGAGCATCTGCGCCCCACCACGCTCCAACTCTGCCGCATGGGCGAACGGACTAAAGGCACTCAGCGTCTCCTTCGCCGAGGGCAACGTATCGCGTGGAAAGCCTAACGTGGAGATCTCCTTATACACATCGTAGTTAGGGCGATGCGAGGCCACGGCGCTGTCGAGCAGCGTCCCATGGCTGTCGGCATCGACGGGCTTCGTTCCTTTGAGCACCCATCGCTGCATCACGCACTTTGCCCCCGACACGCCGGTCACCCGGCAGAAATCGTTGGCGTCCATCGCCGCCGTGACAGCGCCCCAGTCCTTCATGAAGCCCGCCGTCAGCACACCACCGGGCATCACGAGGTTGAGCGCGGGGTCAAAGTCATCGTACAGCGGCGCCACCGCCCGCACGGCGCTGCTCCCCGTCGTCGCAAACATCTCCGCGGTGTTGCCATCGTACGAGACACCCCACGCACCAACGCGCCCATTGGACCACGCCTGCTTCGCGGCCCACTCGGCCAGTTCGCCGTAGTCGCGGACTTCATCGTGCGACCACTCCACTGGACGCACGCCAAAGGACGCGCCGCTCCCCCGTGCATCGACCAGCACGACGACATACCCCGCGCGATTCAAGGCGCCGATCTCCATCGTATCGAGCGGAAAGCGCCGCAATGCGCCGAGCGTCCTGCCTAACCATGCAGGTTGCACGGCGCGCACATAGCGCGTGGCCTTGAACAACGTCGGCGCGCGCTCGCCGCGCGTGAGCGTCGGCGGATACCAGACATCGACGGCAATCCGCACACCATCCCGCATCGGGACGTACACGCTCTCATTCCGCTTCATCCCGGCGGGAATGCGCTCGCTCCCCGCGGGGCGCGTCCACACCCCCAGCGCCACCACTCCGCACGCAAGCACCAGCACGAGCACCAGCACGAGGACCAGCGCGCCTACCGCGATTCGCCTAACGATTGTCGCCATGGGATGATCTGCCTAACGCCACACACGAGGCGCGGCCGCTGAAGGAGGCGCGCTCGCGCCCCCTCCGTGCCGCCTACTTCGCGCCGGCCGCCGCTGGCATCGGCTGCCAGACCTCACTCAGCACGCGCACGAAGTTGCCGCCCAGAATGCCCGTGATCTGCGCGTCCGTGTACTTCCGACGAATAAGCCCCTCGGTGAGATCGTACATCCGCTTCGGATGGTTCAAGCCGTCCACATCGATCTTGTCGCGGAAGGCATACGATCCCTTGTACGATGCCTTGAGCGCCTTGTATTGGTCCGGCGGCATCTTGTCGTAACCATCGAGATCGATGTCGCTCCCCACGCCGACGTGATCGGGACCGATCATCTTCGCCACGTAGTCGAAGTGATCGAGCACATCTTCGATCGTTGTCGGTTCGCTCCCCTTCACGAAGTTGCGCACGCCCGTGATCCCCATGACGCTCCCCGCCTTGCCGCACGCCTTGATGACTTCGTCCGGCTTGCAACGCGGATGTCCGGGGTTGAGCGCGCGCACGTTGGAGTGCGTGATGAGCACTGGCTTCTTCGAGACCTCGAACGCGTCGAGCGTCGTGCGATCACCGCAGTGCCCCGTGTCGACCGCCATGCCGAGCTCGTTCATCTTGTGCACGAGGGCAACGCCACGATCACTCAATCCCTCGTCGCGCCGTTCGGTCGAGCCGTTGCCGTAGAGGTTGCGCGAGTTGTACGTCAGTTGCGACACGCGCTGACCTAACGCATAGAAATTCTCCACGTCTTTCAACGTGCGGAAATGCTCGGAATTCTGAACGCCCAGAATGAGACCGATCTTTCCCGCCTTCTTCGCGATCGCGAAGTCGTCCGGGCTGTCGATGCGCTGAAACGCATCAGTGTGCGCCGCGATAAATCCATTGAAGCCGCTCAGGAACCAGAACGTCTGCTCGTAGACGTCCGGCCCACCCGTCCCGGTCGCGGGGTGAAAGACATTGATTCCCGAACTCTTGAAGCGTTCGAGATCGGTGGCGGTGAATGAATCGGGATTGGTGATCCACTTGTCACCCGCCGGACCAAGCGACAGAAGTCCGAGCATGTCGATGACAATCGACTCCGTCACCAGCTTGACGGCACGCGCCGAGTACTCGGCATTTGACCATGCAAACGGGCGGACGCGATTGAGGTTGATGAACGGCGCGCCGAGTGCGGCCACTCCGAGTTGCTTCAGGACATCGCGTCGTGTTGTCATGGTCCAGGGTCCGAGCGTATGGGTCAGAAGGGCGTCACGCGGAGCTACCACTGCCCGCGTTCGCCAACGTTGTCGATGACACTCCCGAGTCGGAGCGCCGCATTTCGCCAGTTGTTCTGCACAGCGCTCTGCGCACTGTCCGCGATTCCACTCTTCACCGCGCGAATGATTCCCACGTGCTCGCTGACCGACGTTGAGAGATCGCGCGCAAGCAGGGACACATAGAGACGTTCGTATCGCTCGGCTTGCGGCTTGACCGCGTCGTGCAGTGCCAGAAGGCGAGGTCCGGCACCAGACTCCACGAGATGCCGGTGGAACTTCTCATCGAGTTCCCAGAGGCGATTGTGGTTTTGCTGCTTCGCCTCGGCCGCTTTGCGAAACTGATCGTTGATGGTCGTGAGCTCGTCGGCGAGTTTTTCCCGCACGTCCTTTGGGTGCTGCGACGCAAAACGAGCGGCCAACCCTTCGATTTCGGCGACGATGGAGAAGAGTTCGCGGGCGTCGTCACGTGTGAGGGGCGAGACCATGGGACGTGACTGCTGCAACGTCGGCGACCCGACGATGTACCCCTCTTGTTGCAGGCGTTGCAGCGCGCCGCGCACGGGAGTTCGGCTGACGCCGAGCCGGTTGGCGACGTCGGTTTCGACGATGCGCGTGCCGGGAGCGAGTTGTCCGCGCACGATCAGTTCGCGGAGTTTGCGATAGACGAGTTCTGGACGGGCGCCGCGGCGCGCAGAAGGGGTACGCGTGTTGGGGCTCACTAGCTACGCTCTCCGTGAGAAGTTGGACGCGAACAGTGTAGCGTGTTGTGGATTGCGCAAGCGACTACGGGCAATCTCGTGACGTCGACGACTCCTGGCCGGTGCACGGCGCCAGCGTTCCGGCGACCGTTTTATGCGGTGGCCTTTTCGTGCCGGAGGGACGAGGCGGCGAGCTGACCGCACTTGCGCATGTGCTTCATTCCCCGCATGATTCGCGGTGAAATTGTATACAATTTTGTGCGACACCCATTATCTATTGAGCGCTGGGAGCACACGCAAGAGTGCTCCGGCTCTCAATCGATTGCACGCACGACTCTTCCCAGTCTCCCGTGGGCGACACGCAGCATTCGGCGAATCAGGCAACGGCGCACGTTGACGCAAACACGCATCCGCACGCCCACTCCGGTGGTCATCTGAACGACCACATCGACGGCATCACCATCCGTGATCTCGAAACACTCGAGGAATACACGGAGTGTTGCCTCCTCCAGGAAGAAACCTGGGGGAAGGGATTCTCCGAGCGCGTCCCGGCGGCCATTCTGCGCGTCTCGCAGAAGATTGGCGGCGTCACCGCCGGCGCCTTCGATGCGCACGGACGCATGATCGGGTTCGTTTTTGGAATGACCGGGATTCGCGAGGGTCGACCGGCGCACTGGTCGGACATGCTTGCGGTGCGCGAGGAAGCGCGCGGGCATCACATCGGCGATCGCCTCAAGCACTACCAGCGGCAACGTGTACGCGAGCTCGGCGTCGACCTGATGTTGTGGACGTGCGACCCGCTCGTATCACGCAATGCGCACTTCAACATCAATCGTCTCGGAGCTCGCCCGGTCGAGTACATCCCCAACATGTACGGCGACAACACGGGGAGCACGCTGCACGGTACCGTTCCCACCGATCGTTTTGTCGTCGGGTGGAAGCTCGATAAGGAATTTTCGCCGATCGTCGGTGCCGACCGCCCCGCCAGGGGCGACGCTGAGATTCCGATCATCAACCCATTGGACCGCGACCAACTCCCGACGCTTGCCTTGGGCGGCGATGTGCGGCGGGCGCGCGTCCAGATTCCGCGCGAGATGAACGACGTCGCGATTTCATCGAGCGATGCCCGCATGCGCTGGCGTCTCACCGTGCGTGAGGCGATGCAAACTCTCTTTAGTCGCGGAGCCGCCGTCACGCGCTTCGTGCGCGACGTGGAGAGCGGCAATCCGTACTACGTCGTCGAAGCGTCACACTGATTCTTCTTTGACTCTTTAGTCTCTCTCACCGACCCATGCTTCGACTTTCCCGCCTCACGCTCCGCGAAATCCGCCTCCCCCTCGTCGAGCCGTTTCAGATCTCCTCGGGGACAATGACCGAACGGCGTATCGCCCTCCTCGAACTGCACGACGCATCTGGGGCGTCGACCTGGTCGGAGTGTGTCGCCGATGACACGCCGAACTACACGTCGGAGACGATCGAGACGGCGTGGACGGCGATCACGAAGTGGGTGGCGCCGCGCGTGTTGCATCGCGACTTCGATGGTCCCGGCGCGGTGTACGCAGAGTTGGAGAAAGACTTCCGCGGACACCAAATGGCGAAAGCAGCGGTGGAGATGGGAATGTGGGGACTCGAGGCCGAACGCGTTGGTCTCCCGCTCTCACGCCTCATTGGTGGAACGCGCACGGAGATTCCCGTGGGAATCTCGCTGGGCATCCAGAGCGCTCCCGAGAAGCTGGTGGAGAAAGTCGGCAAGGCGCTTGGCGAGGGTTACAAGAAGGTCAAGATCAAGATCAAACCGGGAAAAGACATCGACTTCGTGCGGGCAGCACGGAAAGCCTTTCCCGATGCGCCACTCATGGCTGATGCCAACAATGCGTACGTCCTTGATGACGTCGACGCGTTGCTTGCGATGGACGATCTCAACCTGATGATGATCGAGCAGCCGCTCGCCTGGGACGACATCGTGCGCCACGCATCGCTCCAGAAGCGAATGAAGACTCCCATCTGTCTCGACGAGTCGATCACGTCGCTCGAGCGCGCGCAGGACATGGTGACGCTCGGGAGTGGGCGCATTATCAACATCAAGCCGGGGCGCGTCGGGGGATTTGCGTCATCCATCGCCATTCACGACTACTGTGAGGCGAATGGGATTCCCGTGTGGTGCGGCGGGATGTTGGAGAGCGGTGTGGGGCGCGCGTACAACGTGGCGCTCGCGTCGCTCCCGAACTTCACAAAGCCGGGGGATGTGAGTCCGAGTGCGCGTTACTGGGCTCGCGACGTCGTGCACCCCGAGTGGACGATGACGTCCGAAGGGATGGTCAAGGTTCCGCTCGAACGCCCGGGACTTGGCGTCGACATCGACGTCGAGCGGATTCACGCACTGACCGCGCGCACCGAAGTCCTGAGCTGATCGTTAGGCGACGTCGCCATGGCGCATCCCGCGGTCGCGAAATTTCCGGCCAGTGAAGTCGAGCAGCTCGTGGCGTTGCGCCGCGAGCTGCATGCACATCCCGAGCTGTCGTGGAAGGAACATCGCACGGCGGCCCGGCTCGAAGAGGCGGTGCGGTCGTTAGGCGCTGTGGATGTGCTGCGCGTGGCGGGCACCGGCGTGGTTGCGCGTTTCCGCGGGCGCGATCCCAACGCGCCACTGGTGGCCGTGCGGGGTGATATCGATGCGCTTCCCATTCACGAGGCGACGGGGCTTCCGTACGCCTCGACTGTGGACGGCGTCATGCACGCCTGCGGGCACGACGTACACGCGACGTGGGCCGTTGGCGCAGCGATGGATCTCGTTAGGCGCCCGGCGCGCGGCGATGTGCTCGTGGTGTTGCAACCGGCGGAAGAAGTCGGCGCTGGCGCTCCCGCCATTCTCGCGAGTGGTGCCTTGGATAACGTGGCCGCGATTTTCGGCGGTCACGTCGATCGCCGTTTCGCCGTTGGTGAAGTGATCGCCGAAGCGGGGGCACTCGCCGCGAGTGCCGATTCGTTCACCATAGAAGTGATAGGGCGCGGCGCTCATGGCGCACGTCCGCACGAATCCGCCGATCCTATTGTGGCGGCGGCGGCGATCGTGACCGCGCTCCAGACCATCGTCTCGCGCCACATCGACCCCGCGGCACCCGCGGTGTGTACTGTCGGGAGCATTCACGCGGGTGTGGCCAACAACGTCATACCCGAGAAGGCGACGCTCACCGGGACACTCCGCGCGATGGATCCCGTCACGCGGAAGCGTCTCTGCGACGACGTGAGCCACATCGCAAGTGGCATCGCCTCGGCGCATGGAGTGCATGCGGACGTGCGTATCGAACTCGGAACGCCGCCGATCGTGAATCCCGCGGTGCAAGCGTCATGGGCGCGCGAGGCAACCGTCGCGACGTTAGGCAGCGACGCCGTCGTCCCCTTTGGCATCACCAACATGGGGGGCGAGGACTTCGCGTTCTACATGGAGCGCATCCCTGGCTGCTTTCTGCGTTTTGGGGCGCGGGAGCCTGGCGGAGAGCGCACCGCCGCGCATTCGCCGCGTTTCTTTGCGGCGGAGGAAGCGATTTTTGTGGGAGCGGCGGTGCTGGCGGAGTGCGCGCGGGTGGCGTCGGAGCGGTTGGCGGACGCCTAACGCTTCTGCCACCCCCCCAAGTCCTTCGCAATTCCCTCGATCATCGCCGCCGGTAGCGCCACGCTCACGCGCCGTCCCGACTGATCGGCAATCTCCATGGTGTACTTCGCCGTCGTCGACGCGAAGTCCATGGGGTGATAGACGTAGAGTCCCGCGTTAGGCACACGCCGATTCTTCCGGCCATACTCGTCCTGCTTCACAACCGAGGCAACGCGCTGGCTCTCGATCGGGATCAGCGTCGTGCCGTCGCGCTTGAGCTCCATGGAGAAGAAGTCGCCGTCCTTGGGGTCGAGAAGCTTTTTCGGAACCTCGGGGAACGACGCCTGTTCGGGCGAGATGTCGAAGATGACAACTGCGCGCCGCTCGGAGAGGTAACGCCCCCACTGCTTCCACTCGGCCGCAGGATCGGCGGGTTTGGGCGTTGCGGCTCCCGGAATAACAAACGGGTTGGCTGCGTCGGCCGCGGCGGCTCCCGATTTCACATAGCGCCACGCAAGCACAGGCGGCGTCACCGCGAAGACTGTGAAGCCGTCCTTCGTCACCTTGTACGGCGCGATGGCGGAGTCGGATAATTTTCCGCCCGCATCGATCGCGTCCTGTGGCACCGGTCTCGTAGGCCAAGACCAGAAGAGCGAATCGTTAGGCGTCATGGAGGCGGCAGCGCTGCGCGCGCTCTTGACCACCGCGGCGACGGTTGCCGCCGAGGCAACGCTCACGGACCCGCCACGTCGTACCACGAGTCCGGCGACTGCTCCCGTGTGCGGCGCGATGACGGGAGCGCCGATGTTCGCACTCGGAATCGTCCCGCTCATGGCGACGGAGTTGCTCGACGCGCCTGGCGCGGATTGCACCTCGCGCACGAGCGACTGTACGCCCCGACGGCTGGCAGCGAGGATCACCACGGAGTCCTTCGCTGCGATGGTCGGGGTAGCATCGTCCGGCGCCACATCCACAGCACGGCATCGCTTGCATGGCCCAACAGAGGCGAGCAGCACGGCAATTCCGCTCGCATCATCAACTTTCACGACCGTCGCCTTCACCTTCTGATCGCCGTCAACGAACAGATCGACGCGGCGATCGCGCGGCACCGCACTCGCCGCGGTGACGAGGAGTCCCTGGCCATCCACCAGGAGCGCGCTCGACGTCCCATTGGCCGACTGTGCGACCAGCACCGCGTTTCGCACGCGCGCCACACGCTGTGAGTCAGCCGCAGGGCCACCGGCGCCAGCAGCGGAGTCAGTCGCTGGTGCTGTTGCTGCTGACGGCGCAGCGATGCTGTCTGCTGCGGTTGGTTTGTCAGTCGGTGTCGTTGTCGGCGCTACTGCCGTCGGCGCAGTCGTGGTGGGCGCGCTGCCGCCACTCATGTTCATCGCGAGCGCCGCAATGATGGCGATGCCGAACACGCCGCCGGCGATCATCAACTTCTTGTTCGACCCGCTCTTGCGCTTTGGCAGCCCGGCGTCGGCAGCCGCCGTCGCATCGATCGGTGGCGTGCGTGTTGCGGCTGACGGCTCGGTGTATGCCGGCATCGCCACCGACGGAGTCGTCGTTCCGACTTCGTCAAACGCAGGCCCCGGCGTCGCGTATTCTCCCGATTCGGGGGGGAGTTCGATGATGATGGCGGGACGCTCAACGGTCGGCGTTGGCTTGCGCGGAGGCGTTGGCTCCGCCGTCTCCGGACTCGCCGCATGCGGAGGCTCCTGTTCTGCACTCTCCGGCAGCGACATGATCGGCGGTTCTCTCTCGCCGGTGTCGCCACTTCCGAACGAGGTCGGGGGCGCGGGGGGTTTGAACGGCGCCGTATCACCTGTGAGCGCTGGGAGCTGCTCACTCGGCGGCGTGCGAAGTGCAACTGACGGCCGCGGAACGGCAGGAGTGTTCAGGTTTGCCGCCTTCATCGCAATCGATGGCGTGACACCATCGATCGTGCCGAGGCGCACCGGCGTCGCCGACCGTTGCGTCAGCGCGACGAGATACGCCTGCTCCTCATCGGAGAGCGGCATCTGCGACACCGCTCCGTCGAGTTCAGCGGCGAACTCCAGGGCATCGGCGAACCGCTCGGTCGGGTCGGCAGCCAGTACTTTGTCGAACGCCGCCTGCAAGGACTCTGGCCAGGCGACGTCAGGCGCCACGTCGGCAAGCTTTCGGGCGCGATTTGTTAGGCGGGCGAGGAGTGCGTCGCCCGTTGTCCCGTCGGGAAACGCGCCGTGGCCGGTGAGCGTCCGGAACGCGATGAGGCCTAACGCGTACAGGTCGGAGCGTTCGTCGAGATTGTCGTTGGCGAGTTGTTCCGGCGACATGTACTCGGGCGTACCAACGATCATTCCCGTCGAGGTGAACTGCTGCGTCCCGCGCGTCATGACGCGTGCAATGCCGAAGTCCACGAGCTTGACGATGTCGGTGCCAGCGCGCGACCGCGCGACCATGACGTTGTCAGGCTTTAGGTCGCGATGCAGGATGCCCATCCCGTGCGCCGCCACGAGCGCGTCGGCCGTCTGCCTGACGATCTCCTGCGAGCGCACCGCGTGAAGCTTTCCCTCACGCTCGAGAATCTTCGAAAGCGGTTCGCCAGGAACGAACTCCATTGCGAGGTAGATCGTCCCATCCGATGTCTCGCCGAAGTCATAGACCTGCGCGACGTTGGGATGCGTGATCTGTGAGGCGTTTTCCGCCTCGCGATGAAAGCGCGACACCGCGACCGGGTCGCCCGCCATCCATCGACGCATAATCTTGACCGCCACTTTGCGCTTCATGCGCACGTGTTCAGCCAAGTAGACCTCGCCCATTCCCCCTTCGCCCAAGCGCTCGCTCACCAGATAGCGCTCGGCCAACACCGTGCCGATGAGAGAACCAGAGTTCCCAGCGTTCACCAGCGTAGCGCCATCGACCGTGCAAAAGCGGTCATTGGCGCCATACGAGCGGCCACACTGGGGACAGATTTTCTCGTCAGCCACGATCGAATGGAGGCACGCGAAGGGACATCTCGGATTGCACGAGCAAAGTTAAGGCCGTGCTAGCTACGACATGCTGTGGCACCGGCGGATGCGGCGCCGTCGGTGGTGGCGGGGGAGAGACCGGCGGTGCGGCCGGTGAAGCGCTGTGTCGGGGCGACCATAAAATTGCGGTCTCGTCACCTGTCGGGAAAGGAGAGTGGAGTGAATTTGGCAGCAAAGTGACGCTAGCGACCCTGCGCTTTTCGCGGTCTGTCCCCACCCAAGGTGTCGCCAGCGCTCATCAACGCATTTTCAACGACGTGCACGGATGAATCACATCTACGGACGTTTTGTCCCACGTCGTTGCCGAATGGAGCGGAAGTGTTCGGCGGGTGGTGCGAAATTCGACCGAACGGGGTAGGATAGACCCACTGCTCGAGTGCTCGCACCCCCGAGGCTTGGCTGACCCGCAGGCGCGGGAGGACATGTGATCCAGAAACAGGTCAGGAGTGTCGGGCGCGTGAGCGCCGCGACGCGCGCGCTGGTGGGCGTAGCCATGCTTCAACTGGCGGCCGCCGCGTCGCTCGGCGCGCAGGAAGGCGCGGTCGGAACGGGCGGAGTCAACGGGACCGTCAAGGATTCGTTAGGCATCCCGGTCGAGGGAGCGCAGATTGGCGTCGTCGGTGCGCCGCTCGTCGGCGAGAGCGATGAGTCGGGGCGATTCATTCTCGCGAAGGCGACCGCCGGACCAATGACGATCCACGTTAGGCGACTCGGCTTTCGCCCGGATTCCGTCAAGGTGAACATCCTCGCCGGTCAGAGCGTGAGCGTGGATATCGTCGTCGCCCGGCTGGCCATCGATCTCCGCCCAGTAGTCATCGTCGGACGGCGCAACCTGACCGGGCGGATGGCCGGCTTCTACGACCGGCAGCTTCGAGGGGCGGGACACTTTATCACGCGCAGCGAAATCGAGAAGCGGAACCCGGTCAACACCACCGACATGTTCCGAATGATTCCGGGAGCGCGCGTCGAGTCGCGCGGTTTCCGGTCGCAGATCCGATTCCGCGGAGCACGTTGTGCCCCGCTTACCTGGCTCGATGGAACGCCGCTCTACGCCGGTGAGTTCGACCTCGACTCGATCGATCCACGATCGCTTGAGGGAGTTGAGGTCTACAGCGGCCCGGCCGGCGTTCCGGCCGAGTTTCAGGGCGACCGCAATATCTCGTCCTCGTGTGGTACGGTGATTCTGTGGAGCCGGCAAGGCGAGCTTCGCCCTAAAAAGAAAAAGCCCACAGACCTCACGCCGGCAGCGATGATTGCGCGGCTGGTGGAGCAACATTCGGTTTTCACTGCCGATCAAGTCGATCAGGCGGCGCGAGTGGATTCGTCGTCGATTGTCCGTCCCATTTACCCCGATTCGCTGCTGCGCTATGGCATTCCGGGAAACGTGGTCGCCGAGTTCGTGGTGACGCAGGGTGGTGAGGTCATCATGGACACGTTCAGTGTTGTGACGACAACGCATCGCGAGCTGACGGAGGCCGTGCGTCGAGCGGTCAAGGATCAGCAGTACATCCCGGCGCGGAAGGACGGGAAGGCGGTGCAGCAGGTGGTGCATCAGCCGTTCAACTTCATTCCCGACTCCAACCTCGTGCGCCGCCGCTGAGCGCTCGGAGAGCCTAACGACAGACGAGCGAGAGGCCCCGGGAGCGATCGCGGGGCCTCTTCGCTTCGCAATTATCGTTGCAGCGCCTAACGACGCGCGGTCTCGCCGGCAGCCATCCAGTCGGGGACGGCCACAGCCATCCCCATCGCGTGGTATCCCTTGTCGACGTAAACTGTGCTTCCGGTGATTCCGCTGGCGAGCGGAGACGACAAGAAGGCGGCTGCGTGCCCGACCTCCTCAGCCGACAGTTCTTCCGGCAGCGGGGTGTTGATGGTGCAGTATTGCACCATGCGTTCGATGATCCCAATCGCGCTCGCGGCGCGCGATGCGTAGGGACCGGCGGAGATTGTGTTGACGCGGATTCCCCACTGACGTCCGCTCTCGAAGGCGAGAGTGCGCGTGTCGCTCTCCAACGCCGCCTTCGCGGAGGACATCCCGCCGCCGTAGCCGGGAACGACGCGTTCACTCGCCATGTAGGTGAGCGAGAGCACCGATCCGCCACGGCGCATGAGTGGACCCAGCCGCTGCAACAACCCGATAAGCGAGTACGCCGAGACCGAAACTGCGGAGAGATAGCCGGCGCGCGACACCTCGAGGAGCGGTTTCTTGACCTCCGGGCCGTTAGCGAGCGAGTGCACCAGAATGTCGAACGCCGGTTCGCCAAAGTCATTGCGCATCGCCGTCGCGAGCCCGTCGATGGAGAAATCTCCCGTCTCCCGATAGCGCTTGCTCTCGCGCACGTCGTGCGGCGCATCTTCGAGGGTGTCGAAGGCGGCGTCGAGGGGGTAAATCCGCTCGAACTCAAAGCGCTGACCGTTCGCCAGAACGCGCGAGGTGTCGAGCTTTCCGCGTTCGAGCAGATTCTTGAAGATGGTGAGCGCCGGCGGCCAGGTCGCCACACATACTGAGGCACCTGCTTCAGCGAAGGCTTTCGCGATGGCAAAGCCGAAGCCGCCATCGTCGGCGACGCCAGCGACGAGGGCTCGGCGTCCTGTAAGGTCGATCGGGAGCATGGGGACGGTATATGTTGGAGGTGGATGCGTAAAACAAGGGAGATGCACGCTGCATGACCGTTTCCTCGCTCACTGCGCTTTATGAGGCGCCGCCGAGGTTGGAGCCGACGACTGACGAGGACGTCGTTCGCTTTATTTCTCTCGCTGCGAGGGCTTACGCCGTCGTCGACGAGATGCCGGCGCGCATCGAAGAGGCGATCGAGTTACTGGCACGCGGCCTTGGCTTTTCGGCGGATTGCACGGCGACGGCGACGGCGATTTTTCTGACCGTTGCGCGCGGGGACAGGCGCTGGACCGAAGTGATTCGCGTGCGCGTGTCGTCGCCCGACTTTACGCGGGCGGTGGCGTTGCATCGATTGCTGGAGAGGGTTGGCAATGACGAGATCACGCCGCTTGACGCGTCGGAGAGGCTGGTGCAGCTCCTGGCGTGGCAGCACGCCTCATCGCCCTGGCGGACGATTCTGGCGAGCGCGTTATTGAGCGCCTCGGCGGCGCTTCTGCTGCACGCGCAAGCGCGCGAATTGGCGATGGTGTCGGCGTTAGGCGCGCTGGTGGGCGGTGTTTTGCATCTGGTGGGTGGACGACAGCAGCTGATGCCGTTGGCGATTGTGTTGCTGGCGGCGGTGGGGTCGTCGGCCGCATTCGGCGCCGATTCGTTCGGTTGGTCTCAGGTGCGTCCGGTTCCGGCGTTGGTGGCATCACTCGTGATTCTCTTTCCTGGTTGGCGCCTCACGGTGTCGATGGCGGAATTGGCGCAGGGGCATTGGACGGCCGGGAGCGGGAGATTCTTGTCCGCGGTGGTGACGCTGCTGCTTTTGGTCGTTGGAGTAGTGGTTGGGCAGCAGCTTGTCGAGACTCGGGGGGCACCGCCGCTGGTGCTGCCGAACGTGGTTTCGGTGCCGACGTGGATCCGCATTTTGTCACCGGTGGCGGCGGGGCTTGCGATGACGGAGCTGTTCGTGGCGCGTCGCCGCGACGCGATGTGGATCGTGTTGATTTGCGTCGTGACGTCATTGGCGGCGTTCGGGGGCGGTAAGTGGCTTGGTTCGACGGCTGGTGCATTTGTCGGGTCCTTTACGGCGATGGCGGTGAGTTCGCTTGTCGCCAAGAGTCTGCGGTTGCCATATGCCGTCTTGCAGCAGCCGGCGACGGTACTCCTCGTGCCCGGGACGATTGGCTTTTTGAGTTTCGGATCGTTAGTCTCGAACAATGTGGACAAGGCGGTGCAGACAGGGTTTCAGATGTTGATGGTTGCCTTGTCGTTGTCGATTGGTGCGCTGCTTGCTCGTGTGGCGTTGCGTCCGGTGATGACGCTGGAGCTTGGTGCGATGATGCGAAAGCGCCGCTGAGAGGCACGTGACGACGCTCGACGCCGACACACCCAACACGCCGATCATGCGCACGCGCACCTTTGCGCGTGCGCTCTGGCGCATTGCGGCTGCCGACGTGTCGTGTGGCAACAAGGTGCGCTTGCTGCGCGACGGCGCCGCGACCTTTGACGCGCAACTGAACCTCATTGCGGGCGCGCGCGACGCGATTGCGTTTGAGGGATACATTTTCCGCAACGATGAAGTCGGCCTGCGGTTTCGCGATGCGCTGATCGAGGCGGCTACACGCGGCGTGCAGGTGCGCCTGATGGTGGACTGGGTGGGACGAATGGGGACGTCGAAGAGCTTCTTTCGTCCCATGCGCGAGGCCGGTATCGATGTGCGAATCTTCAATCCGCCGGGATTCCGTCGCTGGCTGGGCGTCCTTCCACGCGACCACCGCAAGTTGTTGGTGGTCGACAAGAAGTGCGGGGTCACGGGTGGAATCGGGATCGGAAAGGAGTGGAAGCACGGCGTTCTTCGGCGCAAGCGCTCGCCGTGGCGCGACACCGCGGTGAGCATCGAAGGCCCTGCGGCGAGCGACATGCTCGATTCATTCGAGCATATGTGGGCGCGCGCCGGTGGCCTTCGTCCCAAGCGCCCACGACTCGTGCGGAGTGCGCGGGCGTCGCACCTGGATCCACAACTCGACCCACCGTCGCTCGTTGGCATCATCGAGGGCGAACCGGGGCGACTGCGGGTCGAGCGCGCGCTCCAGATGCAATCGTTAGGCGCGGAAAAGACCATCTGGATTGCCAGTGCGTATTTCGCGCCGTCGTGGGGAGTTATCGAGGCGCTGGCGGGTGCGGCGCGCGATGGCGTGGACGTCCGCGTGCTGGTGCCGTCGCGGTATGATCACCCCTGGCTCCGGACGTTTCTCACACCGTTCTATCAGAAGCTCCTGATGAACGGCGTGCGCATCTGGGAATGGCGGGGCGAGATGATGCACGCCAAGACCAATGTGGTGGATGGGCGCTGGGTGCGCGTCGGATCGACGGACTTCAACCCGTTAGGGGTCGTCATCAACTTCGAGTTGGATGCGGTGATCGAGGACGCGGCGTTGGGGCAACAGGCCGAGGATATGTTCCTCAGCGACCTGGAGAAGTCGCGCGAGATCACGTTGCGCAAGGTGCGCGCGTTAGGCGCGGGCGTGCCCGTGGAGCGGGCGGCGGCGGTCCGCGAAATTGCTCCGGTGGAGGAACAAGAGGCGTAAGTAACGCGACCACTCCGGCTCCGGCGATTCCGACACCTTTTCTTCACACGCGCTCGATGGCGATCAACGCTGAGTGGCACCAGACGCACCGAATGCCCAAGAACCCGACGCCGCAGGAACGCCTGCAGTGGCATGAGGCGCACGCGAAGGAGTGTGGATGTCGCCCGTTCACGTCCGACATGCGAGACAAACTCGTGCGTGCAGTTGAGGTCAAGGCGCAGCGTGCCGCACGCCGACGTCGTTAGGCTTATCCGTGGCCGATCCCTTCAACTTGGAGCGCTTTGTGTCCGCGCAGGCAGGCTGCTACGACGTCGTCGTGTCGGAGCTGCGGGCGGGTCACAAGCGTTCGCACTGGATCTGGTTCATATTCCCGCAGTTGAAGGGGCTGGGCGTGTCGAGCCGATCGCAGTTCTACGGGTTGCAGGATCTCGCGGAGGCGCACGCGTATTGGAAGCATCCGGTGCTGGGAACGCGGCTGCGCGAGTGTTTTGCGCTTCTCCTTGCGCACCAGACACTCAGCGCGCACGACATCCTGGGTGATCCGGACGACATGAAGCTGCGATCGTGTGCCACGCTCTTCTGGCGCGCCACGAAGGCCCCGATCTGCGACGATGTGTTGCGTCGATTCTTTGGCGGTGAAGAGGATGGGGGTACGGTTTCACTCTTGGGCAAGACCATCGAGGGATGATCGCCCAGCACCGCGATCCCGGTCGTTAGGCATTTCACGGAGATGCGTGAGGCGCTCGCGGGTGCTCAGGGCAGAAATCCCAATAGCGCCTGTGCAAAGTTCTCGCGCCGCGCTCCAAGCTGCCGCAAAACCCGAGAATGGTCGTGCGGATAAACCGCAGTCGTTAGGCGCGAGACGCCGGCGTGCGCGCGAGGCGCTTGTTGATCACGATCACCAAGTCCTCCAGACTAAACGGTTTGAGCAGCCAATCCACTCGGCGCGACAATGCGTGTGTCGGCGGCGAATCGCGGAGGGCGGCGTTTCCCGTCACGAAGATGACGGGGATGGTGGGGCGCTGCGCGTGTACGCGGTTCGCGAGCGCGATTCCGTCCATGCGCGGCATCGTCACGTCAGTGACGATGGCATCGACGCGCCATTCCAAGCGCTCCAACACCTCCAGCGCCTCGACGCCATCCGCCGCGTTGGCAACGGTGAAGCCGCACGATTCGAGATACCGCGACACCGCTGCGCGGACCATCTCTTCATCATCGACGACCAGGATGGCCGCCTGATGCCCATCGATGCTGCGATGTGATTCGGGCGGCGTTGAAGAGGGAGGGCGCTGCGACGAGACGGGAAAGAACATCGTGACCGTTGTGCCCGCGCCAAGATGCGAGGCGATGCGCAGGTAACCGCCGGCCCCGGTCACGATGCCGTACACGGTCGACAGTCCCAGCCCCGTTCCCTGCCCCACCGGCTTCGTGGTGAAGAACGGTTCGAGGACGCGCAGGCGTGTGGTTTCATCCATTCCCACGCCGGTGTCGTGCACCGAGGCGGTGACGTAGGCGCCGGTCGGAATGCCGTCGCGCGACCATCCATCGTTAGGCACGACAACGCGACTCCCGGTGCCGATGGTGATCCCGCCGCCATCGGGCATTGCATCGCGCGCGTTCACCACGAGGTTGAGCAGTGCAATTTCCAACTGCACGCGATCGCCGAGCATGAAGAGCGCCTCGCCTCCGGAGCGAACGACGAGCTCGATGGTGCGCGGAACAACACGACGCAGCATCGGGATGACGTTATCGACGACGTCGGTGAGGTTGAGCGGCTCGAGACGCCCCGGCTCCGCGCGCGAGAAGGCAAGGAGTTGCGCACACAATGCGGCGCCCCGATCGGTGGCCTTCCGAATCTCCTGCAACTCGAACTCGGTGTGTTCGGGCTGCGTGTAGAGCAGGAAGTCGGCGTTGGCGCGAACGGCGGCGAGAATGTTGTTGAAGTCGTGCGCGATGCCACCAGCGAGCAGACCTAACGAGTCGAGCTTCTGCGACATGCGCAACTGCTCTTCGAGGCGCGTCCGGTCGCTGACGTCGCGCGTGTTGAGCACCATGCCCTCGACCGCTGGATCCTTGCGCAGGTCAGTGAGCACGGTCTCGAGCTCTCGGCGACGCCCGTCGACGACGACCGACCAACTCGTCGCCAGACCATCGACGGGGGCCGCCAGCGCTTCGCGGAGTGGTGCTTGCGCCTCGTCAGCGAAGAGTGAGGACAAGGGCGCCGACGCCAATCTCGCAGCATCGATGCCGAGCATCTGTTCCGTCGCCGGACTGACGTAGACGGCGACGCCGCGCGCATCGACGACGAGGAGCGCTTCGGAACTCCGCTGCGCCAGGTGCATGAAACGCGTTTGCTGGACGTTGCGTGCCTCTGCTTCGGCACGCGCTTCGTACTGCGCAATCGTTAGGCGCGCTACCAAGAGCGCGGTCAGCACCATGGAGCCGAATGCGAGGCCGCCGAGGGCGAGCGCTCCGCCGTGCCGCGAGGTGAGCTCCCACAGGAGGAGCCCGAAGAAGGTGATGATGGCGACGAT
Source organism: Gemmatimonadaceae bacterium (assembly GCA_044224185.1). Lineage (GTDB taxonomy): Bacteria > Gemmatimonadota > Gemmatimonadetes > Gemmatimonadales > Gemmatimonadaceae > SCN-70-22. The sequence goes on along the minus strand of JBGAKW010000015.1, from coordinate 71,622 downwards.
CGGGAGTGTTTCACCCGTGGGCCACGGCTGGCTTCGCACTACCCGGGCGCGAAGCATGCCAGCGGTCGCGAAGGTCGCCGCGGCCACGGTCAGCACGATGTTTCCGAAGGTGCGGAACCCCTCCATCCTCGATACGGAGGCGTGCAGGAGCACCAGATCGCCTAACGATGCGGCAAAGGCGCCGATGGCAAGCACCTGCAGCGCGACCTTTCCACCGAGCTGCGCCGGACGATGCAGCGCAACGGCGGCCACCATCACGATGGTCAGTTCACCTACGACGGTGATGCCATTGATGCCTAACAACGCCTCGATGCTAGACGGCGCGGGGCCGACACCGTGCACGAAATACCACGAGATGGTCGCGCACGCCGCCATGACAACGGCGACATCGAGAATGAGGCGAACACGCGCCAAGCGCGACTGCGGAAAGGACGAGAGCAGTACGAAGCCGGCCACCGCGAACGGATAATACGCGTTATACAGCAGCGTGGCCGGCGCATCGACCCACTTCACCGTCGGCGCAAATTGCGGAACGATCCAAAGCGCGGCGCCAGCAAAGGAGAAAATCCATCCGACGCCAATCAGTCGCCAGCCGAGGGCTTCGCGCGCTGACGAGCGCTCCTGCCATGCGCCTGCCATCGCGCCGAACCCGGCGAGGAGATAGAACGGGAGAAAGAGGAGATCCTGTTCGAACTTCGAGACAGGTTCCTTTCCCATCACTACCCACCACGCGAAGGTGGCAGCGTAGATCCATGACGCGGCCACCGCGAGGTTGAGGAGATGATGCGACCGCGGCGAGTCGGCGCGACGCGCTGACTGCGAAGGCGACGCGCTGGCGGGGGGGGAGGGAGGCGTCGCGCTTCTTGAAACGGTTGGTGGAACGCTTGCTGTCACCTGTGTCGCGAGCCTGTTCGATGAAGTGCGAGACGCCAGTTTGCGCAGTCGCACCAGGATGACGCACGCAGCTGCACGACAAAATTGCGCTCGGCGGGATAGTCGCGCCAGCCAGCGAGCCGGAAAATTGCAGCGGGTGAAAGCAGCGTTAACGGGATTGGCCGCGGGCGTTGCATCGCGTTAGGCGCTCGCTCGTTGTGAGGGCTCGGCGCCATTGACGACGCGCAATGTCCCACTCGTCGGAGGTGCGGCTGGGGGCTTGGCGAATCCGCGCCGCTCCATCTTTCCCCAGTCGGTGCGCCCGCGCAGGTACTTCCAGATGCCACGCAAGCGCCAGACGGTGGTGAGCTGCCGGTAGCCGAACGACTCTCCCAACAAATAGGCGAGCAGGACAAAGCGATCGCGCAGATGGTGATAGCGTCCGAAACTCCATTCTTCCATCAAGAGCGCGTAGGTGCCGAGCACGAGACCGATTCCGTAGGCAACGAGGAAGAAGAGCGCGGCAACCGATGCGTCGAGAAATCCGAATGCGACGCTCAGCGTGAGCGCAATCCAGCCAAGGACCTCCACCACCGGGGCGAGCAGCTCGACGAAGACAAAGTACGGAATGCAGAACAGGCCGAGCACACCATAGCGCGGGTTGCAGAACATGGCGCGGTGGCGCCAGAGGACATCGAACAGGCCACGGTGCCAGCGGTCACGCTGTCGCCCGAGGACGCGCGTGGTCTCGGGGGCTTCGGTCCAGGCGACGGCGTCGGGGACGAACGCAATGAAATGGCGGCGCTTCTGTTCGTACGCACGTCGCCGAAGCTTGAACACGAGTTCCATGTCTTCGCCGACCGTGTCGTGCGTGTAGCCGCCGACATCGATGACTTCGTCGCGCCGAAAAAGCCCGAATGCGCCGGAGATGATGAGGTTTCCGCCGAGCCGGTTCCATCCGAGGCGTCCGAAGAGGAAGGCGCGGAAATACTCGACGACTTGCACGCCGGCGAGGAAGTTGCGCGGCGCACGCGCTTCGACCACACGTCCGCCTTGGACGGTTGATCCGTTGACCAGGCGAATCGTCCCGCCAGCCGCAAGGACGTCGTGATCGCTGAGGAACGGGCGCGCGAGGCGCTGGAGCGAATCGGCTTCGATGATGGTGTCGGCATCGACCACGCAGACGAGATCACCGGTCGCCATGTTCAATCCGACATTGAGGGCGTCCGCCTTGCCGCCGTTCACCTTGTCGACGACGAGGAGGTTGGGGTGCGACCGCGAGCGATAGAGGCCGCGCACCGGCTTGGTCTCGATCCGTTTCCAGACGATGGGATGGATGGGTTGAAGGCCGAAGCGCTGCGTCAACACGCCTAACGTGTTGTCGGGCGAGCCGTCATTGATGACGACGACTTCGAGATTGGGATAGTGGAGCGCCAGGAGCGCGGTGATACTCTCGGCGATTGTTGCTTCTTCGTTGTACGCCGGCGCCAGCATCGAGATACTTGGTGTGACCGCCGAGCCTAACACGCGAAAGCGGCTCTCGCCCCAGATGCGGAGCTTGTGTACGATCATCTCGATCGTTGCCGAGACGAGGAGCGCGAGATAGGCAGCGTTGATGATGAGGAAATACGCGAGCACACCCTCGTCGAGGATGCGCAGCGCGGTGGAGACCAAGGGGCGGAGCACGTCGATCATCCGGCGATCCTGTTGTAGACGGGATCGGGAAGGTCGAGGACCTGGCGCGCCATGTCGGCGGCGAACGGATTCTTGTCGCCAAGGGCGCGGCGCAGCGAGAGCTGGCCAGCGCCGCCGAGTCGCCGCAGCGCGAGCGCCGACTCGCGGCGGACAGGCCAATTCGGATCGCCTAACAATCGCGCGATGTCGCTCGACGCCTGCCAGTATCCCAGTTCGCCCGTTGCGTGCGCGGCGGCGGCGCGCACGAGGGGCGACGTATCGTGAAGGCGCGTGGTGAGAATGCGCACTGCAACCTCGCCGCCCAGGACCCCGAGGACGGCGACGGCGTGTGCGCGCACGCGATCGTCGTGGTGACTCGCGAGGGCAATGACCGGTTCGAGCAGCTCGGGCTGCGCGAGTCCCTTGGCGACGGCGAGCGCATCTTCGAGTCCCGCGGAATCGAGGGAGCGAAGGAAGCGCGCCAGCGCAGCGGCGGCGGGATTCCCGAGTCGGAGGAGCGAGTCCTGGACGGTAAAGCGGCAGAGTCGCTCCGGATCGACCAAGTGCCTAACGAGTTCGTCGATGATGTCCTCGTCGACGCGTCCGGCCGCCCAGACGAGGGCCTGGGCGCGGACGGCGGGTGAACGGTCTCGCAGCAGCGGGCGCATGGCCGGCGTGTCGTGATCGAGGGCAGTTACCAGACGCGCGCCACGGAGGCGGCGCCACCAGAGCCGCGATGCACAGAGTGAGGCGGCGCGATCGACGATGCCGATGCGCGCTCCGATGCTCGTTAGGCGCGCCCGTTCGCGGCCGGCGAGTGACGGCGCAAACTCGAGGATCAGTGCAACACGCGTGGACTCCGGGAGCGCGGCGAGTGCCGCGATGTCGTCCTCGCGCCGGTCATCGGCCAGGACGCGAGCCATCGTGGCGCGACCGCGAATCAGACGCGCTTCGACGCGCGCCTTGCGCGTGCGGGTGATGCTCGCACTGACCGCGAGCAGGATGGTCAGGGCACAGGCAATCACCGACTCGATGGCGAGCAACGCGCGACAGACGTCGGCGAACGACGGCCATGTATGGCTCATGTGTGGTTCATGTGGTGAGTGCCCTCCGGATACGTTCGACGAGGATGGAGACGGAGAACGGCTTGGCGACGTAGTCGAACGCTCCCATCTCGAAGGCCTGCACGACTTCGGCTTCGGATGAGCGGACGCTGAGCATGATGGCGCGCGTCTGCCGCAGCTTGCCTTGCGCGGAGAGCGCGCGGAGAATGGACAAACCGTCGAATGCAGGGAGGTTGACTTCCAGCAACACCAGCCGGGCGCGGAGCTCGGGGCTTTCGCCGAGCAAGGCAGCAGCAGCCTCGTGTCCGTCGCGCAGCCAGCGGACGGCATATTGACGCGATTCGAGGGCGTGAATGACGAGGGCGGCAACCGCCGGGTCGTCTTCGACGAGGACGACGTCGACGCGACCATTGACGCGCATGTGGGGCGCAGACGCGATGCCTAACGCGTCGTCGGGCATGGTGACGCGCGCGCTCACCAACGCGGCGTCGGCGCTGGCGTAGAGCGAAACCGGGTCGGCCGCGTCGTCGGGAAACGTGGCAACGCCGGCGCTGCAGGTCAGCGCGAACGAATCACCGTTGGGCGCGGTGAAGCGTTCGTCACGGAGCGCCGCCATGACTTCGCGCACGCGCGCGACCGCATCGTCACTTCCCGCATCGAACAGACCGACGACGAAGTCGTCCGCGCTCCATCGCGAGACGATATCCTCGGCGCGAAACGATTGCTGCAGGAGGTGGGCGAACCACCGCGCGGCGTGATCGGCGGCGCCCTGGCCGTGCAACTCGGTGACGTGCTCGAAGCGATCGATGCGGAACAACGCGAGCGAGACCTGGTGGCGATGGCGACGCGCGAGGCGCAGAAAGCGATCGAGGTCGCGCTCAGCCTTGCGGCGATTGGCAAGACCGGTGAGGACGTCGGCTTCGGCGTGACGGCGCAGTAATCGCGAACGGCGCATGCGATTCCCGACGCGCGTGGCGAGTTCGCGCATCTCGACCGGTTTGCGGACGACGTCATCGGCACCGGCGAGATATGCGTCACGAACGAACGGCGCGTCGTCGGTGGCGGCGACGAAAATGAGCGGGAGTTCGCGCCAGCGCGGATCGGCGCGCATGGCGCGGCACAAGTCGAGCCCGGAGAGCGACGTCATCGCGATGCCCGAGATGACGAGATCGGGAGCGACAGATTCGAGCGTTTCCCAGAAGCGCATCGGGTCGGGGAGCGTGTGCACCGTGTGTCCTTCGTGCTCCAGCGTTAGGCGCGTCGATTCCAGCGCCCACGGATCGGTGTCGACCACGAGAATCGAGCCTTGGAGCGTGTGCTGGACGTCGAGGAGTGGCGTGGCGCGCTGCAGGACGTCCGATGGCGCGTGCGAGAGGGCGAGCGGCCCGGTGGCTTGCGAGCGCGCGATGGCCAGTCGCAGTGCCATGCCGTCGACGGCGGAGACGACGAGCGTCGGTAGCGTACCGCGCAGGCGTTCGATCTCGCCGAGGAGTGCGATGCCCTCGTCGCACGTGGCTTCCGAGAGTTCGACGACCACGGCATGAGGACGTGCGTCGTTAGGCAGCTCGGCGATGACGCGAGCGGCATTTCGCACCGAGTGAATGGTCAGCGCGTACCCTAACGCGACTCCCTCCGCCACGTACTGCTCGGCGCGTTCGGCGTCGTCGGAGATGAGCAGGAGCCGGCGGTGTTCGGCGCCGAGGGCGGCGCCGGCGTCGAGGACCAGCGGGCGCTCCAACTCCCGGCGGAGCGCAAGGACCTGATCGGCGAGGCGAGCGGCGAAGACCCTGCCTAACGTGTGCGGGGCGCCGAACGACTGCTCCAGCGCGCGGGCGAGGCGCGAGCCGGCGCGAAGCCCAAACGATCCGATGGAGCCGGCGAGGAGGTGCGCCTCCGACTCGGCGAGTTCGCGCAGCTCGTTGTCGAGTTCACCGTCCATGAGCGCGAGCACCGCGCGCTCGAGGACCTCGACGCGGCGCGTGTGGCGCTCGAGTGATCGCGCCCAGAGCTCCGCCCCCTGCGCGCCTAACAACGAGGCTGGTGACGCCACTTCGGGGGGGCGCGGGGGCGAGGTCATGGCGCGCCTGTAATAAACGCGCGCGCGTAAAAAACGACGCGCGCGCGCGCGACTGCCGGAATTGCAGCTGACGGATATAAAAACGCCGAACAGCGCGCCAGGGTGCGCGAAACGCGCCGACGCGTCCATCGGCGGTGTCTCAGAGTTCGGTGCTGCGCCGTCACGTACGTTTCCGTTCCCTCATCACGAAATCCGGGACGGCAAACGACACGCGATCGATCGCGTGGTGCGCGAGCGGCCAAAGCTGCCGAGCGGCGCGCGGCGTCCCAGGGTTACACTCCTGACGACGCGGCGCGCGCTAGGTGGTCACGGCAGAATGACTTGCGAGGTTCGACGACGCGAAATCAGCGGTGATTTCCGGCAGAAAATGCCGTGTTACTTCGCGACGCTTCGATCGGGTCAGGCGGCGGGCGGATCCTTGGGGCGAGTGCGCGTTACCCCCATCGTGATGCCCAGCCCAAGCAAGATGAGGCACGCGATCATGACGTACGTCTGCGAGAGACCGGCGACCGTCAGTCCCCACGCCACCCCAGCAATGAGAATTATGAAGCCGACGAGAAAAAGAGAGAATGACACGGCGCCTCCTACGTAAGAGAGAGGTGCAGGCACGCACGACGAATGCTCGTGGCTCTGCTGGTGCAACTGACATGCCCACCGCTGCCTGACGAGTCCGGCGAATTGCTCGCGCGGTGTTGCACGAGTGGCGCTTCGCGTGCTAGGCTAGCGCGCAGTTGTTCGGCTCGGCGCGCGTCGTATGCTACGTCGTCCAACCCGACGACAATTCCTCCCTCGCTTCCCCCGCACGATCTTCGTGTCCATCGCGCGGATTCGCCGCCCTCCTCTCATATCGCATTCCTGGATGCGCCGGATGAAGCGACATGTCGTTAGGTAGTTCGGACAAGCAGCGCGAGACTGATCCCGGCCTGGCACTCCCGTCCACCGATGGCGTTGATGGACGTGGAGACCGGGCGGCGTTGGATCATTTATTCAGCGTGACGTACGAGGAGCTGCGACGCCTCGCGTCGAGCGTGAAGCGCGGCGATCCCAGTGCGACGATCACGCCGACGGCGTTGGTCAACGAGGCGTGGCTCAAGTTGGCCGGGTCGCCTGAGTTGGCATCGACGTCGCCGCTGCACTTCAAGCGTATAGCGGCGCGTGCGATGCGGCAGGTGTTGGTCGAAGCGGCGCGGCGCCGGAGCGCGGAGAAGCGCGGAGGGGGCGACGTTGCCTTCGTGACGTTTGACGACGCGCTGGCGCAGCCGGCGACGGCGAGTCACGACCTGCTCGCGTTGGATGCGGCGCTCGAAGAGTTGGCGAGGCTCAATCCGCGTCAGGCGCTGATGGTGGAGTCGCGATTTTTTGGTGGCTTGGAGGTATCGGAGACGGCGGCGCTGCTTGGGGTTTCGGAAGCGACGGTATTGCGCGACTGGCGCGCGGCGCGCGCGTGGCTGGCGCGCGAGCTTCGGCGCCATGTGTGAGTGATGGCGAACGCGCCGCTCACCGACCGCGAGGCACGGGCAGCGCGCTGGGAGCGCGTGCAGGCGCTCTTTCACCTGGCGGCGGAGCAGCCGCCTAACGAGTGGCGCGAGATCGTGGCCCGTGCAAGTGGCGGCGATGAGTCATTGGTGCGCGAGGTGCTCGAGCTGCTCGAGGATGATGCGCGTGACGTGGCGATTCTGGACGGAGGAATCGAACACGCCGCGCAGGCGATTCTCGAGCACAGCGACGGCGACCACCTCCCCACGCATCCCTTTGGGGCGTGGCGCGTCACGCGGCGACTCGGCGAAGGCGGGATGGGCGTCGTGTACCTCGCCACCCGCGACGATCTGGGGAGTGCGGCGGCGGTAAAGGTCCTGCGCGATGCGTGGCTCTCGCCGGCGCGACGGCGCCGCTTTGCCGACGAGCAGCGCACCCTCGCCCGGCTCCTTCATCCCGGGATCGCGCGGCTCTACGACGCCGGGACACTCCCCGAAGGGACGCCGTGGTTCGTGATGGAGTACGTGGAAGGGCGTTCGCTCACCGAGCACTGTCGCGTAACTAACTGTGGATTGCAGGAGCGGCTGCGCCTCTTTCGCGAGGTGTGTGAGGCGGTACGACACGCCCATCAGCATCTCGTGGTGCATCGCGACCTCAAGCCGTCGAACATCCTTGTCACGAACGAAGGGAGCGTGAAGCTCCTCGACTTCGGCATCGCGAAGCAGCTCGAAACGCTGGGGAGTGAAGAGGCAACGCGCACCGGGCTGCGCCTGATGACACCCGCGTACGCGGCACCGGAGCAGGTGCAAGGCGGCGACGTCGGCGTCCACACCGACGTCTATGCGTTAGGCGTGGTGTTGTACGAGTTGCTGGCCGGGCGCGTGCCGTTCGAGGTCGCGGGACACACACCAGCCGAAGCGGCGGCGATGATCACCGGGAGCGACGCAGAGCGCCCGTCGGTGATGGCGGCGCACCGCGAGCGCACCCCGCTCCCGAACGTCAGCCCGACGAGCTGGAGTGACCTCGATGTGCTGTGCCTAACGGCAATGCACAAGGATCCCGCACGGCGCTATCGGTCGGTCGAAGCGCTCATCCGCGACATCGACCACTTCGTGGCAGCGGAGCCGCTCGAAGCGCGTCCGGACTCGCTGCGATATCGCGCCAGCAAGTTCGTGCGGCGCAATGCGCGGGACGTCACACTGGCGTCGCTGGCGCTCACGCTGCTCATCGGGTTGACGGCGTTCTATACGATTCGCCTCACGCGGGCACGGAATGAAGCGGTGGCCGAGGCCGCGCGCTCGCAGCGCATCCAGCGGTTCATGCTGTCGCTGTTCGATGCGGGCGACGCGATGGCGGCACCGGCGGAATCACTGCGCGTCGTGGAACTTCTCGCACGAGGTGTACACGAGGCGGGCGCCCTCAGCGGGGAGCCGGTCGTTCAAGGCGAGCTGCTCGAGACACTCGGCTCCGTTTACATGCAGTTGGGGCAACTCCCAAAGGCCGATTCCCTCCTCCGCGCCTCGCTCGTTAGGCGCCGCAGTGCACTCCCCGCCGAGTCACCTGACGTTGCGCGAGGAATGGTGGCGCTGGGCTTGTTGCGCGATGCACAGGCAGAGTATGCACCCGCCGAATCGCTCGTGCGGGCTGCCCTCGAGACGAGCAAACGCACCCTTCCCCCCACCCACCCCGCCATCGCCCGCGCCACCACCGCGCTCGGACGCATTCTGGAGAATCGCGGCGACTACGCAGCGGCGATTCCGGTCCTCGAAGACGCCGCCGCGCGCTTCGCCATCCAGGGAGACACCACCGCGGACTTGGCAGAAACACTGACCGAACTCGCCAACTGCCATTTCTACGAAGGGCGTTACGCGATTTCGGATTCGATCAATCGCCGGGTGCTCGCACTCGATCGCGCGCTGCACGGCGAACGTCATCCCAATGTCGGCGACGACTTGATCAACCTGGGCGCGGTGCAGTTCGAGTGGGGGCATTTGCCAGAGGCGGAGAAGTACTACCGCGAGGCACTCGACATCTTCCGCAACTGGTACGGCGAAGACAATCCGGAAACCGCGTCGAGCCTAACGATGCTTGGCCGCGTCCTCGTCTCGCAGAAGCGGTTGGACGAGGCGCAGACGCTCCTGTCGCGTGCGGTGGGGATCACCGAACGAGTGTACGGCCCGGTGCACCCTCGCGTCGCATCGGCGCTCAATGAGCTGGGGCGCATCGCGCAACAGCGCGGACAACTCGACGAGGCGGAGCACGACTTCACCCGCATGGCTGACGTGTACAAGAAGGTGTACAACGACAAGCACTACCTCATCGGGATCGCGCTGTCCAACCTTGCCGGCGTTAGGCAGGAGAGAGGTGACAACGCGGGGGCGGAGCGGATTTTTCGGGAGGTACTGCGGCGTTACTCAGATGTACTCGCCCCCGATCATCAGCTGGTGGCGATCGCGCGCATCCGCCTGGGGCGGGCGGTGTTGCGCCAGGGGCGGGCGGGCGACGCGGAAAAGGAAACGCGCGCCGGCTACGACGTGATGGCGAAGCAGAAGGAACAGCCAGCGACGTGGATGAAGTTCGCGCGCACCGATCTCGCCGCCGAGTACGACTCGCTGGGGCGAACCGCTGACGCGCAGCGCTTCCGGCGCGAGCTGGCCGATACCGCCGCGGCCATCAGGAAGTAATGCTATCGCCGCTGGTTTAGTCGTTAGGCGACGCAATCACTCCGTGCTTTCGCAGGAACGCGACCGTGATTCGCAGCGTGTCCTCGGTCGCTTCCTTGTGCGGATTGTGCGCCGCGCCGGGGATCATGTGCGCTTCGCTCGCCGCGGCAACGCCACCGGCGATCGCCCGGACCTGGGCCTCGCTCCCGAATTCATCGCGCATGCCCTGCAACACGAGTGTTGGCACGCGTATGCCGCGCAGAAAGTGCTCGATGTTGAAGTCGCGAAATTCTGGGCGGAGCCAGGTCTCGATCCACCGTGCGATGACGTCGTCGGTGCGCGTGCCGTGGTAGCGCGCGACACGCGAGCGGAGATCGGTGGTACGCATCAATTCACGCGCGTGCCGGATTCCATCGAGCGTGATGTCTTCTACAAAGACGTGCGCCCCTTCGCTGACGACCGCCTGAATGCCCGTGGGGTGCTTGGCAGCTGCAACGAGTGCGATCGAACCGCCGTCGCTGTGTCCGAACAGGATGGCGCGTTCCACGCCGCAGGCGCCGAGGAGATCGGGAAGACGATCGGCTTCCTCCTCGAGGTATTGCGTTGTGCGCGGAGGAGCGTCGAACGGCGACGACTCGCCGTACCCCTGCCGGTCGTAGACGAGTGCGTCGCACTGCGTAGCGAGGGCGAGTTGCTCGGGGAAGTCGCGCCAGAGCGCAATGCACCCTAACGAGTCGTGCAGGAAGACAATCGTTAGGCGATCGGGCTCCGGTATTGCCGCGTGCGAGAGGCGGCGCACGCGCAGCGTCGCCGTCCCGACGCGAACGTCGACGTCACGAGCGTGCACCGGCCGCCGCGACGTCCGGGTATCGCACGGCGAGCGGATAGTCGCTCGACGCCATTTCGCGCACGACCCATGTGGCCACGCGCGCACGCACATCGGCTGGGACGTTCTTGTAACGATCGGCCGTCCCCGACACGAAGAGCTCTGCCTTGGTCTGCAGAATGTGCGGCGGATGCATTTCGAAGTTGTCCTGATGTTCCTGCATATAGTCAAAGCCGCACTTGTGCACGGCGCTCGCGAGTTCCGCGTCGCTCAGCGGAGCCACACCGAGAAAGTCAGCGACGCGCTGCGTGACGCCGGGCAGATCCTTCTTCATCTCCTCGAAGTGCACGAACAACACGTTAGGCTCGGCCTTCGATTTCTCCCACCATCCCTTCACGTGATCGGTCCACGTCCCCCACCACATCGTGCTCGGATTCGTGAACCAGGCTTCGAACGCGGGAATGTCAGGCGACATCTCACCGACGTTGGTGTCCACAAAGTCGATGCACGACGCAAAACACGACACCGGGTGCCGAGCGACGTAGATGTATTTTGCCTGACGAGAGAACGGGAGGAGTTGTGCGGGAAGGTGCGTCTTGATGATGCGCGAGGGGCGCTCGTTCCCGATGAGTGGTGCGTCCTCGATCGATACCGACCGGCGCCCTTCGATCCATGGGGCGATGGCGTACATCGCCGTTCCTGTCTCGACCAGATTGCCGGCACCGCGATTCAACACCTCGTAGACGACGTGTTGCATCCACGTGGTGCCACACTTCATCTGCGTCACGACGAAGACGTCTTCGGGGCGCGGCGTGTAAGCGTTCGCCTTGGCGAACGTCTCCTCGCTGCAACTCCCCATCGGGCCTGACACGCCCTTGTACGAAATGCGCGACTTGTTGAAGTCGAGCTTCGCAAGCTTGGAGTTGAGGGCGATGATTGGCGCCAGACGCCTGGCGTGTTTGCGGAGCGTCTCCTTGAACTGTGCGCGCCCCTCAGGGGGAAGTCCGTAATATGCCAACCCGACACTGTGCTCATCTTCCCACTTGAGCACACCGGCGAGATACGTCCCCATCACCATCCAGGCGACGAAGGCGAGGATAACGAGTCCGAGGATCCACCAGAGTACGAACATCGGAGTGCAGAAAGAGATGACATCGATGTGCTGAGCGCCCGAGCGCGCAAATAACGCGTTCGGGCGCTCATCCGCAAATGATATATCGATCGCCTAACGCCCTACATCGCGACGTTAGGCTTGTTCGGTTTGATCTCTTCGGTGCTTGGCTTGAGCTCCTGCAGCCCCGCCGCGCGGAGAATTTCATTGAGACGTGGCAATCGCTTGTCTATCGCACCCTTGATGGCCTTGAGCTGCGCGTCCAGTTCGACCTTCAGCTCGTCAAAGACCTGATACGCCTGTTTCGTCGGACGGTACTCTCCCTGCCCCACGAACGACGCGACGCCAGCAATCTCGTTGTTGAGGCGAATCGGGAAGTTGAGTGGGTCCTGACCGCTCTCGTTCCGCACCTGATAGACCGATTCCTCGCCCTGCTTCAATTCGCCCATCATTTCGCCGGACAGCTTCTTGAACTCGTCGGCGTTGGCACCGGTGAGCTTCGGCGTGCGATCGCCCACCTGCCAGCGCATGTTGCGCACGGTGCGGACCGCGTTGTTGGCTTCCGAGGTCTTGTCGCGAATGGCGATGAGGAGCTTGAACTGCTCGAGCAAGTCCGCATCGGTCGCTGAGCCGCGCGGATCGCGTTTGACGACAAAGCGCTGGGTTTGGCTCTCGCCACCACTCGTTAGGCGCACGGCATACGTGCCCGGAGGAGCAACGGGACCGGCCGTGTTCGCCGCCCACATGATCAGGCGATCGAACGACACCGCGTCGGGGTAGCGCAGGTTCCACGCAAACATGTTGAGTCCGGCCTTGTTCGGCACGCGAGGACGCGTCGGACGACGCGGCGCGTCTTCGTCGTCACCACCGCCTCCCGCGCGGGCTCCGCGTGCGCTGGCCACGCGCGTCGCGCTGTCGCGCGACAGCCCAGCCTTCACCAACGAGTCGATGCGGCCGGCGCGCAGCGTTTGCTGACGCACGGAGTCCGCCGCCGCTTCGGGATCCATGTCGCTGGTGAACGACTGAATGACGTCGCCCTTCGCGTCCATGAAGTCGAGCGAGACCTTCTGGTTCGGCGACTTGAGCATGTAGTAGACGATTGCGCCTGACGGTGGATTCGCCCCGACCATGCCGTTTGCCGGGCGTCCGCCACCGCCGCCACCACCACTCCACTGCGTGCGATACGCATCGGTGGGCTTGAACAGGTGCGCACTCTGCTCGGCCATCTGCGGCGTGTACTGACGAAGAGCCGAGATGTCGTCCATCACCCAGAACGAGCGCCCGTGCGTTGCGAGGATGACGTCGTTGTCACGAATCGTCAGGTCGTGCACGGGAACGAGCGGGAGATTTCGCTGCAGCCACTGCCAGTGCCCGCCATCGTCGAACGAGACGTACACGCCTCGCTCGGTGCCCGCGAACAGCAGACCGCGCCTAACGGGATCTTCGCGGATGGTGCGCGTGAAATGGTCAGCGGCGATGCCCGTCTCGATGTGGGTCCACGTCTTGCCGTAGTCCGTCGTCTTGTAGAGGATGGGGCGGTTGTCGCCTAACGCGTACCGGTTCGCCGCCATGTACGCCGTTCCCGCCGAGTAGTGCGATGGCTCGATGATCGAGACGCGCGTGAAATCGCCCATGTCTTTCGGCGTCACGTTGTCCCACGTCACGCCGTTGTTGCGCGAAATCCAGACCAATCCGTCGTCGGTCCCAATCCAGAGAAGCCCGGGTGTCACCGGCGATTCGTCAAACGCAAAGATCAGCGCGTAGGTCTCGACCCCTGTCTGGTCCTTCGTGATTGGGCCACCCGATGGTCCCATGGTGCGGGGATCCTTGCGCGCCAAGTCAGGCGATACGGCGGTCCAGCTTTCTCCTTCGTTCGTCGAGCGGAAGAGGCGCGAGCCACCGGCATACAGGACATTCGGATTGTGACGCGAGAAGACGATCGGGAATGTCCACTGAAAACGAATCTTGATGTCTTCCGATGAATGCCCCATCGGATTGCGCGGATAGACGGTCACGTCGCGCGTGAAGTCAGTCGAACGATCCTTCCGGTCAAGATTGCCACCGTAACATCCGGCAAAGGTCACGTTAGGCTTAAGCGGATGTGTTGCGATGTACCCCGATTCGCAGCCTCCGGCATCGTACCAGTCGCCGATCTGAATGCTGCCACTCTTGCGACTCGGTCCGCACAGCGTCGAGTTGTCCTGCTGTGCGCCGCAGATGTTGTAGGGCCATTCCGCCGTGGTCGCAACGTGATAGAACTGCGCCGTCGCAAAGCGCTGCTCGGTCCACGTGCGTCCCGCCGTATAACTCACGTTGGCGCCACCGTCGTTGCCGTTGATCATCCGGCTAGGATCGTTAGGCGCGATCCACAGATCATGATTGTCCCCGTGGGGCACCTGAAAGGAAATCGGGAACGACTTTCCGCCGTCTGTCGACTTGTAGGCTCCGGTGTTCAGCGCGTACACAACGTTCGTGTCTTTCGGATCGGCGTAGATCTGCGTGTAATACCAGGCGCGCTGGCGCAGTTTCCGTTCGCGGTTGATGTAGGACCACGTCGCGCCGCCATCGTTCGACCGATACACGCCGCCGGAGTCATGCTCAATGAGCGCCCACACCAACCCCGAACGCACCGGCGAAGCGGCCACACCGATCTTCCCGACAACTCCCGACGGAATCCCTTTCGCCGTCTTCGTCAGGTTGGTCCAGGTCGCACCGCCATCGGTCGTCTTGAAGAGCGCGGAGTGCACGCCTCCCGATGACATCCCCCATGGCGCGCGCCACGCCTGCCACGTGGCGACGTAGAGCACTTCGGGGTTGTTCATGTCCATCGAAATGTCGATGACGCCAGCGGAGTCGCTCTCGAACAAGACCTTCTTGAACGTCTTTCCGCCGTCTGTGGTCTTGTAGAGTCCGCGATCCTGCGTCGGTTTGAATGGATCGCCGAACACGCCGATGTATGCGACGTTGGCGATGCTCGGATGAATGCGAATGGTCGAGATGTAGTCGTTGCGGAAGCCGAGGAGATTCCACGTCTTGCCGGCGTCGGTCGTCTTCCAGAGTCCGTCGCCGCTCGAGACGTTGCCGCGAATGTCGGTTTCGCCGCCGCCGACCCACACGACATCTGCATTCGTGTTGTCGACGGCGATCGCGCCAACCGTTCCGCCGAAATAACGATCCGAAGCAGGGGCCCAGTTCATGCCCCCGTCGGTCGTCTTGAATACGCCGCCGCCGGTGGTCCCCATCCAGTATTCGAGCGGCCGTTGCGCCGAGCCAGCCACGGCGACGGATCGTCCTCCGCGTGCCGGCCCTACCTCACGCCATCGCAATGCGGCAAACAGGGCAGTATCGGCGACCATCATTGGCACACGGGCTGTCGCTGCGGCCGCGGACGGCTTTCGCGCCGCCTGGCCAGAGGCGGCTGTGGTGACGACGCTGCCTAACGAGACAGCCGCGATCGCAAACATTCGCCAACTCATCTGGCGCGTCGGCGATTCTGAACGGACAATGAATGTCATCAGTATTCTCCCAATCGCTGGTGCAGGTGCTGGTGTTGGTTTTTGTTTTGGTGCGGGCGCATGCGGAACGACCCTCGTCGAAGGTACGCGGCATCGATAGACGGCGTTGCTCCGAATGTGAAATGCAGCTATGTCGTGCCCGCCAGGGGCTGATCAGCGCTTCTGTCACCCCAAGATTCCGGGGCGCTATCCGGTCCTCATCGATCCTACACCCTACCGGCGCACCGGCCTCGTTTCGACTTCTGCACTCGCTGACACACGACATGCCTAACGCCAACGGTCCGTTCAACGTCAAGCTCGCCCCGATGTGGGCAGAAGAACACGCCGACGGGACGAAACTCGCCCGACTCTCCATCGACAAGGAATTTCGGGGCGATCTCGCCGCCACAAGCAAAGGCGAGATGTTGAGCGCCGTCACCGGCACCAAGGGCTCGGCCGGCTATGTCGCCCTTGAACGCGTGACCGGAACGCTCCATGGTCGCACAGGATCGTTCGTCCTGCAGCACAGCGGGACGATGAACCGGGGCGCTGCGCACCTCGCTCTCACTGTCGTTCCCGACTCCGGCTCCGGCGAGCTCGCAGGACTCGCCGGTTCAATGACCATCGAGATCACCGAAGGAAAGCACGCCTACGCGTTCACGTACACGCTTCCGGACATCGCGCCTGACAGGCAAAGCGCCTAACGCTCTTTCGTTAGGCCTCGCCTCCCCCCTTCATCGCCTTGCGTGCATCTCGTGCCGCGCTGGCAACCTCCGGATCTGTGTGCGCCGCCAATGCGTCGAGGACGGGCGCAAACGCCACATCCTCGTGCCCCCTGACGTGATCGATGAGGCGATACGCGATGTTTGCCGGCAGCTTCGTGTTTGCGGCGACCTGCGTAAGAACACGTAGCTCGGCCGCGCCATCGATGCGCCGATGATCGATGCGATCGAGCACCGCCATCCCCGCTCGCATCTTCGTTTCATCCTTGCTCACGAGCCACGTCGAGATCGTGGCGAGATCGACAAAATGTTCGAGCACGCGCGCGACATCATCCACTCCCTCATCGTCGAGGTTCGGCGCGAGAGCGGCGGCCGTCAGTATCTCCTTCGACTCCGGAATCGCGTCGCCAATCGGTCCCGGAAAGAGGGAATACATCGCCTTGCGAAAAGTGGTCGAGTGGTCGGCGAGAATCTGTCGCACACCACTCACGAATAACGCGCGCGCCTTGTCGTCGAAGGCGTTGTCCCTTACTCGCTGTGCCGCCCATGCGCTCAGCACGTTGAACGCGGAGCGCCCGAGTTGATCGAAGGAACGCACTTGCCTGTCACGCATAATCTCAAACGCGATCTCAGGAACAACCATCTCTCCTCGGCGCTCAGCGAGTTCCATGAGCTGCGTCTCCGGAGGGCAGTTGTACCGATTACCGCACTTCCCTGCCTCGTCGAACAGATGACGAATGGTCGTACGATCGGAGGCGGCGTCCATCGTTGGAGTTCCATTCAAGTGTGAAGCTGCCGAGTCGCGCGACGTGACATCACGCGCACGTGCGCACGCGAACAGCGCGATAAGCCACGCAGCCTTTCTGATCTCGCGTCCGACGTTACTCACTTTGGCGCGCGGTGCGCGTAGAGTTGCGACGACGAATGCTGTCGAACACGGCCTCACGATTGTCCGCATTCTCGAGGTGCCGATCGAAGACTGGCTTCCACCACTGCGTATCGTCGGGGTGCGAGACAAACTCGTCGACGAGATTCAAAAGCCGCGTAACATCTGGATCGTTGGCGACCGGCGCAGTCGTCGCGTCGACGCGCTTTCGCCCCTCGTCCTTCGCTAGATCCTTCTCCGCAGCAGCACGGGTGTCTGCCTCTTTCAGTACTGCATCGTGCACCCCCGCTCCTTTGTCGGCGCTCGAATCGTCGGAGTACGTGAATTTCTTTCCGTCGCCAAAAAGCGAAGTGTCCTTCCACACCATCTGCTTCGACCACACTTCCTGAAGCTGTGCCTCGCAGTGTTTCACCGAGTCCACAGCGAGCGTGCGCGCAAGGCCGAAGAAGGGAGACCCTTTCGCATGCTCCGTCTCGTTATGCGCATGCAGTTGGTCATCCTTTCCTTCTTTGTGGTGCTCGTCGTGCGGTTCGTGGTCTTTGCTGATTTCGCTGTGCGACGGCGGGAGCGGATTCAGCGCCTTGTACTTCGTCCGGTGCTTCCACTTCATCGTCATCGGATCGAAGAACTTCTCGGTGCCCGTGATCTCGACGGGTCCAACGCGCGATTCCACCTGCGCCTTGCTCAACTCCGAGAGGTCGCCGTGGTCGAGTCGCTGCTCGAGCGCGCTATCCTCCTCCATCTTGTCGACCTTCTCGTCGAAGTACTGCAACGCGTCGCCGAGGTATGCCTCGAATTCTTCGTCGTCGGTACGCGGCTTTCCGCCGTTTGCTTTCTCTTGTGCCTCGCGCTCTTCCTTCTGCTTTGCCGCCTCTTCCGGCTTCCGTCCAGAGAGCGAATCGAGAATAGCAACCAAGCCACTGGTGACTTGCGACTTGATCGCTTTGCGCAATGCCTGGTCGCCTGCATCGATGATGGAGTTGATCTGCTTGACGATCTGCGCCACTGGAACGGGAACCAGGTATTGTGCGTACGAGGCATACTTCTCGACAATCCCGATCATCTCCTGCGCGCGCGAGTAGAACGCGGCGTACGTCCCAATCGCGTCGGTGAGTGCGAGTGATTTCGTGAGGTGTTTGACTCCGCTGGGAATCGAGACTCCAATCAATGGAACGGTCTTGTATTCCAGCTCGAGATCGGGGACAGGCGCAACCATTCCTGCGTTAGAGAAGCCCTCCAGGATCATTGCACCTGCTTGGTTGTACGGGTCCTCACCAAGCTGCTTCTTGAGCGACGCCCATCCCCCCGTCGCTCCCGGAGCACGTGCGATTCCGAATAGCGAGTCTATCGAACCGAGCAGCGCCTTCTGCAATACCGGCATTTTCGGGAGGAGGATGTGCGATATCGACACCTTTGTGTCGAGTCCGCCGAACGAACCGGTCGTGACCGCCTGGCGCGGCTTGCGTGCGCGTCCTCCCTTTCCGGGCTTTTTTGGCTGCGGAGCTTTAGCGTCGTACAGCGAGTCGACGTAGTACTCATCCTGCATTAACGGCTTCTTGAAGTTTTGGATGTTGCGTTTCTTGACCTCGTCGGCGAACTCGAGTCGCGACTTCTGCGTCGCACTCTGCCCCGCACCCTTTCCCGCCGACTGCAACGCCGCATCGATGTAACTATTGAGCGCGACTTCCACGAAGTTCGAGTGCGAGAAATAGTCCTCGACCGCATGTGACCCGGCGCCAAACTCGCTCCGCCCTTCCGGCGTTGGGCCGAGCTGCGAGGCATTCAACCATCGCTTCTTGGTCGCCTCGACACTGTTGTAGATGTGGCTCTGAAGACCTGCTCCAGAAACTTTGTACAGGTTCGGATTCTCGACCTGCGTCCCCTGCACCGCCGATCCTTGCAGCTGCGCATCGCGATCGGCATCGAGCGTGGTACCACCTTGCGGGTCCACCACCGCCTTGGCCGGACGCGGCTCACCGATTTCGACCTTCTTCTTCGTATCGGGGTCAGTTGCGTTCGGGTCGGTGTTTTTCACCATCGTGTCGGTGTCACCGCCCATCCCCATCGGATTGTCGATGTGCTCCTCGGGCCGGTACATCCCGATACGGTCGGGCGTCTCTTTTCCCGCCGCGTCCTTCTCGCCGCCCGTCACGAGCGCCGCCGCTTCCGGCCCAAGGTCGATCAGGGCAAGTGCCTGAATGACCGCTGTCGTGATGTCGTGCGCCCCGCGACCACCGATCTTGTCTCCCTTGGGATTCTGGATGGGATCTTTCGGGATCCCCGACAGTGCGTTCATGACTGTCGGGACGTTTAGCTGATTTAGGTCGCGCATGAAGTTGCCGCTGTACATCTGCGACACTCCGAGGCGGCGTGGATCGTTAGGCGGTAACTCGACCTGCCCCGTCCCCGCTTCTGTCTCGATTCCGCCGTGACCATACTTTCCGGCACCGAATCGATGCGCCGTCGCTGCAGTGGCGACCCCTGGCGTGATGCTCGGCGTCTCGTTCCCCGTCAGAATCGCTTGCGTCGCACTCGTTGCCTCAACTTCAGCCGAGTCAAGGCGCGACGACAGTTGCGAGGGCACGCGTCGACCGCCCGCTCCAGCGCGCTGTGCAACATGCACCAACTCGTGGACAAGCACCTCGCCGAATCTGGGGGCAGCCACGGCACTCATGAAAATGTCGGAGCCAAAACTGACCGCTGGCGAATCCACACGCGTCGTCACGCTTTCGGCTTCGATCCCGGTGTGCAAGCGAACCGCCGAGAAATCGGCGTTCATCGATCGCTCGAGCGGCGATCGTAGCGCGCTGTCTATCGGATCACCTCGCGTGAACGAATAAGGCGCGGGCGCCCCCTGCTCCTCGGCCAGATTCTCCGTGCGTGGCGTGACATCGATCTGTCCGAAGTCGTGCGCGAACGTCGGCACCGATGCACCGCTCCGCACATCTGACGGAAAAGTCTGCGCGGACGATTGCGCGTGCGTGGCGCTGGCCGACGACTCCTCTCGTGGCGGAGTTATTTCGTGACGGCGGCGCGCTTCGACTGCCTTTCGCATGTGCGTATCAGTTCGCCGGCTCGTTGACCACGGTGGGTTTGGCGCGCCGCGAATCGGCACTCCACGTAGCGCCTGACGCCTCCGCGATATTGCCCCTGCCCAAGCCTGGTGTCAACGCGCGATGTGCTCGCCCGCTACGACCCCATCACGTACTGGCACCCTCGTTCCTGCGCGGTGATGACTGCGAAGATCCCGTTAGGCTGCAGGATTACGCCCGGAATGAGAAACTCGCGGGCCCGAGTCGCCGCCGCCGCTTGCTCGAGCTTCTCCTCCTTCTTGATGCGTGACGTGATCATCGCAAACGCCCACGCGCAGCCGAGCACAATGCCACCGTCAGCCATGAAGCGCTGAAGCGTGTATTTGTCCCGGTCACCGGCCCCCACCTCGTTAGGCTTGTCATCAGGCGACGGCGGCGTTGTCGAAATTGGATTCGTCTCGCGCCACTTCCCTCGCTCATCCTTCATCTTGAGCTCTTTCCCGATCTTGAACCGCTGCCAGTAGTCGTTGTTCACAGTTAGGGATATGGCGGTGTGACGCAGCACGACCACCGGCGACATGCGCGCACGCTCGGTGTTGTACACCTCCTTGTGATGGTCACACCACGCCACAGCACGGAAGAGTGCCGCACCGTCCGCCGGCTCGGGCGAATCGAACACTGCGCGATGATCTCCATTCACGCGCTCGACCCATGACATATCCCACTTGTCACTCACCGGCGTCGGAAACGACGTCGGTGTTGCCGCGCGCGCCTGCGATGCAAAGCCCGGAATCCCCGCTGCACCAAGCAGGGAGGTACCACCGAGCCAGCCAAGGAATCGACGACGATCGTGCGTCATGCGTAGGTCTCCTTCTGCGATGCTTCTTTCGCGTGGTGCGTGTGGACGATGGAATTAAGCGAGGGCGCACATTCTGCGCGCCCCGCAAACGATTTCGGAAGGGCTGCTGCAAACTTCGCTAGGGGAATTCGCGATTCGCGCTCCCCAAGACCGCGCGTCGGACACAAATTCGTGCGAGGTCGCTCCGGAATTCCCCACCGGCGCGCGACAGCGCGGGCGCTCCACCCGCGCCTCCCAATGCACCCGGCACCCCCCGGTGCGCTTGCACGTTCGCATTTACCCCCCACATGAGCTTTCCCCGCGCCGCCGGCATTCTCCTGCACCCCACCTCGCTCCCGGGCAACAACGGCATCGGAGAGTTAGGGCCAGACGCACACCGCTTCATCGACTTCCTCGCCAACGCCGGGATGAAGATCTGGCAGATGCTCCCCTTGGGTCCCACTGGGTATGGAGACTCGCCCTACCAATGTTTCTCCGCCTTCGCCGGCAACCCGCTGATGATTTATATCGCCGGGAGCGACGGCAGCGATCAGAACTTCTCCACGAAGACCGTCGACTTCGAGCGCGTGATCAACTACAAACACGCACTCCTGGACTCGACCCTCGCACGCTTCCAGCCCGACGATGCATATCGCGCGTTCGTGGACGCCAATAGCGAATGGCTTCCTGATTATGCGCTCTTCATGGCGTTGAAACAGGCGCACGGTGGCGCGCTCTGGACGACGTGGGACAACGGCGCCGCCTCGCGCGACCCCGGTGCGCTTGCCGCCTGGCGCGACAAGCTCACGGCGCAGATCGAGCGCTATCAGATCGAGCAATACTTCTTCTCCGCGCAGTTCCAAGCCCTAAAGAAGGCGTGCAGCGCGCGTGGCATTTCGCTCATGGGCGATCTTCCCATCTACGTTGCCCATGATTCCGCCGACGTCTGGGCCAATCGCCACCTCTTTCAGCTCAACGACGACGGCACGCTGAAAGTGCAGGCCGGCGTCCCTCCCGACTACTTCAGTGCGACGGGACAACTCTGGGGGAATCCCCTCTACGACTGGCAAGCGCTGCACGACTCGGGCTACGAATGGTGGGTGCGCCGAATGCGCGCGGCCTTCGAGCTCTTTGACCTCGTGCGCATCGATCACTTCCGGGGGTTCGAAGCGTATTGGGAAGTCCCGGGTGACGCACAAACGGCCATCAACGGGCGATGGGTCAAGGGGCCAGGTGACGCGCTCTTCGCCGCCATCACCGAACGACTCGGCACGCTCCCCATCGTGGCCGAGAACTTGGGACTGATCACACCCGAAGTCGAAGCGTTGCGCGAACGGTGGGGATTTCCCGGCATGAGCATCCTGCAATTCGCCTTTGGAGGCGATGGGCAAGCGCACGAATTCAAGCCGCACAATTTTCCGCGCGAACGTGTGGTCTACACCGGCACACACGACAACGACACCACGGTCGGTTGGTGGAGCTCGACCGGCGAAGGCGACTCGACCCGCAGCAACGACGACGTCGCACGCGAAAAGCGCTACGCGCTTCGCTACCTCGGCACCGATGGCACCGAGATGCATTGGACGTTGATTCGAACCGCGCTCGCCTCGGTCGCCAATACCGTCCTCGTTCCCATGCAGGATGTGTTGGGTTTAGGGAGCGAGGCACGCATGAATCTCCCAGGGCGACAAGCGGGCAACTGGGGCTTTCGATTTACGTGGGATCAGGTCACGCCAGACATCACCAGGCGCCTCCGCGAACTCGTCGACACGTACGACCGTTGATCGTTCAGGGGCCTTCTCAGATCAGTTGCATCCTGTAGCATCTTGATTCATCACGTTCGTTAGGCACGCGAGGACACATGGCGGGAGTCACTCACGACCTGGGGGAGGATCATGTCATCGCTGGAGAGCGTGCGGGCGTCACGCCGTTCTCCGCGATCTGGAACATGAGCTTCGGCTTCCTCGGCATTCAGTTCGGATGGGCGCTGCAGATGGCGAACATGAGCGCCATCTACGAGTACTTAGGCGCGAAGCCCGATCAGATTCCGATGCTCTGGCTCGCTGCGCCGTTCACCGGGCTCATCGTGCAACCAATCATTGGGCACTTGAGCGACAACACGTGGTCGCCACGCCTCGGGCGTCGCCGCCCGTTTTTCCTCATTGGCGCGATACTCAGCTCGATTGCGCTCCTCGTGATGCCGACGTCGTCGTCGCTCTGGATGGCGGCGGGGCTCCTCTGGATTCTCGACGCATCGATCAACATTTCGATGGAGCCGTTCCGTGCCTTCGTCGCCGACTTGCTCCCACCGCGCGAGCGCACGCGCGGTTTCGCGATGCAGAGTCTCTTCATTGGCCTGGGAGCGGTCATCGCGTCGGCGATGCCGTGGATGCTGACCAACTGGTTTGGCGTGACCGCCAGCTCGCCAGGTGCAATTCCGACGACCGTCAGGCTGTCGTTCTTCATCGGTTCCGCGGCGTTTTTCTCGGCGGTGCTCTATACGATTTTGACCACGCCCGAGCGTCCGCCCGCTGACCTCGAGGCATTCCGCCGGCAGAAGGCCGCGAGTGCCGGCCCGGCAGCCGCAACACGCGAGATCATGGCCGCTGTCCGCGAAATGCCGTCGACGATGAAGCAGTTGGCGCTGGTGCAGCTGTGCACCTGGCTCGGCCTGTTCTGCATGTGGCTCTACTTCCCCATCGCCGTCGCGCGCAACGTCTACGGCGCGCCGGACTCTAACTCGCCGCTGTATCAGCAGGGCGTCGAGTGGGCTGGCGTCTGCTTTGGCGCCTACTCTGCCGTGTGCTTCGCATTTTCGTTCTTCCTTCCGCGCTTGGCTCGCACGGTCGGACGCAAGCGCACGCATACGATCTGCCTTCTTGCCGGTGCCGCCGGACTCGCGTCTGTCGCCGTCATCCATAATCCGACGCTTCTGTTGCTGTCGATGGTGGGAGTCGGCATCGCCTGGGCGAGCACGCTCTCCATGCCCTATGCCATGCTCGCGAATTCTCTCCCCCCGGGGCGCACTGGCGTGTACATGGGGATCTTCAACTTCTTCATCGTCATCCCCGAGATCACAGCCGCGTTAGGCTTCGGCTGGGTCATGAATCATCTGCTGAACAACAATCGCGTGGCGGCAGTCGTCGCCGGCGGAGTCTTCATGGCGATCGCCGCGCTCCTCGTGCTGCGTGTGGACGACAAGGGAGAAGCACCCGTATGACGAAGGCGATCGTCGCCGTGCTCGTCGCTGCCTCGTGGACGAGCGCGGCGGCGATGGCGCAGGCTCCCACGGTGCTAAAGGTCGAGCCGCCGAACTGGTGGGCGAATCACTCGATCAATCCTGTCCGACTCCTCGTGCGCGGAGAGCGCCTAACGGGCGCGCGGGTCACGTGCCCCAAGCTTCGTTGCACTGTGGCGCGCGTGAACAACGCGGGGACGTACGCATTCATCGACGTCACCATCCCGCGCGGCGCCAAAGCGGGGGGTACGCCACTTTCGCTGACGACCGCCGCTGGGAGTGCGAACGTTCCGTTTCACATCGACGCTCCACTCGCAGCGCGCGGACGCTTCCAGGGCTTTGACGCCAACGACGTCATTTACTTGGTGATGCCCGATCGTTTCGCGAACGGCGACACGTCGAACGACGACCCCGCTGTCTCGCGAGGACTTTTTGATAGAAGCAAAGGGCGGTATTACCACGGTGGTGACATCGCCGGTCTTCGGCAAAAGCTCCCATACCTAAAAGAGCTGGGCATCACCGCGGTTTGGCTGAATCCTATCTACGACAACAACAACCAGCTCAATCGCAAGGAGACGTACGACGGGCAGCCGATCACCGACTACCATGGTTACGGCGCGACCGACTTCTACGGCGTCGATGAACACCTAGGCGATGTCTCCACCTTTCGGCAGTTAGTCGATGACGCCCATCGCGCGGGCATCAAGGTCATACTCGACATGGTGGCCAACCATACGGGCCCGTACCACCCGTGGGTAAACGACGCGCCCACGCCGACGTGGTACCACGGCACGGCGGACAATCATCCGAACAACACGTGGCAGACGTGGACGCTGGCCGACCCGTATGGCTCACCCGCGCTGCGCACCGAGACGCTGGACGGATGGTTTATCAATATCCTCCCCGATCTTAATCAGGATGATCCAGACGTTAGGCGCTACATCATCCAGAACACGCTTTGGTGGGTGGGCGTGAGTGGAATGGATGGCATTCGCCAGGACACGTGGCCCTACGTGCCGCGCACATTCTGGCGTGATTGGATGGGTGCCATCAAGCGCGAGTATCCATCGCTGCGCGTCGTTGGAGAAGTCTTTGATGGCGACCCGACGATGGTCGCATTCTTCGAAGGCGGTCGCGCGCAATTCGACGGAGTCGACGACAAGGTCGACGCGCTCTTCGACTTTCCACTCTACTACCCGGTGCGTCGCGCCTTCGGTGAAGGGCAGTCGATCCGAGACGTGGCACAGATGCTCGCGCGCGACCACATCTATCGCAACGCGAACTCGCTCGTCACGCACTTGGGACTTCACGATGTCGCACGCTTCATGAACGAACGCGGCGCGACGCAGCAAGGCTTGCGACTCGCCTGGACATTCCTGCTCACGACTCGCGGTACGCCGCTCATCTATTACGGTGACGAGATCGGCTTGCCTGGCGGAAACGATCCGGACAATCGTCGCGACTTTCCCGGCGGCTGGCCTAACGATTTGCACAATGCCTTCGTGAGCGGCGGCCGGAGCACCGACGAACAGGCCACGTGGGCGCATGTGCAACGCCTCCTCAAGCTGCGCGCGGAACGACAGGAACTGCGAACCGCCCGCACCGAGCACCTCATCGTGACCGATCAACAGTTTGTTTATCGGCGCGGTGCTACGATTGTGGCGCTCAACAACGACGCCAAGAGCGCCGAGCTTCGAATACCTTCCGCATCGCTCAAGGCGGACGCACTCGGTGTCTGCACCGCCGGCCGCGTTGAGGGAGCGGTGACCGTGGTGACTGTTCCTGCACGCTCAGGGTGCATCTTCTGATGAAACGATTCGGTGTGGTATGTCTCGCACTTGCTGGCGCTGTCGGGTGCAAATCCAGGACACCGGCAGCCGTGCCTAACGCGGCGGCCAGCTCGATTGCCCTCCCCGCCGGCACGCAGACGCTATCGGTAGCTGTTGGACGCGGCACGCTCACGACGCCCGAGAGCGCCCCGCCTGGATGGGTGCAACTTCAGGTTGCCCCGACTGACAGCGCTTCTCACGTGGTGGCAGCGTTTGCCCTTCCGCGCGGTGTTGAGCCAGCCACATTCGTGGCTGCGCTGAACACGGAGATCGCCACGCCCCTGGGCGCAGAGGCGTTAGGCGGATCAGAAACAACGTCCAGCAACGCCATCATTGCCATTGATTCCGGACGCGTTCTGATCGGCTGCCTCTCCCGCGATGCGGCGGGCAAGCGGCACGCTGCCTCCGGCGAATGGAAGGTTGTGAGCGTCGGATCCCGATCGCCCCTCCCCCCTCCACCCAACGACGTGAAAGTAGACGTCGCACTCAACAACTTCGCCTTCACCACCGCGTCACACTGGCCGGCCGGAGCGCAACTCATCCAGGTACGCAACACCGGCACGCAAGACCATCACATGATGCTCGCGCGGTTGCACCCAGGTGCAAACCTCGGCGACTTCATGAACGCCAAGGAGGGCACCGTCGTGACGGAAGCGCCTATTGGTGTCTCGCGCATCTCGCCCGTACACAGTGCCCTCCTCCCGGTGACGTTACAGCCGGGACACTACGTCCTCTATTGCCTTATCACCGACCCGGCCAGCAAGAAGCAGCACATCGAGCTTGGCATGATGAAGGAAATCGTCGTTGACGCTCCGGCTGCCTAACGCGGCGGGCTACGGTCGACCTTCTTCTTGAACGACGCCAATCCCGCCATATCCAGATCGACACTCTCGACCTTTCCGCTCGCGCCAATCCGGAACGTGACCGGAACCGTCGGCAAGACCGGCGTGTCGAACTTTGCGTGGAAGGTATCGAAGTGCCAGTGCTCGAGCTCCGAACGCCAGTTTGGTCCAAACGTGAGTTGCAGCTTGCCGTTGTCCTCGCGAATGGTGAGTTCGCCATATAGCGAGTCGGCGTACGCTCCGGCATAGTCTGCCAGCGGCAGCGACGGCTTGGTGTTCGCCACGCGTGCCGCATCAGCCTTCTTCTGTGCGTCGCGCGCCCGCGCCAGCAGCGCATCGTAACGCTTGCGTTGATCGCCGCTCCAATCCTTCACCGGTGCCTTGAGCTGCAGGTCGAACAGCTTGAGCATCAGCGCGTTAGGCATCGCCGTCCCATTCATGTTCGTCAGCAGCACGACGCCGAATTTCTCCTCGGGCATCATCGCCACCAGCGCAGTGAAACCGTCGACATTTCCGCCATGCTGCACCACATACCGGCCGCGATAGTCCTGCACGAACCACCCCAGGCCATACGCTTGCAGGTGCGTATCCGGATTCGCCGCGCGCGCTGCCGAATCGACGCGAATCACCGTCTGCGCCTGGTGCATCTCATCCATCATGCGCGACGACAGGAGTTGCTTCCCGCCAAACGTCCCGTTGCCTAACTGAAAGCGCACCCATTGCGCCATGTCCACCGGATTCGAATTGATCGATCCCGCGGGACCTGCATTGTCGATGTTGCGCCAGGCAACCGCGCGCACGCTGTCATTTGACTCAGCATGTGGCGTCGCAATGTTGGGCTGCTCGGCGATGCCCCGGATACTTGTGCTGCTCGACGTCATCCCGAGCGGCATGAAGATGCGCTCCTTCACGAAGTCATCCCAGGACTTCCCCGAGACGTGCGCCACCACTTGCCCGGCGCTGATGAACATGATGTTCTGGTATCCGAACTGCGACCGGAACGACCATGAGGGCTGCAGGAAACGCACACGCCTAACGATTTCGTCGCGGTCGAAGCCCGAGCCGTACCACGCGAGTTCGCCGCGCGCCAATCCGCTGCGATGGCTCAACAGGTCCCGCACCGTCAGCTCGCGCGACGCGTATGGGTCGAAGAGCTGAAACCCCGGGAGATATGTCGCGGCGGGGGCGTCGAGTGAGACCTTCTTCTCATCGACGAGCATCGCGACTGACGCCGAGGTGAACGCCTTGGAAGAGGATCCAATCGCGAAGATGGTCTGCGCATTGACTGGCGTCGCCTTGCCAACCTCACGCAGACCGTAACCCTTGGCGTAGATCACCGAGTCGTTGCGCACGATCGCGAGGCCGAGTCCGGGAACCTTCCAGGTCTTGAGCGCAGCGTCGATGTATGCATCGAGACCGGGCCACGGCTCCTTGACTTGCGCTCCGAGCGCGATTGGCATGAGCGTCGACGCCACGACTGCTCCCAGCGTCGTCAATCGTTGCAGCTGCCGACCTCGTAAACTCGCGCACATTGTCATGGGCTCACAACGCGAAGGTTGGGGTGCGTGTATCGCTCCGCGACAATGTCACCCCCACAGTGCCTTCTGAGGAAGAGCTCGCCGCACTCTTTCCCCTAGTCCCCCCGCAGCGCCCCCACCGGCGGTAGCGCCGCTGCCCGTCGTGCCGGAAGCCAACTGGCCAACAAGGCAACCACGAGAAGCACTGCGCACGTCGCGCCCAACGTGATCGGGTCCGACGGACTCACGTTGTACAACAAACCCTGCAGCAGCCGCGTCGTGCCTAACGACGCAAACAGCCCGATCACCACACCGCTCCCCGCCAGGATGATTCCCTGGCGCGACACCATCCACCGCACATCGGCGGGCCGCGCGCCAAGCGCCATCCGTACGCCAATCTCGCGCTGCCGCAACGACACGGCGTAGGCCATGACGCCATACAGTCCCACTGCGCCTAACAAGAGTGCCACGGCACTCGCCACGCCTAACAAGAGCATCGTGAACCGCGTGCGGGCCTCGGAAGCGCGCACCACGTCCGACACGGTGCGCTCACCGAACGTCGGGAGCGCCGGATCGAGGCGATGCACCAGCGCTCGCACCTGTCCGAACATCGCGTCGGGCTCACCAGGGGTGCGCACAATCAGCGCGAAATCGCGCGGTGCAAACATCGCCCCCGTCCCGTTACGATCGGGCGTGAACAGCGGAAGGTAGATCGTCTGCTCAGCAGGAAGATCAAGTCGCTTCAGGTGCACGTCGCCCAGTACTCCAACGACATTCTGCCACGGCCCCGTGAGCCCTTGCCGGATTCGCTTGCCAACCGCGCTCTGACCGGGCCAGTAGCGCTTCGCAAACGATTCACTCACCATCAGCTCCCGCATGTTCCGTGTCAGGTCGATCGGAGAAAATGTCCGCCCTTCGACGAGTGGTATGCCCAGCGCACGAAACAAGGAATCGCTCAGGTACGCGTATGTGTGCACTGGCGGCACCTCGTTAGGCGCTACTTCCTGCCCTTCTACCGACGCTGCACCATCCTCCCAATCGGTCGTCAGCGGCACCGACGTGGTGATCCCCACCTGTTGCACGCCGGGAATCTCGCGCACACCGCGCAATAACCTTTCTTGAAATCCCGCGATCTTTACGGCATCGCCGTAGTTCGCCGATGACAATGCGATGCGCACGAGGAGCGCATGTTCGACGTCGAACCCGGGTGAGACATCTCGCAATCGCAAGAATGATCGCGCCATCAATCCCGACGACGCCACGAGAACCATCGCCAGCGCGACCTGCGCGACTACGAGGGCGCTCCGTGCGCGCTGCCGACGAATGCTCCCAGTCGACGAACGCGACGCCTCTCGAAGCACGACCGAGACCGCCACGCCACGCGCCCGCAGTAACGGGAAAATCGACACGGCGGCAGCGCACAGGGCCAAGGTGCCTAACGCGAAGAGCACGGATGGGAGAGAAATCCCTACTTCATGCATGCGCGGCAAGTTGATCCCGGCCGGGAGGAACTTGAGCGCCTGCACCGCCAACGCGGCGATCACAACGCCGAGCACTCCGCCAGCAAGGGCGATGAGCACCGCTTCCGAGACGTACTGCGACGCCGCCGCGCCACTCCCCGCGCCTAACGCGCGACGTACGGCGAGTTCATGCTGCCCTTCCTCGGCGCGAACCATGAAGAGCGACGCGACATTGGCGCACGCAATGATTAGTACGAGTGCGCCGCTCCCCAGCAAGATCCACAGCAGCTGACCGACATCGCCGACCACTACGTCGCGTAGCGGCCGCACTCGAGCGGCCACGTGCGCCTGTCGCCACATCTCCGGCGGGACGTCGCTCGGAAATTCTTCCAATACTGTCCCGAGCAGTTTGTCCAGCTCCCCCTTCGCTTGATCAATCGTGGTGCCGCTCTTGAGGCGCGCGACGCCGCGGAACATGAAATTCGCCGCCGATACGACCTTCGGGTCAAACGAATACGGAAGAAAGAGTTGCACCTCCGGCGTCGGGAAGGCGAACGACGGTGGAAGTATCCCGACAATTTCGCGCGACACGCCATGCACGTTGACCGTGCGTCCAATTGCATTTGGATCACTGCCCAACTTCCGGCGCCAGAACGCATCGGAGATCACCATCACACGCGCTGCGCCCTCACGATCTTCGCCCTTAAGAAAGAGTCGCCCCGCCGCCGCGTTGATGTGCAATGTTGGAAAGAATGAGGCGCTCACGCTGATTGCCTTCATGCGTTCGGCGCTTCCCTCGCTCCCCGCATCACCGGGGAACGCGACATTCACATCGATGGCGCGATAGACGCCGATATTCTCCAGCAGCTTGCTGTGCGCTTGAAAATGGAGGAAGAGCGCGTCCGATTGATTCATCTCGTTCAAGTGCCCAGAGAGCACCGCGGTATTCGAGACGTCGACCAACCGCTCAGACGACTCAAACGGGAGCGGACGCAACAGAATGGCATCGACGAGCGTGTACACCGCCGTTGCCGCACCACATCCTAACGCGAGCGTTCCCACTGCGACCACCGCAAACGTCGGGCGCCTAACGAGTGCGCGGAAAGCGAGCCTCGCCTGGTGCGTCACCGACGCGACCCACTCGCCGCGCGACCGTTTCCGATCGATCGTCGCATCAATCGCTTCCAGCTCAGCCCGCACGCTCGACACATCCCCGAAGCGCTCGCGCACCCTTCGCTCTGCCTCGGCGCGCGGAACACCCTTGGCCACCAGCTCTTCGACGCGCTCCTCGATATGAAAGCGCAGCTCGGCGTCCACTTCTCGCTGTCGCATTTCTCCGCTGCGCGCGCGAGCCAAGCGAAATCGGCTGCGCATTGTCAGGCTCCTCCCCCCTTGGCGGCGAGCACCAGCCCCACCGTCTCGCTATACCGACTCCACTTCAGCAGCTCCGCCGTGAGCGCTCGGCGTCCCGCCGGCGTTAGGCGATAGAACTTGGCCTCGCGATTCCGTTCGGTGGTCGCCCACTCCGCGTCGAGCCATCCACGCTCTTCCATGCGATGCAACGCCGGATAGAGCGCTCCCTCGGTGATCTGCAGTCGATCCTGCGATGCCTGTTCGATCCATCGCAATACGCCCAGTCCGTGCATCTCTCGCCACGATAGGGCCTTGAGGGCGAGGAGGTCGAGTGTTCCGCGCAGCAGATCGAGTTCGGTGGACGGCATGTCGTAGTCCTTATCCTAAGGTTCTTAGGTAAGAAAACGCGCCCTTACCTAAGATGTCAAGGTGAAGCCATCGCTGCGACGCCCCCAGACCCAAGTTTCGGTGCCCCTGCCCAGAAAAAAGGGGGCGACCTAGTGCGCGGTGGGCGGCCCCTTCACCCAAGTGGCGTGCACCGGAGCTTGTTCCGCCGTCTCGAACGGCAACGTAGGCCACCACCGCACGTTCGCCGAATCGCGCGAGGGCTCCACACTCACTCCGGGCTCCGGTGTGATTACCCGCACTCCGCGTCGCCGCGCTTCGATCAGCACACGCTCGATCGGCTCGGTCCAGGCGTGCGGCGCTAATTGCACGAGTCCCCAATGCACGGGGAGCATGACCTTTCCCCGCACCATCTCGTGCGTGGCAACCGCCTGCTCGGGTCCCAAATGCCAATCGGGCCATGCGCGGTTGTATTGTCCGCTCTCGATCATCGTCAGGTCGAATGGTCCAAACTCCTGCCCGATCTTCGCTAACTCAGGAAAGAATCCCGTATCGCCGGAATACCACACACGATGATGCGGGCCAACGAAGGCATAACTCGCCCAGAGCGTA
The DNA here is from genome assembly GCA_044224185.1 of Gemmatimonadaceae bacterium. GTDB lineage: Bacteria > Gemmatimonadota > Gemmatimonadetes > Gemmatimonadales > Gemmatimonadaceae > SCN-70-22. The sequence continues at coordinate 39,690 of JBGAKW010000015.1, read as the reverse complement.
CGATCGCGATCGAAGAGCTGCCGCCCCGACGCGTGGCGCGACGGCGTGGTCACGATTTCCACTTCGCCAACCCGGAATCGTTCTCCCCAATCGAGCTCCGCGATCCGAGAGCGCGGGACACCCCAGTATTCGAGGTGAGCCCCAACGCCTAACGGGACGACAAACTGGACGCCGAGTGCATTGAGTGCATCGACTGCCGCCAGGTCGAGATGATCGTAGTGGTCGTGCGAGATCACGACAACATCGATGCGCGGGAGGGAGCCGAGCGCGATCAGTGGAGCGAACCACCGCTTTGGTCCAATTGTGCCTAACGGCGATGGACGCTCGCCCCAGAGTGGGTCGGTAAGGATGCGGACTCCGTCCATGTCGACGAGAGTCGAGGAGTGGCCAAACCAAGTAACGCGCAGCCCGGAAGCCGGAGCGACGGCGAGCGACTCGGGCACCGGCCGCACGACCGGCACGGGAGCGTTAGGGGTTGCATCTTTCGACGCGTGAAAGGCCGCCGACAGGGCTATACGCCAGTTGTTCCACATCGGGAGGGCGTTGACGAACTTGTCCCCGTGGTGCTCCGGCGACCGTCTCATTCGCTCCAACCGTGCTCCGGCCGGCACACGCCCGAAGTCACGCCACGCGAGCGTCACGCCAATAGCCAGCGCCGCCAACACGCCGACGCAGACAACGCGCAAAAGGCTGCCGACAAATCGCCGGATCACGCGCTGCCTAACGATTCGCGCCGCGCGCCCAGTGCGTCCCCTCGTTCCAGTGTTCGGCTTGGAAGAAGGTTGGCGGGAACGAAACGCCGGTATGCCAGTCAGTGTACTCCTCGGTCTGCAGGTCGACGCCGGCGTCGATCATCCGGATCCGAGTCGCAAGCCATCCACCCCCCACCTGCACATTGTCGTCCAGACGCACGTCCTCGCTTCGGCCCGAGGGAGTGGAAAATAGCGGCATCACGAAGCGCATCACGATCAAGCGCTCCTTATCGATCCAGAACTGTGGCGACGTTGTATCGGCGCTCGAGGAGGCACCCACCACCCACGTCGCGCGCCCCTGCCAACTCCCTTCGTAGATCTTTGACAGGTCGAACTTGTACGGGGCAAGCTGCGAAATCGTTAGGCTCACCGGCTGGATGAAGACGCCGGCGATCAGCGGGAGAAACGGATTGCCCTCGTTGGCGCTGCGCACCGTCTTCCCACCTCGGATGACATACATCGAGTCGGCAGTGTACAAGACGCCGTTGCCTAACGCCGGATCTCCCACGTCGATCCTCAGTCGCGATTCGCTGAGCGATTCATACCACGTGGAGACCTGCTGGCTTCCATCGGGACGCCGAGCGGTCGTTTTCTGAACGAACGTGAGAGTGTGAAACCACTTTCCGTCGTATCGGTCATGCATCCGCTGCAAGAGCGCCCGCCCGTCGGCCGGAGCAGCACGCAGCGACGCGTCCGGCTTAGCACCTCGGCACCCGACGAGCGAGGACACAAGAACGGCCGCCGCGATCAGTGCACGACGTTGCATCATGGAATTCGTGATTCGGCGCATGATCGGCGCATGGATTGGGGTGCGAATAGGGCGACCTTCCGAGGGATGATATCATTGAGTCATGCCACTTCGATACGGTAGTCGAACTCTCCTCGCCACGCTCTCGTTGGCGCTCCTCACGTCCCCCTGCGCGACGCATGCACAAGCGAGCGCTCCTCCAGCGCGCCTCGTCACGCGCCACATCGCGTTCACCACAACCGAAGGGACCTGGATCTCCCTCGATGTCTCGCGCGACGGTCGCGACATCGTCTTTGAGTTGCTTGGCGACCTATATGTGGTGGGGATCGGCGGCGGCGCCGCACGCAGCATAGTAAGCGGCACCGATTTCGCCTCGCAGCCCCGCTTTTCTCCCGATGGCGCATCGCTGCTCTTTGTGAGCGATCGCAGTGGGTCAGACAACCTCTGGATTGCAGCTCGTGATGGCTCGACTCCACGCCAGCTCACTCACCTCACGCGCCAGAAATGCATTTCTCCGGCGTGGAGCAGCGACCAGAAGTCGGTCTTCGTGACGCTCGCCGGCGGCGCCGCGGCGGGAGCGCCGAGGACAGCGGAGCTGTGGGAGTTTGACGCTGCGACTGGCGAAGGGAAGCGAATCGTCGAGAACGGAAACGGAGCACCATCGCTCCTCGTTTCGACGCCGGCGCCAGGCCCGTACGGAGGCGCGCCAACTCCAGATGGACGAAGCGTCTACTACGCGGCGGTGACGCCGCGCGCGTATGGCGTGCGCGCGGGCGCCAGCAGCGTGATGATGCGGTACGACCGAGCGGCGAAGCGTGGAGAGTTGGTATTTCTCGAGGGGACCAACGCCATGAAGCCGTTGGTGTCGCCTAACGGGCGATACCTCGCGTACGTCGCCCAGCACGAGTCGCGCGCGCGCATCCGCATGCGCGATCTCTCGTCAGGGAGCGAGCGAATCGTTTCTCCGATCATCGATCGCGATGAACTGGAAGCGACAGCAACGCGCGATGTGGTGCCTAACTATGCGTTTACCCCGGACGGCGCGGCCCTCGTCGTCGCCTACGGTGGCGGCATTCATCGGATCGATCTCGCGACGCTCGCCGATTCGCGCATTCCGTTCGAGGCGCGAGTGGAGATGGACGTTCCGCAATCACTCCGCTTTCCCCAGCGCGTCGCCGAGGGTCCCGTTCGTCCTCGCTTTCTCAATCAATTCGCCGTGGGAGCGCAGGGTCAGTTCGCCTTCTCAACATTGGCGCGCATCTATGTTGCCGACTCCATCAAAGCGACGCCGGCGCGCCTAACGAACGCCGAACATCCGCGAGAGTTTTATCCCGCCTGGTCGCCCGATGGTGCATGGGTTTCGTATGTAACGTGGGGCCCGGAGGGCGGTGGGCTCTGGAAGGCGCGCGCCGACCGCACGTCGCCTCCGATGCGCCTAACGAGTGATTCAGCGTTTTACGCCGAGCCGTCGTGGAGTGCCGATGGTTCGCGTCTGGTCTTTCTTCGCGCACCCGCGGGATCTGCGCGCCGTCAGTCGGGGGCCATTCCCACCGACGCGGCAATGTCATGGATCACCGCTGATGGCGGGCCGGTGCAACACGTCGCCGCCGCGCAAGGCGCACATCACCCCACCTTTTCATCCGACGGTCGACGCATTCTCGCCTTTGCTCCAGGCGTCGGCTTCGTCTCCATGCTCCTTGATGGCACCGAGCGTCGAGTCGGCGCCGGCGTCGCGTACCGCGGCTCGTTCTTGGACCCGATGCCACCGGATGGTATCGCTGCCCCCGACGGGAGGAACGTTGCGACCCTTCTGGGAGAACGCCTCGCCCGCCTAACGCTGGATCGCGATTTCGCCGCGGGTGATTCGGTCTCTTTCGACCCGTCAAAGTGGGCGACAATTTCGTCTGACGGTCCGGAAGCATTCGCCTGGTCGCCTAACGGGACGACGCTCGCGTGGACCACCGGCCGCACCGTTCACTGGAAGCGTGAAGGGAGTCCGGAGGACTCTGCCGCCGTCAGCGTCGAGGTGCCGCGCGCTACGCCGAAAGGAACGCTCGTTCTGCGTGGCGCGCGCGTGATCACCATGCGTGGCGAGGAGGTGATCTCCCAGAGCGACATCATCATCCAGGACAATCGTATCGTGAGCGTCGCGCCGCAGGGGAGCAAGGCGTTCCCGCGTAGCGCGCGTGTATTGCAGCTGTCGGGAAAGACCATCATTCCCGGCATCGTCGATATTCATGCGCACTGGGGACCGCTCAACGGCGTGCTCAAACCGGAATCCCCAGCGCCGCTTGCGAACCTCGCGTACGGCGTGACCACCGTCCGCGACCCGCAGATCACGACCGATATCTTCTCGTACGCGGACATGGCCGACGCTGGCGAGATGCCGAGTCCGCGCATTTTTTCCACCGGCCCCGGACTCTTCGAGACGCTGAACTTTCAGTCGCTCGACGACGCCCGTCGCCGCATTCTCCGGTATCGAGATCGGTACGAAACGAGATTCATCAAGTCGTACGCGGTCGGAAACCGGCAACAGCGACAATGGGTGGTGCAGGCGTGCCGCGAGTTGGGGATGATCCCCACCACCGAGGGCGCATCCGATGCAAAGATGAATCTCACGCACGCGCTCGATGGTTTCGGGGGGAACGAGCACGCCATTCCCGACGCGCCACTCTACAAAGACATCGTGCAGCTCTTTGCGCAGAGTGGCATCGCTTACACACCAACACTTCTCGTAGCATTCGGTGGCCCCTTCCCCATCTATCGCATGATGGCCGAGGATCCGCCGACGCGTGTCGCAAAGCTCCGCCGCTTTTTTCCTAACGAGGAGTTGTACCAGCGAACCGCCACGAGACTCCTGTACTTCCCCGAGAGCGAACAGCGCTGGCGCGAGGAAGGGGCCGGCGCAGCCGCCATTCTGCGCGCCGGAGGCCACGTCGCGTTAGGCGGCCACGGCGAGATGCAGGGGCTTCAGGTGCATTGGGAGATGCGCCTGCTCACCGGAGGTGGAATGGCGCCGCTCGAAGCCTTGCGCGTCGCCACCATCGAAGGGGCGCGTGCCCTCTCGCTCGACCGCGACCTGGGCTCGATCGAGAGCGGGAAACTCGCCGATTTGGTCATTCTCGATCGCGACCCACGCGCCGACATTCGGAACACGACCGCAATTCGTTACGTGATGAAGAACGGCATCCTGTACGACGGCGAGACACTGGCGGAAGAGTGGCCGGCACCCCGTCCCGCGCCGCGCACCTGGTGGAGCATGGGGGAGAAAAAGCCCTGAGCGTAACGGCACGTCGTTAGGCGGCGCGCCCCAACGTTAGGCGTTGAGCTCCCCTTCCCAGCGCGCCATCACCGCTGTAGCCAGGCAGTTCCCCAGCAGGTTAACCGACGTGCGCGCCATATCCATCAGCGCATCGACACCAAGGATCACCGCAACCGCCGAGAGCGGGAGTCCGAACATCGTCAGCGCACCGGACAAGATCACCAACGACGCCCTCGGCACAGCTGCAACGCCCTTCGACGTGAGCATCAACGTCAGCATCATGAGAAGCTGCTGGCCAATCGGCATGTCGATGCCGCCCGCTTGCGCCGCAAAAACTGATGCAACGGCCAGGTAGAGCGTGCTTCCATCGAGGTTGAACGAATACCCCGTCGGCATGACGAAGGCGATGATGCGGCGCGGCACACCAAACTTCTCCATCGCCTCCATCGCGCGCGGCAGCGCCGCCTCGGAACTCGCTGTGGAGAACGCGATGAGCCACGGCTCGCGCGCGTGCGCCCAGAACTTCGCCATCGGAACACGCGCGAGAAGCGCGATCGGTACCAGCACGAACAACACAAAAGCAATGAGCGCGCCGTAGAGCGTCAACACCAACTTGGCCAGGCCTAACAAGACGCCGATCCCGCTCGTTCCCACGGTCACTGCAATCGCGGCACCGATCCCATATGGCGCGAACGCCATCACCAACGCGGTGAACTTGAACATCACGTCGACTAACGACTCCATCACGCCCAGCATCGTCGCGCGCGACTCGGGCTTTGTCCGCGCCAGTGCCACCGCGAACAGAATCGCAAAGACGACGACCTGTAGCACCTCGTTATGCGTCGCCGCCTCGAAGAAGCTTTGCGGCACCATGTGCTCAACGACGCCGGCGAAGGTCACCTTCGTCTGCGCCAGCTGCGATCCCGTGTCCGCGCTCGCCGACGTGAGATCGACACCCGCTCCCGGCTTGATCACGTTGACGAACAGGAGACCGATGAACAGCGCAAACGTCGTCGCGATCTCGAAATACAAGATCGACCGCCACGCGAGTCGCCCTACTTTCTTCAAGTCATCGCCGTGCCCTGCAATCCCGACGACGAGTGTGCTCAGCAAGAGCGGAACGATGAGCAACTTGATCAGGCGCAGGAACACCGACGAGATCACCTTCGAGAAGGCGATGAAGCCGGGATATTCCGCAGCCGGAAAGAGAACGCCGAGTGCGATGCCAACAACCATCGCGACCCCTATCTTCTGCGTTCCCGTTAGGAATGGCTTTCGTGGTGGATTCGATTCCGCTTCTGCAGCGGAGGCAGTCGCCGTCGCCATCATGCTCGAGAGTTATTCCTGCGTGTGATAGAAGGAGGGCGCGCCACGCGGGGGGGGGGGGTGAGGAGAAGGAACGAAGAGGCGAACCGCGCAGCCATGCTAGCAGAGAGCGTTAGGAGAGTCCAGATGTCCAGAAGTAGTTGCGAACGCAACCGGGAGCGGCATGCAGGCAAGCAGTAAGAATCGGTGGTGGGTCATGGCAGTCTTTTACTTGTCATCGGCGGTGAACTATCTCGACCGACAGGTGATGACTGCTGTCTCCCCTGCATTCATGAAGGAGTTCCATCTTTCGTACGAGCAATACGGATGGATTCTCACCGGCTTCGGGACGATCTACATGCTGAGCGCTCCACTCATGGGGTGGATGCTCGACCGAGTTGGACTCAACGTGGGGACGTCGATCGCGCTCGCATGGTGGAGCATCACCGGCATCGCGCGCGGATTCACCCGCGGTTTGTCATCGCTCCTTGTGACGCATGGTCTCGTCGCCATCGGGGAAGCAGCGGGTATTCCGTCGGGGGCGAAGGCGTCGCAGACGTATTTGCGCCAGGAAGAGCGAGCGATCGGGAGCGGTATGTCGCAGGTAGGACTTGTTCTCGGCATCGCCCTCGCAACGGTGGTCGCGAACTACACGCTCGCGCGCGGTCAGTGGCGCAGCGCGTTTTTCATCGCCGGCATTCTCGGGCTGCTCTGGATTCCGCTCTGGCGCTGGGCATCGACTAAAGCAGAAGTGCTCCCGGTCGACACGGTATCCTCGGGCTTCGACCGCGGCGCGATCCTGCGCGCCCCCCGCATGTGGGGCTTCATGATCGCCAATGTCTTGTCGTTAGGCATCTTTCTCTTCTGGACCGGGTGGACGAACCACTACTTCGTGAAGACGTTCGGCCTCTCGGTTGCAGATGCCAACAAGCTTGCGCCGCTGCTCCAGGCCATTTCGTTGCTGGGCGCCTTCGCTGGTGGCGGCGCGTCACTGCGACTTATCAAATCCGGATGGGAGCCTCTCGCTGCCCGGCGCCGGATGTATCTCGTCGGCGCACTAGGAATGCTCCTATCGGCCGTCGTCCCGATGGCGCCCAATCCTACCATCGCCGTCGCGATAATCTCCGTCTCGTATTTTGCGTCTTCCGTCGCGAGCGTGAACATGTATACCATGCCCCTCGACGCCTACGGTGGAAGTAGCGCGGCGTTCGCCGTCTCTCTACTCACGGCTGGGTATGGCCTGTTGCAGCTGGCGGCTTCTCCAGCCATCGGCTGGGTCGCCGATCACTACGGTTTTAATCCGGTCATCTTCACACTCGCCTTTCCGCCGCTCATCGGATACGCCATCCTCGAAGCGACCAAACACGCGACGGTGCCACCGAGAGGCGCCAGGCCCGCCTAACGCCGCCTGACGTCAGTGCGAGCGCCGAGCGCCAACTCCGTCCCCAACGTGGAACTGATGCCGATCTGAGCGCGCGATCCCCCGCGAGAGCGAGGAGAGCCCCGCGGGGCGCGTCTCGGATTGGTATCCGCTAGCGCCCGGAGGGGCTCTCCTCGCGACCCCAACTGCGAACTCTGGGGGAACGTAGCTCTGAGCCCGAGCTCTGAGCCCGGGCCCCAAGTCCGCGACCCTACATCGCCACGTTCGGCTTATTCGGCTTGATCTCCTCCGTGCTCGGCTTGAGCTCCTGTAGTCCGGCAGCACGAAGCAATTCGTTGAGGCGCGGGAGGCGCTTGTCCATTCCCCCCTTGATCGCCTTGAGCTGCACGTCGAGCTGCGCACTCAGCGTGTTATACGCTTCCTGCGCCTGCTTCGTCGGACGGTACTCACCGCTCCCCACAACGCCGGCGAGCGCCGCAATCTGGTTGTTCAGCCGGATGGGATAGTTGAGCGGATCCTGCGAGCTCTGGTTCTTCACCTGATACACTTCCTGCTCCCCCGCCGACAGATCGCCCATCATCTCGCCCGAGAGCTTCTTGAACTCCTCGGCAGCTGCACCTTTCAGTTTGTCCGCGCGATCGCCCACCTGCCACCGCATGTTGCGCACCGTGCGCACGGCGTTGTTAGCCTCCGTCGTCTTGTCGCGAATGGCAATCAACAACTTGAACTGCTGCTGCAGATCGAGATCGCTCGCGTCTGAACGAGGATCCTTCTTCAGGCGGAACGGATATGTCGCCGACTCCCCGCCAGCCGTCATCTTCACCGTGTACGTCCCCGGAGGTGCGATCGGGCCGGTGGTGCCCGCCGCCCACATGATCATCTTGTCGAAGCGGACTGCGTCGGGGTAGCGCATGTTCCACGCGAACGTGTTCACCCCTTCCTTGTTAGGCACGCGAGCCGGACGCGGCGCACGATTGAAGAACTCCTCGAGATCCACGCCCTGCATCAACACCGAGGGATCGGCGAACTTCGCCGTCATCGCCTTGGTCGCTGAATCGCGCGTCCAGCCAGCCTTGTTCACCAGCGAGTCAATCGCCCCCGCCTTCATCGTTTCGAGGCGCGCCGAGTCGGCGGCAGTCTCTGGATCCTGATCGCTCGTAAACGCGGCGATCGGCTTGCCTAACGCGTCAAAAAACTCGAAGGTCACTTTCTCGTTCTTGTTCTTGAGCCAGTAGTGAAGCTGAACACCGCCCGGCGGATTGGCGCCGACACCGCCGCCACCAAAACCCATCAACTGCGCAAAGAATCCACCGCCAAAGTCCGAGCGATAGAACTCGTTAGGCTTGAAGAGGTATGCCTGCTTCGCCACCACCTCCGTCGTCACCTGACGAAGCGGCGAGATGTCGTCCATCACCCAGAACGAACGCCCATGCGTTGCCGCAATGAGATCGTTGTCCTTGATCTTGAGATCGTGCACCGGGACGAGCGGAAGGTTCTTGCGCAGCGACTTCCAGTTCATGCCGTCGTCAAACGACACGTACACACCGCGCTCCGTTCCGGCGAACAACAGTCCGCGCCGAACGGGATCCTCGCGCACCACACGCAGAAAGTGCTCGGGGTCTATGCCGTTGACGATCTTGGTCCAGGACTTCCCGTAGTCCGTCGTCTTGTACAGGATCGGCGACTTGTCGCCGAGCTGATAGCGATTGGCCGCGACGTACGCTGTGCCTGCGCTGTAGTGCGAGGGCTCGATGATCGAGATACGCGTGAAGTCCCCGATGTCCTTCGGCGTCACGTTGTCCCACGTCGCGCCGTTGTTCTTCGAGAGCCACACAAGCCCGTCGTCCGTCCCGACCCACAGAACGCCCTGCGTCACGGGCGATTCGTCGAATGCGAAAATCAGCGCGTACGTCTCGACGCCCGTCTGGTCCTTCGTGATCGGACCACCCGAAGCGTCCATCGTCTTCGGGTCGCGGCGCGCAAGCTCCGGCGATACCGGCGTCCAGCTCTCACCCTCGTCGGTCGAACGGAAGAGTCGCGAGCCAGCTGCATACAACACTTTGGGGTTGTGACGCGAGAAGACGATCGGGAAGGTCCACTGAAAGCGGACCTTGATGTCCTTCGATGAAAAACCCATCGGGTTGATCGGATACACCGTCACGTCGCGCGTGAAGCCGGTCTTGAGATCCTTGCGCGTGAGCAATCCACCGTAGCTCCCCGCGAAGACGATGTTCGGCTTTGTCGGATGCGGCGTGACGTAGCCAGACTCTCCGCCGCCGGCATCTTTCCAATCGCTGATCTGCACACTCCCTTCACCACGACTCGGTCCGCACAACGTCGAGTTGTCCTGCTGCGCACCGCAGATCCAGTACGGATAGTCGTTGTTCGTATCGACGTGATAGAACTGCGCGGTGGGAAACGCCTCGTTCGTCCACGTCTTTCCACCGTTTGTCGAAATCGTGGCGCCACCGTCGTTCGCTTCGATCATGCGCATCGGATCGTCAGGTGCAATCCACATGTCGTGGTTGTCACCGTGCGGGACGTTGATCCCTTCCTTGAACGTCTTCCCTCCGTCTTTAGACCGATAGAATCCGACGTTCAACGCGTAGATCGTGTTTGTGTCTTTCGGGTCGGCGAGAATGTTCGAGTAGTACCAGGCACGCTGGCGAAGCTTGCGATCCTTGTTGATGTAACTCCACGTCGCGCCCGCGTCGTCCGACCGATACACACCGCCCGAGTCGTGCTCGATAATCGCCCACACTCGGCTCGGCTTCGCCGGCGAAATCGTTAGGCCGATCTTTCCAATCACGCCCTGCGGAAGTCCCTTCGCGGTCTTGTTGAGGTCCGTCCAGTGTTCGCCACCATCCGTCGACTTCCAGATGCGGCTCCCCATTCCGCCTGACGAGAGCGCCCACGATGTGCGGTATGCTTGCCACGTCGCCGCGTAGATGATGTCGGGATTAGACGGGTCGAGGTTGATGTCGACCGCACCGGTGGAATCGTTCACGAAGAGGACCTTCGTGAAAGTCTTGCCACCATCTGTCGTCTTATAGATGCCGCGGTTCGCGCTCGCCTTGAAGGGATTTCCGAATACACCTAACCACGCAATGTTTGCGTTGGTCGGATGAATGCGAATCGTCGCGATGTGTTCGTCCTTGAAGCCCAACAGCGACCACGTCTTGCCGCCGTCTGTGGTCTTCCAGAGACCGTCGCCGCCGGCAGTGTTGCCGCGAATATCCGTCTCGCCGCCGCCGACCCACACGACGTCAGGATTCTGTTGGTCGATCGCCACGGCGCCGATCGTTCCGCCGAAGTATTTATCGCTCGATGCACTCCAGCTTTGGCCGCCATCGGTGGTCTTGAAGACGCCGCCGCCGGTGGTCCCCATCCAGTATTCGAGCGGGCGCTTCTGCGATCCGGCAGCTGCAACGGAACGCCCGCCGCGCGCCGGTCCCATCTCGCGCCACTTGAGCGAGGTGAAAACGGTCGAATCAAAGGTTATGGGACCGATTTGGGCCGGAGCCGAAGCCTTGGCTGCAACTCCTCCCGAAGGGCGCGCGGCGGGACGTGTCTGGGCTCCTCCAGTTTGGGGCACGAATGCAGCCGCAGCCAATGCCGATAGAAACAGGGCGTTCGCCGTGGCGGCGCGCCAAGTCATGCGGGAGTAGAGCATGCAACTCCTCCAAGGAGTCCGCGGGTGATGACGGTCCGAGCGTGACAGTGATGGAAGATGCAGGAATAAGGCTGCTCGCACGACCCACGCAAGCGGAGAAAAGGGCGAAGGCGGCGTCGAATTCGCGCAAATAGAGAGTACAGATGCCAGCGCGAAGTGTCGCCGCGGAGCTCTCGCCGTCTTCGCGAGTATTACTTTCTATTGTATTACCTTCGCCGGAGCGTCGAGGACATGAAAATCACCACAAAAGGCCAGGTTACGATTCCCGTCGACATGCGTGAGAAGCTCGGTCTCCTCCCCAACACGGAAGTCGAGTTTCGTCTTTCCGGAAACACCGTGGTGATTCAGAAGGCAAAGAGCGCAGCCAAACGCGGTCGGCTCGTCGTCGAACATCTCCGCGGACGCGGAACGGTTCGCCTCTCGACTGACGAAATCATGCGCCTAACGCGAGATCCATAGCCATGTCGAGCGTGCTCGTAGACAGCAACGTCCTCCTCGACGTGCTCACCGAGGATCGGCGCTGGTTCGATTGGTCTTCGCATGCACTCGAGACTTGCGCCAACATGGCGGTGCTGGTCATCAACCCGATCGTCTACGCCGAGGTCTCGGTTCGGTTTCACGCCATCGAAGCGCTCGATGAAGCACTCGCACCTGAATGGTTCTCGCGTGAGCCACTCCCGTGGGACGCTGGATTCCTCGCTGGCAAGTGCTTTCATCGCTATCGCAACGCCGGTGGAACGCGTCGGTCGCCACTCCCCGATTTCTACATTGGCGCGCATGCCGCGGTTCGCGGGATGACCTTGCTGACGCGCGACGCGACGCGCTACCAGACGTATTTCCCGACCGTTCGCCTTATTTCGCCTAGCGCCTCGCCGTAAATCGCTCAGCGTCAGCGGAACCCCGTCTCCCTCATGCCCACTCGCTCTCGCACATGGGATATCCCTGCGATCGCATCGCGACTTGAAGCGATGATGGCGCGCTGGAACGATGTCGCTGTCTCCGAAAAAGCGGCCCTCCAGAGCTTTCTTCTCGACCTCTTCACCGCACTCGGCGTCAGCGCCCCCGTCCCTCCTCGCGACGACTACCACTTCGAGTATCGCGTGGATGTGGTCGATCGCGAAGGGAACCTCGCCGTCAACTACATCGACTGTTACCGCGCTGATCTTTTCGCGCTCGAAGGGAAAGCCACGCACATCGTCGGCGGCGATGACAACCGCATGCGCAAGGCGTTCGGGCAGGTGCGCACGTACGTCGCGCACGTTTCTGGTAATCCCCCGCCGTATCTGATGGTGCTCGACCTCCCACGACACCTGATGTTGTGGGATCGCTGGAGCGGACGGTACGGTGATTTCGCAGCGGGTAAACGCATCAACCTTACGACGCTGCACACGCGCCCGGACGACATCCGGCTCCTGTGCGACGCCTTCGAGCAGCCGCACGTCCGCGACCCGCGTGCGCGCGCGCAAGCCGTGACGAAAGAAATCGCCGCCAAACTCGCCGAGCTTGCCGCGACTCTCGAAGATCGTGTTGGCGATCAGGAACGCGTGGCGCGTTTTCTCATGCGTTGTGTCTTTTCGTGTTTTGCTGAAGACGTAGGGCTGCTTCCCGCGGGGTTATTCCAACGGACGCTCGAAGTCGGAGAGCGGAGCGGTGGCGCTACTCAGGTGGAGAAGGCGCTCACCCTCTTGTGGAAGACGATGGACGAAGGAGGGATGTACGGCGCGGAGCAGTTGAGCCGCTTCAACGGTCACTTCTTCAAGACTGTCGAAGCGCTCCCGCTGGAGCCTAAAGAAGTACAGCTTCTGATTGAAGCCTCGCGCTTCGATTGGTCGCGCGTTGAGCCGAGCATTTTCGGAACGTTGCTGGTTCGCGCACTCGATCCGGTCGAGCGTCATCGCTTGGGCGCCGAGTATACGCCGCGCGAGTATATCCAGCGTCTCATTGAGCCAACCGTCGTAGAGCCAATTCGCGAGAAGTGGACGGCCGTGCAGGGCGCTGTTCTGCAACTCGAGGAGAAGGGAAAGAAACCCGATCGCGAGAAGGCGATCAAAGCCCTTCGCGATTTTCACGACTGGATGCGCGGGCTGCACTTCCTCGACCCTGCATGCGGGAGCGGGAATTTTCTCTACGTGACGATGGCCGCCGTAAAGGAGATCGAGCTCGAGGTCTTCAACGAGATCCAGCGGTTGTCAGGCGGCCAGGGAGGTCTTGTCCTCGACGAAGTTCATCCTCGGCAATTTCACGGCATCGAGATCAAGCCGTGGGCGCGCGAGATCGCCGAGCTGACGTTGTGGATTGGTTATCACCAGTTCTGGCGTGAGACGCACGGCGGGCGCACGCCACCGACGCCGATTCTCGAGGACACGGGGACGCTGGAGTGTCGCGATGCGGTGCTGGCGTGGGATGAGATTGTGCATCGTCCGGAGATGGACCGTCCCGACCCGACGCCTCGCGTTAGGCATGCGGTGACAGGGGAGTTGGTGCCGGACCCTAACGCGAGGTTGCCGTACTACGAGTATGTGGGGGCGAGGGCAGCGGAGTGGCCGAGGGCGGATTTTATTGTGGGGAATCCGCCGTATATCGGTGAGAAAATGCAGCGAACTGCTCTCGGAGATGGATACGTCGACGCGCTGCGAACCGCTTACGAGAATTCAGTGTCGAAGTCCGCTGACTTCGTGATGTACTGGTGGGTCACCGCCGCACAAGAGGTGGCTAGCGGGAGGACGCAGCGCGCCGGCCTCATTACCACCAATTCAATTAAGCAGGCCAAGAATCGAGTTCATATTCGACTAGCTCGCGACTCCGGCACATATGTGATTTGGGCGATCTCGGACCATCCTTGGATTAACGAAGTCGAGGGTGCCGCCGTCCGCGTGGCGATGACAGTCTTGGTGAGCGACGCGCCTGGGTTGGCAACCTTGCTTACAGTCGACGACGACGGACGTTTACTGAGGAGTGAGCGCGCGGTTCAACTGAATGACGACCTAACTACGGGAAGAGATATCTCGAGCGTCTGTGAGCGTTCGCTCTTAGCTAATCTCGAACTGTGTTTTCAAGGATGTAAGATTGGCGGCAAGGGTTTTCGACTCACCCGAGATAAAGCGCTCGATTTTCTGGGGTCAGATTCTAGGCATGGCAAGTTCGTTCGTCCATTGTTAACTGGTCGCGACGTAACGATGGGTGAGGAACCCGATTGGGTCATCGATTTCGGATTGCTCGACCTCACTGATGCGCGGCAAGTTCCGATACTCTTCGACTATCTGCGAGATCACGTCTACGCGGACCGTCAGTCTTCAAAGCGGAAGTCTTATCGAGAGTACTGGTGGCGCTTTATGGAGCCTCGCCGCGGGTTTCGCAGCGCAGCGGCGGGGCTGTCATCACTTTTTGCTACAGTAGAAGTCTCGAAATTCCGGTTCTTCGTTCGGGTCACTGCGGAAGCTGTGCCTGACGGCACTCTGATGGTGGTAACAAGTCAGGACTCCGTTATTCTCGGCACGCTGTCTTCCTCGTTCCACGAAGCGTGGATATTAGCGTCGGGCGGTCGTATGGGAGTTGGCAACGATTCGCGATACAGCAAGATTCTCTGTTTCGACTCCTTTCCCTTTCCCACCCCGCCTAACGAGCTCCGCACCCAAATCGCCGCCGTCGCCGAACGCCTCGACTCCCACCGCAAAGACGCCCTCGCCCGCGACGAGCGCGTCACCATGACCGGGATGTACAACGTCGTCGAAAAACTCCGCAGCGGCGCCGCGCTCACCCCAAAAGAACGCAACCTCCACGAAATCGCCGCCTGCGGCATCCTGCGCGACATCCACGACGAACTCGATGCCCTCGTCGCCCAGGCGTACGGCTGGCCCTGGCCCATGGAACGCGAAGAAATCTTGGAACGCCTCGTCGCCCTCCACGACGAACGCGTCGCCGAAGAAGCACGTGGCATCGTTAGGTGGCTCCGCCCCGAGTATCAGATCCCCCGCTTCGGCGCCAGCGTCCCCGTCGCCAACGATGAGCTGGCGCTCCCGGCGACTTCGGCAGGGTCTGCCACAGCCGCATCGACCACCGCTTCCGCCCCATGGCCCGCGAGCGCCGTCGAACAGCTGAGCGCCGTCTCGTCCCTCATCTCCCAGCGCGCCCGCACCGTCGACGAAACCCTCGGCGCGTTCTCAGGCGCCCGCCGCGACCTCATCCAGCGCCACCTCGAGACCCTCGCACTCCTCGGCGAAGTCGAACTCGACGCGAATGGCAGGTACTCAAGCGTCGTTCGCGCGGCGTAGACCGGACAAGATCTGCGGAGCCTGTCTATCCAATAAAGTTTCTTATAGATTACCTTAAATCATATATGGTAGTCTATAAGTAACCTATGCCGAAGCCACCCCCGCCGTCTCCCCTCGCAGTTCGCCGCGCACTCGCGACCCTTGGCGAAGACATCGCCAACGCGCGGCGCCGGCGCCGATTACCAATCCAAGTGCTCGCCGATCGGGCACTGACGACTCGGCAAACCATTGCACGTGTCGAGCGCGGAGATCCCTCCGTTGCCATGGCAACATGGGCGTCGGTGCTTTTCTCACTTGGATTCATCGAACGGCTCGCGGACGTCGCCGCTCCCGCTGGCGACGAAGTCGGGCTCGCGTTGGAAAGTGATGCACTCCCTCGTCGCGTGAGGCTTCCAAGCAAAACAAAGACGCCAGCAAAACCACGAGAGAACCCATGAGCACTCCGGTCGCCTACGTCTACGTCGACTGGAACGGGGAGACAATCACCGTCGGGCGCCTCCTATCAACGACGAGTCGCGGTCGCGACGTCTTCACCTTCCTCTACGATGACGAGTGGAATGCGCGCGCCGACAGCTTTGCGCTCGCTCCCGCACTGGCACGTTCTCCAGCTCCTCACATCACCACCCAAGGAAAGAATCTTTTCGGTGCCCTGGGCGACTCCGCGCCTGACCGCTGGGGACAAACACTTCTCCGGCGCGACGAGCGTCGCCGGGCTGCCGACGAAGGACGCTCTGCTCGCACGCTACGCGAAATCGACTTTCTCCTTGGCGTCACCGACGTCGTTAGGCAGGGAGCACTCAGATTCAAGAGGTCTCCCGACGGCGAGTTTGTGGCGGAGAGCAAACAAGGCGGCGTTCCACCACTCGTAGAACTGCCGAGGTTACTCAATGCAACCGAACGATTCCTCGCCGAGGAAGAAAGCGCAGACGACTTGCGGCTCCTCCTCGCCCCCGGATCATCGTTAGGCGGGGCACGCCCCAAAGCGTCAGTGCGCGATAAGGGCCGCAAGCTCCTCATCGCCAAGTTCCCGAAGAACGATGACGACTATCGCATGGTCGCATGGGAGTGCGTTGCGCTTGAACTTGCGCACCGGGCAGGCATCTCAGTCGCCGAACATCGACTCATCGAATGCGCTGGAAACGACGTGTTGCTGCTCGACAGGTTCGATCGAACGGGGGCACGCGGTGAGACTCGCGTCCCTTTCCTCTCCGCTCTTAGCATGCTTGGCGCCTCCGATGGCGAACCGCGAAGCTATCCCGAAATCGCCGACGTGATTCGCCAGCATGGAAGCGCTGCTCGCCTGGACCTGACCGAGCTGTGGAGAAGAATTGTCTTCAGCGTCATGATCTCGAATACCGACGACCACCTCCGCAATCACGGTTTTCTCTATCATGGAACGGACGGGTGGCGCCTTTCTCCCGCGTACGATCTGAATCCCACTCCGCTCGATGTGCGCCCTCGCGTCTTGTCGACAGCCATCTCTGTGGACGGAGATCCAACGGCGTCTGTTGAGCTGGCGATGGAAGCAGCGGAGTACTTCGATCTCACGCTGGGCGCCGCAAAGAAAATCGCCGGCGATGTGTCCGCAGCCGTCAAAGACTGGGACGCCGTCGCCGGCGAATTGGGAATCTCGTTGTCGGAGCGAAAGCGAATGTCGAGCGCGTTTGACCTGAGCAAGACCGCCTAACGAGAATCGTCCTTCACTTTCCCCGTCACTCGCAGCGCCTGCACCAACCGCCCCAACGCCCCCACCACAACCGGATCCCCCTCCCGCAACCGCGCCGCGAGAATGTGCTTGCACGTCTGCTCACGCCACACGTAGTCGCCGCAGTCGCACCGCGGGTAGTCCGGCGTGCGAAGATCGACCCAGTGCGGCTCGCTTCCACCTTCAACTCGCCACCGCCCGTCGCCAACTCGTTCTCCCTCGAGCCCCAGCCCTCTCTCGAGGCGCCCGAGATCGATGGTTTCTTCAACTGTCATCATAATGTCGCCTTGGAGCGCGCCTCGCTCCCGTTGCGAATCGCTGCCAAGCTAAGCGCTTATTGCAGCGAAGTTTACGCCGAATTTCTCACCCGTATGTACCCCCGAATCGAGCAAGAAGTTTCGGTCTTTCTACGGAAATCACTGGCGCGCACCAAGAAATCACTCGAATCCTACTGCAGCACCTTGTCGGCGACGTCCACACCGAGCACGTACTTCGAAAAGAAGGCGTATTCGCGCTTCATCTTGTCCATCATGTGCCTCGGCTCCTGCAACCCGTGCGGCTCACGCGGAAAGAAGACCAGTTCGACCGGGACGTTGTTCTTCTTGAGCCCCATATACAGCTCCTGCGCCTGCCCGATCGGTACGCGGGTGTCGGCTTGGCCATGCAGAATCAACGTCGGAGTCTTCGCCTTTTTGATGAACATCATGGCCGACGCGCGCCGGTACGCCTGCTCGTCGTCCCACGGCTGCGCGCCAAAGTAGTCCTCGATCACCATCTGCAGGTCGTTGGTGGAGTACATCGAGTACATGTCGGTGAGCCCCGCACCAACCATCACCGCCTTGAAGCGATTGGTCTGCGTGAGCGTCCACGCGGTCATGTATCCGCCGTATGACCATCCGCTCTGCGCCATCTTGGTCGAATCGGCGATGCCGCGTTTGATCAGGTAGTCGAGGCCCGTCTGAATGTCCTGGAAGTCGCCACCACCCCAATCGCGGAAATTGGAAGCAAGAAATTTTTCGCCGTACGCACTCGATCCGCGCACGTTAGGCAGGAAGGAGATCCAGCCGTTGGAGGCGTAGATCTGCGCTGGGTTGTACCACGACGCTGGAAATGCTTCGTTCCAGACGCCCGAAGGACCGCCATGAATGATCGCCACTGTCGGATAGCGCTTTCCCTCCTGGTAACCGACGGGATAGACGACAATCCCTTCGATCTCCATTCCGTCCTTGCTCTTCCACCGAACGACTTCGCTCTTCCCCATGGCGACCGATGTGAGCTCGGGGTTGATCGTCGTTAGGCTGGTCTGTTTCCACGCCCCGTCCAGTGATGCGACGTAGATGTCGGGGGGCGCGTCGATCGTCGTGCGAATGAAGGCGATGCTCTTCTGATCCGAGGAGAGTGAGGGTGCTCCCGGCCCGAACAGTCCCGTCGATCCGTGCACGTCGGAGATCTTCTCCGCTTTGGCACCCGGTTCGACGCCGACGCGATACAGTTCGTCCTTCGTGCGAGTAGAGGACCAGAAGTAGAGCGACTTCCCGTCATTGCTCCACACCGCGTCCCCCGGAGCATAGAGAAAGTCCGGGGCAACCATCCGCGGCGTTCCCCCGCCAGCCGCAACAACGGCCAGCCGGAACTGCACGTTTGCCGCCTTTCCCGCCGGACGCGTGTGAAACGCAATCCATTGTCCATCGGGCGACCAGCTCGGATCGGCGTCGGCGCCCGGGTTCTCCACCAGCTTGCGCGCGTTGCCACCCGCGACGTCGGCGATCATGACGTCGGTGGCGCGGAAGTCGTCGGGCTTGGGCGACGGCGAGACGGTATACGCAATCTCCTTCCCGTTAGGCGACCAATCGAGTCCAGCGATCGCCTCCGCTCGTCCGACTTCCGTCACTTTCTTCGTCGCCAAATCAATGACGTTCAGTCGTGCCGGGTACCAGTCGCGCCCAATCACGATGGCGTCGTCTTTTTCTTTCTTCTTCTGCTCTTCGTCGGCGGTCAGGTCGCGTTGCGCGACGTACGCGATGCGCGAGCCGTCAGGCGACCACTCGAAACTCCCGACGCCCGTCTTGGATTCTGTCACCTTTTCGGGTTCACCACCAACGAGCGACAGCCGGTACACCTGCGGCGCTCCTTCACGCGCCGAGAGGAAGGCGATTGACCTGGAATCGGGGGCCCAGCGCGGCTGGTCGTCCATCGCCTTGTGGTTCGTTAGGCGCGTCGGTGTGCCACCCTGCGCGGGGACAATCCAGATATCCGCATTCGACGAACTCTCCTTCAAGTCCATCGTCGTGACGGTGTAGGCCACCCATGCCCCGTTAGGCGAGATGCGCGCATTCGAGACTTGTCGCATCCCCGCAGCCTGTTCGAGCGTGATGCCGCGCTGCGCGGCAGCGAGTGCCGGAGCGGCCGCCAGGGCGAGCGCCGCGATCGTTAGGCGATTGGGCATGAGTTTCATGTGGGATGATGAAAGTCGGTGTGTGCGAATGGGACTCGTGAAATCAGCCGACCGACGGCGCCGCGCCAGGCACCGTCGTTAGGCGTTGAACAGGTGGTCCCGCTTAGCTCACGGCTTACCGTAGAGCGTTCGCATGCCACGGACAAGAGCCGCCGGCGCCGAGTCGCCGTGCCCCATCCCGTTCATGATCTCGTTATTCAGCTTGAGATTCGGGTACTTGCGCCCCCGCAAGGCGGCGACGAATTGCGCGTGCCCGCTCGCAATCTTCCCAATGCCCTCAAGGTAGGGATCGTCGAACTCGAGCGATCCGGTGGCGACGAATACGCTCACATGAAGATCCTTGTGCGACGCCGCATACCGCGCCTCCTCGCGGAAGATCGCGCCGTCGCCGTACGCCATTGCAGGGCTGCTGATGAGATACGACTTGAACGGCGACTTGTCCTGGAAAATCGCCCACGAGACGAAGAAACCGCCGGCAGACACGCCGAACAAACCAAGTTGCGCCGTATCGATCGGGAATTGCTTCGCGAGCTGCGGAATCAGCTCGTCGACGATGACGCCCAGAAACTTCGGTGCGCCGCCCACGCAGTGCCCCGGAGGCGATTTGAAACGCTCGCAGAATCCTTTCACACCTTGGCCAAACGGATCATTCATTGGCCAGTCGGTCGAGAACTCGTAGATGCGGCGTCGCGTGTGCTCCTCTTCGCCTTCGGAAAACTTGGAGCCAATGCTGACGATGAAACGGGGTTCGATCGTGGAGCTCTCGAGCCATGTGGCCGCGTCGTTTGCCATGCCGAATGCCATGAAGCCGTCGGTGACAATGAGCGCGGGAAACTTCTTGCCGGCGGGTTGGATTGCAGCTGGCGGAGTACGCACGAGAATCTCGAACGTCACTCCCATCGAGGGCGACGCCAGCGTGAATGCTTGGGTGCCGCTGTTCGGCATCGTCGCGGGGGAGAGCGCTTGCGCACCAGCGAAGTTCGGAGCCAGAGCGAGAGCGACGAGCGTGGCGTGGAGTGCGAGCAGTGCAGAGGTGCGGATCATTGGGAGTCCCAGGTGGGGCAAGGTCGTGAGCGGTTGCGTTTCAAGCGACAAGCCTAAGATCCTTGGGTAAAGGTGCTCGCGCTAGTTCGACACGCAATTTCGAGCGACCCGTGGCTGGCAAGGCTTGGGAGAGCGTACGAAATCCGTGGGCTTGCGGCAACTGGGAGAGGTTTGACGTTCACCGCAGCCGAAACAAAAAACCCCCCGCCACGGACGGGGAGTTTCGACAACGCGAGCGAAGGCATCGCCTAACGCGGTGGCGTCGCTCGGGCCGGATCGGGGGTAATGCGCCGCTCGCGCTCAGCTTCGCAGCGTCGTTCGGTGGCGATCATCGATGAACCCCCGGCGCCTGCAACCGCACGATGGCGGCGATGCCGGGGCGAGTTTCACCCCGATCAATGTTGCCCAATACGTCCCCCATGCGGCGAGGAGGTGGACAGGACGCCAGTTTCGCCGAGAGAGATTCATAGTCCTACGTCGCCCGAGAACAGCTGCGCGTCGTAAAAATACCTGACCCCATCGCGTTTGGGTCCGTCGGTGCCACCCGCAGCTAGAGAGCGCCCCCCTACCGCTCCAAACGTTATGTTTCCTGAGGGTGAGTCACGTGCTTCCGACTCGCCTGCCTCCCATCAGATCGCTCTTCGTGAATATGCGAAACCTGGTCATCGCGACTCGCGGCGCGTTGGCAAGCCTCAGCGTCACCGCTTTCGTCGCGGCCTGTGGCGCCGGAGAAAAGAAGGAAAGCTCCTCATCCGCGGCCAGCAGTGGAGCGGCGGCGAGCGGACTGGCGCCGGTCGTGAACACGGTGAAGCCGCCGGAAAAACCGACGATCGGTTTCAGCACTCCTGAGAGCGTCCGATACGACGCCGACCTCGACGTCTTTTTCGTCTCGAATATCAATGGCGTGCCGTCGGAGAAAGACGGCAACGGCTTCATCTCGAAGATCGATCCGTCGCACCCTGACTCAGCGACGCGTTTTTTGGAGTCGGGGAAGAATGGCGTCGTGCTCAACGCGCCAAAGGGAATGGTGGTTGTCGGCGACACGTTGTGGGTAACCGATATCGACGCGCTTCGCGCCTTCAACAAGCGTACGGGTGCGGTGGTCGCCACGATCGACTTTGCTCCACTCGGCGCGACGTTCATGAACGACGTGGCTGCCGCACCTGATGGCGCGCTCTACATCACCGACACCGGAATACACATCGACGCCAAAGGAAACACGACGCATCCGGGAAAGGATCGCATCTACGTGGTGCATGGGCGCGAGGCAAGCATCGCGATGGAGGACGAGCACCTTGCCTCGCCTAACGGGATCGCGTGGGATGCGGCGAATCGCCGCTTTTTGCTCGCGCCGTTTGGCTCGAAGAACGTGCAGGCGTGGCGCATCGGAGATGCTCGCGTCACGCAAATCACGCCGGGAAAAGGAAGCTACGACGGAATCGAGGCGCTCCCCGACGGCTCGTTCCTGATCACGAGTTGGGCCGACTCCACGCTCAATCTCACGGGCACTGGGCAAGGGATGCGGAAAATTGCCTGGGGAATCGACGCGCCAGCCGACATTGGTGTCGACTTCCGGCGCGGCTGGATCGCCGTTCCGCGTTTCAATGCGAATCGCGTGGATTGGTACGCCGTCCCGTTCTAAGCGAGACTAACTAACTTCTGCAGTTCTCACACACCAAAGGGTGAGCGGTTTGAGTCAGGAATCCAGCACGCGCCGAGATTTTGTCCGCGACAAGGTCGCCGAGGATGCGGCGAGCAATCGTTTTGGGCGTCAGATTGCCACGCGTTTTCCGCCGGAGCCTAACGGCTTTCTGCATATTGGTCACGCGAAGTCCATCTGCCTCAACTTCGGCATCGCCACCGAATTCGACGGACGGGTCAATCTTCGCTTCGACGATACCAACCCGTTCACCGAAGACATCAAGTACGTCAACGCCATCAAGCGCGATGTCGCGTGGCTCGGCTTCAAGTGGGACGGTGAATTCTACGCGTCCGATTACTTCGAGAAGTTGTACGACATCGCGGTCGACTTGGTCAAACGCGGAAAAGCATACGTCGATTCGCAGAGCGAGGAGGAAATTCGTGTCGGACGCGGAACGGTCACGAGCGCCGGGAGCGACAGCCCGTATCGGAACCGATCTGTGGACAAGAACCTCGACCTTCTGGCGCGAATGAAGGCGGGTGAATTTTCCGACGGGTCGCACGTGTTGCGCGCCAGGATCAACATGGCGCATCCCAACATGATCATGCGCGACCCGATCCTCCTGCGCATACGAAATGCGCCGCATTATCGCCGCGGTGACGCGTGGAAGATCTACCCGCTTTACGACTTCGCCCATGGATTGAGCGATGCCATCGAAGGGATCACGCACTCGTTATGCACCCTCGAGTTCAAGGACAATCGAGATATCTATGACTGGCTGGTGAATGAAGCCGGCTTCGAGCGCCCCCCCGAGCAAACCGAGTTCGCGCGATTGCAGCTGGACTACACCGTTCTCTCGAAGCGGAAGCTCCTGCGGTTGGTCAACGAGAACCATGTCGAAGGGTGGGACGATCCACGCATGCCGACGATTGCCGGTCTGCGACGCCGGGGCGTGACCCCTGAAGCGATTCGATCCTTTGCCGATGGCGTGGGCGTTGCACGCTCCGACTCACGCGCCGAGCTCTCGCGATTCGAACACGCGATACGCGACGACCTCAACATGCGTGTGCCGCGGGTGTTGTGCGTGGTCAACCCACTCAGGGTCGTGATCACGAATTATCCTGAAGGGCAGAGCGAGGAGCTCGACGCGTCGTACTACCCGCACGACGTGCCGAAAGAGGGATCGCGCACCATTCCCTTCTCGCGAGAGCTTTTCGTCGATCGCGACGACTTCATGGAGAATCCACCGAAGAAGTTCTACCGGCTCTCGGTCGGGCGCGAAGTACGGCTGCGGTACGGCTATCTGATCACGTGCCAGGAGGTCGTGAAGGATTCGTTAGGCATGGTTGTGGAGCTGCGTTGCACCTACGACCCCGAAACGCGCGGCGGCAACGCGCCGGACGGGCGCAAAGTTCAGGGCACCATTCACTGGGTCTCGGCGCAGCACGCCGTTGATTGCGAGCTGCGGCTCTACGATCGCCTGTTTACCGTCGCCGACCCTGACGACGTGCCGGATGGGCAGGACTTTCTCGTGCACCTCAATCCCAACTCGCTCGTCACCGTGCCTAACGCGAAGATCGAGCCGAGTGTGCTGAAGGATGCGCCTGGGTCGTCGTATCAGTTCGAGCGCACGGGATACTTCGTGCACGACATTGGCGCGTCCGAGGGCGCGGGGAAAGTGGTGTACAATCGTACGGTGGGGCTCCGCGACTCCTGGGAGAAGCAGCAGGCGAAGGGATAGTCAGCGATTTTGGGATGGTCGACCATTAATGGTGGCGACATGTTGGGGGCGCGAATGTTTTCGCGCCCCTTTGTCGTTTCACCCGCGCTACCTCTCTCATGTCGCCTTTCTGGCACGACCTGCTCATCCCCGGCGCCTCAATCGCTGAGAAGATCATCCGCCCGATTCTCGTCTACATCTTTCTTGTGGTCGGACTTCGGCTCGCCGGCAAACGAGAGTTAGCGCAGCTCAACCCCTTCGATCTCGTCGTCCTGCTCACGCTCTCCAATGCCGTGCAGAACGCGATCATCGGCGATGACAACTCAGTCCTGGGGGGATTCATCGGCGCGGCGACCCTGCTGTTCATCAATTACCTCGTCGTGTCGCTCACGTACAAGAACAAGCAACTCGCCGCCTTTGTCGAAGGGGGACCCGACGTCCTCATTCGCCACGGGCGAATTCTCGACGAGCGCTTGCGCGACGAAAAGATCACGCGCGAGGAGCTGGAAGCCGCGGCGCGAAAGCAGGGCTTCGCCTCGCTCTCGGACGTGGATCAGGCCATACTCTACCCTGGCGGCACCTTCTGTCTCATTGGAAAGGTTCCGTCGGCCGACGCCGTGCATCACCATCAGCTCATGGCCGAACTCAATCTGTTGCGGAAGGAAGTCGCACTCCTCAAGAGACGCTGACGGCGACGCCTAACGAACGTTCGGCTTCCCGCTGAATCACTGCCCACGCGCGTGCCACGTCGTCGCGCTCCTGGTGCTCGATGCCGATGCTCACGCGCACCATCCACCGCCCGTCGAGCGTGGCCGGCGTGAGATACGCGCGCCCCGACCTATTGATGGCGTCACACCAGCGCTGCGTGTGGGCATCGAGGGCATCGGGATCGAGTCCCGCGGGCTCGTGGCGGATGCAGACGGTCTGTAGGTTCACGGGAGCCACGACGCGCCACCCCGGCGTCGCCTCTACTTGCGCCGCGAGCCAGCGCGCGTTCTCCAAATCGCGGCGTAAACGCGCGCGCAACGCCTCGGCGCCTTCCACATGCAGCTGCGCCCAGAGCTTGAGCGCGCGGAACCGCCTGCCTAACGCGATCCCCCAATCGCGATAGTTGCGCACCTTGTCGTCCACCGCCGTGCGCAAATAGCTGGGATTGGTCGACATCACACGCACGAGCAATTCGTCGTCACGCACGAAATAGAGGGAGCAGTCGAACGCGACGCCGAGCCACTTGTGCACGTTGACGACGAGCGAATCCGCCTGCTCGATCCCATCCCACATCCAGCGACACTCGGGGAGGAGCATCGCGGACCCACCCATCGCGGCATCCACATGGAGCCACGCGCCGTACTCGGTCGCCACCTCGGCGATAGCGCGGACAGGGTCGAGCGCGGTGACAGCGGTCGTTCCAACGGTTGCGACGACAGCGCACGGAATACGCCCCGCCGCTTTGTCGGCAGCCATCGCGTCGCGTAACGCATCGGGGCGAATCGCGTGTCGCGCATCGCAGTCGACGTGCCTAACGTGTGCGCGCCCAATTCCCGCCATGAACGCCGCTTTGTCCACCGAGCTGTGCGCATGCGCGGACGTATAGACGACCAGTTCGCCCTCGCCTCCCTGCAACCCACTCCGCGTGAACGCAAACTTCGACGCCCGTTCACGCGCGCACACGAGTGCGATGAATGTGCTCGCCGACGCCGTTTCCTGGATCACCCCGCGCCACACGGGAGAAAGCCCAACCAACTGTCGGACCCAGTCGGTCGTGACCTCTTCGACCTCGGTGAGCGCTGGCGCTGATTGCCAGGACAATCCCAGCACACCGAGCCCCGTGCTGAGAAAGTCTCCGAGCACGCTGGGCAACGAACTATTCGCGGGGAAATAGCCGAAGAACGCGGGATGCTGCCAAAGTGTGAGCCCGGGGACGATGTCGCGCTCGACCGCCGACAGCAACGACGCGAAATCACTTCCTTCTTCCGGCGGCGTGGGGCTCAGGGTAGCACGCACCTCTCCTGGCGACGTCTGCGCCATGACTGGGAGCGTTCCACTCTCCACCCGCGCGCGATAGTCAGCGATGAAATCGACGACACGATGTCCCGCGGCGCGAAATTCTTCGGGCGTCATGCACTTTGTTGTTAGGGTGAAGACGCAACGAGCCGGTGATCCCCGCCGGCTCGTCGTACTCACTCCCAAACTACTATGTGCCCGACGCGAACGCCCTAACTCCGTGCGCAATACTCGTACTGGATCAAGCCGCGTCGCACGCGTCGCCGGGACGAACGCGGCGAAGAGGGCGACTACCCCCAACATGAGCGACACGACAACAATCATGACGGGATCGTTGGGACGTACCTCATACAACAAGTCACGCAGCTGCGTCCGGTCGTCATGCAAACGAAGGCGCGGGGAGCGACTGCTCGCCCCCCGCGCGCTGACAATTCGTGGTACCCCTGCTCGTTAGGAAATGGTCAGCGTTCCTGCCGTTGCATCGTAAGCAACCGCGTACGAGCGCATGTTTGATGTGCGTTGTCCGCCAAGCCACGTCCCGTTCAGGTCAAAGCGTGCCTTGTGTCGAGGGCAGGTGAAGCCGCCACTCGAGTCGGTGTTGATCGTCGTTCCCTCGTGCGGACAGGCACGCGACAACGCGATGAACGTCGAGGCACCAGTTCGCACAAGTGCCAGCGGCGCGCCGTTCACCGAAGTCAGCGCGATCCCTCCCACATTTGCGAGCGCCGGATAATCGGCAACTTTCAGCGTCGCGTTGACATTGGCCGGCGCAGTGATGGAATCGAATCCGGTTCCGCACGCCGCCAATGCTGCGGCAGCGGCGATCATCATCGAGGTCGTGAGAAAGCCACGACGATCGAGCCGCACGCGTTCTTCCTCGAGACTCGCGGTATTCGAACGCTCGGCGGCTTCGGCGAGCGGACACTCCGTGTTGCACGCTGCGTCGGTGGCGGCGTGTGGGTGATCAATCGACTGTGTCATGTAACTCTCCGGCCGCAGCGCGGCGTTCGCTAGCGCCGCTACGCGGCGTTCACCAAGGCGACGCCCAGGACGAGCGTCGACATCCAAAGGGCAAGGGAGGAGACGGAAGCGACGCGCAACGCGCGCCAGCGACGATCGCTCTGCGCTGTCGCACCCGAGCGCGCGTCAGTGCGCAATGCGTTCTCCGTTCGTGTCATCCACATCCCGTTGAGCAGGAGAAGGACGATGACGCCGAACTTGATCCAATAGATTTTGGATGAGAGGAACGTCTCGAGGTCGGCCGCGGTGAGCGCAAGACCACTCACGAAGAGTACTGTGAGGGCGATGAGCACGGGGCGATGTGTTGCCCCCAGTTCCTTGAGGTGGCGTTGACGGCTGGAGTCGTCGTTAGGCGCGACACGCAGCGTGGCGCGATCGGCGGAGAGCGCCAGTCCGCCGGCAATGAGCAAGGAGCCCAGATGCAGCGAGGTGACCACTGTCTCGAGCAACTTGGAGTCGCCGTACATCGTTTTCCACGGCTCGACCATCGCGGTCAGCGTTTCAATAAGTGGCACGTCTTGGGGGGAGGGGGGGACGAGAGCAAAGAGTCGTTAGGCAGTCAGTCTTTCCAGAACCACATCATCGCCGCGCTCCCCACACTTATTCCCATCGAGCCCAACGCCAGTGCGCGGTGCGTATTGCGGTTGTCGCCTTCAGCCGTGGCGCCAGTGGCCATGAATCCGGCATCGGCAATGAGCATCAATGCCGTGTGTACATAGCGGCGCGTGCGACCGGCAGGATCGTGTCGGGAGTCCCAGAGATTCCACGCGCCCGTTAGGGTGTTGAGCCCGAACAACCCTGCGACGCCGCCAGCTACAAGTCCGTGCAGGTTACGCGTCGAACTCGAGTACCTATTGTCCATCAGTTTCTGGCCGAGCACGTACTGCGCGGCGAAGAGCGGCACGATGGCGTAGCTCGCCACTCGATGAATCGTCGCGCGCGTTTCGTAGAAGCTGCTGTATTCGATTGCCTTCCGGCGACGGACCGCTCCAGTGTCTGGCTCAACATTCTCGAGCGAGAGTGCCGTGTGTTGCACGAGCGGTCCGAGAGGCGCGGGACTTGGTGCAACGTGCGCGATTGTGTCTACGGCTGCAGCTAGTTGGACGGACGCTGGAGGAAGCGTGTCAGGAATCACATCGCTCACCTGAAGCATCGCGAGTACGACGAGCGCGGCTGAGATCATCTCGATTCGAGGTGTCTAGGGTCCAGTTGCTCTACACACAAGGGAGTTGGTCCCCTATCGATTCGCATACACCGCACCACTGCAAATCGATGAGGCGAACGAAACAAATGCGGCATCTCACAGTTTGTGATTTGCCGCATGATGGCGAATGGTAGAGCGAAGAGATGAACGTGCGACGAACGAGATGGTCGCGATCGTTAGCCGTGGATCACTTCCTAACTCCCTGCTTGCGATGATGTGCGATGTGCATCACGAGCGTTGCTATCCACGTCACTATTCACAGCGAAGCGTCGCCCGGCCGGAAGCCACTGCGCCATGCGCTCGCGGAGATGTTTCAGCGCTTTCCCCATGTGCGCCTCCACAGTCTTTATGGAAATGCCGAGTGCCTCTGCTATCTCCGAATACTTGAGTCCCTGAACGCGACTCATCTCGAAGACAACGCGCGAACGCTCTGGGAGGTCTTCCATCGCTTCGCGCAACGCAACGTCGATCTCGCCTTCTTCGACACGCGCGTCAGCTGCTGGACCGAACGGTGATGTAGCAGCGATGACGTGTGGCTCGCCGCGTTCTTTCACACGCTCGTGGCGAATGTCGTTGAGCGATCGGTTGCGCGTCGATTGAAAGAGGTAGGCCTGCGGAGATCCATCGGAGGCCAGTGTGTCGCGACGACGCCAGAGTTCAAGCATCACGTCTTGCACGATCTCTTCAGCGCGCGCTCGGCTTCGCGTCAGCGATTCCGAGAGGCGAACGAGTGGTGCATACCACCGCCGAAAGACTGTCTCGAAGGCTTTTTCATCGCCAGCGCGCAATCCCTGCAGAAGCGCACGATCCTCCGGAGAGCTTCCCCCGCCAGCGCGGGATGGTTCTCCGGCCGCAGGAAGCTTCTCCTGTGCCGACGGCTGATCCGGTTCCATTAATACGGAAAGTACCGTCACAGGTATCCAAAAGGAGACAGTCTGGCGGTAGAGGACGACATTCGAACGGTAGAACCTTCGTCGTAGACGGCAGATGAACGTGCCCACGCCTGCAGCAGAATTCCGCTACTTTTCTCGTTACACCGATACACGCGAATCGCCGCGAGCACCTATTCAGTCGCGTCGTCGAAGGAGAGGATTCCCCCGGAACGACGCGATTTGCTGCGTGTAGGGTGAGGACTGCGATGTGTGTTTAGTGGAGTTATGACGACCGACCACGCGAACGGCGGAAGCGAAGACTCGCAGGGCGAATGGGAAGCGCTCGCGCGCTACCTCGCAGGGGAAAGCTCCCCGGCAGAGGCGGCGGAGATGCAGCGTTTCCTCGGCTCCAGCGCTCAGGATTCAGCGCTAGTGGGTTCGATGCAGCGAGTCTTTGACCGCCTTCCTGTTACTGCGTCGGCGGGCGACATCGACGTCGATGCGGCATTCGCGAGGGTGATGCAGCGTCGCGATGTCGAGGCTTCAGCGTCGCGAGTTCCCTTCACAGTCACACGTGGCGATGCGCCACGCTTCGGGCGGAAGCCGCAACGGGCGTCGTCGAGACCACGTTGGATGACGCCGGCGATCGCGGCGGCGGCAGCATTCATCGCCTTCGGTGCGTGGCGCGTCGTCAACGTTGGAGATGGCGATTCCACGAAGGTGGCGTCGGTTGCACCGGCCGCACAGACGCTTCGCACTGGCGTTGGCGCGCGCGATTCGATGCGACTGAGCGATGGGAGCCGAGTGTTGCTCGCTCCAATGAGCGAACTCTCGTTCTCGACCGATGGTGCGGAGCGCGTCGCGACCTTGGTTGGTGAGGGATATTTCGACGTGGTGCACGACGAGGCGCATCCGTTTGTCGTGCGAACGGGCGATGCAGAGGTTCGCGACATCGGCACGTCGTTCTCGGTGCATGGCGGCGATCAGCACGACGTCACCGTCGTTGTCACGAGCGGCATTGTCGAGTTAGGTGGACGTCAGGGGACGCCGCAGGGGACTCCGCAGTCGCCTACGACGTCGAAGTCGACGGTGCGGTTGGAAAAGGGCGACGTCGGTGTGCGTCATCCCGATGGTCGTACGACGATGCGTCGGGGGGCGGCGACTTCGGATGACGTCGCGTGGACACGTGGCGCACTCGTCTTCCGCGACACGCCATTCCGCGATGTCGCCGATCGCGTGCATCGCTGGTACGGGATTGAGTTGCGCGCGGCCGATAGCGCTATCGCATCGCGAACTGTTACCGCCGACATCACGGGGGAGAATGTCGACCGAGTCCTCCAGGTCCTGTCGCTGTCGTTAGGCGCGGACGTGCAGCGGCAGGGGGCGCTGGCGGTGTTCCGAGATGGCGATCGTGGTGGAGGGGGAAAAAGATGAGCGAAAGTACGCTCCACCGTCTGTTCGCATTGAGGGCCCTCGCGGCCCTTTTCGCGTGCTTAGGAGTGTCGTCGGTGGCGCGCGCAGACGACGAATGCCTGCGGACGCTGGCGCCTAACGCCGTCACCAGCGCGACGCAAATCGTCTGGCCAGCTCCGCTCAATCGGACGATTTCGCTCAAGCTCGGCGCACTTCCGCTGCGTTCGGCTCTGGATCGCGTGGCGCAGGTCGCCAAGCTGCGCCTTTCGTACTCGCGCGAGATGATTCCGCTCGAACGCAGCGTTTGTCTGGCCTATAACGGCGTTCCTGTCGGCGATGTTTTGACGCAGTTACTCGAAGGGACTGGCATCGAAGCGATCGCCCTCGGGAACGAACAAGTAGTGCTCGCGCCGCAACGGCACGCCGAAGCATCGCGTGCGAGCGAGGTGTCCCACGATTTGGCCGTGACAACGCCTGCGGTGCTGTCACCAGTGGTTGTTCGCGATGGGGGAACGGCCTCGCGCACACTGCCGGCCGGGACGGCGTCCGTGTCGTTAGGCGCGGAGCAACTTCTGAGCAGCAACATCACGACGATGTCGCAGCTCATGAACGGCTCCATTCCTGGAATGTGGATGTGGGAGTCGTCGGCGAACGGTACGATGTCGCAATACGGATCGCTCAGGGGCGCGAGTTCGTTCGGCGTAGGCACACCCAAGGTCTATATCGACGGCATCGAGATGGCCAACCCGTTGATGCTGAACCAGCTCGACCCGGCGTCGATCGACAAGCTCGAAGTGATTCGTGGTCCGCAGGGCTCGGCGCTGTTCGGCACCGATGCGATTGATGGCGTCATTCGCATCACGACGCGGCAGGATGGGGCCAATGGCAGTGCCGGGCGTGTATCGCTGCGCAGTGAGACAGGGATGACGCAGAGCGGCTTCGCTCCAGGCGGCGTGCTCTCGCAGGATCACTCCCTGAATGTCCGCGCGGGCAATGCGTTCCGCTCTGCATCGTTAGGTCTCGGGTTGAGTACGTTAGGCGACTTCGTACCGGGAAGCGCTTCGCGCCGCTTTGCGCTCAACTCGAGCGGGCGAATCCTTGGCAGTCACGGATCGTTGTCGGCGAGCGCACGTCTTTCTGCCGAACGCGTCGGCAACACGACGTCGCCACTGCTGGCTGGGCTCGAATCGTCGGCACCTCCCCTTCTCTCGCATCGCGCAGGCTTTTCGACACATGGGGCGAGTCTCAGCCAGGGTGATGAAGACGATGGCATGTACGCGTCGACGACGAATACCGCGCCGCAGGCGATGAACGAGTACACGCTCGGTGTGAATGGGACGCTGACCACGGGAGAGCGCTGGACGCATTCGCTCGTGCTTGGCGTTGATGGATACCACCTGCGTAACGTCGCGTATGACCTGTCGCCGATGCCCACAGCCGCCGATTCGGCACTTCAAGCGGCGCGTGGGGAGTCGAATCGCCTAACGATGCGGGCAACGAGTTCAGCATCGTTCGGCAATGACAATGCCTCAGCGCGCGCGAGCTTCGTTGGCGACGTCTCGATGCTGCATCGCGATGTCGAGTTGCGGAACGGGTGGGGAAGCAACCAGTCGCTCACGAGCGTGGCGCTTCCGTGGCGCCGAAACAGCGGCCTAACAACGCAGTTTGACGCCACGCTCTGGCGTGCACTCTCGCTCACGGGTGGCGTGCGTGTGGAGCACGACGACGATCAGATCACGTCGCCGCGCACGTCGCTCCTTCCGATGATCGGCGCAACGATGGCCAAGAGCGCGGGAGAGTTCACGCTCAAGTTGCGCGGCGCATGGGGGAAGGCGATCCGCCAACCTCAGCTTTCGCTCATGGGGGGCGGGAGCCGAGGAGTGCAACTGCTTCAGTCGGCGACCAACCTGAAGCCAGAGCAGCAGGTGGGATTTGAAGGAGGCGCCGACTTCGAGTTTGGCAACGCGTTCCAATTCCACGTCACGCGCTTCGACCAGCATGCGTCGAACCTCATTCAGGCTGTTGCCACGGCGCCGAGCAGCGGGGGGGGGGCGCCGCGCGTCGAGTCCGGCGGGTTTAGCGAGCCAAACTACACGTTGCAGAATGTCGGCGAGATCGCGAATCACGGGTGGGAGCTGCAGGCGTCCACGGCATATCGGACGCTGCGTGTGGACGGAAGCCTTTCGCTAGTTGACTCGCGCGTGACGGCGGTATCGGCGGGGTATCGTGGCGACCTGCGCGCTGGCGATCGCATGCTGCAGGTTCCCGCGCGCGTCGGCAGCCTAACGACGACGTGGAATCCGCGTGGCTGGTCGCTCTCGTTGGGTGCGAGCCGCGCGTGGAACTGGGTCAACTACGATCGTCTTTCGCTGGCGCAAGCGTCTGCAGCGGGGTGGAGTGCGCAGAACGGACATCGGCCGGAGGGAAGCGAGCTGCGCACATACTGGATGAATTATGATGGCGCCACGAGACTTCGTGCGACTGTTACGCGCGATCTCTTCCGCAATCTCTCGCTGCGATTGAGCGGCGAGAACCTGCTCGGCATTCAGCGCGGCGAGCCAGACAACGTGACGATCGTGCCGGGGCGTACGATTCGGGCTGGCTTCACGACACGGTTCTAGCCAGCAGACGAAGCGTCCACCACCCCGCGGACGATCGGCATCACCCAACGACGGCACGTCTGACGGACGTGCCGTTATGTTTTTGGTAAGCCCTCGCTAGTCGTTAGGCATCGTTCGGCGGCGTAGCGGAGTACAGTCGATCATATGTGGGGAACCGCGCTGCCTCCGGCGAGGCGAGACGCGACGAGACTGCCGATGCGACACCACCTGCGTCAACCGTAGGCCTGCCGGCGTCGAGCGTGTGGGATGACAACCCACGTCAACCGTCGCGCTTCGTCCCACGTCGACAACAAACCACGAATAGCATGCACCGCCTAACGCTTGATCCCACATCTCGTCACTGGCGCGATGCGTGCATGTCCTGCGCGGCGGACGGAATGGCTTTTTGAAACGGGAGCATGGAGTGACGCCGTTCGTTCGCGCACTGCGCTTGAGCGTGCCGTACACTGCCTAACGACGACGACTCCCTCACCTGCATTCCGCCCGAAGTCGTTCTCGCTTGGGCACCGCGAGTTCGGCGCTCCGCTCGTGTTCGCGCACGCGGGGCATCTCCGCTCCTCTCGCACCTCGGGGCGCCGCATGCTCTGCATGCCCTCCTGCTGAGAAGCCGACTCTCGCGTTCGCTCGCACACATGTGTGCAGCGGGCCGAGCGGGCCTCACCCGAAGTGGAGGGAGCATGCGCAAGATCGTTCGTCAGACACTCGTTGCAGTGTTGGCCGCTGCGACGACGTGGCCGGTGGCGGTATGGGGACAAAATCCCATAACCGTCTCCGGCCGTGTGCAATCAGAGGCCGGTTCTCCACTCCCTGGCGTCTCCATTTCCCTCCGCGGCTTCGGCCTCGGCGCCCTAACGAGAGAAGATGGGAGTTATCAGTTTGTCGTCCCCGCAGCGCGCGCGACAGGACAGGCCGCGGTGCTCGAGGCAAGGCGGCTCGGCTTCAAGCCCGACACCGCCAACGTCACGCTCACTGCCGGACAAGCGATCACGCACAACTTCACCCTTGCCAGCAACCCGCTGCAGTTGGGTGAAATAGTCATCACCGGTGCGGGAACGGTGACAACGGCCGAGCGTATCGGCACGGTGCGAACGGCAGTCGACTCGACGCTCATTCAGCGATCGAACGAGACCAACGTGGTGAATGCGCTGGCCGCGAAGGCACCAGGCGTGCTGATCACGTCGGCATCTGGCTCGCCAGGTTCCTCTTCATCGATTCGCATTCGCGGTCTCAACACCATTCAAGGAACGGGGCAGCCGCTATTCGTGGTGGACGGGACGCCGATCGACAACTCGACGTTCGCGACGAGTGCGAACACGGGGAGCACTGACGTTCCCAATCGCGCGGCGGATATCAACCCTGACGACATCGAGTCGATCGAGATCCTGAAGTCCGCAGCGGCCGCGGCCATCTATGGCGCGCGCGCGGGACAAGGTGTCGTGCTCATCACAACCAAAAGCGGGAAAGCAGGGGCCACGCGCGCCACGTTGCGTTCGAACTTTCGTGTGGATCAGGTCAACAAGACGATCCCGTTGCAGCGCAGTTATGGCCAGGGGAGCGGCGGACAGGCGGCGGTGTGCAAGGCGGAAAATTGCTCGCTCACCGGCAGCTCATGGGGACCCAAGCTCCCCGCTGGGACGAAGACATACGATTGGGGGAGAGACGTCTACGAAGACGGCTACCTCTACGACAACAGTCTGAGCGTCTCGGGCGGGAACGAGAAGACGCAGTTCTTCTTCTCTGGCGCAGCGACGAACCAGCAGGGGATCACGCTGGGGAACAACGACCAATACAACCGCTACTCGGCCCGCTT
Organism: Gemmatimonadaceae bacterium; assembly: GCA_044224185.1. Taxonomy (GTDB): domain Bacteria; phylum Gemmatimonadota; class Gemmatimonadetes; order Gemmatimonadales; family Gemmatimonadaceae; genus SCN-70-22. The sequence continues at coordinate 4,788 of JBGAKW010000015.1, read as the reverse complement.
GAAGGCGTCGCATCAGCTGACGAATCAGCTCCAGCTCGAGGCGAATATCGACTACGTCAATGGACAGGGTCAGTTCCTACAGAAGGGGTCCAACGTTTCGGGCGTGAACCTCGGCCTTTGGCGCTCACCGCCGGACTTCAACAACTTCCAGTACCTCGACCCTACCAACGGATTGCAGCGTTCCTATCGTTTCCCGCGCCCGTCGGCGTCGTCACAGACCCTAAGCCGCGTGTACGACAATCCCCTGTTCGTCATCAACGAGCAGCAGAACACGCAGAATGTGGGACGTTCGTTCGGGAATGTGAACGCGACGTACACGCTCTCCGACTTCTTCAACGTTCGCTATCAGCTTGGCCTCGACTACGTCAGCGACGAGCGGCTTGAGACGCTTCCGCAATCGAGTTCCGCGTTCCCAACCGGTTCGCTCATCCGCGGGAACATCGTCAACTACCAGCTCGACAACAACCTGACGGCCAACTTCAACAAGGCGTGGAAGGAGGGTTGGGACTCGCGGTTGACGTTAGGCGGCAACTTGAACAATCGCGACAATCACATCGTTCTTGTGAATGGGCAGAACCTCATTGCGCCGCGTCCGTTCAATCTGCAGAACACCACGGACTACACCACGACCGACAATCGTGTGCGCATTCGCGGTGAGTCGTACTACGCACAGGCGCAGCAGGCCTTCTGGGATCAGCTCTTCGTCACCGGTACGATTCGCAATGATGGCTTTTCGTCGTTTGGTACGAGCGAGCGGCGCCACTGGTTTCCGTCAGCGACGGCCGCGTGGACCTTCACCAACTCGTTCAATCCTGGCCATTTCCTGAGCACGGGCCGGTTGCGCGCGGCGTACGGTGTGTCGGGAACGGAGCCGGCGGCGTACATCACGACGGGCTCGTACCTCAGCGGATTCCTCGGCGGATCCTACGGGGACGCGCTGCTGTCGTCGCAAGGCGGACAAGGGGGCTTGGTGACCGGCGCACGCCGCCCGCAGCCGAACCTCGGTCCCGAAAAGCTCGAGGAGTTCGAGACCGGCATCGACTTCGGTTTCCTGCAGGACCGCGTTGATGCCTCATTCACGTATTACAACCGCAACAACCGCGACGTCATTTTCGATCTCCCGCTTCCGTTCTCGTCGGGCTACGCAATCCAGGCGGCGAATGGAGGAACGGTTCGCAATCGCGGCTACGAAGCGCAGCTGAATTTCCGCCCCATTCAATCCTCGAACTACGATTGGGACATCGGGCTGCAGTGGTCCCGCAACCAATCATTAGTCACGGAATTGCGCGGGACAGATGCCGTCGACCTCCCAACGGGTGGCTTCTTCACCGGTGCACTGGTGTCGGCGGTGAAAGGATACCCGATGGGCGTCTTCCGCTCGTATGACTTCGCTCGCTGCCGTTTCGGTCAGGCATCGAATAGCGTGGACTTGGACGGCGATGGGACGCCTGACGACGTGAACGCGGCATGCAAGGCGGCCAACGCGCCTAACGGTTCGGTGTATCTCGGCGCCGACGGCTTCCCAGTTGAAGATCCGACGCTGCGCGTGGTTGCAGATCCGAATCCGAAGTGGATTGGAAGCGTGCGCACCGGGTTCCGCGTCGGAAAGCTTCGTCTCTCGGGACTCGTCGATGTGCGGCACGGCGGTCAGGTGTGGAACGGGACAAAGGGAGCGCTCTACAACTTCGGCACGCACAAGGACACCGAGATTCGCGGAAGCACCGTCGTTTTTGGCGAGAGTTACACGCCGGGCAATCCCAAGAACGGCGGGATGTCGACGTTTGGCCCGGGAAAGGGGAAGCAGGTCGTGATCGATCAGAACTGGTTCCAGGGTAGTGGTTCGGGTTTCGGCATTGTCGCCTCGCAATTCATGGAGAGCGGCGGCTTCGTGAAGCTGCGTGAGATCTCGTTAGGCTACACCTTCGACACGCCGTGGGTGCGCCGCGCGACCGGGCTCTCGTCCGTCGATCTGCGATTGGCGGGACGCAACCTCTACACGTGGACGAACTACACCGGAATCGATCCCGAGACCAACCTCGGCGGAGCAGAAGTCGCGGCGCAGGGCGTCGACTACTTCAACAACCCGCAGACGCGGTCCTGGGTCTTCACGTTCACCCTGAATCGTTAGGCAGCTGATGCGGCGGCGAGCCGACTCGCCGCCGCCCATTCCATTGCCGGAGTCCTTTTCCCTATGAAGAAGAACGTTCTGACCATGACCGGCGTGCTGGCGCTTTGCGCCACCACGGCGTGCTCCGACTGGCTGACGAACACGGAGGCGGCGAACAATCCCAACGCGCCGACCACTGCGGACATCAATCAGTTGTTTGTGGGCGCGCAGACCGGCGTCACGATCCAATACACTTCGGACCTTGCGCGCACCTCGTGTATCTGGGTGCAGCAATGCGCCGGAACAGAGCGCCAGTACCAGGAACTTGGGGAGTATCAGTACGGCGAAGACGCGTATAACGCGAACTTCGCGCAGATCTACACCGGGGGCGGATTGATCGACATTCGGCGCATCGAGCAGCTCGCCGACTCGTCAGGCGACAAGGTGTATGCCGGTATCGGGCGCGTGCTCGAGGCGTTGCAGATCGGTCTCGCTGCGGATATTTGGGGTGACATCCCATATTCCGAAGCGGTGAGCGACGTGGCAACGCCGAAGCTTGATCCACAGCAGGAGGTCTATGCTGGCGTGCAGGCAAAGCTCGACACGGCGATCACGCAACTCGCATCTGCGTCTGGCGCCGGTCCCGGGTCGATCGACTTGTTCTACGGTGGCGATGCCACGAAGTGGCTGCGATTGGCGCACACGTTGAAGGCTCGATATTTCCTGCACACCGCCGAGAAAAACGGAACCGCCGCATACACCTCCGCCCTCGCCGAGGCGCAGCAAGGGCTGCAGAAGGGTGACGATTTCCTTGGCATCGCCGGGGAGAATCCGCAGTCGCAGAACGCCTGGTATCAGTTCACTGTGATTCAACGCTCGGGGTACATGTTTGCCGGCGCGAACCTGTTGAATCTCCTAAAGAGCCGCAACGACCCACGACTCTCGAAGTACTTCACCAAGAACGATGCTGGCCAATATGTCGGTGCGGATCCTGGTGATCAGACGGCAGACTTCTCTGGTTTTCAGGTTTCCAACACACCGGGAGCACCCCAACCACTGGTGACATGGGCAGAAAACCAATTGATCATCGCAGAATCGGCGTTCCGCACGGGGAACTCGGCGCTCGCGCTCTCCGCGCTGAATGCGGAGCGGCAGGATGCGGGGCTCGCACCCCTCGGGAGCGCAACGCTGACCGACATCCTCACCGAGAAGTACATCGTCACGTTCCAGAACACTGAGGCGTGGAGCGACTACAAGCGCACATGCTTCCCAGCGTTGACGCCGGCGCCGGGTTCGTCGGTGATTCCCGGGCGACTACTCTACGCGGTCGGAGAGCGGAGTTCGAATCCGAACATTCCGACGCCGAGCAAGCAGCCGGCGAGGAATTGGAATGACCCAACGGCGTGCGCGGCGGGGACGTAGCGTTCCTTGAAACCTAGATGCAGAAAGCCGTGGGGTCGATGCACGCATTCGACCCCACGCTTTTTGCAGCAGTCACCTAATTGATTCGCGTGGCTGCACTTGAAACGGTCTACCAAGAAGCATAGACGCTCAACTGACGCACCTGCTCCATTCTCTCGTTCGCGATTGTTGAAGAGACGTGTGGTCTCTTGGATCGGTCGCGAGGCACCGCGAGCGGAGGTGGTCGAGTGTGGTCAATGCGCCTTTGGAAGGTCCTATTCCTGGTGGCACCCGTCTCGGCGTGTAGAGATAGCACCGTCGTGAAGGTCAGCAGTGTTACGGTGGGGCAGTCCACCCTCACGTTGCCCATTTCCGACTCCTTGCAACTATCTGCGAGCACGCTCGATGCAAAAGGGAACAATCTGGGTCGCGCGGTAACTTGGACGAGCAGCAATCCCAATGTTGTGAGCGTGACGACGGGCGGGCTCGCGATTGGACTCTCGCTTGGAGCTACCACGATAACGGCAACGAGCGAGAGCGCAACGGCGACGATGACCGTTACAGTTGTACCGCAATCAGTTGCATCGGTGTCAATACAATCTACCATCAGCACGATGGTAGTCTTCGACTCCGTTCGGCTCTCTGCGACTGCGAAAGACAAGCGTGGAAATGCGCTTTCAGGTCGAGCGATATCGTGGTCACTCGACGATGCATCACTCGCTTCGATCGAGCCCTCCGGCCTGTTGGTGGCCCGGACGGGCGGTCGCGCCGTGACCGTAACGGCATCCTCGGAAGGACGTAGCGGTGCCGTCACGATTTCCATTCAGATCCCAACTGCAAGAACCGGACAAACTACTGCCAACATCCAAGTAATTCTTCCGTCTCAGAGCGGAGTGCAACTCGCTGATTTGCGAGCTTCAGCAGGCGTCAATCCCGCCGCGCTCAATCCACAAGGTACTGGCGGAGCAAACGTGAGCTCCAACAGTGCCAACCTCGTGGTGGTATCAACCAAGTCGGGCAATCCCGTTCTCTTTCGCGTTGTGAGTCAGGATGCACCAACGCAGACAGTGGATGCGCAATCGACTGCAGAGGCCTTGGTTTTTCTCTCGCCGTTACTCGCAACCGCCGACAGGGATAGCGCCACTAGGACGCTGTCGGCAATTCGATCAAGTGCGCGACTATCATCGCTCCGCTCCATCGTTGAGTCTAGCTTGCGCGTTCGTCCTGAATCCACTCTCGTGGCTGATGATCCGGCCATACTCGGGGCAATTGACCAAGTG
>JBGAKW010000061.1:0-2632 GCA_044224185.1 Gemmatimonadaceae bacterium | reverse complement strand
GTCCCGATACTTCGCGTTGGAGATCAAGCGCGCATGCCTGCCGACGCTCGCCGGAATGAGCCGGTGGTTATCACCCATCAAGAGCGCGAATGGCAGCGTAATCCTCACTGCTCGAACTCCTGCGCGTTGGCGTCGTCCATGTCGGCGGCGATGGGGGTGATGTCGCGAGAGAGGCGCCACGTCTCCAACTCGGCGCGGAAGCTTTCCTCCGTCACTTCGGGGCGATGCACGATCTCGACGTGGCCGCATGTGCCAGCGCCACCCCACAGCGACTTGCATTCAGGGCCGTGGTCCGCGATATGCTCGACTTCATCGCGCATGCGCCTAACGAGCGTGTCCCAATCGCACGCGCTGATGTGTAGCGTGAGGTCGAAGGTGTGTTTTGGTATCTCACTCACGCGCCACCCCCGAGGTCGAGGGCGGATAACGCAAGCAGTACGTCGGTAGCTTCACCCTCATAGTCGTCAGGCGATTCACCCAACACGCCATTAGCGTCACTTAGACGCTTCGCCCGCTCCACCAGCGGCGCGACGGCAGCGCGGAGTGCGGTGAGTTGTTCTTCTGCATCGCAACACGGCAGCACCGTCGCGTTAGGCGCGATGCCCCAAAGGTCGGACATTTTCGGCAATGACGCGTCGTTAGGCTCCACCTCCTGCGGCGGCTGGCGCAGCGCGGCGGCGAGATTGATCGCCTTCACGCCGTTCACTGAGCACTGATTCTGATTCGCGTTAGGCATCCAGAACATATTTTGTGCGATTGAGGCGACAATATCGCACAGTTCAGCCAAATTCTCCCGCAGCGCGTTGTCGTTAGGCATGGGGTTTACTCCGAAGATCGAGCGCGATTGCCATTCGCAAGTTGTCCTGTCGTAGTTGGACGATGAACTTCGCCATCGCTTCGCAGCCGTTCACGACTTGCGCTCCGGCGCCTTGATTCCACACGCCGAATTGACGCAGGACACTTTCGACGGTGTTGTCGAAAAGCGTGGGTAGCGGTGTGAGTTCCGTCATCGCCCCTCCTTGCCTAACGCGCCGAGGACGGCGCGAGCGAACGCGCGATAGCGGTCACGGCTCTCGTGCTGCGGACTGTCCCACTCTGGAACTTGCGCGTCATTGTCGGCGTCGCTGATCGCCTTCGCCACGATCTCCACCCTCGCCTCTGTCGTCTCCCCAGTGCCCGAGGCGCGGGCGGCTTGCCAGATACCCCATGCGCGTTCAATGCATCGCGAGTGGAAATCGAACTGTTCCCACGATGGCACATCTGAGATCGCAGAGGCATTCTCCGTCGCCCACCGCTCAGCGCTTCTCTCTCGTCCACGCGCGGCAGCGGGGCGTCGTTAGGCGGTGTCATAGGGCTTCATCCTCATTCTCAAATCGTTGTACCGCTTCGTTCACGTCACCGTCTGTTGTTGTCGCGGTGTGCTCGCGTCGCAATTCGACGATTTCGCCCGCGAAGGTAAGCGGTGTCCGTGACGGGTGTTGCGCCTTCAGGCGACGAGCAATCGCGTACACAGTATTTCCCAGCGCGTGCTGCTGTGCCCAACGCTCCGCCCACATCGTTAGGCATCGCAGCTCATGCCAATTCACACTCACAGTGACTTGGTCCTTGGCACTGGCGGGGACGCTTTTGCTCCCGCAATTAGGGCAGCACTTCAAACCCTCAAACGACGCGACACCAAACCCACAGTCGATGCAGAAGCCAATCGGAGATTCGCTCACATCCCCTCCCGCGTCTCGGCCTTCGTGCCCGAGGCGCGGGCGGCTTGGATCGTCTCGCCGTCGCGCAACTCCACGAAACGCACGGGCGTAGAGCGATCCGGTGCCCAACGTTCGGCTGTTCCCTTGTCACCCGTCAGAGCAAATAGGCGTCCGTCGTCCATGCGAATCATCCACCATTCCGCCCGCTCGTCGTCGGAGGACGCGGGGGTGGTGATGGATTCGCCGTCGCGGAGTTCGACGAATTTTACGAGATGTGCTGAGACAAGATCGCACTTGCCCTGCTCCCACTCGACAACAAACTCGTTCACGATTTGGCACGCTGTCTTTTCGTGCATCACCTCTGAGCGCCACACATCTCCGTTCGCATGTGTGATGCGCGCCATGAAGTATTCTTCGCGTTCCCCTCGCAGCAGCGGGGCGTTGGCGTTAGGCGTCATCAGTGTCCTCCTCGTACCATGTGCCGCACGCGTTGCACTCAAACACGTTTGGCTTGTTCTTGGGGTGGTGAAAGCAGTTGCACCTACACGAACAGCGAAACGGCTTGCCGCCAACGCGCAGCATGATGCTCTGTATCTGCTCCTTCATCTCGTTAGGCGTTGGCATCGGAACTCCTGGTAGTCGTTTCGCCGCCGCTCGCGCCGTTGGCGTTCGCGTCCGCTGGGGCCTCGGGGGTAGGAGATTATCAGTCTGTGGCATGTTGTCCTTGCGTCGCATTGCGCCATCTCATTTCGAGGATTGTGCGCACGATTTCGCGTATCTCTGGCGTTCGCCCCATTTCCCTGCGAGTACGCTGAATCGCGGAGACAAGATCAACATCCCTCCCGCACAGCCGCAGCAACCTGTCGAGCATTTGCTCTTGTGCGCGTGACATCACACGTAGACTCATCCCTCCTCCGTCGCGCGTGGTCCGGTGG
>JBGAKW010000041.1:0-18001 GCA_044224185.1 Gemmatimonadaceae bacterium | reverse complement strand
GGTGAGGGGGTGCTCGATTGTCACCCCCTCACCGCTCGGCGTGCCAGCTGCCGTTGCCGGCGACGTCACGGCTTCTTCGGCACCACACCCGCGGGCGTCGGCTTCAGCGCCGTCCCCGGCTTCGGCACGTCGGATTTAGTCCCGGCGGCGGTAATCGGAATCGGCTTCAAACGCGAAATCACCTTGTCCGTGATGTCCAGCGCAGAGTCTGCGGCCACGACCACGCTGGAGTTGGCACCGACGTCAAAGATGAACGCGTAGTTGTCTTCCTTCCGAATCGCCTCGAGCGTTTGACGAATCTGTGTCATCATCGGCTGCACCAATTCGCCCTGACGCTGCTGCATCTGCGCGTCGAGCAACTGGGCGGCGTTCTGGAACGTCTGCTGCTTGTCGTTGATCTCCTTCTCGCGCAGCTCCTTGGTTACCGGAGTCAGCGTCGCCTGCACCTTCTGGTACGCCGCGACCATCGCCTGCAGCGTATCCTGCATCTTCTTGATCTTCGACTGTGCCGCGTCGTACTCCTTCTGGAAGGTGCTCTCTGCCGCCGCGCGCCCCGGCGCTTTATCGAGCACCACACGCGAGTCGATGTAGGCGAACTTGAGCGTCCCCCCTCCCTGCGCGTGCGCTGGCATCGCGAAGCCCATCGCGAGTGACAGCGTTGCGATCAACGTGCGAACGAGATTCTTCATGTAGTCTCCGGATTTTTTAGAAGAGCTGTCCAAGTCTGAAATGCAGTTGCCACTTCGGCGCCTTGTTCCCCGCTGCGTCGAGCCGGTCGAAGCCATAGGCGTAGTCGAGTCCCAACGGTCCCAGCGGAGTCACGGTTGACGCACTGATACCCGCGCCTCGGAACAAGCGCGTCGGATCGAAATCGCGCGCGTGCGCCCACACGTTACCCGCCTCATAGAAGGTCGAGAGATAGAGTGCGCGGTTGAGGCGCATCCCCACTTCCGCCGTCGTGCTGAAGAACGCCTTACCAAACGAGCCACGCGTCGCGTTGAACGTGCTCGTCCCCGTCACATACCCGTTAGGCGAGATCGAAAACTCCTCGTAACCGCGGAGCCGTTCGCCGAACTGCACACCGCCTAACGCGAACTCCTGCGAGAAGAAGAACGGACCAGTGCTTCCCATCACGGTTCCGGCGCGCGTCGTCACTCCAGCGACGAACTTGATCGGCTCGGAGCCCGGCGCCTGGCCACCAATCTGCGCCAGCGTCGCGAACGAACTGGCATCAGCGGTATAGCGCTGGAAGTTGGCCGATCCGCCTAACAAACCACCGTTGAAGTTGGCCGAGATGTTGTACTGCGTCCCCGCCGTCGGGAACGGAAGGTCGATGCGCGTGTCGTGCGTGAGCGAAGCACCAATCGTCGAACGGAACGACCCGTTTCCGTAGTCGGTGCGCGTATCGCCCAACAAGCCGGTCGTGCCGAACTTCACATTTTCCGCTCCATAGGAGAGGAAGACGCGCGTGTACGGCGAGTGCGGCAACGGAATGCCGAACTGCAGGTTGGCTCCCGTGCGCAACGAACGCCCTAAATCGGCAATGTAGTAACGCTGCAGCGACCGATAGACCGAGACCGTTCCGGAAATGAGCGACTGCCTAACGCGTGGGTCGCTATATGAAAGCTGGAAGTCATTGATGTAGCGCCCGAACTGCCACTGCAACGACCCCTTCTTGCACTGGCCAAACAGGTTCGGTTGATCAAGACCGATAAAACCTCCAACGCCCGTTCCCTGACCCATCGAGGCGCCGAAATTCACGTTGCCCGTGCGCTTCTCCTTCAAGCGAAAAACGATGTCCACGTCGCCGTTATCGTTCGCCGTGCGCGTGTCGGGCGGCGGTATGGGCGTCTCGAAGAAACCCAGATTGCCCAGACTCTGCCACGATCGAATCAGCGCTTGCTGGTTGAACACTTGCCCCGGCAGGATGACCAGCTGATCGCGGATACAGGTCTCTTGCGTATAGTCGTTACCGAAAATGTCGATGCGATTGATGACGGCCGGCGTACGCTCCTCAACCTCCCACCGCAAATCCACATAGTGCGCGGAATCGGGAGCGACGCGCCGCTCCACAACGGGACGCACATTCGCGTAGATGTATCCCTCCGTTGCGTACGCATTCGAAATCTTCTGGCGTGCGTCATCCCATGCCGCCTGGTCGAACACTCCTTTCGGCGTCGCTTCTTTGCGACGGAGAAAATCGGTGACACGCGACATGACGGGGCGTGGCTGATCTCCAAACGGATAAAAGCGTGCGAGGTCTTCGCTCGAGAAGTGTTTGTTCCCGGTAACTTCGAACTCACCAACTTTATACCGCGGCCCCTCAACGACTCCGATGTCGACGAGCGCCTTCCCGCGGTCGCGGTCGATCATCAGCGTGTCGCGCGCGACGCGAAAATCAATGAAACCGCGCCTGGCGTAGAGTGCTGGAATGCGCTCGGACAAGTCACCCGCGTACTTGTCATCGTCGAACTCGCCTTTGCGCCACCAGAAGAAGCCTTCTGGCTTCGTCTTCATCGCCCCGACGATCGAGCCGCTGCGCAGTGATTTGTTGCCGTGAAGTGAGATCCCCGAGACCGCCAAACGACGCCCTTCATCGATGTGGAAGGTCAACTTCACGCCGCCGCCTCCTCCCATCGGCGTCGAATCGACGCGCACCTTCGCGAGGTAGTACCCGTTCTTCTCGTATAACGAATCGATCCGCTGCACTGCTTTAGCCACCGCAGCCGGATCGAGCGGTTTGTTGTAGCTCAGATCGACACGATCCTTCACACTACGCGGCGAAAGCTTGTCGACTCCCTGCACATCGGTGTCCACAAGCATGGGGCGCTCGGTGACTTCGATGACCAGCACCGCCCGATTCGCCGCTTCGTCGAGATTGCACGACAGCGCGACGCGATCGAACTGTCCGGTCTCGTACATCGCGCGAATGGATCGCTGGACCGCTTTGTAGTTGAGTTGTGTCCCGGCGACAATTCCAGCGTCGGCCAAGACCGCGTCGGATCCGACGCGCTTGTTACCCCGAACCATGATGGAGTCCGGCGTCGCACAACGGCCTTGAGCGGCAATATCCTGGGCGCCGGCGACGCGGGTCATCATGCCCAACGCCAAGAGCGCAAACAGCTTCCGAGTCATAGCCCGATAATATACACAGTAAGAGCGGCCGGGTTCAGTGGGACCCCGGCCGCTCCTTAGACACCAATCTTAGCGCTTCGGCTTACTTCTCGCGCGTTAAGCCTTTGGTGCGCTGTTCGACATCACACGGAACGCGAGCTTCTGTCCGTCTTCCGCGATATCGACCTCGATCTCATCGCCCTTCGCGAACTCGCCGATGAGAATTTTCTCGGACAGCGGATCTTCGATGTACTTCTGAATCGCGCGCTTCAGCGGACGCGCTCCGTACTGCTCGTCGTAACCGTTGCGCGCCAGGAAATCCGACGCGGCCTCGCTGAGCTTGAGCGTCAGTTCACCCTCGGACATCCGCTTCTGCACGTCCTTCAGCATGATGCCGACGATCTGCGCAATGTGCTCCTTCTGCAGCGGATGGAACACGATGACGTCGTCCAACCGGTTGAGGAATTCCGGATTGAAGGTGTGCTGCAACTCCTCTCTCACCTTCTCCGCCATCCGCTCGAACGAGGCCTTGAAATCCGGCGCCGTGAAGCCAAGGGACTTTCCTTTCGTGATGTCCTTGGCGCCGACGTTCGACGTCATGATCACGACGGTGTTCTTGAAGTCGATCACGCGGCCGTAGTTGTCGGTCAGGTGACCTTCGTCCAGCACCTGCAGGAGAATGTTGAAGACGTCCGGATGCGCCTTCTCGATTTCGTCGAGGAGAATGACGCTATACGGTTTGCGGCGTACCGCTTTCGTCAGCGTTCCCGAGTCTTCGTAACCGACGTAGCCCGGAGGGGCTCCAATCAGTCGCGAGACGGAGAACTTCTCCATGTACTCGCTCATGTCCACGCGAATCAGCGCCGACGAATCTGCGAACAGGAAGCGCGCGAGCGAACGAGCCAACTCTGTCTTTCCGACGCCCGTCGGTCCGCAGAAAATGAACGACCCGATCGGACGCTTGGGATCCTTGAGTCCCGCGCGGCTGCGACGGATAGAGCGCGAGATCGCCTTGATCGCCTCTTCCTGAGCGACCACCGACTCATGGATCTCGTCTTCCATCCGCAACAGACGCGAACTCTCGGCCTCCTGGAGACGCGTGACGGGAATCCCCGTCCAGCGGCTCACGATGAACGCCACTTCTTCTTCGCCGAGTACTGGGCGATGCGATTGACGGCGCTTCTCCCACTCGTCCTGCTTCTTTCGAATCTCGCCCTGTAGTTCACGCTCTTTGTCGCGTAGCGACGCAGCGCGCTCAAAGTTCTGGTCACGCACCGACGCTTCCTTGTCGTTGTTGACCTTCTCGAGTTCGTCCTTGAGCTGTGCGACTTCCGGCGGCGGCACCTGCGCGGCCAGACGTGCGCGAGCGCCAGCTTCATCGATCACGTCGATCGCCTTGTCGGGCAAGAAGCGATCGGTGATGTAGCGTTCGGAGAGCTTTGCAGCCGACACCAGCGTGTCATCAGGAATGATCACGCGGTGATGGTCCTCGTATTTCTTCTTTAGGCCCTGCAGGATCTGCACGGTCTCTTCGATCGAAGGCGGATCCACGACGACGGTCTGGAACCGACGTTCGAGCGCGCCGTCCTTCTCGATGTACTTGCGATACTCATTGAGCGTCGAGGCACCCACGCATTGCAGCTCGCCGCGCGCCAGCGCCGGCTTCAGCATGTTGCTCGCGTCGATCGCGCCTTCGGCAGCGCCAGCACCAACGAGCGTATGCAGCTCGTCGATGAACAGGATCACGTTCTTGTTTTGCGCGATCTCGTTCATCACCGCCTTGAGGCGCTCTTCGAATTGCCCGCGGTACTTCGTGCCAGCGATAACTGCCGCCATGTCGAGCGACAACACGCGATGCTCACGCAACGCGTCCGGACACTCGCCCGTCGCGATGAGCTGCGCCAATCCTTCGACGATCGCCGTCTTACCAACGCCAGGCTCGCCGATGAGCACAGGGTTGTTCTTCTTGCGGCGCGTCAAGATCTCCATCACGCGCTCGATCTCTTTCCCACGACCGATCGTCGGGTCGAGCTGCTGCTCGGCCGCAAGCTGCGTGAGGTCGCGGCAGAAATGATCGAGTGCCGGCGTCTTCGACTTCTTTTCGCCTTTAGGTGGCGTCGACTGTGGCGGGTTGCTTCCGGGATTCGGCTGGCTGCCAGAGCCACCGCCCTGGGGCGGCATCTCCGTGCCTAACAAACGCAGCGTCTCGGCGCGTGCCGCGTCCAGATTGACGCCCGCGTCCGTAAGCACCTGCGCGGCGATCCCTTTCTCCTCGCGTAACAGTCCGAGCAGCAGGTGCTCGGTGCCGACATACGAGTGGTTGAGCTCCCGCGCCTCGCTCATCGCGAGCTCAAGAACCTTCTTCGCCCGCGACGTATACGGCAGGTCGGGACCAGTCGTCTGGGCTGCTTTCCCCTTTTTGACTGTCTCCTCGATCTTCTGCTGGATCTCGTCGAGATCGACCTGAAGGTTCTGCAGGACGGCCGCGGCGACGCCTTCGCCTTCGCGGATCAGCCCAAGCAGAATGTGCTCCGTGCCGACGTACTCGTGATGAAGGCGCTGCGCCTCCTCGCGAGCCATCTGGAGAACTTTCCGAACGCGCTCAGTGAAGTTGTACCCGTTCATGAATCCCTCAGATCAGTCCCCGTATCGCTCGTTAGGCAATCGGGTCCGCCTCAGCTTCGAGCGCCTGCCTCACGTAGCGCGCTCGCGCCACATTGGCTTCGCTCTCGGTCAGCGCACGCCCTTCCGCATACGCCAGATGCGCGCTCTGGCAGAAGATCAGGAGCTTGTTGAGGGTGTATACACTGAGCCCGGTGATCAGTTTCAGACCGACCGCCAGTCGCACGCCGCTAAGGTAGTTCATCGCCTCATCGAACGTGAGACTACGAGCGAACCGCAACGTCCCGTATGCTCGCCACAACTTGTCTTCAATTATATAACCCGCATCGCGCCAGAGCACGCGCCGCGCTTCCTTCTCTCGCTCTATCACATGACGCACCACTCGCGTCAGATGATCGCCTAACTCTTCTTCCGATCGGCCTAACGTGGTCTGGTTGGAGATCTGAAAGAAGTTGCCAACAACCTCGCTCCCTTCTCCATACAATCCACGATAGGTCAGTCCCATCGTCTGCAACCCAGCGAGCACCTTCCCGATCTCTTTCGTTAGAACGAGACCTGGTAAGTGAATGAGTACTGACGCACGCATCCCCGTTCCCGTGTTCGTCGGACACGCTGTCAGGAAACCGAACTCCTCGTGATACGCGTACGGCAAGCGTCCGCCTAACTCTCGGTCCAACCGTTCGACGGCTGCCATTGCAGCGGTGAGTTCCAACCCCGAGCGCAACGCCTGCAAACGAAGATGGTCCTCTTCGTTTACCATCACGCCAACCCCCTCACCGAGAACAACGGCGGCCCCCCCTCGTACACCCCCTCCCTGAGCACTCTCAAGCCCTGCGAGTTCCTTGCTCACCAGGTGACGTTCGTGCAGCAGTTGACGGTCGTTGGCAGACAATTCGTCAACGCGCAGCACAATCCCCCCTCGCAACGACGCCACGTGCGGCAATGCGTCACGCATTTGCTGCAGCACCCGGAGTCGTTCACCCTCGCGTGCACGCCCCGTAAAGGCGTAGCCCTCCACATTCCGGGCCAGGCGAATACGCGTGGATAGCACCACATCGGCATGTTCGCCGGACGCGTCCAGCCACGAGATCCCACCGTCGGGGAGAAGCGATAGATCGAGCATCACTCGACGTCCTTGATTTGATCGCGCAAGGAAGCAGCCAACTCGAACTCTTCATTTTCGATCGCGCGGCGCAAACGATCGCGGAGTTCGCCGATCGTCGTCGCCTGTTCCAGTATGCTCTCCGCCGGCGGCGTGTAACGCCGACCGACATGCTTTGCGTTTCCGTGAACGCGTCGCAGCAACTCGCGAAGACTTACCTCAAACGTTGCATAACATCTGGAGCACCCAAGCCGCCCCGTCGTTCTAAACTCTCGCAGCGTCATCGAGCAGTAGGTGCAACGCACCATATCCGTCTGCGACGCGCTCGGCTGCTGCTGCACCGCCTGCAGAAGATCACCGACCAACGTCTTCGACGGAGTCGTCACCGTCGTCTCAATTCCGCGCTCTGCCGCACACTTCGAACACAGGTGCTGAACGGTGATCTCGCCTTTCACGACTTGCGTCAGATGCACGCTCGCGTCGGCCTCGCCACAGACGTCGCAAAGCATCAGGTCACCACTCCTCTCACATCAGTTTCGGCCAATATCCCGTCCTCCAACAGGAGGACTCGGTCGGCCCTTCCGGCGAGCGAGCGATTGTGAGTAACGACCACCATTCCAATCTCCAAATCTCGCGCCAACTCTGCCAACAAGTCGTGAAGGCGCTCGGCGTTCATGTGATCCAGGTTGCCCGAGGGTTCGTCCGCTAGAAGCAGGACAGGGTCCATCGAGAGGGAGCGCGCCACAGCCGCGCGCTGCTGCTCACCTCCGGAGAGCTCGGACGGACGGTGGTGCATTCGTCCGCTCAACCCTACGCGACTCAGCAACTCCTCGGCGCGGCTCCGCGCCTTCTTAATATCCGTTCCACCAATCCGCATCGGCATCATCACGTTCTCGAGCGCGGTGAATTCGCGCAGAAGGTGATGAAACTGAAAGACGAATCCGACTTTGCGATTGCGGATTCCCGCGAGCGATTCCTCTGACTTCCCCTCGAGGTCTTCGCCGTCGATCACCACGCGTCCTTTCGTGGGGCGATCGAGCGCGCCGAGCACGTGCAGAAGCGTGCTCTTGCCTGCGCCGCTCGTTCCGACGATCGCGATCATCTCACCGCGCGCGACAGTCAGCGCCACTCCATTCAGGATGTGCAAAATGCCGCCGTCCCCACCTCGGAACGACTTCACAATCCCCTCGGCGACTAGAACGGACATCGATTTCTCCGGCAGACGCGACACGACTTCAAAAGTGTGCACGACGCGCCACCCCGACACAACTACGCCGAATGGAGGAGCAGCGATTTCCTCGCCTCGTGATCAACAGAGCAACACCCGCGCCGCATCTATTCGTGACGAATAGCCTCGATCGGATAGAGTCGAGCGGCTTGTTGCGCGGGGTAAATCGTTGCGAGTGCTGCGATCGCCACACTGGCCAGGACGGTGAGCGCGACGTCTCCGACTTGTGTCGCGACGGGAAGATGGTCAATGAAATAAATGGATGGATCGAGGCGAATGAGCTTGTACCGGCCGAGCGCGAGCGAAACGACGAGGCCAAGCATGAGTCCCAACACGGTGCCGGCGATGCCGATCACGAGTCCCTGCGCAAAGAAGACTCGCCGAATCGACTTCGCCGTCATCCCCATCGCTTTCAAGATGCCGATTTCGCGCGTCTTGTCGGTCACGACCATTGTGAGATTGCTCACAATATTGAAGGCCGCGACCAAAACGATGAGCAGGAGAATCACACCCATCCCGAGCTTCTCCAGCTTCAACGCCTGAAAAAGCGATGAGTTCTGCTCCTGCCAATCCACTGTCCGGTATGGAAACCCGAGGCGCTGGGCGAGTTCGGGGGCAATATCGGGCGCGGACCAACGATCGCGGGTTTTGACTTCGAGTCCGGTCACGGCAGTGTCGAGCGCAGCGACATCCTGGGCTGCTGCAAGCGACATGTAGGCATATGCGTTGTCGTACTCGTACATCCCCGTCTCGAAGATTCCCGTCACTTCGAATCGAACAGGGCGTGGTACGAAGTTGCCTAACGCTTTGTTGACCTTGGTGCCCGAGATCGTTGCCACGACGATGGTGTCACCGGGGTAGGCATTCAGCCGCGCCGCGAGGAGCTTGCCTAACACCACGCCGCGTTGCTGCCCGTCCGAGCTGGCAAACCTGAAGTCACCTTGCGTGGCGTGCTCGCGAATGGTCGTCACTTCGGGGACCCCACGCGTCTGCGGATCGATCCCCGCGATGTACGCGCCTTCGATGAAGTCATGTCCGGTGCTCACCAAGCCTTGCGTGAGCACGAACGGAGCGACGGCGATGACCCCGGGTTCGCGCTTCACCTTCTGCATCACATTGCGCCAGTCGGGAATCTTGAGGTCGTCGCCATAGCTCAGAACTCGAATGTCCGGTGACCCGATCAGGATCTTCTCGCGCAGATCGCGCTGGAGCCCGTTCATCACTCCCATCACGACGATCAACGCGCTCACACCCACGATGACCCCGCCGATCGCGATGACACTAATAAAAGAAAGCAGGCGCGATCCGCGACGGCTCCTCAGGTAGCGCCAGGCGATGCCGAACTCGAGCGAGGTCATGGCGAGTTATTCCGGTCGCATCGTGGGAAAGAGAATGACGTCGCGAATGTTTTGCGATGCCGACAAATACATGAATAGCCGATCCATTCCAATGCCGACGCCGCCCATTGGCGGCATCCCGTACTCCATCGCCCGCAGGTAGTCCTCGTCCACTCCCACCGCCTCTTCGTCCCCTTCATCCTTCAAGCGCGCTTGCGCCTCGAAACGCCGTCGTTGATCGACGGGGTCGTTGAGCTCGCTGAACGCATTCGCCAACTCCTTCCCCTTCGCGAACAGCTCAAAGCGCTCGGTCAGCCCCTGCACTCCGCGTTTTGGCTTCGCCAGCGGCGAGAGCTCTACGGGATAGTCGACCACGAACGTCGGTGAATCGATCTTCGATTCCACCAGCGCCTGAAACATCTCATCCATCAATTTCGGCCGGCTCAGCGTTTCTACTTTTGAGACCCCCACGCGCGAAGCCAGGTTCCTGAGCTCGATGTCCGAAGCGGTCATGATGTCGACGCCTAACGCGTGATTCAGTGCCGGCACCCACTCAATGCGCGGAAACGGTGGAGAAAACGTCGGCACGTCGACGAAAGCATCGTCCGTCAGCAGCAGCCGCTCCTCGGTGGCCGTGGCATCAGGCGAAAGCACGTGTCGTACCGCCTCCGATGCGCGAATCAGGAGCTGCTCGACGCGCCCCATCATCACCGTGTAGTCGGCATAGGCCTCGTAGAACTCGAGCATCGTGAATTCGGGATTGTGCGTCCGATCCATGCCTTCATTCCGGAAGTCGTGCCCGATTTCGTACACGCGATCGAGCCCGCCCACCACCAACCGCTTGAGATACAACTCGTCGGCAATTCGCAGAAAGAGCGGCATGTCGAGCGTGTTGTGATGCGTCGTGAACGGTCGCGCGGCCGCACCGCCGTACAGCGGCTGCAACACCGGCGTCTCAACTTCGAGGTAGTCGAGTTCATCGAGCGCGCGCCGGATTTCCGAGATCATTCGCGAGCGCGCAATGAAGCGGCGCCGCACATCGGCATTCACGGCGAGGTCTGCGTAACGCTGCCGATAGCGCATCTCGGGATCGGCAAACCCCGAATGCCTAACGACTTTCCCGTCGACGATTTCATCCTTGCCGTAGGGGAGCGGACGCAACGACTTCGACAACAGCGTCGCGCACTCGACCTTCACCGTCGTTTCACCGGTACGCGTGCGAAAGAGTGGGCCACTGACGCCGATGTAATCTCCGATATCGATCAGTGACAACACGGAGAAAACATCTTCGCCCAACTCGTCCTTGCGGAAATAGACCTGAATGCGCGATCGCGAATCGGCGACATGACCGAAGATCGTTTTCCCGTGCGGGCGCCAGGCAACCACTCGTCCGCAGAGCGCAACGCGTGGCCCCTCTTCGGCGCCCGAAGGCATCGCTCGCAACGCCGCTACCGTATCGTGTGACGCGTCGTATCGGTATTCGAAGGCCGGGACATGCAGCGCTTCGAGCTGCGCCAACTTTTCCCGGCGCGCCTTCAAGACGAAGTTCAGGTCCTCGCTCACACGTTCTCCGTGGCGCCTGCGCCGAAGCGCTTCAAGAATTCTTCAATGAACGGATCAATATCGCCGTCCATCACGCGTTGCACGTCGGGAATCTTGAGTTCCGTGCGATGGTCGTTGACCATCGTGTACGGTTGAAAGACATAGCTGCGAATCTGGCTCCCGAACGACACGTCCGACTTCGTCGCATCGAGCTTCGCCTTCGCCGCCGCCTGCTTCTCTGCTTCGATTTGGTACAACCGGTTCTTCAGCTGCTTCATCGCCGTCGCTTTGTTCTTGAACTGCGACCGCTCCTGCTGCGATGACACCACCACGCCCGACGGAATGTGCGTTAGGCGGACCGCAGAACTCGTCTTGTTGACGTGCTGCCCCCCTGCTCCACTCGCGCGAAAGACATCCATCTTGATGTCCTCGTCGCGAATCTCGATGTTGATTTCTTCGTCGACCACGGGGTACACGAACACCGATGCAAACGACGTGTGCCGCCGCGCATTCGCATCGAAGGGCGAAATGCGCACAAGGCGGTGAACGCCGGTCTCCGGACGCAGGAAGCCAAAGGCATACTGCCCTTTGATCTCGAGGACCGCCCCCTTTATTCCCGCCTCTTCCCCTTCGGACATGTCGAGAATCTCCACGCCGAAGCCGTGACGCTCTGCCCAGCGCGTGTACATGCGCATGATCATTTGCGCCCAGTCCATCGCTTCGGTACCACCGGCGCCGGCGGAGATTTCAACCTGCGCATCGCGCCAATCGTCGGGCCCCTGTAGCAACGAACGCAATTCGAATTCGCGCAACGACGTCTCGATCGAGCTCACTTCAGCGTCGAGGTCTCGCACCATCGATTCGTCTGGCTCTCCTTCGAGCAGCTCGTCCAGTTCCCGCGCACTGCGGACGCGACCCTCGACGCGATCGAACGGTTCGATCCACGCGCGCAGCGTCTTCACTTGCTGCACGACATCACGCGCGAGTTCTTGATGGTCCCAGAATCCTGGCGCGGACATGCGCGCTTCGAACGTCGTCAGCGCTTCTCGTTTTCCCGCGAGGTCAAAGATACCTCCGCAGTTCGTCGAGCCGTTCGTCGTATCCGGCTAAGGTCCGCGCGCGTTCGTTATCCGCCATCGCCTGGTAGTCTCCGCATCCTAACGTGACGCGAGCCGTGCTCCGCAGAGGAGACGGCTCGAGTGATGTAGCGAGCTCTATATGTCAAAGCTACTCGCGCTGCGACGGGCGTTCTACCCCGTGCTAAAAGATGCGCTTTCCCCCGGCGAGAACGTCGTTCAACGCATCCTGGAAGTGCGTCGTCGACTCAGCGAAATCGCGCCCAACTTGTTCCACGTACTCTTCGTACGATTTCTTGATCTCATCGCGGAAGAGTTGTTTGAGCGTACTGTTGCGATTGCCCTCGTCCTGCTTTTCGGGATGATACGCAACCATGTCCGACACAAGGGCACGCGCTAAGCGCCGGGCCTTCTGATTCGGATCGTTGGACAAGAACGGGTTGATCGGCCGACGTGCGGGCGCCGCACCCGGACGGGCGGCCGATTCCGGAGCGCGAGCCGTCGCATCGCGAGGTGCTGCTGCCACCGCGCTCGGCGGCACGGGAGGAAGCGTCGTTGGTGTCCCGAGTTCCTGGCGCGGCGTCGGAGCAGGCGTGGCAAAAAGTGTTTCTTCCAGCTCCCGTCTGGCGCTCGAAGGAGCGGGCGTGTTCGACTCGATAGGCGCCGCCGACGTTGGAAAAACGCTCGCATTACCGGAGGGCGAGGCCGGCGTAAATGCTGGCGTCGGCGGGCGGAGCGACGAGGCGGGAAAGGCGGGCGCGCCGAACGCCGGCGTCGGAGGTGCAGAACGTCGTGTCGGCGCAATTGGCGGAATGCGCGCCGCACTCCCGTCGATCGTCGGCGCCGCCGCGGGGTCGTCCACGCTGCCTAACGACAGCCTCTCTTCTGCCGGCGCGTTAGGCGCGGGTGACACGGTTGGAATGCGAATCGCGGGCGTTGCAGCTGCCTCGGCATTTCGCGATGGCACCGTCAGCGTGGCGGCGGCCTCGGAATCTTTCGACGCACTTGCCGGCGCTCCCGCACCGCGTGACACTGGCGGTGACGCAACTCGAGCAACGGTTGATGAGGGAAAATCATCCGCCCAACGAATGCTCGCACCCACGGCGATCAGTCCCCCGCACACGGCACACCGCGCACGAAGATTCGCCGACGTGACGCGCGCCGGATCTACGCGAAATACAGAATGACAATCGGGGCAGCTGACGTTCATGACTCGTCAATCACGCTAATGGCCCGCGGAGGGCGCGGAGGTGTGGGCGCGCCACTGCTCACCGGCGCGTCCGTCCGACGATCTACTGTGAACACCGATCCAGCAAGCGTCTTGGCGTAACCTTTCATCTCCGTCGCCAACTCGCTCACCTGCGCAGGTGTCGTGAAGTGCCGTCGCTCGTTCGTGACCACTCCAATTGAGAGCGTCATCAAGGGAACTCGGTGCAATTGGCCGCGACGATCCTTCCCGAAGAAATAGCCCGCGCGACGATCCTGCTCCGAATACTGATACGGTGACAAAAGATCAAAAACGGAAACGATCTCCGAGCATGTCTCGGCCACCGCATCGAGCGGCACGATGAAGATAAAGTCATCCCCGCCGATGTGTCCGACAAATCCGCGCTCGCCGCACAGTCCCTTCGTGACGTCGTGCAGTAGCTTGGCGAGCAGGCGAATGACACGATCGCCGTCGTAATAGCTGTAGCGATCGTTGAACTCCTTGAAGTGATCAAGATCCGCGTAGCAAACGCCCATCATTTCGCCGCGCGCCATCCGACGTCCGATCTCTGCTTCGATCTCTACCGTGCCGGGCAGTCGCGTTGACGGATGAACGTAGACATCGCGGTCTGATCGCCGAATGAGCAGTGCAAGTCGTTCGGTCGTCTCTCCCGCTGAAGCGGTGTCGCGAATGACTTCATCCGCTCCGTATTCAAACGCACGATGCAGGGTGACGTCGCTGTCGACAACGGCGACGACCGGTACGATCCCCGTGTATGAGTCGGCTTTGAGCCGACGACAGGCCTCAAAGGGGACATTGCTTCCATCGCGTGCGTCAAAGACGACGAGGCGCGGACGCCCGCGCAGCGCAACGCTCAGCAGCTCGTCCGCGGAGGAGACCGGGACGAGTGGGATCCCCAGAGTTTGTAACCAGGCATCGATAGCCGCAGGAAGCTTCGCGCCGTTCGTCGAGAACAGCATCGCGGGAGGTTGCGGCACGCTATCGAGAGTGTGGGCAGGTTTGGTGCAAATTACCGGGCGCCTAGACCAGAGTCAAAAAAGTGCGAAGAGACCGTGACGGTCGATTCGAATCAGACTCCAAACAATCGTCGCAACGCCACGAGCGCGGGGATCAAGTATACGACGACTCGCTCCTCGCTTTGTGACAGCACGCGGATGACGCCGCGTCACCTGCGAGAGAGGCGGTTTCTGCCGCACCGAACTTCACTGCGCTGCAAGCCATCTCATAAATGGTCGACGGTTCCTGGCCGACGTGGGGCGCCGGCGCGCCGGTGACCATTTGCGCGATGGCTTCTAGAAGGGAACGCCGACCGACACCTCGTATGCTCGGCCAGTCGCCGTATTTCGACGACGCAATTTCACCGAAACGTACGCATCGACGGTGCTCAAGAAATGGTTACCGATTACCAGTCCCAAGTCCGTCACTGCATCACGATATCCCTGATTCGCCATGCGAATTGACCGACGATACCGATCGTACGCTTCGGGCGCGCCTCGCCAGGACCATTGAAACTCAGGGCGGATGGCCCGACTCTCGTAAAACGCCTCGGCACGAAGCCATTCGGTCGTCCCGCGCATTGGAGCAACGTTCGGATCCTTCCAATAGGTGCGCCGAGCGAGGAGCCACATCGCGCCGTTGAAGGTCGTCGTGTCCACTTCCGGGACAATCGGTGAGCCAGGATCCAGGTTGTATCGACCGCTTTCGAAGTAGTTCTCCATCCGCTCGTAGTACTCGAAGTCGTCGCTGATCCTCGATCCTCCGAATGCTGCTCGAGCGACGTTGGTCGAGAGGAGGCGATAAGCATCCCGATCTCGGCGCGCGCCGCGAGCATCGGAGGCGTACGTCGACCACCCGTAACCCTCTAACGCCAGATACGGTATGGCACGCCACTGCCGCAACACGGCCTGCCCAGCTCCAGGAAGAACGGCCGAAGCGAGAATCGCCCAGGCGGATCTCGACTTCTGATTGAGCTGATTCTCCGACAGCTTGGCCAACGCATCGTGCTGCAGCGCTAACGAAGCACGCGCATCGGACTCGCGAATGATGAGCGTATGAGGCCAATGGTCGAATCTGAAGGCGCCGTCGCGACGCTGCGCCTGAAGCTGCGCCGCGCTTGCCAGCAGCATCGCAAGAACCGTCAGGCTCTTACGCATTAGAACGTCACGCGCAGTGACAAATGCGTTGGTGCCTGACCCGCGTCGACCGACAACCCGGTGAAAACACGGGCGAAGTCGATCACGAATCGTCCGGCGACGAAACCCAGACCTAATGACGGACCGCCGGACTCGGTATTCTTCCCTTCGACGACATATCCAGCGCGGACGAAGGCGCGCTTCTCCCATCCGAACTCCGCACCGAAGCGCGGCAGTGGATTCTTCAGTGGCAGTTCGTCGATCACGTCCATCGAAAACCGGACTTCTGCATCTGGAGTGACGGTTTTCGGAATTGCATAACGGGCAACGGCGCCAACCTGAAGTCTCGTCGGGAGAGGATCGGCCTGTGGGTTGTCCTTCACCTGCAGCCTTACGCCGATATTCCTGATCACCGCGCCCAGCGTGACCGGCAGGCGCGATGGCACATCCCATTGTGCCCCTACATCGAGCGCGCTCGTCGAAGCCTCAGATGTGGGAAGATCGGGGCACTGTCCTCGGCAATCGAAGCGAAACTGCACGAGCTTATACGACACTCCTCCGCGGACGCGCGATCCGATCTCGGTAGCGTATGTCGCGACCACGGCCACGTTTCGCGGAAGGATCGTCCCCACCTGAGTCCCTTGATTGTCGAGCGCGGGAATCTCGCCGCCGTAGTCCAGAATGTTCGCCGAAAGGGCAACGACTCCCAGACTGCTGGAGGCCATCGCGAAGCTCAGTGCGTCTCCCCGGCCAAAAATGCTCTGCGAATGATGGAGCGACGCGTCTCGCTTGGCGATCGACGCAATTCCGCTCGGATTCCACCAGACGTTATCGGTCGATCCGCTCATGGCTGCCATCGCGGTTCCCATTCCGACCGCACGAGCTCCGACCGGAAGCAACAGAAAGAGCGCCGCTTGATCAGCGAGCCCTCCCTGCGCGTTTGCACGCGCAGGCGAGGTCCCTCCTAATACCGTGAGGAGGGTGAACAGTGCGCCGGCGATCTGCCCTCGGTTAGAGGGGCGATGCCTCATCGGCAAGCATGATCGGGATATCGTCACGTACCGGGTATCGCAGCGAACAGGCGCGGCAGATCAGCGACGATTCCTGTTCCCGGTATTCCAGTCCTCCCTTGCACTTGGGGCAAACGAGAATTGCCAGCAGTTGGGGCGAGAGCGTCACTTCGAAGTATCCTCCGGAATCACGAAGCCGAATCGGCGAAGCGCCGTCGTATCGCGGCGCCAATTCTCAAGCACTTTTACCCAGAGATCCAGATATACACGGCAACCTAGAAACGCCTCTACTTTCAAACGAGCAATCCGCCCGATCTCTCGGATTTGCGCGCCGTGATGACCAATGAGAATTCGTTTCTGGCTATCGCGCTCGACGTATATGAGGGCGCGAATGTACAACGGGTCGCGATCTTCACGGAACTCTTCTACTTCGCAGGCGACGCTGTACGGAACCTCATCCTCAAGAAGTTCGAGCGCGGTTTCACGAATGAACTCGGCAACGAAGAACCGCGTTGACTGCGTGCTGATTTCCTCGGCGTCATAGAGGAAAGGACTTTCCGGGAGATAGCCCTTGAGTGTCTCCTCCAGTTCCCTCACGCCCTCGCCAGTTTCCGCGCTTATGAAATGAACATCCGGCGTCCGCTCCAGGATCGTCCGCCGAGCATCGGGCGAGAGAAGATCTGCCTTGTTAACGACGGTGACGATCGGGGCACGAGGTACGGCATCCAGCGCCGCGACCTGATGTAATGGTTCAACTGGTCCTTTCGAACCATCTACCAGATAAGCAATTACATCGGCGTCCTGCAGTGCCGCTAGAGCCTCGCCTCGCATGGCCGAATGAAGTGCATAGCGAGGATGAAGGAGTCCTGGGGTGTCGTGGAAGATGAATTGGACGTCGTCGCGTGACACGATGCCGACGATGCGGCGTCGTGTGGATTGAGGTTTCGGGCTGGTGATCGCCAGCTTCTCACCCACGAAGCGATTCAGTAGGGTGGATTTCCCTGCGTTTGGCCGACCGGCGACCGCGACTATTCCTGCTCGAGTCATTCAGAGAAGCTATGGTGAGATCGCGACTTCGGTAGCTGTGTATGGAGACGGAGGCAGGGGACGGAGGCAGGGGACGGAGCAGAAATGCAAAACGGGCCCCACGTCCTGATGGACGGGGGGCCCGAAGGGGTGCCGGCGACGGCCTACTCTCCCGCGATCTCTCGATCGGAGTACCATCGGCGCTGTAGGGCTTAACGACCGTGTTCGGAATGGGAACGGGTGTGGCCCCTACGCTCTAGTCGCCAGCGATTCGTGCAGAAAGAGTGATGGACTTGAAGGTTTGGAGTTTGGTAGAGCTCCGAGCTTTTGGGTCCGGCCCTTTCTCAGTTGTGCGTACTGCCAGAAGAACTGACAGCGGATGTGGGGATCGTGAGTATTTGGATCTTAGTAAATCTGCGTGTTCTGCGAGTCTTGAATTGGGTGAGTCAAGCCGCACGGGCGATTAGGACCGCTGCGCTCGGAATGGGTTGCCCCATGTCCACGGGCGGCCTATCGACGGAGTCGTCTCCTCCGGCCCTTCAGTGCTCTCAAGGAGCAAGGGAGTGTTCATCTTGGACGGCGTT
>JBGAKW010000060.1:0-2851 GCA_044224185.1 Gemmatimonadaceae bacterium | reverse complement strand
GCGAGGGGGGAGGCGCTTTCGCTCGCGATCCACGTTCCCGTGACGCCGCTGCGTGCCGGTCCGATATACGTGTTGCCGTTGTTGGTGAGCGTGCCACGCGTACATCCCGTCAGCGCGGCGTCCGCGTCGCCCACGCCACCGCAGAAGATGCCGTACTGCCCCCACACGCCGACGTTATCGGCCCATGTGAGGTCGGTGGCGGCTGGATTGGGTTCGAGGTTCAGAAGCTGCTTGACGGCGCCCGTGAGCACATTCCCGCGCGCTTGGACGCCGCGCACGTTGTTCTGGAGGACGATGAGAAAGCCACTACCCACCCCGACGCCGGTATTGAGGTTGTCGCCCACGTTCCCGATGACGTCCACACGGGAGGTCGGGGCGCCAACGACGCCAGGATCTTGCGCCGAGATCCCGACCGCGCTGGCCGCATTGCGAATCAGATTGTCACGAATCGAAATGTCGCTCACCGCGCACCACGTGCAGGCGCCGCCCTGATTCGCCGACTTGAGCGTGATCGCCCACCCATTCTGCCCATCGGCCCACGAGCCGTCGAAGACGTTCGCTTCGATCAGCACGCGCTGTGCGGCCTTGAACTCAAGGAGCGTCTTCTTCGTCCAGACCTTATTCGCCCATGCGGCCGGCGTGTAGACGAAGTTGCGGCGGATGGTGATGTCGCTGGGGATGACGCCCGGTGTGCGCGGATCAGCGCCCCCGAACATGATATTTTCGCCGGCACCGCTCAGTGTGTTGTTCTCAATACGATACGGCCCCGGCCCATTCCATCCGATGATCGCCTGCGAGTCTGCGCCCTTGTCGTGACAGTCGTCGAGCGAGGAGTCGAGAAGCGAGGTCGCGCCGCTATTCAGGAGCACACACCGCTGCACAGGCGTCGTGGGGGTGCCGTGAATCCACGTTTGCACGACGGCGATGTCCTGCGGCTGCTGGCTGACGCTCATGGCGTCGTAACGTCCGATCTCGACGATGGGGTAGACGCGCGCTGCGGCGGGGCTGGGCAGCACTTCCACGTGCGTGACGTAGAGGCGTGAGCCTTTGAGGAGCAGGCCGGCGCTCCCGGCATCGGCAAGGAATCGCGCCCATCCACTCGCGTTCCCACTACCGGCGCGTTCACCGGGTGTGAGTCGTGCGCCGCCATCGCTGCGAATGACCACCCATTGCGCGGAGTCCGCGTCGGTTCGCGGCCCAATGGTCGTCGGGCCGAACGTGCCGCTGATACAGATGACCGCACCGCCGCGAATGGCCGATGCAGGGAGCGTCCCCGCTGGCGGGCGCACCGTGCAAGGAAGCGTGTCGAGTCCGGCGGGAATGACGGGGACGACGCGTGGCGCTTCGGCGAGCGCGCTCCCGTTCGTACTTGGCGGAGGCTGCGTCGGTGGCGGCGTTGTTGGAGGTGGCGTCGACGGCGCCAACAACGCCACATGCTGCGTAATGCTATTCGTGCGGCCTAACGAGTCGTGGACCGTCAGTGTCTCGTCCCAATCGTTCGGTGCGTCTGACGACGCGCTGCGGGTAATCAGTGAGCCGGTCTTGTCGGGCCGTCCACCGCCTGACGCGTGCCACGCGAAGGAATCGAGTGCGCCTGATGAAGAACGGGCGTCAAGCACACATTGCGCGGAGGTGCAGGTGACGGTGAAGCGCGCGACGGGGCCAGATGGCGCGGGCGGCGGGGCCGGAGGTGTCGCCACCGTGACGCACTTCGCCGTGCGAAAGGTGTCAAGTCGTGCGCGGGCACGCTTTTGCGGGCCGCTGAGCGTCGTCGACTTGAGATACGCCTTACTCAGCGTATCGAGGTTGACGCTCGTGGATTTGAGGCAGGCGCTGTCAGGTTCGACTTTCTGAGCATAGGCAACTTTCTTGTTCAGGAAAGTCGCCAGCAATAGGAAAGTGAGCGTTAGGCGTCTCATGAGTGCACCCACTGTATACCCTCGCCATTCGTCGTTGAAATGGTCAACGTGAACGGCTCCGTTGCCGGCAGATCTGTACGCGAGTAGCCGGAGGTAACGATGGGCGGCCAGTAGCCGTTAGGCGGATACAATCCCCACCACGGATACGGATAGACCGGATATGCAGGGATGTACGGCGTTAGGCGCTGCGGCGTGTGCCCGCACGTCGGACAGTGGCCGCAGTTCGGGCATGGCTTGGCTTCATGGTCACTCATAACGGGCGCTCCAGTTCTTCGGTGACATCCGCGAGAAAATCGGACAAGGGAAAGAGGGGGCCGGGATCGTGCTTCCGTCCCGGCGAGACGGCGGCGTGCGTCGTGATGCGGTGGACGGGGATGTGATGTTCGCGGCAGAGTTTCGCGCAGAGTTCCACGCCCGCGCGCAGGGCTTGTGGCGTGAACGGCTCGCCCGCCTGATCGTTGGAGAACGAGACGCCTAACGAGTAGTCGTTGCAGTTCGGGCGCCCCTCGAACACACTGACGCCCGCGTGCCATGCGCGCTTCTTGTCGTCGACGATCTGCCAGATGTGGCCGGATCGGGCGATCAAGTAGTGATACGAGACTTTGGAGACCGGATCGCGGAACCATGCGAGCGTCCCGTTCTCGCTCTTGCTCGCATCAGCATGGAGCACGATGCAATCGATGATCGTGCCGTTCGGGCGGTTATTGAAATGCGGGGTGGAGCTGCTGGACATGTCAATCATCGCACCACCACTGCGCCAATGAGCACACCAGCGGCCACCCATTTGACCGACTCGCCCACGCGCTTGAAGAAGCCGGGGCGACGCTTGCGCTCGTTCTCAACCTGCGCGCCTAACGTCTGGATCACCGAATCCTTCTCGGCTTGCAGCGCCTCGCACGTTTTGATGGTCCGGACACAGGCGTTGATGGCCG
>JBGAKW010000014.1:0-138221 GCA_044224185.1 Gemmatimonadaceae bacterium | reverse complement strand
TGGTGCACCTTGTCGTCGCGGATGAGCGCGCGAATGGCCGGCGTGATGACGAGGATTTCGGCGGCGAGCACACGTCCGCGTCCGCGCGCACGCGGGAGGAGTGTCTGCGTCACGATGCCCTCGAGCACGAAGGCGAGCTGTGCGCGTACTTGCGACTGCTGATGACTCGGAAAGACGTCAATAATGCGATTGATCGCCTCGGCGGCGGAGTTCGTGTGCAGCGTGGCGAAGACGAGGTGTCCCGTTTCAGCGATCGTGAGCGCCGCCTGGATCGTTTCCAGGTCGCGCATTTCGCCGACCAGAATCACGTCGGGGTCTTCGCGCAGCGCGTACTTGAGCGCGTTGGCGAATGTCTTGGTATCGGTGCCGACTTCGCGCTGATTGACGATGCATCCCTGATGGCGATGAATGAACTCGATCGGGTCTTCGACCGTGATGATGTGTCCTTTGCGCTCGCGATTGATCTTGTCGATCATCGCCGCCAGGGTCGTCGACTTTCCGGATCCCGTCGGTCCCGTCACCAACACCAGCCCGCGCGGCTTGTCGCTCATGCGCGAAATGACCGCCGGAAGTCCGAGGTCATTGAAGGTCTTGATGGTGAATGGGATTTGCCGAATGACCATCGAGATGCAGCCGCGCTGCTTGAAGCAGTTGCCGCGGAAGCGCGCGAGGTTCTGGATGCCGAAGGAGAAATCGAGTTCGTCCTCCATCTCGAAGCGCTTTTTCTGGTTCTCGGTCAGCACCGAATACGCCAGTTGCAGCGTATCCTTAGGTGACAACACATACTCTGCATTCGAGTTGACGATGTCGCCGTCGACACGGAGTTTCGCGCGTTCGCCAGCGGTGACGTGTAGGTCCGATGCGTTGCGCTCGATCATTTCCTCGAGCAGCGAACGAAGGTTGACGCTGGGCGCTGCGGCTGGACGTGTCATCGATGCGATGTAGAGATAGACGAGTGTGAGGCCTCGAACTCGACGAAGCGCTGATTCTTCACTCTGTGGACGTCTTGCGACGGTCAGGAGTCACGGAGTGATGAGAAACACCTCATTGCCGTGCGCACCGACCGACCCGCCGTACCCTTCCCTTTCCCGTGCTTCCTGCGTGCTGTCGCCTGCTCTCGCGTGCTGTCACGCGCTCTCGCGCGCTGTCACGCGCTCTCGCATGCTGTCACGCGCTCTCGCGCGCAGTCCTGCGCTGTTGCCTGCTCCCGCGCGACGCGGGGACCTCTCCTTGTTTGAACGCTACGCGCTCGTTTCGCGAATGACTTGTTCGAGCGTCGTGATCCCCTTCAACACCTTGAGCCACCCGTCCATGCGCAGCGTCAGCATGCCTTCCTCGATCGCTGCATCTCGGATTTCCTGCGCACCGACGTTCATGAGAATCAGCTTTCGCAGGTTAGGTGTCATGAACATGACTTCGTAGAGACCTTGGCGACCGCGTAATCCGGTTCCGGCGCATTCGTCGCACCCGCGTCCCTTGAAGAACGGGATGTCACCGATGCGCGAGTCGAGGGAGAGCTCGCCCAGGTGCGGTGCCGCTTCGGCGCTGGCGCGCGCCTTGGCGTCGTCGAGCGCTTCCTGCGTGAAGCGGAGCTCGCGAAACGTCGTCGTCGGGGTCACCTTCGCGCCGCCCAACTCGGTCGCGTCGGGCGTGTACTTCACCTTGCAACGCGGACAGATGCGCCTAACGAGCCGCTGCGCCAACACGAGATTGAGCGCGCTCGCGACGTTGAACGGCTCGAGTCCCATGTCCAGAAGTCGCGTCACCGTCTCCGGCGCGGAGTTCGTATGCAGCGTCGAGAGCACCAGGTGCCCCGTGAGCGCCGCCTTGATCGCGATGCCGCCGGTCTCGAGATCTCGAATTTCTCCGACCATGATGATGTTCGGGTCCTGGCGGAGAAATGCCTTCAGCGCCGCGGCGAACGTCATCCCGATCTCGGTGCGCACTTGCACCTGGTTGATCCCGAAGAGGTTGTACTCGACCGGATCCTCCGCCGTCATGATGTTGACGTCGATGTTGTTGACCTTTGAGAGCGCCGAATAGAGCGTCGTCGTTTTTCCTGATCCCGTCGGTCCGGTCACCAGCACCATCCCGTAAGGATTCGATACTGCCTCCATCAGCTCTCGCTCGGCGCGAGGTTCGATGCCGAACTTTTCCAGGTCGAGCGTCAGGTTCCCCTTGTCGAGGATTCGAAGCACGACCTTTTCGCCGAACAGCGTGGGCAGTGTCGACACGCGATAGTCGATCACCTTGTTGCCCATCTTTAGTTTGATGCGCCCGTCCTGCGGGACGCGTCGTTCGGCGATGTTCAGCTGCGCCATGATCTTGAAGCGCGAGATGAGCGCCGCTTTCAATTTCATGGGAGGCTTCATCACTTCCTGCAGCGCGCCATCGATGCGGTAGCGCACGCGCAGTTCGTGTTCGAAGCACTCGAAATGGATGTCCGAGGCGCCGCGCTTCACCGCGTCCGTGAGGATCGCGTTGATGAGCTTCACGACTGGTGCATCGTCTACCGCTGCGGCGAGTGCCGCTGCAGAGACGTCTTCCTCCTTCTCCTCGACGACCTCGACGTCGCCATCCATCACGAGGTCGGCGAGGAGATTGTCCATCACCGCCGACCCAGCGTCGTACTGCTTCTCGATAACGTTGCGCAGCGTGTACTCCCCAGCCAGCACCGGGAAGATGTCGTAGCGCGTAATGAACTTGAGATCCTCGAGAATCCCGAGGTTGGTCGGATCGCAGATGGCGACCGTGAGCACTCGTCCTTCGCGTTTGAGCGGAAGCACCACGTGCTTCGTCGCGAAGTCGGCGGGAATCAGTTTGATAATCCGGGTGTCGACCTCGAACCGCGAGAGGTCGACCGCGGGCATCCGCGAGACCTTGGCGATGATCTTCGTGAGGTCGAGTTCCTGAAGAACTCCCAGCTTCACCAGATTGTATGAGACCCCGTAGCCGTTCGACTTCGCCTCGCGTTGCGCCCGATCCACCTGTTCGCGATTGACGTAGCCGTCGCGAAGCAGGAGTTCGACGAGGTCCTTCGAAGGGGTCACCGGTGGTGCGGCCATTCCTGAAATGCGAAAGGGAGTGGTGCTCGCGCGATCGTCGCGGACGTCTGATGGAGCGGCTCATGCCACGACCGATCGCGATGAGATAGCGCTTCCTCCACACGATCAACGACAGCACGTCGGCGTTCCTTAGGGGGAGCGCCGCATGTGAGGGACGCCCCGATAAACCGAAAGTCACGTGTGGAGCGAGCGCTTTGGCCATCGCTGGCCCGACGCCGACAACGCGTTGAAATCCCTCCAAAGAGCGAAACGGACCGTTCTTCGCGCGATCGGCGACGATGCGGTTCGCGAGCGAAGGCCCAACTCGGGGTAGGCGTTCGATTTCTCCCTCGGGAGCGGAGTCGAGGTCGATCGGAGGCTCGTTCACCGAGTGGGTGCGAGAGACCCCTACACCCCACCCTGATCGTGACGACGAACCGGAGCCGCCGTTGCCGTCGCGCGATTTTGTTCGAGCTCCTGACGTGACCCCCGCCTTTTCTCCGGCCAGCGCCCTCAACGTCCGCGCCGATCCATAGTCCAGCGCTCCTTCGGGCGTCGTCTCTCGACGAAGTGGGCGCTCCTGCGTTTGTCCGGGCGCAGAGGTGCCGGATTCGGGTGCGTCCCCCTCGTCTCCGCGCCTTGATTTGGCGCGCCTCGAGGATGATGGGCGATCGTCGCCGCCGGTTGAGGTTCGGGCCACCCTTCCGCGTGGACGTCCACCTCCCCCTCCGCCTATCCCTCCCACTCCTTGTCTCCCTTCTTCGGCAGCACCGCCGCCGCCGCCGCCGCGCCCCGACCGGCGACCCGGTCGTTGATTCGAGCGTGCCGAATCGACCTTGGCTATTTGCGTATCGAGCGCTGAATCGGACGCTGTCGACGCCATGACACCGCCGGACGCGTTGGGCGTTGCGTTTTCGCTTCCGTTCGCATTGCGAAGCCAGCGCCCGCCCAGACCAAGAACGACCACCAGCGCGAGCGCACCGTGTGCGCGTGAGAGAGTTGGCATGTCGCCAAATCTCTGGAAGCACAGAGCGCGACCATCACCCGATGATCGCGCCCGTCATCCTTATAGATGCAACGCCGCTTTACTTCACGAGTCCCCACGCCACGTCGCCGATGATCTTGAGCGACTTCGCCGACACTTTGTCGATCGTGTCGTCTGGTGTGTGATGCCAGGGGAAGTCGAGATCAATGACGTCGATGACGCGCAGCTTCGCATTCAGCAGCGGGATGTGGTCGTCGGTGATCGCGAGCCCCTCCACCGGCGTAAAGACGTTGCCGTAGCCTAACGAGTTTGCCTTGTCCCACACACGGGCGACGACTTCAGGGGCGTCGCGGAGTGAGTATTCTTCCTTCTCGATCTTGAGATCGCGGTCCCCAATCATATCCCACAACACGCCAAACAATGGACGATAATCAGCACTCGGCAAATGCTCCGCGAAGTATTTCGAGCCGATGAGCACATCGACGTCGGGGGGGCCGAATTCGCCATAGTCTTCGCCATCGACGAAGAGGAGATCGACGCCGACCGAGGGTGGAACCTTCTTGAGCACGTCGCCTAACGCGACGAATAATCCGACGCCCGACGCGCCATCGTTGGCCCCGGGAATTGGCGTATCGCGCTTCTCCTTCGGAACGCCGGCGCCGTCGGACTTAGGGCGCGTGTCCCAGTGCGTCACATAGAGCACGCGCTCCGTCGCGGTCGGACGGAAGCGCGCCAGGATGTTGCGCATCGGTAGGGTGTCGCCCTGTTGCGTTCTATGTGTCCAGGTTTGCTCGATGACGGTGTCGGCACGTGCACGCATCATGCGCGTGATCCAATCGCCAGCGTTGCGATGCCCCTCCGTTCCGGGGACGCGTGGCCCGAAGGCGAGCTGTTCGCGCACGTAGCCGAGTGCCGCTTCGCCGTCGAAGGCAACGCCGGGCGTCGTGCTCCCGTTGTCGACATTCGATTGTTTGTCTCCACTGCACGCGCTCAGGAGAACGGCCACGCCAATGATACTGAGCATCCTCACTTCATCGCTCCCGCGAAGAATTGGAGCTGGAAGACGGCACTGATCACCGTCTGCACGATTCGTCGATTGAAGTTACGGTCGAACGTTACCACACGTGAACCCTGTAACGAGAATGTGAGGTTGTCGGCCACGTCGGTGTCAGCATTGAGCGAGAAGGCACGACGACCGTTGTCGGTGAGACGAGAAATGGCATTGATGGCCGCCGCATTCGACACGTCGCTGCGCGTGAGCGATTCCTGCCACGAAGCGCGTGTACGCAACGGGCTTTTTACTCCCCAAGCGCGCGGAAGTGGAAAGGCCTTGGTCACGTCGACGGTGAGGTCGTTGCGGCGCTGGTGAAAGGAGCTGCCTGGAAGCGAATCTGCCTGCGTCGAGAGCGCCCAGGTCGCCGCCAGCCCCACTTCTCCGTACGCGGTGACCGCATTGGCAGTGAGCGGATACGACGCGAGTCGAGTCTGCCGGACTTCGGGGAGTTGTCCGGGGACGTCGTACGGAGTCACCCATTCCTGCCGCGATCGGAGCATGCGTGCGGTCGCGCCCAACGATGAAAAGATCCCGCTGAGCGCGAACGGCTTTCCCGCCCATCGGAGGGCGAGGTCAGGGTAGACGATTTGTTCGCCATTCACTTCGCGGTTGAAGGTCGTTAGGCGGCGCGCCCAGTGGCGAGCATCGGTGCGCTGCATGCGGTTGGTGACCGTGAGTCCGCCGGGGAGCGCGAGGGCATTGGCCACAACGAGCTCCGAACTCGCGCCAGCGCTCGAGGCATCGATTCCTCTGAGCGAGCGGAACGCATCGATGCCGCCGACGCCGAGTTGGTAGCCAAAGCCGGGCGTGAGCGGCACGCCATCGTACGATGACAATTGATTCCTGGTGAAGGTGACGTCGATGGGGCGGAAGACGGAGGCGGCGCGCCGCAGAAGCGACCCGTCAGCTGCAATCGCGGCCACCGCGAGCGGGAGATCAATCGTCGTGGCGGCGGTGAGGACTTGCGTGTTGCCGAGCCGACTCGGGAGAACCGGCGTCGACACGCCGTTGCTGATGGTTGAGCCAAAAGCGCGATTGTTTGGGTCTCGCAACATCGAGTACGTGCTCGCCACCGCGAGGCGCGGGCGCAACCACCCTTGCATGACGGGAGCGTACGTGATCGTCGCCTGCATCGAGCGCTCGCGCTCCAGCCCCATGTCGATGCCCGCGAACTGTCCGCGTTCCGCGCTCGCCGCGATCGCATTCTGTGTGGAGTCTCCGTAGTTGCGAAGGTCGTGTACGGTGGTCGCATCCCAACGTGCGGTCACGCCCGAGAGCGGCTGCAACTCGATCGTGGCGACGCTGCGCCAGACTTCCTGCAATCCGCGGACGACGTTGGCGGAATCGTCGAAGGCGGAGGCGGGCTTGAGGTACGAGGCGCGCGAGTCGGTGGCGTGCACGACGGCCGTCGTTAGGCGGACAAGCGACGGGGAAAGTCGCAGCGCTCCGCCGCCCCACGGGAGGGCGACCTGCCACGGGTGCGCCGGTGTTGTATCCGTTGCGCCGCTGCCGAAGAACCCACCGCTCGAGTAGTCGACGGCAAGGTTGTAGTCCCGCACTCTCCCGTTCTGGAATTCCGTGCGATTGCCGACCGTGTTGGCCGCGCCGTCAATCGTGATGTTGTTCACGATTGGGGCGTACCACCCTCCGTCGGCGGGAACGATGCGGCGCGCGTTGAGGGAATACGTCGTCTGCTGCGCGCGCGGACTTCGAAGTCCGGGAACAGCCGATCCCGCAATGTCGGAACGCGAGACGAACTGCGGATCGGCACCGCTCGCGCGATGTGTCACGGTGAGCGGTAGGGCGAGCCCCCACCCTGCGGGGAGAAAACGATCGAGCCGCCACGATGACGTCAGCTCGAGATCATCGTTGGTAAGAAACGACGGCTGCTCCCCTAACTGGCGAAAGTTTGGATCCCGCCGGCGCACGCCGACGCGCAGCATGCCGAAATCGCCCATGTTGAGCGACGCGCTGACCTCACCCGCGTAGCCGTTCGTCTGCACGGCATTGGCGAGACGGATGTCGTCGACCCAAAGCTCCAACGTGTCGCCGTTGATTGGCGGGTTACTGCCGCCTAACGAATCGAGCCGCACCATGCCGACCGCAAGTTCTTGCACGGCGGCGAGATTGGGAGGCGTGACGGCGGGGTCGACGGTGTACACCACGTAACCATCCTCGCACGCCGCATAGCGATCGGCGCGTCCCGTCACCGGGAGCGCGCTCAGCGCGACAAGGATCGAATCCTTTGGCGAGCATTCAAGCAAATCCGGACGTCCCTGCAGAAATGCATTCTGCAGTTTGGCACGCAGGTCATAGAACTTCTGGAAGTTGACGTGGATCTCAGGCTCCCACGCCGCGCGCGTGTTTCCTTCTTTCACTTCCTGGCGGTACATGTAGAAGTTGTCGGCGTCGCGCCCAATCTTCACATAGAAGTTCAGCACGCCGTTTGTGCCCCATCCGCGCCCGCGCCCGCGCGCCCAGAGCCGCATCTCGCGATAGCTCATCAGCGAGCGCTGTCCTTCAGGAAATCGGTAAAACGCCTCGGCGCGCTCGCCAGCGGCAAGGTTCGTCGCCAGCAAGCGCAGCGAGCGCTCGTTCACCTGCACGCGTTCGGCACTGAAATTCCCCTGCTGCAAATCGGTGACTTCTACCACTCCCGGCGGCGGATCGTAGAAGATGCCGCGCGTGGAATCGCGATCCTGGGTGCCAATGACCGTCGCGATGACGGAACCGGTGAGCGACTGCCGGCTCCCGGCAATGCCCTGCAGTGGGCGCTCGGACCGCTTCAACCAGGGCGACCCGACGACCCGAAGCCTAACGAGTGGGGCGACCGAGAACTGCGTCGGCGCGAGCGTGAGCCCGGAGACCATCGTCACGCGAAGCGCGCGGATCCGGCGAATGGGTGGCCCGCCGGCGGTCGAATCGTTAGGCGCGCTGAATGGCAGGCGCACCTGTACCCAGCACAGACGACCACCAGCGGGATACGCGCCATTCACATCCTGTACGACGACGCCACACTTTCCGATCCGGGAATACGTCCGCCGGTCGGAAAGATCGACGATGTAACGACGAACCTTCTCCTGCTCCCGCTCCTTTGACGTGAAATTGAGCGAGTTGTCCTGATCGATATCTTCTTCATCGAGCCGTCCGTTGCGCACCGTGCAATCGATCTGCGCATCGCCGAGTACGCGCGTCCCGCCAATCCCGCGCCGGCAAATGGGGACGTTGGTGGCAAGTCGACTTCCCTGATCGCCGCGCACCTGGAGCCTGTCAACAACGTCGCCCGGCAAACCGACGTCATTCACGTCCGCGTTGAACGCGCGAGAGAACGCGTCGCGCTCACTGTCGAGCCGGTCGAAACCTTGCAGCTGCTTGCCGCGAAAGGCCGAGTCGCCGGCCGATACCGTGAGCGTCTCTGGCGCAAACGCCACGGAGTTCTCCGATACATCGCCAAAGTCAAAGACAAACGTCGGATTGCGTTGCCGCACCGACCCCGTCGTGTCGATCAACGTCCAGAATTCGAGTTGCTCGCCTCGGGACAGATCGATTCCACTACCGGCTTGGCCAAAGATCGTCCGCACCGATCGCCAGTGACGCCCGTTGGCGGTCTTCCCGGTCTGCCAGCGATACGAACGAGACGCCGCGTCATACAACCCGCCGACGCCTAACGGGTAGAGCGTGAGCCACAGCGCGGGTTCGGGCGCGAGAAAGCCAACGCCGGCCAGCGTCGCTTGGGGGTCGATATCGGAAAAGGTGAATTGGATGTTCTTCCCGTCGATTCCGAGTCCGGAGTTCTGAAATGCGATCGTCGACGCGCGCGACGTGTCGAAGGTGGCCGGATCGAACCGCGCCTTGAGGGCGGTGCCTAACGCGGGTTGCGACGAGACTTGCCATTGAGCGTCGAGGAGATTGACGTTCGTTCCACCTTCTCCCTCGAACGACTCGACGTAGGCCTGCTGGTTTCCCTTCTGGTTCGGCTGGCTGACGGCGAACTCCGCCTGCACGTCCAATCGCGGAATGCGTCGCTGCGCCGCACTCGGCACGGACGTTGATGCGACCGCGCGCGAAAACATCCCCGCCAGCGACGGGAGCGACCACCCGAAGTTTGCCGACACGCCGGCAACGAGCGACGCCTGCGGCTCGAAACCCAACGGGGGGCGCGTGAACGTGGTGCGCTGCGACTGCGAAATGGCGACAAAATTGATGCGCCCGTTAGGCAGGGACCATTGGCTGCTGAGACCGAGAATCGACGTCGGAATGGAGGCGAACAACGGGTTCTCTTCGTAGCGCACCACGACCTGTCGTGGTCGCGCCATGAGCGTGTCGGGACGAAGGAGTTGCACCCGCCCGAGGTCGTAGTCGATCTCATAGTCGATTCCCTTCACCAGCGGGCGACCGTCCAGCGTTAGGCGCTCGCTTCCGGGCCGCACCTGCACGGAGTTGAGGGCAATCGTCCCCATCGCGCCTTCGCCCGAGACATCATAGTGCAGTCGCAGCCGATAGTACGACTGCGGGTGTTGCGGCGAGTACAGGTACTCGCTTGGCGTTCGGTAAATCGTGTCGTTGGCGGCAACAGCAAATGGTCGCGCCAACCCTCGCCGCGAGAAGGGCTCGAGCGACGGAAAGACAAGAAACTGGTCGCGAAAAATTCGTGTCCCAGGCGTGTTGGCAATCAGGAAGTTCGGATCATTGGCCCGCGGCCACAGACGGTTCTCGCCGTCAAACGTTGATGCATTCGCCAGTTGGGCCAGACCGAACAGTTGCAGATACGTCTGTGCACTTCCACCAGGCGGTTTCTCCTGGTCGGCGCTGGTCCCCGCGACGATGCGCACACCCACACTTTCGCGCCTCACGTCTTCGCCGCCGACACGATAGACAGATCGTATCTCCCGGCGAAATGCTGGTGAGTCCGGCGTGACTTGCGGATCCCACAAGAGATTGGCGTACTGCGTGCGCCCGGGGACGAACTCGAGATCGGGCGTGCCACCTACTCCGGCGATGACGGTGTCGCGCCCGTTGATCCGCAGCGAATACGCGACGACCAACCGCTCGTTGTTGAGCGCCAGCGGCCTAACGAGCGCGATCCACAATTGCGACGGATCGACGTAGTAATCCACCGATTCGCGCAACAACTCGTACACCTGTCCGGCTCGCGATA
This sequence comes from Gemmatimonadaceae bacterium, assembly GCA_044224185.1. Lineage (GTDB taxonomy): Bacteria > Gemmatimonadota > Gemmatimonadetes > Gemmatimonadales > Gemmatimonadaceae > SCN-70-22. Next base: position 127,980 of record JBGAKW010000014.1, on the reverse strand, counting down.
GCGGATCGCCGAGTAATTGAAAGCGCGGGCCGTTGGGATTGGGAGGTTGACCACCAAGGATGAGGCGGTACACCGACACGCGAGAAGGACGAACCGTGTCGGGAAGCGCCGCGGCAAGCGCCTCCATCTGGCGCGCATTGAGAATGTCTACGTTCGGATACGCCGCGCCGAATAGCTGCGGATCGATGGTGAAGAAAAAGCGGCGCGGTTCGATCTGATAGTCTTCGAGTTCACGATCCACCGCCTGCGTCGTGCGCCGACCGATGGTGAAGACCTGATCGCGCACCACGTTCCCCTTCTGCTGCGCGGCAATCGCGGTGAGGCGCATCGAACCGAACTTCGCCTCGGCCTGCACACCGAAGTTGCCACTTGGAATCCCCGACGAGATGAAGCGTGACGGGGGTGGCGTGAAGAAGACATTTCCGACTTCAACCTTCTGAAGCTTCGCGTTAGGTGTCCCCTCATACGCGACCGAGATCTTGTTGGACCCGTCGAACTCACGTTGTGAGTCGTAGTCGACGTCGACCTTGACGCGGTCGGCGAAGGAGCCTGCCGTCTTCAGGTTGAACTGGACGTCGAGGGCGGGGGTGAAGCCCGACTGGCAGGTAAAGCCGACAGAAAAGAGCTGAGAGATCGCGCAGCGGTCGTTCTGGATCCGCTCCCCCTTTGCCTCGATGCGGGTGAAGAGCTGGATGGAGAGCGACGAGTCGAGACCCGGCTTGGTAGCGCGCGCGGTAGCGCGAGAAGGTGAGGGCGATGCCACGCGCGCCGAGTCCCGACGCGGTGACTGCGCGCCCAGCACTCCGGCGCCGAGCGTTATACACGCGCAGAAAAGGGCGAGCTGGGCTTCGCGCACCAATCGGAGGCGGTAGGGTATCAGCCGAGGGTTCAGCGCCCAAGCCCCCAGCTCTGATGCCGATGCGAGGGCTATATTACGTGGCTTTCTGCGACGACGGGCGAGGCAGTGCTCTCCTTTTATCGGGGCCTACCTCTCCCAGTTCCATCCCGCGACCGGCGAGCCGATTGCCAGGTACACAGCGAGCGTGAAGATAATCCACAAGTACGTCCTGCGAGAGCACGTCGGCCCCTTGGTCTTCGCACTCTCGGCACTCACTTCCCTGATGCTGCTGAATTACGTGGCCAAGCAGCTCGGGAATCTCGTCGGGAAGGGACTGTCGTGGAACGTGATTGCCGAGTTTTTCATGCTCTCGGTGCCGTTTACGGTCGCGATGACGTTGCCGATGGCGATCCTCGTTTCGGTGCTGTACGCCTTCTCTCGACTGGCGTCCGAAAACGAGATCACGGCGCTCAAAGCGAACGGCGTGTCGATCGCGACGTTGATCGTGCCGGCGCTCATCGGGAGCATCTTCCTGACGGTGGTCATGGTGGTTTTCAATGACCAGATTCTCCCGCGCGCCAACCATAGGCTGCGAACGCTCCAGGGAGATATTGCGCGTAAGAAGCCGACGTTCGCACTCAAGGAGCAGATCATCAACGAGGTGTCGCCACAGCAGTTCTTCTTGCGTACCAACCATCTGGATCGCGGCACGAACAAGATGAAGGAGGTCACGATCTACGACCTCAGCGATCCTCTCCGCCGGCGGACGATTTATGCCGACAGCGGAACGATGAACTTCGCGGAGGGGGGGTCGGATCTGCAGCTCAAGCTGTACGACGGCTTCATGCAGGAGATTCCGCGCGATACGCCGACTCAGCTGCAACGCCTCTTCTATAAGACCGACCTGATTCGCGTCCGCGGCGTCGCCAATGCGCTGACGCGCGACTCGAGTGACACGTACAAGAGCGACCGCGAGATGTCGGTATGCGAGCTCCAGAACGAGGTGGCGCGCTACGAGCGCGACTACTTCCGCGCGTACGACGACTACAAACGCGCAGCCGCGGCACAGCAGAAAGACCCGCGTTCGACCGTCGATCAGCTCATCGTGCCGCCGTGGATTCCGGGGCAGCGAGCGCCGCGTGCACGCCGGCGCTCGTTAGGGCGTTCGTATTGCGACGCGCTGTATTACCTCGAGCGTCGCGGATGGGGAAAGCTCACGCTCCTCGCGTTAGGCGGATCGGCGGGCGACTTGCTCCTGCCGCGTTCGGCGTACGCGCAGGCACCGGCCGCTGCGCAGGACACCGCGCGTCAGAAGGCTGGGGGAGATACGACGAAGCGCGCGGCCGACGCCGCAAAGGCGCACGCGGACAGTCTCGCCAAGGCGCGTAGCGACAGTCTTGCGAAGTCGCGCGGTGACAGCCTTGCCAAGGCGGGAGGACATGCCGACAGTTTGGCCAAAGCATTGATCGCACCGATATCGCCGTCCGCCGCGGTGCCTCCGGTCCAAGCCCCTCCGGGGCAAGCGCCTCCGGGGCAAATTCCTCCGGGGCAGGTTCCGCCAGCGCAGCTTCCGCCGGGAGTGCGCGTGGTGAACGGCGATACGATTTATCCTGGTGCGATCCGATCAAATACGCCGACGCCAACGGCGGACACGTCGAAGAAGCTGCCTAACGGGTTGGCCGCGTCGCAGATCGCGCCGAGTACTGGGATAACGAGCTCGCTGCCATCGGGGGTCGCGATGGAGTCGTCGCGCGGCCTCATGCTCGCATCGCGCAATCAGATGGACTCGTACGATGTCGAGATCCAGAAGAAGTTCGCGATCTCAGCGGCGTGCATTGTGTTCGTCTTGCTCGGTGCACCGCTTGCGCTCCGATTCCCGCGTGGCGGGGTGGGGCTGGTGATCGGGGTGAGTCTTGGCGTCTTCGCGCTGTACTACGTTGGGCTTATCGCCGGCGAAGCGCTCGCCGATCGTGGAATCCTCAGTCCGTTCTGGGCGATGTGGGCGGCCAACATACTGTTCACCGCCATTGGGCTGGGTCTTCTTGCCCGTATCGAGTCGACGAGCGCGAACAATCGCGGCGGCGACATCAGCGAGCTGCTCGATCGCTTTAGGTGGAAGCGAAAGGCGCGCACGGCGTCCAAAGTCACACGTCGTCAGGAGCAAACCGCATGATGCGCTGGTTCCTGCGCCCACTCGACCGTTATGTGTTCGGCGAGTGGACGAAGATCTTTCTCGGGACGGCGTTAGGCTTTCCGGTCATCGTCACGATCTTCGACCTGGTCGACAACATCGACAAATATTTGAATCGGAAGCTCACCGTGCAGGCCATCGCGATGAGCTACGTCTACTCGATTCCCGATTCGATGTTCATGGCGCTCCCCGCGTCGGTGCTATTCGCGACGGTATTCGCCATCGGTGCATTCACGCGGCACGCGGAGATCACGGCGGCCAAGGCGTCGGGGGTGTCGTTTCACCGCCTAACGATGCCCATCTTCATCGGAGCGCTGCTCGCCTCGGGACTCGCGTTAGCCGTCGGCGAGATGGCGCCGGCATCCAACAAGAGGCGTGAGGAGCTGCGGCAGGAGCGCAAGTTCGCCAACGGCAATGAGCGCTACAACTTCACCTTTGCAGCTGACCGCGGGCGCGTCTACAAGGCGCAGTCACTCAACGTCGAACACGGCGAGTTGGAAGGGCTCGAGCTCGAACGCAAGGGACTGGAGACCGATTCACACTATCCATCGTACGTGGTCTCCGCACCGACGGCATCGTTCAAGGATCGGCGTGGATGGACGCTCAAGAACGGGACGATGCACATCGTTCCGGGCACCGGGCGCGACGTCGCATTTCGGTTTGATTCGTTGCACGACCGGAATCTGCTCGAGACGCCGCAGCAGCTGATGGCATCGTCCAAGGCACCCGGCGACATGGGATACAAGGAACTTGGACGATACATTCAGGCGTTGGAGCGTTCAGGGAGCGACGTCAACGTTCTGAAGGTCGAACGTGCCCTCAAGCTGGCCATTCCCGTCACCTGCATCATCATCGCACTCTTCGGCGCGCCACTTGCCACGAGTACGCAGCGCGGCGGCACCGCCTACGGAATCGGCATTTCTCTCGGGACGACGATCGTCTTCCTCATCATGATTCAGCTCACGAAGGCGATTGGCGGAAAGGGCGTTCTGACGCCAGAAATGGCGGCGTGGCTGCCCAATGGCGTGTTCGCGATCATCGGTCTCATCATGCTGGCACGGGTGCGTACTTGATCACGTCGCCGATGACGGGGACGCATCGCGAGACGGAAGAATTCCCCGTCGTACAGCGCGCCGGCATTCGAGTCTTTCGCAGGATAGCACGGATCGGCGTTGGATTCTTCGCCGATGTTGGCGATCGCGTCTACTTCTTCCGAGATATCGTACGCGCGTTCGCAACCGAGTGGAGGACATATGTTCCCCTCACGGCAGCGCAGATGCGTCGGATCGGACTCGATTCCCTACCCCTCACAGCCATCGTTGCGGCGTTCATCGGTTCGGTCATCGCGCTGCAAACGCGATATCAACTCTTTCCAGGCGTGCAGCTTTCTGTCGTTGGATTGATTTCGCGACAGATGATCATCCTCGAACTCGGACCTCTGCTCACGGGATTGGTGCTGACGGGGCGTGTGGGCGCGCGCATGACGGCCGAAATTGGAACGATGCGCGTGACCGAGCAGATCGATGCACTTGAGACTTTGTCATATGATCCGGTAGCGTATCTCATCGTGCCGCGATTGATCGCGGCGACGTTGATGCTCCCGTTGCTGGTGATCTTTGCGAACGCGGTTGGTGTCTCCACCGCGTTCATGACGTCTGTGTCCGCCACCGACGTGACATGGGCGCAGTTCTCCGAAGGGTTGCGGTTGTCGTACACGTTCTTCCAGATCGCGTATTCGCTGATCAAAGCAACGATCTTCGGTGCGGCAATTGCCTTTTTGTGTTCGTACGAAGGGTTCGTGACCGATGTTGGTGCAGAAGGCGTGGGACGCTCGACGGCGAAGGCGGTCGTCGTTACGTCCGTAGCGATTCTTGTTCTTGATGCACTCACGGCCTCACTCCTTGCCAATCAACTCCAGGGATGAAAAGGCGCGACGAAGTACTCGTAGGGATGTTCACGACGGTGGCGGTCACCGTGGCAGTCCTCGGCGCGTTGTGGTTAGCGCGGGGCGGGCTTTCGAACGGATATCCTCTGTATTCTCGCTTTCCATGGGGAGCGGGGCTCAAGCAGGGACAGCCCGTCTGGCTCGTCGGCGTAACCGTCGGATTCGTCGACAAGGTCGAACTGGATCCGCGCGGAACGTTGGTGGCGACGTATCGGATTCAGAAAGACTACAAGGTGCCGAAGGGGACAAGCGCGACGGTGGTGGCGAACGGATTCTTTGGAGACGTCGCCATTGCGCTCACGCCCGCAGCGCCTAACGCGCAATCGTATGCGCCTGGCGACACCGTCCCGGTTGGAAAGGCGGCGGTGGGTATCGCCGCACTCACGGCGCGCGCTGACACGATCACGCAAGGCGTCAACTCCATCCTTGGGAGCGCGCGCGAGCAATTGGTGGACAGCGGCGGCATCGCCGAGATCCGGTTGACGCTGGCTGCTAGCAATCGTTTGGTCGCCCAGTTGGGGCAGATTGCGGCGCTTCAATCGCGCGAGCTGCAGGCGACGCTTGGGGTCGTGCGTTCACGCGCGGCGGCCATCGATTCGACGCAGGTGGATTCGACGGTGCGGGCGTTGCGCGCCGCGAGCCAGAACATGCAGAGCGTGACGAACGAGTTGAAGACCACGTCGGACAGGCTCAATTCCGTGCTGGCGAAGGTCGACAGCGGAAATGGCACGGTCGGAAAGCTGCTCAGCGATCCTGGGCTCTACAACGATCTCCGGTCGGTGATGGCGCGCGTTGATTCGCTCACCGCCGATCTCAAGAAGAACCCCAGGAAGTACGTGAACCTCTCGATTTTCTAAGTGCTCTACCGAAGGGACAAACGAAAGGCGCGCCGGGTATTTCTCCCGGCGCGCCTTTGCGTTGCTGCCTAACGATTTTAGTTGGTTCTCTTGTTTAGAACGAGTAGCGAACCGAGATCTGTGTGCGCCAGAAGTTGGAGACCACGACGCCGTTGATGTATTCGCCGCCGGCTGGCGGGGAGAACTGAACCACCGGTGTGGCAGTCGCCGCGTTCGTGCTGGAATATCCGACGTGGCGGAGGAGCGGGATGTTGCTGTTGCTCGAGAGCGGGGAGAATTGCTGAATGCCCCAGTTCTTGTTCAACAGGTTGCCGAAGTTGAAGATGTCCAGCTGCACGGCCAGCTTCTGTCCGCCGATGAGCGGAAGGTTCTGGCGGATGGCGACGTCTACCTGGTTCGAGAAGGGAAGACGGCAGGAATTACGCTGTAAGATCTCGCCGCGGTGTCCCTGCAAGCACTTCGACTCGGTGATGAACTTCTCGAACTGAGCGGCCTGGTTCGCCGCACTGCTGGTGACGTTGGATCCGCTGGTGATGTCGCGGAACTGAATCTCGGCGGGATCGGTCGTGCTCTTCGGGATGTAGATCAGGTCATTGCCGGATGAGCCATCCCCGTTCAAGTCACCTGACGTGCCGCCACTGGATGCATAGGTGTAGTCGTGCGGCGCGCCGCTCACGCCGGCGTACAGCACCGAGAAGTCGGTCGAGAGCTTCTTCAGCCAGTTGAGCGTATACGTTGCAGCTGCCGAGATCTTGTGCGGCTGGTCAAACAAGGAAATGCCGGTGAAGGCCTCGTCCTGGCGACCAGAGAGGGTGCGGCCGAACTGCCAGTTGGACAACGCGGTGCTTGAGGTGAAGCTCTGTACGTCGCGGGCGCGCGAGTACGTGTACGCCACCTGCCCTTCCCAGTGGTTCGAGTACCGCTTGCGGAGCTGAGCGGTGAGGTTGTACGCGTAGTCCTTGTTCTGATTCAGCAGATCGACGGCGGTGCTGAAGCGCGCGGTACCACCGTTGGCGGTGACGGACGGCGGCGGCAGGAGCGTCGCGCTTCCGTTGCCAGCGTTCACGGTATTGATGTAGAGCACGCGCCCGCCCTGCCCCGTGCCCGTCGAACCCTGAACGTTCTTGGAGACGAAGAAGAGCTGGTTGAGCGTCTTGGAGAACAATCCGTCGAACGACGCGATGAGATCGCCCGGGAGCTGGCGATCGTAGCCTAACGAGGCGCGCAGCGGCTGCGGGAACTTCAGGCTCTTCGAAAGGAAGTTGACGTCACCGATCGGCTTCGTCCCCTGGCCGTTGCGGCACGTGGTGATCGTGCTGGGATCGCGTGTGAAGGCCGGCGCGGGCGCCGTCGATCCGTTCGTGTTGCAGTTGAGGAAGGTGATGAAGTTGCCGGAGTTCACGTACGCGTTCTCGAGCCAGACGTACGGCGGCGTGCCGACGAAGAGTCCGACACCACCGCGAATCTGGTTCTGCGCGTCACCGGTCACATCCCAGTTGAAGCCGACGCGGGGCGAGAACTGCACGGTGCTCTTCGGAATGTCGTCCGTGCGACGTCCGTACGCGCTATCGATCGCGGCGTTGTACGCGATGTCGTTCAGGTACGACGAGATGTCGAAGCGGAGGCCGCCGGTGACCGTGAAGCGCTCCGTCGGCTGCCATTGGTCCTGCGCGTAGAAGGCGTTCTGCAATCCCCTGAACTCGACGTTGCCACCATTGCTGAGGATCAGTGCCTTGCGGAACGAGTTCGCATTGCCCGCGGCCAGCGAGTCAAGGTTACGGAATGACCAGACGCCTAACGAGGACTGCGTGAAGAGATTGTTCAGCCACACGTACTCGTTACGAGTGCCGACGGTGATGGTGTGTTTCCCCATCGGCCGGAACGTGAAGTTGTCGGTGATTTCCCACGTCTTCGTATCGAGCGTGTTACCCTGCGAGAACTGGTCGGCACCCGCGAGGATCGACGCGTTGCCGTTCGGGCCAACGATGGTGTTGATGCGGATCTGCGGGAAGTTCGACTCCGGATTACGGCGGTTGTACCAGCTGTTGTAGCTGACGAACAACTCGTTGGACGAGCCGTTCTTGAAGTTCGAGAAGAGCTGAGCAACCGGAGCGTTCTTGATGTTCGTGAAATCGTGGAAGTTGCTGGAGTACACGATTGCCGTCGAACCGCGGTTGTTCTGTTGACGGAGACGCTCGCCCTTGCTGTAGTTGTAGCGGAAGACCAGTCGGTGCACGTCATTGATGCGGTAATCGAGACGGCCGAAGATGTTCGAGAGCGGGTTGGGGATATTCACCGTCCCGGTGGAGCCGAGTCGCGTTTCGCCGAGCTGCCCCATGATGCTTTCGAAGCGCTGGCGATCGGCGTCGGTCATTCCGAAGGCCGGCTTCTGACCTGCCGGCTGTCCGAAGTACGGCCCAGAGACGGGAGAGTTTTCGGTCTGGAATTCGGGTGCGATGAAATAGTGCAGTTTGTTCTTGATGATCGGGCCGCCTAACGTGAAGCCGTACTGCGTGCGATCGAACGGCGTCGCGCGCAACACGCTCGTGTCGGCACCGAACTTCTCGTTGCGATAGAAGTAGAACGCCGTGCCGTGCGTGGAGTTCGTGCCGCTCTTGGTGACGGCGTTGAGGAGGAGTCCGCCGAAGTTGCCCTGCCGAACGTCATAAGGCGCGAGCAGCACCTGAAACTCCTTCACCGCATCGATCGACACCGACTTCGAGTTCACCTCGGCGCCCGGCTGGCCTGTGGTGCCAAGTCCGAAGACATCGCGCTCCGTCGCGCCGTCGATCTGCACGTTGTTCATGCGGTTCGACATACCGCCCGCTGAATTGCCCGGACCAGTTTGCGAGACCTGCGGCGTGATGCGCACGTAGTCGACGAGGTTACGCGTCAACGACGGAACGCGAGTCAGCGTCGTGTCGGAGATGACGGTCTTCACGCTGGTGTTGGTCGGCGCGAAAACTTCTGAGCCGGTTTGCGAGAGAATGCGGACGCCGGCGACCTGCGTGACTTGCGCCGTCAGCTTGAAGTCCAGGCGCAGCGTCTGCGAAAGCGCGACGAACTGGTTGTCGCGTGTTTGTGGCGCGAAGCCGATGCGGCGCGCGGTGACTTCGTACGGTCCGCCGACCTCGAGTCCCTGTACGAAGTAACGACCATCATCGCGGGTCAGCCCGCCAGCTGCAAATCCAGTCGCTTTGTTGAGAATGCGAATCTGAACATTTGCCAATGCATTTCCGGCCGAATCGGTGACCGATCCGCCGACGGCGCCCGTCGTGACGCCTTGAGCGAGGGCCGTGCGCGAGCCCGCACTCAGCGCCACGACCAACGCGGCGACAAGTGCCTTACGTAGACGAGAAATTCTCATGTGGGTCCCTGGGGAAAACGGATGCCCGCTGCGAACGCGTTCTGTGCGCTCTGGAGGGGCACTGAAAATTGCCGAGGCCGTGACAGAGTTTCAATCGCTGTCACCGCATCCGAGGGGAAGCTAGCGCGCGGCGCAGCACCGGCGCGATTACCGACGCCCCTTGCGCAACCAGATCCACCAGATTGGAACGCCCGCGACCACGATCCCAAGCGTCTTCGCCGTCGCCTCTCGGCTTCCGGCGTCACTCAGCGCATTCACTAACAGGAAAATCACCGACGCAAGAAAGACTGCGGGGACTATCGGATATCCCGGCGTCTTGAATTTCGGTACATAGCCGGGACGAGCCCGCAGACGATAGACCGCTGCGACTCCCCCACCGTAGAACGGAAGCATGGCGATCACGAAGGCGTCTGCCAGCTGCTCGAACGACCGGAGAAGGACGAAGATGAAACCGAGCGTCCCGACGAGTGCGATCGCGACGTATGGCGTCTTGAAGCGGGGATGCACCCGCGCCACCTGCTTGAACAACATCCCGTCGTCGGCCATCGCGAACAGGACCCGCGGAGACGTGAGCAAGACGGCGCTCAGAGTTCCAAATGTCGAAAGCATCACCGTCACGGAGACGATGACCACCCCGGGACGGCCGATAACGCGCTCCGCGACATCAGCCGCGACGAGTTTGGAGACGCGAATCTCATCGACCGACAACACCGAGAGGTACGCCAGATTCGCGAGCGAATAGATGACGATGACGGCCAGCGTTCCGCCGATCAGCGCGCGCGGAAGGTTGCGCTGAGGCTCGGTCACCTCTCCGGCGACGTACGAGACATCTCCCCACCCATCGTAGGCCCACAGCGCCGAGACGAGTGCCAGCCCCGCGCTACTGAGGACAAATGATCCCGGCGGGATCCACGGCGTGAAATGTCCGCCAGTCTTGGGAAGTCCAAGGAACAACGCGATGACGACGATGAAAACGAGTCCGCCGTACTTTGCGATCGTCGTTAGGTTCGTCAGCGCCGTCGCGAACTTGACGCCGAGGATATTCATCGTCCCCGTGAGGACAATGGCCGCGGCCGCGAGATACCGCGCGTATTGATCGTACGGCGCGATACGCGGATCAAAGCCTAACACGCGAATGAAGTACTCGGCGAACGTGATGGCGATGGCGCCTAACGCGGCAGCGCGCACGACGGACAGCTGCGCCCATCCGAAGAGGAACGCATACAGGCGCCCCCACCCCTCCCGAAGAAAGGCGTAGAAACCACCTGTTTGCGGAATGGCGCTGGCGACCTCCGCGAGCGTCAACGCACCGCAAATCGCAAAGACTCCCCCAACCGCCCAAACTGACAGCAGCGGTAACGGTCCGGGAATCTTATCGGCGACGCCGGCGGGGGAGCGAAAGATTCCAGAGCCGATGGTGGAGCCGACGCAGACTGCGATCGCACTCCAGAGTCCGATGCGTCGAGGGAGCGCTCCCGTCGGCGCGGACTCGGCCGAGGAAACGGGAGAAGCCTCTTCGGTGGGTATGGGCATGGTCGGCAATGCTACCCCGCTGCTGCGAGATAGGGGAGGGGCGCAATCTGCAAGCGGTTGAATCGCCTGTACGCGGCGTACACCTTTCACCGCGGGCGACGCCCTCTTTTTCCTCCTTGCCGCAGCCGAAGCGTGGCGTATCCAAACATTGCGGAAATACTCTTCTGGTGCGCGGCGGCCATCACCGTCGTAGCCCAGTTTGCAGTGATTCGCGCGGCACTCGCGGGGCGAACCCCCGGTGCCTCGACAACCGCGGCATCGAAGATCCGTGAGATTTTCTGGGTCTTTCTCCCCGCCGCTATTCTCGCGCTCGTCCTGGTTTGGACGTGGCGCTCGCTTCCGCTACGCGCACCGTCGCCATCGCAACCGGTGTCTGGACATCCGGTGCCAGTGCAACACGCGCAACCTATTTATACGACATGAAGGGTATTCGCCGCCTCGCGTGGGTCGCACTCGCGCTGGGCTTTGGCCACATCGTCTTCGGAGCCATCGTACGCATTACCGGCTCCGGACTCGGCTGCGGTGACCACTGGCCCAAATGCCATGGCTATTGGTTTCCGCCGTTCAATCGCATCGACCTGATCATCGAGGTGTCGCACCGTTACTTCGCGGCCACTCTGTCGACGGCAATCGTGGCGCTGCTGGTATTGACGTGGGTGCGGCGTCGATTGCCCGGCGTCTCTGGACCGAACGGTGTGTTCCGCCCAGTGGCGCTTGCGGCGGCGCTGGTGATTGCCGCGGCGCTGTTTGGTGCGGTCGTGGTGAAGCTGGAGCTGACGAACAAGACCGTGATCGTGACGCATTTGGCGATTGCGATGTCGCTGCTGGGAGCGTTGGTGGTCGCGATCGTGCGGGCGGGGGGCCCCCCCCAAATTCCAGAATACGCGCCCTTCGCCAACCAACCATCACCCTCCTCTTTCGCACCACACCATTCCATCGCCGACTGGGTCTCGTCCTACAAGACGGCACGTGGCGCGACGTGGGCCGCAGCCATTGCCTTTATCGCCCTCGTACTCGGCGCGCTCACGGCGCATATCCCTGGCGCAAATTCCGCCTGCACGGGCTTTCCCCTCTGTAGCGGCGGTCTCCTCCCGACCGAGCCGTCGCAGCATGTGCAGTTCGTGCATCGCCTGGTGGCCTTCGCGCTCTTCTTTCACCTGATCGGCCTAACGATTGCCACGGCAAAGCGCGGTGAGCGACGGATGAGCGCTCTCGCGCGCATCTGTGTCGCACTCTGCGTCGTTCAGATTCTCGTGGCCGCCGTGATGGTCGAGATGCAGCTTCCGCCCGTCTGGCGCTCGCTGCACGAGGCGGTCGGCACCGCGCTCTGGATCGCGGTCTTCTTCTTCGCACTCATCGCGCGTCGCACATCGTTAGGCGGCGCTGGACGCCTGGCGACCAAACCGTCGCCAAAGCCTTCGTTTGCTGGAGCGGAAGCGTGAGCGAGTTGGCCATGGCGGAGGCACGTCCCGAAAGCGCCGTCCGCGACTTCGTCTCGTTGACGAAGCCGCGCATCATCTCGCTCCTCCTCGTCACGACCGTGGCGCCGATGTATGTCGCCGGCAGCCCATCGTGGCTCGACGTCCTCATCGTCTGCATCGGCGGCTACATGATGGCCGGCGGCGCGAACGCGGTGAACATGTACATGGACCGCGATATCGACGATGTCATGTCGCGCACGCGCCTGCGCCCGATTCCGAGCGGGCGTATGACGCCGGTCGCTGTGCTCTCCTTTGGCGTCGCGCTGGCGGTTGCCGCCACGTGGCTCCTCGGCCACTTCGTGAACTTGCTGACGGCAGCGCTCGCGTTAGGCGGCTTCTACTTCTATGTCTTCATCTACACCCGCTGGCTCAAGCGCACCTCACCGCAAAACATCGTGATTGGAGGCGCCGCGGGAGCCTTTCCGCCCCTCGTCGGGTGGGCCGCCGTCACCGGACGCATCGATCTCACCGCGCTCTATCTCTTCCTGATTGTTTTCTACTGGACACCGCCGCACTTCTGGGCGCTGGCCTTGCTCAAGCAGAAGGACTACGGCAAAGCGGGCGTGCCGATGGCACCGTTGATCTGGGGCGAGCGGGAAACCATGAACCAGATGCTCTGGTACACGCTCATTCTCCTCGCGCTGACAGTGCTCCCCGTCGCCTTCGGTGCATTTGGCCTCGTCTACATGGTGTGTGCACTGGTGTTGGGCGGCATTCTCCTTCGCGGGGTGCTCAAGATTCGCAGCGCCGAGGTCTGGACCAAGCCCGCGTGGGCAGTCTACAAATACTCGCTGCTCTATCTCGCGCTGCTGTTTCTGGCGATGGTGGTCGACCGGCGGTTGGCGCTGTAGGGGAACGAAGCGACGCCAGCGGTCGCTGGCCGTCGTCGCGCCGATCTCATCTTACGAATGCACTCCATGGACTCCGGCGATTTCGACTCGTTAGGCGACCCGCAGTTCCTGACCGTACGCATCGGCGGCGCCAAACGCGGCCCCGAGCGCCTTCTGCTGGTTGGCCGTCCGTACGACGGGCGCGTGCGCGTCAAGGAGTGGGAGACCGACTCGCTCAACACATCAGGCGAGGACTACGACATCGATCCAGCCGAACTGCTGGAAGAGATCGAGACCGCCTACGGCAGCTCGTTAGGCGTGACGCCAGAGATGTACGAGATCCGGCTGTGGCTGGGCGGCCTGGCGTGATCAGAAGCGCCCGCACCCACATGATCCCGGGCCACACCCCGGGCCCGGCTCCGGGAGCGCTCCAGCGTCGGTCGCGCCTTTCGTCATCAACCCCATTCCACCCGAGATCACGCGGCGCACAGGCGCCCCGGTCTCCGGATGTACGGCGAGCACCGGCTCGGTGAACGACTGGCGCACCTCGAAGCGCTCGACCGCTTCAGACGCGGACGAAGGAATGGTCTCGTAGAGGTAGGTAGGCATGATCGGCGCGGCGGATGAGTGGACCACTCAGGATAGCGTGACACCAGCGCGCGATTCAAGATCTGCCACGCACCTTACGCGTCAGCGTTGGCCTGGCGCCGGAACGCTGCGTGTACTGCGACGCCAACAATGAGCATCACGCACCCAACTCCAGACATCACCGGCGCCGCGACGAATGCACTGAGCACACCCACCGCCGCGGCAATCACAAAGAGGGCCGGTATCACCGGATAGCCAAATGCGCGATACGGGCGCGGCGCATCGGCCATGGTGCGGCGCAAGACAAAAACGCTCGCCGCCCCTAAACCGAAAAAGATCCAGTCAGCGAAGACAACACCACTCAGAAGCGTTCCAATCTCGCCCTTCGTTGCCAGGAGCAGCACCAGCGACCAGACACCGGTCATCAGAATCGCGACATGCGGTGTGCCGAACTTCGGGTGAACGCGTCCCGCGGCGCGAAAGAACGACCCGTCGCGCGCCATCGCGTACGGCAATCGCGAATTAGCGAGAATCGCGACGTTCACAAACCCCAGGATCGACAACATGGCGGCCGCGGAGATGAACGTCGCACCGACCGGACCGACCATGCGCGATGCGGTATCCGCCGCCACCGCGTGTGACGCCGCCAGGCCGTCCCTGCCTAACGCGTGGAGGTACACCCCGTTGGCGCCGAGGTATATCCCGATCACGATCAGGATGCCGATGAGGAGCGCTTTCGGAATCGTGCGCGCGGGATCGCGAATCTCTCCGGCCACCATGTTCATCTGCTGCCATCCGCCGATGGTAAACAGCACCGCGACAAAGGCCGCCGCGAATCCCTTTACGACTGGCGGCGCGACCGGCGCGTCGGCGACGACCGGCGGCGCGCCCAAGCTCCCCCACAACACCAGACCTCCAGCGATCAACACCGACAACGCAACAATCTTCGACGCGGTCAGGAGATTCTGCAGCGCAACACCAGGGCGCAGTCCGACGACGTTCGTTGCCGTGAGAATCACGATCGTCGCGGCAGCAACAGGGATCGGTCCGCCTAACGGGGCGATGTCGACAAAGCGCCCCAGGTAGCCAGCGAAGCCCATCGCCACGGCGGCAATTGCACCTGAGGCGATGCTGAGCAGCGCCATCCACGCGTACAAAAAACCCCAGAGCGATCCGAATGCATGCCGGATGTAGACATACGGTCCCCCGGCATCGGGCAACATGGCGCCCAGTTCCGCGTAGGTGAGCGCGCCCGCGAGCGCGAGCACGCCGCCTAACGTCCATACTGCGAGAATCCACGGACCAGTCGGCAACGCCCGTCCGACTTCGGACGGCGTGAAGAAAATTCCGCTCCCGATGATTCCGCCGACGACGAGAAGCGCGGCGGAAAAGACGCCGAGCTCGCGCCGAAGCTCAGACAACGATCAGCTCGCGCTGAATCTCTTTCGGCGTCACGAGCAGTTCGCCGTTCCACACGACTGCGTTCACTTCCGTGCGCATGCCGATCTCGCCGGCGAAGTACACACCCGGCTCGATCGAAAACGCTACGCCGTCGAGGAGCAAGCGTTCGTCGCGCGATTCGAGGTTGTCGATGTTGGGCCCTGACCCGTGAATCTCCCGCGTGTCGATCGAGTGCCCGGTGCGATGGAAGAACTGCGGACCGAAGCCGGCGCGTTCGATTTCGTGACGCGAGGCGTCGTCGACTTCCGCGCCGCGTACGGTGTCGCCAGCTGCAAGGCGCTTGCGGAGGAGGTCGATCGCCGCGTCGCGGGCCGCCCGCACCGATTCCCAAATGCGCTGTGCACGGTCGGTGGGAGCGCCAATGACGGCCATCCACGTCTGGTCCGCGTAGGGACGATCATGGTGGCGCGCCCAGAGGTCGATGAGCACGACGTTGCCGACGGTCAGGAGCTGCGATTGCGCTGACGTCGGGGCGAAGTGCGGGTCGGCAGCGTTGGCGCCCACCGACACGTTAGGCGGCGCATACGTCTCGAGACCCGCCTTCTCGAACCGATCCATGATCCACTGCTGCAACTCGTACTCGCTCACCGGGTGTTCGCTGCGCGCGCGATTCCCCGCATACGCGAAGGCTTCGCGTGCGACCGCGGCAATCGTCTCCGCGGCATCGACGTGCGCCTCGAGATCCTCGGCTTTCCAGGAGGCGTAGAATGTCGAGACGAGTTCGCTCGAGGTCACGACCGTTGCACCTGACGACCGTACCATCTCCAGAACACCCGCCGGGACACGATCGATATACGGCACCGCATCGCCCGGCGAGTACTCCATCGCGATCTTCTTCCCGCCGACGAGCTCCTTGATCAGCGATTCCAGGTCGCGCCACGCGCTGTACGGTCGGTTCGCCCACTCCGCCGGCCAGTGACGCCACGCGAGTTGCTCGATGTTGTGCGTGATGGCCGTTGGCTTTCCTTCGCGCGGCACCCAAACAAAAATGCGCCGCGATGTGTGCTGAACGAGCCCCACCATTGCGCGCGCAATCGGATTGTTGTCTCGAAAATCGTAGAATAGCCAGCCGTCCAGCCCGGCCTCTGCGATCGCGTGTTGAATGTCAGGGAGCGAGGCGGGGGTCAGCAGTGCCATGAGGACGACTCAGTCACGTGAGGAAGAGATGGGGCGCCACTCAGCGCGCCATGAACATGAACCTTCTTGCCGCGAGGCGCATCGCACATGTTCAACGGCGCCCACATTGTTCACGAGGAGACGGAGGAGTTCTTTCAGGCTGGACTCATAGTACGTGCAGCCGACAGAACGTGGCGCGGTGTCCGCCGTCACCGACTCCGTCACCTCGAGGTAGATGTTCGACCCTACACGAGAAATGCGCCCGTTTAAATAGCGCTTCGCCAGCCGCCGCGCCTTGCCCAACGCAATCGGACGCGCGAGCAGCGCTGGCAGCACGAGCATCATTCGTCGTGAAAACCCACTCAGCGTCTGGTACGCTTCGCACGCGAGATGTCGTCCAGCGGCGCGAAAGACCGCCTCAGCGTCGATTCGCCGACCCAACAACCGGGCGATCGCAATCGCTTCATCCTGCGAGGTGCGCTGATTCCGCTTGGCCGCATCGGTGAAGCGACGAATCTGCATGTAGACCGTGTCGCTGAGTCCGAGGCGCTTGTTGCGCAGATCGCCCACGAGTTCGGCCTCGAAGTCCTCCACTGGGCTGTCGACGTTGCGAACGGCTTCCAGGAAGGAGAGCGGGAGGAGGGCGTCGACCGTTACAGGCATAAGATTCGAGCGAAGGTAACGGTCGTTGTGACCCCGTTCAAGCTACGGATGTGCTTGCGGACACATGTCCGCGTTGCACATTCGCGCCACCACCATACATGCCCCTCATTGCCCGATTATTTGCTGGGGTGCTCCTCGCCTCGGCACTTGCCCTTGCCGCGACGCGCGCGCGCGCCCTCTCCCGTTCAGGAGGGGGCGCCGCCTTTGTCGTTGGGACGGTTGCGTGTGCAGCCGGTTGGAATTGGGCGGTGGTGCTGCTCGCCTTCTTCCTTTCGTCATCGGGGCTGTCGCGCTGGCGCAAACGCGCGAAAGACGAGGCGACGAGGAGCACCGTGGAGAAAGGGGGGGCGCGCGACGCGTGGCAGGTGCTCGCGAATGGCGGTGTCTTTCTGTTCGCCTCGTTGGGGGAGGTCCTTCTTTCCGATGCCCGATGGGCTCTTCTCGCATTGGGCGCGCTCAGCGCGGCGACGGCGGACACCTGGGCCACGGAAATAGGAACTGCGATCGGTGGCGTACCGCGGCGACTCTTCGATTGGCGCGAGGTACCACGCGGGACGTCGGGCGCCGTTAGCGTTGCAGGAATGCTGGCGATGTGCGTGGGAGCGCTTTTTCTCGGAACCGTAGCGCGCGCCGCGGGCTTCGCCAGAGAGATGCTGCTTCCAACAATTGTTGGAGGTGTAGTTGGCGCGCTTGCAGACACGATTGCGGGCGCCACGATTCAGGAGCGACGCTGGTGTCCGCATTGTGAACGCGCAACCGAACGTCACGTGCACGACTGCGGATCGGTCACCATGCACGTAGGAGGAATGAGGGGGATGACAAACGACGCCGTGAACCTAACGAGTTGTGTTGTCGGCGGCGCCGTCGCACTCGTCTGCGGCAGCGCGTGGGCGTGACCATTATGGGCCAGGCGCGCGCATGACGCAGTTGCGCAACGATGCCGAAGTCATCGTCGTCGGTGGTGGGCCGGCGGGGAGCAGCGTTGCGTTTTTCCTTGCGCGGGCGGGCATCGACGTCCTGGTTCTCGATCGCGCGCACTTCCCGCGCGACAAGGCGTGCGCCGAGTATTTGAGTCCACAGGCATCGCGCATTTTGAGCGAGATGGGGGTGTTGGAGCACGTCGAGAACGCTGGTGGTGCCCAGCTCACCGGGATGCGTGTGCACGCGCCTAACGGGCGAGTGATCCACGGTGAGTTTGCATCGACGCACGGCTTTCGCGCCTTTCGCGATCGTGGGCTCGCGCTGCGACGAACGGTGTTCGATAAGGTTCTCCTGGACCGTGCGCGCGAAGTGGGATGCCGCGTCCTCGAGGGGCAGAATGTTCGCACCCTGCTGTACGACGACGCGCGCAACGTCTGTGGCGTGATCGCACACGACGGTCAGCTGCAACGCGAGCTTCGCGCGCCGCTCGTGATCGGTGCCGATGGACTGCGATCGGTCGTGGCCCGCCGGCTGTCACTCGCGCACGTCGGGCGTTGGCCTCATCGAGTCGCGCTCGTGGCACACTACGAAGGGGTGGAGGGTGTCGGCAGCTTCGGCGAAATGTTCGTCGACGGCGAGGGATACAGCGGTTTTGCGGATGTCGGAGGCGGAGTGACCAATGTCGCAGTCGTGGTCCCGTCGCACCGTGCACGCGACATGGGTGGGGATGCAGGCGCGTTCATGGACCAGTGGTTTGCCGCGCGCCCTGAACTCCACGCCCGCGTTAGGCAAGCCAAACGCCTGGAAGCGGTTAAGGCGACGGGGCCATTCAACTCACACGCGCGGCGGGCGTGGGCGCCGGGCGCGGCGCTCGTTGGCGATGCCGCGGACTTCTTCGATCCGTTCACTGGTGAGGGGATTTACGCCGCACTCCGTGGCGGAGAACTCCTCACGCCGTACGCCTTCGATGTTGCCAGAGTGCCTAACGAGCAAAAGCGCCTCGTTGCCTTACAAGCGTGGGATCGGTGCCTCCGCGACGAGTTCCGTGGGAAACGTCTGGTGGAGCGAGCGATCGGCGCTGCCATCGCCTTCCCTGCCCTCTTGAACCGAGCGGCGATCTCGCTATCGGAACGCCGCGATCTCGCCGATCTTCTCGTCGGCGTCACTGGCGATTTTGTCCCTCCACGTGAAGTGCTGCGTCCGTCGTTTCTGGCGCAACTCCTGTTTGCGCCCCGATCGCGCAGCACACCCCCCGCACTTGGCCGACTCTCGTAATGTCCCTCGATCCCGATCTCTTCCGAAGTGTACTCGGCCGCTTTGCGTCAGGCGTGACCATCGTGACGACACGCGACGCCGCTGGGCGCGATCACGGCATGACGGTGAGCGCCTTTGCATCGCTGTCGCTCGAACCATCCCGCATTCTGATCTGCATCGACCGCTCGGCCTCGATGCTCGGCGTAATGACGGAAGGGACGTGGTTCACCGTCAATATTCTCTCGGCGACACAAGAAGCGTTGTCGCGCCGGTTCGCCAAGCTCGATGCGGAAATGCGTTTTGACGGCATTGGCTTTTCGCGCGGAACGCATGGGGCGGCGATTCTCGACGACGTCCTCGCGCACCTCGAATGCTGCGTGCACACGTCTTATGACGGCGGCGATCACCTGATCATCGTGGGATCGGTAGATCAGGCCTCGACGACCGAAGATCGCCCGCTTCTGTACTATCGCGGCGGCTACGCGCAGTTGGAGCGCTGAACGGCCCATGCGTTTGGTGCCCGCGCGCCGGCGAAGCTACGAAATACTCGATGCGCCAGACGTCGAGCCGGCGCTGCGCAAACGCTCACACCGCGACATCGCGATTTCGAATGCGCTCTTTGGAGGTACCGCCGCACTCTTGGCGGAGCTGCGTCGGACCGTCCCGTTGCTGAGCGACGAAGCGACGTTGATGGACGTCGGAACCGGCACCGGCGAAGCGACCGCGCTTGCCGCCAGACACTGCGCTTCGTTAGGCGTGCAGTTGCGGACAATTGGTGTCGACAACGAGTGGAGCCTGGCGACGGCGGCCCGACAATTCGCAGACGACGGCGTGTGCGCGTCTGCGCTCGCCCTCCCATTTGCCGACGCCAGCGTCGACGTGGTCACGTGTTGCCAGGTCGCGCATCATTTTGAACATGCCGACCTACGCATGCTCATCGCCGAGATGCATCGCGTCGCTAGGCAGCGCGTGATCATCAGCGATTTGCGACGTAGCTATCTCGCGGTCGCCGGGCTCTGGACGACATCATTTCCCCTCGGATTCCATCCCGTCAGCCGACACGACGGTGTGGTCTCGATCCTCCGCGGATTTACGGCGTCGGAACTCACCTCCCTGGTGTACGACGCCGTTGGCGTCGTCCCCACCATACGGCGGCGCTGGGCGTTTCGTCTCACGGCGTCGTGGTCACCGACATCTTCGTCACACCTTTCACTTGGCCAGTCGTCTGAAATGACGCCCCACCGGAGCGCTCGGTGAGCGCGCCCTCACCGAACCCCTCACTTCGTGCGCCCTTCTCGTTAGGCGCCATGCCGACCGGCCGGGCCATGGAAACGGTCGATGAACGCGTGGTGCGCGCACCACTGGCCATCATCTTCGATATTGCCAAGTCCGTCGAGCAATGGCCCGCCTATCTCCGACACTATCGTTTCGTTCGCTTCCGCGAACGTGCCTCGGACGGCGGCGGCATCGTCGAGATGAGTGCCAATCGCCCCTTTGGCATTGCGAATTGGCCGACGTGGTGGCTCTCGGAGATGTCGGTGGATACCGCGGCCCCAAATGTGCGCTTTCGGCACATCGGTGGCATCACCACGCACATGGAGGTAGAGTGGTCATTTCATGAGGTAGCCGGCGGCACGCATGTGCGACTGGTCCATGTGTGGGACGGGCCGTCGTGGCCGCTGATTGGGGTATTCGCGGCAACTTCGGTGATCGGCCCCGTATTCATTCACGGGATCGCCTCGCGGACTCTCGAAGGATTGGCGCGAGCCGCCGAACGACAAGCCGGGGCTGCGCGAACGGGAGAGCACCCAGTCCCCGCACCCCCCACGCCTAACGACAAAGCATGAGCAAGCGACGTGTAGTCATCACCGGCATCGGCGCGATCACGCCCATCGGCCTAACGAAGCAAGGGCTCTGGCGCGGGCTCCGCGAGGAGCGGTCGGCGGTCCGGTCGTTGACGCGATTCGATCCGTCCATCTTCCGCTCGCATACCGCGGCCGAAGTCCGTGATTTTGTCGCCACCGATCATCTCGAGGCCAAACGCGCCAAGCGGCTCGATCGATTCGGGCAATTTTCCGTCATCGCCGCGCGCATGGCGCTGGACGATGCCGCCATCGACCTTCAGCGTGAGGATCGCGAGCGCATCGGCGCCATGATGGGCACCGCGTTAGGCGGAGTCGGCTACGCCGAGGAACAACTCGCCGTCTTCCTCAAGGATGGACTGCGTGCAGTCGACGCGACGCTTGCACTGGCCGTCTTCGGCGGTGCCTCCAGCTGCAACATCGCCATCGAATTCGGCGTGCAGGGACCCAACAGCACCAACGCCATGAGTTGTGCGTCGGGGACCATCGCCATTGGCGACGCATTTCGGCAAGTGCGCGATGGATATGCCGATGTCATGATCGCCGGCGGTGCCGAAGCACCACTCGCGCCGCTGTGTTACGGGGCCTTCGCGCTGATCCGTGCCATGTCCACCCGCAACGACGATCCCACGAGCGCGTCACGTCCGTTCGATCGCGATCGCGACGGCTTCGTGATGGGCGAGGGCGCCGCCGTGCTCATACTCGAGGAACACGCGCGCGCCGTCGCACGCGGGGCGCACATCTACGGCGAAGTCCTGGGCTTTGCACAGACGAACGACGCGCATCACATGACGGCGCCGCGCCCCGATGGTTCACAAGCCGCGCGCGCCATGCGTCTCGCATTGCGCGACGGGAACGTGACACCCGCCGAGATCGACTATGTCAACGCCCATGCGTCGTCGACTCCGCTCAACGACCCCACGGAGACAACCGCGATCAAGCAGGTGTTGGGCGACCACGCGTATCGTATTCCGGTAAGCGGAACAAAAGGCTATTACGGACACGCGTTAGGCGCCTCCGGTGCGATCGAGGCGGCCATTTGCGCATTGGCCATGGAAGAAGACTGGCTTCCACCGACCGTGAACCTGCACGTCGCCGACGATGGCTGTGACCTGGACCACGTACCGTCGCACGGTCGCGACGCTCACGTAGAACACGTGATGAGCAATTCGTTTGGCTTTGGCGGAATCAACGCCGCACTCGTGATGCGACGCGCGGGGTAGCGCCGGACGCCTAACGAGTTACGGCACGTGTCATTTTGGCTTGCGATACTTCTCAGCATAACGCACGATCGACTCCGACACCACACGCATCGCCACTTCGCTCTTCTCCCAACCGACAATCTGCATGCGCTTCCCCTCCAGATCCTTGTAGATCTGGAAGAAGTGCTCGATCTCCGAGAGATAATGCTGTGGAAGATCGGCGATGTCGTAGTACTCGTGGTGTAGCGGGTCGTGCGAGGGCACGGCGAGAATCTTGTCGTCGGGCTCGCCGCGATCGAGCATCTTCAAGACGCCAATCGGACGCGACTGGATCTGACATCCGCAAAACGTCGGCTCATCGATGCGCACGATGATGTCGAGCGGGTCACCGTCCTCGTGCAGCGTCTGCGGAATGAATCCGTAGTCGCCCGGATAGTGCACCGCCGAGTATAGAACGCGATCCAGCTTGAAGTAGCCCGAGTCTTTATCTAGTTCGTACTTGTTGCGGCTCCCTTTCGGGATCTCGATGATCGCGGTCACCTCATCCGGCGGATGCGGGCCGGGAGGAAGGTCGCGCCAGGGATGGATCATGCGGGCGGGTTGTCGTTCTCTGAGTTCGGCAGTGCGCGCGGCGTCTCCGCGCGAGCCGAAAGATAGTACTCATCCCGCTCCCGCGCGGATCGCAACCTCTCGATCTCCGACGCCATCACCTGAATCGCCTCCTCCATTCGCGCGAGGCGTCCGTTCACTTCCGCGTGTGCCGCGAGATCGGCGCGGCTCGAACTACGCAGGGCACCACGTCCCATCGCGTTGGCGACGATGAACGCGATCACGGCTAAAGCGAGAATGGTAACCATCGTTAGGCCTTGAGGCGTTCGCGCCCGGCAGGTGCCACCTCACCGTTCGCCACGCTGCGTTCGGAGAGGAGCTTCGTGGTGAAGCGCTGCCCTTCGGAGATGCGCTCCATTTCGACCGCCATCGCGTCGATCGCCTGCTCCATTCGCGATAGTCGATCATCGATACGTGCCACGCTTCCGTCGCTCGGTCCGGACATGCCGCGCTTGGTTACTGCCTTCGAGATCGAGGCAACCACCGATGCGATCGTCGTTCCGCCGACGATTACCGAAATGAGGGCGATGAGAAATTCGTATTTGGACAAGCGCGATCTCCAGCTTTGGGAGGGGGCAACTGATCCTACCTACGGAGTGATGCGTTGGCGAGTGTCAGCCAATTTCTAAGCATCTTTGCCCGCCTGCTCCGATCTACGTCGGCGCGATACGACCGCCGTCCGTCGCGTCAAAGGCATGAACAGCGGAAAGCAGTGCCGTCAGCGACACCACGTCTCCCGCTTTCGTCGCGGCACGGGCCGAGGTTCGATAGACGAGATGTGTGACCCCACCACCTGGGTTTGTCAGGAGCATACCATGCACGTATGCCTCGCTTCCCATCAGCTCGACGAGCTCGACACGCATCGGGAGTGACCCGCCCCATTCCTTCCCCCCCGCAGACGGCGCGCGCGTTTCCGAGCGCTGCTCCAAGTGCTCGGCGCGAATCCCGAGTTCGATGCGCGCCCCGTCACCCTTCGTCGCGAGCGAAGCGAGTTGACCGACAAGTGGGATGTGACCATCACTCTCGGCAATCCGTAGTTGGCCCGCGCTCGTATCGACCGTGGCGTCGATGAAATTCATCGCCGGACTCCCGATGAATCCCGCGACGAATCGGTTTGCAGGATGTGCGTAGAGCGTCGTCGGTGTATCGACCTGCTGCACGCGACCGCCAGACATCACGACGATCCGATTGCCTAACGTCATCGCCTCGACCTGGTCGTGGGTGACGTAGACCATCGTTGCGTTGAGGTTGCGGTGCAGCGTCGCGAGCTGACGCCTCGTCTGAGTGCGGAGTGCGGCGTCGAGGTTCGAGAGCGGCTCGTCAAAGAGAAATACCGCTGGCTCTCGAACAATCGCGCGTCCCACCGCGACACGCTGACGTTGGCCGCCTGAGAGCTGCTTTGGTTTCCGATCGAGCAGCTCGTCGAGCTCGAGCGCAGATGACGCTGTGCGCACGCGTTTCTCGATTTCATTTCGAGGCATACGGCGTAACGACAGCGCGAACGCGAGATTCTCGCGAACCGTCATGTGCGGATAGAGCGCATAACTCTGAAAGACCATCGCGATGTCGCGATCGCTCGGCGCCACCTCTGTTACATCGCGATCGCCAATCGTTATGCACCCGCTCGAAACAGACTCGAGCCCGGCAATCATTCGCAGAGTCGTGCTCTTCCCGCATCCCGACGGGCCGACGAGCACGACAAACTCTCCGTCTGCGACATCGAGTGAGACCTCGCTGACAGCTGCACGATGACCGGCATCGTATATTTTGGAAACGTTTTCAAGTCTTACGCGTGCCATGGTGTCCTGAACTCATGAGCGAAGGGCGTCTCTTTCCCGAGAACTTTCTGTGGGGTGTTTCGACCTCCGCCTATCAGGTCGAGGGTTCGCCACTCGCTGACGGTGCGGGGATGAACATCTGGCATCGATTCTCGCACACGCCGGGATCGACCGCCAGCGGAGAGACAGGCGACGTCGCGTGCGACCACTATCGTCGCTACGCCGACGACGTGGCGATCATGCGTGGACTGGGGCTCAACACGTACCGCTTCTCGATTGCGTGGTCTCGAGTGCTGCCTAACGGGACGGGAAAAGCGAATCCCGGTGGGCTCGCGTTCTACGATCGCCTCATCGACTCGTTGCTCGCCGCCGGCATGGCGCCTAACGCGACGCTCTACCATTGGGATCTCCCGGCGGCGCTCGACGATCGCGGCGGGTGGCTCAACCGAGATATTGCCGATTGGTTTGCCGAGTATGCCACACTCATGGTGCGTACCTTCGGCGATCGAGTGGCGATGTGGGCCACGCTGAACGAGCCGTGGGTCGTGAGTGACGGCGGGTATCTCACCGGCGCGCTTGCCCCCGGACATCGTTCGCTCTTCGAAGCACCGATCGTCGCGCACAATCTCTTGCGCGCGCACGGTGCCGGCGTGCTCGCGGCGCGCGCTGCTGGGGCCACGCGCGTAGGCTTGGTCGTCAATCTCGAACCGAAAGATCCGGCGAGCGAACATCCAGACGATGTCGCGGCCACACGCCGCGCCGACGCGTACATGAATCTGCAGTATCTCGATCCCGCGCTCCTCGGCCACTACCCCGCCGAGCTGCAGGAGATCTTTGGGGAAGCGTGGCCGGAGTTCCCTGCCAATGATTTTACGCTCATCCGGCAACCCATCGACTGGCTCGGCATCAACTACTACACGCGCGGCGTGATGAAGTATGACGCGCTTCGCCCTCCGATCTTCGCGTCGCACGTCCGCCAGCCGCAACACGCCATCACCGAGACCGGATGGGAGGTGCACGCGCCATCGTTCACGCGCGTGCTCATCGATGTTCTCGCGCGATACGGTCGTATTCCGACGTACATCACCGAGAACGGAGCTGCGTTTTACGATCCGCCGCGCCCAATCAACGGCCGCGTCGACGACCCGCTTCGCGTGGAATATCTCCGGACGCATCTTCTCGCCGTCCGCGAGGCGATGGACGCCGGCGTGGACATTCGCGGCTATTACGCCTGGTCCTTCCTCGACAACTTCGAGTGGTCGCTCGGCTTCGCCAAGCGATTCGGACTTGTGCACGTTGACTATTCCACGCAGCAACGCACGCTCAAATCGAGTGCACACTTCTACCGCGAGATAGTCCGCTCGGGTGGTGCCTCGCTCCACAACCCGCATCCGTACGTCGCGCACGCCTAACGCGCCGCCGCTGGAGCGAGCGTGGCCGTCAGGCGTCCACTCGCCTCGTGCAGAATCACGTCGCCACTCTCGCCGATCGGCTGCTCGCCGGCGTCGCTCGTCACCGACTTGAAGCGCCTTCCGACCGGGGCGCGGAGCACGATCCCGTTCGGTGGAAGATGCTCGATCTTCCATGTTACCTCCACGACGTCGGCCTCCTCTCGCATCGTTAGGTCGAGCGTCCCGAAGTGGGTGTGCAGCTGCGACAACTGTACTCCCTCGCCGGTGAGCCACGCCATTGGCACACCCGCGCCCATCACGATTGTGGAATCACCCGGCGTCTCGTAGGCAAACAAGTCGAGCGCGGAGCGAATGAAGTCGGACGCGACCCACGTGTGGGGCATATCGCCGACGAACTTTGGCGTCTTTGTATCACGCCACACCACCTCGCTCCACTGGCGCCACTCGGGCGGCCGCTGATCACCAAGGAAGAAGTCGAGCATCGCCAGTGCGCGATCGGAGTGTCCCAGTCGCAGCAACGCCCCGACATTGCGCCACTCGTACGGCGTGTAGTTCTCCCACGCTCGTCCGCCGTCGCGGCGCTGCACCGACTCGCGCCAATAGCGATCGAAGGTTGCCTCAAGCGCTCGCTTCGGCAGAATATCCTCGTCGTCGCCAGGTGCAAGCGCGATGCTGGTCGACGTCGGATCGTAATCGCCGAGGTCGGCGGCGCCGGGAATGAAGTCAATGTGTCGCTTCGCCATGACCTTCGCGATCGACGCCACGACATCTTTCTGGAATTCGTCGCGAATCGCTGCGAGCGTGTCAGCGTCGCTCTTGCCTAACGCCGTTGCCAGCATCGCCGCGTCACGGAATCCGCGCAATGCCCAGAAGTCGTCCCAGTACGAGTGCATCGGCTTGGCCGAGTATCCTTCGTGCGAGATCGATGGAGGAAGGAGGCCGTAGAGATGGTTGCTATCCGGCGTTTGGTAAACGTCGGTCAAGCGCGTCCGGCGGAGCGAATCCTGATACATCGCGGCGCGACGGACGTTGGGCCACAGTTTTGACACCAGCCTCTTGTCGCCCGTCTGCCGAAAGTACTCCGCGACGAGATAGATGAATTCGCCCTGTGAGTCGTGCTCGGGGACTGGATCTGCACCGCGCTGATCGACGCAACACGGAATCTTTCCGTTCGCATATTGGAACTTCGCAAACCAGTTGATGAAGTCGCGCACCGCGGCGGTTTGGCCGAGTCGAAGGAGTGCCGCGGAGGTGAGCGCGCCGTCACGAATCCACGAGCGTTCGTAAGACCGCGACCCCGGTTGAATGCCGGGGCCGTCGCGGTTCACCAGGATCCACCCTAACGAGGCACGTATCGATTCCGCGACTCGGCGGCCGTTCGCGGAGTCCGGGAGCGAGAGCCTGGTGCCCGAGAGAAGCGAGTCCCACTGCGCGATCGTCGTAGCGCGCGCGGTGGTTACCGCATCAAGACTCGTTAGGCTTCGGGAGTATGCTTTCGCCGGCTGCTCGTACAGTGGGATCTCGACGGCGACTTCCTGGGACTCCTGGCTCGCCAGCGTCGCGGTCCAGCCGAAGACTCCCGAGGCCATCCCTTCGGCGTCGCGCGCCTGGGTTGCACCTGACGGTACACCTTTCGCGACGACGTCGATGACGTCTCCGGCATCGAAGTCGACGGCCATTGCTTTGGGCGCGGGCGGAATGGTTGCGACGATGTGGTCGTCGTTTACCCGCGCCACGCCGCCGGCAAAGGTGATGCTCTTGATCGGCGCGAAACCGCCGGTCACCTGGAGGAACTGCCACGGGGGATTCACTTGCAGCGGGCGCAGCGCCAACGCCAGGGTGATCTTCGTCGTGGAATCGGCCAGATTCGTTAGGCGATAAGTTGCGTAGAGCCGTGACTTGCCAGGAGTTCCAGCGACAAACGTCCCAATGCGCAGCGTGAACGCTTCGTGCCTCCATGTGACGCCGGGAAGCGGGAGTGATTTCTCCTCGAGCCACGCTTCACTCCTCACGTCTCTCCACGCGATGACTTTCTGGCCGATCCGCACAAATGGCTCAACAGAAAACATTCCCTTCCCCACCTCGACCGCTCCATCGGCGCTGAGTAGCCCCTCGCGCGCATCGCCCGGAGCACCGACGACCGACCAGTATGACTGCTCGCCCGTCCACGCGCGCGGATAGGCGCCACGCGGGGCATCTTTGGCCAGCAACGTCACGAAATCGTTAGGCGTGGGCGCCCAGCCAAGCGGGTGAATCACGATGTCGCGCACGCCAGACGACGCACTCAGGATCGCGAGGCGCACATAGCGCGCGTCGTGCTCCGGCAGCCTAACGAGTGTTTGCGCGCGCAGATTGGCGCGGATTCGGCGCACCGTCGTCCACGTCGAACCATCGCGCGACGTGCGGACGTCTGCCGCGAATGGAATCCTTCCCTTCTCCCAAACGATCGTGAGGCCGCCAAATTCTCGCCGTTCCCCCAGATCGAGATTGAGCATCGCGGGGCCGTCACTTCGCCACGACGTCGCACTGTCGCCGTCCACCGCCATCATCGCTTCGTGTCCCGCCGACTCTCGCGTCGCCGTGGCAATCGGCGCGAGCGCCGTGGTCGTCGGAGGAGGAAGCGTCCGCAGTACAAGATCGTCCAGCCACACCGATCCCTTCCCACCGCGCCCTGCCGTCACGGCGATTTCGATGTCGCGGACATGCCGAATCTTTCCGTCTTTGCCTTGCGACGGCCCCCACGCGAACTCGATGTGGCGCGTGCGTCGTGAAACCTCCGACCACGTGCGCGTAAACTCGAAGTCGCGCTGGTTCGACCACCAGACGTTTTCGCCTGACGAGTCGACGAGCTTGAACTCCAGGTTGTTGCGCGGCACGGTGCCACGCATTCGCCACGCGAACTCGTAGTTCTCTGGGAGGTCGAGGTCGACGCGCTTCCGTACGACGGCGTATCCGCCTCCGCCGTGGAAATCCACATCGAGGCGCATCGCCTTTCCGTGAACGCCCTTGTCCAGCGACAGCTTGAGGGTGACGCCGTCGGAGGGCGCGCTCTCCCATCCGCTGAGGGTGTCAAAGGAGTCGATGATCGTGGAGTCGCTGGCGGGTGTTTGCGCGCCCACGGTCGCCGCTGCCAGCGCACTCGTTAGGCAGGCGATTGCTCCCGACCGACGCATGCGATCACGACCCAACGCACACCGCATGATGGCCATCACGATCATCCCTTCACCGACCCCGCCGTAATCCCCTCGATGTAGTACCGCTGTAGCGCGACGAAGACGACAAGCACCGGGAGAATCGTCAGCACCGATCCCGCCATCATGAGTTCCGTGTCCTGCACGTGCTCCAACGACAGCGTCGCCAGCGCCACAGGAAGTGTGTACTTCTGTTCGCTGCTCAGAACGATTAGCGGCCACATGAAGTCGTTCCACGTCCCCATGAACGTGAAGACGGCCAGCGTCACGAGAATTGGTGCTATGACAGGGAGCACGACCGATTGGAAGATCCGCCACTCGCCGGCGCCGTCGATCCGCGCCGCATCGAGCAGGTCGTCGGGCACCGACAGCGCGTACTGCCTAACGAGAAAGATGCCGAATATCGAAGCGAGCCCGGGGATCATTGCGCCAGCGTAGGTATTCACCAGTCCCATCGATTTGAGCAGCAAGAAGAGCGGCAGCATCGCCACCTGCGCGGGAATGACCAGCGCGCCTAACAACGTGCGGTAAATCGCCTCGCGTCCGGCAAATCGCATTTTTGCGAAGGCGTAACCCGCCATCCCGTTGATGAGCACGGACAATGCCGTCACGCTCGTGGCGAGGAACGCCGAGTTGAGCGCGTAGCGCGCCATGTCGAGGCGCTGGAAGAGTTCGGCGTAGTGCGAGAGCGTGACGACACGCGGGAGAATCCTCGGCGGAAAGGTGTTCGCGTCGCCCGTCGGCATCAGGGAGATGGACACCATCCAAAGCAGCGGTGCTAGCGTGAAGAACGCGACGACGACTAAAGCTGCGCCGAGTAGCCGGCGTTGCGTGTCGCGTTTCATTCCTCGCCCCGTCGCAGCAGCAGCTGCAACGCCGTCCCGATGAGCATGATGACAAAGAGCACGAAGGCGATCGCCGCCGCACTTCCCATTCGCCACCACCGGAATCCTTCTTCGTACATCAAGAGCACGATGCTTTGCGTGCTCTTCACCGGCCCCCCCTGCGTCATCACATACGGCTCGGCGAACAACTGGAAGTAGCCGATGAGCGTGATGACGGAGACGAAGACGAGCGTCGGACGCAGCATCGGGAGCGTGACGTTCCTGAAGCGCGTCCACGCTTTGGCGCCATCGAGTTCCGCCGCCTCGTACAACTCATTGGGGATGTTCTGCAGGCCGGCGATGAAGATCACCATGTTGTAGCCGAAGTTCTTCCAGACGGCCATGATGATGATCGCCGGCATCGACCACTTGGGATCGCCTAACCAGTCGATGGGATGGATGCCTAACGCACCAAGCCCATAGTTGATGAGGCCGTAGCGCGTGTGGAGGAGGTAGCGCCACACTACGGCGACCGCGACCAGCGTCGTGACCACCGGAGCGAAGTAGACCGTTCGGAAGAACGACTTGTACGGCGCCAGGCGTGCGCTCACGAGCATCGCCGCACCTAACGACACAGCGATCGACAACGGGCCACCGACGAGCACGAAGTAGAAGGTGTTCCGAAGTGCGCGCGCGAAGTCGGGATTCGCGAGAAGCGCCGAATAGTTCGCCTTTCCAACCCAGCGCAGCACTGAGCGATCGGCGAGGGCGTACAGGTCGAAGTCCGTCGTGCTGAGCGCAAGCGCCGCCAGCACCGGAATGAAGAAGAATATTACGATGAGGAGGAGCGCGGGGGCGAGAAATCCCCACGGAGCCCACGCCGTCGTTAGGCGACGCCCGGACACCTAGCGTCCTCCGGTCGTGGCAGTCGGCTCACTGGCGCGCGTCGCCTTTCCGCGCGCGACTAGCCATCGTCGCTTCTCGAGAATCTTGTCGACTTCCACGTCCAAAGCCCGCAACGTCGCTTCGTTGCTCATCTGTCCGCGAATCGCACGCTCGGCGTACTCGAGCGTCTTCTGCGCGATCTGCTCCCACTCGGGGACTTTCGGGAGCGGCTGCACGCGATCGAGTTGCGTCTTGAAGGCGAGTGCGCGTGGATTGTTCGCGAGCGCTGGGTCGCGCCACGCTTCGTACGTTGGTGGCAAGTCGCCGCTCATCTTGTAGAACTGCGCCTGCACCGAAGGACGGGAGAGAAATTCGATGAGCTCCCATGATTCTCTCGGATGTTTCGTCGATTTGAAAATCACGACCGACGATCCGCCGGCCATCGACACTCCGCTGGACGCGCCTGTCGGCCCAGGGAGCGGTGCAGTCTCCCACTGATCCTGCAGCTCGGGTGGCATTCGATTCGCGAATTCCTCTAACTGCCACGGGCCACTGATGTACATCGCGAAGTATCCGCGGGCCATCTCCTGGTAGAGATTCGACATCTGCTGCGCGCCTAACGGCGGCGCGAGCCCATCGCGAAACGCACTGACGTAGAAGTCGAACGCGCGCTTGAACGACGAGTCGGAAAAAGCTCCGCGTGTCCAATCATCCTTGAGCAGTGGCGAACCCGCCTGCATGCCGAAGATGATCGGCTGATTCCATTCACTTAAGGGGAAGAAGATCGCGAACTTCCCGCCTGACGAGTCGCGAATCTTCTCCATGGCCGTGCGCCATCCATCCCACGTCGTCGGCATCGAGTCGACGCCGGCTTTTTTCAACAGATCTTTTCGATAGAAGATCACGCGCGTGTCGACGTACCATGGAATTCCGTACGTCGCGCCGTCGATGACGTTCGTGTCCCAGATTCCCTGGAAGAAGTCGGCTTTATGGAGCGTCTTGCTCTGCGCAACGAGTGAGTCGAGCGGTAGGAGTGAATGCAGCGCGTCGAACTCGGGAACCCACGTGTTCCCCAACTGCGCGACGTCGGGCGATGTCTCGCCGACGAAACCCGTGAGCAGCTTCTCGTGCGCCGCGTTCCACGGGATCTGCTGCACATCGACGTGAACATTGGGGTGCTCTCTCTCGAAGTCACGCGTCAGCTCTGCGACGAGTTCGCCTTCGCGCCCCAGTGCCCACAGCCGAAGTTGCACCTTGCCGTCGTTAGGTTGTGGCGAACAGGCAAGCGCCAGCGCGCTCGTCACGATCGCCAGCGTGCCTAACGACGCTCGCATCATTGCGACGCCAGCCAGCCGCCCGTAAACCCGGCCCGTTTGAGCCCCGTCACGATGTAGGCATTCCGGCGCATCACCTTCCAGATCAGCTCTGATCGATAGTTTTCCAGCATCAGCACGATCGGCCCCTGGTCGATCCCCAAGTAGTCGCCGTCGTACCATCCGCTCCCTGGGTCCACGCGCCCGTGACGCAACGGCACCGACAGCCGCAACGTCGGATTGAAGGCGTCGAGAAAACCGTACTGCTTGTAGAGATTGTCGCCATATCGCTCGCGCATGGTGCGAATGGCCGGCATCACCAACTCGGGCGCAAACGGCATCGACGCCACCGCCGCGGTCGGCGCGATCGTCCCGTCGTCACGAATCTCCTGCGCCCCCGCACCGCGCGCCCAGTACGTGTGAAACTGGATCGTCCCCCCGTTGATCACCATCGTCGAGTCCAGCGGCCCATCCGATGCAGTCAGCCCCCACACATTCGCGCCGTAGTCTCGAAAGCCGCGCGGGTTCGCGATTGCGTACGCGCGCTGCGAGAGCACCGCGCGTCGCGAATTCTCGAAGTAGTCGATGCCGTGGCCGCGCATATACGCGTCCTGAATGCCGCGAAAGTCGATCCAAACGTGTGAATACTGGTGCCCAAACAGCGGCTCGAAATTCACGAACGTCTGTCCGTAGAACGTCGCCCACGGGTTCGACTGTGTGTACGCGTTCCACGCTGCCGCGTCGATTGAGTGCGTCGGCGAGCCTAACGCAAGCACGTACAGAATCATTGACTCGTCGTAGCCATGCCAATCGCTCGCCGAAAAACCGTCCTCGGGGCGCCATCGATGATTCACCAGTGGAGCGCGCGGCTGAATCCACGTCCACTCCACGCGCCCGTACAGCGAATCGGCGTACGCGCGTATCGCCACTTCATCCGGCGTCGTCCCCGCGTAGTAGCTCTGGCAAAAAAGCACGCCGCCTAACAAGAGTGACGTATCGATCGTTGAGAGCTCGACTTGCTCGAAGCGCTTTCCCGACGTCATGTCGAGAAAGTGATAGAAGAACCCCTTGTAGCCGATCGTGCCTGACGGTTGTGGCCCTTGCGGCGACTGCCAGAAGAATTTCAGCGTTGTCAGCGTGCGCTGCACCGCTTGGTCGCGTGTGATCCATCCGTGCTCGACTCCAACCGGGTACGCCGTTAGCGCGAAGCCGACCGCGGCAATGCTTGCAAACGAAGGCGTTGGCCAGCGGTCTGGCGTCAGCCCTGTGCGCGCATCGGACCTCTCCCAGAAGAAATTGAACGTGCGGTGTTGAACCGAGTCGAGGAGTGCGGCGTCGGCCGTGTTGAGTTTGAGCGAGCTCGGCCCGGCGATCGTCGCGCTGGCGCACGCCGTCGTTAGGCAGATGATCAGCAGCGTCCCCAGCCGATGGCGCCACTTGGCTTGGTGCATCACGAATTCTCCGAGACTACGCGCTCATCCACCCCGATCGCCGCGCCTCATGACGTCGGCGAGAGCAACGACGGCGCTGGCTGCAACAGAATGCAACCAGCGCCGGTCCTTCTTCAATCAGACTCAACCGCGCGTTAGGCGCGCAGTCGAACCGCCTCGCGAAACTACCAGTTCAATTCGGCGCCGAGTTGGAAGCGGCGTGCATCCGACGCCACGTTCGTTGCTTGCCCGAAATTCTTGTCGGTGCGGTTGCCTACGCTGTAGCCACCGAGATTGTCACGATTGAAGAGGTTGAACACGTCCAGCGTTAGGCCAAGTGCCGTCTGCGTGCGCCCGAAGCGCGGGAAGTCCTTCCGCAGGCGGACGTCCACCGTGCGATACGGGAACGTCCCCGGTACTTCGAAGCCACCGCGCTCGTACTGATTGCCCGTCGTTCCAATCCCGCAGAATCGCGCTGGGCAGCCAACATCTAGACGATACTTCCCACCTAACGTGAGTAGCCCTGAGAACTGAATTCCCCACGCATAGGGAATGTCCATGATCCAGTTCGCGACCACACGCTGCTTTTCGTCGTTAGCAGGATGCTTCGGGATCGCCTTCGAATTTGGAAAATCGAACACGTCGCCAAGATTGTCAGCGCCTTGCACCTCCCGCGTCGCGTAGGAATAGGCAAGCCCAGCGCCCCATCCCCAGTCTTTGAACGAGGTCCGGCTATACGGACGGTCGAGTTGGACTTGGATCGCGTCGTACCAAGTCTTCGCGTCGTTGGTGGAGAAGATGAAGTTGCTGAATCCGTGCGGTGCCAAGTCGAAGGAGATACAGCACGAGCCATCAGGATTGAGCTTGAACTGTGCCCAGTTGAGCGCGAGCTGATCGACACCGCGAACGCTGGCATACGTCACCGACACCGCCATTGTCCCAATCAGCTGACGCACACCAACGTTCATCTGCGTCGAGCTCGGAACTTTCATCTTGTTGTCGATGAACCAGGCTTCGGGTTTGCCCGATGTGTGGACCAACTGATCCAGTGTCGCTTTGTTCGCCGTGAGGTAGGCGTCGCTCCAGGCGACGTACCCCGGAAGAGGAGCCTGCCCGCGCGGCGCAAATTTCACCGTGTACGTCGGGTGACTCAACTTCTGCGTTTCATCGACACCAAACAGATCGAACGGGATGCGATCGTAGTACTTGCCCCATCCGCCAAATACAGTGGTTTTCCCCGCTTTGTCTATCTGATACGAGAAGCCGACGCGCGGCTGAATGGCGCCGTAAAACGGCTTGCGCTGGGTTCCCGTGCTGATGTAGCGACTCAAATCAAGCGGCGTCGGAAGCTGGCTGTTGTATCTCGTTAGGGTATCGACCGCGAATTGCGGCGTGACGTATTTGTTATTCAGCATGGCCGACTCAACATCCCACCTCACGCCGAGATTGAACGTTAGGCGTGAAGCGGGCGACCAGTCGTCCTGGAGGTAAACGCCAATCTGATTGTTGCTCGAGTTCAGATTGGGATCGCCAGTACCGTACACAAGTTGATACGGCGTCCCATAGTTGTACGTCAGCCCGTCCTGTACCGCGCGATACTCGAACGTCGGCGTCCCGTCATTGTCCTTGAACACATCGTACTTCACGAAGTCGATGCTCGCGCCGCCCTTGATGACATGTTCGCCCGCCCACTTGAAGCCCGTGTACGTCAGGTCGTCGCGAAGACCGAGTCGCTTCTGTTTGAAATCTTGCACGCCATTGAAGCTTCCCAGATTGGCGTCGCCGGCCGGGAGGTGATAGCTTCGCCGAGCGATTGCGTCGCCGTTAGTCGTCGGATTGCGCTGGAAGTACGAATAGTCGACTTTCGCTTCGTTCAGCCATTCGCCCGTGAAATACGAGTGCTTGAACTGCGCAATCTGCACGTTCTGCCGAAAATCGACGGCGCGCTCGAACGAGTTGTTATTGCCAAAATCACGAATGTCTGTCTCGTGACGATTGCTGTAGCTGAACTCGGCATTCGACTTGTCGCTAATCGCCGCGTCAAACTTCGCGAAGATCAAATTCTCGCGGAACGGCGAGCCGAAGCTTCCGTTGTACTTGTTTAGGTTCACCGTGTCGAGCGCGGCGAAACCGGTCGGAATCGTTGGGAATTGCACGCGATTCGCCCGATTCTGCACGTTGCCTTCGTACGATCCAAAAAAGTGAACCTTGTCCTTCACGATCGGCCCGCCGATGCTGAACGCAGTCAGCGAGCGGGTATAGTCGGGGCGAACAAAATGCTTGGACGTATCCGCCTTGTCCCTGCGCTGAAATGAGTCGAGCTGCACGAGCCCTTTATTCTGATAGCCGTACAACGCGTTCCCTTCCCACTTGTTACCGCCAGACTTCGTCGTCGCGGTGATGATGGCGCTCGACGCCTTCTGATACTCCGCCTTGAAGTTTTGACTGATGACGCGGTATTCCTGGATGGCGTTGCGCGGGAACGGATTTCCGCGACTGGCATCCTGACCCGAGACGCCACCCGCCGTTAGGTCATTCTTCAACGATGTTCCGTCGATAAAGAGATTGACCGCGCTCGCGCTTTGACCGCCGGCGGAAAACGTGCGGAAGTTCCCGTTGACTCGATCTTCGCTCACTGTCACGCCGGGCGTGAGTGCGGCGAGGTCGAGGAAGTTGCGGCTGGGCGTCGGGAGCTTCGCGATCTGCTCCTGCGTAACGTTCGTCGCCACTTCCGACGTCCGCGTTTCCTTTGTGGGCGCTGTGGATTGAATCACGACGCCTTGCAGCTGCGTCGTCGCTTGTTCGAGCGTGAAATTCTGAATCTGCGTGGCGCCGATCTGCACGACGACCGTGCGTGTCTGCGGCGAGCTTCCGATCCGACGGACGGTCATCTCGTATGTCGACGGTACCAATCCCGCCAGGACGTAGCCGCCGTCGTCACGCGACAAGGTGCGCCGCACGACGCCATTGTCCACGTTCCTGGCAAGGACTTCGACATTCGGCACCGGCGTGTTGTTCGTGCCGAGCACACTCCCGCGAATCGTTCCTGTGGTGTTTTGGGCGGATACGCCGCTCGCCACAAGCATCAGCGCCGCTCCCCCTGACGCTACGGCTCGAATCCATCGGACAAGATTACTGGTGTTCATAAATCGCTCCTCTCCTCGCGCTCGATCGAATGGTGCAAATGAGACTCGCCCCTCTCCCCGCGGACTGCACTTACAGTTGTGGTAACGTTTACAGGCTGAGGCCGCATGAAACGACGCGCGTCGATGCACACGCCCTCCCACGCTGCTGACCGCCGCGTTGACAAACGATTCGAAGAATCGGCGCCTTCACTCTCGCGCCGCGCCACGAACTCCCGCGCCGTCTCCCTCGCTCGGCCCAACATCCTATCGCCCCCCGCTGCACGCCTTCGGTGGCTTGCCGCACGACGCCCGGATCACCAAGCGCGTCGGCAGCCGCTCGTGACGCGCGCCAGCGTCGCCAACACCCCCGCCAGCCTCACTCGCGCGCGCGCCGCCTAACGACGCGATCAGACGTCTCGCCGCCCGCTCCCCCATCTCGAAAATGGGGACGTGCACCGACGACAACGGCGGATTCATGTATCGCGCCAGCGGAATGTCGTCGAACCCAACCACTGTCATATCGTCGGGCACACGCAACCCACGTTCGCGCAGCGCACTCAGCGCTCCGATCGCCATGGAGTCGTTCGCGCAGAAAATCGCCGTCGGAGGGTCCTTCGCCTCGAGGAGCGCCAATGTGCCCCGATGCCCCGATGCTTCAGTAAAATCCCCCGGCACTTCCAGAGAAGCGTCGAGGGACAGGCCGGCATCCTGCAGGGCCTGGCGGTACCCTTCGAGGCGCTCAGTCGCGTCGAAGTTCCCCTCGGCGCCCTGGATGATCGCAATGCGCTTGTGGCCTAACGAGACGAGATGCGTCACCATCTCGCGCGCACCCTGCGCATTGTCGATCGAGATGACGTGATGCTCATCGTCTCGCTCGGCGCAGCTCAGCAGGACCGCAGGTACCGACGCGGGGAGGTTTTCGAAGAGCGTGCGCGCATCGAGATGCGGCCCCATCGCGATGATCCCGTCGGTGCGGCCACGCATGGCGCGCATCGCCGCTTCGATTTCGCGCTTGCCGTTGTGCGATCCGGACAAGAGCAGGTGATAGCCGTTCTGCTGCGCCGTCTGATCGATCCCGCGAATCACTTCGGAGAAGAATTCTCCGTAGATGTCCGGGAGAAGAACGCCGATGGTGTGACTCTTCGCCGTGATGAGCGAGCGTGCGCCGCCGTGCGGGATGTATCGCAACTCCGCCGCCGCCGCGCGAATGCGCTGAGCGGCGTCGGGCGATGCCGGCCCGCTGTTATTCAGCACTCGCGAAACGGTGGCGACGGAGACGCCCGCCTTCTTCGCCACATCTCTGATCGTGACCATAGTTCTTTGGCGAAGGAGGCCCGCGGGGTGTCCGGAACCCGCGAATACTGTTGCGCAGCACGCGCGGGGTGTAATCGTTTACACACAACAGCATTTCTGTCAATACTGGGGATTTCAATTGCTGGGGTTCGGGGGCGCACTGAAAGCTTCGGGTCGTCGGCTACAAGCGTCGCTGGCTAACTCAGCCAAAGTCGCGCGGCAGCATCTCGGCACCCCGCGAGCATCTCGGCACCCCGCGAGCATCTCGGCACCCACGCATCTCCGCACCCACGCATCTCCGCACCCACAACCCATCCCACTCCGTCCGATGCCACAAACACAATCGCCCCGCCGCTCATGAGCAGCGAGGCGATTCGGCTTCAGTTCCGTCGCTCCTTAGGCGTACTGAAAGAGCCCTTCCAGTTTTGTCATCGCCAACAATGAACGAATCTGCTGCTGCGGATTCCGTAGACAAATCGGAATTCCACGTTCGCGCGCACGCTTCTGCACAAGCACCAGGATTCCTAATCCACTGGCGTCGATATCACGCGTGTCCGTCATGTCGATGAGGAGCGAGCCACCTCGACTCTCTCCCGCTTGCGCAAGCTTTTCCAATACTGCCGAGCGAAAGTCCACGCGCGTTTCCGCCACGAGGCGCACAGGAGCTGATAACGTCGTCTGGTCGAGAAGGGCCGGCATGAGTTTGAAGTCTCGAGAAACCGATGACTACTGCTTGCTGGTCCATACCATTAGCGAACCTCGTGCCATAGCGGCGTCAGCTGCAGTGAGACGTCTCAAATGCTGATTTCTTCAGGACTTCCGCGAGCTGCGTCTCATCAACAGTCGCTCCGACACGACGCGCATCGCGCCACAAATTCTCCATTCTGCCCTACTTTGTCCCTGTTGCAGAACCACGCGCATCTTCCCAGAATCGACCGCAGTCTCGCGCTCCATCGCCCAACGTCTCGCTTCTACCATTTGCGCCGACATGTCTGACATCGACGTCTTGTTGCAGGAGAACCGTCGCTTTTCCCCTTCCGACGAATTCCGTCGCTCGGCGCTCATCTCGGACGCCTCGATCTACGATGCCGCCGCCAAAGACTACGAGGAGTATTGGGCCTCGCAGGCGCGCGCGCTCGATTGGTTCAAGCCCTGGGACAAAGTGCTTGAGTGGGAGCCACCGCGCTCGAAGTGGTTTGTCGGCGGACAGCTCAACGTCGCGCACAACTGCATCGACCGGCACATCAACGGCCCGCGTCGCAACAAAGCGGCAATCATCTTCGAAGGCGAGCCTGGCGATCGTCGCACGCTGACCTACTGGGACCTCTACGTCGAAGTCCGAAAGTTCGCGAACGTCCTCAAGAAGTTAGGCGTTAGGCGCGGCGATCGTGTGGGGATCTATCTCCCGCTCATCCCCGAAGCTGCAATCGCGATGTTGGCCTGCGCGCGCATTGGCGCGATTCACTCCGTCGTCTTCGGCGGATTTTCGCCCGACTCGCTGCGCGATCGCATGAACGACGCGCAAGCCAAGGTCGTCATCACCGCCGATGGCGGATATCGGCGCGGTCAGATCGTTCCACTCAAGCGCAACACCGATAAGGCGCTCGAGGAAACCCCGTCGGTACAGCACGTCGTAGTCGTGCAGCGACGCGCGTCGGGCCCCATCGGAGAAGCGTATGTGGAAATGCAGGAAGGGCGCGATCACTGGTGGCATCGCCTGATGCAAAATGCTCCGGCCGACTGTCCACCCGAACCGATGGAAGCCGAGGATGTGCTCTTCATCCTCTATACGTCCGGGACGACGGGAAAGCCTAAAGGCATTGTGCATACAACCGGCGGCTATCTCACCGGCGTGGCGTCAACGACGAAGAACGTGTTCGACCTCAAAGAGGATGACGTCTTCTGGTGCACCGCCGACGTGGGATGGGTGACGGGACATTCGTATGTCGTCTATGGGCCACTCGCCAATGGCGCCACGTGTATCATGTACGAAGGCGCTCCCGATTGGCCCGAGAAGGACCGTTTCTGGGATTTGTGCGAACGTCACGGGGTCACCGTGTTTTACACGGCTCCCACCGCCATTCGCGCATTCATGAAATGGGGCGATGAATATCCGGCGTCGCACGACCTGAGCCGGCTCCGCTTGTTAGGCAGCGTCGGTGAGCCCATCAATCCCGAAGCGTGGGTCTGGTATCACGAGCACATCGGAAAAGGACGCTGCCCGATTGTCGACACCTGGTGGCAAACAGAAACTGGCGCAATTGTCATCTCGCCGCTTCCCGGTGTGACCGAGACGAAACCGGGATCAGCCACGCATCCACTCCCTGGATTCTTTGCCGAGTTAGTCGATGCCAAGGCGAATCCGATTCCGGTCGGTGGCGGGCTGCTGACGCTCACGCGTCCGTGGCCCTCGATGCTGCGGACCATTTGGGGAGACGATCAGCGCTACGTCGACACGTACTTCTCCAAGTGGCCCAATCGTCCGGATCTGTACTTCGCCGGTGACGGCGCCAAACGCGATGACGACGGCTACTACTGGATCCTCGGTCGCGTCGATGACGTCCTCAACGTCGCCGGGCATCGCATCGGCACGATGGAAGTCGAGAGCGCGCTCGTCGAACATCCGGCAGTTGCCGAAGCGGCCGTTGTCGGCAAGGCGCATGACCTGAAGGGGCAAGCGCTCGCCGCCTTTGTGACGTTGCGCAGTGGGTTCAAGCACAGCGGTTCATTGCGCGACGAGTTGCGCGACTTTGTCTCGCAGAAAA
Source organism: Gemmatimonadaceae bacterium (assembly GCA_044224185.1). Lineage (GTDB taxonomy): Bacteria > Gemmatimonadota > Gemmatimonadetes > Gemmatimonadales > Gemmatimonadaceae > SCN-70-22. Next base: position 87,246 of record JBGAKW010000014.1, on the reverse strand, counting down.
TTGGCGCGATCGCTCGTCCCGATGACATTCTCTTTAGCGCCGACCTTCCCAAGACGCGAAGTGGGAAGATCATGCGACGACTCTTGCGTGACATCGCCGAGGGGCGCGCGTTAGGCGATACCACCACACTGGCCGATCCGAACGTTGTTGCCAGTCTCAAGGAGCAGTACGAGAGCCTGGAATCGTGAGGGTGGCCCTACCCTTCGATAGCACTACGCTGACAACTTTGAGCAATGGCTAGCCTACTCCGCCGCATCTTTCCCGAGTCGCTCTTCCCCCGCAAGCTCGACGAGGGGGCGGAGCGACGCATGCGTTTGGCGCAGGCGCGGGCGGAGGAGGCGGTGATCGATGCTCACGTACGCAACGCGTTGATGTTCATCGACACGTTGGCGGAGGACATGCCGTTCGACCGGGCAATCGATACGTACGTTCGCGTGATGGGCGTGGCGGAACCGCTCGCGTCGATCGTCGCTACGCGTGTGTTGGTGGAATTGGGCGAGGAACTCGTTCCGCGACGCGCCATGCGCCCGCGTCCGGAGCGCACGCCGAGCGACGTTGTCGACGGTGCGATTGAGCCCGAGGTCGTGGAACGTCCCGCTTTGCGGTTGAGCGATTCTCGCGCGGTATCGGGCGACTAGAGATTGCATCGTTAGGCATCGAGCGTCGTCGCTCGCTGGGATGGCGACGAGTTCAGAGAGCTCGCTGCTCGCGCAGGAATCGTCGGCTGTTCATGGGGACCGCCAGTGGAGTACCGGAATCGGGACGCCCCACCGCCGAGCCCGCTCCGCGCCCACGCTCCGCGCCCAGGCTCCGCGCCCACGCTCGGCGCCCACGCTCCGCGCCCACGCTCGGCGCCCACGCTCGGCATTTGAGCGCCAAGCGTCGCACGGGGGTATCTTTCAAATAACTAGCCGATCCCCTTCACGCTGAGCCGCAAGGCTTAGCGCGAATTGCCTCGGTGTTCACGTCGAGGATCATGCGTCCTGTCAGCATCGTGTGTCGGCTCACGAGGCATCATGGTCCCCATTGAGTAGGAGTGACCATGGCCAAATCCCAGTCGGAGACGCGCACGTTGCAGCAGGCTCGCGATGAGTTCATCGTCGCCATGAACCGCGACACCGAGGGGAGCGACCGCGCTCGACTCCTGGCGGTGCTCGACGCGTTAATTGCCTGGAGCCTTGCACGTCCCACGCAGCTTCGATTTCGCGCGACCGAATCGCGTGTCGGCGCAGTGAGCTTCGAGCACATTGACTCGAAAGAGATTTACTGGACCGCGCAGCCCGCTCGTGGCGACGCACCTCGCCTGGCGCTCATTCCACGCGCTGCGCACCTCCTCTCGGAGGAGCAACGCGCAGCCGCCGTGCAGACGTTGAATTCACATTCTCGTCTCAACGCAGCATCGGCCAACCAGCTGCATATCGGATTTGGTGCGCTGAAGAACGCGCAATCACGTGCAGCGGTACTGGGCTTACTCGATACCCTGCTTCCCTCCGCGGCGACGACCTAACAAAGAAGAACAGGTCGGAGGGCACGACGGGGGGGGGGGAGGACGAGAACGGTCACCCCCCGGCCGAACGAGAGCGAGCTAGCGCAATGCGTGGGGCTCGAGCGGCTCAAACATCAACGCGAAGCGGCACCCTGTGGGGGCGCCGCGCCTCGTTGTACGGCGTGAACTCAGCCTTTGTGGCGGAACGTGATGCGTCCGCGGGTGAGGTCGTAGGGAGAGACTTCGACCTTCACTCGATCGCCGGTGAGCACGCGGATGCGGAATTGTCGCATCTTGCCGCCGAGGGTCGCGAGCACGGAGTGCCCGTTATCCAACGTGACGCGGAATGTCGTGCTGGGGAGGACGTCGGAGATGGTGCCTTCGAGTTCGACTGATTCTTCCTTCACGGATCCTCGTGTGCCTAACGAGCCGGGCGTGGCTTCTGACGGGCGCGGCGACGTGCAGCGGCCGACTTGAGCTGACGCGCTTCGCTCGGCTTCACATAGTGACGCTTGCGACGCAGCTCTTTGAGGATGCCGGACTTCAGGACTTTCTTCTTGAAGGCCTTGAGCGCCCACTCGAGGCGGTCGCCTTCGTCGAGCTTTACTTCGATCATGGTGTTGGGTAGGGGTTTGGTTACCGCGAGGCGGCGATGTGAGTGGAGAATCTTGAAGCGAAACGAAGGGCCGACCCGAGTGCGTCGGGCCGGCCCCTCGGACAATCTAGCTGCGGTACAACTCGCAGCGCGCCGTGTTAACGGCCGAGCTTGACAACGTTCTCGGCGGCCGGGCCCTTCTGACCCTGCACAACCTCGAACTCCACGCGCTCGCCCTCAGAGAGGGACTTGAAGCCCTGACCCTGAATGGCCGAGTGATGGACGAAGCAGTCCTTCTGTCCGTTCTCAGGCGTGATGAAACCAAAGCCCTTCGCGTCGTTGAACCACTTCACGGTGCCGGTGATACGCATTGCCGTACTCCCAAAAAATTGTTCGTGGTCGGAGTGCGGCGATGCCGTACTTCCTGACTACGTATGTGATTCGTGGACTTTGCCCCCACGATGGGCCGAGTTTCCGAAACGAGTGGCATTCGCCACTCTAGAAACTCACCAAAATCAAAAAAGGCCACCGCGAGTGCGAGGCCTCAGGGTTTAATCGTCTTACCCGCTTTCGCGGCACTTCTATCAGCTTCTGTCGGACCCATAAAGTAGAGTAGGCCTGTCAATTTGTCAACAAAAGCCACTGAAAACAGCCGCAACGCAGTAGCTTCACTCCCATGACTCCACGATCATCTAACGCCCCCTCTCGCATCACCTTGGGCGCGCTCCTCGACGAGGAAGCCGACGACGCCAAGGGGGCTTCTGAAAAGACTGCCACATCGCCCGCTTCTAGCGAGGCAGACTCCATCGGCGGATTCGCCGACCTCGGACTCGACTCACGCCTCCTTTCGGCGCTCGCCCAACTCGGGTACGAAGAACCAACGCCCATCCAGCGCGCCGCTATCCCCCCCTTTCTCGCCGGCGAGGATATCCTCGCGCAAGCAGCGACCGGAACGGGAAAAACCGCCGCCTTTGCTCTCCCCCTGCTCCACCAGATCACGCCGAACGCCCCAGCGCGCGAGCGCACGGCGGCACTGGTCCTCGTCCCAACGCGAGAACTCGCGATGCAGGTCGCGGAAGCCATCCATCGATACGGTCGGGCCATCGGCGCCCAAGCGCTCCCGATTTACGGCGGCGCATCGATGGAGACGCAGATCCGCACACTCAAGCGTGGAGTGGACGTCGTTGTCGCGACACCGGGGCGCGCACTCGATCACATTCGTCGCGGCACGCTGAATCTCAACTCCGTGCGCGTCGTGGTGCTCGACGAAGCGGACGAAATGCTGGACATGGGATTCGCCGAGGATCTCGAGGCGATTCTCGACGCGACACCTAAAGAGCGACAGACGGCGCTCTTTTCCGCCACGCTCCCGCCACGCATCGCGGCGATCGCCGGAAAACACCTCGACGATCCGGAGACGATCCGCATCGAGCGGGAGCCGGTGAAAGCCGGCGAATCGGCCAAGATTCGCCAGGTGGCGTACATCGTCCCGCGCGCGCACAAGATGGCCGCGTTAGGCAGGGTACTCGATATCGAGCATCCGACGGCCGCACTCGTCTTCTGTCGCACGCGCACCGAAGTCGACGAACTGACGGAGACGCTCAACGGGCGGGGGTATCGCGCCGAGGCGCTGCACGGCGGGTTGTCGCAAGACCAGCGCGATCGCGTGATGAAACGATTCCGCGCCAACAAGACGGATCTGTTGGTGGCGACCGACGTCGCGGCTCGCGGACTCGATGTACAACACGTGACGCACGTGGTGAACTACGACGTGCCATCGGCATCGGAAGCGTATGTGCACCGCATCGGGCGTACGGGGCGCGCCGGGCGTGAGGGCGTTGCCATCACGCTCGCCGAACCGCGCGAGCATCGCATGTTGCGCAATATCGAATCGCTGACGCGACAGAAGATCGAGATCGCACAGGTCCCGACGGTTGCCGATTTGCGCACGCGCAAGTTGGAACTCACGCGCGCCTCGCTTCGCGAAACGATTCTCGCCGGCGAGCTGGACTCGTTCCGTGGCATCGTCCAATCGCTGGCTGAAGAATTCGACCTGATGGACATCGCCGCAGCAGCCGTGCGGCAGCTCGAGCAGCGGGATGGAAGTCCCTCGGAGGAGATGGAAATTCCGGCGCACGCGCCACGACGCGATCGGGACGCGGGCGCCGCACGAGGCGCATCGCGCGATGAGCGTGGGCGCGAGCGCGCACAGCGTCCGCGTGAAACACGGGGGCGCGAAGAGCGCGGCGGAAAACGCGACCGATCGAAGGGGCGTGCCTCACCGCCATGGGATGTTGCGAACCTTTGGATCGGCGCCGGGCGCCTGGCGAAGGTCCGCCCGGGCGACCTCGTAGGCGCAATCGCCAACGAAGTGGGCATCGATTCGTCGGCCATTGGCGCCATTCAGATTGCCGATCGCTTTTCGCTGGTCGAGGTGCCGGAGGAAATCGCCGACGACATCATCGAGGCGCTGCGGCGTTCGACGATCAAGGGGAGGCAGGTGTTGGTCCGGCGCGACCGCGCCTAACGAGGCTCGACGCTTCCGGGTCCGGACGCCGTCCCGTTGTCGCCGGCGATACGTGGCCGGAAAACAAACGGGGTCCGGATTCGCCCGGACCCCGCCTAACGACAAATGACCCGCGTTACTTCTTGTTGGTGACCGTGCTGGCGTCGTAGAGTTTCATCGTCTTGTCGTCCCAGCCAAACTTCAGATTGCCGCTCTTTTCGATCGCCGCAATCATCTCCTTCGACGATTCGAGGCTTGCGTCGACCGAGACTTTGCGATCCATGAGCGACATGTCGGCCGGCACCAGCGCCAAGCCATACCAACGCCGCGTCTGATCGAGCGCGAGGCGAAGCGAGCGATTGTTGACGACGAAACGACCGTCGGCCCATCCCAACGCCTCGGCCACTTCGACGGGCTGCGGCTCGCGCGTGTTGCCGCTCGCGTCCACCGCGATCGTTTTGCCAGCGGCGACAGGTGTGGACTTCTCGCCCACGTGTACGTCAACCGACCCTTCGTTCACCTTCACGAACACCGTCTTCGTGCTCGTGTCGATGGCAACGCCAAATTGTGTTCCGGTGGCCACGACGCGCGCGTTCGCGATGCGCACCTCGAACGGCAGTGTTCCACCTTTCGCAACGTCGATGATGGCGGAACCCGTAATCGCGATGGCGCGCGTTTCTTCGTTGAATTTGGGCGGAATACGCAGCTTCGAGTCGGCGCCGATCTTGACCTTGCTTCCGTCGTCGAGCGTCGTCGTTCCCATCTGCCCGTATTTGGACATGATCTCGGACGACTTGTCGGACGCGAGCAACCGCGCCGTCTTCTTCTCCGGAGTGTCGCGGAACAGTCCGAAGAGTAGCCCTCCTACCACGGCGAGAATCGCAACCCCGTAGCCTAACGTCTTGATCGGATTCTTCTTCTCGATCGCGTGCGACATGTGTTCGGCGGCAGCGTGGCGCGACATGTTCGCTTTCGCTTCTGCGGACAACTTGTCGCCGGCCGGAGCATGCAGACGTTGAGCGACATGCTCCCACGCTTCTTGCGCCGACAGGAGAGCGCCGCCGCGTCCGGAGTTCGCTGCCTGGATCTTCTCGTGTTGCTCGAGACGATGCACGCCGGCGCGACGTCCGTTGTCGCGAATGGATGCCTCGTGCACCGCCTGCTGCACGTATTCACCCATCTTCGACGCGTCCGTGAGTTCGGCGCGGTGCTGCCACATGCGAAGGATCGCGGTTTCTACGACGCGCCCTGCGAATGACGGATCGGTCAGCACCACCTTCGCTTCGTCGATCAATGCATCGTAGCGGTCAACGAAGAGTCGCTGAAGAGACGCTTCGTCTCCACGCTGTACTCCTGCGGCCACATCATCGGGAATTCGTGTAAACGTCGCGGGCATGGCGACCTCCGGTCGCTTTCAGGGTTCCGAAATCCTGCGGTATGGAGTCGCACTTGCGCCAGAGGGGCGCAACAGTGGCTCGCCCAAACAATTCGCGGGGATTCCCTCACAGTATCACGCGATACGACATGTGACGCAGCACTCCCGCCGCCCACGTCGATACATAGTTTTCGCGTCTTCGCCGAGTCACGCAATGACTCGTTCACGATTCACCGGGAAAGTCCTCACGGAGCCGCAGCGAGTCTCGATGACTGTCACGGAAGCCAGCGCCACACCAGAGCAAGGCGCGACTCAACAGAAAGGACGCGCCGATGATTGGCGCTCAATCGTCGCGCGCTATCAGCGCCCCAACATCGTACGCGCGCTGTACCAGTTCTTTACTACAATCTTCCTCCTCGCGCTCGCTTACGTCCTCATGTACCACTCGATGGACTGGTCGTATTGGGCGACGCTGGCCCTCGCGCTTCCCACGGGAGGGCTGCTCGTGCGCACGTTCATCATCATGCACGACTGCGCACACGGCTCGTTCCTCCCCTCGCGTCGTCTGAACGACCTGGTTGGCTACTTCACCGGGGTCCTCACGATGACGCCCTTTGGCCAGTGGCGACGCGAGCATGCCATTCACCACGCATCCTCGGGCGATCTTGATCGGCGTGGTTTCGGTGACATCGACACGCTGACGGTGCGCGAGTACCTCTCACGTTCAAAGCTTGGTCGGCTCAAGTACCGTCTCTATCGCAATCCGCTCACGCTCCTCGGCCTCGGTCCGATTCACATGATGTTGTTGCAGCGCTTCCGCGAGCGAAGCACGGCAACCGGCGCCAAGCAGCAGTGGAGCGTCTGGGGGACAAACATCGGCATCGCCGTGGGCGTGGTCCTCTTCAGCTGGTGGCTGGGCTTTGGCGACTTCTTTCGCATCTACTTCCCCACCATCTACATCGCTGGCGCCGCCGGCGTCTGGCTGTTCTACGTGCAGCATCAGTTCGAGGACGCGTACTGGGAACGTCACGGCGAGTGGGATTACGCGACCGCAGCAGTCGAGGGGAGCTCGTACTTCAAGCTTCCGGGGATCCTCAACTGGTTCACGGGGAGCATTGGCTTGCACCACGTGCATCATCTCGGGCCGAAGATTCCGAACTATCGACTCAAGCGCGCACACGAAGAGAATCCTTTCTTTCACCGGGTGCATGTCGTGAAGCTTCGCGAAGCCGTATCGGTGCTGCGGCTTTCGCTGTGGGACGAGGATCAGAAGAAGCTGGTGGCGTTCCGCGACATTCGCGGGCGCGCCGTGCAAGGCGCCTAACGAAACAAGAAGCCCCCGCCACGACGTGGCGGGGGCTTCTTGTTTCGACCGGCCTAACGAGCAATTGCCGGACTACTTCTTGGCCGAGTCGCTGGTGGGTGACGCGCCGGCACTCGGCGCCGGGGCTGGCGCCTCAGCCTTGGCGCTGTCGACGTACGCCTTGAACTTGTCGTACGAGATGCTGCCAGGAATCATCTTCGTCCCGATGATGAACGTCGGGGTCGACCCAATGAACCGGCGTTCACCCTCGGCGCGGTTGGCCTGAATCTCCTTGACGAATTTCTGGTCGTCGAAGCACTGCTCCCACTTGCCGACGTCCAAGCCGATAGCCTTCGCGTAATCCTTGAAGATTCCCTTTGGACGCGAGGTCGCTTCGCCGTTCCACTTGTCCTGCCCTTCGAAGATCTGGTCGTGCATCTCCCAGAACTTCCCCTGTTCGTTGGCGCAGGCGGCGGCGTTGGACGCCTGCCAGGTGTTGCGATGTGCCTCGAGCGGGAAGTCGAAGAATCGGTACGACACTTCACCCGTCTGCACGAGGCGCGTGCGGACGTCGGGCTCCGTGAGCGTAAAGAACTGACCGCAGGCGGGGCATTCGAAGTCGGCGAACTCGATGACCTTCACCGGGGCATCGGGATTGCCCATGAGATATCCCTTCGCTTCGGGGAGATCGGCGGCGTTGGCAACGGTCTGGACCGGCGCGGCTGGGGGCTTGTTGAGCTGATAGAAGAGAAAGACCGCGAAGAGAACGGCGACGAGACCCAGCACGGCATAGAAGCCGGACTGGTTCTTCTTCGCGCTCTTTCTCACCACGTTTTGTCCTCGTCCTCGTCCGGCGTCCACGGGTTGCTTGGCCATTTCTCCTCAGAGGGGTTAGCTGCGTCGGCGATGATTCTGCGGTGCTCGGCGATTTCCGGAGTGTCGTACGTGCAACGGACTTCGTAGTGAAAGAGCTCGCTCCGAATGTCGCCCAGGAGGCGCTGCAACTCTGCCACTTCAGCGAGCAATTCGCCTCTCGAATCGAGATACGTGATACGCGCGGCTAACGCTCGCAACAGCGCTTCCAGATTGCGCGCACGTCCGTCGTCGTACGTCTGCTCCGACATCCTTCTACCTCGCTGAAGGAGCGAAAGCTACGGAGATGAGTCGGTAGATGGGAGTCGGAGGCACCGAGCATTGGGCAGCGTTTGGTAGAAGAGGGTTGCCGCACGCTATCTTGTCGGCCGCAGCGCCACTTCGTCGACGCTCCAAACCTTTGCGCCGTGCGCACACCTCCCGACCCCGACATCTTCCGCGTCCCCGTTGGCCCGGGCGCCATGCATGTGGAGCGATATGGCTATGGTGGAGAGCCGATCGTGCTCGTGCACGGATTCGGTACGTCGTCGTTCATGTGGCGCGAGGTTGCACCAATGCTCGCCGTGCGCGGAATGACCGCGTTCGCCGTGGACTTGTTTGGATATGGTGAGTCGGATCGTCCGTTCGACGCTGACTTCGGCTTCGAGGCGCAGGCGTCGTACGTCGACTCGGCGATGACGGCGCTGCAACTCCCGCGCGCCAGCATCGCCGGGGTTGACGTTGGAGCGGTGGTGGCGCTGCGACTCTCGCTCGATCGCCCCGAGCGCGTGTCACGCTTGGCGTTGATCGGGATGCCGCCCCTCGACGACTTACCTGGACCGGAGATTCGCGAGTTGCAACGCGACACGGCGAGGTACGCGCTACGCCTCTCGCGCGGACTGTTTGGTGTATCGGCACTTCTGACGCCCTTCCTTGAAGGGAGCGTGGCATCGGCGTCGGCGATGCCACCGGCGTTGATCGGACGGTATCTCGCGCCGTATCTGGGGCGAGAGGGAGCCAACCATCTTCTTGCGTTAGCGGGAGCGCTCGACGCAGCGGAGATGGAGGATGCTGATCCGAAGGACGTGCGGCACGAGACGATGATGGTGCGAGGCGCGCACGATCGGTGGTGCACGCGCGAGTGGGCGGACGATTTTGCAGCGCGACTTCCATCGGGGCGATCGGAGCAGCTGGATGGGATGGGACGACTCGTCGCAGAAGAGGGGGCGGCAGAGGTCGCGGCGCTGCTCACGTCGCTCGTGCGCGCGAAGAGTACGGAGCGGGCCGGACACGGAACGTTCCCGCGCAATGACGCGTAACTGTGGTACGCGTCGACGATCGATTATTATCCGTAGACGCTTATTCCTCTCAACCCGAGTACATGGCGAAGAAAACGATCCGTCGTCAGGCTCCCACTGCGATCGCGACACCGTTCGACGAGGCACGTGACGAGCTGTTCCAGCACATTATGCGTTGCGGAGTCATCGGCTCCGAGCCCGAGCATCAGGGCGAGTGGTTCGACGACACGATGAAGTACTTGTCCGACCGATTCCACGAGTTGTCCGCGGATCAATTGCAGCAGATTCGCGTGCTTGGCGAGCGTTTCGTGCAGCCGCCGAAGCAGAACAAAAGCTCTGAAGCGATTACAGCGGCGTAGTTAGGCAGGCCCCCTCGGATTTGAGGGGGCCTATTTTTTTCTCACTGCGCTGATGATGCGCGGTGCGCGAAACCAGGGCGCGCGCGCCGCATTCGATCACCAGGGTTTGGCGCCTAACGTGGCGCGCGGATTTGTCGCGTTAACGGCCGAACGGTCGGGCGCGCCGAAGCACCAATCCAATGCGCGCGCCGCCGCCTAACGCGAGCTCAAGCGCAGCGACGCGACCGTGCGCGACGGGACCTTCGATACCGAATCCGACGAGCAGGCGCGGGCGCCATCGCTCGAAGCCATCGTACATCGCGCTCACGCCACCGAGCCCGTACAGCGCGTGTTTTGCCTCGCGGAAGGGATCGAGCGTGAAGCGGGCGACACCGTCGATGCGTGCCGCGCCGTACTGGCGTCCGCCTTTCCACGCAACGCCACCACCAACCGAGCTTTCCAGTCGAAGGTAGAGACCGGCCGTCGTATTCAACGAGGCGGCGGCCTGGAGCGAAGGGGCGCGCGACGTAATGACGTCGAGACGCACCCCGCCCTGGGAACCCGCCGGAACTTGAGCCAGCGCCTCGCCGGTGACTAACAATGCGCAGCACCCCACGAGCCCCAGCAGGTGCCACGTCGAGCGTGCGTTCATGCAGGCGAACGCTCGCGCTCGCGCCAGAGCATGAGCGTGTAGTCGACGATGGCCCAGAGTGAGGTGATTCCGACGAGGTAAATCAGCATTGAGACACGGTGGGGAAACATCAAGACGGCGATCAGCGCAGCGAGCTGCAGCGTCGTGACGATCTTTCCCGGAATTCGCGCGCGAAATGCGACGGGGCGCAGCCACGACACGGAGCGCGCAACCAGAAAGCCAATCGCCGTCATCAGGTCGCGCGCGATGAGCATGAAATATTGCGCGCTCCCGATGGCTCCTTCAAAGAGGTAGACGCAGACCGCGGTGAAGACGAAGAGGCGGTCGGCAATCGGATCGATCAGCGCTCCCCACTTGGTCGTGAGATTGGCACGGCGGGCGATAAAACCGTCGAAGTAGTCGGTAATGGACGCGGCGACAATGAGCTTTATTCGCGTGGACGGCTCAGGGAGCACCACGAAGGCGACCGCCATGAAGAGTCTCGTCATGGAGATGGCACTGGGTAGGTACAGGAGCCGGCGGCGGTCCATTGACGCAAGGTAATTGGACGCGCGAGCGAGGTGGATGCGCGTGTGGAGACGCAGAATCACTGCATTGCTTGTGTGGTCAAGTTACGAAGTGGGAGATTGAAAAGACTCCGAGCGCGCTTGGGCGTTCGGACGCACGAACCAGCCACCATCCGTTGCCCAGGAGGGCCATGCCTAACGAACTACTCCCCGTATCCGAGTGGCGGGGGTGGGCGTTCGTGACGGCGTCGGTCATCGTGCTGCTGTGGGACGTCTTTCTCGCCGCGCAGATCGCGAGGGCGCGCCGGCAGGAGGGAGGGCGTGTGTTTCGCGCTATTACGGCATTGTGCGGCCTTCTGGTGGCGCCGGCGCTGGTGCTGGTGCTCGCCGGGAGCACGATGCTGACGGGGCGCACCACGACATACGTCGCGTGGGTCTGGCCGGCGACCCTGCTCCTGTTCGTGGTGCAGAGTGGATATGCCCTGCTGCGCCGGCTGGTGACGGCGCTCGTCGCACTCCCGATTTTTCTGCTCAATGTTTCGCTGTTCGCGGCCGCAGCGGTGCGCTATGCCGGCGACTTTACGCCGGCCCTACCGTCCCTCCTCCTTGGAACGACGGCAGCAGTGGGTGGAACGCTCGGCTTGATATTTGGAAAAGCAGCGCTTTGGTCGCCACTGATCGTGCAGTTACCACTCCTGGCGCCGGCGTATCCCGCGCGTTGGCGCGTGAGCCGGACGTTTCGCGCGTTGGTGGCGACGGCGGCGGCGGCGTGGGCGACGGTCGTGGCCATGGAGTATCCGCGCGCTGTTCGCGCAACTGCAACCTTCGCGCAGTTTACTAGTGATCAGTTGCAGGAGCGCCCAGGGCGCGACTTCGAGCTGGGGTTGCGCGTGCTCCCAGCGATTCGCACGTCGCCGTCGCCGGTCGCGCTGCGCAATGACCTCGCGCTGGCCGACACGCTCGACGCGGCGATCATATCGATTGTGCTCGACCCGTCCGGCGTGCGCCCCGCGGTCCTCGATTCGGTCGCCGCGGCGCTCGACGACATTCGGCGCGATTCGGTACAGCTTGCGGTGTCGATCGGGTGGTCGGTGGCAGACCGCCGGGCGTACCGAGCATCGCCGGCCGGCTTCGCGGTGGCTCGGCTTGGTCTGGTGGACCAAGTCGTTAGGCGCTTGCGCCCCGACGTCCTGCTCCCGGCACTCGACCCGCTCGACGCGGGAGAATCGACGTTAGGCACGGTGCCGCTGACCTGGTGGCGCGATTACCTGGTACGATCGGCGCGACTCACCCATCGTTTGCGTCCACGCACGCGGGTAGGGGTGGCGGCGTCGGCGTACACACCGCGCGACTCGATGTTGTACGGTTGGGCCTCACAGTCCGACGTCATCGACATCACCGGATTCTCATTCGCGCCCTCATACGGCGGCGGCGCATCACTCGCGGCACAAATGCGAATCGCCGAGCGATGGATGAAATCGGGGGGGGGACGCAAAGAACAGTGGATTTTTGCAGCCCGCGGATATCCGCGGATATTCGGTGAGGCAAATCAGGAACGCGGCATCTGGGGCGCGATGGCGTGGGCAACGACGCAACGCCGCGTGAAAGCAGTGATCATCGATGGCGCCGGTGACTACGAATCGCTGGTGGGAATGCGCGCGCCTGGTGGTCGATTGCGTCCGGTGGTCGCCGTCGTGGATCGCGCGCGGCGAGCGATCGAGGAGTCGGCGCGATGAAACACAGTCCGACCGAGACCAACACCTAACTTAAGACTGCATGCCGACGCCCAAGATCTTTCCTGGCTTTTCACGCGGGGCAATGACATTCCTGCGCGGGCTCAAGCGCAACAACGAGCGCGAGTGGTTCACCGCGAGAAAGGAAGAATTCGACGACGTCCTGGTGCGGCCCATGCGCCTGTTCGTGGAAGAGATGGACGTGCGCCTGGCGGGATTTGCACCGGAGATCAGCGGCTCGCCCAAGACGTCGATTTTTCGCATCTACCGAGACGTTCGCTTCTCGAAAGACAAGTCGCCGTACAAGACGCACATGGGTTGCTGGTTCACGCATACACGCGCAGGGCGCGGCGTTGGCTCGGAGACGCACGGCGCCGGCGCGGGATTCTATTTTCACCTCGAGCCGGGGGCATCGATGGTCGCGGGCGGAATCTGGATGCCGCCACGCCCTTCGCTCCAACAGATTCGCGAGGGTGTCGTGGCACGATACGATGCGCTCCGAAAAATCACATCGGCAAAGGCATTTCGGGATCGATACGGTGCGCTGAGCGACGAAGGCATGCTGACGCGCGTGCCGCGGGGGTTCGATGCCGAACATCCGGGAGCAAACGACCTCCGCCGCGTCTCCTTCACCGCGTCGGCATCCCTGAGCGATGCGGACGTGCTGTCCTCCACACTTCCAGCCATCGTGGAGCGTGACTTCAAGCGGCTCCTCCCGTTCGTGCGATGGCTCAACGACTCGTTAGGTTATCCGCCGCTGGAGCATCGTTAGGCGGATGACCGTGGCTCCATGAAACACGGTCGCGCGAGTGAGAGGCATCTGTGCACACTCGCTCGCGCGACGTCATCACGACCCGGACTCACGCGCACTCGCGCGCTGGCATCACGATGGCTGTGGTGCCGGATTCACGATCTTCCCGACGAACAGGATCGCCCCGCTCAACCGTTCACGGATCGCGAAGACGAACGGACGATCGACATGGACCGTCACGCGCTGTGGCGCGGAGGTCACGCCGATTCCGATGCCGGTGATGGCGGCCGCTTCGGTTCCGACTTCGTTCACATCGACAAAAGTCTTCTGCTTGACGAAGCCGATGTAGAGCTCCTTGCCGCGCGTGGTCGAGATGCGCGAAAAATCCGCCTGTCCTGCCACGAAGGGCGTCGGCATCCCCATCGCCGCGAGGTCGTCATTCAGCTTGCGTTCCCACGTCAGCGTGAACTTCGGGAGCGTCAGCACGACCTCGGTGTCGTGCAGCGAGGCGATCAGTGCGCTCCACTCGTTAGGCGTGAGCGCATCCACCAACGTGTTAACGCTTTCGCCAGTGGGTGGGAGCACGATGGTCATGACAAACGCGTCGCCGCCATACCCGAGCTCCACAACAGTACTCCCATTCACACCCCCTAGGCGCATCGTGCCGGTGCGTGCCATCGTCGGAACCTGCACGGTGGCACCACGGGCCGTGCGGAACGCAGCGTCCTTGGTCGCCCCCTTTGGGAATGCATCTCGCCAATCGCCCTTGAAGTAGATCGCGTTCGCGAGAAAGAGCATGATGTCGCTGTCGAGAGCATCGACGATCTTGGTGATCTTGCCGCCGGTATTTTGTTCGACCCAGGCGTTGATGCCCGCGATGGCTGCCGGGTTGGAGAAGTCCGCACCCTGCGCGCTCGCGCCGAAAAAGTTCTTCGTCTCGGTCACGAACGACGGATTGATCGCCGCGGCGAAGGAATCACGCCACCAAAGCGCATTGGCGATGCGGACGTCGACTTTGCTATCGAGCCCTTTGATCAGCGTAAGGAAATCGAGATACGACTCCATGATGTCCTGACGCGCAACCGACCCAAAGCCAAGGGTCCGACGCATCTCGTCATACGACGTGCCCGCCGCGCCGTTGAGCGTCATCCCGAGCGCCATCGTCGCACTGAGCGGCGAGATGAAGATGTTCGAGTCGCGCTGCGCCGAGGCGTTGATCGTGCGCAGGAGGCGCGATGAGAAGTCATTGCTCGCGGTGACGAGCGCCTGCTCACCACCAGACAGCGTGCGCGGGAGCGTCGTGATCTCCGCCGGCGCGCGCTCGTTAGGTCCCGACGCGTCCGAGCACGCCGTCAGGGCAGAAGCAGAAACCAGCAACAAGGCAGCAAGACGCGCGAATGACATGTATAAGCTCCGTCGGTCGAGTCCAGCGATGGACACGTGATGACGCACTCCCCCGCACATGCCGCATACGCGCAGCTCTCGCGCTCCTCGAAAAGGGTCAGCGAAAGCCCTATGCGGGTGTGCGACCGCGAACGATCCCCTCGACTCGTCGCCCGGGATCGAAATACAACGTTGCTAGAACCCGCATCTCCTCTGCCGTGACGGCTCGCACGCGCTCGGCAAACGTGTCGAGTTCGCCGAGTCCGCTGCCGTACAAATGCGCGTCGACCAGTTCGGAAAGCAAGTTGCCGCCGCTCTGCTGGGCGATAGCGTGCGTACCGAGCGCGTAGGTCTTGGCGCGCGTCAGTTCTTCCTCGCTGACGACTTCGCTGCGAAATCGCGCAAACTCGGCGAGGAGCCCATCGCGCGCTGCCCCTTCCTTTTCTGGCGAGGTCGCGATGTAAGCGGCAAATGTTCCGGCGAGATACCGATCGCTGGCGCTCACGTGGACCGTGTACGCAAGCGACTGTTTGTCGCGCAACGTGTCGAAGAAGCGCCCGCCGAGTCCACTCGCGACGCCGGCAATGAGGTGGGCGGCCACGCGTGATGGCTCGCGGCGCGCGGGGCCGGGAAAGAGGAGGGCCAATGCGCTCTGTGCCTTCTCACGCGACTCGACGCGCTGCTGTACCGCGTTAGGCCATGGGGCGACGTCCGGCATCCGGCTCTCGCGCCACTCCAGCGCTCCAAACGCGGCCGCGAGAAGTCCTGCAATCGCATGCGCGTCGACATCGCCGACGACGGCGATCACGCTGTCGGCAGAGAGGACTTGGTTTGTGTGCCACCGACGGAGGGCATCAACGCACAAACTGCGGAGTGAATCTTCCGTCCCCATCACGCCGCGTCCGTATGGATGCGTTCCGTATGCCGCCTCGTAAGCAAGCCGGACGGGATACCTGAACATGTCGTCGCGCATCTGCGCCAACTGCGACAGCGCAACGCGACGCTCCGTCTCCAACGCCGGTTCGGGGAACGACGGGTTGAGCACGACGTCAGACAACAGCTCGATTGCAGCTTCGACTCGTGGTGTCGGGACGGAAAATGTCCAGCCCAGGCCATCGCTGGTGACGGCGGGCGATATGCTGCCGCCGAGCATCTCGCTCTCGAGTGCGATGGCTTCGGCGCTGCGACGTGTCGTCCCCTTGAGTGATGTGCGCGTCAGGAGAGTCGCGACACCCGCTTCGTGCGCTTCCTCAAGCGAGGCGCCGCCTGACGAGTACACACCGAGGTGAACGATGGGCGAGCCCACCTTTCGCTGCACAAGGATGGGGACACCGCGAGCCGTGCGAAAAACGTCGATGTTGCCGTGCGTCTTCTCGTGCAGGACGCGGGGGTCGGGGGTGATCTTGGTAAGATCGGTCGTTGTCGCTTGCGGGAGCGCTTCGCTCGCGGGCGAGGCATCGAGCCACGCAAAGACGTCACGCCCTGTCGCATCGGCGCTCATCGGCGCCGCGCCCTTGGGACGGTACACCATCATGCTTGCGTCGCCCGCGTCCAGGTGGCGCTGGACCGCGCCGAGTACACCGGAGGCGCTCGCCGACAGGACGCGCGAGGCATAGTCGTCGCCTAACGTCCAGTCGCCTAACGCTTCCCATTCGGCGAGGAAGTTGGCCTGTCCCTCCATTGTTTCCAGTCGTCGCAACCACCGCGACTCGAACAGACGTCGTGAGCGCTCGAGCTCTGCGGCACTAAATGGCGATTGGCGCGCGCCGTCGAGCTCCTTCCACATCGCGAGGGCCGCCTCGCGCGAACGGTCCGCATCGCCCTCTGCGTGCAGGACGAAGACCCCGATTTCGGTCGGAGTGTAGTTGTACGCCGATACGCTGGAGGCGAGCTGTCGTTCGCGGACCGCACGATAGAGGCGCGAGGAACGACCAGCTGCAAGGACGGATGCCGCGACGTCGAGGAGCGGCGTATCGGCATGACGCGTACCGGGCGTGCGCCAGCCAAAGGCAACCTGTGTCTGTGCGATATCACCAGCGAGTTCGCGATATCGCCGTCCACTCTTGCCGACTTCCTGCTCGCCCGGCACACGGTCGATGACGCCGTCGCGGAGATGGCCGTAGAGCGCTTCAATGCGCGGAAAGAGACGGTCGGGATCTACATCGCCGGCAACGACGAGAATGGTATTGGACGGCTTGTAGAAGTTTCGATAGAAACGAAGCAGGTTGTGCTGCCTAAGCGCCCGCAGCGGCTCCTCTCGACCGATGCGCCAGCGCCGCATCCGATGGCGATCGTGCAGAATTTCGTAGAGCGTCTCGGTCGTGACGGCGCCAGGGTTGTCTTCTTTGCGTTTGGCCTCTTCAATGATGACCTCGAGCTCGCGGCGGAGCTCATCGGCGTCGATCAGCGAATTCGCGTACGCATCGGCCTGCACTTCCAAGCCGGCGTCGAAGCCTGACGTAGGGAGAACGGCGTAATACGACGTGTGGTCATAAATCGTGGCCGCGTTGAGATAACCGCCAGATGCTTTCGTCTGTTTGGCAATCTCTCCCACACCACGCGTCGGCGTCCCCTTGAAAAACATGTGCTCGAGGACGTGCGCGATTCCCGACACGTCGTCGGTCTCATCGAAGTAGCCGGCCTTCACATAGGTGACGACGGCAGCGACAGGTGCTGAGTGGTCCTCGCGCACGAGGACAGTAAGACCATTGCCGAGTGTCGTGCGATGCACGCTCTCCGGCGGGAGGGAGCGAATCTCGTTAGGCATGCGGATGCGCCGAAGCGCGATGAACTGCGAGAGAGTTCGATGATCAGCGTCGAATCGCGGGAGGCGCGGTCGGCGGCATCGGTTGCTGCATCGGTTGCTGCATCTGTTGCTGCATCGGCATTGGCGGCGGCTGCAGGCACTGCTGCCACGCGCCCGGTCCTGCACGCGCCGCAAAGCGTTGCGCAACGTCGGGGCGACCAAGCCGCACCAGCGTGCATCCCATGTAGCCAAGCGCGGTCTTGTCGTCGGGGTTCAAGCGGATCGCGCGCTCGTAGAACGAACGCGCCAACTCCAACTGGTTGGTGGCCAGGAGATAGCTCGCGAGCTCGCGCATGGCGAGCGCGTTGGTCGGTTCCAACTCGACCGCGCGACGAAGATGCTCGCTGGCCGACGGCATGTTTCCTTCCTCGCGCGCAATGCGCCCGAGATAGATGTGTGGCTCCGCGAGCGTCGGCTGCGCTCCGGCCGCGGCGCTGAAGGAGTTCTTTGCCGTGAGTCGGTCGCCGGCGGCATACGCCTGCCGGCCACGCACGAGGTCATCGGGCTCGCTGTTGCGCTGGGTCGCGTAAAATGCGCCGGCACCGATGACGGCGAGCAACAACACGCCAAGCAAGACAAGGCCGAGGGTATTGCGCGGCTGCGGCGCGGCGACCTCCGACATGTAAGGCGGCGCGGAATCGTTAGGCCTCGGCGCCGCTGCCGGCGAGACCGGGCCGGAGACCGGTGATTGCGGACCGGTCGACGCGTTAGGCGAAGGACTGGCGTTAGGCGCAAACACTGACGGCTCGCGACTCGCGGCCTCGCTCAAGCGGTCGTACGAATTGCGCGCCGCGGCAATGTCAGCGGTCGTCGGGAGGTAGTCGGGCGATGCCGCTCGCTCGGCCGCCGCGTGCAGATCGACCAATGCATGCGCGTCGTCAAGGGTGAGCAGGTTGCGCTGGCGCAGTTCGCGCACCAGCGCGAGCCCCTCTAACACGGAGCTACCGGCGAGCGCGCGCAACGCGTCTTGCGCCCCCTTCCACGCAGCAAGGAGTAATGCCGTTCCCTCCTCCGCCGTGAGCGAAGGGGATTGAAGCGCATCAAACGAAGCGCGGGCCGCGTCCAGCGCGGCCCGCGCATTACGCTGACCTGTCGTAAGCATGGCGTCGAGAGCCGGAGTTACTTGAGAATTCGCAGCAGGCCGGCGTCGGCGCTTCCCTTGATGAAGGCCTCCGCATCGCCGGTGGGAATCACGATTCCCGTTAATGAATACCCGCGACGCGCCTCATTGAGCATGAAGTCCTGCAACGAACGACCAGAAAAGGTCGTGTTCCCTTCCTTCATCTGCTGCACGATGTCATCCCAGCTCCCTCGAAACGAGCGACCATCGCGCGTGGTGATGCGATGTTCTCCTCCCACCCCCAGACCCGTCTGCTGGCGCGTCTCGATGAGTTCCGTGAGCATCGTTCCAAACAGCTCCAACTGCTGCTTCGCGTCGTTCTGATCCTGCTCGAGCGCACGCTGTTCAATTTCGGCGAGCATCTCGTCGATATCGTCCGGATCGCCGGCGAGCTCCGTGAGGCGCTCTTCCCACTTCTTCAGTTCAGCGTCGTCGTCGCCCAAGCGATGGATCGAACGCTTGAGCTCCATCAAGCGCCAGATGCCCAGCTCGTCCCAGTGATCCTCGGGCTTGGAGCGATCGAGGTGGTACAACGCCGCTTCGTATTCTCCGCGGTCGTACAGAATGTTGCCGAGGTAGATGCGAGCTTCGGTGTGTTCGGCATCGAGTTGAAGCGAGCGACGCAGCGTGGCGATGGCCGTATCGTCGTCACCCAACCGATGCACAGCATACCCCACGAGCGCAACCGCCTCGGCGGAATCTGGGGCCTGACGCTGCGCGATCTCGAAGTATTCCTTCGCGTCTTCGATGAGCCCTTCGCGAAAGAGGGCGCGGCCAATCTGAAGCATCAGCTCGAGGTCGTCCTCGTAGCCTAACTCCAACGTCGTGTGAAAGGCTTTGCGCGCTGCGTCTTCTTGTCCGAGCTTCATGAGTACTTCGCCCAGGCCAGCGAGCGCGTCCTCGTGCTCGGGATCGAGAATCAAGGCTTCCTCGAACGAACGTCGAGCCCAAGCGTATTCCTCGCGCGCAAGACGAGCGTAGCCAACGCCGACGTGCAGCTCTACCGCATGTGGATAGAGCGTGAGTCCCTCGCGAAGTATGTCGAGCGCCTGATCGTACTGCCCCTCATTGTACAGAGCATGGGCGCGTTCGTCGTACTCCTCAGAACTCAGGAATGGAGTCGGCATCTCTCGAATTCCCTCCCGTGCGAGCGTGCTAAGCTATTGTACAATTTGTGACGCGCGTGGTTCAATGCCTTCATATGCGACGTACCAGCGCGAGCACACAAAAGTTCTCGGTCGTGCTTCGGTAACGTAGCGAGTGCGAGAAGGCGTGTCGCCCCTCCCCCCCCTCACATATTCTGACGCCCGATCGCTCCCGATCGGCACGCGTTACCTGTACATCCGGGCAAGAGCCACGGCGATGGCGCCGGCGACGGCGGCGTTCGACTCCAGAAGCGCGAGATTGGCATCGAGGGAACGTCCGCCTGTCGCCCGTTCCACGGCGGCGAGAAGGTAGGGGGTCACGGCGCTCCCTCTCACATGATTGCGCTCGGCTTCGGCAAGCGATTGCGAGACGGCGGACTCCACCAGGTCAGCGGGGAGCGCGTACTCGTCAGGCGGCGGCACTACGACGACGATTGCTTCGCGTCGACCAAGCGCGCGGTGTGTGCGCTCAATCGCCACGACGTCATCGGGGGAGCCAGCCGTGGCCGACACCGGAAGTCCTGATGACTTTGTGAAGAACGCTGGAAACTCTTTGGTGCGGTAGCCGACGACCGGAACGCCTAGTGTTTCAAGTCGCTCAAGCGTCGCCGGGAGATCGAGAATTGATTTGGCCCCCGCACACACGACGATGGACGGCGTGCGAGACAGCTCGAGCAGATCGGCCGATTCGTCGAACGGTGCCGCGCGGTGTACGCCTCCAATACCACCGGTCGCAAAGACGCGCACATCGCTCTTGGCCATGATGGCCAGCGTAGCGGCGACCGTCGTCGCACCGTCACGCTGATGCACGATCGCCGGCGCGAGGTCGCGCGCCGAGACTTTCTGCACGCCGTCGCGCTTGAGGAATCGTTCCAACTCGTCAGCGGTGATGCCTAACGCGGCTTCGCCCCTAACGACAGCGGTTATCGCCGGGAGTGCGCCATGCGCGCGCACCGCCGACAGCATTCGCTCGGCTGCCTGACGATTGGCCGGAATCGGGAGCCCCTGCGCCAGCACGGAACTCTCGAGTGCGACGATGGGAGCGCGGTCGCGCAGAGCGGCGTCGACTTCCGGCGTTAGGCGTATCATGGCTTGGACGGAACGCCCCAGGCGCGGACGATTGCCTCACCCATGCGCCCCATCGTCAGTTGCGGCTCGGAGTCGAGGATCCAACGCTGGTCCGCATTGTCCTTGGTGAGGACGCAGGCGACAACGCGACTCGTTAGGTAAAAGAGCGCGCATTCCGTGCGCACGGCATCGGTTGCGCCGGTCTTGTGCGCGGCGCGAGCACCGCCGGCGAATCGCTGCAGGAGTGTCTCGTCCTCGTTGTGCGCGAGGAAATCGAGCATCGTCGAGTCGGCGCGCGGCGAGACCGCTTGGCCGCCAGCCATGAGCTCAAAGAGGCGCGCCATCTCCGCCGGGGTGGTGACGCCAAGTCCGTACTTCACCGACGAATCCATCGCCACGCTCGTTAGGCGCAGGAAGGTCTTGGAATGCACCTTGGTGTGTTGGAGTCCGAGTGCTTCCATCTTCTCCCACACACGCCGAATGGCGATCCGGTCGAGGAGCAGGTTGGTGGCGGTATTGTCGCTGATCGTCGTCATCAGCCAGGCCGCGTCACGCACGGTGAGCCCGAGCCCGTCGTGCATGAACTGCAGCGTCCCGGAGCCCGGTACCTTGTCGATCTTGAGAAGATTGAGGGCATCGTCGAGCGAGATCGTCCCTTTCTCGACCAGGTCGAACAGCGTGACGAGGATCGGGACCTTGATGAGCGACGCCGTGGGAAAGGTTTCGTCCTGCCTGCGCGCGATGCTCGAGCCGTGATCGATGTCCTTGACGAAGTAGCCGACCGTGCCGTGGTGCGCGTCGGCAATGCTATCGAGCGTATGCTGCAGCGTCGTTAGGCTTGCGCTTGAGACAACGCGCGACGGCGGTGGTGGCGCTTGCTGCGCGTGCACACATCCCGCCGTCGCCAGGAGCAAGGCGACGACGCCTCGCCCCATCATTGTCACGCCTTGGCGTCCTCGAATTGCTCGGCGCGGAGCGTATCCACTTTCTCTCGCTCGAGCGAGGTCGGATCCCACTTGGCGAGCACTTTGATGCGCTCTCCTTCGTAGCAGTCGAACGACTTGGTCGTCCCTTTGGCCACCTCGATCTGGTGACCGTCCTCGAAGCGCAAGATGACGTTCGGATATTCGGTGTTGGTGTACTGCTTGCGAATCTTCTTGGGCGGCGTTGGCATGTCCTGTACCGGTTGATGGGGTGGAACGCTGGCTGGCAATAATAGCAGGGGGTCAGAGCCCGGGGTCAGAGCCCGGGGTCAGAGCCCGGGGTCAGAGCCCGGGGTCAGAGCCCGGGGTCAGAGCCCGGGGTCAGAGCCCGGGGTCAGAGCCCGGGGTCAGAGCCCGGGGTCAGAGCCCAAAGCATTAGGTCACGGTTGCACGCGTGTTCTCGAACTGCCGCCAACCATCCGTGGCAATGGCTTCGTCAATCACGGCGACGGCACGTTCGAGTTCGTCATCGCGAGTATAGAAGTGAGGCGCCACGCGGATTCCGGCGCCCGGACGATAGTCGATGATGATGTCACGTGCGAGGAGGTATTGCGCGACTTCATATGCGTGCGGGACGTCGAAGGCGATAGTACCTCCGCGGCGCGCTGTGTCGCGAGGTGCGCGCACTGCGTAACCGCGCGCATCGGCAAGTTCGATGAGGCGCGACGTCTGCCGAATGCTCTTCTCTCGAACGGCGTCCATTCCTGCGCGACGCACAAGTCGTGGGCCCTCGATGGCCGCGTACAAGGCGGGTATCACTGGCGTCCCGCCCAGCCACCGCGAGATCCCGTGGGCGTACTCCATCTCTCCCTCGAACCCGAAGGGGCGCGCATGCGCCTGCCACCCGGTGAGGGACGGGGCGAGGCGATCGCGGACTGAGGGCGCAACGTAGAGAAAACATCCGCCCGGGCCGCCGCAGAGCCACTTGAGCACACCGCCAGTGAGAAAATCCGCACCGCTCCGCTTCACGTCGACCGGGACAACGCCAACCGAGTGAAATGCGTCGAGCGAAACGAGCGCCCCCATCGCGTGCGCATGCGCGCAGATGGCGTCGGCATTCAAGATGTAGGCTGAGCGAAAGAGCACGTGCGAAATGGCGACCAGCGCCGTGCGCTCATCGATGGCTTCCATCAACCTTGCTTCGTCGATGCTGATTCCGTCGTCACTCGGCACCACGACGATTTCTGCGCCAAGTCGGGTAGCGAGCGAGTCATAGACGTAGCGCACTGACGGAAAGTCGAGCGCAGTCATGACGATCTTGTTGCGCGGCGCCTTGTACTCGATCGCCGAAAAGACGGTCGACTGCGCGAGCGAGACGTTGGGAATCATCGCGACTTCTCCAGCGCCTGCACCGATGAGTGGTGCGATTTCGTCGCCCACGGTGACTGGCATCTGCCACCAACCGTTGGCCCACGCCTTTACGCCGAGTTCGGCCCAAGTATCGACATACTCGGCGAGCCGATCGGGAACGGCGCGCGGCATTGCGCCTAACGAATTGGAAACGAGATATGTCGTGCGCTCGAGGATCGGAAACTCGTGGCGCAAAGCGAGGAGTGGGTCCGACAACGATCCCTCCCAAGAGAACGGTGATGTGCGGAGCTGCGCTTCCGGTCGAGGTCGGCGCTCGCGAGCGCTTGCGCCTGTCGGCACTGCGCTGTGCGATCTACCACTGAAGCGCACTGGAACAAAGCTACCACCCCCATAGCTTGCCTGCATAGCGGCGCGATATCGCGCCAGACCAACGTTCAACCCGGAGCAGACCATGCGCATTCGTACGGCAGCTCGCCTTCTCTCGATCGCAGTCGGAGTCGGAGTGTTCACCGCGTCCTTGCAGGCGCAAGCGGTATCGGCGCCCCTGGGGGAAGGAGCGGCGTCAAGCGAGGTCGCGACGCCGGCGGCGAGCAGTTCGACCTCCGCGCGCGTCGAAGCGAGCGGCCCACGACGCGACGCATCCGTTGTCGGAATTCGTACGGAAATTCGTGATGCAAAACTCCCCGAACCGATCCAAGCTCGGCGTAATAACACGTCGACACCAGCCACTCTGGTGATCGTCGGCGGCGCGGCATTCGTCGGTGGGCTCCTCATCGACAACAATGCTGGCAACGCCATCGCCGTGCTCGGACTCGGCGCGGCACTGATCGGGTTATATCTCTGGTTGCGATAACGGTTCGTTAGGCACGCCGGTGCAAGGGGGCCCGTGGTCACCGAGACTGCGGGCCCCGTTGCGTGACCAGGGACAGATTCGTCGCGTGCAGGGCACCTTCTCCTATTGACCTTCTATGGTAACCGCGCCACCCTTAGGCGCACTCCCATAGAAGCTCCATAGGACACACCGTAGCCCGGCCGTCATCATGCGAATTGACCTGATGCAAGGGACGCTCGACATGCTCCTCCTGAAGGCGCTCAACTGGGGACCGATGCATGGCTTTGGGATCGTTCGATGGCTGGAAAGCTCGACAAGTGGCGCGCTGCAGGTGGACGAGGGGTCACTCTACCCTGCCCTGCACCGCATGACGGAGCGCGGGTGGCTGACCTCAGAGTGGGGCGTCTCTGCCAATAACCGCCGGGCGAAGTACTACACGATTACTCCGCTCGGTCGAAAGCAGCTTCGCGCCGAAGCGGCATCGTGGGGACGCTTCATCGATGTCGTCGCCGACGTCATGCGCGCGCCACGACCGCAGGAGGGGTAGGCCATGTCCTGGATTCCAGATCGCTATCGGGCCTTTCGCGACGCCATTCGACGTCCGGGAGTGGCCCAGGACGTACGCGAGGAGTTCCAAGCACACCTTGAGATGCGCACCGAAGAGTTAGTCTCGCGTGGCGTCGCCCCTGATATGGCGCGTGCAGAAGCGCTGCGACGCTTTGGGGACATCACACGCTATGACATCGCGACCCGTGCCATCGACACGCGCACGCGGCGGCGAGGTGATCGCACCGAGTTTCTCCGCGCCCTTGGACGTGAAACTCGCCTGGCGCTTCGGGCTCTGGCGCGACAACGGGCATTTACAATGATCACCGTGCTCACCCTCGGTCTTGGGCTCGGCGCAACGCTTGCGATCTTCACATTGTTGCAGGCCATCGTTCTGCGCCCACTTCCATTCGCGGCGTCAGATCGCATCGTCAACATCACGCACCCCGTTCCCGGTGTGAGCGCGGGCGCAGAATGGGGTTTGTCGGCGGCGGGATACCATCATTTCCTCAAGACCCGGCTGTTTCAATCGCTCGGCGTGTTTGCCAGCGACCGCGCCGACGTGTATCGAAACAACGAGGCTGAACGAATTCAGATCGTCGCGTCGAGCGCTTCTCTATTCGACGTCTTGCGTGTGAAGCCAGCGCTGGGGCGCCTCTTCTCCGTCGACGAGACGCGCCCCGGTGCAACGCCAGTCGCGCTGCTCACCCATCAGTATTGGGTGCGAGCTTTCGGTTCCGATTCGAATGTGATCCGCAGTTCGATCGAGCTCGGATCCTCGCGCCTTCAGATCATCGGCGTGCTTCCACCGAATGCACAGCTGCCTAACGTCAAGGCAGATCTCTGGGTCCCGCTCGAGCTCGATCCGAACGCGCAACCGATGAACAGTCACTACCTTGCCGCGCTCGGTCGCTTGCGTGATGCAGACGACACCTTGGTCGTGGCGCGGGCGATGCGCACCGAAGTCGCGCGATTCCCCGAACTGTATCCAAGCGCGTACTCACCGAGTTTCATGCGTGAGACAGGTTTTGGAATACGCGTAGTGCCGTGGCACGCCGAGGTCGTTGGGCCGATGTCACGCGCGCTCTGGATCATCTTCGGATCGGTGGCGCTGGTGCTGGTGATTGCCGCGACCAACGTCGTGAACCTGGTGCTCGTTCGCGCGCTCGCTGGCCGACATGAGGTCCAACTCCGTCGCGCGCTTGGAGCGCAACCCCGACACCTCGCCTGGCACTTTGTTGCCGAGGGGGTCGTGGTATCCGTCGCTGGAACGCTGGTGGGGCTGTTGCTTGCAGCTGGCGGTCTTCGACTCCTCCTCGTCGGCGCGCCAGTGGACATTCCGCGCCTCGACGAAGTGCATTTTGGCGCGCCAACCGTCGTGGCGGCGATCGTGGCGGTGCTGCTCTCTACGGCGCTGTTCGCGTTTGCTCCTCTACTCCAACTCGGCGGTGCAGCAGGGCTGAAAGCGGGAGGCGCGCGCACCGCATCGGGGAGTTCGCGCTCACGGCATGCGGGACGCAACGCGCTGGTCGTCGGACAGGTGGCTCTCTCGGCCATGCTTCTCGTGTCAGCCGGACTGCTCTTGCGGAGTGCGATGGCGCTGCGACGCGTCGACTCCGGCATACATGCCGAACGAACGCTCACCTTCTCCGTTTGGCTCCCGCCCGGGCGTTACGCGAGTGCCTTGGAGATTGCGAACTTTCACCGTGATCTCGCGCAGAAGCTGACCGCGATTCCGGGAATCGAGAGTGTCGGCGCGGGATCTTCTGTTCCTCTTGATGGTGGGGTTCCGTGCGCGCTCGTATTCGTCGAGGGCTTTCCGGTGACCGCGGGAAAACAACCACCGTGTGTCGGTACGCCCCAGGTGGCCCCAGGTTACTTCGAGTCGTTAGGCATCGCGGTACGGGGGCGAACGCGTACTTGGAGTGACGAGGATGTGCGCTCAGATGGCGTAGTTGTAAGCGCGGCGCTCGCGCGCCGTCTTTGGCCTGGACGCGACGCCATCGGAATGGGAATCAGCAATCGCGGAGACGCGCCGCCCTACTACCGCGTGATTGGCGTCGCGAGCGACGTACGAATGCAGCGCCTCGAGGACCCTCCGTCTGAAGTGGTCTACTTCCCGATTCGCCCCATCGACAAGCTGCCGTTGTGGAATCGCGGCAGACAGATGACGGTGGTGCTGCGCTTGAATGGCGCATCACCGACGACCTTCGTTCCCAAGGTACGCGCAGTATTGCAGGAGATGGATCCGCGTGTCCCTCTGGCAGAAGTTGGTTCGATGGAACAGCGGCTTGAGGCTTCCACCGCGCGTGCTCGCTTCACCATGTCGTTGCTGGCGATTGCAGCAGCAATGGCGCTAGTACTGAGCGCCGTTGGGATGTACGGCGTGGTTTGGCAGAGTGTCGCCGAGCGGCGGAATGAGATTGGCGTGCGCATGGCGTTGGGTGCGCGTGCGGCACAGGTACGGCGCATGGTGGTGGGCGAGTCGCTCACGCTGGCAGCGATCGGTGTCTTTGTCGGATTAGTTGCCGCCATGGCGTCGGCGCGCGTGCTCCGCGCGCTGTTGTACGGCACCGCACCGAATGACGTCGTGACGCTTGTCAGCGTAGGCCTTGTGCTCTTGATCGTCGCTGCGATTGCAAGCTTCCTTCCGGCACAGCGGGCATCGCGCATCGATCCCTCCGAAACCCTCCGTGCGTCGTGATGCCTGCGCGATGCCGGAGTGCGACAGCGAGTTGGCGCGTATCGCCAACTTGCTGTTCGCCCGGACGGTCAGTCGAGCTTTATCCCTTCTCGCTGCAGCGCGCCTAACGCGATCCGCACGTAGGCATCCACGGCGCGGTCCAACTCGCCCACGCTCACGCGTTCCTCCATGGTGTGCGCCACGTGAATCGAGCCCGGACCGAACAGGTAGGGGGTTCCCCAACGATCCAGTGCAGGGACATCGGTGGCAAACTTCGCCACCGACGTGGCGAAGCCCGGCAGCACGTTCAGATGCATCGGCGGCGCCAGAATACCACGCTCGACGTGCACGCGTCCGTTGGCCCATTGCTCAATGTGCGGCCACAGGGACTCCACTGGCGTCACAGTGCGGAACATGACGCGTGCATCCGCGGACGGTGCGAAGACGTTGTCGGCGACGCCGCCTGCAATCATCCCGACATTGACCGTCGTCTCGCCTAACAAGTCGTCCGTTGGCCAGGGATACGCGTGAATGTCGGCGAGCGCGCCGACGAGCGCATGAATGGCCGATGTTCCCATGTCGGGATACGCGGAATGCGCGGCCTTGCCTTGCGCGCGCACCTGCACGCGAAGCGCTCCCTTGGTGCCTAACGCGAGCGTGCTCTCCGTTGGCTCTCCGTTGATGAGCACACGCGATGTCGTAGGACGGGCGTTCGCCGCGTGTGCGCCGTCGTGCGTCGTCTCTTCACCAACGACAAACAGAAGTGCGACTGGAACTCCCTGCGATCTCAGCTTCTCTCCAGCGAGAATCATGGACGCAGCGATTCCCTTCGCATCGCACGCACCGCGACCGTGAAGTGTATCGCCGTCGAGTCGCGGCGGCACGTAGGGAGGAACGGTATCGAGATGCGTGGAGAGCGTGATGAGGGGATCTGCCGCAGACACGCCGAGCACGCAGTCGCGCCCCGGCGTAACCGGTATGCGCTCGGTGTACCATCGACGTGACGTCAGCAACTCCTCCATCACCGTCACGACTAACGATTCATTGCCGCTCGTCGATTCAACTTCCATCAGACGGATCGCGAGTTCGGCAACGTGGGGAACTGTATGCATATGGAGCGCGGCCGATTCCTGATGCGCGTCGACGACACCGCGCGACGGGCATGCAAAGTGAGTGAGTGACAGAAAAGAATCAGGAGCGCACGAACTGGGAAGTCGTTCCCCCAGCATCCTGCGTGTCGGCTTCGACCACCGCGGGTCGGCACGCCATTGGCGGACATGAGCGACAGCATTTGCGACCCAAGTCTCGCCGATTTCATGACGACAGCGCACACTTGAGCGTGGCGACGCCAAGTGCGCATCGCGGCCGTCTATGATCGTTTCCTTGTCCCGTTATTCACATCCGATGCCGAAGGTCCTGCGACTCCTCCGAAAATGTGCGTTTGTGTTCGCGTCGTGCGTATTGCTGCCGCCATCAGTAGTTCGGGGGCAAGCACCCAAGCCGATCGATGATGTCGACGCGTTTGTCGCGCGCGTCATGCAAGCGTTCAGCGTCCCTGGTGTCTCCGTAGCCGTCGTGAAAGACGGCCGAATGGTGTACGCGAAGGGCTACGGCGTTCGCAAACTCGGCCAAGCCGGCAGAGTCGACTCGCGCACGCTCTTTGGCATCGCCTCGAACACCAAGATCTTCACGGCGACCGCCCTGGGGCTTCTGGTCGAAGAAGGGAAGCTCGAGTGGGATGCTCCTGTCATTCGATACGTGCCGTGGTTCGCGATGTACGATCCCTTTGTGACGCGCGAACTCACGGTGCGCGACCTCCTCGTGCATCGAAGTGGTCTGGGGTTAGGTGCTGGCGACTTGTTGTGGTGGCCGCCGTCCACGTACGACCGCAAGGAGATTGCGCGCCGCCTTCGCTTCATCAAACCGGCGACGAGTTTCCGCGCGGCGTACGCGTACGACAACGTCCTCTACACCGTTGCAGGTGAGGTCATCGAGGCGGTGTCGGGAATGCCCTGGGAAGACTTTGTCTCGACGCGCATCCTGAAAAAGATCGGGATGAACGAGAGCAATGTGCGGCACTCCGATGCGGCATCGGGCGGCAACGTGGCGGCGACGCACGCACCCATCGATGGCGTCGTTAGGGTGATCGAACCCTTCGCGTCGGACAACACGAACCCAGCCGGTGGCATCAATTCGAGCGCGGAAGAGATGGCGAAGTGGCTCATCGTGCAGCTCGATTCGGGACGAATGGCCGACGGCGCACGTCTCTTTGCACCGTCGACCACGCGGCAACTCTGGGGCGTCGTCACGCCGTTGCAGCCGGGTACGCCGCCGCCCGAACTCGCCCCGCTCGCCTCCGGACTGGCCGGCTACGCGTTAGGCATGGGGGTGCGCGAGTATCGCGGCGAGAAGCTGCTCACACACACCGGAGGGCTTCCGGGATACGTCTCACGGGTGGCGATGATTCCTGGACGCCGACTCGGTGTCGTCGTGCTCACGAACCAAGAGTCGACCGACGCCTTCGACGCCATCGTGCATCACATCCTGGACGCATACCTCGGCGCCGCGCCGTTCGATTGGCTCGCGGCGTCGCTCTGGTCCGCCAAACGCGATGCCAACGCGGTTGCGGCCGCTGAGCGCGCGAGTGCCGCAATGCGCGACAGCACGTCGCGGCCGTCGTTGGCATTGGCGAAGTACGCTGGAGCGTTCTCGGACGCGTGGTACGGTGCGATTGATATTGCCATGGAGAACGGCCATCTCGTCATGCGATTCTCCCATTCGCCCTCGCTAGTGGGCGATCTGGAGCACTATCAGTACAACACCTTCGTCGCGCGCTGGCGCAATCGTGAACTGCGCGCGGACGCCTTCGTGACGTTCGATCTGAATCCTGATGGGAGCATCGATCGCGTCCGTATGAGCGCTGTCTCGCCGGCGACGGACTTCTCATACGACTTTCAGGACCTGGAGCTGCGGCCGGCGAAGCGGAAATGATCGATTGGAGAGGGTTGCGTGCGCCGACGAGGCGTGACGACTGATTTAAGACGTGAGGTCGCGACAGTCTGCACGTGAAGTAGATTACACGGCAGCCTGTCGCGGTTGGCGCAGCCGGCGCGGCAGTGGCTCAGTGATCCACCGCGCCCCTGTTATGGCGGCGCAGTCATCCGTGGGATGATCTCCATGACACACCCTAACTCGTTCGGCAGCCGTGCATCGCTCACGGTTGGCGGTCGCACGTACACGATCTTTCGGCTCGACGCTCTTCGCGGCACCTCCAAAGGGAACGTCGACCGACTTCCCTTCTCGCTCAAAGTGCTGCTCGAGAATCTCCTGCGCGGCGAAGACGGCGCGTTCGTGAAGAAAGGAGATGTCGAGACACTTGCGAACTGGGACGTGAAGCGCCCGGTCGACAAGGAAATTGCGTTCCGCACCGCGCGCGTCCTGCTGCAAGACTTCACTGGAGTGCCGTGCGTCGTTGACCTCGCGGCCATGCGCGATGCGATCGCGTCGCTCGGCGGCGATCCGACCAAGATCAATCCACTGCAACCGGTGGATCTCGTGATCGATCACTCGGTGCAGGTTGACGAATACGGAAGCGACGCTGCTTTCCTGCTCAACGTGAATCTCGAGTACGAGCGCAATCTCGAGCGGTATCAATTCCTTCGTTGGGGTCAGACGGCGCTCGACAACTTCCGCGTCGTGCCGCCGGGTACCGGCATTTGTCACCAGGTGAATCTCGAGTACCTCGGCCAGGTCGTTTTTACGGCCAAGCAGGGGGACGAGACGCTCGCCTATTGCGATTCGCTCGTGGGCACGGATTCGCACACGACGATGATCAACGGCTTGGGCGTGTTAGGATGGGGTGTTGGTGGAATCGAGGCCGAAGCGGCGATGTTGGGGCAGCCGGTCTCGATGCTCATTCCGGAGGTGATCGGCTTCAAGTTGGTTGGAAAGCTCCCGGCAGGTGCAACAGCGACCGATCTCGTGCTGACGTGCACGGAGATGCTGCGCAAGAAGAAGGTTGTCGGGAAATTCGTCGAGTATTTCGGCGATGGACTTTCGTCGCTGGCGCTCGCCGATCGCGCGACGATCGCGAACATGGCGCCGGAGTACGGCGCGACGATGGGCTTCTTCCCCGTGGATAACGAGACGCTCAAGTATCTGCGACTCTCGGGACGCAGCGAAGCGCAGATTGCGCTCGTCGAAGCGTACACGAAGGCGCAGGGACTTTTCCGCGAAGACGGGATGGCCGATCCGGCCTACACTGACACGCTGGAACTCGATCTCTCGACCGTCGTGCCGTCGCTGGCAGGGCCGCGCCGACCACAGGATCGCATCGCGTTAACGAACGTGAAGGCGAACTATCTGGAATCGCTGGCCGCACACAAAGCATCGCAAGCAGCTGCAGCCAAGCCGCAGGGCGAGGCGGCGGCCGTGGCGGTGATGGAGAGCGAAGGGCCAGTGCACGAAGCGGCAGGCGTCCCGTGCGAATGGCGTGGACAGCAGTTCAAGTTGAAGGACGGCGCAGTCGTGATCGCGGCGATCACGTCGTGCACCAACACGTCGAATCCGAGCGTGATGCTCGCCGCGGGCCTGTTGGCGCAGCGCGCCGTTGCCAAGGGGCTGCAGTCGAAGCCATGGGTGAAGACATCGCTGGCGCCCGGATCGAAGGTGGTGCGCGAGTATTTCGACAAGGCAGGCGTGCAGCCGGCACTCGACGCGTTAGGCTTCCAGATCGTCGGGTATGGTTGCACGACGTGTATCGGAAACTCGGGGCCACTTCCGGAACCGATCTCCAAGGCCATCGACGACTGCAAACTGACTGTTGCCGCCGTTCTCTCGGGGAATCGCAACTTTGAAGGGCGCGTGAACCCGCAGACGCGCTTCAACTACCTGGCTTCGCCGCCGCTGGTGGTGGCGTACGCGCTGGCCGGCCGCATGGACATCGACTTCGATCACGAGCCCCTCGGAGTCGGCAAGGACGGGCCAGTCTTTTTGCGCGAGATCTGGCCATCGCCCGCAGAAGTCGAGGAAGTCGTGATGTCGTCGGTGAAGCGCGAGCAATTCGAGCGCGAGTACGGCGATGTCTTCGCGGGCGACGAACAGTGGCGCGGGATCGCCGTCCCCACCGGGAATCGGTATTCGTGGGACAACGCCTCGACGTACGTGAAGCTCCCGCCGTACTTCGACGGAATGACGATGACGCCGCCCGGCGTGCAGCCGATTGCCGGCGCGCGAGTCCTTGGAATGTTTGGCGATTCGATCACGACCGACCATATCTCGCCGGCGGGCTCGATTGCCGCGAAGAGCCCGGCTGGCGAGTGGTTGCTCTCGTTAGGCGTGGAGAAGAAGGACTTCAACTCGTACGGCGCGCGTCGCGGAAATCATGAAGTGATGATGCGCGGCACGTTCGCCAACATTCGCCTCAAGAACGAACTCACGCCGGGAATGGAGGGGTGGTGGACGCGCACGGCGCCTAACGCCGAACCGACGTCCTTCTTTGCCGCCAGCGAAGGGTTCAAGAAGGAAGGGACACCGCTCGTCATCATCGCTGGCAAGGAATACGGCACTGGCTCATCGCGTGACTGGGCCGCCAAGGGGACCGCCCTCCTCGGCGTGCGCGCGGTGATCGCCGAGTCGTTCGAACGCATCCATCGCTCCAACCTGGTGGGAATGGGCGTGCTGCCGTGTGAATTCGCTGACGGCGCCACGCGTCAATCGTTAGGCCTGACTGGCTTCGAGACGTTCACGATCGAAGGGTTGAGCGACGCCATGACACCGCGCGCGCGCTTGACTGTCGTCGCGTCTCGCGGTGAGGGCGACGAGCTCCGATTCCCGGTAACGTCGCGCATCGATACGCCAGAGGAGCTGCAGTACTACCGCAACGGTGGGATTCTCCCGTACGTCTTGCGCGGATTGGTTGGTGGTCGCGCATGATGCAACTGGCATCGATGCGCGCTTGACTTTCATCGAGGTGACGCTGAGCGTCACCTCGATTTGCTTTGTCGCCGCAGCAGGCCGTAATTAGTGAACGTGGCGCGTCTTTGCCTGGCATCGCCTCCAACTACGCTCGACCAAAGTGGGAGTTCGATCATCTTGACTATGTGCGCTCCGCGACGATTCATCGTGACGTCGATCGCCTTGTTCGTACCGCTTGCTCCGTGCACCGCACAAGATCAGTTGTGCGACCGTGTGCGCGCCGCAGATTCGTCGGAAGTGCGCACGCAATGTGATGTTTCTGCGCCTGCACGCTTGAGTGCGCGCGTAGTCACGCCGCGATATCCCGACATTCTGTTGCAGGCTGGAGTCGAGGGGAGCGTTTTGGCGTTTGTCGACGTCGACACAAGCGGTCGGCCGCTGATGGAGCGCCTTACTCGCGCTCGCGCGACTCACGAGTTGTTCTGGACTGCGGTAAAATCGGCTATTGCTGGGTGGCGTTTCGAGCCTGCGCGGACCGATGGGAACGCAGTCGGCGTCAGACTTGCCATCGAGGTCGAGTTTCATTCGCCAACGCCACCCATATTTGTCGCGCGCGAAGACTCCACGGTCACGTCGCTTGCCGACGGAGTTCGCATGACGATCGGGTGGAAGTCGTTTCCGGCGGATACCTCGTACCATCCAGATCGATCGGCGCGCGATGGCGCGACTCGCGCCATGGTTCGCTACGCCCTGGCGACGCTGGTCACTCGGCGACCGCGGCAACGGGTCTGCGCCGAATCGGGGGTCGGTGATTCGTTGCAGCTGGCGGCGCAACTTCGCAAGGACATTCTCCGCGAGACCGGCATCGAGATTTTCGACCGGCGAAGATGCCCGCGAACCTATGCGTCAATGATCGCGTCCAATCCGCCACGACCTCAGCCCAAAGGACATGTAGATCCGATCTGGCTCACCATTCGCACGAAGGCCTGGTCGCGCGACTTCTTTTCACACAGCGTTCGCTGGGAGTCGGGAACGAGCGGAACGGAGCGCGAGTGTGTCACGCGCAAATCGCCCACATCACCCGAGTGGAGTGCCTACTGTTCCGGTACTGTGAGGAAGTTTCTGTACTAGTGCGATCAATGAACTCTCACGTTGGCGAAAGGCCAGAACGACGCGCATGAGCGCGGCGACGCATTCCACTATTCTTATCGCCAATCCAGCGGCCGGACGCGGACGAGCGCTCCGCATGCTTCCGCATGTTCGTGAGGCGTTGGCGTCGCGCGGTGTGACAAGAGTGCAGCTAACGGAAAGCGCCGGAGAGGAACGTCAACTCGCCGAGGTGGCCGCGCGCGACGGCGCCCAAACGATCATCGCGTTAGGCGGCGACGGAACCTGGGGCAATGTCGCGCGCGGCATTCTCGCCGCTGGTACCAAGGCGCGCCTGGCGCTGCTGGCCGCTGGTACCGGCAACGACCTCGCGTACGCGTCTGGAATTCCCGCGCATGACATTCGCGCCGCACTCGATATCGCGCTCGGCGACGGAGAGCGCCACATCGATGTGGGCGCGGCTGACGGCGTGCATTTCGTGAATTGCCTCGGCTTCGGCTTCGACGCGGCAGTCGTGCGTAGTCTCGGAGAGACGCGATGGGTACGCGGGCATGCCGTTTACCTGCTGACGGCGCTTCGTCACCTATTCGCGTATCCGGGAATTTCAGTGCGTGCCGAGCATGTCGTGCCTAACGAAAGGGGCAGCGTGTTGATGGTCGTCATTTCCAACGGACCGCGCTTCGGCGGCGGGTTCCTGATCGCTCCGGATGCACGCATCGATGATGGCATGTTAGACATCGTATCGATCGGGAACGCCTCACTGGCGCGGCGAATGAGACTCCTTTCCGCCGCCGCAAGTGGAAAGCACATCGGCGCTCCCGAAGTGAGAACCACGCGGATACGCAACCTGACACTCGGATTCGAGATGCCGCCGATTTTCGAAGCTGATGGCGAGCTTCATCAAGCGACCAGCGCGCGCGTCGAGGTGTGTTGTCTCAAGGGAGCGCTGCGACTGGCGAGCGCGTGCACATAGGTCGTTCGCGCAAAAAGCGGCGGGGCGCCCTCTCGGACGCCCCGCCAAGTACGTAATGCTTCGTCGCGCCTAACGTGGGCGCCTTACATCGATCTTCTCGCCGACCACCGCGCCTAACAACCCGCCGGCGGCGGCGCCGATGATCGCGCCCTTGAGCGTATTGCGCGTGCTCGCGACTCCAATCGCGGCGCCTGCGGCCGCACCGATGATTGCATCGCGTTTGGTGTTCTTCACTTCACCCGTCGACCCGCCATAAACGCTTCCCTCGTTATAGACGGCGGCCGGTGCACGACGTATCACGCGCGGCTGGGGAGCGCTACGATATACGACTGGCTGTGGCGCTGGCTGATAATACGGCTGCGGTGCGTAGCTTGGCTGTGGGTAAAAGCCCTGCGGGTAATACCCCTGTGGCGCGTACCCCTGCGCGTACCCCTGCTCGACCGGCGATACATACTGCTGTGGCATATACGGCTGAGCCGTCGAGGCTAACGAAAGGTCATTGCGGAGCGCGTCATCCATACGCGCGGGCTCGCTCTTCCCGCAGGCGGCGAGCGCAGTCACGGCGGCAACAACGGCAAAGAGACGATGGATACGCATGTGGTGCCTCCAAAAGGCGTCTGGTGGTGTGCCCTCAGTAAGGCACTGCGCGTGCCGCTCGTCGGTCGTTGTCGTGTAACGACTTGCGTAATCGGTGTCCTCTCAGCGGACAGCCCGGTGTCCACTTCGTCGCGCTCTAAGCAGGCGTTGCGTTTGTAATCGACACGACCACAACTTGCACGCCTCAACTCCCCCGGAGAATTCGTGATGAGTAGAAATGTGCGCGGCAGCACCGTCGTGGCTGCGCTTGCACTCGCGCTCCTCGCACCGTTCGGCGCAGCGCTCGCGCAGCAGCAGGCGGAGACAGGACCGAAAGTTGGCGACGACGCGCCGGACTTTTCTCTTGTAGGGTCGTCGCGCTATGGCATCCTCCGCGACCACATCAAGCTGTCGGACTACAAGGGAAACACGGTCGTTCTCGCCTTCTTTTTCAAGGCTCGAACGCGTGGTTGAACGATTCAAATGGAGGCGTACCGTGATCAGTACGCCACGCTCTTCAACAACGGACGCAAGGTCGTCGTGATCGGCATCTCCGTGGATGCCGATACCGCGCAGTACTCCTGGGCGCGCGACGCGGCTTTCCCGATGCTCTTCGCCAGCGACCCGCAGGGCAAAGTCGGTATGCTCTACGGGGCGTACGACGAGAAGAACAAGCTCGACAATCGTTCGCTCTACGTGGTTGATCCGACGGGCAAGATTGCATACAAGACGCAGCCGTTCCGCCAGAGCGCGGCTGCCGCGTACGAAGAACTTGGCGCGGTGATCGACAAGCTGTCGCCGCCACCAGCTCCCCCTCCCGGGGGCGGGGAGTAAACGAACGAGACGCTCCGGTCGCACTGGCCGGGGCGTCTTCACATGGAGGAGATGCGTCAGCGCGCGATGACCCCTCGCCGAACGCTTGAACGACTCTACGCCGCCGCCGTTGCAGCTGCCGACCCGTCTCGCGCCATACGCGCCGCGCTGGATGCCACGCAGCTCGGAACGCGCCCGTGGATCATCGCCGTCGGAAAAGCGGCGCAGGCGATGGCACGCGCTGCGGTCGGCGCACTCGCGGACGCTCATCGTACACCAGCCGGCGGAATCGTCGTTGCGCCTAACGATGACGACGACACGCTGCTCCCCCTGCAGCACGTGGTGGGCGATCACCCCATTCCGGGGCGGGCGTCCTTCGACGCCGCGCGTGCGCTCGGCGACATCACCACACTGGTGCGGCCGGGCGACGACGTGCTCGTGCTCCTTTCGGGCGGTGCTTCCAGTCTTATCGCTGCCCCCGTCGACGGAATCGCCGAGCATGCACTCATCTCGCTCTTCGACGGAATGATTCGATCGGGTGCGCCGATTACAACGATGAACGCCTTTCGCCGTCGCGTACTTCGTTGGGGTGGCGGGCGCCTGGCGCAGACCTTGTCGGGTGCTCGCGTCACCGTACTCATTGCGTCGGACGTTCTGGGGAGCGCGCTCGAGGCGATTGGATCGGGACCGTGCGCTCCTGATCCGCTCCGAGCGGGCGATTTGATCGAGTTGGCCGCCCGGCACCGCCTAACGCCTTACCTTCCGCATGATGTTCGCGACTACCTCGATGCCACCCTGACCGGCGCTCGCGCCGAAACTCCCAAATCGCACGATGCAGCC
The DNA here is from genome assembly GCA_044224185.1 of Gemmatimonadaceae bacterium. Lineage (GTDB taxonomy): Bacteria > Gemmatimonadota > Gemmatimonadetes > Gemmatimonadales > Gemmatimonadaceae > SCN-70-22. The sequence continues at coordinate 49,749 of JBGAKW010000014.1, read as the reverse complement.
TTCCAGCAGGTGTCGACGCGCATCGTGCTCGACAATCGCATCGCGATTGAAGGGATAACAGTCGAAGCGCGACGCCTTGGAATTTTTCCCATTCACGTGGCGCCGAATCCGATTGAAGGGAGTGCGCGCACGACAGGTGAAGCGATTGCGCGCGCGGCGGTCGCAGCACGTGCCGGCGCGGGGAGCACCGCAACATCTGAGGCAGGGATGCTCATGGTGTGGGGCGGGGAGACGACGGTGAAACTCTCCGACGGGGGCGCAGGACTCGGCGGGCGGTCGCAGGAACTCGCACTTGCCGCGTCTGAGGTTTTGCACCTGGCGGGCGAGGCCGGGCGCGACATCACCATTCTCTCCGCCGGAACCGATGGTCGGGATGGGCCGACCGACGCCGCCGGCGCGGTGATCGACGCGTCGACGTGGGACCTCGCTCGCGCACATGGCCGCGATCCTTTGAGCGACCTCGAGCGGCATGACTCGTATCGAGCGCTCGATGCCGCGGGCGCACTTCTTCGCCCTGGGATGACGGGCACAAACGTCAACGACGTCGTCGTCGTACTTGTCTCGTGATCAACTATCTTTCCTGAATGGCTACTCCAGTCTTCACCGTCGGTCTCGTGCAAGAGGTCGCACAGTCGCGCAACGCGCGCGAGAATGTCGATCGCGCAGTTGCCGGCGTGCGAGCGGCTCACGCGCGCGGCGCACAGATCGTCTGCCTGCAGGAGCTTTTTAACGCCCCTTACTTCTGCAAAACGCTCGACCCGTCGTGGTTCGACCTGGCGGAGCCGATTCCGGGTCCGACAACAGAAGAAATGCAGGCGCTGGCGAAGGAGCTCGAGATCGTGCTCATCGTCCCGATTTACGAACGCCAGGCGGCGGGGCTCTATCGCAACTCGGCGGCGATCATCGATGCCGACGGTGCGTTGCTGGGCGTCTATCGCAAGATGCACATCCCGCACGATCCGTTGTTCGAGGAGAAGTACTATTTTGCGCCCGGCGACACCCAGGAAGTGAAGCCAAATCCCAACGCGCGCGAATCGAATGGCTTCAAGGTCTGGAAGACTCGTTATGCAAACGTCGGAGTCTTGATTTGCTGGGACCAGTGGTACCCTGAGGGGGCGCGTATCACTGCGTTGTTAGGCGCCGACATCCTCTTCTATCCGACGGCGATCGGTTGGCATCCGCACGAGAAGGCAAGATTCGGGACCGACCAGGTGACCGCATGGCGAACGATTCAACGGGCGCATGCGATTGCCAACGGGGTTTTCGTCGCGTCGCCCAATCGTGTCGGCTTCGAGGAAGAGTCGGGGACGAACGGTCTCGAGTTCTTCGGCAACTCGACGATCTATGACCCGTTCGGACGCATTCTCGCCGAGGCCGGGACCGATCCGGCGGTGCTCGTCGCGACGTGTGATCCCGCGGTCATCGAGGATACTCGTCGCAACTGGCCCTTCCTTCGCGATCGCCGCATCGACGCCTACGGCGGCTTACTACATCGCTACCTCGGCTGAGCGCTCGTTAGGCGCTGCCTATCTCATTCGCTTGCCGCTCGTCAATGCCTCATGACTGAATCGCACCGATCGAACGGGCGCTCCACTGCGCAGTTTGTCATGCCGGCGGAGTGGGCTCCGCACGACGCCACGTGGATTGCGTGGCCGCACCACGAACCCGACTGGCCGGGAAAGCTGGAGCCGATTCCATGGGTGTACGCGGAGATCGTGCGTGCCCTCCATTGTCACGAACGCGTGGAGATCCTCTGCCACAGCGAATCGGTGCGCGACGACGCACGAGCCAAGCTCGATGCACACGGCTGCGATCCGGCCGGGTACCGCCTGCACCTCGCGCCTAACGATCGGGTCTGGCTCCGGGACTCCGGGCCAACCGGCGTGCACGATGCCGAGGGCAATGTCGTCCTGGCCAACTGGCGCTTCAACGCCTGGGCCAAGTACGACAACTACCGCTACGACGCCGATGTCGGCGCGGTGGTCGAGTCGGTGACCGGCCTAACGAGGGTCGAGCCAACGCGCCCCGATGGCGGGGGGCGCGCCGTCCTCGAAGGAGGGGCGATCGAGGTGAACGGCGCGGGGTTGATGCTCGTCACCGAGGAATGCCTGCTGTCACACGTGCAGGAGCGCAATCCCGGGCTGACGCGCGAAGGATACGAAGAGCTTTTTCACGATTGGCTTGGCGTTAGGCAGACCGTCTGGCTGGGCGAGGGCTGCGTCGGCGATGACACTCACGGCCACATCGATGACATCGCACGCTTCATCGACGAAGACACGGTCGTCCTCGCCTACGAAAGCGATCCGTCCGACGACAATCACGAGCGTTCGGTCGACAATGCTCGTCGGCTTGCGCGGTTCGACGGCGGGCGGCTTCGTGTGCTCCACCTCCCGTACCCGCGTCCCGTCGTGATGGACGGGCAGCGCCTACCGGCGAGCTACGCCAACTTCTACGTGGCCAACGGCGTGGTCCTCGTCCCCACCTTCAACGATCGTAACGATCGCGTCGCGCTCAACATCCTCGCCGAATGCTTCCACGATCGTGAAATCGTGGGAATCCACTCTGTAGACCTCGTGTGGGGACTTGGCACTTTACATTGTTTGTCGCAGCAACAACCTGCGGCGCGGCAGCGTGCCTGACGAGTAGCCTTACTCGCATTCGCGAGTGGACGTCACTGCCTGACGAGTGGTGTTCTCCAACGTGAGAACGCCACTCGTTTGTCATGGCGATCTCTGGCCAAAGTTTTGTGTCGGCGGCAGCTTGATCGACGGGTGTCCTCTGTCACGCTCAATCGTCTATTGACGCTTGTCTCGCTCACGCCGCTGCTCATTCGAACCTCATTCATCGCCCCCATGATCTCCGCTCGTTCTTGCGGTGCTCTCCTCGCCGCCGCCTTGCTTGCCGCGTGTGGATCAAGCGACAAGGGCGCGTCGAACTCTGAGAAGCCCGCTTTTGGTGGGACGCTGGTGGTTGCGACCGCCGCTGAAGCCGACGCGCTGCTCCCCCCCCTCATCATGAGTACTTCGGGGAAGGCGGTCTCGGACATGATCTTCGAGCCGTTGGTGATGGTCAACGACGACTTGAATACGTTAGGCGACAAAGGCTACTCACCGCGCCTTGCGGACAAGTGGGAGTGGTCGAGCGATTCACTCTCCATCGCGTTCCACCTCGACCCGCGCGCGAAGTGGCAGGACGGCAAGCCCGTGGTTGCCGCAGATGTGAAATACACGTTCGACGTCATCCACAATCCGGCGACGGAGTCGTTCGTTGCGACATCACTGACCAATATCGATTCGGTCACGGTGCGTGACTCGTCGACCGCGGTTGTCTGGTATCATGCGCGTTCGCCGGAGCAGTTTTTCCAGACTGTCTACAACCTAGTGCCCATTCCGGAACACGTGTACGGCAGCATCAAGCCCGAAGAGCTGAAGCAGTCGCCAGCGGCGCGGGCGCCGATCGGCAGCGGACGATTCAAGTTCGTGCGCTGGGTGCCTAACGCGACGCTGGAAATCATGGCCGACACGACGTCGTTCCGCGGACGTCCGCGACTCGACCGCATCATCTTCAGCACGCGGCTCGACCCCAACGCCGCGATGGCGAGTGTGCTATCCGGCGAAAGCGATTTCATCGAGGTGCTGCGCGGCGACGCGCTCAAGCAGATCGCGACGGCGAAGGACGCGGTTCCGGTGAAGCGGCCGTCGATGGATGAGTCGTATCTGGTATTCCGCACGCGCACCGGAAAGAAGGGAGACAAACCGCACCCTATCCTCGGCGATCGTGAGGTGCGACGCGCGCTCACCATGGCCATCGATCGTACGGCGATGACGCGCAACCTACTCGACTCGTTAGGTATTCCAGCCATCGGACCCTATCCGCGCGCCATGGCGGTGACCGATACGATGGTGAAGGAAATTGCCTATGATGTCGATGGGGCGCGAAAGACCCTCGACGCAGCAGGGTGGAAGGACAGCAACGGTGACGGCGTGCGAGAAAAAAACGGCAAACCGCTGGAGATCTCCATCGCCACCCCGACCTCCTCGACGGTGCGCATGCGCGCTGCGACGCTCCTGCAAGACATGCTCAAGCAGGTGGGCGCCAAGGTCAATATCGCGAACGTCGAGAACAACGCGATGCAGACCACAATTAGGTCCGGAAACTTCGACATGGTCTTGATCGCGACAAGCGTCGATCCTTCACCCACCGGGCTGACGCAGAACTGGGGGACGCATGCGGCGCGCACGGGCGAGGGGTTCAACATCTCGATGTACATGAATCCAGTCCTCGACGCGACGATCGACTCGGCCCAGAAGGAATTTGATCGGGCAAAGGCGAAGGCGCTGTACAACCGCGCCGTTCAGATTCTCCTGGATGACGCACCCGCGGTGTGGCTCTACGAAGCGGTTGGAACAGGGGCCATCAACAAGCGCATTCGTCCTGCCGCCATGCGCGCCGACTTCTGGTGGGCACATCTCGACGAATGGGGCATCGATCCATCGATGGCCATCGCGCGGGACAAGATCGGCCTGCGCGAAGCAAAACAGTAATCGGCATCACACTTGAATACGGGTGAGTGACCTTCGGGCGCTCACCCGATTTTCGTTTCCGCACCGTCGTTGCCGCGCCACTGTGCGAGGCGTCTTTACCTCGTGACGTTCAATCACTTGCCGGCGCCGGCGCGGCACGCAGAGGCCGCATGAAGGAACACGTTCGATTTCAAAGCATTCGGCAGCGTCTAACGGTCGGCTTTGGCCTGCTCGTTGGACTCTTTTGTGCCGCCGGACTCGCAGGGCGCGCAACGATCGCGCGAATGTCGGACGTCATCGGCGAGACGCTCATCGCCGTGCAGGAAAACGCGCAGCGTTCGGGACAGTTCTCCGCGGCGGTGACGCAAGAATTGGAGTGGGCGCAGCGTTACGTCGAAACGCACGACAGCACGGCGTTGCGCGAATTTCGCCGCTATTCGGCGGAGGCACATCGCACCCAGCGCGCCACGCGCAACGATTCGCTCGCCCTCCCCCATCAAGTCGCGCTGATCGACGGCATCGACCTCCGCCTAACGGCGATCGAGACTCGTTATGCACGCGCACACAAACTGGCCGAGGAGGGACGAAGCGCCGAGGCGTCGCGCGCTGCCTCCGATGCGCGCGCGCAGGTGCCGCAGCTCCTCGAGGACGTGAGGCAGCTGACGGTGCAGCGAGGCAGCACGGTCGAAGCGGCGTCAAAGTCCCTGCGGCTCGATCTCGAGCGCCGCGGCACGTGGGTACTCGCGATCATGGCGGTCGCCATCGTTCTGGCGCTGGTTGTCGTCGGAAGCACCATCTCGTGGATCGTGCGCCCCATGCGACGGCTCGCCGAGCAGGCGCGCGCACTGAGTAGCGGCGATTTCACGCAGCGAAGCGATGCCGAGCTTCCGGGAGAATTCCGCGAGCTCGCTGACGCCATGAACAGCACAGCGGGTTCGCTCTCGCGCGTGGTCTCGGTCACGACAAGCACCGCTGACGATGTCGCGTCGTCGGCGCGCGACCTCGCCAACGTGTCCGAACAGATTTCGGCTTCATCGTCGCAGATGGCGGCATCGATGACGGAGATCTCGACAGGAGCCGAGAGTCAGGTGCGGCAGCTTCGAGCAATCGACGACGCGTTGCGCGCCATTCGCGGCAACGCCGACGAGATGCTCGCTGGTGCGGGCGAAGTCACGACGCTCGCCGGCGACATCGAAGCATCGGCACGCGCCAAGCGAGCCGAGATCGCGCGCTCGTTAGGCATCCTGACCAACGTGCGTCAGACGGTGCGAGAGGCGGCGACGCAGGTCGATGCCTTGAACAACACGGCCGAGGACATCAACCGGCTCGTCGCCACGGTGGGTCGTATCGCCGAGCAGACCGACCTGCTCGCCCTCAACGCCGCAATCGAGGCAGCGCGGGCAGGAGCGGCGGGGCGAGGCTTCGGCGTTGTCGCCGACGAAGTGCGGAAACTCGCCGAGCAGGCGCAAGCTGCCGCTGATGACGTCGTGCAGTTGACACGGATGGTGACCACGCGAGTCGACGCGACCATGCGGGCGATGGAGTCGGGCGTGGCGCACGTGGACGAAATCGAGGGAGTGTCGCGCGACGTCGATGCGGCGCTGAACACGATTGGCGATGCCGCTGAGCGCACGCGCGAAGCCGCCGGAAACACCGCCGAGAAGGCGGAGCGCAATGCGCACATCGTGGCATCCGCGGCCAAGAGTGTGCAGTCGGTAGCGAAAACGGCCGAAGGATACGCCGCCGCGGCGCAGGAAGTGAGCGCGTCGACGCAGGAACAGAGCGCGGCGTGCGAGCAGATGAGCTCTGCCTCAACGCAGCTGCTGCAGGGGAGTGTGCAGCTACGGTCGCTGGTCGGAGGACTGGCGTCGAAGGATGAGCTGCTCTGATCGTTAGGCGGTGCCTAACGCTTCAGTTGCGACGTTGCCCAGTTCTGGGCTTCGAAGAGCTCGACGGGGAGCGTGTCACCCACCTTCACACTGAAGTAGTCTTCCTTGAAGTAGAGTCGCCCGTCGCGGTAGAAGCGCATGGCGAAGGCGATCGGGAATCCGCCCACATTGCGATAGTTCTGGAAGCGGGTGTCGCTGACGACGGGGCGCGGCCCCCGGGTGTCGCGGGTCACGATCCGCCTAACGAGCAACGAGTCCGCATCGACCCAGAACTGCGAGGAAGTGGAGTCCCCCTTGGGTGCACCGACGATCCACATCTCCTTTCCGTCGACCGTGTCGCGGCGCGCGACCTTGAGGTCGAAGCCTAACGAGTCGAGCTGCCACGCCGTCGTGTCGGGGACCTGGGTGTACACATCACCCATGAGCGTGAGGAGCGGGTTCCACCCCGGTTGCGGCGGTTGCTGCTTCCCGTTGGTGAAGGAGTACATCGCACCGTCCGTGTACAACACACCGCTCTTGGTGGTGAGCGGGAGATAGTCGATGCGCAGCCGACCGGGGAGGACGATGTACTCGTTCCACACCTGCTTCGTCTCCCGCCCCGTCTGCGAGATGAAGACCGTGTTTTGCTTGAACGAGAGCGACATGTACCACTTGCCACCATAGCGATCGTTCATCGCCTTGATCACCGTGCGACCATCGGGACGCACGACGTCCTTCGGCGTTGGCGTTGGTGCAACCGACGCCTGACGAGCGCACGCCGTGCCCACGACGACGATGAGCAGAGATGCACGACGAGCGAGGAAGGCGTGAAACGATGCGCGCATGTGGAAGCGTGGAGATGGTGGCAACGGTCGACTAGCTTCGAGAGGATAACATTCTCGCCAATCCGTGCCTAGCCAGAACACTTCGCCGCGCGCTGTTCTCCTCCTCTCGGGCGGACTCGACTCGACGACATTGCTCGCGATCGCCAAAAGCGAAGGCTTCGACGTGCACGCGTTGACCTTTCGCTACGGGCAGCGCCATGCCCTCGAGGTCGACGTCGCGCGTCGCGTCGCGAGCACGCTTGGCGTCCGCGAGCATGTGGTCGCAGAGATCGACTTACGCATGTTCGGGGGATCGGCGCTGACCACCGATATCGCAGTGCCGAAGGATCGCGACGACGACGCGATGGGGCACGGCATCCCCATCACGTACGTACCAGCGCGCAACACGATCTTCCTGTCGTTTGCCCTGGCGTGGGCCGAAGTGCTCGAGGCGAGCGACATCTTCATTGGCGTCAATGCGCTCGACTACAGCGGCTACCCCGACTGTCGTCCGGAATACATCGCAGCCTACGAACGCATGGCCAATCTCGCAACACGCGCCGGCGTCGAGGGGACACGCCCCATCTCCATTCGCACACCCCTCATCGCGCTCACCAAGGCGCAGATCATCCAGACGGGCATCTCGTTAGGTGTGGACTACGGCGCAACGACGAGTTGTTACGACCCCAGCGCCGAGGGCGCCGCCTGCGGGCATTGTGATGCCTGCCTGCTGCGCAAGAAAGGCTTCGCCGAGGCTGGCGTCACCGACCCGACGCGTTATGCGTAAGCGGACGCGGGACATACCTGGACAAACCCTGGAAAGCATCTTCGGCATCGAGATGCGGCAGCACGCGAGCGTCGACGCATGTACAGCGTAAAGGAGATCTTCTACACACTGCAGGGCGAAGGGCATCACGCCGGCCGCCCCGCCGTCTTTTGCCGCTTCGCCGGGTGCAATCTGTGGACGGGGCGCGAGCAGGATCGCGCATCGGCCATCTGCCAGTTCTGCGACACGGATTTTGTCGGCATTGGGCCCGACGGTGGGCGCTTTGAGAATGCGGAGTTGCTCGCCGCTGCGGTCGCCGCACGCTGGCCCACGAACGCACAGCGTTCGAAACCATACGTCGTGTGCACCGGCGGCGAGCCGTTGTTGCAGCTGGACGACGAAGCGATAAGTGCGTTCCACGCACGGGGCTTCGAAGTCGCCGTCGAGACTAACGGTACGCAGCAGGCCCCCGCAGCGCTGGACTGGATCTGCATGAGTCCCAAGGCCCGCGCGCCGATCGTACTCACGCGCGGCGACGAACTGAAGCTCGTCTTCCCGCAGCAGGGCGCGCCGCCAGAGCGCTACGAGTCGCTCGACTTCACACACTTCTTTCTGCAGCCGATGGACGGCGACGACCTGGCGCGCAATACTGCGCTTGCCCTCGAGTACTGCCTCGCTCATCCCCAGTGGCACCTGAGCCTTCAGACGCACAAGCTCCTTTCGATCCGCTGATGGAGATCTTCAAGGAATTCTCATTCGAGGCGGCACACCGTCTCCCGAACGTCCCCGAGGGACACAAGTGCGCGCGGCTTCACGGACACTCCTTCCATGTTCGCGTCACCGTCAGCGGTGAACCCGGCCCAGAGACGGGGTGGGTGATGGACTTCGCCGATATCAAGCGCGCCGTCGCCCCCGTTCAGGAACGCCTTGATCACTACTATCTGAATGACATCGCGGGCCTCGAAAACCCAACGAGCGAAGCGATCGCCAAGTGGATTTGGGGCGCGATTGCCTCTTCCCTTCCCGGGCTGGCCGCCGTAGAGGTGCGCGAGACGTGCACCACGGGGTGCGTGTACAAAGGGAATGCGTAAGAAATCACATTCTTGACCGAACGGACAAACATCGCCGCAAACTCGTGATGTTCATCCTCTTACGAGATTCCCCCAAAGACATATGTTGCACCTCCACGCAAGGTCGATCGTCTTCACGTTGCTGCCCACAAGCCGACCGAACTGAATGCCCCGCTTTCTCGCTCATTTCTCTCTCGCCTGCTTGTTGGCGCTCGTGCTCAGTCACGATGCGCAGGCGCAGCGCACGAAGAAAGCGCACAAGAAACCGTTCGCGGCATTCAGTGAGTCCGCTACACGCCTGAAGGATTCGCTCGCGGCAAAGGTCAACGCGCCAGCGAGCGTTGCGACTGAGACCAGCGTGCTCGAGCCAACGTCTCCCTTCATCCTGCCGGCAACGCAGGAGCTTATACTCCGCGACTCGCTTATCGCGATCGCCCGCTCTCAAGTCGGTGCTCGCTACCGACTCGGTGCACAGCAGCCTGGAAAGGCGTTCGACTGCAGCGGGCTCGTTCGATTTGTGATGGGAATGCTTCGACTCGACGTCCCGCGCACAGCCAACGAGCAGGCGCGCGTCGGAACCGAGGTGCCTCGCGACATTGCATCGCTCAAGCCCGGCGACCTGCTGACATTTGGAACGTCCCGCCGCATCACGCACATCGGCATCTATGCCGGCGATGGGAAGGTCATTCACGCAAGCACGAGCAAGCGTCGCGTGATCGAGACCGATATGGAGCGACTCGGACCCAAGCTTCTCGCCACGTGGCGCAGCGCGCGCCGCCTCATCGCGATGTCGGATACCACGACAGCCACCGACGCGTCTCTGCATCCCTAACGAGTCGTCGCTTGCACGCCGCGCCAACGCCCCCTCCCTCGTGGGCGTTTTTTGTTGCCCGTTCATTCCGTCACCACGTGTTCGTTTTCGAACACCACGTCCCACCGACGCACAGCCCACAGGACTTCTGCGATCGGTTCGTCGCGCATAAGGTGAAGTAAGAAGGTGACTTAGAGAAATTGCGCTTCGGGCACGACTCTTCCTTTTGCTGGCGGACAAACCGAGCCGAAACCTTCGGCTGTCCAATCGCACGTTCGCACCGAGCCCATTCGCAGTGGACATCAAGCGAGAACCTCCCAAGAAGACAAAACGAAACCTCCTGATCGCTGGAGGAATCGTTGCCGTTGTCGCGACGACGTTTGCGTTGAGCAACCTCGAAGCGCGACCGCCCGGCGTGTCGCGTTCAGAGTTGATGCTCGATTCTGTCGTGCGCGGAACCATGATTCGTCAGGTTCGGGCGCCAGGAACCCTAGTACCGGAAAACATCCGTTATGTGGCGGCGGTGACTGCCGGGCGAGTCGAAGCGCGACCACTTCGGCCTGGGGCGAAGGTGACCGCAACGACTACACTCCTGGAGTTGAGCAATCCCGAAGTGCAGCTGCAAATGCTCGAAGCGCAGCGTCAACAGACGCAGGCCGAACAGGACCTCGTCACGCTCAAGACGACGCTCGAGACGAATCGCCTGAATCAGGCGGCGACGGTCGCGCAGGTGAAGACGCTGCGGGCGCAGGCACTGCGTGACGCCGGAGTGATCGCGGGGCTCGACGCCAAAGGACTTTCGTCGAAGAACGAAGTCGAAAAGGCGAAGGAGTCGGCGACTGAACTCGAGACGCGATTGGAGCTGGAGCAGAAGCGCCTCGACGTCATGACCAACGCAATGTCGGAACAGTTGTCTAAAGCGCAGGCGAATTTGGAGCAGATGCGTGCAGTCGCGCGCTTCCAGAAGCAACGCGTTGAGTCGATGAAAGTGGAGGCCGGGCTCGATGGTGAGCTCCAGACGTTGCCGCTCGAACTCGGGCAGTGGGTCGTTCCGGGGCAGGTGCTGGCAACTGTTGCACAGCCGGGACGACTCAAAGCAGTGTTGCGAGTTCCTGAAACCCAAGCCAAGGACATTGTCGTAGGCCAGAAGACGAGCATCGATACGCGCAACGGAGTGGTGATGGGAAAGGTGATGCGCGTCGATCCGATTTCGACGAACGGAACAGTGACGGTCGAAGTCGCGCTCGAGGGTGATCTGCCAAAGGGTGCGCGCGCTGACCTCTCCGTCGACGGCGTCATCGAGCTCGAGAAGATCGACAACATTCTGTATGTAGGGCGTCCGGCGTACGGGCAGCCGGATCAGACCATCGGCATTTTCAAGGTCGATGCAAGCGGGAAGAACGCCGTTAGGCAGAGCGTGAAACTGGGCCGAGCCTCGGTCAGCACCATCGAAGTTCAGCAGGGATTGCAGAAAGGCGACATCGTAATCACGTCCGACATGTCTCGCTTCGACAACGTGAACAAAGTGAGGATCCAGTGACGGCACCTAACGACTCGGTCATCCCCTCCGAACCCCTCATTCGCATGACCGGGATCAAGAAGATCTTTTACACGGATGAAGTCGAGACGCATGCGCTCGCCGACATCCATCTCGACATTCGTCCCGGCGAATACGTCGCGATCAACGGACCTTCTGGGTGCGGCAAGACGACGCTGCTGTCGATCCTTGGGCTCCTCGATACTCCAACTGGCGGCAGCTACATCCTGAGCGGCGAAGACGTCTCGAACCTGACGGCGGCCGATCGCGCGCGCATCCGCAACCGCCAGATCGGCTTCATCTTCCAGGCGTTCAACCTGATCGGCGACCTCACGGTGTACGAGAACGTCGAGCTTCCGCTCACGTACCGTGGCATGGCAGCGGCCGAGCGTCGCAAGCGCGTCCAGGAAGCGCTCGAGCGCGTGGGGATGGCGCATCGCGTGAAGCACTACCCATCGCAGCTCTCCGGCGGTCAGCAGCAGCGTGTCGCTGTGGCGCGCGCCGTCGCTGGCGACCCGGCGATCCTGCTCGCCGACGAACCGACAGGTAACCTCGACTCGACGAACGGCGAGGCGGTGATGGAGCTCCTTCGCGAGCTGCATCGCGGAGGCGCGACGATCTGCATGGTGACACACGATCCTCGTTATGCACGGCACGCCGACCGTTCGATCCACATCTTCGACGGCAAGGTCGTCGACGAGATGGCGGGAGCCGAGGCGTGAAGACGATGGCCCAGCCATCGCGGCGGGGTCGTACGAACGATGGGGGGCGAGGTGCGCGCGCCGAGTCGCGCCACCTCGCGCTCGTCGGAGAAGGTGAGATGACGACGATTCCGCTGCCGCAGGGGCGCGAGCGGCGTCCGACGCATCGTCGTGGCGCAGTCGTCGTGGTGATGGCGCTCGGCGTTTCGGTTTTAACGGCGGCGGTGGCGTTCGCCGTGTTGCTCTTCGTCGTACACGGATAGGTCGCGCGGCGGCGCTCGCCGAAGCCTCTCGACAAGTCATGCAGCAGGGATACGCTCGGCGCGCTCCGCGACGAGTGGCGTTAGGCGACGCCCATTATTCGGCGTCCAGCTCGAGAACACCATGGATACGCTGCGGCAGGACATCCGCTTTGCGCTGCGCTCGCTCGCCGCTTCGCCCGGATTCACCGCGATCGCTGCCATCTGCATCGCGTTAGGCATCGCAGCCAACGTCTTTGTGTGGACACCCATGGAGGCGCTCGTCTTGCGTCCGCTTCCGTATCGCGATTCCGAGCGCGTGATGCACCTCAGTGCGTTTCGCACCAACGAGGAGCGACACACCTACGGCTCATGGTCGTATCCAGACTTCGCCGATGCGCGGCGTGAATTGAAGGACGTGTTCTCCGACGTCGGCGCCTCTGTGAATTCGAGCTTCAATGTCGGTGGCGCGGGAGAGCCGGAACGCCTCGAGGGGTCGCGCGTCTCGTCAAACTTCTTTCCGATGTTAGGCCTAACGCCGGCGAAGGGGCGATTCTTTCGCGACGACGAAGAAAACGATGCGCGGGTCGTCGTGATTGGGTATGGCGTGTGGGAGCGAAAGTTTGGCAGCGATCCGGCCATTGTGGGAAAAACCATTCCGGTGGACGGTGTCGCGCACGAGGTCATTGGAGTGATGGCTCGCGGCGTTCGCGTTCCGGAGACGCAGGATCTGTGGGTTCCGCTCATACCCGGCGAGGCTCGAGGACACCGCGACTGGCGCTTCTATCAGTTGACGGCGCGGCTGCAGCCGGGCGTGACGGTGGCGCAGGCGGATGCGCGCGTGGTGGCGCTGATGAAGAATCTGGAAGAGCGATACGCCGATACCAATCGCTACACATCGGCATGGGTTGTTCCGCTCAACGACCTCATCGCGCGCGAAGTGCGACCCATCTTCGTGATCATGATCGGCGCGGTTGCCTTCGTCGTGCTGATTGCGTGTGCGAATGTCGCCAATCTTCTGTTGGCACGCGGCGCCTCGCGTCAGCGCGAAGTTGCGGTGCGGCTCACGATGGGAGCATCGCGCGCCCGCATCGTCAGGCAGCTTCTCACAGAGAGCCTGCTTCTTGCGACGATCGGCGGAGCAATGGGATTGCTTCTTGGATCGTGGATGGTCGATGTCTTCGTGACGCGAATGCTCCCGACGACCGTGCCGTTCTGGATGACGTTTGACATCAATCGCACGGTCGTCCTGGCTACCGTCGCCGTCACGGCGATGACGGGAATCATCTTCGGGGTTGCGCCTGCCCTGCATCTCTCGCGCCCATCGCTGACCGAGACGCTCAAGGAGAGCGGTGGTCGCGGGAGCAGCGCGAGCGTGGGGGCCGGAAAAACGCGCAATGCTCTCGTGGTCACGGAGCTCGCGCTTTCGATGGTGCTCCTCGTCGGCGCGGGGCTGATGGTGCGCTCGTTCATCGAGACGCAGCGCGCGAAGCTGGGATTCGAGACGGAGAACCTGCTGACGTTCGAGGTAGATCTGGTCGGTACTCGTTATGCAAGCGACACGGCACGCGCCGCGTTTCTGCGCACGGTTGACCAGCGCCTCGCCGCACTTCCCGGCATTCGTGCGTTAGGTTCGACGAGCCAACTCCCCATCGCCGAGTGCTGCCGGTCGAATCCGTACTTCCCCGAAGGCAAGGAGTATCCATCGGCCGGGGGGCCGTCGGCGTGGTACACCCGCGCGTCGAGCAGCTACATCCCGGCGATGGGAATGCGGATTGCCGCCGGTCGCAGCTTCACCGAGAACGATCTCGCCCCTGGCGCCGCCCCCGTGGTCATCGTCGATTCGATTCTGGCGGCGCGTGAATGGCCCGGCGAGAGCGCGATCGGAAAGCGACTCAGCTTCGGGCGCATCGCATCTGCCGAGGCGCCGCTGCATACGGTCGTTGGTGTGATGTCGCATCTCATCGCACGACAGGTGAATGAAATTCCGGAAGCGCAGGTCATTCTTCCGATGCAGCATGGGCAGGGGAGTGTCCGATGGTACGTGTTACGCACCGCAAGCGATCCGGCGATGCTGATTCCCGCCGTGCGCTCGACGATGCGCGCGTTGGACCCCGACCTTCCCTTGGCAGAACTCGCGTCGATGGACTTCGTCGTGAAGAATCGAATGTTCCAGCCGCGTGTCTGGGGCTCGATGTTCGCCTTGTTCGCCACGACGGCGTTGGTGCTGGCGATGATCGGTCTGTACGGCGTCATGTCGTACCTCGTGGCGCAACGCACGCGCGAGCTGGGGGTGCGCATGGCGTTAGGCGCCGACCGATCGGCGGTTCTTCGATTGGTGTTGGGCGGGGGCGCGAGGCTCATCGGCGCAGGGTTGCTCATTGGCATTCCGGCTGCAGTCGGCATGTCGCAACTCTTGCGTGGCTTGCTTTACGGTGTGAGCGCCAGTGACCCCCTCACACTGGTCGCCATCCCCGCCCTGCTCACCGTCGTGGCCTTGATCGCGACGTGGATTCCCGCGCGGCGTGCGACGCGAGTTGATCCAATGGTGGCATTGCGAAGCGAATAGAGAGTCACGCGAGAGCATTGAGCGTGTACGATGGAGATTCTGATGTTGAATGCATTGCGTAATTTGTCATTTGCGGCGCGCGCCCTGGCGCGCGCTCCAGGGCATACCATCGCCGCGATCGCAACGCTCGCGCTGGGAATCGGCGCAACGACGGCCATCTACAGCGTGGTCGACGCAACGATGCTGCGGCCGTTGCCGTACGGCGCTCCCGAGCGTTTGATGGACCTCTCCCTCACTATCGCGGACAAGGGGGAAGGGGAACGACCGATGGTCTGGTCGTATCCAAAGTTCGAGACGATGCGGACGATGCAGCATTCGTTCGCAGAGCTTGCCGGATACGCCACACAAGACGTGACGCTGTCGGGCCAGGGCGACGCCGAACGTGTGCGCGTCGAGGTTGTCTCGGGAAGCTACTTCCCCTTGCTCAAGTCACGGGCGTCACGCGGACGGTTGCTGCAACCCTCGGATGACAACACGGCGAGTGCAGCAGTGGCCGTGCTCTCGCACACATTATGGATGCGGCGATTCGGTGGTGACTCGGCGATTGTCGGTCGCGACGTCATTCTCGCGGGGCAGCCATTTCTCGTCGTTGGCATCGCGGCTCCTGAGTTTCGTGCGCTGAGCGGGACGGTCGATGCGTGGGCGCCGATGTCGCGCGCGCCTCAACTCATCTTCGCCACGGCCCTTCAGGAGCCATGGTCGCACTGGATGGACGCCGTCGGGCGACTCCGCGATGGCGTCGCTCCGTCAGCCGCAACGACCGAGCTGCGATCGCTCGGCCAGCGGATTGAGGAAGCGCACGCGGGAGTCGGCGGCCCAGCGGTCAAATGGGGCGCAACGGCAACGCCGCTGCGGGAAGCGAGAAGCGATCCGCAGCTGGCACGGGCCATCGTCATACTTTTCGGTGCGGTCTGCTGCGTATTGCTCATTGCCTGTGTGAACGTCGCCAATCTCCTGCTCGCGCGCGCGGCTGGGCGTGAGCGTGAATTCGCGGTGCGCGTGGCCATCGGCGCCAAGCGCGCTCAGGTCGTCGGCCAGCTCCTCCGCGAAACGCTGCTGCTTTCGGTCGTTGGCGGGCTGCTTGGCGTAGCACTCGCGTCGTGGTCGTTGGACGCGCTCCGCTTGCTCACTCCGGGATCCTTCGGCGGCGCGACGACGCAGGCGGCGCAGTATCTCTCGTTCGAATCGGTGACGCTGCACGGTGGAGTACTTGCCTTTGCGCTCGTGGTGAGCCTGTTGACCGGGATGCTCTGCGGAGTCATCCCCGCGCTGCGCGCGTCGCGTCCCAACCTAACGAGTTCGTTGAAGGATGGCGCGGGCGCCTCGAGCGAAGGCGCGCTGAGTTTCCGTCGTGGTCGCGCGCGCGCACTGCTCATCGCCGGCGACGTTGCGATTTCGCTACTCCTCCTCATTGGCGCCGGCTTGCTCGTCAGGAGCTTCGCACAGGCACGTGGTGTCGATGGAGGATTCAATCCGCGCAACGTGCTGACGTTTCGTATCCAGCCGCCCGATGATTCCGCGTTTTCGGGGGAACGCGCGGTGCGATACAAGGAGGAAGTCTTGCAGCGCCTGGCGGCACTCCCTGGCGCTGAGGTAGCGGCCGTCAACTTTTGCGCGCCGCTCTCGCAGGCGTGCAATCGCACAATCGCCCTCGGCGTCGATGGTGTGCGCGGATTTCCGGGCGGAACGGAGCCCGAACTCGAATTCCACGCGGTAAGCGCCGACTATTTGCGTGTCATTGGCGCGCGTCTCGAAAAAGGACGCTTCTTCACAAACGCTGATCGCACCGGTGCGCCGAAGGTCGTCGTCATCAATCGCGCTGCGGCGCAACGGCTCTTCCCTAACGAGAACGCCGTTGGGCACCGCGTCAGTCTCGCCATCGGCCTATTCAAGGACAACGAGTACGGTGAGATTGTCGGCGTCGTGAACGACGTCAACTACGGAGCCGTCGGCGATGCGCCGAGACCGGCTGCCTACATCTCATCTCTGCAAACGACGAGCGCGCGCGGAATGTACATGATCCGCACGACTGGTGATCCCGCTGCGCTCCTTCCCGGCGTTCGCGAGGCTATGCGTTCAATCAATGCGGGCGTTCCACTCTACGACGAAATGACGCTTGAGGCGCGCGCTGGCCAAGCGTTAGGCAGGTTGCGGTTTGGCGCCGTCTTGCTCGGCTCGTTCGCTGTGCTCGGACTGGTATTGACGATCGTTGGCATCTACGGCGTACTCTCGTACTCGGTAGCGCAGCGCACACGTGAACTGGGAATCAGACAGGCGCTCGGCGCCGGGCGCGGTGAGCTGATATCGATGGTGATGCGGCGCGCGATGACGCTCGCCTCGTTAGGCCTGGCCATTGGCCTGGGCGTGGCATGGGGAGCATCACGGCTGTTGCGCGGCCTCGTCTTCGGTATCTCGCCGACCGACCCGGCGACATTCGCTGGAATTGCCGTGGTCGTAGCCGCAGTTTGCGCCGTTTCGAGCTACCTTCCAGCTCGAAGAGCGGGGCGGCTCGATCCAGTACGCGCGCTCCGAACCGACTGAGCACTAGCATCTCGTACACTGACCGTCCGGCGTTACCGGCACTCACTCACGACTCCACGCGCCATGGCCTGGCCTCTCTTCTCGTCCAAATCTTCCGCGCCCGCCGAAGAGCTTCCGTACACGGGGCCACTCGCCGAGCTGCGGGCCGTAGAGAAGTTCTTCGATACGCCAGCCGGACGGTCGTATGTCCTCCGTCGCGTGACGTTCGACATCACACCCGGTGAATTCATAACGATCATGGGGCCGTCGGGCGCGGGTAAGTCGACGCTCCTCTCGATTCTGGGGATGTTCGACGGTGCGTGGACCGGCGAGTATCGCTTTCGCGGTAATCCGGTGCACTCGCTCGCCAACAAAGAGCGCCTTGCCCTAAACCGCAAATACATCGGCTTCGTCTTTCAACAGTACCACCTGCTCGACGACCTCACGGTGGCGGAGAATCTCGACGTCCCGCTGTCGTATCGCGATGTACCGCGCGACGAGCGTCAGGCGATCGTCGCCGACGCACTCGATCGCTTTCAGATTGTCGGAAAGAAGGATCTTTATCCGCGGCAACTCTCGGGCGGCCAGCAGCAGCTAGTTGGCGTCGCACGCGCCGTGATTGCGAAGCCTGCCCTGCTCCTCGCGGACGAACCAACGGGGAACCTGCACTCGTCGCAGGCACGCGACATCATGGATCTCTTCGTCGGCCTCAATCGCGCCGGCACGACGATCGTGCAGGTCACGCACTCGGAAGAGAACGCGATGTACGGCTCGCGCATTCTCACCGTGCGCGACGGCTGGATCGTCGAAGATCGACCGACGCGCTGAGGAACACGGGGCGCCAGTCTTAGTAAGCCCATGAGGACGAGGTACATTCCACTCGTCCTCGCGGTTTCGTTTGCCCAGTCTGCCTGAGACGATCGTTTTCCCGTGCCCCCGACTCGTTCACCTCGCATTCTCGTTGCCGACGACCAGCCCGACGTCATCTCGGCGCTTCGCCTCTTACTGAAAGGCGAGGGGTACGCCGTCGAGAGCGCGCGATCGCCGGTGGAAGTGCTGGATGCAGTGCGTGCGGCCGAGTTCGACGCGTTGCTCATGGACCTGAATTACACCCGCGACACCACGTCAGGTCGTGAAGGGCTCGACCTGCTGCAGCAGGTGATTGGAGTGGACGCGACGCTTCCGATTGTCGTGATGACGGCATGGGCGAGCATCGATACGGCGGTTGAAGCGATGCGGCGCGGCGCGCACGACTACATCGAGAAGCCGTGGGACAATGCTCGGCTGGCGACGATCGTTCGCAACGCCGTGGAGCTCGGGCGCGCGGTGCGCAAAGCGCAGCGGCTCGAGAGTGAGAACTCTGCGCTTCGTGGTGGGCGCTCGCCCTTACCGCGCATGATTGCCGATTCGGCCTCGATGCGTCCGGTGATGGAGTTGATGGAGCGCATCGGGCCGTCAGATGCAAATGTCGTCATCACGGGGGAGCATGGAACGGGGAAGGAACTCGTCGCCAACTGGCTGCACGCCTCATCGCCGCGCGCCACGCGCTCGTTCGTCGCGGTGAACATGGGGGGACTCTCGGAGGGGGTGTTCGAGAGCGAGTTGTTTGGGCACGTGAAGGGCGCTTTCACCGACGCGAAGACCGATCGGGCGGGGCGTTTCGAGTTGGCGGATGGCGGCACGCTCTTTCTGGACGAGATCGCGAACATCTCGCTCTCGCAGCAATCCAAGCTTCTGCGCGTCCTACAGAGCGGCGAGTTCGAGCGCGTGGGGTCGTCGCGTGCACGGCGCGTCGACGTGCGAGTGCTGTCGGCGACTAACGCCGTGTTGCAGGACGAAGTGAGCAGCGGGCGTTTTCGCGAGGACCTTCTCTTCCGCTTGAACACGATCGAGATCCACCTTCCTCCGTTGCGCGAGCGCCGCGAAGACATACCGCTGTTGTCGCAGGACTTCCTGCAGCGGCATGCGCAGCGGTATCGCAAATCGGTACAGGGGTTTGACGCTGCCGCGATGCAGGCATTGCTCGAGCATCCTTGGCCGGGAAACATTCGCGAGTTAGGGCATGCGGTCGAGCGTGCGGTACTTCTCGCGCGGGGAGATGTGATCCGTGGCGTTGACCTTGGCTTGCGCCCGCCGAGCGCGGGGGGGATGCGGCTCGAAGAACTGCCGTTGGACGAAGTGGAGCAGGTGCTCATTCGGAAGGCGTTGGCGCGCCACAACGGGAATGTGTCGCATGCTGCCAAGGCACTGGGGTTATCGCGCAGTGCGCTGTACCGCCGAATGGAGCACTATCGCATCGAGGCAAGCGCGGGTGCGGGGAGTGCGGGGTGATGTCGTTAGGCGTCGTAGTCGCGCACCAGGCGGACGTGTGAGATGAGCGAGCGGCGCTCCTGGGTCTCGTTGACGCACGGGCGGCGCATTTTCCTGCTCGCGTTAGGCGCTGGCGTACCGGGTGTGGTGGCGACGGTCGTGTTGCTGTGGCGGGGCGACTACTCGACGCGCGCGGCGTGGACGTTGGGTGGATTGGTCGTCGGAATCTGGCTCATCGTGGCGCTCACGCTGCACGAGCGAGTGGTGCGCCCGCTGCAGACACTCTCCAACATGCTCGCCGCGCTCCGCGAGGGTGATTTCTCGTTGCGCGCACGGAGCGAGCGATCCGACGACGCGTTGGGACTCGCGCTTCTCGAGATCAACATGCTGGGCGATACGCTGCGCACACAGCGTATGGGGGCGCTCGAGGCCACATCGCTGTTGCGCGCGGTGATGGCGGAGATCGACGTCGCCATTTTCACCTTCGACGACACCAACGCGTTGCGATTGGTCAATCGCGCCGGTTCGCGGTTACTCGCCCAACCGATGGAGCGCTTAACAGGGAGAACCGCCGAGTCGTTAGGCATGAGTGACTTGCTCACCGGGGCATCGCCGCGTGTGTATGATCGCGCCTTTCCCGAAGGCGCGGGGCGATGGGAGGTGCGGCGCACGACCTTTCGTCAGGATGGCCGCCCACACGTCCTGCTCGTCATCGCCGACGTCACGAAGAGCCTGCGCGAAGAGGAACTCCTGGCATGGCAACGACTCGTTCGTGTGCTGAGCCACGAGATCAACAACTCGCTCGCTCCGATCAAGTCACTTGCCGGGACGCTTCAGACCATGGTCGCGCGTCAGAGTGAAGCGGGCGGCGGGACGGCGGTCGACGTGACGGACGACATGCGCCACGGCCTTGGCATCATTGAGAGTCGTGCTGATTCGCTGTCGCGCTTCATGTCGTCGTACGCGAGACTGGCGCGCCTCCCTGCCCCGCGCCGCGCTCCAGTCGCGCTTGCACCGCTCGTGCACCGAGTCGCCGCGCTCGAGCGCCGCCTAACGGTTCGCGTCGACGCGGGGGAAGAGCTGATGCTCGTCGCAGACTCGGATCAGGTAGAGCAGGCACTGATCAACCTCATTCGCAACGCGGCAGACGCGTCGCTCGAAACCGGGGGCTCCGTGCGAGTCTCATGGCGCACCGAGGGGGGGACGGCGTGTATCGAGGTGCGCGACGAGGGAAAAGGGTTGAGCGGCACGACAAACCTTTTCGTGCCATTCTTCACGACGAAACCGGAGGGGACAGGGATCGGGCTGGTGCTCGCGCGACAGGTGGCGGAGGGGCATGGAGGGTCGGTGACGCTGGAGAACCGCGACGACGGCGTGGGGTGCGTGGCGCGTTTGCGGTTGCCCTTGCTCGCGTAGCGATCGTTAGGCGCTGGCGCCGCGTTCCTTGCGCCTCAATCGGCCGTGATCTCGCGTAACCGTCGTAGTCGCGGCACGGCCACCGCCGTCACGCCGACCACGCTCAACGTCATCACTCCCCCAAACACCACTGAACGCACGGTGCCTAACAAGCGAGCCGCCAATCCCGACTCGAACGCCCCGAGTTCGTTGGAACTTCCGATGAAGATCGAATTCACCGCCGACACGCGACCGAGCATGTCACGCGGGGTGAAGACCTGCAAGAGTGTCGACCGAATGACGACGCTCACGTTGTCGGCCATTCCCGAGATCGCGAGCACCACGAGCGACAGCGCGAACGAGCGCGACAGCGCAAACGCGATGATGCACGCTCCGAATAGCGATACCGCCAGCAGCAAATCTCGACCGGCGCGCTGCATCGGCGGCCGATGCGCGATGTAGAACGACATTACCACGGCGCCCGCGGCCGGCGCGGCCTGCAGGATCCCCAGTCCCTTGGGCCCAACATGCAGAATGTCGTTAGCAAAGACCGGGAGCAGGGCCACGGCACCGCCAAACAGCACGGAGAACATGTCGAGTGCCAACGCCCCCAATATCACCGGCTGCGACATGACGAAGCGAATCCCATCGGCAAGTGAATCACGGAGCACGGTCGTCGTCGTACTGGCTGCATGTCGTGCGTAGGGGACACGCATCAGCGTGACGAGCGCGATCAGGGAGAGCGTGACGTCGAGCCCGTAGGTCGCGTGCGCCCCAGAAAAACCGTACAACAATCCCCCCATCGCCGGCCCGCCGACGGCCGCCAGCTGCCACGCCGAGCTTCTCCAAGCGACCGAATTCTCATAATCCGCGCGAGGCACGAGTTCGGCCGCCATCGCGGTACGCGCCGGCGACAGAAATGATCGCGCGACGCCACTCACCGCGATGACCGCGTAGATCGGGAGTACCGGCTGGCGCGATGGGTCGGGGGCAACAAGAAGAAAGAGTGCGAGGGCGCACCCACACAACACGGCGAGTGCGACGACGCAGATGTGCTTCCGGTTCGCAGTATCGGCGAGATGGCCGGCAAAGAGGACGACCGCAAAAAACGGAAGGACCTCAGCCAATCCGATCAAGCCTAACGCGAGCGGGTCGCGCGTCGCTGCATAGATCTGCCAACCGACCACCACCGCCCGCATGTGCGATGCGAGTTCCATCGTGAAGATGCTCGCCACGAAGAGACGAAACGGGAGGTGGCGCAATGACGCATACGCGCCCCTTGGCGCGACAGACCCTGTGGGCAGCATGCGCAGAATGTAGTGGCGTGCGCGCGTCGCCGAGTCGCCAACGCTTGCGGCATCGCAGCGTAGATGGAGTCACGCGCCCCTCTTCCGCGAAGGCGTATACCGCGTAGTGTAGGATCTGTCTCTCAAACGGAGTCTCGCATGACGTCCTGGCGTTCATTCGCGCTCGTGACGGCGATCATCTCGATCGGTCCCGTCGCATCGATAACAGCACAAGCGGCCAATGACCGCCTGACCATCGAGCAGTATCTCGATTGGGAAGACGTTCAAGCGCCGCGACTGTCGCCTGATGGAAAGCAGGTGATCTACACGCGGCGGTGGATCGACAAGATGAATGATCGCTGGGAGTCGTCGCTGTGGACGATGGGCATCGACGGGGCGAGGAATCGCTTCCTGGTGAATGGCAGCGCGGTGGAGTGGTCGCCCGATGGACAACGCATCGCGTACATCGCGCGCGGAGAGCCAAGCGGATCGCAGATCTTCGTGCGATACATGGACACCGAAGGCGCCATCACGCAGATCACGCGCCTGACGGAAACGCCGAGTGATTTACAGTGGGCGCCCGACGGCAAGTCGATCGCGTTTCGCATGAAGGTGCCGTACAAGGAGTCCTGGAACATCCCAGTGCCGGCGGCACCTAAAGGAGCAAAGTGGATCGAGCCGCCGCGCATCGTGACGAAGCTGGATTATCGCCAGGATCGCGAAGGATTCGTCGACGATGCCTATCAGCACATTTTCGTCGTCTCGGCCGAAGGCGGGACGCCGCATCAACTGACGAGCGGGGATTGGGATCACGGGGCGCCGCGTTGGATGCCCGATGGGAAAAGCATCGTGTTCAGCGCGAATCGCGTTCCGCAGGCCGAGTATTCCTGGCGTCAGAGCGACATTTACGCGGTGGATGTCTCGTCAGGTGCAATTCGGCAGCTCACCAAGCGCGACGGCCCTGATGGGCAACCGACGCCGTCGCCCGACGGCAAGATGATCGCGTATAGCGGCTACGACTTCACCGACGACACGTGGCGTGACCAGCAGCTCTACGTGATGAATGCCGACGGGAGCAACCCGCACTCGCTGACTCCGCAGCTCGACCGCTCACCGTCGGGGATGATCTGGGCGACGGATGGGAGCGGCGTGTATTTCACTGCCGAGAACGAAGGAAGCCGCAATCTGTATTTTGTCTCGATGGCCGGTGCGGTGAAGCAGGTCACGAAGGGGGCGCAGGTCCTCACCGTCTCGGATATCGGCAAGACGGGTATGGCCGTCGGAACCTCGAGCACTGCCGCGCGGCCTAACGATGTTGTCGCGTTTGCGCTGCTCAAGCCAGAACCGAAAGCGCTGACCGCCGTGAACGACGACGTGCTGGCGGGGAAGAAACTCGGCGCCCAGGAAGAGATCTGGTACACGTCGGTCGATGGCCTAAAGATCCAAGGATGGATCGTGAAGCCACCGGACTTCGACCCGAAGAAGAAATATCCGTTGATGCTCGAGATTCACGGCGGGCCGCACGCGATGTACAACGTCGGCTTCAACTTCTCGAGGCAGAACCACGTGGCGAGCGGCTTTGTACTGGTCTACACCAATCCGCGCGGTTCGACGGGGTACGGGAGCAAGTTCGGCAACGCGATCAAGAATGCGTACCCGGGAAAGGACTTCGATGATCTGATGGCGGGCGTCGATACCGTCGTGAATCGCGGTTACATCGACACGCAGCGCATGTACGTCTTTGGCTGCTCAGGCGGCGGAGTGCTCACCGCTTGGACCGTCGGACACACCGATCGCTTTGCAGCTGCAGCGTCGATGTGTCCCGTCACCAACTGGATGAGCTTCGTCGGGACAACGGATGGGCCGAGCTGGTACAAGAACTTCGAGAAGCCCTTCTGGGAGGATCCGAGCGAGTATCTCAAGCGCTCGCCCATCATGTACGTGGGCAACGTGAAGACGCCGACGATGCTGATGACCGGCGTACTGGATCTGCGCACGCCAATGCCGCAGACCGAGGAGTTCTACATGGCGCTCAAGTACCGCAAGGTTCCGACGGCGATGTTGCGATTCAACAACGAATGGCACGGGACGTCGTCGACACCATCCAACTTCTTGCGGACGCAGTTGTACTTGCGGAGCTGGTTCGAGAAGTGGCCACAGAAGGTGGCGGCGCAGTAACGTCTCGAGTGGCGAATACCTAACGAGTCAGATCGCCGGGCTCTGCACGGAGCATTAGCCGTTGCGGAGCCCGGCGATTGCGCCGGCGAGGAACTCCTGCTTCCACTTATCGAGCGTCGCCACCGGGACTTCGGTGTCGCGAGAGACGGCCTCGGGATCGTCGCCGCGCAGGAGGCGGAGCACGATCTCACTCTTGTGGGCCGCGCTGTAGGACGGGGTTGAACGGACGGCGACGACAGCGCCGCTGGCGGGACGCGGCGAGCTCACCGCTGGTTGCGAGCCGCTCGCCGCGCGGGCTTCGATTCCCCGCACCGCGCCATCACAGAGTGAACGCACGTAGGCCAGCGTGGCCTTGTCTGGAAGCTTGGCGTTCCACGGACGATCGCAGAAGACGCAGCCTAACAAGCGCCCGCCGACAACAACGGGAAATACGCCGAATGACGACGAGCCTAACGATTGGGCGAAGCGGAGTTCCTGGGCGGTGAAATCGCGCTCGACCGGGACGTAGATGCTCTGGCGCCGCAGCATCGCCACGGGGATTGGCCCTTCGCGCGGCGACAGTTCAAACGAGAAGCGCTCCAGCACGTGGTCGGCGGTGGCTCCCAACCCGTAGCGCGCCTTGAGCGCGCCGCGATCGGGAGTCATCATGCAGAAGATGACGCGATCGAACGGGCCGCCGCGGAAGATCGCCTCGAGGGTGACGAGGATCATCCGGTTGAGGTCCTCGCCGGACGACGGATGCACGACTCGCGCGACCTCGGCGCTCAGCTCCGAGCGCAAGCGTAGCACTTCGGACGGATCTTCCTCGACAGCCGCACGTGATGGCTGCGTCGGCAGTCCCTCACTAGGTGTCGGGCTCCAACTCCCCAACTCTGCCATCGCCTGGCCATTGAGGCGCTTGAGGCGCAGGTCGTCGATCGAGACTTTCGCGCTTGCGAAGACTTCCTTTGTTTCCTGCAGCGCGGCCTGCATCATCCCCGATACCTGCTCGCGAGTCAGGTTCAGGCGTTTCGCGTATCGCGACAAGACATCGGCGACCGAATCGCGCTTGGGATCGCGCTCGCGGCGATAGACGGCGTAGGTCAGATCGTGGGCGAATGCGGCGACAACGCTGATTTCCGAACTCGCGTTAGGCCCATCGGCCCGGATGGCGGCGACGACGCTCTCCGGCATCCCCCAGTGTGACGCCATCGCCTGCCCTAATTCTTCGAAGCTGAAGCCCAGGACGTCGAACGCCGCCACGCTCTCGCCCTTGTTCTTCTGCTCCATGTGCTGGAGGATGCGCGCGTAGTCCGACGGGAAGTATCCGGCGATGAGCACTTCGCCCAGATTGCGAAACATTCCGCAGAGGTGCGCTTCTTCGGGGTCGGGGAGACGGCGGCGCATCGCCACTTCGCGCGCGTGGTTCGCCGTGAGAAGCGAGAGGAGCATCAACTCCTTGAGCCCAGGCGAGCGCTTGCGATAATGCTCGAACGCGAGCAGCGATGCGGCGAGGTGACGCACCGTCCGCGCGCCTAACAAGAGCGTCGCGTGCGCGGCGCTTTGGATGGGCTGCTCCGACCGTTTGTAGTATGCGCTGTTCGCGGTACGCAGCACCTTGAGCGTGAGCGAGTACTCGCGGAGCACGATGTTCGCCAGACGCTGAATGGATGCCTCGTCTTCCGGCATGTGCTTCAGCGCATCGAGGGCATCCTTCGAGATGGCAGGAAAGTCCGACTCGGCCAAGATCTGACGCATGCGAAGCTGCAGCGCCGTCGGCTCAGGTGCGCCCTGCGGCTCGCGCTTCGCGGAATTACTTTGGGGCTGTGCTTGCGCGACAGGGCGCCTGGATGAGGGCAGAGTCATCACCGAGGAGTATCGGCCGCGGACCACGATTTCTTGCGGCCCTCTTTGCCGTCAGCGTCCTCACAGCACTTCCCGCGTCGTTGTGGGGCCAGAGCGGCGCGCCCCAGCCCTCGTCACAGACCAACGCGCCACTAACACCCTTCGCGAGTCACAAGGCGGAAACGCTTCTCCGAGAGCAGCTCCCCTGTTTGGGATGTCATACCCTCAAGGGAGAGGGAGGAAAGATTGGCCCCGAGCTGACCACCGTTCGTGAGCGACGCACCCCTGCGTACATCGCCTCGATGGTCACCGACCCTCAAGCGACGGCGCCGGGGTCCGCGATGCCAAAGACGGCAATGCCCGAGGCCACGCGCGCGCTGATCGTGCGCTACCTCACGTCACTTCCGGGAAGCGCAACCAGTGACGCCGCCCCCCCTCGACCGCAGGTCACAGCAAACGGAGATGGCGCCGCGCTCTACGCTCGCTGGTGTGCAGCGTGCCATGGCGCTTCAGGCAAGGGGGACGGGCCTAACGCGGGGAATCTCCCCGTGAAGCCAGCGGCGCATTCCGACGCAGAGGCGATGGCGAAGCGCCCCGATGATTCGCTGTATGACACCATCGCTGGGGGCGGCGCCATCATGAACAGGTCGCCCCGAATGCCTGCCTTCGGCGCCACGCTCACTCCGTCCGAGATCCGCGCCTTGGTCGCGCACATTCGCGCACTGTGCAAATGCAAGGGTCCGGAGTGGTCGCGCGATGCGTCGCCGCCCACGGGTGCGCACTGAGCGATGGCAAAAAAACGGAGAGGGGGACCAAAAGGAGAGAGCAACAAGCGAGAGCTGCGGATTGGCACCAATCCGTCGCCCGGTGGTGGCGAGGGAGGATCGCACCCGCCTCGCCTAACGAGGGCGCGACTCTTCACGATGCTGGCGGGCGTGGTAGCGCTGGCGGCGGCGGCAATCCTCACGGTGGTGCGCCCGTGGGGACGGGCATCGACCGGCGGAGGAGGTGAAGACACCACGACTTCTATTCCACTCCCGACGCCGCGTGTGGCGTTCGTCGACTCGAGTGGAATTGGCGCCGGCGACTTTGTGGGAAGCGAGGCTTGCGCTTCGTGCCATGCAAGCGAGTACGCAACGTGGAAACGATCCACGCACGGTCAGGCGGGAGGAACACCGGGCGCAGTGGTCGTGATCGCGCGCTTCGACGGGCAACCGATTCGCTTCAAGGACGCCGAAGTCATACCGAGCGCCTCTGGTGGGAGTTACACATTCACCGTTAGGCAGTCAGGGCGTGAGCCGCGAGTCTTTCGTGTCGACGGCGTCGTTGGCGGTGGGCACATGGCGGGCGGCGGCACACAAGGCTTCGTCTCGCGCATGCCCGATGGCACCATGCGATTTCTGCCGTTTGACTTCATCCGCAAGGAAGGAGTCTGGTTCTGCAATACCGAAGCGCGCGCTGGCCGCGGATGGCAACCAATCACACCGGCGCTCGCGCTCGCCGACTGCGGAGACTGGCCACCAGCGCGCGTGTTAGGCGATGAGTTACGCTACACCAACTGCCAGTCGTGCCACGGCTCTCAAATCGACGTCGCGCTCGATAGCACGAGTGCACGGTATCGCACCGCCCTCACGTCGCTTTCCATCAACTGCGAGTCCTGCCATGGCGCGGGGCGCAAACACATCGCACTGGTCAACGATGCGAAGGCGGTCGCGTCGGGCGATATCGGAATGCGCCCACTCGCCACGCTCTCGAAGGAAGGATCGTTAGGTGTGTGCTGGCAGTGCCACGCGCTCAAGGATCGCCTGCGCGGCGGCTACGTCTCCGGCAAGCGCTTCGACGCGTACTACGCGACATACTTGCCGCAGTTAGGCGATCGCGCGCACTTCGCCGATGGCCGCGTACGCACCTTCGCGTATCAGGAAGCGCATTTGTGGAGCGATTGTTATGTGAACGGTGGCATGACGTGCACGTCGTGCCACGATCCCCATTCGCAGCAATACCGCGACGTGACGGGGACGCCGCTCGTCGGACGCTTCGACGATCGCCAGTGCACGAGCTGCCACCAGGCAAAGGCAGCCGCGCCAACCCTTCACACCAAACACGCGGCAACATCCGAAGGGAGTCGCTGCACGAGCTGTCACATGCCGTATCTCCAGGAACCGGAGATCGGGAATACGCTGCGCTACGCGCGATCCGACCATGGCATTCCTGTCCCCCGCCCCATGGCAGACTCCACGTTAGGCGTGGCAAGCGCGTGCAAAGGATGTCACACCGACAAGTCTGAACAGGCGCTCAACCAGCAAGTCACGACGTGGTGGGGAAAACTCAAGCCACGCGCCGCAGGCATCGATGCGGCACTCAAGCTCGCAACGGTGAACGACCGCGCCGAAGCGGCACGCCTCGTGCTCGACGCCAAGCAACCGCACACCGCCGCGCTCTTCGCCGGCATGTCGGAGTTCGCCGAGCGATTCCTCACGGCCGACATGATCGACATCGAGGATGACGTGGTGAAGCGACTCGATGCACTGGGGAACCATCACGACCCGGACGTGCGCGCGCTCGCGTTAGGCTCATTGCACTACGCGGCCGGCACGCGTGGCAACGTACGCAGATTGCTCGCCACGCATCTGTCATCGTTAGGCGCCGACGAACCCTTGGTGCGAGCGCGCTGGGCGGTCGTGCTCGGCTTTTTCGGCGATGCGCAACGCACCAAAGGCGACGCTCTGGGCGCCGCCAACACATACCGCAAGGCGATCGAGATCGAGCCGAACGATCCGCGACTCTACCTCAACCTCGGCGTCGCACTCGCCCAGGCGCAGGATTACACCGGTGCAGTTGAGGCGTATCGACGGTCGCTCGCGCTCAACAACCGGCAACCACTCGTCTTCGTCAACCTCGGCATCTCCCTTGCCGCCGCGGGAGACAAAGCGGGGGCGATCGAGGCATATCTCGCTGCGACGCGTCTCAATTCGCGCGAAGCGCTGGCTTGGTTCAATCTCGCCAACGTCTACTTCCAGCAAGAGAGGCTCGGCGAGGCTGAGGAGAACTATCGAAAGGCTGCCGAGATCGACCCCACGTTGTCACTCGCCCACTTCTATTATGCGCGCGCCCTCGCCAAACGCGGCGACCTAACGAGCGCACTCAAGCAGGTCGACGCCGGCCTCGAATTTGACCCGCAAAATGAGGAGGCGCTCAAGGTTCGCGAGCAATTACGCCGGGCGACGGGGAGTGCCCCCAGTCGGTGACGCTTTAGGCTTCGCTGTGGCTTTCGGTGCAGTGGCTGCTTTTTTCTTTTTGGGTTTCCGGAGCGGCGCCGGTGCGGCGGCGATGGCAGCACTGCGCACGATGCGCACCAAGGTTCGTGCCTCATCGTCGTCCAGGAGCTGGCGAATTTCCGCCAGATCAGCGTCCGCCACGTAGAGCAGCCAGCGTGCTATTCCCGCGCTATCGGCGCGGGCGAGAAGCAGGCTCCCGGCGCCAACACCGGGCTCCTCGAGGACGACTCGGTCGTTCGCCATTGCTCCGCGTGACATCTCGCGCGCGGAGTCCGGCGCCGTCTTTACTGTTTTAGTCTTCTTCGCGGAGCGACGTGCGCGAGCGGCGAGCAGTCGTTCGCGTGCAGCGTTCGCGATTAGTCGCGCCGCCACATCGCTCCATCGACGCGCGTCAGTGGCGCGCACATCGAGCGTGATCGCTCGGTGGGCATCGGCAACGCCAATCGCGAGTGACCCTCGGTCAGGCGTGCGAAGCTCCAACGCGACGTCGCCGAAAAGTGCGCGCCGCGCAGCAACATTTTCTTGGCCCCCGACGTCGCGCCCAGAAAGGAGCATGAGGCACACGACGAGAGCGCCCACTGCCCTTCCGCGGCGCGAGAACCATCGCTTGATTCGCGCGGTGCGTAGAACGTGAAAGACGGTATGCCACATAGATATGGCGTATGGTAGAGGTCGCACCCTATTTTCGGGATGCATTCTCACTCCTCATACACGATCCGACGAGGTGTTGATGTTCGGCCAACGACTCAGCCAAATCGCGATTGCACTCTGCGCGACTCTGCTCGCGCAACCGGTTCTCTCACAAGAGGGAGGTTCGATCTCCGGAAAAGTAGTCGCAGAAGGCGGTAAGCCGCTTATCGGCGCTCGCATTCGCGCGCTGACCGCAAGCGGCACGATTGCCGGCTCTGTACTGAGCCGAGAAGATGGAACCTATCGAATCACCAACGTGACCCCAGGTTCATACGCAGTAGTCGCGACCGCCGTCGGGTATGCGATGAAGCGAACCGAAGGGGTCACGGTTACATCCGGTGGAGTCGCAACCACCGATTTCACGATGACGGAGATCGTGACGAACCTGAACCCTGTCGTCACGACGGCATCACGACGTCCGGAGAAAGCGCTGAGTGCACCCGCGTCTGTTTCCGTCGTCGATGTCGAGGATATCCGTGAACGTCCGTCCGTCACGGTGACGGATCATCTCAAGGGACTCGCCGGCGTCGACATCAACCAGGGTGGCGTGGCGCAGAGCAACGTCGTGGCGCGTGGCTTCAACAACGCGTTCTCCGGATCGATCCTGATGTTGCAGGATTATCGCTTTGCCGGAGTGCCCTCGTTGCGTGTGAACGTGCCCTTCCTCATGACAGGGACGAACGAAGACGTGGAGCGCGTCGAAGTCTTGTTAGGCCCGGCCTCCGCGCTCTACGGCCCAAACTCGGCTAACGGCGTGTTGCATGTCATCACGAAGTCCCCGTTCTCTTCACAGGGGACGACGCTGACAGTCGATGGTGGAGAGCGGTCGTTATTCCGCGGCGCCATTCGTCACGCGGGGCTGATTACTCCGAAGTTGGGTTACAAGCTCTCGGGCGAATACTTCATGGCAAAGGATTGGGAATACAAGGATCCCGGCGAGCCGGATGTATTCCCGGCTCAAGCGCCCGTCGGTCGCGCCGGACAGCCTAACAATCGCGACTTCGATCTGCGCCGGTTCACCGGGGAGGCGCGCGTCGACTATCGCCCGACAAACAATTCCGAGTTTGTCACGACGTACGGCTATACCAACGTCGGTTCTGGCCTTGAGCTGACCGGCGCCAACGGCACGTCGCAAATCAAGGGATGGAAGTACAACTCGTTGCAGCAGCGCATGCGTGTGGGGCGCTTCTTCGCCCAGGCGTTCGCGAACTTCAGCAACGCCGGCAACAAGGATTCGCTCGACACCGGCGGAACGTTCCTGCTTCGCTCGGGGCAGCCGATCGTCGATCAGTCCCGCGTTTTCGCCGCGCAAATCCAGCACGGCATCTCGTTCGGCACTCGTCAGGATTTTGTGTACGGCGCTGACTACATCTTCACCAACCCGCGCACCGGGGGAACGATCAACGGTCGCAACGAGGACATCGACAACGTGACCGAGTACGGCGCGTACGTGCAGTCGACGACCGGTCTATCGAAGATGTTCGATTTCATCGCGGCGCTGCGTGTAGACAAGAATGATCAGATCGACGGGACGCAGATTTCGCCTCGTGTGGCGTTTGTGTTCAAGCCGAGTGAGACGCAGAATATTCGGTTCACGTATAACAGGGCGTTCTCGACGCCGGCGAACTTCTCGTATTTCCTCGACCTCATCCAGGCGCGGAACGTCCTGCCGGGATACAACGTGAGGGCGTTAGGCAATCCGCCGAAGAGCGGCTGGACGTTCAATCGCAGCTGCAACGGACTCTGCATGAAGTCGGTGCTCGGCGGCGCGAACAACCCGTGGCTCCCGGCACAGTCGAGCGCTGCTGCCTATCCCGTTATCGTGTCGGCCATCGCACCTCAGCTGCGTGCAGCCATTACGACGGGGCTGACGCCGCAGGTGGGGGCAGCGCAAGCTGCCCAGTTGGCCGCTGGTATCGTTCAATTCCTCGGAACGTTGCGTCCGTCGCAAGCGGAAGCCGGATCGCGATTGGGCGTGCTCGGGCAGTCGCCGACACTCACGGTCGATCCCGCGGCGGTCAAGGACATCGGCCCGCTCGACGCCTCGTATAACAAGACGTACGAGATCGGATACAAGGGGATCATCGGCAACAAGCTGCGCATTGCCGTCGATGGCTGGTATCAGCAGCGCGGCGATGTCGGGAATCCCGCCGGCCTTGCGACACCCGGCGTCTTCTACAACCCCTCGACGTTAGGCGCCTTTATCGGCCCTCGCCTTGGCCAATTCCTCGGCTCGTTAGGCTTGCCTCCAGCGACCGTGCAGGCGCTGGCGACCGCACTGACGCCGCAGATTGCTGGTGGCCTCGCAAGCGCTCCGCAGGGGATCGTGCAGTTCAACAGCGAGAAGTTCGCCAACCCCCAGGACTTCTATGCGACCTACACGTCGACGACCGATCAGGAATTCACGGTCAAGGGAGTCGACGTTGCGGTTGATCTGGTTGCAACGCCGAGTTGGACCATCTCTGGCACCTACTCGTGGGTGAGTGATTTGCTCTTCTCGGATATCGTGAGCTCCAACAATGCCGCGCTGATGCTCAATGCACCTGACAACAAGGCGTCGCTGGCGTTCAAATATCGGAACGAAGTGAAGCGGTGGGGTGCCGAATTTCGTGGGCGATATGCCAACGCGTACCCCGTGAACTCGGGCGTTTACGCGTCAGGGCTGAACCTTCAGAATCAGGTGATTTCATTCCCACGCCCGGGCTCGACGACGGGCGAGCGCTACTCGTACGCGGGCGTGCCCGTGGCGGCGCTGGTGGACATCGGTGTCAACAAACGCTTCAACGTGGCGGGTGCGCGCGAGTTCCTTTGGTCGATCAATGGAACGAACATCTTCGACAACAAGCGCCGTTCGTTCCCCGGCTCTCCGGAGATCGGGCGGATGGTCGTGACGCGTTTGCAGTACCAGTTCTAGTATTGTAGCGAGCGACGCTCGCGATCCATTGATATCGTCGGGCCTCCGTGTCGCTTCGGCACCGAGGCCCGACTCTTTTTGTTCTTCGTCCGAATGCGTTTCTGAACTTCCGCGACAGATCGACGTGACTTCGTTGCGTTCTACGCATCCCTTGCTCGACGTGACGCTGCACCCAGTCATTGGGCACCGCGGGAACTGCGCGCACGCGCCAGAGAACACGCTCGAGTCGTTTCACCAGGCCATTGCGTTAGGCGTTGATGCCCTGGAGTTCGATGTGCGCCTAACGAGCGACGGTGAAGTTGTCGTCATTCACGACCCAACCGTCACGCGAACGACCGGGAGCGCGGGCGACGTCGCCAGGCTCACGCTCGCCCAGCTGCGCGAGCTCGATGCCGGCGCGACGTTCACAGGCGATGGCGGGAAATCGTTCCCGTATCGCGGGCGCGGCATCGGCATTTCGACGCTCGCCGAGGTGCTGGAGGCGACGGCGCCGATCCCCGTGCTCGTTGAGATCAAGGTTGCAGAGGTTGGGGCGCCAACACGCCGAGTCATCGAGTCGTTAGGCGCGGAGCGGCGTTGCATCGTCGCGTCCTCCATTCGCGCGTCGGTTGCGCCGTTCGAAGGGAGCGCGATTCCCATCGGATCGTCGCCCTCACATCTCGCGCCGTTACTCATTCCAGCGCTCTTGGGAAGGCGCTACACCAGGCTTCCCTTCTCCTCGATGTCACTTCCCGAGGTCTGGCACGGTATTCCCGTGCCGTTAGGCGCTCTGGCACGGGCCGCGAAGCCGGCGGGGGTCCCACTGCACGTGTGGACGATCAATTCTCCCGACGACGCCAAGCGGCTGTGGCGATTGGGAGTGCACGGCATCCTCTCGGATGATCCTGCGGTGATCATGCGCGCGCGCAAGGAATTCGAGTCGGAGCGGCGGTAGGACGCTAAACCAGTACTGCGCCCACTGCGCGCCGAACACATCGCGCGCAGAGCCGCTTGCTACTGCGCCACGGCGCTCAGCGTCATCGGCTGTAGCGAGCCGGCCGACACCGCGATCGATTGTACGCCCGCCGCGCTGCCTAACGTCCAGCGCGCCGTCACTTCGCCGGTTGCATTCGTGATGGCCGATTGCGGCGAGATGAGTCCGCCACCGCTCAAGACCTGAAAAGCAACGGTGATCCCCTTCATCGGCACATTGCCCGGTCCGGTCACCCGCATGACGATGGGGTTGGGGAGCGCCGCGGAGGCCTTGGCGCTCTGATTGTTCCCCTGCGCGACGATCAGGTCCGTCGGCAGCAAGGCGACCGCTGAGATGGTGAGTGGCTCGATCGCCGACACGGTTGCCCGCAGCGTCTGCGTGACTTCGTTAGGCCCCAGCGTCCACTTCACTTTCACTTCGCCGTTCTCGTCGGTGAGCGCGCTTCCGGGGTTCACCATTCCGCCGCCAGTTGCAACCGCGAACCCGATCGGGAGTTTATCGATTGGGGTACCGTCAGTTGCAAGGAGTCGTACAACGATCGGGTTCGGGAGCTCGCCACCACCTTGGACCTGCTGGTTGTTGCCTTGGACGAGGATCAAGGAGCCGGGCGTCGGTGTGGCGACGACGGCTTTCTTGCACCCCGTCATTGCGCTGGAGAGCAGGAACGCCGATGCCAGGACTCGAATTGTGGGTCGTGCAATGATGAGGTGACGCATGGGCGAGCGACGGATGGAGAACCGAGAGCAGGTGCGTGGATCCATCCGTCAGTATCGGCAGCTTTTTGCAGATGCTGAGCGTCGCGACTGCCACAGGGCCCGCTTGCGTGACAAAAAAAGGAGGCGCCCCGTGGGAGGCGCCTCCTTCGTGCGTTTGTGACGCTTGTTACGGGCCGCGCTACTGCTCGGCGCGTTTCCGGCGACGGCGGACGATTCCACCCACACCCACAAGTCCGAGCGCGATGAGCGACATCGACGCAGGTTCAGGCGTTACGACCGCTTGCGAGACGACCGAGACGTCGAACATCAGGTCGTTGTAGTCGTGCGTCTGGTAGCTGTTGAGGTCCCAGCCGTAGATCTGCGAGGTGGCCCCAGCAACGCCGACCTGGTTTTGCGTGTAGCGGTTGTTGACGTTGTTGCGCAGCGCGACGGCCCCCTGGGTACCGCCGATTCCCGTGTAGCGCCAGGTATTGTCCGGGAGCAGCACGCCGAAGACGAGCTGGCTCCCTGGATTGAAGGTGCCGAGGTCGGTCGAGTTCGCGGCGGCAACAAACGCCGAATTGCCGGCGCGTTGCAACTGCGGACCGATCGCCACCTTCTTGTTTGGCGCGAAGGCGCCGGTCACTGGATCGAACGCGTCGGGAAAGAAATACAGCTGCGAACCCGAAGGCGCCCAACCTCCCAGCACCGTGACGTAGACGTTCTGCATGTAGCCGTTGGCACTCAGCTGCACGCCCTGTGTTCCCTGCGCGCCGGCCATCGGCGCGTTCATCAACATTGTTGCAGCTGCGAGCACAAGCGACATCGACTGGCGCGTTGACATTCGCTTTTCTCCTCCTACTCCCCCCCGGGAGTACTCGTTAGGTCGCTGGTCCTCGCCACGCGGGGAGCGAGCGCTCCACCGCGGGGACAAGTTCAGCGGCCACACGCGACGCGAGTTCGTCGGCGCTGGCTTGTCGTTGTTGCCACTCTGCCTGCGTAAATCCTTGGGACGGAGGAATCGGCACCATGATGCGCACCAGCGCCTCTTCCGTTCGCCCACTGAGCGCCGCGTCTCGCAAGAGATCCCACTTCACGCGGTACTCACTCCACGCCACACGCCCACGCCCTTGATACCAGTAGTACACCAGCGCTTGCGCTGAGCCATTTGCGAGGATGTAGCGATTCACGTGTATGGTATCGCCTCGCACCTGCAACGCCCGCGTTCCCGATTCCACAGCCTGCCATCCCGCTCCCGGAAGGCAATTCCGCGGCGAATGAATCGTTCGCCCCGTTGCCTGCGAATCGTAGTAGCCGACGTACACAGAAAACGCGCTCTGCTTGTCCCGCACGAACACGCGAAACATGTAGTCGGACATTCCTGCCACACGGCGCTCGTCGTCACCGATGACACGGTCCGTACCTGCAAATCCCGTGACACTGAGTGACATGCTGTGTAATGGCGCTCGGAGGGGCACTCGCGTTTGCTGTCGCGCGTTGGCCACGAGCGCGCATCCCACAGCAAGGACCGCCAACGGCAGGAATTTCCCCACGTCACGCATGCACTGCACTCCTTCCACGATTACTCGTTATGCGCGATTCGACCTTCATCATCATCCACGTGATTGCTCCAAGAATCACGAACGCGACTAAGAACAGAAGCCATCCCTCAGTGGTGTGAGAGAACCCATTACCCAACGAGGGATCGACGAACGCCACAAGAAAACCTGTCATGAAGACGCGAACGCCATTCACCAACACCGCAACGGGAATCGCGAGCAGCAGAATCACAACGCGCGACACGGGATGCTTGAGCAACGTTCCTCCAAGCAACACACCGAGACTCAACAGCGCGGTAAGTGAGCGCAGCCCACTGCACGCCTCCGTCACGAAGAGATCGTGTCCAGGAAGGCGAATGACATTTCCGTCGAGATGAACGGGAATTCCGCGCGTTGCGAGTAGTGCCGCGCCTAACTGCGACGCCTTGAACTGCAGCGGCAGTGCAAGCGCGCCAAGGACGATTTCAGGGAGCGGGAGCGACAGCGCCAGCAGCGTGACCGGGAGCCACCACTTGAACAATTGTCGCGCGCCCCAAAGCCAGACGACGATCGCAGCCGCTGCGACAAAAAGCGCGAAGCGTGCGAGAAACGCCTCAGCTGCAAGGGCCGACACATATCGAATGCAAACGGCACTGATGAGCAGGACAATTCCTAGCAGACGTTGACCGTTCGCATCACTCGCGACACCTGTGCGCCACGCGAGCCAAAGCGCCAGCGGCGCTAGCAGGAGCCCGTGTCCAGACTCGGGGTCGCTCCACCACAGTCGCACAGTCCCGATCAACGGCTCGGCAAAAAGCACCAGGAACGGGAGCGCGGTCAGCGCGAGCCAGATCCAGTCGAAACTTCGGCGCTCTCCGAAGTCGGGTGCGTGAACGGAAGGAACTGTCATTACAGGAAATGAGGGTGATTTTGTGCGCCCAATCTCATGAGCCGCTTCGCGCCAAGACCGGAACTGTCGTGCCAGCAATAAGACGCGTGAACGTGCCGATACTCACGAACACTCGCGGCGTTCGTACACCGCGTGGGCACCATTAGCGCCTACGCGATTCATGGCCTGATCGTTCTCTCCGTGCATTCCATACCACCGTTTCGACCCCGCTCGGCGTGACCCAATTCACGCAGAGCGGGAATCAGCTCGCTATCAGACGCTCGAGTGATGCTCGCGGCGATAGCTCAGCTATCTCAGGTGCAAAGCTCGGAAGCGCACTCCTGGGCTATATGCTGGGAGTAACGTTCATCATCACGCTGCTTCCATTCCAGTTCGACCGGCCCACGCGATGGCGCGTGATGTACACCGGTGACGCGATCGACATCGTCGCCAACGTCCTGCTCTTCATTCCGCTTGGCTTTCTCTATCGACTCGCGCGACGCAACGCATCGCGCCACTCAACACTAACGGTCCTGTGGATCGGGGCGTTGGTCAGCATGGCAATCGAGTCGGCGCAGTTGTTCGAAGTCGAGCGCTACACCTCGGTGTTGGACGTCGCAACGAATGCGCTCGGTGCATGGCTAGGCGCGCTGCTTGT
The DNA here is from genome assembly GCA_044224185.1 of Gemmatimonadaceae bacterium. Taxonomy (GTDB): domain Bacteria; phylum Gemmatimonadota; class Gemmatimonadetes; order Gemmatimonadales; family Gemmatimonadaceae; genus SCN-70-22. The sequence goes on along the minus strand of JBGAKW010000014.1, from coordinate 11,693 downwards.
CGATCGGATCTCGACGCGCGTTCGCGTGGATGGCGCGCTGATTGGACGGCTGTCGCTCGAACTCCCATTGATGGGACTCGTCTATCTCATCGTCCCACTACTGTGGCTCAACGCGTTGGCGTCGGGCGCACAAGTGGAGCGGACATTTCTCGCGCTCTTGTTAGGCGTCTTTGGTGCGAGCGTGTTGGGCGGCATGCAACGCCACCATTTCTCGCCGGCGGGCGTACTTAGCCCGCGCGCAATGAGTGCCGGAGCCGCGCTGTGGTTCCTCGTGGGCGGCTTTCCCGGGTTCGCCAAACATCCGCGAGAATTTCTTGCCGTCTCCGTCCTGATCGCTGGACTCGTCTGGTGGCGAGGTAGCGGGGCGCTCGTGATGTCTCCCGAGAACCGGCGTTTCGAGGTTCCCGTGTTGCAGAGTGCCGCGCCGGCGTACGCTGCCTATATGGCGCTGCTGACGATGGCGCCGCTCTTCGACGGCATTGGTGCGTGGCAGGTTGGTTTCAGCTTTCCCGGCGTCGCGGCCGAGTGGACCAAGATCGAAATCCTTCGCTTTCTCGAGTTAGTCGCCGCCTGCACTCTACTCGGCTACATGGTGGCCGAATTTCGCGGTCGTGTGATGTCGAGGTTTCGGGATGCGTTCCGTCGTTTGTCGGCATGGGGCATCTCGGTCGCCGTTATGGGCGAGATTGTGCGAGGATGGCACGCCGGTCACGGGGCATCACTCGCGCGTGGCTGCGTATTGGCGGCGGCGACGGTGTACGGCGGGTGGCTCTATTATCTGCAGCGCGAGCATGTCGTGCGACTAATCGAAGAACGCAAAACGTAACGCCCGCACCACCCGCCTAACGACAGACGGCGATCGCGCAGGGTCAACGCGATCGCCGTCTTGTTCATCCCCCCAAGCGAACTTAGAGGTCTGGTTCGTATTTCCGAATGCGGTCCATCACCTCGCCCGGCATCGGGCGCGGACAACGCGGCGTACCGAGTGAATCACCCGAAAAGTCTTTCGCGTCGACGATGCGTTTGTAGGTCACGTTCGCGACGGTGATGGTGTCTTCGATCAGTCGCGAGTTGAGCTTCAGGTAGACCGGGATGTAGGGACGCTTCGTCATGAACCGGTAGTACTGCTTGACGCGCGCGAGCACCGCCGGCGGGGCGACGAGGAAATAGTCTTGCCGCTCCCCACATGGCAAAAAGAGGAGGAGATCTGTCCCGCGCACCAGGTAGCCGAGTTGCGGCGTGTAGGGGAGATCGCTATCGAACTTGCGCGACCCGTCGTTGGACACCGCGGTCGGGGCAAACCTACGGGCCGCGGCGGCAGCGCGCTGCTGCGTGATGCCGCGCCGGGCCTGATCAGCGGCGATTCGAGCCTTTCGATCGACTGGGGTCCCATTCGCGTCGGGCTTGCATGCACCTAGTGCAGCCAAAACAGCGATAGCGAGGACTCGGGTTCGGGGAGTTGCTACCAAGTGTGACATGGTCGGTCGGAAATCCGCGATTTACTCCAGTATTGAGACTAGTGGATCGGCAATTCGGGAGCCAGCAGGGCGCCCTCGAAAGCTCCGCACATTGGCCTTGGCTGGCATTGTGTGGCGCACGTAATTTCGCGCCGCCGATTCGCCCTCGTAAGCAATCGTCCTCCGTCTTCTATCACTTCAACAGGTTATCCACACCGTGAACGCTTCGACTTCGTCGCACTTTGACCCGTCACGCAAGGTGCGTGTCGGCGTACTCGGAGCGGGGGCCTGGGCGCGTTTCGCGCACATTCCCGGCTTCAAACGTGACAACCGCTGCGAAGTCGTCGCCATCTGTGATCCGCAACGCCACATGGCCGAGAGTGTGGCCAACGAGTTTGGGATCCCTGATGTGTACACCGATCACATGGATGTGATCGGGCGTGAGGACATTCATCTGGTCGACGTTTGCACCCCCTCAGCGACTCACTTTGAGCTTGCGTGGGCGGCGCTGGAAGGGGGCAAACACGTGCTCTGCGAAAAGCCGGTCGCCTTTGACTTCAGGGAGACGATCAGGGCCGCGGAATTGGCAAAGTCGAAGAAGCTGAAGACGAAACTCGGCTTCACCTTTCGGTACGCACCGGCGATGCGGTACATGAAGCATCTCATCGACACCGGCTACATAGGGACGCCGTTCATCTTCAATGGTTACGAGCAGAACTCGCAGTGGCTCGACCCCATGAATCCGCTGCGCCAGGTGGATCCCGATGCCGACCAGTCGGTGCTGCAGGTCTCATCGCTCGAAGGATATGGGGCACCGATCATCGACATCGGTGCATGGGCAATTGGGGCCGACTACAAGGAAGTCGTCGGAACGATGCGCAACTTCATTCCCGAGCGGATGGTGCGCGCGACGGGGCGCGTGATGCGCATGAACATCGACGACGGCGACATCTTCATCAGCGAGTTTGCCAACGGCGCGTTAGGCAGCGTGCAGACCTCGTTTGTGACGGTCGGAAACTATCCGGGGATCGAAGCGCGCATCTACGGCAGTGAGGGAGCGCTGATTTGTCGGTTGGTGGAGGAGTTCGGCGTGTGTGAGGTATTAAAGGGCGCCAAGCCTAACGACGTCGAATTCAAGGAACTTACCGTTCCCCCCGAGTTTTACCCGCCGGGTGGGAGCAAGGAGGAATCGTGGCGTACGCTGTTCTACGCTAACCTCACGGCGTCATTTATCACCGAGATTCTCTCGGAGAGTGATGAAAACGAAGGCAGCTTCATTGATGGCGCGCGTGTGCAGGAAGTGATCAACGCTGTGGAACAGTCGTTCCGCGAGCGTCGTTGGATCTCACTTCCCCTCGCGCGCTGACGGTGGCTCACCGTGGCTGACCAACTTCTCGACGCGTTCTTCGCTTCGTATTACGCATTGCGTCCGGTGAACGCCACGTTCACGGGCATGCACGCGCACGATGCTGTTCTTCCCGACTGGTCGGCGGCCGGAGTTGACCGCGCGTTAGGCGTCATGCGCGCGCAGCGGGAGGCGTTTCGCGCCGCGGGAGCGCAGACGTTAAGTGTCGACGCCCTGCGCGCACGTGACTGGCAGGCCATCGACCGAGCGCTCGCTGATTCGTTTCTTGAGATCCAGATTGCGGAGCTCGAGTCACGCCACTTTCAGCGCGGCAATCCGTCGTTGGTTATCGGCGAGGCGGCGTTCGCAATCATATCGCTGATGATCCGCGACTTTGCCGACGTCGCCGCGCGTGTGGCAAGCGCCGACGCGCGCTTGCTCGCGCTGCCGCGCTTCCTCGACGACGCGTTAGGCGTCTTGTGCGACGCGCCACTCCCCACGGCGTGGGTGGACAAGGCGCTCAAGGAGTGCGAGGGAGTGCGCGCCCTGCTCATAGACGGTGTGGAATTGTGGGCGCGCGAGCGGGAGCGCGGTCGCGGCTCAGCGCCAGCGCTTCGCGGAGTGGCACCGGCGCTGGAGGCGGTTGATCGATTCGCCCGAACGCTTGCCGCCCACTCACGCGAAGCGCAACCGCCGCGCGCCTGCGGGAGCGACTTTCTCACGCTCCTGCTCACGCGAGGCCACTGGGTGGATCGCACTCTTGACGATGTCTTGGATGAAGTGCGTGCTCGTTATGCAGCGGCGCGCACTCAACTTGACGAGGTGGCGCGTCGCGTTGATCCTCGCGGCATGCCCGGTGTTCAGGAACAGCTTGCCGCCGCGCATCCGTCGCCTGACGAGTACTACGTCGCGTTCGAGGGGACCTGGCGCGCGTGTCATGAACTCGCGATCGACCGCAAACTCGTAACGTGGCCGTACTTCCCGATCCACTACGTTCCGATTCCGCGATGGACCAGGATGGCCGCGCCGTCGCTGTACTACCTCTATTATCGCTCGCCCGCTCCGCTGGAATTGCCGGAGCTGCACGACTACGTCGTCACGCCGATTGACACACTGGATGGTGACGCACTCGAGCAGCACCTTCGGGCATGGAATGATTCAGTCATCAAGCTCAATCACGTCGTGCACCACGGCGCGCTCGGGCATCACGTGCAGAACTGGTTTGCCGCTCACTCCACATCCCGTATCGGACAGATCGCCGCCACCGACTGCGCCTCGCGCATCGGGATGTTCCTCGGCGGGACGATGGCCGAGGGGTGGGCATGTTATGCCACCGATCTAATGAAGGAATGCGGCTTCCTCACTGCGGCAGAAGAGGTCTCCGAGCAGCACACGCAGGTACGAATGTTGGCGCGGGCAATCGTGGACATCGAGTTCCACACCGGGCGCCGAAGCTTCGATGAGGCAGTGGCGCTCTACCGCGACGAAGTTGGGATGCCTCCGGCCGCAGCGTTAGGCGAGGCGACGAAGAACTCGATGTTTCCCGGAACGGCGATGATGTATTGGCTTGGCACGTCGCAGATTCACACGTTGCGCGCCGCGTGCGAAGCGCGCGATGGTTCCAACTTCTCGTTGCAGGCGTTTCACGACGAGTTTCTATCGTTCGGATCCATCCCCGTCGCCGTGATTGCGCGGGCCATGCTCGCTTCGCGCGCTTAGGTGGGGGCGACAGTACGAACAATTCTGGAGAAGAGATGAAGGTTCCGCGTTGGAATAGACTGGATCACGGTGGTGTGCTATCCAGTCGCGCTCTCCGTGCGGCGTTAGGCGCGCTGATGCTGGCGTCGTGCGGCGGCGATACGAAAAGTGGGAACGCCAAGGCGACAAACGATTTGCTCATCGTCGCCTACGACCGCGAGCCCGACACGCTCAACCGATTCTCCACGCACATTCTGGAGGACGTGCAGACGTGCGTCGTCGAAGGGTTGGTGACGACCGACGAACAGATGAAAGTCGTCCCTCTTCTCGCAGCGTCCGTACCATCCATCGAGAACGGCGGCGTGGTGCTGCGCCCCGACGGCGGTATGGACGTGACGTGGAAGTTGCGTCCCGGCATCAAGTGGCACGATGGCGTTCCGTTCACCTCGGCCGACGTGAAGTTCACCGTCGATGCCATCAACTCTCCTTCGTACAATCCCGAGAGCACCGACGGCTTCGATCGCATCACATCGGTCGATACGCCCGACTCGCTCACTGCGGTCGTGCATTACAAGGAGCGCTACGCTCCCTACGAGTTGCAGTTCATTCGCGGCGCCCTTCCCAAGCACGTGCTCGAGGGGAAAGACATCGATCGCGCGACTGAATACAACCGCAACCCGTTAGGCACCGGCCCGTACAAGGTGACCGAGTGGAAAACGGGCGAATACATCCTGCTCGAGAAGGTGCCTAACTATTGGCAGGGAGCGCAGTATCCGAAGATCAACCGCATCCTGTTCAAGTTCATTCCCAACACGACGACCCGCATCAACCAACTCAAGAGCGGCGAGGCACACATTGCCGCGCTCGTGCCGTGGGACAAATACCGCGAGATCAAGAATGTCCCGGGCCTAACGATTCATCAGGTCATGGGGAACTCGTATGAGCATATTACGCTGAACGAGCGCCAGGTCCCCGCGTTCAAGGATGTTCGCGTGCGTCGCGCGCTCATTCACGCCATCGATCGCCAACTGTTGGCGAAGACCATCCTCGACGGCTTGGCGCCCGTCATCGATGGTTCGATTCAACCGCTGTCGTGGGCATTCACGGATAGCGTCATGAAGTATCCATACGACACGGTGAAGGCGAAGGCGTTGCTTGATGAGGCCGGGTGGAAGGACTCGAACGGCGACGGCATTCGCGACAAAGATGGAAAGCCGTTTGCGTTCACGCTCATGACGCAGGCCGGCTTTGCGATTCGCGAGAATGTCGCGCAAGCAGTGCAACGGCAACTGCGCAGTGTGGGTATCGACGCCAGGATTCAGCTCGTCGACGGAACGGCGATCTCATCGCTTTGGTTCGACGGAAAGTTCGACGCGATGCTGCACTGGTGGCACATGCCGGCGGACCCGGAGATCACGACGTTCTTCGCATCCGATCGCACGCCGCCCGCCGGGCGCAACATCAATTTCATCGCGGACGATTCGTTGGACAAACTGATGTATGCATCCGATCGCGAGATCATACGCGACAAGCGACGGGCGTTGCTGGTGGCGGCGCAGAAGCGGCTGGCCGAGTTGGCGCCGGAAATTCCGTTGTACAACGTGACGCGGTTGGATGCTGTGCCGACGTCGCTGCGCAACTTCAAGGGCAACCCGACCAACACGGGGATCTTCTGGAATGTGTGGGAGTGGGAGATTGGCAGCGGGGAGAAGTGAATGAGGGGTTCGCGGAGCGTTGCAGGGTGATGCCGCGCGACTGAATGGCGGAGATGGAGTGCGGCGTTGGAATGATGCGATCGGGGACGGAGTGGTGATGCTCGGCGTGTGTTGCAGTGCGATCGTAGTGGTACGGGGGGGGCCCCCCGCTGAGGGTCTCTACTCTCGGCTCAATCCTCCGAGGTTCACGTGCCGCATCGCGTCGTCCTGATTGGCAGCGAGTTCGAAGAAAATCTCTCCCTGCGCTACCTCGCCGCCGCCGTGCAGCGCGACGGCTTCGAAGCGCACATGCTCCCCTTCAACGAAGCTGGAGCGGCGCCGTCGACGATAGCTTCGGCGCTCGCACTGGAGCCCCTCGTCATCGGCATTTCGGTTCCCTTCCAGATGCGAGCGCCGGAATTCCTCGCCCTGGCTCAGAGCATTCGCAGCGGAGGCTTCACGGGGCACATCGTCATTGGCGGACACTTCGCGACGTTCGAGTATCTCAACATTCTCCGCGACTATCCGGCCATCGATTCCGTGGTGCGGCACGAGGGAGAATTGACGCTTCGCGAACTCTGCGTGCGCCTGCGAGATGATGTCCCGCTTCGCGGTCTCGGCGGCGCCGTACTTCGCGACAGCGACGGCACCATCAGCGACGGCGGCAAGCGACAACTCCCGCCACTCGACGAGCTCCCGTTCCCTGACCGGCGCGGACCCGCGCATCGCGTACTCGGTGTCCCGGTCTCACCGGTCGTCGGGAGTCGCGGATGCTACGCGGACTGCTCCTTCTGTTGCATCTATGCGTACGCCGAGAATGCCGACGGCGCGCGTTATCGCCGCCGCTCTCCGGAGGACATCGCGCGCGAGATGCGCGAGGAATATCTCCAGCGAGGGGTACGTCTCTTCGTCTTTCACGACGACAACTTTTTCGTCCCATCGCGCGAGCAGAATCTCGCCCGCTATCGCCGACTGAAAGCGTTGCTCGACGACGCCGCGATGACGGATATCGCCATCGTCATCAAGTGTCGCCCTAACGATGTAACGCTGGAGCTCTTCACCCTTCTCAAGGAGATGGGGCTCATTCGCACCTACGTCGGCATCGAGACCAACTCGGATGAGGGAATCGTCTCGCTCAACCGGCGAATCACGTCCGAAGACAACCGGCGTGCGCTCCAAATTTTCCGAGAGCTCGGCCTCTATCACTCGTTCAACGTATTGATCTTCGACCCTGAGGCAACTCTCGACGGAATTCGCCGCAACCTCGACTTCATGGAGGAATTCGCCGAGACGCCGTTCAATTTCTGTCGTGCGGAGGTGTACGCGGGAACGCCGCTCAAGGCGATACTCGAGCATCAAGGACGACTCTCAGGCGACTACTTCGCGTGGGGGTACGAGATGCGCTCTCCCGTCGTTGAACTCCTCTTTCGCATCGTCACGACAGCATTTGCATCGCGCAACTTCAAGGCTGACGGCGTCGCGAATCTGAACATGGGCATTCGCGTCGATAACGAAGTGATGCATCGCTTCTACCCCGAGTGCTGGGACGAAGAGTGGGAGGCGCGCGTGCGCGACTTCTCACGCCGGCTGGGGCTGGACAGCGTTGCGATGCTGCGTGAGGGGCTCGCCTTTGTCGAACACGGCGCGCTGTACGACGGTGATGAGGTCAAGCGCTTCACCCTCGCGCTCGCGCGTCGCGTCGCCCGTTCCGACCTCGCGTTTCTCAATGAGTGCAAAGTAATGCGACGGGAGATGGAGCGACGCATCTACTCGTTAGGCACGCGGGTCTTCGCCTCGGCACACGAAGAGGGGCGCCCGCCTTGGGCGGCGGAGACGGGACGGCTCGGGAGTTCAACTGGCCTGGAGATTTCGAGCGAACTTCTTCCCGCTCCCTCCCAATTCGCGGAGATGCGGCCATGACTCCGCTTCCGGATGGTGTGCGCCGCGCTGCTGCTTCAGCGGCGGGGATTGCGGTGGCGACGGTTGGCTTGAGCTCGTGCAAGAATGGCGGAGGCATTGGCATCGTAGACCCGCCTCCGCCTCCGCTCTCGTGCAATGCTGTTTCCAGCGGGCAGTCCATCGTGGCCACGGCGAGTCGCGACAGTGATCTCGTGACGATCACGCTGCGTCATGTGGCCAACAGCAACAATACCTTCGCGACCTCGTGGAGCGTGACGCGCGTGGGAGACGTGAGCGATGCCGCGCTGGTATCAGTCTCCGCGCCGCGTGGCGGAACGCTCGATTCTGTTGTGGTCGTGCTCCGTATCCCGGTCACGGGAGGAGCGCCGCGCGCGACCTTCACGTTCGAGGGAAATCTCTACGGCTACAATACTGCGCCATGCGCGGTGAAGCGGATTTTCACGGTCACGCTCACACAGGGGGGCGTTCAAGTCTCGCAGCTCTCACTCGACCAACTTCCTCTCCCAGCGCGCCAGCGCGCCGAAATCGTTCTTGCGTCGCGGGACGAGGGGAGCGTTGTGCTCGAGGCGTTCACGCCATTCACCGGTGCGATGTCCGTTTCGTGGGACGTGAGTGCCGGCGAGCTCGATGCGCGTGATAGGAGACGGGTTCGGTGGACGCTTCCCTCGGACCCCGGCGTGTACCTCGCGGAGCTTGCGCTGGATTACGGGGAGGATGGCATGTCGTACGATGCGTTGATGCTCGAGGTGACGGCTGCATTTGAGAGTTAGCGTCAGGTGCGATTCACAGTTTGTGTGCCGGATGTAGGTCGGAGTTTGTGAAGCTGATAGCCTCGGTTTGATTTTTCACGCGGCATGGCCGCCCTTCGTGGCGCGCATAACCCAACGCACGCCGCGACAGCGCGCGGAGGAACGCACACGCGGACTCGGCGCCGCGCGGACTCGCAGACGGGCAGACTGGCACACACGGAGACGCGCCTTCGCACCACTGCGCCGAGCCGACGATGCGGACGTGAATGATTTCAAGAGTGATGCGATGGGTGCTGCGGCGGCCGCCGATGCGACATTGCGTGAAGCGCCCTACGTGAAGCGCCATGCCTGAAGCGCCATGCCTGAAGCGCCATGCCTGAAGCGCCATGCCTGAAGCGCCATGCGTCAAGCCGCCGTGAGTGAAGAGGTAGCTTGCGATGCGGCCGTGCGCAAAATGGGGATGGAGAATGTCGGGGCGCACGATGCAGCGGGCGCCCCACCGCGCTCGCCCTCCCGCGTCGCGCGGTCGCCGCGTATTCTCCCCGCGTGCTGACTCTCGCGCTCCGTCGCCTGGCACAGGCGATCCCGCTCCTCCTGATCATCTCCGTGCTCGTCTTCGCGCTGATTCATGCAGCGCCGGGTGGGCCGTTAGCGATGTATCTCGAGAACCCAAACGTCCGCCCTGAGGACATTGCCCGGCTCAAGCACTCGTTAGGCCTGGATCGCTCACTTCCGATCCAGTACGTAGAGTGGTTGAAGGGGTTCGTCACCGGCGACTGGGGGTACTCCTTTTCCGACGGACGCCCCGTCACCGCACGCATCGCCGAGCGGATTCCAGCGACGCTGGAGCTCATGGGCGTGTCGATGGTGCTCGCCGTGCTGGCCGCAGTTCCGGCGGGCGTGATGGCGGCGGCGCGCCAACGTGGATGGTTGGACCGGAGCGTGAACGCCACATCGCTGGCGGGAATCTCGCTCCCCGTCTTCTGGTTCGGCCTCCTGTTGCAGCTCCTGTTCGCCGTTTCGTTAGGCATCCTTCCGTCGTCTGGCCGAACGTCGATCCTCGGCGGCGACTTTCCCGACCGGCTGCGTCACATCATTCTCCCGGCCGTTGTACTGTCCGTCGCCAATGCCGCCGTCTGGTCACGATATCTGCGCGCCTCGATGTCGCGCGTGCTGGCGCAGCGCTTCATTCTCGCCGCGCAGGGGCGCGGCGTCCCGGAGCGCTCGGTCTTCTTCCATCACGCGCTGCGCAACGCCCTTCTTCCCTTCGTCACCGTCCTGTTGCTCGATGCAGCCATCATGGTGAGCGGCGCGGTGGTGACCGAGAGCGTCTTTGCGTGGCCGGGACTTGGCGGATTGTTCAATGAAGCGCTCGCGCGTCGCGACTACACCGTGCTGATGGCATTCCTGATGATGTCGTCGGTGGCCGTCGTTGCGCTCAACCTCATCGCCGATCTGTCCTATCACGTGCTCGATCCGCGAGTGAGGCGCTGACGGTGGAAGCGTCGGTCCCGGGGACAGGCATCGCGGAACCCGCCAGCCGCAATGTGGGTGCGCGCGGATTTCAGATTGCGTTAGGCATTCTCATGCTGGTCGCCGTGGCGTCGGTATTCGCACCGCTGCTTCTCAAGGGATCGGCAGATGCCATGGATCTGGCCGCGCGGCGCGCCCCTCCCTCCCTCGCGCACCTGTTCGGTACCGACGAATTGGGACGCGATGTCCTCATTCGTATCCTGGAGGGAGCACGGGTGTCGCTGGCCATCGGCCTCCTCTCGGCGACGCTGGCCGTGTCGTTAGGCACGGCAATCGGCGCGATTGGCGGCTTCGTGGGCGGGTGGGTCGACGCGGCGCTGATGCGGGTGACGGACGCCATGCTCGCCGTTCCCCGTCTCCCGTTTCTGATGATCGTCGCGGCGATACTCCAGCCGTCGATTCCGCTGCTTATCGTGCTCGTCGGTGCCGCAGGGTGGATGGAAACCGCCCGCGTCGTTCGCGCCGAGGTGTTGTCGCTCGTGACGCGCGGATTTGTCGAAGCGGCTCGTGCGTCAGGACTGCGCGAGGGGGCAATCCTGTCCAAACACGTGCTGCCTAACGTCTGGGCGACCGTCGCCGTCTCGGCGACACTTGGCGTGGGACGGGGGATTCTCCTCGAATCGGCGCTTTCCTTCTTTGGAGTCGGCGTCCAGCCGCCGTCGGCCAGCTGGGGGAACATGCTCTACCAGTCGCAAACGACGCTCACGACCGAACCGTGGCTCGCCATCTTCCCCGGGCTCGCGATCTTCGTCTCCGTCCTTTGCGTGAATGTGATCGGCGAACGACTCGCGAGTGCACGCGAGGGTTAGGTCGAAGGACGCGCGGCGAGGGACTCTCCCCCGTGCTGACGTTCGGCGATCGACTTCAGATGCCGCATCGCTGAGAAGCAGCAGTCGAGGCTCGCGCTGCGCCTCATGCGGTTCAAATCAAGCTCGCTGGTAATGACACGCATGCGAATCACGCACACTTCGCACGCACACTTCGCACGCACACTTCGCACGCACACGTCGCACGCACACGTCGCGCGCCACGCCGCGTTCGCAGGCTTCACGCCACGCAACCCCGCTCCACCCCAGCTCGCATTCGCCAGCCCCTCTCCCCGCTCACACCCTTAACAACACGAAATCAGGCTTCCCCCTTCAGCTTTTCAGAAAGGAACGGATTTGCCCTTTCCCTGACGGTCCAAAAGCTTGCATGCAGGGCGGCGATCACCCGCCGTCACTCGGCACATGTCGTCGTCACACCAAGTGGCAGTAAGCTCGTTCGTGTGTCCCCTCCCCTCCCCTCCCCTCCCCTC
>JBGAKW010000040.1:0-19173 GCA_044224185.1 Gemmatimonadaceae bacterium | reverse complement strand
CCCCCTCCCGCCAACATCACATGCGCGACGACGAATACGCGTCACATGACGCCCTCGCCCTTGCCGAGTTGATCGCCAGGAAAAGTGTCTCACCGCGAGAGGTCGTGGATGCGGCGATTGCACGCATCGAACGCATCAACCCGGCGATCAACGCTGTCGTACATCCGATGTTCGAGCAAGGGCGACGTGCGGCGGAATCGCTGAGTTGTCGCGGAGCCTTTGCCGGCGTCCCGTTCCTCATCAAGGACCTCCTCACGATGTACGAAGGCGAGCCGATGTCCAACGGCAGCGCCTTCTACCGTGGGTGGCGCGCTCCGCACGACTCCGAAGTGATGCAGCGCTACCGGCAATCGGGCGTGATCGTCCTTGGCAAGACGAACACGCCCGAGTTCGGACTCAATCCCGTCACCGAACCAAAAGCGTTAGGCCTAACGAGGAATCCGTGGAAGCTCGACCGCACCTCCGGTGGATCGAGCGGGGGCTCGGCCGCCGCCGTGGCCAGCGGGATGGTTCCGATTGCCGGAGGTGGCGACGGCGGCGGCTCGATTCGCATTCCCAGTGCCTGCTGCGGAGTGTTTGGCTTGAAGCCGACGCGCGGCCGCGTCCCGACGGGGCCGGACCAAGGGGAGATTTGGGGTGGAGCGGTGGTTGAAGGGGTCATTTCGCGGAGCGTGCGCGACTCTGCAGCGATGCTCGATGCCCTTCAAGGGAGCGACGTTGGTGCACCGTACGTCATTCCCGCGCCAGAGCGCCCGTATCGGGAGGAATGTGCGCTCCCTCCAAGGCGCCTGAAAATCGCGTTCACCGACTCACCGGGACTCGGACACGGCTTCCACGCTGACTGTCTTGCCGCGTTGCGCGATGCGGCGCATCTGCTCGAATCGTTAGGTCACGAATTGGTGGAAGCTGCACCAGCGATCGATCGCGATCAATTTAACGTCGAATTCCTGAAGTTGGTGGCGGGCGGCGTTGCAGCCGATTTAGATGATGCGGCGATGTTGGTCGGGCGAAAGCCGCGACAGTCGGATGTCGAAATCACGACGTGGGGGCTCGCGACGTTAGGGCAAGGGCTCAGCGCTGGAGAATACGCAAGCGCGACGCGCTACCTCGAACGCGCCGCGCGGGGAGTCGGAAGATTCTTTGAGGGAATCGATCTCTTCCTCACGCCGACGCTTGGTTCGCCGCCAATTCCGCACGGAGCGCTGCAGCCGAAGCCGCATGAACTGGTGATGATGCGGATGTTTGGAGCGATGGGAGCAGGACGTGCGATGAAGTTTGCCGGAGTCGTGGAGCAAGCCGCAGCGACGATCTTCGACTTCCTGCCGTATCCGCCCATTTTCAATGTGACCGGTCAGCCGGCGATGTCGGTACCGCTGTATTGGAACGCTGAAGGGCTTCCCATCGGGGTGCATCTCGCCGGTCGCTTTGGCGACGAGGCGACGCTCTTTCGCGTCGCCGCACAGCTCGAGCAGGCGCGCCCGTGGAAAGATCGGCGCCCGCCCCTGTAGCGCCGGGCGCCGTACTCGTTAGGCGTTGGTCAGGGGTTGAACCAGTACGAGAGCTTAACGAGCAGCGTATTGTCGGGATGCGTGCGGAAGAGATCGCGATAGTCGCGGGCGAACGCGAAATTCCCGGGGTTGCGGCCGTCCTGGAGTCGCCCTTGCTGCCAGACGAGAAAGAGTGTCGAACCAGGACGGTATTCCCAACGGGCGACAGCGTTCGAGTTGAACTGCTTGAAGTTGAAGCCGGTGGGTGAAATTCCGCCGCCATAGCTCGTTAGGCGCGCGTCGTACGAACTGGAGCGCGCGCTTCCGATCTCGCGCCAGTTGGAAAACTCACCGGTGCTCACGAAAGGCTGCGCGTAGAACTGCATCGAGAGCGTCGGCGACGCCGTCCAGTTCACGCGCGATGTGACGGCCACGGTCGTCTGATTGAGATGGGCGAACGTGTAGTGCGTCGTGTCGCTCAACAGCGCGCCATAGTTGCCGATCCACTGCTGATCGAAGTTGCGGCGCGTGATCGAAGGCTCGACGGACATCGAGAAGCGCGACGCAATTCGTATCTGATTCCCGGCGATCACTGCCCATCCATGTGAATTCCCGTCGTCACCAACGCCAGTGGCAACGGTCAGCCCAGGGACGTATGCATTCCGCGGATCTCCGTTCACGCTGAGGGAGAAGTCGTGCTTTGCCGACTGCTTGAGCGATGGGCCCCCGCGCGCGCACGAGACGCAATACACGCCACCGAGATCTGACCCCGAGTACTGCACCGCGATGTTCCAACTGTTGAGCAGATCGACCTCGCTGTGCAGCGCGAGGACCGACGCACTCGGGAGTCCACCCAACGTCCATTTCTGGTCCGACGAGAGGTAGCTGAACGCCCGGCGATAGAAGCGTCCGGGCTTGAGCGCCTGCCGCGAGAGCTGGTTGTGCAGCGAGAACTCGTTGACGTTAGGCACGAAGCCCAGATCGTTGAGCTCGAGCCCCGGCGTGGCGCGCCTAACGAATGTGTTCCATCCCCACGCACCGGTGATCTTGGAAAGCGAGCCGCCAATGACGTAGCCCGAGAGCTGCGTGCGAGTCGAGTCGAAGTGCTCTTCGTGATCGGGGCGCTGGTAGAGGTGCACAGGGTTGAGCTGCGTGAGCGCGATCGAGCTCGCCGAGCCACGCACGAGATTCTGCCCCGTGTACATCATCGCTTCCCACTTGTCGTTGGCAAAGCGATGGAAACCCTGCAACAGCGACGTGTACGCCGCGCGCCGGAGGTATGGCTCGGTGGCTGGATCAAGATCGCGATTGACGGCGGTGACCATCATGCCGATCTGCGAGCGCCCTTGGCGCAAGTCGCGAACGAGACGCCCCACCAGATAGTTGGTACGTGGCTCGATGGTCGCACCGTCGCCGCCAACCTCGCGCCGTGTGACGGCGTCGACGAGTCCGACCGCCATGCCGTTGGACAATCGTCCCGTCACCTTGGTCGCACCCAAAATCGTCGTTGCCGCCGGATCGGCATCGGATGCGCGAAGCTGCGGGTTGCGGCCAATGCGGCGCGTGTAAAAGACGCCTTCGCACGGCCCGCCACACTTGAAGAGTCCAACACCTTCCTGGAAGAAAGGGCGACGCTCCTCGAAACGGATCTCGAAGGCGCTCAAGTTGAGGACCGCCGGATCGGCTTCCACCTGCCCGAAATCGGGGTTGACGGTGGCGTCAATCGTTAGGTTGGGAGTGACGCGATATTTGAGGTCGGCACCCGCCGTGATCTTTTGAGGGTGATCGAAGCCGTTAGGCGTCGCTTGCGTGACGTTCTTGGTCACGGTGTAGGGAAGAACCTCAAGCGGACTCCCTGGCGCCACCGCGCCAATCCCTTCGAGTCGCCCGAGCTGAGACGCGAGCGTCGCACTGGTCATCCGATAGAGCGGCCACGACACGCGCTCGTTGCGTCGCGCAATGTCGCGCCAGACACCGAATCCAAATGTGGTCGCTCCCTTGTTGAAGCGGATCTGCCCAAACGGAATCCGGAACTCGGCGACCCACCCTAACGAGTCCACACGCGCCGAGGCATCCCAGATCCCATCCCACGTGAGATCCTCGACGTTGTCGCTGTAGATCGAGGCATCGCGCTTCACCCCCGCGGGATTGACCGCCATCTCGATCCCGGTTCGACGATCGAGGTACCCGTCGATGATGATCTTGACCCAATCGGAGTTGGTCTTGACGTCGCGGCGGCTCAGGAGCGCGACGATGCTGTCGGGATGCGGATCGAACGAACGGACCAGCACGTAGAGATTGCGATCGTCGAACGCGGCACGTACTTCGGTGCGAAAGGCCGGATCACCATCTTCTGCTGGCGCGAATTGGCGAAACTCGTGCATTGCCGGTGCCTCACGCCACACGTCGTCATCGTCGCGTCCGTCGATTTGCGGCGCGTGCATCGCGCGGACGGCACGCCCGGCCGGCGCCGATGGTGACGGCTTGGCACGGCTGCTTTCTTTCGTTAGTCTCGTTAGGCCTGGCGCCGATCCCCCGCTCGGGAGCGCGTTCGCTTGCGCGAGTACATGAGTCGGCAACGCTGCCACGACGCAAACCGCAGTGAGCGCGCACGAAGCAACAACTGAGGAGAAACGCAGCATTCGGAGGGGGCAAGTAAAAAGCGGCGCCGATCAGCTCGGCGCCGTCTGCAGAATACGCGTATGTCCGCCGCTTTGTTACTCGATTCCCGTAGCGTCCGCGCTCGCCCCTGAAGATTGGGGAATCGCCATCGGCTCGACGATGTCTCCCTCACCGGTGCCACTCTCGTGACGATGGGCGCTCCGGAGCGCGTCGAGCAGTTCGCAGAACGTGTCGAGCTGTTCATCGTCCAGCGCCGAGAGCGCGAGATCGGAGATTTCTTTCACCGGACCGTCGAGCTCCGTCACGAGCGCGAGGCCAGCCTCGGTGATGCGGCAATAGACCTGACGTCGGTCGGGCGAAATCGTGCGGTCGCGCAGCACGAGTCCCGCGCCCTCGAGCTTGTCGATGAGCCGAGTGATACCGGCCGCCTCTTCGATCATGCGCTCGCGAATCGTGAGCGTCGGCAATCCTTCGCTTCCCGCGCCGCGCAGGATGCGCAGGACATTGTATTGAGCCATGGAGATCCCGCGCTCTTCGATGACTCGTCCAATCGGGCGCCGAACGACCGATGCAGTCCGAAGAAGCGCGACGAACGCCTCCTCGCGCAGCGACTGAAATGGACGTCGCTGCTTTATCTCCTGCTGGATGGAGCTTCCTCGATGGACCATGGATCAAGAGTAGGACGGTCTGGTACGAACCGTCACTACGGATTTACGCCATGCACTGTCCGTCAATTCCCCGATACGCCGTCAAGCAATCCCTGCATTCGCTTGCTAGGGATTCGTCGCCCGCGCCGCGCGTCGGGCGCGCCCAATCCAGGGCCGGCGCCAGCGTTCCGGCAAGTCGTTAGGTCCAGTCGGCGGCGTCGAGCGTCAAGATCGTGCGCAACAAGACGTTGGCCCCGTTCACGATGTCTTTGGGCGTCGAAAACTCCTTGGGCGAGTGCGAGATCCCGCCAATCGACGGAATGAAGATCATCCCCGAGGGACAGAGTTTGGCCATGTGCTGCGCGTCGTGCCCGGCTCCGCTTGGCATGTACTTCGTCGTGAGCCCCATGGCCTTCGCCGACGATTCCACCACCTTCTGCACCCGTGCGTCGGTGAGTGCCGGCGCCGACTCATGCAGCGGCTGATACGAAAACGTCGTACCGGTTGCAGCTGCAATCGCTTTTGCCGCCTGGGCAATCCGATCGTGCAACATCGCGATCTTCTTCGCGTCGAGATCGCGCAGTTCGAGCGTCAACACGACCTTACCCGGGATGACGTTAGGCGCTCCGGGAAATGCCTGAATCTGTCCGACCGTCCCGACTTGGCGCCCTGGCAGTGACGTCACCACGCGATGCACCATGTCGGTGAAGCGCGCGGCGGCGAGCATCGCATCCCGGCGTTCACTCATCGCCGTCGTCCCGGCATGATTCGCGAACCCCTCGATGGTGACGATCCACTGTCCAATCCCGACAATGCCTTCGACGACGCCGATGTCGAGCTTCTCGCGCTCGAGATTTCCCCCTTGTTCGATGTGCAGCTCGACGTACGCCGCGGCCGAACCTGTCGCGCGCTTCACGCTCGTTAGGCGCTCGATCGACCCGCCGATGAAGTTGATGCCATCGCCAATGGTCTTGCCGCTCTTGGTCTGCAGCTTGAGGTCGGAGTCGTGCAACTCACCCACGAGGGCGCGGCTCCCGACGGTGCCACCCTCCTCGTTCTGAAAAATCACCACCTCCAGCGGATGACGCGTCGTTACGCGTGACTCGGCGAATGTACGCGCCACTTCGATGGCGCTCAGCGATCCGACATCACCGTCGTAGTTCCCGCCTTCGGGGACCGAGTCGATGTGGGAACCAAAGATGAGCGGCTTCTTCGCGACGTCGCTCCCCGCGCGACGCCCCCAAATGTTCCCCGCTGCGTCCACACTGACATCCAATGACGCCGCGCGCATCAGCCCCATCGCGTATTCGCGCCCTTGCTTGTCGAAGTCTGAGTAGGCCACGCGCGAAACACCACCGAACGGATTCTTCCCGAACTCGGCGAGTTCAGTCAGTTGTTTGTTGATCCGATCGCCATTGACGGCTGGAATCGGTGCGTGGGCACCAGAGCCCCAGACGGAGCCGGGGATCCTGCCTAACGAGGCGGCGCCGAGTGCGGCGAGTGAGTGGCGAGCAAAGGTGCGACGGCGCATGGGGAGGGAGGAGGATGGGGCGAAGCGATTGCTGCCAGTCTATGCCGCGACGGGTGCACTGAGCAAGCGGGAGATCGCAGAGCCTCCAGGCTATAGGGCGAGGCGCCTCAACTTATTGAGAGCGCTTCTTCCTCTTTGCGGTCGCACTCTTCGCGGGCGTCGCCTTCGTACTCTTGGGTGGTCCCAACAGCGAGAGGAGCGACTGCGGGTCCACTGAGATCCCGCCATATCGCACGATGAAGTGCAGGTGCGGCCCCGTCACCCGCCCGGTGGCGCCGACGCGTCCGATGAGCGTCCCGCGCTCCACCGTATCTCCGACCGCAACAAGCGTCTTGCTCTGGTGCAGGTACGCGGTGACGAGCCCCTCACCGTGGTCGACGTAGACGACGTTGCCGCCGAGGAAGAAGTGGTCGACGAGGCGAACGACGCCACGGTTGGTGGCGCGGATCTCCGCACCGGTTGCGCCGGCGTAGTCGAGCCCCATGTGACGCGAGGTGATCGCGCCGTTGAATTCTCGTCCGCCGCCGAACTTGCTGGTGATGCGGGAGGTGCGCGGTGCAACGAACGGAAGGTGCCAGAGCCGCGGTGTGTCGTGCGAGAGGAGCGAGACATCGGCGGCGCGCCGAGCTTCGAGTCGGAGGCGCGCGGCGAGGGCGGAGTCGGGCTTTTCGCCGAATTTGGGGGCGACGCGGAGTTTTTCGATGGGGTAGGCGGCGGGTGTTGGCCGTAGCCGCAGCAACAGAGAGTCGGTGGTTGACGCTGCAGTGCAGATCACCGTGACGCCTAACGATGCAGCCGAGTCGATAGGAATGGCGGCGAACGCCTGCAGTTCACCGTTTGGCAATGGAGTGAAGTGCAGCGGCTCCGACGCGGCGGTGCCGGTGAAGGACAGGTTTGGGTCGGCGCTTGTGACGCGGACGATGAAGAGTGTCCCGGGACGAGGAGACGCGGGTGTGGTGGCGACCGTCGCCGGGCAGTCGCGCACGGCGAGCGTCGTGTGAGCGGTTTCGCCTGTCGCGATCATCGCAAACGCGGGAAGCGCCGCGACAATTGAACGGGTCGCGCGACGAGCGCCGCCTAACGACGCTGATGTCGACGCCGGAACGGTACCGAACGCGGGGAGCTGCATTCCGCAAGCTAACGGAGCGCGGCGGAGGGTGCTGCTAGGCTCGGTACTCCACGCGAACCGTGCGACGCCCCGGAAAAGCCCCATCGCTCGCTCGCCCGACCTCCACGCGCGGAAGCGCCGACATCGTCATCCCCAGCGCCGCCGCGAGCAGCATCGCGTGTCCAAGGGGGAGCGATGAAGGGGCCGCATCGCTCACTTCGGACTTCGTCAGACTACGCACGCGCTGCAGCAACGGAGAACCGGCCGCGCCGAGCGCGGCGTGCAGGCGAACGCGCGGCGCTTCGGCGAACCAGCCGGCAACATGCGTGATGGCGCGCGCCAGTTGCAACGGCGAGTTCGTTAGGCGGACGGCCCAGCTATCGGCGGCGAATTCAGCCGCCAACTCCAGACGGCGGCGCGCAAGGCGATTCAGCGGCTGAAACCACGCCAACTGCTCGATGAACAAGGCGAGCTGCAACCAGAGCGTATCGCGCCGCACCACATGCCCGAGTTCGTGCGCTAACACCGCCTCCTGCTCCGCGATGGTGAACTCCGCCAGCATTCGACGGGGCAGGATGATTCGGGACGATGAGATCGCCGCTGGCGTATTCACCCTGTCGGAGATGACGACTGAAACCTGCCGCCCAACCTCGGCCCGAGTCGCGAGGTCCTGCAAAGCGATTCCGGCCGTGGAATGCGAGCCGTCCTCGCTCTCCTCGATGAGCCGCGTGAGCTGCCCTCGAACGCCCAGCAGTCGCGCCACGAGAATCGCGGCCACGACGAGGATGGGCGCGACGATGGTGATTGAGAGCGGGGCC
Organism: Gemmatimonadaceae bacterium; assembly: GCA_044224185.1. Classification (GTDB taxonomy): domain Bacteria; phylum Gemmatimonadota; class Gemmatimonadetes; order Gemmatimonadales; family Gemmatimonadaceae; genus SCN-70-22. The sequence continues at coordinate 10,960 of JBGAKW010000040.1, read as the reverse complement.
GCGAGTACAAACGTCCGTGAAAACGCCGTCGCGTTGCGCGCGTCGGGGCGGGTGAACAGGAAGAGTCGCTCTGGTGTTGGCGCGCTGTGCGTTGCGAAGATGAGGCGCGGGTGCTCGACGCTCTCCTCGGCGTTCGGCGCGGGGAGGGCGAAGTGCGCGACGCGCCGGTCGATCGTGACTTCCTCCCGCCCCATGCCGGCGAGATCGCGCCGGGAGACGGTGCCCACTCGAACCTGGAGCGGCTCCCCCGCGCGTTGCCGCTCTCCGATGACGATGCCGCCTAACGCACTGCTCGCGCCGTCGGCGACGCGGAGCACCGATTGGCGCGACGGGACAAACCCCGTCAGCTGCAACGCTGTGCTGGCAACGCCGGCGACCATGGCTCCCATCCAAACCGTGTGCTGCCACGCCGCGCGACGGCGCAAACTCGGGATCGACGCGATGGCGAACGCTGCCACGATCCACAGCGTGCTGTGCACCAGATACGTGAACAACCACCCTGCGATCAGGTTCGACGAGCGAAAGATCGCGGCGACGATGCCCGCGATCGACTCAGCGCCCATTGGGAGCGACGCGCTGCTCGGCCTCCGTAATGAGACGCTTCATCTCGTCGAGTTCTGTCGCGTCGATGTCTCGCTCGGTGATCAAGTGCGAAACCAACGCGCTGGGGCGACCGGCGAAGAGCATGTCGGTCAGTTCACCGACCATCGATTGCCGGACCATTGGCTCGGTCACCTCGGCCTGATAGAGAAATTGACGGCCGGCGACGCGATGACTCACAACGCCACGCTTCTCGAGGCGCGAGAGAAGGGTGGCGACCGTCGTCTGGGCGAGGCTTCGATGCGGAAGAAGCCCTTCCTGAACCTCGACAACGGTGCATTCGCCACGATCCCAGAGGAGTCGGACGATGGCGAGCTGAAGGTCAGTGAGGTGGACGCTTTGATCGATCATGCTTCGCTCTTCTCAAAGGCTCGGGGATGACACTCGTCATATCCGACACCATGAGTCAGCGAATCGTTTACTCGGGCTGATCCAACGACAGCGTGCGGGTGCTGGACAGGGTGCTTCTGCGGCGACTCGCTCAGGGCATCGCCTTCGAGCTGCGCAGGCGTTGGCGCTCCTCCGCGACGTACCCTTCCGCTTCGCGCAGAAGAGCTTGCGCGTCGAAGATCTCGCCGTCCTTGATGGTCCACGCGACGCCGCCGCGCTTCCACTGTTCATCGCGCGGGATGAGTCCGAAGACGCCGTACCCGCGACCATACAGCACCTTGAAGTTGTCGATCGGGTTGCCGTTGATGACCGCGAGGTCGGCCGTACATCCAACGCGGATTCCGCACATCTTGTCGAAGCCGAGGACTTTGTAAGCGTTGGTGGTGGCGACTTTGATGACGTCGATGGGGTGGATGCCAGCCTCCTGCATGAGTTCCAGTTCGCGTATGAGCGCGATGCCACCGATTCCTGGTTCGTCGCTGCCGGCAGTTAGGATTCCACCGCGCTGGTGGAACTCACGGACCCAACGCATCCAGATCTGGAAGTTCTTCTTCCACGCGATTTCGTCCGATGTTTTCCACTCGCGCTTGAACGCACCGTGTACCGTGGAGTCCGGGCCCGACGAGACTTCGCTCGGATGCACCAGCGTCTCGCGCACCGGCATCGTTAGGTTGCGCCAGACGTCGCGGTTGTCTTCGTAGACGGCCATCGTGGGATCCCAGTTCGTCCCGTTCTTGATCATCGTGTCGAGGACTTTGCTGAGACGTTCCGGCTCCTTGTCCGCCTCACTCCAGAGGTAGCCTGCGTAGCGGAAGCGATCGAGTTCGTCCCAGTAGTTGTAGTCCGACGGGAAATTCTGCGACCCTTTCAGCGCGGCGTCGGGAATTCCGTACCAGTGTTCGATCGACTTCACACCGGCGTTGGACGCGACGAGTGCGTCGCTCTCGGAGACTTTGAGATCGACCATCGTGAACATGCCGAGCTTTTTCCCCTCGTCGGCCGCCGCCTCCATGACATCGGGATAGTGTCCCGGGCTCTTGGAGATCTTGATGCAGTCGGCGCCTAACGACTTGAACTCGCGCACCATGGCGCGTGCTTTCTCCGGCGTATCGCCGATATCCCAGCGTCGCAGCGGGAGTGGCCAGCGCTGACAGAGGACGAGACGTGGCGCGACCATGGCGTGCGCGGCGCTCTGCGTGCGGTGTTCGCCTAACGTCTTCAGTCCCGCACCGGTCCCTGCATCGCGCACCGTCGTGATGCCGTGTCCCAGGTAAAGCCGATAAGCGTAGTCGAGTCCGCGCGGCCCATATTCGGAGCGCGTGGGCGGGAGATGCGCGTGCATCTCGACGAGGCCAGGGATGACGAATTTCCCCGTGGCGTCGATGACGACGTCGCCGGTGGGGCGCTTGAAGTCAGGGCCGTATCCCGCCGTGTTCACCGGGTCCATGAGGACGATGTCGACGATCGTGTTGCCCTGGATGACGATGTCGACCGGACCTTCCGGCGGCATTCCGCGGTTAGTGCCTGGAGTGCCGCGGCCACTGACGATGGTGGCGTTGCGAATGACGATGCGGTTCCCGCGCACTCCCCTGGTGGTGCCGATGGGGAGGGTGGTGGGGCCGTTGTTTGGGGTGAGGATGTTTTCGCGCGAGGGGACCTGGGCGGAGCCGGAGCGCGGGATGGCGAGGGTCGTGGCGCCAGCCAAGCCTAACGAGATAATGTGGGCGATGCGCGTTAGGCGGATTTTATGGAAGGGGGGCGCCGCCTCCTGCCCATCGGCTGACGCCCGGAGAGGGAAAGCGTGCGATGCGATGCAAGGCGGGCGGTTGACGCATGGCCTCATGATGGGCGCTCGCTGGGAGAGTCGTGTGCGGCTCTCATGGTACGATGCGCGAGGTGCGAGGGTTAGAGGAAATGATGATGCGGAGCTGGACTGGTGCGGCGAACGAGGGGAACGAGGCGCATCTTTTAGATGGGGGGGCCCCCCGCGCGACGTCGGCGCACCGAGGTGTGTGCGCACCGTGGCACCTCGAAGTCGCGGGCATCTGGCCGACCGGCCAACGTCGGACGTCAGCACACCACGGATTGCGTCTATTCCTCGCACGCCTCGCCGTCTCGCCCGTCTCGCCCGTCTCGCCCATCTCGCCCAGCTCGCCCAGCTCGCACACCTGTCGCGCCCAGCAACCGTCGGCCCTCAGCCGCTCGTAAACGGTGCGCGGCGCACTTCCCTCACCTCCTCGCGCTGTCCCATACCGTAACGCCAAGCGCGCCTCCCCCTCCCTCGCGCTGCATCACATCCCCAGAATTCCACGTCTCGCAGTCTCGCCCTTCTCGAGGAGCCCGCGCATTCCAACCGACGTCGCGCCCCCGCCCAAGACCGAGCACCGATCTCCGTGGACGTGGGTCCCGTCGCTCTACTTCGCACAGGGACTCCCCTACGTCGTCGCGATGACGGTGTCCGTCATCATGTACAAACGACTCGGCATCTCCAACAGCGACATCGCACTCTATACGAGCTGGCTCTATCTCCCATGGGTCGTCAAGCCACTGTGGAGTCCCGTCGTCGACCTCGTCTCGACGAAGCGCACGTGGACACTCACGATGCAACTCGCGCTCACTGCATCGTTAGGCAGCGTTGCACTCGCGTTGCATGCGCCCCCCTTTTTCGTCGTCACCCTCGCGGCCTTCTGGGTGATGGCCTTTTGCTCGGCCACACACGACATCGCCTGCGACGGCTTCTACATGCTCGCGCTTCCGGAGCGACAACAAGCCGCGTTCGTCGGAATCCGCAGCACGTTCTATCGGTTGGCGATGATTACCGGCCAGGGTGCCTTCGTGGTGCTGGCCGGACAACTCGAAGAACGATTTGCCGGCGACACGCGTCAGGCATGGAGCCTCACATTCGTGGCGCTCACGATGCTCTTCGGCGTGCTCGCGTTGTGGCATCGCGTCGCGCTCCCACGCCCGGTGCGCGATGACGTACCGACCGAGCGCGCGTGCTTCTTCGACGTCTTCGCGACGTTCTTTCGTCGCCCGGGCATTGCGACAATTCTTGCCTTTCTTCTGCTCTATCGGTTTGCCGAAGCCCAGCTGGTGAAGCTGGTCACGCCGTTCCTCCTCGACGCACGCGATGCGGGAGGGCTGGGCCTGACGACCAGTGAAGTCGGCGTCGCCTACGGAACGTTCGGCGTGCTGGCCCTGACGTTAGGCGGCTTGCTGGGCGGTTGGTGCATTTCGCAGTTTGGGCTTAAGCGCCTGTTATGGATCTGCGTCGTCGCCATCCACCTCCCCGATCTGATCTTCGTCTGGCTCGCCTGGATTCAACCGACCAGTCTTGCCTTGATCAGCGGCGCCGTCTTCGTCGAGCAGTTCGGCTATGGATTCGGCTTCACGGCGTACATGCTGTACATGATCATGGTCTCCGACGGGCGCCATCGCACCGCCCACTACGCCATCTGTACGGGGATTATGGCGTTAGGCATGATGATTCCCGGCATGTTTGCCGGCGCGCTCCAAGAGCGGCTCGGCTACCTGCAATTCTTCGTTTGGGTTTTGTTGGCGACGATTCCCGGCTTTGTCGTCGCGGCGTTTATCCGGGTGGATCCGGCGTTTGGGCGGCGGAGCGCGTAAGGTGCCCGGCATCACGCGGCGTCCCCGGCGCAAAGACTTCACGGCCCGCCATCGCGGAGTGGGTGCTTCCGTCGAGGACACCCGACGATGCACGCCCACCGAAGATCCGGCGCACCAGGTATGCCCCGCCACCAATGACCGCCGCTCCTGCCGCCAATGCCACCCCCGCCGTCACGAACGCCGCGAGCAACGCGATGATGACGATTAGCAGAAGTATCCGGACGAGCGGGTTGCGACTCTCGAGGCGAACGACACGAAACTGCATGGCTCCCTGATTCATGACGAGCGAAACACGCCTAACGACCAGTTGTTACACCACAAAGCGACAACTGCTCCTCACTTGGGCCAACCGCTCTGCGGAATCCCCCCCGTAATTCGAACCGCATTCCCGAAATACACCTTCTTCAAGACGGAATCCGGGAGATCGATCCCGTAGAGCTTCCACTTCGCGTGGTAATCGCGGTAATAGTCGAAGTAGTCGTCCCGCGTCTCAAAGACACGCCAGTAGTACGGATACTCCTCGGGCTGAAACGAATCCTTGCCGAACAGGATGCGATCCTGAAAGCGCACGAAGAAATCGTGCGCTGCCCGTGGTTGGCGCCCGATGTCGTAGAGTACGGCGCCGACTTCAGTATTCACGTTAGGCATCTCTTCCATCATCTTCGCGAGACGGCCCAAGTCGTTCGCGTGCCACCCCATGTGCGCGATGACGAATGTGGTCTTGGGATGACGGCGGAGCATGTTGTCGCGCTCGGTCATCAGCGTCTCGAACGATGGAAAGTTCTCCGGCGGATACCGCCGTCCGGGAAAAAGCGCGAGCTCCAACCATCGCTCGTTGTTGTAGTCGAGCGGCTGCCAGAACTCCTGCGGATCGGCGGTGTGAATGAAGACCGGGAGCTTGAGCCGCGCGGCGGCATCCCAAATGGGATCGAGCTCGGGGTCATCGATCTTCAGACGCGTGCCGTCGGCTTTCTTGATGGTGAGGCCGAGGGATTTGGAGATTTCGCCGATGCCCACAGCGCCAGCCGCAACGTCGGCTTCGAGACGCGCAACAGCCTTCTCGCCCCACCCTGGGCCAACGTCGCGAAAGTTGATGCCGGCGAGAATGCGCACGCGGTCCTTCATGCGGGGCGACGCCTTCACCAGTTCGACCTCACGCTTGAGCGCATCACCCGTCACGTTGTTGGCAGCGACGATCATTCGCACGTTGAGCGCATCAAGATCGTTGCCTAACGATTCCAGCCCTTCGGGCGAATCGAGTTGATTGTTGGGATGCCCGTGAAAATCGATCGCCGGAAACTTCGCCTTCGGCACGGTGTGCGCCGTCGCAACGAGCGTATTTCGAGGGCGATAGTCCAGAATGGTCGGTGGGGGGAGTGTCGGTGCCTGACAATTGCGCGGCCGCACTTCTGTCATGCCCGGCGGGCAGTGTTCACCCGGCTGAATGCTCGCGCCGCGCCCTTCCTGGCCACGTTGCTGCGCCCCAGCCCCAGCGTTAGGCAGGAGGACGAGCGTGGCAGCGATGAAGGAAAAAGCGGCAACGGTTATCGAGCGTTGAATGCGCATGTCGAGCAATCGGCGATGAGATGGGCGAGGGGGGACTCTGAATTTGTAGCATGTCGCGCGGCGCGTCACCTCACGGTGGTGCGAACGGTCAGCGGTCTGCGCGCCGCAAATCGTTCGCTTCGCTTTCCGTCACCGGACGAACCTTGAGCACCGTCTCCTTTCGAATCTCGACGGTACCTGCCTTTACACCGCGTGGCTTGGAAACGTGACGCCCTTCGGCCATCGAGACGGCGACAATGCCACCACTGCGTGCCTTGCTGTGAAAAGCCGCGATCGCCGCGGCGCGCTCGAGCGTTGCACGGTCGGGCGTGCGCTCGGGCGGGACACGTAATGCAACGTGCCCGCCCGGCATCCCGCGCACATGAAACCAGCGATCGTTGTGTCGAGTGAGTTTTGTGCTGACGAAGTCGTTGGCTGCGTCGGTCTTGCCCGCATAGACAACCCAATCGCCGGGAAGCGCATACTCGAGGATTCCGGCAGGGAGTGCGCGATCACGGTTGTCGGAATCTGTCATTCGCCAGCACGTCCCTCGTTAGGCTTCTTCCTGCATTCCGGCGACGAGTGCAGCCAGCGCCCCACCGGCGAGCGGTCCAACGATGTACAGCCACAGGCTCGCCCAGTTCCCGCCACCCATCGTGGCATGCGTAATCGTCGGACCGATACCAACGGCCGGATTAAACGCGCCACCGCTGATCCCTCCACCGGCGTACGCCGCGACGACGACCGTAAATCCGATCGCCAAGCCAAAATACGAATTGCCGGCGACCTTCTTCATGACGGCCGTGTTCAGCACGACATAGCAGAGCGCAAAGGTAAAGAGAAACTCGACGAGGAATGCCGAGATCGTCGACGTGCCGGACGCCGGCGATGGGGCGAACGACTCGCCCGTGATCGTCATGACGGCCATCGACGCCACAACGGCGCCGAGGATCTGCGCAACGACGTAAGGGACAAAATCAGCAACTGGGAGTGCCTTGCGCATCATCGCGGCAAGCGAAACGGCGGGATTGTAGTGCCCACCCGAGACAGGACCACCGGCGTACACCATGATCATCAGCGACGCACCAATTGCGAGTGGAGCGGCGGGCGACTTGCCAATCACCGTTAGGCCAATTGTCAGGACGAGGAAGAACGTCCCAATGAACTCGGTGAGATAGCGCTTCATGGTTGTGTTGGGGATGAGGGTGGAAGAAGTGCAGCTGCCGAGCACTGATGCCTGAACGCGAGAAACCCCGTGCGGTCCGGCGCCATAAGCATACTGGTCCGGACGCCATTCCCACCACCAGTTGACCCCGTCTTGTATCTCGAGCTCGTCGCGCGTCCTAACTATTTGCCGCTGGCCAGCTTGGCGCCGTCACTCAGCAACTTCTCCCGCATCTCGGTATCGATGACACGCCCGTTCAGCACCACCGCAAAGATCTTCTGTGTGTTCCGGATGTCATCGAGCGGGTTGGCGTCGAGCAGGACGAGATCGGCGACCTTTCCGCTGGCAACCGTGCCTAACGAATCGGTCAACTGGAGATACCGCGCGGGGTTAAGCGTTGCAGCGCGCAACGCCTCGGCCGGCGTAAATCCGGCGGCAACGAGGTTGGTGAGTTCCTCGTGCAGTGAGAAGCCGGGATAGATGTACGGATTCGACAGATCCGTCCCGGCGAGAAATGACACGCCGCTCGTGTGCAGGAGCGTTACGATGTCGAGTTGCTCCTTGAACAATGTTTTCCGCACCGCCCAATCGTCGGGAGTGAAGGCGCGGAATCGAAAGTCATTCTTGGGATTCCATGAGGCGGCAAAGAATCGAGGGATGTAGGCGAGACGCGAATCATTCGCGAGCGTCGTGTCGTCGAGGAAGGCGACTGAGCGCAAGACGGTAATTGTCGGCACCATCCACGTCCCGTTCTTCTTCAAGCGTGCGGCGAGTGCGCGGCAGCGTTTTGCGTCGTAGCTCCTGGCGAGCGTCTTTGCCTGCGCACGCTGCAGCACCGAGGCCGAATCCCATCCTTTTGGCGACGCCACGGCGGCACTGACCTCGGCGCGGAGTCGCTCGTCGTCTCGGGAGCACGCGGTGGTGAACGTCTGCAGGTGTTCGATGCTTTTCATCCCTAGGTCTGATGCTTCCGCGACGGAAACCAGCGTCGGAACGTGGCCGGCAAACGGAAGTCCCCGTTTCCTGGATTCGGCAGCGGCGGCGCGAAACGATTCCGGGGAAAGGCGCGAATACACCTTGATGAACGCCGCCCCGGCAGCTGCAAGTGAATCGACCGCACGCGTCGCCTCCTCGGCGTTCGCGACGCCTAACGATCCTGGCCAGATGGCCGGCTTGCCATCGAGGATGTGTCCGGCGCCAACGATGCGGGGCGACACCAGCGTACCACGCGCAACTTGCGCGCGTGCCGAGTCGTACCACGCGAGACGTCCAAACATTTCGCGGACGCCCGTGATGCCATTCGCGGCGAGGAGCGGGAGAAACAGGCGGTCGATCCCCGGGCCGGTCGCGTGTACATGCATGTCCCAGAGCCCTGGGATGACGAACTTCCCGCTCGCGTCGATGACGCGGGTGCCGGGAGCGAGCTTCACCGCGCCACTCGGAAGAATGGAGCGAATGCGATTTCCTTCGATGACGATGGTGTGATCGGGAGAAGTCCGCCCTCGCTCGACATCAACGATGGTGACGTGTGAAAGCGCGACAGCGGTGGATTGCGCGTGCGCAGCGCCTGGCGGGAGCGTGGTGCCAAGCGCCAGCGCGATCGAGACCGTGCGCGCGTGTGTGACTGCATAACGAGTGAGCTTCACGAGTCCTCCGGCATGTCTTCGCCAGGATTGTACGGGAGTTCGAGCGTCGCGTGCGGCGCTGAGGCGCCGTAGTGCGCGGCGACCCGATCGTTAACGCCTTCGGCCGACATCGGAAAGCTGGTGGCCCGGTCGAGGTCGAGCTAGCCGCCCAGGTGGTCGCTCGCTTCCGCCGCCGAGCGTACCTTCCGAATTCCTCGCGTGACGCGGAGGTGACGCGACGCGCGCACTGTTCCCCAATGCCACGCATACGCCGTCCGCGGGATCGCTCCCCCATGCTTGCATCAACTCGGCTCATGACAGCGAAAGAATTACTGGCGTATCGCGACCTCGCCGATGGGCGAGCGGAGCTGGTGCGTGGGAAGCTCGTGGTGTCTGAGCCTCCTGGGTTCGAACATGGTGAGCTCTTGGCGCGCGTCTGTGTTTCACTGTCGCTGTTCGTGCGAGATGCCACATCAGCCGGAACACCTGCACTCGGCAAGGTCGTTGCGGGTGAGCCAGGCTTCTGGATCGCGCGCAACCCTGATACTGTCCGCGCGCCCGACGTCGCGTTTGTTGCAGCTGACCGTGTACCCTCTGGACGTACGCGGGGTTTTCTCGAGGACGCACCCACGCTCGCCGTTGAGGTTCTGTCGCCTAACGACCGCCCCGGAGCGATACTGGCGAAGGTCGGCGAATGGCTCGAGGCGGGAACCATGCTCGTGTGGACAATTGATCCCGAACGACGCGAAGCGAGGGTATATCGCGCCGATGGATCGCAAGCGACGATTGTTGAGGAGGGTCTCCTCTCTGGAGAGGATGTGCTCCCAGGATTGGTGCTGCCGATGGCGACGTTGCTCGTGTAGGCGACAGCGACGCCACAGGCGCCTAACGCAGACCGGTCAACTAATCGCCATCTTCATCACGACGATTGCTCTTCACCGCCTCCCCCAGTCACCACGCTCCGCACCCACCCCTCAATCGCCCCCGCCACCCGCGCGTCCACATCGCCCTGCAACCCAAAATCAGCCGCACCGGTGACGCCATCGGGAAGCGGTTTGAAGAAGTGCTGAAGGCGCGTGAGAACCGCGAGGTCGGTGTCGAGCTGGCGCTTTGCACGGCGCGCATCGCGCAGGCGGTGCGCGTGATGCTCCGGGACCGAGCTATCGCGCGCCCCTTGGACAATGAGAACCGGCTGCGTCACCTCGGCGAGTTCCGCCGCAGGATCAACCGCATCGCACGTGCGCATGTACGAAAGAGAAGGCGCGTCCATTTGGGCCAGGCTGCGCGCGTACGGCGAGGCTCGCAGATCATCCGGTATCGCACCCGTCTCGCGGATCGCGGCGACAACGGCAGCAAAGACACGGCGTGCCTCATCCAACTCGTTAGGCGGTGTCATGATCGGGAGTTGCTCGATCATGATCTCGAGTATTCCGACCGACGGCCCGGCGAGCAGTACGACGCCACGTACCGACGGCTCGGCGCGCGCCAGCAACGTTGCGACGACGGCTCCCTCGCTGTGTCCAGCAGCAATCAGTGGGATGTCGCCCGCGACGTCGGCGAATTTCGTTAGGCACTCATCGAGCAATGTGCGCATCGCGCGCCACGCTTCGCGCGCGACCTCGACTCGCGTGAAGAACGACGCGCGGCCGGCCGCCACGCGTTCGGGGTCAGCGATCACCGTGTCGGTACCAGGTCCGGCTTTGCTGAAGCGATAGACCGCGAATCCACGTTCGGCGAGTTGGCGCGCCAAGTGGGCCTGCGACCGCGGAAAGACGTTCCACGCCGGCATATCGCCGTCGACGTTCACGAAGAGCGAACCCGGAATGAGGATGATCGCCGCAAGTGGCCTCCGCCCGCTCGGGATCGTCCAGCGCGCCTGCAGCGTGTAGCCCGCGGCATCGAGCGTCAGCGACGACTCCGTCGTCGTCGATTCGGAAGCAGATGGTTCGCTGGAGAGGGGAGAAGACATCGGCAGCCGTGTCGTCGCGGGGGGGGGCGGAGGGGG
>JBGAKW010000059.1:0-3078 GCA_044224185.1 Gemmatimonadaceae bacterium | reverse complement strand
GCACCGTGGTGCCCGCCGCATCGACGGTGTGAATGACGACGGAGCGTTTGTGGAGATCGATCCCGGAGTACAACATAGAGGCAGCCTCCAAACGAGACGAAGCCGGACAATACATGCGTTCTCGTTGGGAACATCAACGCCTTGCACCTGACAGGCGAGCTATTGATTGCGCGCAACATGCGCGCAACTTGTTGTAACTCGCCTGCAGGTGAACGCTAGCGTTATACCGCGGTCTCTCTATGGTCGTGAACGAAGCAGACCTCAGATCGATCCACCGCTTCTCATCCCGACATCGCGACTTGCTGGCGAAGAGCGAGCAGGCCGGCTGCTTCTACTGCCAGCGCATGTTTCCGCCTAACGAGATCCTCGACTGGGTCGACGGCCGTCAGGTCGAGACGGGCGATCTCGACGACGGCGTCACCGCGCTTTGTCCCAAGTGTGGCATTGACGCCGTCCTCCCGTCGGCGGCGCCCATCACACTCACCCCGGATCTCCTCGCGCAAATGCGCAGGTTCTTCTTTGACACTTAGCGCGCGCCCTTGGGGTGCTGGACTCAGCGCTCGCCGGTATAACAACCGTTAGTACAGACGCGCACTTTTCGGAGGCGGCTTCGCCGCGTTGGTTGTAACGTGCGCGCTGCACAACTCAACGTTAGGTGGACGGACTGGAATGCATACTAGCGGCCAGCGAAACCTCGGATCCCGCGTCCCTCATGTTTAACGTTTGGTTGGCGCTTACCCTCACTTACTACGCCGTTGGTTACGCGCTGACGGGCATCGCCTTTCGCTACTTCGACTGGACCGATCCCCGCCCAGGCCACAAGTACGACGGCCCGTCCTTTCTCGACTTATACCACGATGAGCGCTTTCGCCCTGAGGGACGACCTGCGTGCCGACGCGCCCTTCTGTGGTGGTGGGTTGGATGCGCCGTAATAGTGGCGCTCACGATTGCGCTCGCTCTCGTGTCGCGCGCCGCCACCTAACAACGCCTTGCACCTGACAGGCGAATCAGGGATTGCGCGCACTAGGGGTGCGCGCAACGGTTGTAACTCGCCTGCAGGTGAACGCTAGCGTTAGGCAACGGGACACGCTTCCCTGCATCGACGCGCCTTTTTCGTGGCGGCGATCAGGTCCCGCCGCGGTGTCACCGTCATGGAGGCGAACTGCATGCCGCTTCACTACGAGGGAAAGACGAGCAACGCTCGGCGACGGGGCGCTGCCGCGTTCACCTCTGTCCTCCGCGCGCGATGGCACCGGTCTCGCGTTCGTGCGCGCCCGCGACGGTCCGATTGCAGCGCGCACCTGCGCGTGACTGGCGTCGAATCGTGGTGTCCGTGCGCGCTGCCGCTCCTCCGCACCCGTGCGCGTCGCCAGCTTTCACGACACCCAACCTTCGGCGGGCCCTTGCCTAACAACGGGTTGCACCAGTCAGCCGTGCTGGCACGCGCGCGTCCCGCGCGCTCTATTTACAGCGGCTGCAGGTGAACCCTAGCGTTAGGCAACGCTCCAACCGGCCTGACGGCGGCGTGGGTGCGAGACCGGGCGTTCAGGTCTGGCCTCGCGCTTTCTTTGGTTATCAACTTCAGCGCCTGACGACGATCACCAGCGTGGAAACGCTGCCATGCTTCGCGCGCGTGGGGCAGGGCGCGGCGCTCCGAGGTGGGAGGCCGGTTCCGCAACGGGTGCCGCACGCTTGTGGTCTGACGCCCGAGCGCGTAGGCTCCCAAACCACCGGGTGCGTGGGGGCCGACCGCTGGGCGTTTCCTAACAACCGTTGGTACAGCCACGCACAATAAGGAGGCGGCTACGCCGCGATGGTGATAACGTGCGTGCTGCACAACTCCACGTTCGGCCTCACTCTGTCTTCGGTTCATGACTCAACGGCTCCAACACCTGTTCGTCACGGCCTTTGTCGTCGGAGTCTTCGCGTCAGCCTGCACGCGGGTCGAGCAGCAAGCATTTCCAGTTGGCGCACGCCGCATCCTCTATACATCGCAGGCGCCCGGGGGCACCGAGGATCTGCGAGTCCTTGATCCCGTTACTGGTGCTTCCGCTGTTCTCATTTCGGGAGATTCGCAATCGAGCCGCTCGTTAGGTACATGGAGCGTCGACGGCCGTCGCGTCGCTTGGATTCGGGAATCCGCGAGTGGCGACGAGCTCTACGTCGCCGATTCGAGTGGAAAGAATGCACGCCGTCTCGGTCTCGAACTGCCGCGCGCGGTCATGTTCCCGGATTGGTCTCCCGACGGGAACATGATCATCGTCAGCGCCGGAGACTCCGCCTCGCATCCGGGACTCTTTCAGATTGACGTCGCGAGCGGGCGCGCTCAGAGCTTGCGCAGAGACTCGTCCAGCTATCGATGTCCGTCGTGGTCCCCCGCCGGAGACCGGGTTGTCGTCGCTTCGTACGCGCAGGCACGCAGCGCGCTCGTCGTTCTCGATCCGCGCGCAAGTGTTGTTGACACGATTCTCTATTCCGATACGACATACCTCGATTGCCCGCAGTGGTCTCCCCGCAACGACGCCATCCTCTTCACCGTTTTTCACGGCGGCGGACAGTCGGGGTGGACCCGCCCCGCGTTTCACAGCAACCTCGCGGTGCTAGAGCTTGAAACGCGGCGAGTCGTTTGGGTGACGCGCGATTCCGGATTAACCAATTACGGGAGATGGGCTCGCGATGGTGATTGGATCGTATTTCAAAGTGATCGCCACGCACGCCCCACCCGCGACGAGTCCGGCGCCAGTCGGATGTTACAGAATCTCGAGATCTGGATAGTTCGGCGCGACGGCCATGGCCTACGTCGTCTGACGACTAATGACTATTTCGATGCACACCCTTCATGGTAGTTGAAATAGCCGCTGGAAGCAGCGCGCGTGCGGCCGAACACGCGCTGCAACAGACGAGCGAGATTTGATTGCGCGCACAGAGTGCGCGCAACTTGTGATAACTCGCTCGCTGTTGAGCTTCGGCGTTAGGCGCCTCGCGAACCGACCAAGCACCAGCGAGGCTTCGCGTGGCGGTGGTTGGTTCCGATCGTAGCGCATCCGCGGCATTGGCCTGACGAACAACGCCTTCCTA
>JBGAKW010000039.1:0-20073 GCA_044224185.1 Gemmatimonadaceae bacterium | reverse complement strand
GACGTGACGCTCCCATGCGCTTGTACTCGGTCTCCGTGCTCGACTTCCGCCGCACCTTCCGCATCGTCGGGAATAGGCGCGCCCCCATCGCGCACGGTCTGTTGCTTGCTCGCGTTGACGCCGGCGCGCGTCGCGGATCTTCGCCCGCGGCAATGCCGGCGAGGTGGCGTTGCGCGAGTTTCCTCGCCTGGTCGGTAGTGAGCGCGCCGTGCATGCCACGTGAGGCGCCGGAAGCGCGGCTTGATGCATTCGGGCGATAGCCGAGTACATGCGTCCGGCGCACGACGCCTCCGGAATGCGTGATGCGCACGCCGAATCCCTTCAACCGGGAGTCCCGAACCAAGTAGTCGCACGCGTCCGGCGCCTCGAGCGTTTCGACCGTGCGTTTGGTCAGTTTCGCGGTCGGCATCTAACGATCCGCTGCCTGCAGCGCGGCGCCCAATGGAAGCACATAGGAAGCAGCAGAACGGGATTCAAGGGGATTCGGAGTGACGCGTTCGCTAGGCTAAGTTGTTGTCACTGTGATGTCTAGGGGTTCGCAGTGATTGGGCGGGATGACCCGAAAAACGGAATGGGGTTCAGGGTCGCGGGTTTCCCGCCGTCACCGCCGTCCCGACCAGGCTGCGCTCAAGCGCCACTTGCCGTTGGGCAGGTGGCGCTTTGTCGTTGAAGCAACATGGGCTACTGTTTCCCGTGCCGTTTCTCAACGCACGAATGGGGTTCAAAATCCCGCCGTCCCGACTTGTACGTCACTTGCCGTTGGGCAGGTGGCGCTTTGTCGTTAGGCAACATGGGCTACTGTTTCCCGTGCCGTTTCTCAACGTCAACGATAGTACGTCAGCGCCGCTACCTACCTCGCGCTACGCCGCGCCGACGCCGCCGCAACGCTCGCTCCGCCCTCCGCGGTGCGCACCGCCGGCAATCGCCCCCACGGACTCAACCACGCTCGCTCCTCCCCGCCTAACGTCTCAAGCACCCCCGTCACCCCAGTGGCCGAAAGATGATCATCATCCTTATACGCGATCCTCGAATTCACCTCCGCCCAACACATCGTCGCATCACACAAAAAGTCCTCTGCATCAAACATCCGCACGTTCGGATACTCTTTCACTACGGACGCCAGCTCGCGCCGCACAGGCGCCATGCGCCGATCGGAAACCCAGCGCGGCACTGAGCATTCCTTGAGCGTGCGGTGCCAGCGCAGCAGGCACTCGGGGGCACGATACGGCATCTCGGGCACAGGCTCTGGAATGAGAACGCGCACACCGATCGCCTTCAACGAGTCGAGCGTCGCGCGCAATCCACGTCCGAGTGCGCGCGTGTCGCCATCGCGCGAGGGCGTGTCGCCCATTCGTACTTCTTCGAACGAAGCGGACACGGTATCCGAGAACCAATTCCATCGTGCCGCGAGCAGAACCGAAACAGGAGTCTGTGCTGCGAGGTCCCGAATATTTTGGAGCGTAGTCTGATTGAAGCGGAGACACGAACGGCGTTGTCGCGCGATGCCGACCTTCTCGCCGAGCACAACAAACGGATGGCAGTCCATCATCGTTGCCTGCATCACGGCGTAGTGCGGCGTGTCGATACGCGAAGCCGCCAGCGCCATCGGGAGCCACATCTCCGCGTGCGAGTCTCCCCACACGACCAAGACGCCGGAGTCGGCAGGATTGAACATGCACGTGGCGCGCACATCCAGCACGGCGGGCGGATCACGATAGCACTCGGCTCGCTCGTCGGGCCGAGGGTCGAAAGAGGCGCGCCACTGCAGATCGAATGCGTCCCGCCGGCGATTTGCGACGTAACCACTGGCTCCTGCGAGTACAACCATCAAGACAGTGAATGCCATCCCGACGGCGACCACACGTCCACTCGGCGCCTTCGGTCGAAAGGAGAATCGCAACGGTCGCTCGATGATTGCGACGGTCGCCGCGGAGAGCGCGAGCGATAGCAGCAGGATGGCGACGTCCCCTTTCAACGTCGGGCCGCGCACGATGCGCGCGATCGACAACAGTGGCCAATGCCACATGTAGAGGGCATACGACCAACGTCCGAGCGCAATGAGCGGCGCGCGGGTCAACAGCCAGTACAATGGCGTCTGCGGCCGCCACGCGGTGTTCAGCAAAACCGCGCCAGTCCCGAGCACCGGGAGGGCAGCAGCAACGCCCGGGAATCGAGTGTCCGACTTGTACGCAAGCGCGACGCCGACAATCACCACGAGCCCGATCACGCCTAACGAGTCAAACTCCCGCAACCTCGAGCGACCGAAGCGCTCCTCGATGCCTAACGCCAGTAAGCCGCCGACCAGGAGCTCCCACGCACGAAGCGGCGTATAGAAGAACGCTTCTCGTGTGTAGTACATCTTCATCGCCGCCTCGGCGGCAATCAACGAGAGCACGCACAGCGCGCCCGTCGCGTACACGATGCGCGACTTGTCGGTTTTCCCGCGCGACACGTAGTACAGCAGCCACAGAGTGGCAGGCCAGAAGAGGTAGAACTGCTCTTCAACGCTCAGCGACCAGGTGTGGAGCAGCGGCTTCGACTCGCCGAGGAAATCGAAGTAGTCGACAGCGCGAGCGAAGAAGAGATTCGAAACAAAGGCGAGTGTCGCGATTGCACTCTTCGCGAGCGCTTGAACTTCCCCGTTTGGATGGAGGAAGATCGTGCCTAACACCAGGGTGCCGCCGATGACGACGAGTGCGGTGGGGAGCAAGCGGCGCACACGCCGCGCGTAAAAGCGCGTGAAGTCGAACTTCCCGGTCGTCGCGAGCTCATCGCGCACGAGCCAGGTAATCAGATAGCCGGACAACACAAAGAAAACATCGACGCCAATGAAGCCGCCGGTGAAGCCCGGAATCCTGGCGTGATACAGCAGGACCAGGAGGATCGAGATGGCGCGGAGTCCATCGATTTCCGGCCGATATTGCTTTGCGCTCATTGCGTCGCGATGGGTGCCAATCGCCCCGTCATCCTCGTCCGTCGCGGGCGACGCCTCAGGACTTCGATCCGCTGTCTCGGAGCACAGCTAGCACGCCGACGTGTCAATTGAGGCAGCGCACCGGCGCTCGCCTTTTGCGTGTGAGGTGCGTCCGAGCGGCCGGCACCTAACGATGATCGATGATGGCGCCCGGACACAGGAGCATTGGCACCAGCTTCTCGCACGTCTTGCACGAGTGAGCCGACAGTCCCGGAATCCAGTACAGCCCAGGATCAGTATCCCGATGCTCCCAATCCGTCTTTGGATTGGGCTTCGGAATGGCGGGGTCGTAGTTCGGATACATCAGGTCGAATCGCACGGAGTGATTCGGGACGAAATACATCTCAGACAACGCGAACCCCTGCTCGCTCAGCGAACGGCTTTTGTCGAGCGAAAAATTCTGCTGTTTTGCATCAAAGATGTATTGCTGGATTAGCTGCGGCGCGGCGCAACTCCCGGCTGACATCGTACCCTGTACCTTCGCGCCTTCGTATTTGTCGCGTGGGACCTGGACACCGCCGATCGATGGCGTGTCGCCCTTGGGTTGTTTGTCCGCGAGGATATAGCCCTTTCGATTCGCCACCACATCGAACGGTACACCAGGTTGCCGCGAGAACGTGCCGGCGGCGCCGACGTAAGTCCCGAGCGGCGTGATGAGCAGACCCAACATCGCTTTCCAGTCCTTGGTGCCGAGGTTTTTGCCCTTTTCATCGAACTTGTTGTTGATTCGGTGGGCCACGCTGGTGGTGCCGCGCCAGACGTCACTCTTCCCCTTGGCTTCTGCTTGATCGCGTTTCGCGAGCATCCGCTGGAACACTTCAAGCCGAACGCTGGGGTCGACATACGTCGATTTCGCTCCCCGAGGGTCCTCGATGGTGATGGTGGGGACGTTGGGATGGTTCCGTTTCTTCTCTTCGAGAATGGTCTCGAGAACGGCCGCGCGTTGCATATCAGCCCGCTTGCTCTGTTCCTTGTTGATCGTCGCGAGTTCGGCGGCGAACTGCAGAAGCTTGAAGCGACTCTTGCTGCTTTCTTCGAGCTTGAACTTGTCGTGCGTCTGGTTGCACAGACCACACTTTTGTGATCCGTAGACCAGGTAGTGTTCGCCGTATAGGGACATGAGGACACCTTGTCGAGTTGTCAGTCGCCGACTCTTCTTACCACGCAAGAATCATCATCGGTTCCGAGGATTGCCGCCAATTAAGCTTCGCGCTGAGGGTCGCGTAAGCTGAGTGTGGACGGCGGCTCTGTGGTAGCTGACGGTTGCGTCTCCCGCTCTTGCAGCTGACGTGCACGCTTAAAGGAATCGCGCCTAATCTATTGGGCGGCTCCGCCCGGACGAATCGCGCGGGGAGGGCGCTCCACCGCCGACGCTCAATGGTCGCAGCGCCGTCTCGTGGTAGATCAAGCCACGCCGGATGAGCCACTTTTCAAATTCGACCGCGAGGAATACCACCGACGCGACGGCGAGACAGATCGCGAGTTCTCCTGGCGAAAGCGATGTCGTCTTGAACACCCGCGTGAGCGGCGGCACGTATAGCGTCGCCATCTGAAGCGCCGCGGTGATCGCAATCGCTGCGAGGAGCGGTCTGTTCGAAAAAATCCCTTGGCGAAGGAGTGATTCATGCTCGGAGCGAATCGCGAGCAGATGCGCGAGTTGTGAAAGCGTGAGCACGGTGAAGGTCATGCTCTGCCAATGCGCGTCGCCGCTCTTGATGGCCCATGCCTGTGTGCCTAACGCGAGCCCAGCCATCAGCAATCCGACCCACACAGTGTGTTGCCAGAGACCATGCGCGAAAATGCTCTCGTCGGGCGCTCGAGGGGGGCGTCGCATGATGTCGCGCTCCGCTGGTTCGGCCGCGAGCGCGAGTCCGGGTAACCCGTCAGTCACAAGGTTCATCCACAGGATGTGAATGGGGAGCAGGGGGAGTGGCAGCCCGACGAACGGCGCCAGGAAAAGCGTCCAGATCTCTCCCGCGTTGGTCGACAACGAGTAGCGAACGAAGCGACGGATGTTGTCGTAGATGCGGCGCCCTTCGCGCACCGCGTTGACGATGGTCGCGAAGTTGTCGTCGAGCAGCACCATGTGCGACGCCTCGCGCGCGACGTCCGTTCCGGCCTTGCCCATGGCGACGCCGATGTTTGCACGCTTTAGGGCAGGGGCGTCGTTCACGCCGTCGCCAGTCATGGCGACATACTCGCCGACGCGCTGCAATGCTCTAACGATGCGGAGCTTATCGGCCGGCGACACGCGGGCGTAGACGCGCGCCTTCCGCACTCGCTCGTCGAGCGCCTGCTCGGACGTATGCGCGAGCGTTTCACCTGTTACGACGTCTTCGTCGGCTGCGGCGATTCCCATGCGTTCGGCAATCGCGCGCGCGGTGGCGGGGTGGTCACCGGTGATCATCACCACGTGAATCCCGGCTGTTTGACATAGAGAGACGGCATCGCGCGCTTCGGCACGAGGAGGGTCAAGGAGGCCGACGAACCCGAGAAATGTCTGAGCGGCTTCGACCTCCTCGAGCGGTACGGGCAATCGGTCGAAACGCCGCGTCGCGAAGGCGAGGACGCGCAGCCCCGACGCAGCGAGCGACGCCGCACGCTCGAGGCACTCGGCCCGCTGAAGTGGAGCAGCGCCGTTGCCGCCTAACGCGAAATCGCAGTGAGCCAGCACGAATTCGGGCGCACCCTTGGTGAATGCGACGATCGCACCGTCGCGCTCATACACTGTCGTCATGCGGGCGCGCTCAGAAGTGAAGGGAATCTCTGCAACGCGCGGCGATTGACTCGCGGTGGTCCGATTCGCGTCGCGCTCCACCGACGCGCGATACAGTGCCGTCTCCGTCGGGTCGCCGTGCAAGGCGCCATCGGCATCGACTGAGACATCCGAACAAAGCGCCATTGCTTCGTACAAAACCTCTCTAGCCGCCTCGTGCGCCTCGACGACTTCAGCGCGCATTCGGTTCTCAGTGAGCGTTCCCGTCTTGTCAGAGCAAATCACCGTAACCGATCCAAGGGTCTCGACCGCCGGCAAGCGACGAATCAGGGCCTGGCGGCGCACCATCTTGCGCGCGCCTAACGCGAGCGACACAGTCACAACCGCCGGCAGCGCTTCCGGGATCGCGGCAACCGCGAGGCTCAGCGCGGTCATGAACATCAGAACCGGCGGCTCACCTCGGAGCAAGCCGAGCGCAAATATCACGGCGCACAGCGAGAGGATGACAATCGCGAGGTTTCGACCGAAGCTCGCGAGGCGACGCTGCAATGGCGTACGCGCTTCGTCCTCGTCGCGCAGCATTGCAGCGATGCGCCCGAGTTCCGTGCGCATTCCGGTCGCAACAACGACGCCGATTCCACGCCCGGCAGTCACCGTCGTCCCCTTGAACGCCATGTTTCGCTGGTCGCCAAGCGTGAGATCGCGTCGGTCGAACGCGTGCGTGACTTTCTCGACAGCGTCGGACTCACCGGTGAGCGATGATTCCTGAATCGTTAGGCGGCTCACCTCCAGCAGTCGAAGGTCGGCGGGAACGATGTTTCCCCCCTCGAGCATCACGATGTCGCCCGGTACGAGATCGGATGTGGGGCGCGTTTCGTCCGATCCGTTTCGCCGCACGCGCGCTTGCGGCGCGGCCAGCGCGTTGAGGGCTGCCATCGCACGCTCGGCGCGGAACTCCTGTACGAAACCGAGCGTCGCGTTCAGGACGACGATCGCGACGATTGCCGCGATGTCCTGTGGCTCGCCGAGCAGCAAGGCGACCGCGGCGGCGCCTAACAAGACGAGCACCATGACGTCACCAAACTGCGAGAGCAGCATCCGTATCGCGCTGCGCCGACGCGACTGATCGAGGACATTTGCGCCAACGCGCGACTGCCGCAGCGTCGCCTCCTCGATCGTCAGTCCGCGCTCGCGCGATGTCTCAAGCGCGGCGAGCACCTCGCCGCAGGTGCGCGTGTACCAGGACCAGGGCTGCACCTCGGCGTCGCTCGGCGATGCGGTGCCAGGGAGCGGACGCGGCACTACGGTGTCGCGCTTTGCACCTTTGCCGCCGTCAGCATGAGCGGGGACTTCCATCTGCTCCTCCCCGAAATAGAGTGGCACCCTCGAGACCCACTCCTAAACCCGCGTTGCATGTCTGGACGCTATTCCGTTGCGAGGTCTCAGACGCACAACGCAATTGTGCACGCGCGGAGATTATCTCGTGGTCGGCGAGTTTCCTACGCGTTGTAAGCGCTCGAAAGAACCGCCACTTCGGTCGTCGTACTCGCGCAGCGCCTTCGCACGCTTGCGGCCGGCTGAACGACTGATTGTCGTTACTTCACCTTCGCGAAGATCAGCTCACACGGCTTTGAGCACGTGGCCGGTGGTATGCGAGTGATGATGGAGATCCGGCCGGCGCGATAGACGGCGGTGTCGGAGTCGGTGGACGTGAACGCAAGAAAAATCGAATCGCGCGAAACCCGATACGAAGCTCCTTCGCCACGGCTTCCAGCAAGCACGCTGTCGGGGAGCCCAGCGGTCTGTTTGAGCACCACAAAGACCTCGAATGCACGCCCCCCAGCGAAAGCGAGCGTGTCACTCAGTGTCGTGAGTTGGAATGACCCGTTCGGGGCTGAAATGACGTACGGCAATGAGTGCCCACCGATGCTCTGCAGCGAAAAAACTCCTTCCGAGAAATGATCGGCGGCTGGTGCAGCCGCATCGCCACCGCAAGCAATCAACGCCCCCCCTCCGCCCATCGCCACACAAACCACCGCTTGCTGCAATGATCTACGCATGCTCATCGACGTGTGCGCTCGGTGTAGTTGTCGATAGAAAAGCGCCACCCGAAGTGCTCGGGTGGCGCGTAGTCCGCGTTCGCGAACGACGTGGCGACAATCTACTGCGCGCGTCGCAATCAGCGCGACGTCAGATAGCTATCAGGATCCTGCGGCCGTGCGCGGCGCCCATGAAATGCGCGGTCGTCGAATTGTGTATCGGCGTAGAAGTCATCCTCGTCCGCGTCAGCTCTCGCGCGTTTGTCGGGCGCGGCGCCAGCGCGATCGGCGGGAGTTCGCGTAAAGCTACCCATGAGTCCGCGCTCGTAGTCGCGCGTGAGTGCGCCGCGCTCGTACGACGGAATGCCGGCGACTGCGCGCGCCTCGGTCGAGAGCCGCACTTCCTTTTCGTCCTCATTCAGCGACGCGGCTCCCACCGGGACGAGGACGTGACGGAATGGATCGAGATCGTCATCCTCGCGCGTGCGCGCGCCAGAGTTCACCTGAGCGTCCGTGCGTCCCGTCTCTTTCGCCACATCCATATCGAGCGACACCTCGAGGTAGCGCACCTTCATTGCACCCGTGTCCACCAACAGGTCACTCACCTTGCCGAGTGACTCACCAGCGGCTCCTTTCACATCCCATCCGCGCACATCCGGCGCGCCGTCGGCGATTTTCACGTCGTCCAAGTCGCCAAGATGCCGGAGTATTCCTCGCGAACTCGAGTGCATGTCGCGCGTATGGCCGAGTGTGATTTCCTTATCGCGCTTATCCGATTTGTCATGCGCCACGGCGATATCTCCATTCGTTAGGTGTGTGGTGCGAAGACATGCACAGACTGCGCCGCCGCGTTAGGCACGTGCCGGTTGGCTAGCGGCCTTGGCCGCCCTTCGAAAGACGAGCACGCAACGCGGCCTCACGCTGGCGGGCCATCGCCGCGTAGCAGGGTGCACGCTCGAGTCCCCAGAGCGCGTTGTTGGTCCCGCTGGCTCGCCGCTGACATGTCGTTAGGCGGGAACGCTCCCAACTCCCTTGTTCCGATCGAAGCGCCGTCACCGCGATTGCGCGGCTCGCCCCCGCGGTCGGTGCGCGCATGAGAAGGGAGGTGAGTCGCTGGTAGACGTCGTTCATCGATGCATCCGCGCTCGCCGTGTGCAGCTTTAGGCATGCCTCCTGGTCACTCTCCCGTGGCGACCGACAGCGCTCGTCTCGAACCGCCGCACTGGCGACAGGCCGATTTGGCGATCTTGCCGCGAAGGGTTTGCGCTTTGACTTGATCAACGCATTGCGGCGAGCACTGCGCGTCGGAGGTGTGCGCACCTTGGCTGTCGACGTCGGGCGGCGCGTTTTCGCGGACGGCCTGATTTTCGGCGCAGCCCTTCGCGTTTCTGTCGTGACGCGCGTTGCCGAACCACTCCTGGCGGTCGCGTCGACTGCGACACTGCCAGTTGAAGGTGACGCCGAAGATGTCGTCTCGTTAGGCAACGCAGCACGCCTCGATGTGAGCGACGAGTCTGCGATGGCTACCTCACCGGCAGCCGAGCGAGACCCCAGAGCGCTCGTGCGGTCCGCGCGTGATGGGTTGAGTCCGCGGGGCGCTACGACGCTTGCAAGCGCTCCGACGACGGCAATGAGCGTTCCAGCCACTGTCAGCCATCGGCGACGACGCGCCGGTCTCGGAGAGTTCGCAAGGGCGGCGGTCGGCGCCTGGCGCTCCTCCGTTCGCATCGGCCACACGTCGAACTCGTTAGGTACATCGGCCAATACTTCTTCAGGAGCTTTGCCACCAGCACTTTCGAGGCTTTCTCCGTCAGTTTGCGTCTCGTAGTCGTCAATCACTTCCGCCGCAATGTCTGACGGGAAGACGTCTCGCGCTTCGGAGCTGGGCTCTTCAGTGACGCCGGCTAGCGGCGGTTGTTCCGATTCAGGTGCCACTGCGACAGCCGTCTGCGCCTGCTCGATCTCGCCGGCGCGGGCGATACGGGCGCCGAGTTCACGAAGGCGAACGAGACTTGGCGCCTCGTAGCGCATCACTCGAAGCACTGGCTTCGGCAAGTCGTCGATGGCCGCCGAAACGGACGCGCCCGCGACGTTGACTTCCTTACTGCCGGAGTCGGAGCTCCACGCATTAGCCTTCGACTCTTCGTCCGCGCGCCTCACCTCGGGTGCGGCTGCAAACCGAATGGTTACCGCTTCCGTCAGCGCATCGCTCTCGTCCGCCCTCCTTCGCAACGTCAGTGGCTTTGGCGTTAGGCGCGCCAGGAGAGTACCGCCATCGCTCCATCGATCGGCAGGATCCTTTTGCATCGCACCATCCAACGCCGTCAGCAGAAAAGCGGGAATGTCCGGACGCATCGTCGCCAGCGATTCCAGTGTTTCGAACTGCTGATTGTGAAGGACGACGTTTAACGGCTCTCCCTCCCACGGACGCGCTCCGGACAGCATCTCCCATCCCACGAGTGCCAGCGCGTACACGTCTGCACGCTCATCTACCTCTTCGCCGCGCACCTGTTCTGGCGCCATGTAAGTGGGGGTTCCATAGGTCATGCTTCGTTGCGACTGTGCGGCGCGCGTCGGCAGCCGACCAATGATACCCCCCGCAGCTCGCGCGAGCCCGAAGTCGCCTAACGAAGCTCGCCCGCTTTCCTCGGAGAGGTAGATGTTCTCCGGCTTCACGTCGCGGTGCACGACACGCACCCGATGCGCGTAGGCCATCCCGGCCGCCACATCCCGAAGGATGGCGACGACGCGATCGAAGGGGAGAGGGCCGCGTCCGCGCAGATAGGCCCGCAGCGTCCCCCCGCGCATGAACTCACTGACGATCGCGACCGGGCGACCCTTCATCTCTTCGATCGCCAACGTGCGCACGATGCGCGGGTGATCGAGTCCCTCGACGATGCGTGCCTCGCGGGCGAAGTTGCGCGCGGCCTCACCGCGCTCTGCCACTCTGGCGTCGAGCAGCTTGATGGCTACCGTGAGGCCGCTGCGACGTTCGCGCGCCAGGTAGACGATCCCCATCGCGCCGCGCCCGAGCTCATTGATGAACTCGTAGCGGTCGATCAGTCGCTGGGCCTCGGGGATGAGCGCAAGCTTGGGAAGGGAGCTCGTAGGGACCTCGCCGGCAGAGGGTGCCCACGTCCGGTCGCATGCTGCGTGCCTTCGCGCGTTAGGCGCCTAACATCCGAATCTGACACCGAATCCAGCGGAATCAGTCAGTTTGTGATCCTGCAGCACCACTCACCCGAGGGTGAGAAAGTCCTTCAGGTAACTGAGATAGTGCTTCAGCTGAATGCGCTATCTCCCGTCTACCTAACGAGTTGTGAATCTCGCGCGATAAGTTACGTTAGGCAGCGCTAAAGCCCTAAGCGGTCAGAGCAGCAATGACTCCACTCGCCGCGCGCCCACCATCTGCAATTCGTCGTGCCAGGAAAAGACAGTGAACTGTCCGTCCTGGGAGGCAACGAGCGCGAGGGCATCGCGCTGATCGTGGACGAATTGAGCGGCGGAATAGTGACGCGTTCCCCCTAACTGCGCCGTGGAGACCACCGTCGCCTGATTTCCTTCTATCGGCTCGCTCAGCAATACGCGCTGCACCTGCTCGCTTCCGCGCTTTCGAACGATCTTTGCGCCGAACGCGACCACTTCCGAGCCGCCACGCAAAACGGTCGCGCCATCCACTGCTGTCAAACCGGCAATAGCATCGATCAACGGATGCAGTGCATCAACGCCGATTTCGTCGAGACGTCCGGGGCGTGGCACGCCCAGTAGCTCGCCTAACGCGGTGTACGGCGGATTCACCGCATAAGGGAGGGAGCTCACCACTGACGAGCGCCAGGCATCGTGCTCTCCGGGGACGATGAGAAGAGTGCCGCCATGCCGAAGTGCGCGCATCGAAACCGCGAGTTCGACGAGGATGTCGCCGATGCCACGCCATCGGTTGGTGTCGTCGTCGAGACCAAACTGTTCCGTCAACGGCGTCGTACACCCGGGCCCAAGTCCATCGCTCTGCGCCACCACCTTCAGCCGATCGCCTTCGATAACCGCCAGGTTCACGAATTTCGCTCGCTCGGTTTCCTGTCTGTACTTCAATACCAGGAGCCCGGGGTCACTCACCTCGAGCACAAGGCAATACGGTGGGATGTGCCTCGCCGTCCCCCAAAGCGCGAGTGCGCCTTTGCTGCGCGTGACGCCGAGGTGTATGCCTGGGCGCCTAACGGCAGGGGCGAGCCGCGCCAGCGAAACGGGACTGAAGACGATCTTCTTGTGGAATTGAAGGGGCGCCTCAAGCGATTCGGGGCTGACAAACGCCACGGAAATCGTCGGAGTCTCACCCTCCTCTCGGCGCATGCTCCCCCAGAACGCGATGTCTACGGTCTCCGCAACATCAGCTTCGGATGGGAGAGGAGCCGGGAGCGTTGATGGATCGTCGGGCGCGTAGGCGTGACGCGCGAGGAGTTCGAGAACACGCTTCGCGACCTTCGTAGCGTTGGGATGCCAAGTCTTCATCGTGACGTAAAGCTAGTCGCGGCATGTCATGCGTCACTGCCAGCGCGTCAATCCGCTCCCGCCCCTCACGTTGCTCGCCTTGCGGCCGCTCAACAATGGCTCGGCGATCAGAAAGCCGAAATCCTTGAAGTCAAACGTTGCTTGCCCTCCCTCGATCGCGGTCGCCTTCACCTTGCCCGATCGCACGAGCGCGATCGCGTCGCGAGTACGCGCGAGAAATTCTGGCGATGAAACTGCGACGTTGTGCGCGGGGAAGACCTTGGTGAGTCGCGGTGCGAGCGCTGCCAGGCGCGCCATCGATCGTTCGTACGCGTCCAGATCAGTCTCGGGGACGTAAAGCCAGATCGGACCGTTGTAGAACGTATCGCCACTCCATAGAAAGCCGCC
The DNA here is from genome assembly GCA_044224185.1 of Gemmatimonadaceae bacterium. Classification (GTDB taxonomy): domain Bacteria; phylum Gemmatimonadota; class Gemmatimonadetes; order Gemmatimonadales; family Gemmatimonadaceae; genus SCN-70-22. The sequence goes on along the minus strand of JBGAKW010000039.1, from coordinate 7,451 downwards.
GGCGCTGTCGAGGAGTGCGAGCGCGTCGGGTGTGTGACCGGGCACCTGCAGCACTTGAATGGTGCGGTCGCCTAACGACAGGCGATCGCCGTCGTGAATGGCACGCGACGGGCGCCACTCCTGCGTGCGAAACTTCGCCGTATCGAGTCCCGCGGGAGATGGGGCGCAGAAGGCGTTCGCGGTCACCTCACCGGCCAGCGCAGCGTGGTCGAACCCTTTGGCGTTTTGATGTGTGTACGGGGTGTCGACCGCGAGAACTCGCTCGAATTCGTGATTTCCGCCGACGTGGTCGTAATGCGTGTGAGAGTTGATCACCTCGACGGGCAACTTCGTTAGGCGCTCGACCACTGGACGGATGGGAGAGACGCCGATGCCCGTATCAAATAGAAGGGCGGTGTCGCGCCCCACGATCAACCACGAAATGGCCTCCTGGAATTGGCGCGGTTCGGCGAGCGCGAAGACGCCCGGTGCCACCCGATACACGTCAAACCAATCGCTTGCGCCAGCGACGTGCTCCAGCGCGGCATTGCCTGCACGCGGAAGCTTGTCACACCAACGCGCGCCCGTCGCGCTTGCGGCAGCTGTCGTCGTTGAGTCGACCGGCGGCTTCGTGCTTTCGCGCACGATCGCGAAGTCGGTGCTCTTCCCGCACGCGGCGGCAATACACAGCGCGGTGACGGCAAGAGCCCTGGCCCCGCCGCGTCGACGATTGGTCATGATCTCACTCCGGTTGGTGAGGCGCCTAACGAGCTACTTCGCGATCCGCGACAGCATGTACTGAACGACGAGATCTGTCGTACTCCATAACTGCACATCGCCCCCGGATCCGTAGCGCACTGGCGTCAGGCGACCTGCGGGGAACTCGTAACTCCAGAGCTCCGACCGAAAGCCCGAGGCTTCGACCGCGCGCCGCACGGCTGCGATACTCGCTTGCAGCTCTTGCGTGTACGCGTCGCGTTCGGCGGCACCGACGCGAGCGCTGCCGGCGGTGCCGACATGACTGGCGGCGCCGAGGAGGAAGAGATTCACCTCACGCCCCCACGCGACGCGCGGTCCGTGGTAGGCATCGCGCACGAAGTCGCGCCACACGTTAGGCGTCGCGTACGCGTCGTTGGCGACCACCGGCCCAACTTCGGCGATGAGGAGACCCACTGGATACGCCTTGGTGAAGACGCGTACGTCGCGAAGGACGGCGGCGACGCCCGACGCGTCGAGTGGCTGCGTCTCGCCTTCGCGTTCGCCCAGAAAGAGCCCGGTGGCCGGGTCGCTGTTGGCGACACCGATCGGCGATCCCGATGCATCGAGGGCAAGTGCGAGGAAGGTGAGCGAGTCGCGATCGGGGTGCTGGCTCGCCAGCACGCGCTCCCACCATGCGCGTTCGACTTGCGGCATTGCCTCCAGTCTCGCTCTAACTCGCGATTGCACGTCAGCAGGCGTTAGGCGTACGACGAAGTGCTTCCATGCATCGTACCAACTGGCGGTCGCGCGCGACAATGCGGCTCGATCGCGTACGTAGGTGCCGAGCGGAGCGCCTGAGGCGAGCGAAGCATCTGACTTTGCGATGGAGTCCAGCGAGATGCCTAACGACGGGAGCACGTCGAGGATGCGCCCGATTGACTCGAGAGCATGCGGCACCCAGATGGCGTTGATGTCCATCGCATAGCGGCCGTTGGCGTACCCGACGTTGCTGTCGCGCCACGAGTTGGACGCCCAACGCCCGGAATCACGCGGCGCAAACGACACCAGCCGATCGACGGTTGGCGACGAGGCATAGCCAGCAGTGTTCCGCGCGATGAGGGCAAATTCCTTCAGGAGGCTCGTTAGGCGTGTCGCGCCTGCGGCGTCCCGAGCCAAGAGGAAGGCGCGGCGTGTCGACGTCGGCACACGCGAATCCGTCAGCCAGCGTCCGGCGAGTACCGCAAGGTGGTACTCGTCGTCGATCATGTGGTAGTTCTCGCGTGTCGTCCGCGCATTTCGCAACACCAGGCCGGCAGCCGCAACGAGTGAATCGGCGGCGCGCGCGTTGCCGTCCTGCCGCGCCCTCGTCGCACGTCCCACCAGGTCGGCGTATTCGGCGCTGGCCTCGCGAAAGGCCTGGCCGCCTAACGCCTCCTCGTGACTCACATCGCCTCGGGGCCCGAGCTTGCGCAGGACGCTGGCAATGGCGAACGCCGACATTTCAGGACGCCAGATGGGGCGCATCATGAGCGCGGTCACCATCATGTCGCGTCCGAAATACGTGGCGTAGGTCGGCAAACCCGCCATCAGCTTTTCGCGCGACGCCAGCAACTCGACGCCTCGCACCTGTCGCTCGAGCCAGCGCCCTTCGAGCGCCTTCGCGCCGGAGGGCGATCCCGCGCGCGCGCTGTCTGCGCGCACGCTCGCCACGTACTTCAGAAAATCCGCAGTGAAGATTTCCTGCCGTGAGAGCGGCGTCAGCGCACGCGCCGTCGTCGACAACTTGACGGTAAAGGAGATCGACGCACCGCTCTTTGCTTTTAGTGTGGTAACCATACCGGCGCGCGATGCGTCGACGCGACGCGGATCGACTCGGATCTCCAACGTCAGCGTGTCCCGGCCATCGAGCAAAGGCTGCACCGCGACCGAACTCCAGCGATTGCCGCGAACGTCCGTGCTCACCGTCGGTTGCAACCGGGTTTTGAGCGCGTCGAGATCACGCGCGCCTAACGACGCGAGGTGCCGTGTGCGCGTCGGCGCGTCGAGCGATTCCAGCGCAGCGACGAGCCGCGAGTACTCATCGAGCTCGAAGGGCGGGGCATCGAACGGCGCCTTGTGCTTTCCCCACGCCTGAAAATCGCGTTCAACGCGCATCGACCCCAGAAGCGGCCACCCGATTCGTACTTCCGGTGTCGCTGCCGTTAGGCGGTATTCAAAACTCCGCTCTCGCCCCCGGCGTGCCACGTCGCCCCCGTCGGAATCCCAGGACAGCAGCGCTGCCGCCCCGGACGCGTCGCGGGCGGAGAAGCCGATGCTCGCGTTGTCCGCGTCCGCCAACACGTGGACCACACGCCCCTCACGATGATCGAGGTAGATCTGTAGCGTGTTGCCCGCTGCATCTCTATAGAAACGCGTGACGTATCCGCGATACGCGGCAGTGTCGTCCATTCCCGCTTCGGGAAACGACAGCACGGGGAGGCGATGCGTCGCTGGCGCCGCGAGCTGCGCCAGCAGGCCTAACGCGGTGAGTAGCTGCATAGCGTAACTAGACCTTAACGCTTTTTGGCGGCGGCCGGCCGCGACCCGACAGACCCCATCTCGACCAACGTGGTGCGAATGCGCACGTCCATCATCGCGTCGGAGTTGTGCTCGATGAGCCCAATGAGGAAATGCGCCGTGCGTTCGCCGACTTCGACGCCCGAGTGGCGGAAGTGCGTGACGTTCGGATGAAGGAAGGCGGGGGCTTGCCCGTCGCTGATCGCCAGCAACGAGACTTCGTCGGGAATCTTGATGCCGCGTCGCATGAGGAGGTGGTGCGTGTGCACCAACAACTCATCGGTCATCGTGAAGATGGCGGAGAGATCGGGGAACTCGTCGAAGGCGCGATTGAGCTGCTCTTCGAGTTCGTCGAGCAGCGTGATGCGAAGGAGTTGTGAATCGGCGAGCGGGATTCCACGCTCGGCGTGCGCACGCTTGAACCCCTTGAGGCGGAGCGCGCTGATGCGTTGGCGCTGATCACCAAAGACCCCGATGGCGCGCGTGTGGCCGCGATCGAGGAGATACATCGCCGCTTCACGCCCCGCTTCCTGGTCGTCGATGGTAATGGTGGAGTGCTTGGCCGTGTCGATCGTCTTGTCGAGCAGCACGACGGGAATACCGCAATCGCGCAGGACGTTCAGGTGTGCGAGGTCCGACGTCTCCGATGAAAGCACGAGCAGGACGCCATCGGCGGAGAGCTGCGTGCAGTACTCGACGAGTCGGCGCTCTTGGACAATTGAATTGTCGGACTGAAAGACGATGAGCGAGTAGTCGTTCTGCTGCACCACGCGATTGATCCCCGTGATCATCGAGGGCACGAAGAACATGTTCATCTCCGGAACGACCAGCGCGATGAGGCGCGAGTGTTTCGTGCGGAGATACCGCGCTCGATAGTTAGGGATGTAATGCAGCGCTTGCGCGACTTCGCGCACGCGGTTCTTGGTAGCGGCGCTGATGTCGGGATGGTCGGCCAAGGCGCGCGAAACGGTGGGCATCGAGAGGCCGAGTTGTTTGGCGATGTCTTTGAGCGTGACGCGATTTCCGGCCATGGTATACCTGTGAGTAATTCGCCCGTTCAGCGTAATCGATTGCGCAACCGTTTGCGCAACTAATTGCGATAGCTTTGCTTGCGTCCCTGAACGATTGCTGCTATCAAAGGGGCGCAAAAGGTGACCTCGCTTGCGCACGATGCACGGAACTGGGCCGGAACGCAACGCACTTTTGCGAAGAAAGTTGCGGAAAGTCGAAAAAAATCCGGATCGCTGCTTCGACTTTCACGGAGGGTGCGTGGACGAAGCGCGACCCGGTGATGGGGCGAGGGGGAGGGGAGGGGAAAAAGGAGGGAGCGAAAGAAGGATCAAAAAGCAATCGGCGGGAGGCAGCTGGGCTGCTCCCGCCGCAGGTGCATGTCCGCAATCCCGCAGCTACTGCAGTCGATCGTTAGTCATCGCACGACGTCGTAACGCCACGGCCAGACCGAAGTCCCAGCGGATGCATTCAACCGCTTGTCACTCCATAAACTTGCCGCACTTCACCTAGGCCGTACTTTGGTCCTACCATTTGGTCGTCGTCGCACATGGTAGAGCCGAGGGTTGTTCGCAACACATCCGCAGCAGTGCACGGACCCCGTTCACCTTCAAGCCCACCCTGGAGAGCAGACGCATGGCAGTGATCCGAAGTGTGATTGTCGCGGCGATTTGCGGCGCGTTAGCGGCGTCGCACGCTGCGGCCCAAGCCGGGACGGGGAGTATCTCCGGTCGCGTCGTTGACTCGACGAGCCAACAAGTACTCTCCAACGTCACCATTCAGATTGAGGGAACCCAGCGGGGAACCCTCACACGCAATGACGGAGGATTCCTGATTCAAGGCATCCCCGCCGGCGCGGTCCGCGTGCGCGTCACCCGCATCGGCTACTCGCCGAAATCGCGCGAAGTCACGGTGGTCGCCAATGAAACGGCCACCATCGACGTCTCGCTTGCGGCTGTCGCGGCGAACCTGTCGCCAGTTGTAACCGTCGGTTACGGCACGCAGCGCCGAGAGGCTATCACCGGCGCCGTGACGCAAATCGAAGCGTCCGAGGCAAACGTCGGCGTCGTCACCAATGCCAACGCGCTCCTCACAGCACGCGTCTCGGGCGTGAACGTCATCTCGAACAACGGAGAACCGGGCGGCTCGACACAGATCCGCATTCGTGGCGGCACGTCCATCTCCGCGAGCAATGACCCGCTCTACATCATCGACGGTGTCCCGCTCCAGGGTGAGAACACGGTCGCCGGCGGTATCAACCTCGGTAACAGCGGGTACGATCGGAGTCCGCTCAATGCGCTAAACCCGAGCGATATCTCGTCGATCACGGTCCTCAAGGACGCATCCGCGACGGCCATTTATGGTAGCCGCGGTGCCAACGGCGTAGTCCTCATCGAAACGAAGAAGGGCGCCGCCGGCCCGTCGCAATTCGAGTACGATGCGTACGTCGCTGCGTCGAGCGCTGCGAACAGCATGAACTACGCAACCGCCGATCAGTATCGCACGTTCGTGACTGCGCAGATCGCGAAGGGCAATCTCTTACCGTCTGCAAAGGACGGCTTGGGAACGGCAAACACCGATTGGGAAAAGGCTGTTGAGCAGACCGGAATCACCCAGAACCATAACTTCGCGTTCATGGGCGGCTCGGCGAGCACGCGATATCGCGCGACGCTCAACTACTTCAACCAGACGGGCGCCATCATCGCCAACGGCCTGAAGCGCTTTCAAGGGCGCATCAATGCGAGCAACTCGGCCATCGGTGGAAAGCTCCAGAGCAACTTGAACGTCACCGCTTCGCGCGTTGAGAATCACTACCTGCCGTTCGAGAACGGCGGTGGGTTCACGGGCGGTGTGTTCACGAACGTTGCGGTCATGAACCCGACGCAGCCAGTTATCCTCCCTAACGGTCAGTACTACGAAATCGGGGCAGGCGCGCAGTCGGTGCGTAATCCGGTTGCCTTGGCAAATCAGATCACCGACCAAGCGCCAGAGAACCGCGTGCTCGGCAACTTCAACGCCTCGTATTCGATCTTCCCGGCCTTGACCTTCCGCACGACGTTAGGCGCTGACTACTCGTCGTCGGTTCGCCAGACGTACTTCCCGCTCGCGAGCCCAGTGGGCGCAGCGGTCGGCGGCCAAGCGCGCCAGGCGAATCGCTCGCTCTCGAGTGTGAACTTGCAGACGTTGCTCACGTGGGCGCCGAACATCACCTCGGATCACGACCTCGAGGTGCTCGGTGGCTACGAGTTCGGACAAACCGAGAATCAGGGCTTCGACGTCGAAATGCGCGGCTTCCGCACGGACGCCTTCAAGTTCGACAACCTGAGCGCCGGAACGCAGAATGGTTCGCCGGTTCCGTCGTCGTACATCACGCAGAGCCGAACCGTTTCCTTCTTCAGTCGCGCCAACTACTCCTTCAAGAACCGTTACTTCCTCACGGGCGTTGTCCGTAACGACGGTTCGTCGCGACTTGCCGAAGGCCACAAGTGGGCAGTCTTCCCAGCCATCTCCGGATCGTGGAGGCTGAGTGAAGAGTCGTTCTTCAAGAACAAGCTGTTCTCGAACTTGAGCCTCCGCGCCGGCTACGGAAAGCAAGGCAACCAGGCAGTGGCGCCCTATCAGACGCAGCTCCTGCTTCGCACGAGTGCTGACGCTACGTATCCGTTCGGCGGTTCGGTCATCACCGGCTTCGGTGCAACGCAGGTCGCCAACCCTGATCTCAAGTGGGAAACGTCGACGCAGACTAACATCGGTCTTGATTGGGGCATCAAGAGCGATCGCATCACCGGTACCTTCGAATTCTACAACAAGCAGACGAAGGACCTGCTCTTCCGCGTACCGGTCGCCCAGCCTGCCGTCGTCTCCGATCGCCTCGAGAACGTCGGGAGTCTGTCGAACAAGGGCTTCGAGGCGAACATCGATGCGCAGCTCTACTCCACGAAGAGCACGACATTCTCGTCAGGCCTCGTCTTCGCGATCGAGCGTAACAAGGTCGACGCGCTCGGACTCGACCGTCAGTTCATTAACGTGGCCCCGGTGAACGGTCAGGGTCAGTCGGGACGCTTTGCTCAGCGCCTCATTCCTGGTCAGCCGATCGGCACGTTCTGGGGTGCGGAGTTTGTTGGCTTCAATGCGCAGGGGCAGCAGTTGTTCAACAAGTACACCGTGACGCGTGATGCGAAGGGACGTGAGACTTCGCGTAAGCTCAA
>JBGAKW010000058.1:0-3232 GCA_044224185.1 Gemmatimonadaceae bacterium | reverse complement strand
GTGCCCCTGAGGCTCGTGATGCTGCCTCCTCGGTCGAGCACCACCGGCTGGCCGCCGAGCGTCGCCGGCACCGCGGCGTCGGCGAGCCCGGCGCCGTCGAGGCGCGGGCGCTGGTGATCGAGCGGGACGTTTGCGTTGAGCCTCAACGCGCCGAGCGCGTTGTACGCGTAGTCTTCGACCGACAGCGTGACGCCGTTGGGGGTTTGGCGCGTCACGCGTGTGAGGCGATCGAGCTCGTCGTACGCGATCACGTCGACGCCGTCGGGATCGGACATCCGGACGGGGTTACCAGCGGCGTCGTAGCTCGCGGTGTAGCAGCGCGGCGCGGTTGGAGGGTACTCGTAGCAGCGCGACGTCAGTCGACCGAGCTCGTCGAAGCGCTGGCGCCGCACATGGCCGTCCGGGTACTCGAGGAAGTCATTTCTCCCCATCACGTCGTAGCCGAACGTGTACGTCCCCTCGCCGCTGACCGTCTGCGTCTCCATCAGCCCCCTTGAATCGTATCATGTGCCCCCACCCAGCCGGCTTCGCCGGCTGCCTCCCCCAAAGCCGTGCTCGGTCTGCTCTTTTGGGCTAGCGCGTTAAGGTCTCGTCTCTTGCGATGGGAGGACTGCGGCTTGCTTTTACGTCCGCAGACCTGCGCGCGGCAGGGGCAGGCCTTGGCTCGCCGTCACGACGTGGAGGAGCTTTGGGACTCCGTTTCGGTGTTGACTCGCCGCGACGGGATCCTCTGCTCTACGCATCACATCTCGCTCCGTTCGCGGGTGTGGGACTGCGCCGAGCTCTCACTGCGCGCACGTTCCGCGCCGCGCGCGCTCATCGGTGCGGAGGGTACGTCGATAAAAGTGCGCTGCCTAGCTCGCGGCGACGGCGCGCGTCACGGAACCTGCGCGTACGGGCTTCGCTCGGCGCAGTCCCGCGCCCGCTCACGCCGTCGGGGTCGTCCCATGTATGCTCGTTGTCTCGTGTCCGCCGCTCGCGCCGCTTGTCTCGAAGAGCGCGCTCGGCAGATGCGCTTTTCTCCTACGGCTTCGGAGCAGATCTTGTGGCGGCACTTGTCTGGCTCGAAGCTCGGCTTTGGGTTTCGGCGCCAGCTCGTCATCGGGAATCACATCGTCGACTTTGCCTGCACGAAGCTTCGCCTCGTCGTCGAGATCGACGGCTCCTCGCACGAGGGGCGTGAGCGCAAGGATGCTCAGCGCGATCGGAAGCTCGCGGCGTTGGGGTGGCGCACGCTTCGCGTCGAGGATGCGCTCGTCCGCTTCGAGTGCGCCGCCGTCGTTGCGCGTATCCAGGCGGCCTGCGCGCTGACTGCAGCGACCTGAATTCGTCGCGAGTTGTGAGTCGGACGAAGATCAGCTGAGACGGAAGTCCTTCTTTCACGCAAAAGGTGTTGCCAGATCAACCATCTTGCAAACCTCTCCTGTATCTACATCCATTCGCGCGATCGAATAGGGTACCGAATACCCCCCATCAGGTCGGGATGGTGGAATCTCTGCGACGACAACGTGGACGGACGTAGCGTCCGGAGAGCACGAGAGTACTTGAGAGGCCCACATCCTCCGCGCAAGTGGATATCCTGTTGGTTCTGGCAGTCGGACCAACTGCCCACTTGGTCTGGACTCATGCTGTTGTCGTAAAAACAGGCGCCTACGGTCATCTGAACTTGCAACGATGACCAAGACCGTCGCAGCCGATGTGCAATATCCAATTCCCGCAAACCGTAAGTCTCCACCTGGATAGACTGGAATGCCAACATCTGAATCAGCAGTCACGATGACTCTTTGCTCCCTTCTTGCATGTGTCTGGGCACACCTTCTCGCCGTGAAGTTCACCATCCACATCAAATGTGGATTTGTCCTCGCATGTATAAGTACATGTTGGGGTGAGCTGACTCCCTTCTATGGGCCGTTGATGCCTCGCCACGGCGCCCTCTATCCGCAGTAGGGATACATCGATGGTGAGACCCCTTGTCGTTCACAAGAAGATCGCAATCATCAAGCAAATGACGTTGAGAGTATGACCAAGTTCTGCATTAGCCCGGTTGCCACTTCGAGGCGCGCAACGGAATATGTGGCCCGGTAACTTCCATCTGGATTTGGGACCGGGATGGCTCCCACCACGACGTCAAGCCATGTGCCATCAGAAGCCGCGGCAAGCAATTGCGAGATCCAAACAGCTCGTGCGTTGCCCGGAGATGGCGCGACGATTTCGTAAACCTGGCCATCGGGCAGATCGATACGAAAGATGGTTGCCACTTCGAGACTGGCATCAAACCCAAGTAAGAATGCATTCGCAACACCTTCAGAGACAACGGGTACGAACCCGAAGTGCTTTGAAGGGGCGGGCGGCACCACTTCTCGGTATCGTCCATCGGTTTCTGCCTTCAAAAAAACAGCGCATGTCGGCGAGTGAGCAGATTGCGCCACGGTCGCGATGAGCGTCCGGGACGGGTAGTTGAATCGCAAGCTTGTTACTCGAGAGCCGTCCGTCCAGATTGGCAATCCAAGTTCGATGGGTGTCATCATTCGCCCTGCTTACGCTCCGTCGTTCCTGGACATGGTCTGTCCGAAAATGGCTCGTGCTCGCGCGAGATCATCTTTCCGTCACTCGGACACTCATACCAACAGAGAGGTGGGCCTCCAGGTTCGAAATGGTCGAATGTGCAAGTCTCTTTTGGCTGAGGATCAGACTTCGAGTTCGGCGGTTGAGAACAATTCGCTGGCTTGTCAGGCCACTGGATGCAGATGGTCAGAAACCAGTTGATGGGGATGCAGAACTTGCCACGACCAAACGGGTCTTTGTCACGAATGGGACTCTGACTCGGCCAACCCCAAAGCGTCGTCTTCCCATCGTGAAACTGGTAGTCGTCGACACTCAAGAACACGCCAAGCTCCGGGCTCCACTGCCGCGCCCGCACGTCGTAGAGCTCCGTGCCGCCGACGACCGAGTGCCACCGCCCCTTCCACCGCAACGGCTGCGCAAACGTCGTCGTGTCCTCGGCGGTCTTGCCGAATGCCGTGTAGCGATAACCGCCTAGCGGGCTTCCTCCGCTCGCGTTGTGCGCGCGCTAGTTGATCGCCTGATCGAGATCGTAATACGCCGTCGTTGCGCCGCGCTTGATCCGCAAAGGGTGGTCGATGCCGTCGAAGAGGTAGCTCTCCTTCACCGCGCCCGTTGGCGCGTGCAGGATCGCGACGCGGTCGAGGCCTTCGTAGTAGTTGACCTCGTC
>JBGAKW010000038.1:0-21482 GCA_044224185.1 Gemmatimonadaceae bacterium | reverse complement strand
CGATAACAATCGCGACAGCCAAGGCTCGATCAATCATGATGAAATCGCTCATACGCGTGTCCTTCCTTGCGCTCGTGTGCACACGCAGCGCGCAAAGCCAAAGCACGGCACAGCACCTCGACACGACTGCGTTCGCCGCCTTCGCAGACTCGATTGCCCACGGGAGCTTCGGATACGTCGACGGCGTCCGCCTGGTGCAAGACGGCATCGTTAGGTATTCACGCGATTTTCCGCGGAACTACAACGGCGTCTATCCACTGAGCGGACCACCGGGGCCGTTCAACTACCATGATGCGCACTGGCATCCGTATCACGACGGCAGCAAGCGCCACACGCTACAATCGGTGACCAAGAGCGTAACGTCCGTGCTGTTTGGTATCGCCGCGCAGCGAGGTGACATTCCGAATCTCGATGCACCGATCGCCAAGTATCTGCCGGCTTACGCATCCTCGTTCGCCGATGCGCGTAAGCAGCGCATAACGATTCGTCATCTCCTTTCGATGACGTCCGCGATCCACTGGCCGGAGGGTGGTGTCTACGACGTCGACGAGGACCTAACGGGACGCATGGAAAAGAGCGTCGACTGGCCGGCCGTCGTGCTCGCACAACCGATGGAAGGCGAAGCGGGGTCTCGCTGGAATTATTCGAGCGGCGGCGCGGCATTGCTCGCGGCGGTGTTCAAGAATGCCACAAAGCGTGACTTGCAGGACTACGCGCGCGAGCATCTGTGGAACCCGTTAGGCATCACCGACGTGTACTGGAAACGATCGCCGGGCGGCCTGACCGATAGTGAAGGCGGACTGTACATGACGATCGACGATCTTGCAAAGTTCGGCCAGATGCTGGCTGCCGGTGGCACCTGGCGCGGCAAGACGATCGTGCCAGCGCAGTGGATCGCCGAGTCGACGCGAGCGATCTCAGAGATTCCGCCGCCGGGCGGCAACGACGGAACACGTTACGGCATGCTGTGGTGGGTACCACCTAACGCGTTGTCGCGCGACTCAACGGCGTTCTACGGCAACGGCTACGGCGGGCAATATCTCGTCGTCATGCCGGCGACCAAGACGGTCGCAGTGATCACCCAGTGGAACCTGGAGAAAGCGATTCGTGCGTCGGCGTTCGTCGAACGCGTTGCGCGCGCGGTTCACGGCCCGCGGTAGGAAGACTTCGTGGGACGTAGCTCGAAGTTTTCGGACGCACTCGGTCGTTAGGCACCGCTCCCATTCCCGAGCACCTCCGCTCGCTCGGCGCGCAACGTCACTTCCTCGGTCGCTGCTGAACCGCGCACCACCCGTTCCTCGGCGAGCGCGAGTTGTCGCCGAGCCGATGCGAGTCGCAGGTCGAGGAGCCGCATCTGGTCGCGCGCCCGCGCGATCGCATTCGCGGGGACGAGCTTGCGTTGGTCGCGCATCTCGATCTCGGCAAGCGCCTCCGCTTCGGCGAGTTGTCGTGCGGCGTCTTCGCGTTCCGCTGTCAGCTGGTTGACTGCCATCTCTCGCGCGAGTCGCTCTCCCTCGAGGTCGGGCCCTACAACAGGAAAGACAATTCGCTCTTCTGTCACCGCGACGCCCAGGAGCCTAACGCGAAGCGTGTCCTTCGCGCCCGGGAGTTCCACGGTGACCGCAATGAGGCGCCGACCGGAGGCGACGCGCATCGCGAACAGCGGCGTAAGCGCGTCCGTCCGCTTCGTCAGGTGCAACTCGGCTGGCGCGGACGTGGGTCTCCCTGCTTTCGCTGGAGCGCTCGCCTCGAGCCGTACTTCGGCGCCCAGCGCCGTGAACACGACCGGGGCCGCCGAGGAGTCGTCCGCCACGATCTGCACCAAGGGCGACGCAGCGCGGGCTGGCGAGCGAATGGTGTCGGGGAGCGCGTGGGCTGTGTCAGCACAAGAGACGGCGGCGGCGAGGAGTAGCTGAAGCATTCGGGACGGGTAGGGAGTAAGACTGAGAAACCTAACTACTACGACCGTCCGTCGAAGCCGAATTTGCGTTTGTCTGTGACGCGTCGATCGGCGCTCTCATCCAGGGTTGCACGCCATTGGCGGCCCGATGCGTTGAGTTGGCAGGGGTTCCGAACGCCTGGCTGGGCGAATCGGCCACCCTTACGCGGCAAAGTGGAAGTGGCGCGAGTTCGAGACTGAAGTACACGGAACACATCCCGCCGGCATATTCTCTGTCGATACCAAAGACGCGACGCGAAGCCCTGCCCTCTTTAACGTTCTCGCACTGATGCCCCAATCGACTCGACGCATCACAGCTTCACTGGTAGTCGCATTGCTGCTGGCGAGCCACGCCGCGCAGGCGCAGCGCGTCACTAGGGCATCGTTCAGACCGACGCGCGTCAATCCTACTCGGCCCGTTCCGCGGACGTCACTGGCAACTCTACCGATTGATTCCGCCGGATCGCCTCATGTTGGACGGTGGGTGCTCGTCGGCGCGACGATCGGAGCAGTCGCGGGGCTGGCGTACTATCGCCACTCGCTGGGACCATCGGGGGAAGATTTCATGGCGGTTGTCAGCATTCCGATTTGCGTCGGTGGAGGGGCAGCTGTCGGGGCGTTGGTTGGCTGGCTCATCCCCACTCTCATCGCGGGTCCGTCGAAACAGCCACTCCATGCCAGGCTGCAGCTACGGGCGGGAGACCGTTGACGCGGAGTCGGAGTAATCAGGCCAGCGCTCTAGTGACACACAACATCTCCATGTCGATGCGCCTCGCTGCGCTGCCTACGCGACTTTGCGCGTGTGTTCTCCTGCTGTGCTCGAACGCAAGCGCGCAGAGTGCCACGCCCCACTGGCGTCCATCATTCGGCGCCTTGATCGGGGAGATACTTCCGACGCATTTACCATATTCTGCTCCGGCAGTGGGAGGCATCGCCGTCGGCGCCGACTACGCGCTCAAGCACTTCATGATCCGGCCGTCTATGCAAATCGCCCGCAGCTTTGCAGCCGCCGACGACATTTCCATCTGCTTGCCCGCTGGGATCGCCACGGGCTGCTTCGACCCCATTTATGCGCGCACATATCTCTCAGCATCGTCCGCGCAGCCATTTCCGCAGAACACATTTTGTCGTTAGGTGTCTGGCTCCGGTAAGACGGCACGGAGCGTTTGTTCCAACATCTGTCGATGATTTGTGTAAGTGCGCCTTCAGGAGCGCGTGACGCCGAGCTTCCGTCCGGGGTCTCAGGATGTATGAGATCTTCGCTCGCTCGCCTGAATGCGCACGCAGGCTTCGTGTTCCTGAGCTTCTTCATCCCAACACGTGCGCACGCGCAACGATTCGAACTAGGAGTCGGAGCTGCGCTCCCTGTCGGCCCTGACGCGAACTACTACGCGCAGCAAGTCTTCGCGTCCTCCGCTCGCCTCACACTCTTTCGGCCGAACGAGTGGTCCCGCGTGGAGCTTGGCGGAGTGTTCCTCGTCGGTTCGACGCGACGATCTAGTGGCGATGTAATGTGGGGCGTGGGGAGCAACAAGACGTTTGGACTTAGCCTAGGGGTGCGCCAACAACTGCTTCGCAAATCAGCTGCGCCGTACCTGCGGGCCGCGGCAGGATTCTACGGTGATTCCGAGAGCGATGGGTTGGAGCTCGGATTTCAAGGTGCGCTGGGATATTCACTCCCTGGGCGAGTGCGCTCTTCGATTGAATTCGGCGTACTTGCTTTCTCGTGCGCGCGTAACGGTGGGATACGGCGTCAATGCTCTTATCTTCCGCTCACGGTTGCAGTCGGCTTTTAGGGTCTGAGGCAGGAGTCCGATTCTCTTGCGCCACGAAGAAGTCTTTGACGTAGACCTTGCACCGGCACACGTGCAGCTCTCGGCTCCGATCGTGCCTAACGGCTACTCCATCCTCAAGCACGAGCGTCGAGATAGTTCGCGAACGGCGTGGCCGTTGTTCGCGGAGCGGGCCGGGATCATGCCACGCGCGCCGTGGCGCTTTTGATCTACCGGCAGTCGCTCTCAGACGGCACGCGTACTTCGAGCACCGAGTCGACAACGAACTCAAACGGAGCGCCGCCCAGGTGCCCGTACATTCCCGGGCCGACGACGGTGCCGCGGAATGTTACGAAGTAGCGCCCATTGCCGTAGCGGTCGCGTGCTCGTTTCGGCCACTGCACATTCTTACCAACATTCTCCCACCGCACCCACGCGCTTCGCGCGAAGCCAGCGTCTGATCGGAGTGAGTCTCCCGGACTGCTCCAATCGTCCGCGGGGCACGGAACGAAATCGCTCGTCTCGAAGCCGAGGGAGTAGTGGCCGCGAAAGACTCCCGACACGCGTCGCAGTGCGCGGTGGTCGCAGCCCACCGTACTAACTGTCCAGTGTCGGGGAAACTCTGCACCTTCGGCGACAACGACGCTGTCGTGAGCAAGCTCCTTCATCGACAAGCCACGAATCGTCGAGCACTGCACGGAGAGACGCATGGCGCCACTCGTTAGGCTATCGAGCCGATACGTTCCCAGTGTGTCGACAGGTTTGCACCGCGGACTGTGAAATGCGCCGGTGCTCGGAAAAAACGCGCACACCCAGGTTTTCAGTGGGGCAGCACCAGAGGCGGAGTCGCGTACGGTACCCACAACGGTCGCGGCACGCGCGACATAATTTTGTTGAGCGCCCACCGCACTGACCAGAAAGACCGACATGCAGAGCGCAACGAAACCGGAGATCGTGCGACGCGCCTTTGTAAGCCCATGCTGTCCGCGCAGCTGCCCAACGTCCTCGCCTGTCATGTGTCCATCTGATATGGGGGTCGCAACTCACGCGCTATTGATAACAAGGCACTTGCTACAGCCCAAGCCCAAACAACAAGAACCCCGTGACCTGTGATTGCTGAACGCCCCATCGATTCGACCGACGGAGCAGCAAGTCAACGTTGAAGGTGAATTCTCCTTCACCACCGATGCGCATCCCCGTTCCAACTTGCGGCGCGACGAAGCGTCGTTGCTCACCCGGATTCGGTGCAGAAAGGCTTTGCACCACCGCTCCGCCTAACGCGACATAGGCCCCAAGGACGTTTTGCGGCCACGGACGCCAGTCCAGCATGAGGTTTGCCGCCATGAGGCGCTCGAGTTTGGGACGATTCAGACAGTCACCGTCGTCGTTGACGAAGATGCAGACGGAGTCCTCTGTCCCCTTCCGAACGCGCGCCCACTCGAGCCCTGGGACTAACGACAATGTGCGCGTGAGCGCCACCGGATGGCTCGCGCTCAACGCGAGCCCTGACTCGGAGCTTATCGGCGTCGACATTCCAATGGCGCCGGCCGCGAGGCGTATGTGCGCGAGCTGTGCTTGTGCGCTTAGTGGAGTGGTGAATGCGGCAATGACGAGGAGCTTCGTTAGGCGTACCACGTTTCCCCGAGGCTTTGTCGTGAACCGTCCCACAGAGGAGAAGACTCTACCATCGCGGCTGTCGGTCACAGAATGCAGTTACGATGCTTTCGCTCCTCGCGATAGAAGCATGCCAACGGGCATCACACGAAGCGTGACAAGTCCGCAAGGGACATTTCGCGAGTCGAGGAAAGCTCGCGTCTCGACCATCTGCGGGACGGACTCGGTCGCGAACGAAATGCGATTATGCGCCTCGTCGATGTCGGACATGTGCACGCCGTGTCGCGAGAAGATGCGAGGATTCAGATAGCGCCACCAATCGTCGAGCGTCGCGACACTCCATCGAGAGGCGAACTACGCGAACAGCAACACCGTCGTCAACGCGAGCGCGCCCACATGCAGACTAAACGAACAAAGTAGTACGGAACGAACATAAGCAGGCATAACGCTCCTCGGCTCAACAGGTGACGTTCGCGCGCGGAACTTCTATTGTACCTGAGGTACTCGTGTCTGGTCCCCCTTCCCCAACTCCCGTCTCCCTCCGCTATACAACACAATCGCCCCGCACCCATCCTGCGTCGAAAACTGCAGCGGGATGCTCGATCCGCGTGTGTACACCTCGACCGCCCGAATATCCGCTGGGTTGATGAGCGTCTCGATGTCCCGTTCTTCCTTCGATACGCGAACGCCGTCGAGGAATATCGAAGGTCTGCACAGCGGGCCACCGCTGATCGTGAGGCTCCGCATGAGTATGGCGTAACCGCCTTCGCGGTTCGGAAGGACCGAGACGCCAGGTATCGTTTGAAACAAGTCTCGGACAAACAGCGGATTGCGCCGCTCAATATCCGTTTCGGTCAGAAAATGGCCGAAGCCAACGCGCCGACGATCTTCGAACTCACGCATGAGGCGCTCGAGGTACAACGCGCGCTCTTCAACTCGAACGGTGGAGAGTGTCGTGATTCGCTTTTCGAATTGAAGATTCCGAACTGTGACCTTGTCGGCGTACAGTTCAACCGGCGTGCGGAGTGCCACGTAGCCGATCATGCGCGCTTCGAGAGTCCAGGAGCCCAAAGGAAGTTGCTCCAACGCATACTCACCGGTGGCGCTGGCGGTCGCGCCGGCGCTCGTGCCAACGACACTAACTATCGCTCCTGCCAGCACGTCGCCGTTAGGCGCCTTCACAACGCCGCGGAGTCGCCCGGACCCGACGCGCTCGTTCCCGACGGGGCCAATCACCAGATCCTGTCTCCCTACACCGCTCGGCGGGAGCTCCAACTCTACAAAGCCGGAGGAGTCAGCGCCGGACCACGCGCGCAGCACGATTGGGACGCCACTCGGAATTCCGCAGATCGCGTAGAGCCCCGACGGTCGTGCGGATGCATCCGCCGTCACTGTGCGTTGATCAAGCGCTCCGTTGTTGACGCGCACATCGAGCCATTGCGCACTCACATGCGCGCCTGCTTGAAGTGCCAGCGCGTTAGCGTTTCGCACCCGGCCAAGAAAGAGTCCGGTTGAAGCCTTCTCAGGATCGATGCGGCACGTCCTCGCAGCGATCGTTCGCGCCGAGGGCGAGGCGAGTGTCACGCTGACGTCTCGTTGGGCATCAACGTCGACGCGAGTCAACGCACCATCGATTTCGAGCGCGTCGACATCCGGATGGAAGAAGCCCAACAGCCACGTTCCACTCGGAAGTGAATCAATCGAGAAGGCGCCGTCACTGTCTGCGATGGTCGTGCGCACGCGCGCAGGATCGGCGATCGCAACGAGCTGTATCGTGGCACCGGGAAGTGGCCGCATCGCGATGCTGTCGAAGACGACGCCGCGAAGACGAGCGAAAGATCGAGGTGCCGCTTGAGGTTCCTGCGCCAAAAGCGCGTGAGCCCACAGAAGGAATGCAGCGACACCCCAACGCATGTTCACACTCGACGCAACTGTGCGCTGTCGTCCGACTCAGCGGGGAGTTGTGCGACGGTGTCGCGTCGCGCCAGCACCCACAGCCCCGACGAAACCGACGCTCCCACTCCGGTCATTGCGAGAGCGAAGAGCGGCGAGGCTCCGTTGAATGCAAAGCGAAGGAGCGGAAGTGCGTGCGCAGCAATCAGTCCGGCGGCGATATACGTGAGTGTTGGAGCGACGATGGCGATGGCGACGCTCGCGGCGACAGCGGTCTTTGAGACGCGAGACCAGCGTCTCACAGCTGCGTTCGTCGCACGACCATGAGCGCCTCGAGTGGATCGTCGGCAAACGCCTCGATTTCCGTCGTCATCCTTCGTAACGATCACCAAACCGTTCGCAGCAGCTCTCCTCCACACTTCCTCGTCAGAAGCCGCGGACAATCCGATGTCGCGAACGTGCAGCGACTCCGGGAACTGACCGTGTAGATCGGGGACGAGCCCGGGTGGAGGATTTTCGTCGAACAGTAGCCGGACTGTCACTTGAGAAAGCGCTAGGCCGCGGGATCAGTGAGCAGATGGCGTTCGCGCTCAGCAGCGAACGCGAAGACCGCGAGGAAGTCTTCGTGTTCGAGATCCGGAAAGTCGGAAAGGATCTCGCTCTCTGTCATTCCGCTCGCGAGGTACGCAGCACGTCGTCAACGGTGATCCGAAGTCCGCGAACACACGGCTTCCCACTTCGCTTGGCCGGATCGAGTGTGATTCGTTCGAGAACGCTCATGTTTAGAGAGTACGGTCGACACCTCAGAGGAGCAAGTCGGCGCACTCCGATGCCTCATTTACACTACAACCCAAGGAGGTCGATGTTACCGTTCCGCGCGAATCGCGTTCCGCGGACCGGTGTGTATCACGATCGACCCGCAACCGCTCGTCGAGTTGAATTGCGCCGGCACGTTCGACGCACGCGTGTAGATCTCGATCGCGCGAATCTCCGCGGTCGAAACCATGAGGTCAATTTCGCCATCATCTGAATTGATTCGCGTGCCGTCGATATAGAATGCGGGAGTACATCCCGCTGAGCCTTTCGCCTTTCCTAGCGGAGTGTTGACGACGGTGCCGCCCAGCGTCCGCCCTGGCATCACCACTGAGTAGCTGAACAGCCTCGTCGGCACCACACTAACTCCCGGCACCATCCGAAAGAGATCGGCCACGAAGAGTGGATGTCGTCGCTCGATCTCCTTCTCGTCGATGAACGTGCCGAAGCCTGCTTTGCGACGACGCTCGAAGTCGCGCATGTCAGGTGGAAGCACAATGCGTTGGCCGAGTACGCGCACAGTATCGAGGACTTCCGTGACGGCGTCGAGTGTGAGATTGGCGATGGCACTTCCACTCTCGTCTATGTCCACCGCGCGCCGCGCGCGCACATAGCCTAACGCGCGCGCCTCGAGCGTCCAGCTTCCGAGCGGGAGTTCGGCCATAGCGAAACTCCCCTCGGCGTCGGTGGTGACTTCGACGCCGCTTCCCCACAGCACGACGCGCGCATCTTTAACGGGAGCACCACCTGAGTGCGTGATCTTTCCGCGCAGCACACCAGCGCCGCGTGCAACGCGCGTACGTGCGCCTTCGTCAATATCGTCTTTGGAGTCCTGCCTAACGCCGACCTCTACTGAGCGATTCGTGGCGATCACGAGGTCGTGTCGCATGAGTCCCGCCTTAGGAACTTCGAGCTCCACGAGTCCACTGGAGTCCGAGCCAGCCCACGCGCGCGCGACCATGACGCCGCCCGAGGGGACACCACAAATGGAGAAGCCACCCTGCTCACTTGTCTCGATATCGAGCGGTGGAGTGCTGCGCTTGATTCCCTTCCCCTCGAGTGTGAATGCATTCCACTGCACCTGGACGTGCCCTTGTCGCGCCGGGGGTGTGCCGAGTGCGGTGCGCAGAAAGCCGATGTAGAGCCCCGAGTTCTGTCCATCCGACATTCCGCACTCGTTGTCGATGATGGATCGCGCCGATGGAATGGCAAGGGTCGCGATAACGTCACCACTAACGACCCGCAGCCGCTCCGGCGGAACCTCGACGCCATACTCGTCGAGCGCGGCGTGATAGAAGCCAGCGAGCCAGGTGCCGGAAGAAACGGAGTCGAAGTGGAAGGTGCCGTCGGCTGCGCTCGTCGTTGCGCGGGTGCGTGAGGGGTCGTCGGCTGCAACGAGTTGCACGCGTGCGCCAGCGAGCGGGCGGAGGGCGACGCTGTCGTAGACGGTGCCGGAGACGGAGGCGACCCCTGCGACAGCACGCGACCTTACCGGTTCGCGACCGCTGTGCGAACTCAGGAGGAGAAATAGCAGCGTCGCGCTCAGATGATTCGGCATCGCGGGTCCTTACTCAGTGCGATGAGCATACTTCGCATCTTACCCATTCATATGGTTGACGCGAACGGCGCAGACAAGAGGGGACCTAACGCCGTGCTGGTACGACAGGCGTATCGGACGTGCCGATTCCGGTGACATTTTGAAGACGTTGCTCGAGTCCGAAGAAGTATGCACCTCATCTGCATAGTCGTTTCAGTAGTCCCCTATTGGCCGGTTGCCACCAGCGCCTCAAGAATCGGAGATGCCTCCGCTATTCGATGTCCACGCCATCGAACTCGGCCCTGTGAGTCGAGAATGATGTACGTCGGCGTACTGTGCGCATCGAGGCTCATCGCGAACTCGTTCTCGTTATCGTGAAATAGGGCGACGCCTTGCTCATTCTCGCGCCAAAAGAGGCGAAGGGCTTCGTTGTCGCCCTCACGAGTCACCGCGAAGAAGTTGATCGGCTTTCCGGTCATCGTCTTCGCGAGTCGTCCCAGCGCGGGAAGGTCTCGCAATGATGGACCGCACTCTCGAAACACCATGGCGTACAACGTGACACGTCGCGCTGAGAGTGACGCCACCGTAGTGCTCCTTCCATCTTCACCCCACACTCGAGGGGTTCCACGCACCGCCTTCCGCGTCGTCTGCTCAAGGATGTAGCGGTGCATCGCTCGGCGCGCATCGACGGTTTCCGCCGCAAGACGCTGTTGTTGCGCATTCGTTAGGCGAAGCTTGCCAATTGTCTTGTCAGCCGCAGCGCCTTCAATCGGATCCGGCGCGGCGAACGCGAACGATGACAACGCCGACAGCGTGTCGCCGCGTGCGAGGCGCGCCAAACCAAGGAGCCGCGACGCGCGAGCATTCCATCCTTCCCCAACGGCGTGAGCAAGCGCTGTCTCTGCCTGGGCGATTCGTCCGAGCGATAGTAAACCCTCACCCGTGAGGGCGCGCGCGACACGGATGTTCGCGTTCGAACGTCTCTGCCATTCCTCACGAGTTACGTCAAGCGGCCGCTCTGAATCACGATGTTCCATCGCACGAGCTTCTGCGATGCGCGCCACTACTAGACCAATGGCCGCGTACCTCGCCTGGCTCACGAGGAGGCGTGCCAGTGGCGCCGCGCTCGTCGAGTCCGCCGCAAGGATTCGATCAACCCATCGCGCAACCGCCGCGCTGTCATTCCTTGCTTGAGCGCTTGAGAGCGCAACTTGAGCGAGAAACGTTACGCTATCTCCATCAGCTTTGAACCACGCTTCGAGTGAGTCGAGTAGCCCTCCGCCTGACATACCGCTCGTCGTGGGCTGTACAAGTGTTGATGTCCGCAACGAATATGCGGCGCGCGAGTGCGGTGCTTGTGCGAGAAGGGCTTTCCTCCAATACGAGGCCACGTCGGTGCGTCCCACAATCTCAGAAAGTGTCGCGATGTCGGACATCGCCCATGGTTCGGGATTCGAATCGCGCAACAGACTTGCATGCAGTCGCTCCAAGATCGGAGAGATCTGACTAATGACACGTTGCGCCCCCGACCGACCAGCTAGCTCGAGATCATAGGTGGTGCGTAGGAGCCATCCGCTGGGATGATCAGGAAGCTTCTGTGTGGCGTATATCGCGAGCTCGCGCGAACGCTCCCACTCGTCGCTTCCCATTGCCATGCCGCGACTGCGAATCGCGTCGATCCGTGGGCGCCCCGCGGTATCATAGGCCAACAGCTCCCACGGCAGTCGCCCGCGAGAATCCACCACGTGCGCTGTCGTATCCTCTACCGCCAAGCGGACGTACGCGACGCTCGACGGGAAAACGAATCGACCGTGAAACGTTCCATCACTCCGCCTAACGATCCACGCAGCGGTGAGTGCAGGACGCGACTGCGGAGTGACGTCATCACCAGGATAGAACACGGCGCGCAATCGCAACTTCACGGCATCGCGCAGGCCCTCGCGCGGGACGTAGTCGACCGAGATTGTGTCGCCCGAACGCGGACGGCCCGGCGTTAGGCGGAGTTCTCCTTGCGATGGTCCCGCGGACGCCGTGCGCTGGCCTTGAAAGAGCATGACGACCGTCACAATCGCTGCAGCTACCGTAGTCAGGACCACTCGTCGCGCATACCCGCTCGAGCGACTTCGTGGTTGATCGCCGACTTGAGGAAGTGCACTCATCAAGATGCGCTCTCCCGCGGCTCGTCGGGCGATCGCGGAGTGCAATAGGCTATCGTCAACCAACCCAGCACTCGGAGTTTCAATCATCATCCGACGAACAGCGGCCCGTAGATTTGTGCGCCACTCCACGATGGCTCTACACGAAGGGCACTGTAGGAGATGCATGGTGACGCGCGCCCGTTTCTGCGAGGGTGAGGCTTCACTCTGACGGTTACTGTCGGAATCGTCGAGATATCGCTCCAGTGCCATCGTCGACGGATGCACGTGAGGAGAGCGCAACGACAATCGCGGAAGGTCGCGAGTCATGGATAGTCACCCTTTCAACGAAGTATCGAGCGAAGAGCACGGATCGCGCGAAACAGACGGAGCTCTGAAGCTGCCCGGGTAATTCCGAGGAGCTGTGCGATCTCTGTGTGCGAGTAGCCTTCCACTTCCCTTAGAACAAAGACGGCGCGCAGTGGAGTAGAAAGCGTCGCGATTGCGCGCTCAAGTTCCATGCGATCGATCAGAATCCCCTCTTCGTGCGCACCCGATCGCGAAGATGTTCTTTCGGCTGATGCTGCAGATTCCTCGAAGAGTGACTCGCGACGACGCGAGACCGCGCGCATGCGATTGAGCGCCAGTCGAAAGGCGAGCTGGCGGATCCAACCATCAAATCGACCGACTTCTCGGTAGTGCGCCAAAGCCTCGGGTAAGGCGACAAAGACATCCTGCAAAACATCTTCAGCCTCTTCACGCGAGTTCAGCAGACGTTGGAGAGATAGAAGCAACGTTTTCGAATAGCGCTCAAATACGAACGCGAGCGCGACGGAGTCGCCTCTCCGCGCGCGCAAGAGAAGATCGCTCCCTTGAATTTCATCGATGCTGGGACCCTGATTTCGTCTACGCACGAGTGTGTGTCGATCCCCGAGAGCGCGAAGGGGTGGTAGATGACTACAACACCCCTCGTGCGCGAAATCTTTCATGCGATTTTGCGGCTGCGGCGATGTTATTCACCGGTCGTAACTCGCGGCAGCACGACTGACACCTACGCGCAAGGATCCGTACGCGGCTCTATTCAACTTTACGTGAGGCGGCCCAACATGCGCGCTGTCCTACAGGCCATCTCATAAATGGTCGGCGGCGCGCCGGCGCGCAGCGCTGGCCAGAAGCCGGCGCCCGTTTATGAGATGGCTTCTAGTCCGTTTCACCGAGAGATTTTGCCTTACCGGCCCGGCGAACACTCAGCGTGGAGTCCCGGCGACGCTTGTACGTTCAGACTAACTGAATCGTGCTCTACAAGTTGATGGAACAGAATCACGTTGTATGCCGCGCTCCGCCACAAGGAGCGCCAGATCACGTGACCTGGCGGATGATCCACGCTATCACGACATGTGACGTGCGTGAGCCCTCGCGCTGTTATGGCGCGCGCGACGCTGTCGCGGAAAGGGGCGATCGTGCCAGTTGGCCGGCGCCAGCTGCGCTGTGCTGAGTAGACGTGATCTAGTG
This sequence comes from Gemmatimonadaceae bacterium, assembly GCA_044224185.1. GTDB lineage: Bacteria > Gemmatimonadota > Gemmatimonadetes > Gemmatimonadales > Gemmatimonadaceae > SCN-70-22. Next base: position 8,267 of record JBGAKW010000038.1, on the reverse strand, counting down.
TGTCGGAGGAGTAGAACCAGGATTCGCCCGATGCGGCGAGCGCGGCGACCGCAGTTCTTACCGGCCAGCAGGCGATGGTTCCACGCAAATGAGAAGGAGCGACCGGCGAGCGTTCACGCCTGCATTCCACACTTTGGGATCCGAGCGAACTCAGGCCGATCGCCGAAAGAAGTTGGCGAGGATCGGTGGGACGTGAGGCGCCCTGCCCCATCGCGGTAGCACTCCATATGAAGCTGGCCAAGACTAGCAGCGAACGGGGCATGGGGTCTCAACTGCGGAATGTGCGTAGCAGGAAGCCTAATCACGAGATACAGCATTAACGCGGCGTGATTGGCGGCGCAGAGGCGATGAAGATTTTACCGGACGAATTCAACTTCTACTGATTCGCCCTCGCGTCCATTGATGTAAGATCGAACGCGATGAACGCCCGCTCTAAGCGCAGATGTGCCAGCGCGCCAATTCAGTTCGAGTACCTCAGGCAATTCAGAAATGATCCGCTTCGTCCGTAACCCCGCGGTCATCGTGCTGCTCACCTGCGGCTGCCGGGACTCAGTTTCTCCTACGCCGGCGCCATTCCAAGGCCGTTATGTGATCGTTCACATCGGAGGGCGTCCGGCGGAGACCGTGGAATTCAAGCCTCAGACAGGACCACTAACGTATCGGTTGCTCGCCGACACCATTGAGGTCGTAGGCTCGGGCCAGGTGCACTGGCGCTCGCACTGGCGCTACGGATCGACCAATCCGCTCGTGACGCCACCGCCCGACGAGGTCGACGAATTGTGCGGCCCTTACACAGGGCTGGGCAACCGCGTCGCAGTGCGATTCTACGGAACGTGCGACGGAAACGAGCAAGGCGTCTTCTATTCCGACACGCTCCTGCTTACCCAGCGAGGGCTCACGCACCACGGTGGGGCGATATTCAGCAGAGCGCCAAGCGACCGGAACGTGATCTGGGAGTATGAGAGGCGCTGAGGTCGGGATGGCTTGATCCGACGTAGACGGTCGCATCGCGCGTGCTTCGTGGAGCGCGCTCGCATGCACGTACGACGAGTCGGCAATGTCCACACGCTCCCCGTCAGCGGTGACCTTGGCCACCACGTTCCACAAGTAGCCATCGCGCACGTTAGGCAACATCGCGAAGATCACGCCGGCGACGAGGCGCGAAGGATTGCCGACCATCGGGCGCGCGCTCGCCGCGCGTAGCTCCGCGACGCCATCTTGGCGGAGTGTGAGGGGATTCATCGCGACGCTCCGCTCGCGCACCCTGCAATGAAATGCCGGCACGACTCGCTTTGATATAGATGGCGCGTTCGGTTCGGCCGAGTCGCATGGCAATGATGCGCGTCGCGAGTGGGAGCCGGGCGAGCGTGCGCAGTGTCGTGAGTTCCGACGATCGCCACAGGCGGCGTCGTCCTTGGCGCATTGCGAGTTTCGAGTGAATCGACCTGCCGTGCAATTGCGTGCGATTGAAAAGTGCCGTGTTGATGTCGCGTGTCATCGGTGTCTCTCCGGAGGCGGTCGAGAGGCGGACGCGAGTTCGTCGCTCCTCTTACTTCTATAGCTCCCGCGAGACGCCGTTCTATTACATCAAGCGTGAAGAAACTTGCACCGAAATCGTTCACCGTTGGCGCACACAGACTTTTTCTCGGGAAGAGACAACTTTTTCACGGCCAAACGCTCACTCGCTGTGTTATTACAAGTAGCGGGGTCGTTCAACAGAAAAATCGTTCGCGGTGCGCGACGCGCTTCCTGAATCGGGATGCGACTCGCTTGAATCGTTCGCACCACGAACTGTTTCGAGGGGGCAACTGTTTGAATCAGAAGGGACGGCGACGACTGGTTGCGTACATGGGCTGCTCCGGCGGATGAACGCGTTATTTCGTCGGGGCGAGGCGTTATTCCGTTGGAGCGACGGGTTCTTCCGTGGGAGCGACGGGCTATTCCGTTGGAGTAACGACTTGTGCCGAGCGAGCAACGTCCGCGATCGATGGTACAGGGACTTGCCTAACGTCGACAGCAGCCTGTTTCGGACGACAACTTGTCGCATTCAACTCATAAACGGCTTACGCGACCGGTGAAACGGCTTCGCACGCGTGGTGACGCGATCGCGTCGATCGCAACGCGCGCGGCGAGGGGCGATGAACCGTTAGTGTGGTTTGCTTGGGCTCTCGCGACGAACCGCGCGTCCTCGCCTTCGAAGTCCGAACTGATCGCGCCGTACGACGATGCGCCTGCACGAAGCGCTCACCGTGCTGCGCCGTCTGACAAACGCTCGGCAGCAATGTGTTCGACTCCTATTGCGATATCCGCGCGCGGTGCCTCGCGAGAGCGGCGATTGTGACATCGCGTTCGCACGTTTGACGGGTGCGCACGCCAATTTGTCCGACGCCGATGCAGACGCACGCAGACCGGAGCGCGAGGACACGCATCACGTCGCGCAACGCGTGCCTCGCGTATCGCAGTACTCCACATCTATAGAAGAGCCGCGCGGAGCAGTCGCGCGTTGAAGCGTCGCCGTCGGACCGCGCACCGGGTCCGACGCCGAGTGCGGCGCACCGCGCGCGGAGTCACTCAGGCGCATCGCGCAGTTTGTCGGTGTCGTCGCGCACCGAGTCGAAGACGACGGGCACTCGACCAAGTCGCTCCACGACTCACGCACTCGGCAAACCCGCTGCTCTGATCCGTTCGCGGAGTGTTTCACTCCGCTCGCGCGGTGGTTGGAGTCGACCGACGATTCTCGCAGGTCGAACGCGCGCTCACGCAGCCCGATCGTTGACCTTTTCACATCGATCGCGCGGTCGCGCACTCGTATCGGCGACTTTGTCAAACCGATCGGTCGTTCAACGACTCCGGAAAGACATTGCGTCGCGAAGAGAATCGCGTCGCCTAACGCGCGAGGCGACTGCGCAGCACTGGAACGTCGGCGCGGCATGTCGGAGACCTGGCGCGCTATGCACCACATCGGTTTGACCACTCGTACGTCGAATCACATCACATCCAACGCGCATTCATGACAACACATGTCGCATTGCAGCTGAGCGCTCCAATAGCGCTCCCGCGCCCTCCACCGTGGCGTCACCACGTACGTCTGTATATCCAAACACTCTCGCAGTTCACGCAATTACGCGCGCCGAGCACGATGCCTGGCGCGCGTTTCACATTCGTTCACACGAGATATCACAACCATGAGACAGACCACGCAATTCACCGTTGGACTGCTGCGCCGCATCACGGAGTTCCTGCAGCGGACGCAGCCGAGCATTCTGATCGGCGAACTCAAAAGCCACATCGCGCAGCTCTCGACCATCACCGACGAGATGTCGACGTTGCAGATCGAGCAGGAGACGCGTCGGCGACAATCGCAGGCCGGAACCGCGACGCTGCGAAAGCAGCTGCGCACGGCGAAATTCGAGTTCATGCGTCCGGTATCGCGCATGGCGCGTGTGCTCTTTCCGGATGATCCGGAGACGCGCCGCGCGATGTCGGTGCCGCACCGGTTGTTTCGTCCCGAAGAAGTGGTCGCGGCGCTCCACGCTATGGCGGTGTCGGCGGAGCCGCACAAGGCGGAGTTCATCGCGGGCGGGTTCGCGACCGATTTCATCGAGCGCATGCACTTCGCGGCCGACGCACTCAAAGCTGCAGTGGACGCCCGCTCTCGCGAGTTTGGTCGTCGCGCGGCAGCATCGGGCGGTGCGTTTCGTCTGGCACAACGTGGGCGCGCGTTGGTGCGACTGATTGACGCGATGGTCGCGCCGCGGTTGCAGGGGAATCCCGAGCTGATTTCGGAGTGGCGGTCGTTGTTGCGCCAGGGACGTATGCGCGAGGCGCCGATCGGGGAGCCGACGGATCCGTCGACCGATGGCCCGGGAGATCCGACGAGGCCGACGACGCCGACGAGCCCGCCCCCCACGCCCACGACGCCCCTCGGCGAACCGTCCGAGTCTGTCGTGACGCCGATCGTGCCCCCGACGCCCGAGAAGGCGGACGCGGTGCCACCGGCAATCGCGGCTTAGGCACCCTCGCCCAACCCTAACGAGTGGAGGAAAGCGCGATGGCTCAGAATGATCGCTCCGTGTCTCGCCGCACGGACGGTACGTGGGCGGTCACGGTGGATGGCAAGCACGAGGTGTCGAGCATGCATCGCACACAGGCCGAGGCGATACGAGAGGCTCGGCGAGACTTTTACACCTCCGGAGGAGGGGAGCTCAAGATCAAGGGAATGAACGGGAGGATTCGCGCAAAGGACACGGTGGGAAAGCGGGATCCGTTTCTGCCGCGTGGGTAGTTGGTGATGGAATGGAAGGACTGTGTTCTCCCGTCGCCGCGTGGTTGGCGGCGGCGAGGGGTACAGGAGCGATGTGCCGTACTCGCCGAGACACGACGGCTAGTTCGCGACGAGGCGTACCAACAGCACTGCCGACTGCACATCGCATGCGGTGCGAAGGGCGATCACGTTCGACTTCGTCCATCGCTGATAGGCCGGTCGCTCGACCGTGACTTTGTACTTACCGGGTCGCGCGCCGCCCAAACCGACATACGCCGCCGTGAGAGTGTCTCCGGCGCCGACGGACGTCGCGCTGAAGCTTCCGTCCTGAATGGTGACGGTTGCCCCGGCGGCGAGCGGGCGCGCGGTGATCGAGTCACGAATCTCGACGATGACCGCGTTGGTTGGTGGGCGGCTCACGCATGCGGTGGGCGATGTGCAGGCCGCGGCGAGCATCGACACCAGGAGGAACACACTACTCCTGATCCTGAGAGAGCACCTAACGAAGCGCTGCATTTTGCGTGTTTGCATGGAAATGTGGATCTGGAGCGCGACGATTCTCTGCGTTCTCGAGAGAAGGCGTCACGACGCCGGAAGATACGGTTGCACGCAGATTGATGGCGAAGCGCGATCGCGCATTTTCCGCGTGTGACTCGAAGTATTGAAGAGGGAGATAGAGAGTACACCATTAGCAGCTGATACAACGGACAGCCGCACGATTCAATTAGGTGAAGGGGCGGTACAGCTATCCGCATCGCCGGTGAAGACGCCGCCTAACCACGGGATGCAGGTGTCAGCAGGACTGATGGATCTGGCTTCGCCACGAAAGAAGCCGTCTCATAACTGGCCGTTGGAGCGCCGGCGCCACGCGCCGGCCCAGAGCCGTTAACTATGAGACGGCGTGTAGCATTGTCGCAAGGCGCATAGAGACAACGATCATCTCCCCGCAGCCACCCGATTAGCCGCGCAACGATTCGCCACAGCCACGATCGATCGATGTCGCGCTCCTTTGCGCGCTTCGCGTGCGTCCAAGATGCCCGAAGAAAAGGTGCTCCAGCGCTTTCACGCCGTCATGCGCTTGCGTCACTTCTCGCCGCGCACCGAGAAGAGTTATCGCGCGTGGGTGCTTCGATATGTGCGCTTTTGTGGGATGCGCCACCCGCGCGAGTGCGACGAGACGGACATCGAACGATTCCTGCATCACCTGGCGCATGAGGGGGAAGTGGCAGCTGCAACGCAGAATCAGGCGTTGTCGGCCCTTCTCTTCTTGTATCGCGACGTCCTCGGCATTCCGTTGGCGCATGTCCCTGCCTACGCTCGAGGGAAACGCGGCCCGCGCGTGCCGGACACGTTGGAGCCATCGGAAGTCGTGGCCATCCTCGCGCAGCTGCACGGTGTGCAACAACTCATCGTACGGATGTTGTATGGAAGCGGCGTTCGCTTGTCGGAGTGCGTGAGTCTCCGCGTTAAAGATTTGGACCTGACGCGTGAAATCGTCATTGTTCGCGGCGGAAAGGGGGACAAGGACCGCCGAACGACGCTTCCGTCGTCATTGGTCGAGCCGCTGCGGAACCATCTCTCGGATGTCGAACGCCAGCACCGCAACGATCTCGCGTTAGGCGCGGAGGGGAGTTGGATTCCCGGTGCACTGGCTCGGAAATACCCCAATGCCTCGAGCGACTGGCGTTGCGCGTGGGTATTTCCCGCGGCGACGTTCGTTCGAGATCCTAAACGTGCAAAGAAGGTGCGATGGCACGTGTACCAAACCACCGTGCAACGCGCGGTGTCCGCGGCCGCGCGTGCGGCGGGAATCGCAAAGCGAGTGACGCCGCACGTTTTCCGACATTCGTACGCCACGCAGCTGTTGCGTGCTGGTTATGACATTCGGACCGTGCAGACGTTGCTCGGTCATCGCGATGTGTCGACGACGATGCGGTATCTGCATGTGTTGGAGAATGGGACGGGAGTGCGGAGTCCGTTGGATTTGATCGAGCCCGTGAAGTAAGAAGTCGACGTATTGGGGTTTAACGCCGCTTCGAGATGTCGTCGTGGGGACGTAACTCCGTGATGACGCTCGATCGCTTTTCGCCGTATTTCGAGAACGAAGTAATTCGCAAGCGTCCGTATCTCCGGCGTGAGTGGTGTGTTGGGGTAGTCGAGCATGCCGTTCGCGAAGAACCGCAGGAAAAGAATCGCGTGCGATTCTACGTACCGATCGCCGAGCTCGGAGGGGCGACAGCGTCGGGGATTCACGTTCGCGGACCGCCTTACAATTCGTAACTCATTCCTCGACCGCAGATTCGTCCCCTGAAGCTCAAGCTGCAGCATCTTGTGCTGAGTAGACTAAACGCGGCGATCGAGCCTTGCAGGATAAGGCCTTCGCCTTGGCACTATACGGTCATTGATCGCGCCGCCACGCGCGCGTGTTTCGCCGTCAGCCTTTTGTTGTTCGTTTGAACCCCGACGGATATGCGCCGCCGAGACGCGTCCGGTCATATACACCCAGCATCGAGCGCACGGGAAAAAGTGCGCGGCGTTTAGGTCGGGAATACAACGGGAGGAGCGAGGTGCGGACCAGAAGATTCGACCCCGTTGTCGTTGCGTATTGCGCGGCCGAGAAGGGACGAGACAGTTTAGGAGATTCGCTCGGCGGGCTGCCGAGATAGTGTTAAACCGCTCTCCACAGAGTGACGCAGGCGCAAGAGCGTGGGTCCTCCCTAGTATGCGATTGCATCACATGCTGTGTAGTGTCGGACTCCTCGCGTTGCCGCTTCTCCCGGCCAGCGCGCAAGACGCGCCGGTGCGTATCCACGCCGATGTTGGCGTCGGCGCCATTCGCGCGCAGGAGCCGTATCGCACCGGTCCCGTCGCCGCCGCTCGAGTCGGCGTCGGCTTTCGTCTCTCACCGTCGCTGGCCCTCGCCGTTGATGGGCACCTCCTCGGCTCCGGCACCAGTGCGGATGCCTATGGCGCCGTAAGTCGGCCGCTGCCGAATACCATCGGAGTCTCCGCCAGCCTCGTGCCCATGTTCGGACCCCAGCACCGCGTCGCTCTCGACGTGGGTGGCGGCGTCTATTCCGTGGCCGCGCGCCCCATCGCGCCCGGTGGACGTACGTTCGGCGTCCACGTCGGCTCCTCCGCAATGCTCGGGCAGTGGGCGCATCTTGCCGCCACGTTAGGCATCCGTGCACTCCTGCTGACCGACGTGCACGGTGCTCGTATTCTCACCGTGCCGCTCTCCGTCGGCGTCACGTCCCGATGACCTCAGCGGGGTGCACGTCGCGGTTTAACAAACGCTGCAACTGCCGGGCGATCTGAAGATTGCGCGCACAGGAGTGCGCGCGTTTTATCATAACTCGCCCGCAGTTGAGCTAAACGTTAGGTGGACGCCCTCAGTGATGTCACCACTCTCGGACGTACAAGGAAGCCCATGAGGACGCAACAGCGCGACATTGCACCGGCTGGCCCGTCGCCCCTCAGTTTCTTCCTCGGCCTGCTGCCAAGTTTCGCGTTAGGCATTTGGCTCATGTCGCGCTTCGGCTTTGGGCGCTATCGAGCCTTCGTCGCCGCGTACGCACCGCTGCTCGTCTTTGTCGCCTTCGTGCGCCCGGCGTGGTTCTGGAACCACGGTGCGACACGGGGAGTGCGGAATCTGATGGGCGAGCGCGGGGCGCGTGGATTTTATCTCGTCCTTGCGGCACTCTTTACGTACCTGGCACTTACCGGTCCGACGTGGCTTCGCCCGTAAGCGGGCCATCCGCGTCCCGCCACCTAACACGCGTTAGAGCAGTCACGCACTTTTCGGAGGCGGCTACGCCGCTTCGGTTATAACGTGCGTGCAGCTCAACTCGAGCGTTAGGCGCCTCTCGAACCGACCAAGCACCCGCGAGGCTTCGCGTGGCGGTGGTTGGTTCCGATCGTAGCGCATCCGCGGCATTGGCCTGACGAACAACGCCTTCCTACACAGGAAAGGACAGGCCGGCCTGTTGCGAAGTGGCAGTGC
>JBGAKW010000057.1:0-3252 GCA_044224185.1 Gemmatimonadaceae bacterium | reverse complement strand
GAAGCTCGCGCACGCCGTCCGCCCAGAAAAAGCCGCCGTGCTCCGACGCGGGCGCCGATTTGCGATAGCGCTGCGTCAGGTCGACCGCACGCTCCAGCGAGATCTTCTGCGGCTCTTTAGGGGGAAGCCCGCGGTAGCGTTTGCCGCCCTTCCCACCCTGGGTTCCTTTTCTCGCCGTCATGTCAGTTCTCCGTCCGTCAAATGGAATTGCACACGTTATTCGTTAGGAACCAAACCGCCGACCAGGAGCGAACGCTCGTTAGGTCAGCCCGCCGTCTGCCGGGGGACAAAAGGGTGGGCAGAGATAGTGCTGGTCGAGCAAGAGCGCGTTGTCTCCACCAACGAGCGCGAGATTCGCATCGGAAGCCGCAAGCACGATTCCCGGCGTCCCATCTTCATGCATCCCGTAGTAAAAGCGCATGTACTCCGCGCCCGGCTGCTGCAGAAGTGCCATCACCGCATCTCTCGAGAAGAGCCCGCCAACGCTCCCATCCGCCTTCGCACCGCGCGCACGTCGAGCACCGATATGGCGCTGATGCATTTTCACAGCGTGGTCGCGCGTGACACGATGATCGCGCGCCTCTGGACGTCCCGGCGGAGCCGCACTCGTGGTCGTCGCAGCGCGCTTGACTGAACGCTTCGCGGACTTTGTCGCACTCTTCTTCGCAGCTCCCTTCGCCGACGATTTCCTCACCGTCTTTTTCGCCGACACCTTCTTCGCGGCACTCTTCTTCTTGCCTGGCATGGTGAGCCTCTGCATGTCCCGGTATGCGCGAAGTCCGCGCCGACGGGCGCGGACATCCTTCTCCATCCACTCTCAACCGGCGGGATTCTACGTCCCAGAAAGCGCTCAGGATACTGGGAGTACCCCTAGTCTCCGGACAGAGAGTGCGATACGCGGCAAAGAGTACTGCGAGTTATCATCCTTCGCACGACCGACCACGTCCCTCTTCGACGCTCGTCGCGCATCGAAAGTCGTGAGACTGCACTCACTTACTTCGTATCCATCGCCGTGTACGCCCTCGCCATCATCCGCTACCGCAAGCCGCTCGAAGACGTCGTCGCCAACACCGACTCGCACCGTGCCTATTTGCGCGAGCTAAAAGGGAAAGGGATCTTGCTGGCCTCGGGACCATTCGATCCTCGCAATGGCGGGGCGCTACTTCTTCGCATCAGTGACGATGACCCACTCGGCGCACTCGATGCCGTCCGCGACAACGATCCGTTCTGGAAGCTGGGGATCGCACAGTACGAGCTCCTTCCGTGGAAGCCGGTGATTGGGCTCGAAGGGCTCGACACGCTGGTCTAGTTACGCATTGCCGGGCTCGTCTTGGCGCCAGCTCGCGCAAGTCGCGTGGCGCACCGGCAGCGCACCGGCAGCGAACAAGCCCGGCACAGGCAGCGAACGAGCCACTCGCGACCCGCGAGGCATGTCGTTGCTTGATCGTTTGTCGCCAACGATCGAAAGCATGCATGCGAGTGAAGTGCGTATTCCGTACGGACAAGCACTTCAGCAAAGATGGACCGCGAACGCCTTGAACGAGGCGTAGACGTCTCCGCCGACCACGATGCCCAGTTCATTCACCGATCGCGGCGTCAGAGCTGCAACCAGCGGCACGCCAGCAACATCAACGGTCACGCGGGCGTAGGCACCGAGTATTGCGACGTCGGTCACTCGCCCTTGAAATGTGTTCCGCGCCGAGGTGGGCTGCAGCTGGCGGGAGAGTACTACCTCCTCCGCTCGGATGATGGCGGTGCAATCGCCGTCGGCGAAAGCGCCGACGGTATGCAGTACGAGAGCGCCGCTCGTGAACTCAATGGCGTGTTCTCCATCGGCCGACACGCTGCCGTCGCGCGCGGGAGACTCGGAGGTCCGGCGCGCGACTCCAGCAAAGACGTTCTCCGCCCCCAAGAACTCGGCGATGTACGGCGTGGCGGGACGTCGGAACACGTCGGCGGGGACACCTGATTGGAGCACGCGCCCGCGATCGAGAAGGATCGCGACGTCGCCCAGCATCCCCGCTTCCGCGAAATCGTGCGTCACCTGCAGCGCCGTCAGTCCCCAATCGTGATGAATGGCGCGCACCTCGCGGCGGGTTTCGGTTCGGCGACGCGGATCGAGCGCGCTGAATGGCTCGTCCAACAGAAGGATCGAGGGACGCATGGCGAGCGCGCGCGCCAGTGCCACGAGTTGGCGCTCGCCGCCACTCAGCGACAGGACGTCTCGATCCCTAAAGGATGAAAGCCGAAAACGTTGCACCAACTCCTGCACCGTCGACGCGTCCTTCGCCCCGTACGCAATGTTCTCCTCGACGGAGAGGTGCGGAAAGAGATAGCCATGCTGGTAGACGAGTCCGACCCCGCGGCGTTCGGCGGGAATCGTTAGGCAGTCGCGCCCATTGAGGCGCACGTGTCCAGCGGACACGCGGGTGACGCCGGCAATCGCCTCAAGGAGCGTCGTTTTTCCCGAGCCGGCGGGGCCGATGACGACGCCGTATTTCCCGGTCGGGATCGTGAACGAGATGTCGTCGAGACGAAAATCGCCGACGCGGGCGCTCAGCCGTTCGAGCTCAATCACGCGTTCGGATACCCCACAGCGCGTTCAGTGCGCAATGCGCGCAACGCCACCAACGGAATCAGCGCCAAGATCACGAGCACAGCCGCAACGGGAATCGCCTCACCCAGCCCAAACGATACGAAGCGATCGTAACTCAACACGCTCGCCGTCTTCGGATTGTAGGTGAGAATGACGATGGCGCCGAATTCCTCACCGCGCGCGCCCACATCACCACCGCAGCGGCGAGCACGCCTCGCGGCGAGCGGCAACGTGACTCGGCGAAAGACACGAATGGGCGGATCGCCTTAACGTGCGCGCCACCGCCTCGAAACGCGCATCGACGCGGGCAAACGCTTCGCGCGCGCCACTCACGAAGAGCGGGGCCGAGACAAACAACATGGCGCAGACAATCCCGATCAGGGTGCCGACGACGCGCAGGCCGGCGTGGAGTAGCGCACTCCCCATGGCGCTGTCGCGTCCGAGTACGAGGAGGAGCGCGATGCCGGCAACGGGGTGCGGATCAGAAGTGGAGATCAAGTACGGCGGCGACGAGGGCTCGGCCACGAAACGAGGAGCGTGCGAGCGCATACGCGAGTGGTGTGCCTGGGTGAGTACGCCGAGTAGGGTCGCCAGCGTCGCGGTGCCGCCCGTGAGTGCAAGTGCCGACGTAGTTCAGCGTCGTTCCCGAGTCGCGC
>JBGAKW010000037.1:0-22496 GCA_044224185.1 Gemmatimonadaceae bacterium | reverse complement strand
CGCAATTTCACCAATCGCGCCCCCCTCGCGCAACTGATCGTTCCCTCGATCGCGCGAGTATCCCGCCGCCCAAAGTCAGTATCGGCAAAGCACCCATTCGCTGAACTGCCACGCCCCACTCGTCAGGCACCCACCATCACCTTAAGGACGTTCAACGACCCCCTGCAGCACGTCCTTCACTCGAGGATCGTCGGAGCGCGAAAGAACGCCCACAGCCCGCTTTCGCACCGCGAGATTTGGCTCGGCGCGCGCAATCGCGAGCAACTTCGTCGTCGCGTCGCGCGTTCCAGCCTGCGCGAGCTGCTCTACCAGCGTAGAACGAATGTCCGTCTCGTCCACATCGTCATAAAGCTTCGTCAACTCCGCAGTCGACGCGCCGGCGCGCTCCATCAACTCGGCGGCGCGGCGGCGTTGGCGCATGGACTGCTCGCGGTCGCGCACGATGGACGCGAGCCAGGTGCGGGCGGCGGCACTGCCAACGCTCGCCACAGCGCCTAACGCGGCATCGCGCGCACGGTCGGTCGTGAGGGTCGCATACGCACCGCGAATGAGCTCGACGTCGGTCGGCGTGCCGTATTCGTTGGCCAAACCGGAGAATGCAGCGACGCGAACATCGGCGGGGGCGTTGGCATTGGATACGAGTTCACGCAGTGTACGGCGTGCGCGCGGATCGCCACTCCGCGACAATGCCTCGACGGACTGACGGGCGAGCCACAGGTCGGTCGATTGGCCGGCCAGAGCCATCAGCTCGGGAACACCGTCACCGCGCCCGGCACGCGCCAGAAGATTCAGTGCCTGCTGCCTCGACGAATTACTCTCATTTTCGTCCTTCGCGATCGACGACACGGTGCGCACCACCTCGGCCATCGCCACGGCACCGCGGTCGTCGGCTTGCCTAACGAGCCATCCGAGCGCGCTGCGACGGAGTTCGCGCGGGCGCGCCTGATCGCGCGCGATGGTTAACAACGACTTGGAGATATCTGCGCTGTCGGCGAGCGCTGCGCCGGTGATGGCATCCCGGGCGACCCGACCCTCTCCGGCGCTGGCGAGCGACATCAGGAACGACGCCGCCTCGCTCGTGCTCACGCCACCCAGATCACCAGCGGTCGAGTCGTTCTGCAGCGGGCCAGCAAAGGTCTCGATGCGAATAATCTCCTTCCCTGCTCGCACCAGTACCACGCGTGCCGGCCCGCGCTCACAAGCCGCGCTCCGCGCCCCATCCCACCCGTTAGTGATCCATCCGTCGTTCTCGATGCGGAGATACGACTTGCCATCGCCGCAGACGCTGGCGCGTGAGGCAAAATGAAACTGCACGACTGGCGTCGATGCGGCGTCCACGCGCCGCTGTAGCATCTGGGCGCCGGTGGCGCGCGCGCTCACGAGAAGCGCGGCACCCACCAGCATCCACTTTACGTTAGGCGTCATCGGTCCACGATCTCCATCAGCAGGCGCGTGGTGCGGGGATCCTTCTTCCGAGAGAGCGCAGCGATGGCGCTCCGACGCAACTGCGGGTCCGTGCCACTCTTCACGATCTCGATCAACTTGTCGGTCGCTTCGGGCTCGGCGCGCTCAGACAGTGCACGAATCAACATCTCGCGCGAGGTGCGATCGGCCGACTGATCGTAGAGTTTCCCTAAATCAGAAATGCCGAGCGAACGGGAGACTCGTCGAAGCGCAATGCCGCGGACTTCAGAGTCTTCGTCGGCATTGCGAGCGAGCGAGAGGAGCCACTGGTCTGACTCGGATCCACCGATACGCGATACCGCGTCGACGATGCGAGCCTGCATGCGCGCGTTGTTCGTCTTGGAGTACATCGATCGCAGCCAGGCGACGTCCTCACTGGTGGCACGCTCGCCACTGAAGCTGCCTAACGCTTCGGCGCGGAGACGCTCGGGAGTGTCGTTGCGCTCGACGAGTGCGCGCACAGCGGCACGAGCGCGCGGTGTGGGATTCATCATCAGACCACGCACGGCCGCGCGCTGCACGCGTTCATCGTCTGACGACTTCGCCAACTCCTCGAGCGTGCTGACTACTTCTTCGCCAGAGATGCGCGACATCCACTCGACCGCCGCCGCCTTCACTTCGGGAGACGGATCGTTTTTCGCGACCTGCGTGAGTTGCGCGATCGTTGCGGCATCACGCTTTTTGCTGACCAGGAGAAAGACCGCGTTGCGCCGGAGTTGTACCGAGCACTCGTCGCGGCGCGCGAGCACTTTCTGAAGAATCGGCGCGGCTCCATCTGGGTCGGCCTGGGAGAGTGAGCTGAGCGCCTCGATCCGCACCGCGAGTTCTTCCTGATCGCACTTCGTCGTCGAGTCAGAGGCGGTCTTCGAGATCTGAGCCGCGGCTTGCGCGTCGCCGCGGGCAGCCAAGGCGCCTCGAATTCGTGTGGCCAGCGCCGATGCATCGGACTGGGTGCGAGCACCGGGATACTTGCCGCGCTGCGCATCGAGCACGCCGATGGCATCGCGCAACTCAGCCGAGCCGCCAATGCGATAGAGCGCAAAGGCCTGCCAATAGAGCGCGTCTGGCGCGTAGGCGCTGTTGGGGTACTTCGCCGGAATTTCGCGGAAGATCGACGCTGCGCGCCGCCATTCGCCACGGTTCAACATTTCGCGCGCCTGACGATAGAGCGAGTCGGCGGGATCGTCGTGCCACTGCGAACCGAGCCAACGCATTGGAGGAACAAGTCCGTCGTTGGTGGAAAGTCCCCATCCGAGCGCAGGCGCTGTATATAGTTTGTCCGAGAACTCCCACTCGCTCCCCCCTCCGCGCCCCCAATTGCCGGTGGCCGGCCTTCCATCGAACGGCGCCAATGCAAATGTTCTCGACAGATCACGCGCGTTTTCCCGCGCGATTCGAGCGCCGTCACGCCGTGCGTCGCGAATTGCTTCGTTGTTCTCCAGTTGCGCATCGCGGACGGCGCGTTCGGCTTCCCATTGGGCGTCACGGAGGGCACGATCCACTTCGCGTTGCGCATCCTCGTGGCTCGACCGCCAATCGAGTCGCGCATCGCGCTTGAGATCCATGAATGCACGATCTCCTTCGAAGGCGCCGAAATCGGCGTTTCTCCACGTGCGATCGAACTCGAAGTTCCAGCGCGTCGATTTGTCGGTGTCCGTCCAGAAGTCATCGCCGTTTAGCGGTGCACGCGGCACACGCGGCGGTACGGGCGCCGCCACTTTCGGCGGACGCGGCGGACGATCCTGTGCCGCGAGCGCGAGTGGTGCGGCAAACGCGAGGGCCAGCACCAGTTTGCAATTAGTAGTTAGTCGCATGATGGTCAGTCGGCGGAAGCGGCGAGTTGCGCGGCGTAGGTGCGAATGCGCGGTACAAGCTCACGCTCATGCAACGCCTCGGTGATCAACTCGATGTCATTCGTGTTGTCGCTGGCGCGCATGCGCGCGATCTGCGCGAGCACGAGCTCCAGGTCTTCAAGCAGCGTGCGCAAGCGCGGATCAGACGACGCCTGAGAATCGAGAAGCAGGCGTGTGGTGACGAGCAACTGCGCGGCGTCACGCGCGAGCCGCCGATCGTTCGCGACCTCTGCGCTCTCCCCCCCCGACGGCAGCGCCGCCAGCAACACGGCCGTCTCGCCCAACAGATCTGCCGTCGTATGCTCGTAGGGCTGGGCGACGATAACCGCGCGCGCTGCGACTGCCGCCACGGGCGAACCGGCGACGGTACGTGCACCCGGCCCGAATGGGATGCGTCCGAGCGCGAAGCCCAGGACCAACGTCGCCGCCATGCCGACCCATGTCATCCAGCGCCGTCCCACCACCGTCCGAGCGCCTAACGACGTACGTTGCTCGATATCCATCCACATGGCGTCGACCGGCGCGCTCGTATCGCCTAACGACAATCGTTCGCCGATAATGAGGCGATCGAGACTCGCGTCGTCCATGGCGCGAGCGTCGTCGCCGCTGCTGTCCATATGTTGTGAGTCATGCATCATCAGTACTCATCCTGGTAAGGCGCGAGCGCTTGCTTGAGTCGCCCGCGCGCGTCGAACAATCGCCCTTTACTCGTCCCTTCCGAGATCCCGAGAATCTCCCCGATCTCCACGTGCGTGTATCCCTCCAGCGCGTGCATCACGAAGACCACGCGCTGCTTCTCCGGGAGCTCGGCGATCGCGCTGCGCAAGCGTTGTTGCAGATCGGGATCCACGTTAGGCGTTTCATCGGCCACGTCGTCGGTGATCCGGTCCCAGCGCTTCGCCATTCGGTGGTCGCGACGGCGCGCGTTGAGGCCAACAGAAAGCGCAATGCGATAGAGCCACGTGCCGAACGACGAATCGCCGCGGAACGTCGCGATGCGATCGAAGGCGCGCACGAATGCGTCCTGCGTCAGATCGCGCGCATCGTCGTCGTCACCACTCAGCCGAACCAGCAATCGGTAGACACGTTCGGCGTGGCGCTCGTAGAGGGCGTGGGCAGCCTCCCGGTCGCCACGACGCGCGCGTGCGACCAGCTGACTCTCATCTCCACTCTCCGGACCAACCGAAGCGATTGCGAGGTGCGTCATCGTGTCGCCGTCTTGGACACACGACGGCGGCCGACCGTTGGGTTTTCCTGACGAGAGGGGGCTGGAGCTTCTAACTACCGGCCGGGCTTCGGAACGCGTTTCAGGCGCGGGCCCCGGCGTTGGCGCGTGCACGCTCGACGGCGCGCGATCGGTGCATCGCCACGAGCCGTCGCTTTAACTCTTCGCCTCTGCCTTTCCGCGGGACGAAAAATGTTTGCGGAACTTCGCCAGTTTCGGTGAGATGACGAAGGCACAATACGGTTGAAGTTTGTGCTGGCGATAGTAGTTCTGGTGGTAGTCCTCGCCTGAATAAAAAACGGGGAGCGCGAGCACTTCGGTCACGATGGGCGCATCAAAGACTTTGTCGCGCGTGAGTTCATCGATGATCTCGCGCGCCTCTTTTTCTTGCGCAGCGTCGTGCGTGAAGATCACCGACCGATACTGCGGCCCCACGTCGTTCCCCTGGCGGTTGGGTGTCGTGGGATCGTGAATCGCAAAGAAGACCTCGAGAATCGTGCGATACGAGACCCTCGCCGGATCGTATGTCAGCTGAACGACTTCAGCGTGGCCGGTTTGTTTGCCGCATACTTCTTCGTACGTGGGATTCACAACGTGTCCGCCGGCGTAGCCGGAACGGATCGACTCGATTCCGTCGACTTCCTGATAAACGGCTTCGAGGCACCAAAAGCAGCCCCCGCCGAGTGTTGCCGTCGCTCGGGTGGTGTTCACAAAACCTCCTGCAGATATCTGGGTACACCTGATGAATACGCCAGTGGGCGGAAAAACTCCCCATGAATTCGTGAGTGTACGTTGACCACGCTAGCTTTGCATGTATGAACAGGGACTTCTCAATCGCCCCACCTTCGCGGCGCTTCTGCGGAACTGGGCCCAGGGTCTTGAGCGTTGTGGCCGCGCTCTGGCTGGGACTGAGTGCGCCGGCGCATGCCCAGATGAAGGTGCAGCTTCCGGAGCGTGTCGTCACGCTGGATGCGGCCGGCTATGCACGCGGTAACGCCAAGGCAGCGGCGTGGATCGTCGAGTTCGCCGACTTCGGATGCAGCTACTGCGAGAAGTTCTGGCGCGAAACGGTTCCGCTCATGGATTCACTCTACGTGAAGCCCGGGCGTGTCTATTTGAAGTTCGTCCCGTTCACCATTGGGATGTTCAACTCCACAGCGGCCGCGTTAGGCTCAATCTGCGCGTCGGAACAGGGGAAGTTCTTTCCGATGCACGACCTGCTCTACGATCGGCGTAAGGCATGGCTCAAGGCGCCGGACCCGGGAGTGTTAGTCGCTCGTTATGCGGCCGAGCTCAAGCTCGACGCCGGTAAATTTGCGGCGTGCATGAAATCGCCGCGCGCGACGCAGCAGTTGGCGATGAACAATGCGCTCGCCGAGACCCTTCGTATTCGCGGCACGCCGACCTTCTTCATCAACGGCGAGCGTGTCCCGGGAATGATTCCCCCTGAACTGTTCGTGCAGGGGATGAATGCGGTTCTCGCTGAGGCCACGGGAAAGAAAACGCGCTGACGAGTCATCGTCAGCGCGCACCTAACTCTTCCCTGCAGCTCTCCTAGTCAGAGGGGAACGCGTCGTACCAATCAGGCTCTGGCGGCGTTCGGTCGTCGACCACTGGATAGTCGGCTACGCGATCTGCAAGCTGCGACGTCCGCGCATCAACGCGCTTGTCACGCCGCGCCTTGGCGCGTTTGCGCTTCTCGCGCGCCAGACACTCTTTGAGCGCCATGACGACGATCTCATCGATCGGTTCGCTGGTGAGTTCGCTGATGGCCTCGGCCAGACGCGCAGCCTCAGCGCACTCAACGCGCAACTCCAGCGGGGGGGGATTCGACACGGAGAGAAAAATAAGGCGTTGAAGACGCGACACTATACGATGACTCGGGGCTTTTGTCATCGGTGAAATGCGAAAGGGACGATGAGATCTTCCCAACGTCCCGCTCGCCGAGTTGCAATTGCGCGCTCCGCCGCCTGACGAGTCAGCTATAACGTCTACTGCACAGCGCCTTTGAGCTTCCGCTCCAGATAATCTGCGATGGCGTTGTTCACGCGCATTTGATTGGCGTGACGCATCCAGTGGTGTGTGTCGTCGACGACAATGAGTTCCTCATACGAGACGCCTTGTGCCGTTAGGCGCCGCGCGAGATCGACGGTCTGCGAGAATCGCACATTGCGATCGTCATCTGCGTGGATGAGAAGCACCGGTGACTTCCACGTCGGCACGGACGAGATAGGCGAGGACTTCCATGCGACATCGATCGCCTTGTCGCGATCAGCCGGCGCAAAACGCCCGGCCTCCCCTGCGGCCGCGCTGAACACGGAGCCAGCACCCGAGGTCCCCGCGGTGAAGTCGTGTACTCCGTGAATGTCTACGCCGGCGGCAAAGAGATCGGAGTTTCGGCCAAGGGCGAGCGCGGTAAGGAATCCGCCGTATGACCCGCCATAGATCCCGATCTTCGTACCATCCACACCGGGAAGCGATTTGAGGTACTCGGCCCCGGCCTTCACATCGAGGTACTCGCTGGCGCCCTGTGCTCCAGCGTTAGGCGGACGATGAAATTCGTAGCCATAGCCGATGCCCAACCGATAGTTCACCGACAAGACGACGAATCCCTTTGACGCGAGGTACTGGTTCATCGCGTAGGCATTCGCGTAGTAGTCGGAATAGTGCCATCCCACGAGCATCTGCCGCGGCGGGCCGCCGTGCACATAGACGATTGCCGGCTTTTTCGCCGCGAGTGTTCCGCGCGGGAGGCGTCGTTGGTCGGCCGTTACTGCTTCAAAGAGTTGGGCGTGGACGAGAACGCCATCTTCGGACTTGTAGGTCACCGCACGCGGCGTCACGAGTTGTGCGGCGGGGAAATCCGCGGGCACACGTTCAGCGCCGATCATCGCGACGGATCCGCCGGCGAGCGGCATCACAGCCGGTAGTGGTGGTCGCTGCGCGGTAGCGGAGAGAAAGGCGACAGTCTTGAGATCGCCGAGGATGACAGGGGTCCATTCGAGTCCCGTGCCTGGCGTGAGGACTTTGGGTGCGGCACGATCGACGGGAACAGTGACGATGTGCCGGCGCTCGATGTCATCAGGCGTGGCGCCGCTGTTGGCGGCAAACACGAGTGTGCGGCCGTCAGGCGCAAGCGTGATGTACTCCGCCATATAGTCGCCTGGAGTGAGGAGGAGCGGAGTCCCGCCCCCTTCACCTAACGAGTACAGGTGCGGCCAACCGTCCATGTACGAGAGGAAGACGATTCGCCCGCCCGACGCCCAGTGCAGGTTTGTCCCCCCTTCGGTGGACGGAACCGAACCACGCAACGTCTTCGGCGATTGCCACAGGAGCTTGGCATCACCGGTTGTCGTATTCGCCGTCCACAATCCCCATTCGCTCGGGCGTTGCGCGAGGATTGGTTCTGGCGCACCACCGGCCCCTGGACGCCTAACGAATACGATACGGCTACCATCTGGCGACCAACGTGGCGACGCATCGCGGTTGGTGGATGGGGCGAGATAGACGATTGGTACGTCAGGCGCCGAGTAAATCCCGATAAGCGAGTGGTCGCCACGGTTGGAGACAAAGGCCAGTCGCTTTCCATCGGGTGACCAGACCGCGCCGCCGTTGGATCCGCGCGCAGTGATGATACGCGCCGCTGCTCCACTACCGTCAATTGGCGCGCTCCACAACTGTCGATCGCGCTCGAAGACAAGGACATCACCTTTCGGAGATACGACGGGTGCGTCACCCTCGCCTAACGACTTGGGTTCTCCGCCGGAAAATGGCACCGTCCACACCTGCACCCGGTTCGGCGTCGGCATGCCTAACGGGTTGACCGGAAGCTCGTCGTCGAAGTTCGCGCCGTGATCGCCGCCGCGCACATACACGACGTGGCTTCCGTCTGGTGTGAGTTGTACCGACGTCAGCTCCTGGCCGTCATCGATCGTGTAGCGCGTGAGTTGTCGCGCCTTGAAGTCGGGCCCTTCCGCCACCCAGATGTTGCGGATTCCCTGCTCGTTGAAGGCCCACGCAATGCGATTGGCCGACGAGGCCGCACTCAGCTCATTCGGAAACGGGTACGACTTCACCTGCTGCAGCGTGAAGCCCTCGGCCGATAATTCTGGACGCGGACGTGGTGATTTTTGCGCAATCAAGAGCTGCGCGTTGGTGGCCGGCGCTAGCGCGCTGGCTATGATCAGCAATTTGGCGAGTCGAGTCATGAGAGATGCGAGAAGGATTCTCCATCATGCCGCGGGTCACGACGGGATGGAAGAGTTGGCGGAGACGACGTTCGCACGATTGCGTCGCGCGAGCCTTCGCTCGACCTTGCAGCGCCCGTTTGAGGAGTGAACGAAACCGATGTTCGCGTGACATCTGTACTTCAGAGCGTCGAACCAGAGACCCTCGAGAAGCCTGCTGAGCGAAGCGTCAAGTTCCGGCGCTCGGACGAGGCCGATCGGCTTCGCGTGCTGGCGATGGCCGGGGTTGTATTGCTGCATACGGTCGCACCTTCCGTCGCGAGTTTCAGCGTCACTTACGCGACGTGGATGTGGGCTAACGCGCTCGACGCCCTGGCGCGACCGGCCGTTCCACTCTTTTTCATGCTCACGGGTGCGCTCGCCCTGCGCATCGACTGTGCGCTCGAGCCTTGGAGCTCACTGCGCCGGCGCGCGTTTGCGTTTTGGCGACCGGCAATCCTCTGGATGCTCGTGTATTGGGCGTGGGACCGTTGGCGCCAACACAAACCATGGAGTGCGACCAGCGCATGGCGCACGCTCGTACTGGGCGAGACGCACTACCACCTCTGGTATGTGTGGGTGGCCGGCGGACTCTTCTTCGCGCTTCCGATCGTCTCACGGTGGTGGTGCAGCGCGCGGGAGGAGGAAAAGCGTTACGCACTCGTTTTGTGGGGCACGCTGGCCGTCGTTGCGCCGTGGGCGGCGCGCATTGCGTACGGATATCCGCCGCGGCTCGACTTTCTGGTATTCGGCGGATACGCAGGGTTCCTCGTGCTCGGCGGCTGGCTGGCCACACCGCGCGTGTCGCCTAACGGGCGGCGCGCGTTGCTGCTGGCGGGTATCGCTGCGTATCTCGTCACGACCCTCGGAACCGCGTGGCTGCGCCACTGGACGATTGTGCGCGCCACGGCGGCTACAGTTGCAGCTGGCGGTAAGCTTGTCACACCGGTCTTCGACGAACGGTTTTATGCGTATCTCACGCCGAATGTCGTGCTGATGGCGGTGGCGTGGTGGGTGTTGTTCGCGCCACGGGGATTTTCACCAACGCCGGCCAGTGTCGTTCCCCGTGCGTCGAAGCCTAACGAGCGGCGATGGCTGCGTTGGCTCGCCGACGCCTCGTATCCCGTCTATCTGGCGCACCCGCTCGTACTCGAGGGAGTTCCTCGACTCGTTCCTCAGAGCGCCCCGTACCTCGCGGATGCGCGCTTCGCGCCCCTGGTCGCGTTAGGCGCGCTGTTAATAAGTTTGGCCGCCGTCGGCGTCGGCAGCCGCGTACCCCTCCTGCGATGGCTCGTCCCCATGGCAGCACGCAAACGGTAACGCCGTCTATCTCGGCACCAGTCGTAGCTGTTCCGGCTCCAGCGCGCGAATGTCGGCGAACGAGCCACACGGCTCGAACTGCTCCACTTGCCCCGTGAACTCGATGACTTTCCCCACCAACGTCGAGAGATCAGGGGTGAGCGTTCGCTTCAGGAAATTTGTGTAATTCGCGCACAACACGAGGTTCGCCGATTCCTTGAAGTGGATCGTCGTGAACATGTCGCCCTTTTCGTCCACTCGAGACACGGTTCCGCGCACCGACACCACCTGCTTGATCCAGCTTGGGTGGAATGCACCAGCCGTTTGCATGGGAGTCTTCCAGAACAGGGGACGTACGTCATCCCACGATGACGGTTCGTGCTCCGGCTTCGGCAGAGGAATCGGCGTTCCCGCGTCGGCAATCATCTTTCCGATCACGGCAACGATCGCTGCGGCAGCAACCATGTCGGCCGCTTTTTGGGCCGGCGAGCGCGCTTGATTGTCCGACTCGCCTTCATGCGTTTGCTCATGACTGGCGCGGAGATCCAAGTCTCCAGCTCTCGGCGCGACATCGAGGTAGTAGCTCCCCCCGTCGCAGTGGGTGGTCATGTATGTGTCGTTTCGAATGCAACGCTGCGCCGAGGGATGAAAGAGAAACTGCGCGTCGAGGGGTGTGAGTGCGCCTGAGACACCATTGGGGCGAAGCGAGGAACAGTCGGGACTTGCTTCGCCCGCGATGGTGTATTCGAGCGGTCCACGGTTCACGCACATTCGTCGCGATGCGGGTGTGAGAGCGGGGCCGTGCCCGGGCGAGTTTCGCAGTAGCATCCCCAACTGGTAGTACCTCCACTCGCCGATATCGGGAGTCGACGTCACCTGCGCAGGCGTGAACTCCCCGCGCTCGTTGAAGTAAGCGAATGCGAGGTAAGCCTGCACCGGGACGCTCAAGTTCTTCTCGAACATGTAGATCGCGCCGCACGTCCCCCGCTTCACGTTGGTCCATCCCGAAATCGTTAGGCTGTGTCCAAAGGCAGCAAGGTCAATGGTTCCAAGCGCCACACTGACGTTTCGTTCGCCGTGATTGCACAGCGTCAGCCTCGCCGGCCCCAGGTCGTCGTCATGTGGAGTACCCCACGGATCCTGGCCTGCGAGCGCCCCGGCTAGACCGAGGTAGACGACGCTGAGGAGGGCGATGGAGACGAGGACCGGTCGCATGGACGAAACCTCGAGCCAAACGAAGAAAGGATGTAGCGGCGAACGACCGTACGACTTGGGAGAACGGATGTCAACGCGAAACGGGCCACCTCACGATGAGATGGCCCGCTTCGTTTGTTCGACGTCGTGGGTGGAACGGCACTCACGGCATCGATGCCACGTTCGTATTACGGACGAAGGTCGGGAACTGGAGTTGTTAGGCGCGGCGCGACGGCTGTCGGAAGCGGCGGTGCAAAATCTCTCCCTCCCCAGGCGAAGACGTCGAGATCATCGATGTCGTCGATCTCATCCACATCGTCGAAGTCGCCCATCATCTCGTAACCCATGCGATCGCCGACGAACGCCGGAGCACCGGGTCCCATCGCGAACTCACCATCAAAGTCGCCGGGCTGATCATCGTCAGACAGTTCGTTATCGTCGTAACGACGCGGACCCATCCCTGGACGCATCCCTTCGCCGGGCATCGCGCCCGCTGCGCCAGGTCCGAAACCGCGTTGCCGCATTCCTCCGCGAAAGCCGTTCATGCCACCCGGCCCGCGCATCCCGGGCATGCCGCGCATCTGTCCCATGCCTCGCCCGCGCATCATGCGCATCATCGATGCACGGCGCTGCATCCCGTCCGACAGATTCTTGTCGAAGATCTTCTGCTGATCGGGGGTGAGGACGTTGCGCAGATCTGTGGTGGGTGATCGGTCCTGCATCAGCTTGCGCATCTGATCGCGCGCGCTCGTTAGGCGGGCGTTGGCCGCGTCGAGCGCCTTCTGATCGCCGTTGAGCTGCGCGATCTGCGCATCGGCTCGCGCCGAGATCATCTCGACTTGCAGCGGTTTCATCGAGGTGAGGTGCTTCACGCGCCCAGCAGTCAGCGACTTCCTCTGCGCATCGCTCAGCGTGATTCCGCGCAGCATTCCGCCGCGGCCACCAAACGACATCGGACCGGCTCCGAGTCCGCCAGCGAAGCCGCGGCCGCGCGGTGCGAACGCCCCCGGACCACCGCTGCGCGCGAAGCCGCGTTCACTCCGAAACTGTCCGCGCGTGGCACCGGTGCTATCACCGAACTGCCGGCGTGCTCGCGGCGGAGGCGTGCGGGTGGAATCCGTGCTCTGCGCCATGAGCGCACTCGCGCCGGTAATTGAAAGCGCCGTCAGGAGCGCGGCGATTCTCGTCGTACGTAACATGGTCTCCTCCGAGTCGTGCGCTCCGACGCACCATGCGAGCGGGCGGCGACGACGTATCATTGCTCGACCATTTGGACGTCGCGCGCGCGGCGACGTTAATCGCACTCGGCGCGCGGCCGTGTTAAGAACACCGTAGCGCTCGTCTCCCCCAACTCGCGAAGGAACAGTTCCCCGAGCAGCGGAGATGGGGTCATTACCACCCTCGCGCACGCGGGACTCGGCGCCACGCTCCGCCCATCGGAATTAGCGCCCGCCAGCCGCAACGGCATGCCACACATCGTCGCCGACATGGCTGGCGACAGTTCTTCGACGCCGCCGAGGTAGTCGTTCTGCTCCGTCTCGCCCCTTGGGCGACCTCGCCCGATTGACGGGACCCGCGCCGCGCAGCACTCTGCGCCACATGCGTCCCTTCCTCCTTGGACTCGCCCTCTTTCTGCACGCCCTCGCACAGACGGCAGTGGGAAGTTGGGCCGCCGGGGCGATGAATCCCTGGATCGTCATGCCGCTCTGGCTCGTGGCCATGTGTGGATTCATGGCTGCTGCATTTGCCGTTTGGGGCGTGGAGTCGTTAGGGCGATACGCAGCGCCGCTCGCATCGTTCGCAGCGATTGCATCGATGCTCGTCCAGTGGAGGGGCGGTCTATCGGTACTCGCCGGCGCCGGTATCCTGCTGAGTGTCGTGCTGGCGATGCTCGTGCGATGGTGGGCGCGATGCGCGCATCCCGAAATTCACACGCCGACGATGGTCACCAGCGAGATGCCCGTCGTGACGCGCGACCGACCTAACTATTGGCAACACCTGTGGCACGGAGGGGCGTGGGTAATACTGACATGGACGGCGCTTCTGGTCGCGCTCCGGCCCTGGCACCAGACGTGGGGGTCGACGTTAGGCGAACGCGCCGAGTCGATCCCGGGCGTGGCGCTGGACGCAAGGACGCGATATCGGGTCGATCACGGCATCACCGTGCACGCGCCGGCGGACAGCGTCTGGCCGTGGGTCGCGCAGATGGGGCAAGATCGCGCCGGCTTCTATTCCTATGACTGGCTCGAACGCGCATTCGGCGACCACATCGCCAACTCAGACTCGCTCGTTCCCCAATGGCAGCGACGCGCAGTCGGGGAGTTGGTTCGAGCGACGCAACCTGATTATTTGAATGGGCGATTCGGTCGCGATCTCGGCTGGAAGATCACGCACTGGAACCCGCCGCACGAGATGGTGCTGGCGCAGTGGGGAGCATTTCGTGTGCGCGCCATCGATGATTCGACATCGCGCGTCCTCGTGCAGGCGCGTGGCCCGGGCGACTATTCTTTCCGCATGCTATTCATCTCGCCGCTCTCGTTTTACTTCGTGGAGCCAGCACACTTCATCATGGAGCGTGGCATGTTGCTCGGCATCAAGGCGCGCGCCGAACGCAAGGTGGCATCGCGTGACTGACCCGAAGCGAACGCCTAACGACGGAGATCGAGACCCGCGAGATGTCGCCATCTGCCGCTATCTCGACGATCACGCCATAGCGTACGAGCGATTCGACCACCCGCCGGTCAATACCTGCGACGAAGCCGACCGCTTGGTTCCGCCGGCGGCCGTCGGCGTTCAAACGAAGAATCTCTTCGTCCGCGACAAACGGGGGCGCCGCCATGTACTCGTCGTGACGGCATGCAGCAAGAGCGTCGACCTTCGCCAGACGGCACGCTTGATCGGCGCCGATACATTGTCGTTAGGCTCGCCGGAACGGCTCATGACGCATTTAGGCGTGACGCCCGGTGCGGTCACCCTCCTGGCCATCGCGCATCCCGGCGCGGCGAGTGTGGAACTGGTGCTCGATGCCGACATCTGGAACGGTGAGCCGCTGCGCTGCCACCCGATGGTGAATTCCGCGACGTTGATCCTCTCGCACGACGCGGCGAAGCGATTCATCGAGACCACGGGGCACACGCCTAAGGTGATTCCCCTTCCGGTGGTCGTGCGCGCCGATTCGACCAGTCGGGACGACGCATAGTGCGCACGCCGAAGCGAAAATGGACGTGGCACTTCGCCGCAGATTCCGGCGCTCACGCAACGACTCCCCGTCACACGCCATGATGTCCATGCGCACTCGTTATGCAGCCGCCGTCGCGCTGCTCTCGCTAGCGGCCCTTCGCGAGGGGGCGACCCAAAACACTTCGACCGGCGATGATGCAGTCGCGCATGCGCTCTCGACCTGGATTGCGCTCCCCGTCGCACCGGGACGCGACGCAGCGATTGCGACGCGCCTAACGCGCGAACTCTCTGGCTGGAGCGCTGACGCGCGCGGGAACGTTCTCAAGCGCACCGGGAGCGGGACGCCAAGACGCGTGGTCGCCTGTGCGTTGGACATTCCGCAGTACGTTGTCAGCGAGATCACGGACGAGGGCTACCTCCGAGTGCACCGCGCCGGAAATGCAGCGCCCCAACATCCGTTGTGGGATCAGTTTCACGAAGCGCAACGCGTGAAAGTGCTCACGCGGAATGGGGAACGTGACGGCGTCGTGGCGGTCGCCAATGGCCACTTCGCGCGCCAACATCGCGGTGACACCACGATCACCTGGGTCGACCAACTGTGGATAGATGTCGGCGTGCAGTCGCGTGCCGAGGCGAGTTCGTTAGGCATCCGGTTGCTCGATCCTGTCCTCGCCGACCGCCCCGCGTGGACCTACGAAGGATTTGCCGCTGGACCGGGCGCCGGTGCGCGCGCCTCCTGTGCCGCGGTGGTCGCCGCAGCCAGCGCCGGCGCTCCCCAGTCCGGCGAAACAACGTGGATACTCTCAACTCAACGCGCCTTCGGTTGGGTCGGATTGAGCGGAGTACTCGCGCGCATGGGACGCATCGATGCACTGACCATTGTCGAGGCGGGGCGCGCTGCTTCCTTCGACGCGATCATCGCGCTTGCGCGGTTGCCACAGCTCGCCATCGGAAGAACGGCGAAGCTCGACTCGATGCGCATCATCGCGCCAAGGGTTCGTTTCGGTGGATCGTTCGTGGAATCGATTCACGCCAGCGATGCACGAGATCTGTTGTCGCGTGTGGTTCAAGCGGGCGCGGTAAATACGCCGAGTGCGGCGTGGCCGGCGCTGAAGCTCGACACGACACGCACACTCGCACCGCGCACGGACGCATTCGGCGACGCCGAGCGAACATTCGTGCGGCTCGCGGACCTCCCCGGTGTTCCCGGACACGAATGGCGCGTCCGTGCCGCCCTCCTCGACATGCTTCCTCCGTGGGCAAAGCAACGCGCCGTCGTTGACTCGGCCGGCAACATCATCGTCGCCGCGGGCCCCGATCGTGACAGCGTGGTCTTCATGGCGCACATGGACGAGGTTGCCTTCGCGGTGGAGCGCATTGCAGCTGACGGCACGGTTTCCCTTAGGCGGCTCGGCGGGCCGGTCGTCACCGCGTGGGAAGGACAGACGGCACTTCTCCACTTCGAACCCGACGCCAACGGGCGCGCCGCCGAGTCGCTGCGTGGCGTGTTCATTCCACGCGATACCGCCCGTGTGAAGAACCCGGGCGCGCTGTCCGCGTGGTTCGGGATGGACTCGGCGCAACTCATCGCGCGCGGCGGGCGCGTGGGCTTGGGCGTTACGTCGTACAAACGTGCGGGGCGACTCGCTGGCACTCGTATCACGGGCCGGGCAAGCGACGACCGCACCGGGTCGACCGCGCTGCTACTCGCGGCGCGTGCGCTCGACCCTCGAACCCTAACGCGAAAAGTGATCTTCGTCTGGTCGGTACAGGAGGAAGTCGGCCTGTTCGGCGCACGCGCGTTTGCATCGCGGTATGGCGCCTCGTTATCACGCGTCTACAGCATCGACACGTTTGTCTCCAGCGACACTCCGCTCGAGCTTCCGACTTTCGCGCTCGCGCCGCTAGGGCGTGGCGTCGTGATGCGCGGGCTCGACGACGCCGCCATGTCGCCACTGGAAGAAATGCAGCGCGTCGAGCGAGTAGCGCGCGCGCACGCGATTCCACTACAAGTCGGGACCACGCATGGTGGCACTGACGGCTCGGCGATCGCGGTGTTCGGCGCGCCTAACGTGGGGTTGTCGTGGCCCGGACGATACTCACACTCTCCTGGCGAAGTGCTCGACTTGAAAGACGTGCGCGCGCTGAGCCAACTGATTGCCGCTCTCGCCACTGAGCGATAACAAGAAGGGGGCGAGACGGCATGCGTCTCGCCCCCAGCGCGGTTCGAAAGACAGACTGATAACCGCTGCTCAGTAACGCCAGCTCCGCACATCCCCGTTAGGCGGCGCGGTCTGCAACATCCGCTCGACGGCCCACGGCAACACCATCTGCGGATAGCGTAGCCGAGAGTACGCGTTGGCGCGGGTGTGGTCTCCGTTCCAGCAATGCTCGTCGCGATCGCCGTAGTCGACGACCGCATCTGCCTCGGGCTTCGTCTTCAAGAATTTTTCGACTTCGTAGACGGCGTTGTTCAAGTAGTAGTTGTCCATGTCGCCGACGAAGATGCGGAGTTTGCCTTGCAGCTTAGGGCCTAACGTCGCCCAGTCGCGTTGCAGGATGTGGGAGAGGTCGTAGTGCTCGCGCCAGTAGGCGGCAGTGGTGGTGTCGATCTTTCCCGTGAGCTTGTCCCAGATGCGGCGCGGATATCCATCGTTGTCACGCGGAGAGAAGACACTCTCCCACACGTCGTACTGCTCTCCCGATCGCCCCTTCGTGCCTAACAAGTTCTCGTAGAGATTCACGTCCTGCAGACTGGCATCGACCTGTCCCAGGTAGTTGCGATGTCCGGGGCGCGGCAGGCGTTTCCAGCGCGATGCGGCGTAGTACGCGTTGGTGTCGGCGTAGATATTCACCGTCGTGTATGCGTGAAAGTCGATAGGATCGGGACAGGCGACCCACGCGCCGTTGTATTCGTCGGGATAGAAGAGTTGAACGGCCATCGACTCCCACCCACCCGTCGATCCACCAAAGACAAAGCGCGCCCACCCTTCACCGATGCCGCGGAAGCGCTTTTCGATTTCAGGAATCAATTCGTACTGAATGGCGTCGCCGTACGGTCCGTTGTTGGCTGAGTTGACGGCATACGAGTCGTCGTAGAACGGCGTGGCGTGCTGGATCTGCACCATGAGCACGCGAGGGAAGCCAGGGCCCGTCCAATCCTTGTACAGTTGATAATTGTATTCCTGCTGGATGCGATTGTAGCCAGGAAGTGAAAATCGATCGCTGTAATCCGGCTTTAGGTCTGGATCGGGCGCGATCTCTCGCCAGTTCTCGGGTTCGAGCGAAAAATGTCCGTGGTTGACCACCAGCGGATATCGCGACTGCGGATGAGAGTCGAAACCCTCGGGCAACGTGACGAACGCCGCGAGAAACATGTCGCGCCCCCAGAATTTCGAGAGGCGTTCGCTGCGAATGCGGACATGTTTTACGTATTTAGTCTCCCTGAACTCGGGGAACTTTGGCATCACCTGGTCGAGGACGATCGGTATGACGCTGCTCTTGGACGGATCGACCGTCACCGAGCGCGGCGTCGAGTAGAGATTCCCCGGCTTGATATTCCAATGCTGCCCTTCTCCCATGTCGGGCGGGAGCTTCACCGTGACGCCGTCACTCCGATGAAACGTCTCGTAGCGATTGAGCACTGCCTGCATGGAATACGTCCCGCGCGGGAGATCGCGGAGCGACGCCACTGGAAATCCGAAGGAGGACGCATCGATGTAGCGCGTCTCGCCTGCTTTCCACCCATCCACGTCGATGGCGAAACCTGGTTGGGCGCCGAGCGAGTAGGTGATTTGGTAGCGCGGCTCGGAGGTCGAATCGGATGAGAGGATGACCATCAGGCGCCCATCGAGTCCGGCGGTGCGACTTGAACCGTCGAGCTTCTCTGCGGGATAGGTGACGGCGATTCGAAGCCCGCCTTTCGCTTGTGCGTTGGCATTCGCTCCGGCCACCAAGGCGAGGATGGCTGCGATGCACATCGCCTGCATCGCACTCGTTAGGCGATGGCAGCGAAAGTCCTTCGACGCTCGGTGTGTCATGACATCCTCGAGATGGGTGAAGTGATCAGCATCGGACAACGTCGTCGTCTTCCGTGATCGTTAAAGGCGACCCGTGAGCGACAGGAATTCCACCGCTAGTTCGGCACGCCCCCGGCATCGAGTGGGAAGCGCGAGAATGGATCCTTGCGAGCCGGGAAAGAGCACAACGTCGACGCTCCACGCGCGAGTTGACCAATCTCGACGGGGAGTCGCCAACCACCACTGCCGCGCCTCTTCGTACGCACGTGCAGATGCAAGTGGCTGATGAGGCGAGGCGCGGACAAAGTACGTCGTTGCCGCGAGTGTGCCATCCGAAAAGCACGCCTTCCAATTGCGGGGTCCCCTCGCGAGCTTGGCTGCGGCGCTCTGCCGGCGAGAACGAAGCAGGCGCTGCCCGCGTACTCTCCGGGCGCGGTCCGCGCCACGGCGCGCGTGCTCTCCCAATCGTATTTCCACTCGCTCATGCGACGCATCCTTCTTCGCATTCCGACAGTCACGTCGATGCTCGCCGCCATTCTTGCGGTTGCCCCAGCGGCTGCCCAGGACATGTCCGTGCAGGCTACGAGCGTCCCCACCCCACTGCGCACACCGCGCATTGGAATGGCGACGCCGATTTCAAAGGCCCCCACCATCGATGGACACCTCGATGAGGCCGAGTGGTCGAAGGGAAAGACTTTCACCGACTTCATTCAGCGCGAGCTCAAGGAAGGTGAGCCAGCGACCGAACGCACCGAGGTGCGCATACTCGCCGATGGCGAGGCGCTGTACATCGGCGCGTGGATGCACGACCGCGACGTGAGCGGAATTGTCGCCGGCGAAAAGATTCGCGACGTCGCGATCGCCAATAGCGATTACATCGCCGTCATCTTCGATACCTATCATGACCGGCAGAACGGTTTCGTCTTTGCGACGACGCCGGCGGGCGTCGAGTACGACGGCCAGGTGATTCGCGAAGGTGAGGGGGGCGGGCTCGTTGCAGCTGGCCAGACGCAGGCGCAAGCGGGCTCGATGGGAGGCTTCAACCTCAATTGGGACGCAAGCTGGAAGGTCGCCACGTCTACTGACTCCTTGGGCTGGTACGCCGAATTCCGCATCCCGTTCTCGACGCTACGGTATGGGGGCGGTGCGATGCAGACGTGGGGGCTCAACATCGCCCGCATGGTGCGCCGCAAGAACGAAGAATCCTTTTGGTCGTTTGTCCCCCGGCAGTTCAACATGTATCGCATGTCGCTCGCGGGGACGCTCGATTCATTGCAGGTCCCGGTGCGGCGCGTCGCCACCATCACCCCGTACGTCCTGTCGTCGGCGCAGCGCGACTTCGTGAATGGAGTGAAAACACGGTATCCCGGCGAATGGGGCGCCGATGTGAAATACGGCCTGACGCCGAGCCTAACGCTGGACCTCACGTACAACACCGACTTCGCGCAGGTCGAGGTCGACGAGCAGCGCACCAATCTCACGCGCTTTCCCGTCTTCTTCCCTGAAAAACGCCCCTTCTTTCTCGAGAACGCGGGGATCTTCTCGGCGGGAACGCCGCAAGCCGCCGATCTCTTTTTCACCCGGCGCATCGGGATCGATGACGCGGGGAATCCGGTACCCATCATTGGCGGTGGGCGCCTAACGGGGCGTGTCGGGAGCACAACGGTCGGCTTGATGCAGATCTTCACCGACGACGCCGAGGGGGGCGCGGTACCTGGGCAATCGTATTCCGTGTTCCGCGCGCTCAAGGAAGTATCGCGCCGCTCTCGTATCGGCGTGATCGGCATTCAGCGTACACAAACCGATAAAAGCAGCAACTACAATCGCACGTTAGGCGTCGACGGACGATTGGGTTTCGGCGACAAATGGACCGTCGATTGGTGGGGGGGAAAGACGAGCACCCCGAAGCGCAACGGCGATGACATCGGCTACAGCGCCCGTGCCGCCTTCGTCACGCGTGACTGGAACAACTCGGCGCGCTACATGGCGTTAGGCGCGGACTTCAATCCCGAGGTCGGCTTCCTGAATCGCAGCGGCGGCTACAACTACTACGAGCTCACGTTCCAGCGCTACTTCCGAAAGAAGGAGTGGGCGTGGTTCCGCGACTGGAACCCGCACACGAGTTATCGCGGTTATGTGGGGCGCGATGGTTTCTACCAGAGTGGCCAGATTCACTTTGACGCGACGGAGGTCGAGTTTTCCAACGGCGGAAAGTTTGGCCCCGAATACAACTACTATCACGAGGGACTGCAGCAGCCGTTCGAAATCGCGCAGGGCGTGGTGATTCCCGTGGGGAGCTACAACTGGGGCCAACTCGGCCTGGACTGGACGGTGAATCCCAGTGCGCCACTCTCGATGGTACTGCGCGGCGATTTCGGGCCGTTCTACAATGGGACGCGCAACGGCGGGTCGGTGACGGTGACCGCGCGAAAGGGCGCGACGCTGTCGTCGTCGTTGCTTGTCGACTATCAGGATGTGAAGCTCGATCAGGGGAATTTCACGCGAACGCTGGTCGGTGTGCGCGCTGCGTATTTCTTCACGCCGCGGATTTTCCTGCAGAGCCTAACGCAGTACAACAATCAGCAGCGCATCTGGACGGCGAATGCGCGGCTCGGGTGGTTGAGTACGGCTGGCACCGGTTTGTTTGTCGTGTTCAACGACGGGGAGCAGGCGGACGGGTTTTTTGCGTGGCAGCGTCCGATGCAGCGGTCGTTGATCGTGAAGTACACGCGGCAGATTGGGACGGGGGGTTAAGAGTGCGGCGAGCGGCGGGCGGCGCGGCGGTGCGGCGGCGCTAGGGTCGATGCCCGCCGGGGGGGCCCCCCCACCGGGAAAATGTCTCGGCGCGCTCGATACCGCCGCACCGCCGCCTCGCCGCATGCGCATTTCCTCGCAGCGCAACGGAGCCGCTCACAATCCTTAGTCCGCCCGTATCATCGCCAGCGGATCGGTTCGCGACGCTCGCCACGCGGGGATGCTGCATGCCACCAACGAAGTCACGAACAACAACGCTGGTGCCGCAGCGAAGGTGAGTGGATCGCGCGCCCCTACGCCAAAAAGGAGCGCGCCCAGAAGTGTCGTAGTCCCCCATGCCAGCATGAGGCCCACCGCGACGCCAACAGCGACCAACCGCACACCGTCAGAAATCACGAGCGTCATCACGCCGCGACGTGTGGCGCCTAACGCGATACGGATGCCGAGTTCGTCGCGGCGTTGTTGGACTGCGTATGCGATGACGCCATAGAGCCCAATGACGGCGAGCAACATCGCCAGCGCGGCGAAGGCAACAAGAAGCGCAAGATAGAATCGCCGATCACCGACCGACGCATCCACCAAAGTGACGAGCGGACGCGCGGAGTTCAGCGGGACGTCGGGATCGAGCTGTCGCATCGCGGCGCGCGCTTGCTCGACCAGAACTGACAGCGGTGTCGTGCCGCGAACAACGACATCAAAGCTCGCGAGCGGCCACTGCGCAAAATTCATGTACATGTGCGGCGTCGGATCGCTCTCGAGCGAGACCTGGCGCACGTCGCCGACGATTCCGATGACCTCTCCGCCGAACTTGCTCCCCTCCTGCCCCCACCCCGTTTGAAGCGTACGCCCAATCGGATCTTCGTTGGGAAAGACGCGCTTCGCGACCTCCTGACTGATGACGACGACTGGCGGAGTTCCGCGTCGATCGCGTGCATCGAAGAGGCGTCCGCGTACCAGCGGGATACCCATCGTCCGAAAGTAGTCAACGCTCGCTGAACGAACCTGCGCGCGAGGTTCATTGTTCGCGTTAGGCGCTGGACGACCGGCGACGTCGAATGACATGCGGTAGGAATCGCCACTCATCGGAAGCGCGAAGCTCACGGATGCGTCGCGCACCCGCCCTGCCCTTCACGAACGACGTGACAGCGAGGATGCGCTCCGGCTCGCGATAGGGGAGCGGGCGCAGCACGACACCGTCCACAACGCTGAAAATCGCCGAGTGGGCGCCAATGCCTAACGCCAAGGTAAGGGCGACGATGGTGGTGAAGGCCGGAGAACGACG
>JBGAKW010000036.1:0-24806 GCA_044224185.1 Gemmatimonadaceae bacterium | reverse complement strand
AAGGCGAGAGCCCACGGCGGTATCGTCTAGGGGACTAGGACACGGCCCTCTCAAGGCTGGAACACGGGTTCGAATCCCGTTACCGCTACGTACGTGCTATGAAGGAGCTGTGATAGTCATCCGGCGATTGCAGCGCAGTGCATAACGCGAGGAACCGCTCCCGTTATGCGGGGGAGTACCGCCCCATCGTCTATCGGTTAGGACGGCACTCTTTCAAGGTGCAGAGACGGGTTCGACTCCCGTTGGGGCGATGGACGCAGTCGTTAGGCGGAGTGCGAGAACGTTGGGGCTGTAGCTCAGCTGGTTAGAGTGCCGGTCTGTCACACCGGAGGTCGCGGGTTCGAGCCCCGTCAGCCCCGCTCGAAAGACAAATGAAAGAATGCAGTTGCCCAAGTGGTGAAACTGGTAGACACGCCATCTTGAGGGGGTGGTGCCGAAAGGCGTCGCGGTTCGAATCCGCGCTTGGGCATTCAAGGTCATCGCAAGTCAACATCGCTGCAACATCGCTTCATCAGTGCGAGAGAGCGGGAACGCCGGCGCACTGCGTTGCATCAGCAGTCGCCAGCGTAGCTCAGTGGTAGAGCACCCGATTCGTAATCGGGCGGTCGTCGGTTCAATCCCGACCGCTGGCTCTCAAGACATACTCCAACTCAAGCGCCCTTCGATTCTGCAAACGCGCCCGCTATCACGGGCGTTTTTTTTTTGCGACTCCGCTTCGAGAACATGTGGCGCGAAGTCGCGCCAGCGTCTCCGGCATGGTGAGTTGCGCTCTGCGCGCGTTTATCGCGAGGCTCTGTCACGGACGGATGAGATAGATCAGCACCTCGCGTTGCGCCCACGAACCGATGATGTGCACGGGCCAATCCCACGTCCCACCGCCCACGTCGCGCATTAGGTGCGCTGTCACAGGATCGCGCTCGCCTTCGCGAACAATCACGACGGGGACTACGCCTTCAAAATCCGGGTCGACGAGCACCCGGAAATTCAGTTGGTCGCGCTCGCGTGTTGGACGATTGCGCAACGACGCTGCGCTAAAGCGCACGTGTGGATGCTCGGCAATCGTGTGCTGCGCGGGATCAAGCACGTATCTACGGCCGCACGTCGAAAGGCAAAGCGTTACGGGCGCACGCGGTCGGCGACCGAGGCCGCCCAAGAAAAATGCGGTAAGATGTGGTGCTCGTCCCTCAGGACGTGAACACATTCCTGTCGGCAGTGCCTCGTTAGGTGCGGCGGTCGGATTAGCGCGTGTGACGCGAAGGCTCAGGTCCGCGAGGTCTCCGTACACGACAAATGTCTCGGAGTCCCCGGGCGCCCACACCGACCAACTATCACAGATGGGCGCTGTATCGCGAATGGCTCGCTCCGCTAAACGTGGAATGCTGGCAATCTTCGCTCGCAACGTATCGATGCCGAACGCGTTTGTGCTGCGAGCAAGAACCGTCACCGTGACGGTGTCACCTTCATTTCCCCGGCGCGTCGTCGGTCGTCGGTCCTGCTCAGCGTACCATGAGGCGAGCTCCGATTGCGATGTGATTGGCTCAACTGAGCACGTCATCGTTGCTGACGCACCCGCGCGTGACGCGCCCAAACACCGTGCGTGCCACCGCTCCCAGGCGCGGCTCTCGAAGTCGAACGGCCAACGCGGGAGTTGCATCGCTCGCACGTCGAGCATCACGCGTCCCTCTTCGAGGCGATGCAGGCGAGGGAGCTCGAGCCTAACGAGATCCGGCGCGTCGGCGCATCGTTTCCTTGTGCGCGAATCGATTCGCGGCCTCAGCGCTCGCGCCACGCGCTCCCATCGCGCCCCGCTGTCCTTGATTTGCTGCAGTACCGAATCGCCAGGTACGAGACAGTAGTGGCGCGCTGCGGTCGGCTGCACCACACCCATCGCCATCAACTCTCGAAGCAACGCGACGTAGAGGCTGTCCTCGACTCTCGCGGGAAAGGGTGGCAGCGGGCCATCGGTGATCCACTCCCCCGCAAGGGTGTCTCGTTCGTCGCCAGCGATGTACCGCCACGCAACATGCGCGGGGAGAGTGTCACTCGCACGCGCATTGACGCGCAGCTCGAGGTCAAACGCACTGCGAACTGCTCGGCCAGCGCGAGCCCCGGGCGTGAAGCGCCACTTCCTAACAACCGCAAGAACTTCGTCTGAGAAGTCGATCGATTGATCCATACTGCGCCACCCACCGAACACAGACATCGTGCGAGTCAGTTCGGGATCTACCGTGCCGTTGGCGCTCACGATGACGCGATAGGACGCGCCCCCCGCATCCTTCAACGCTGGCGTAATCGGCATCGAGGCGTTCGCCGAGAGCTTCGGTTGCTGATCCAGGGCGCACCGCGCATAGGACGCATCACGTGGGAACGTGCTTCCACCAACGGGAAGCACCCACAGCCCGCACCGACCGCGAGGCCCCGCGACAGAGTCGGAGAGTGTCTGCGCACGCGCCGGCAACGCTGCGCCGAGAAGCACGAGTAGCGCAGTAGTCCATGCGCGCCCCCGCCAGCTCATGGTACCACGGTTCGTCAGCGCCATGAAGGGCAACTCTAACCAGCGACAGCGCCTTCCGCGAGATGCGCTCGACTGCTCGCGCCGACGGTGTCGCCGCATTGAGCAATGGCCTATCGGCCTCCTCAGCCATCATGATGGTTCGCATCATCGCTTCCGCGATCGAGCTTGCCTTGATTTCTTCTAACGGAGGCGTCTCCTCGTTGGTTGCGCGTCGCGAGCAAGGGTCCTCGCCTAACGAGCACGCGGCGATGAGGCCAACATTCCGACCGCCACAATCACCGCAAACGCCATCACCGCCCACATCGTCTCCGCTACTGACGGGGTCGGGGAAGTCACGACTGGCACAACACGCGATGACAACCACCGGCGCGTCCAGGCAGCGCGCGAGATCCCGAAGGCGGTGGCGCCTCCACTGGATGCGGTCACACCGTTCTTGGGCGAAATGCGCGACGGAACGGCTGGCGATCATCGCTTGTGCCCGTACCGACGCGGCGTGTATTATCCGCCTCGTTCGCGGGCGTAATTCAGTTGGTAGAATGCCAGCTTCCCAAGCTGGACGTCGTGGGTTCGAGTCCCATCGCCCGCTCTGTAAGTTCCCGCATTACACCGCATGCGAAAATGGCCTGCCAGTCTCGGCGGGCCATTTCTCTTCTTCCAACGGTGACCACAGGGCTGACCAAGATATGCGGCCTATCCTTGTGGCTGATCTCGTCGGTTCGCACTCTCCGAACATGCCTAATCAGGCCGGTGTGTCCGACTGACTGCGCCGCCGAGCGAGCGCTTTTCTGGCTCAGGGACATCGAGACACGGCCTTTCGTTGCCACTGAGTCTCGGCTCGGGCAGCACGTGTAGGGTCCAGATTGATGAGCCCGTCCGAAATATGGGCGTAATTCGGACACTTCGTCTGTCCGAAATACCCCGCTATTTCGGACATGCCTGCCCCAGCTCTTAGCGGTGAACGAAGCAGGCAGGCAGAATTGGCGAGGAAATTCTGGCGTTAAGTACGGCCTGCTGATGTGGAGGGGCGTGTCGCCCGCTGTGTGGCTTGAAGCTGCCTTCCGACATTAGGTCAGAATCTCGACATACCCTTCCGTCGCGTTCAAACGAATACGCGACCTGTCGGGAATCAGCTCCGTCGCGTGCAAGACACCGACGAGTGCAGGGAGTCCATACTCTCGCACGATCACCGCTCCGTGTGACATGAGTCCTCCAACCTCGGTAATGAGGCCCCGAATTCCTACAAACAGCGGAGTCCAGCTGGGATCGGTGAATTTGGTCACGAGGATATCGCCGGCTTCAAGTCTCGCATCAGACGGATGCATCACGATGCGGGCTCGCCCTTCAACAACGCCTGTCGAAACACTCAACCCCACCAAAGCACCGGTCGGAACATCGGTGCGTCGGTACGCGCCCGTGATCGCCTCACCCTCCGAGGTCAACACTCGAGGCGGGGTGAGTCGCTCGTGTGCTCGAAACTCCGCTCTGCGCTCTCGAATGAGCTCCGCATTCGCCGACCGTGTGCGCACAACGTCAAGGAGCTCCGGCAGCGTGAGATAGAAGATGTCGTCAATGTCGCGCAGCACTTCCGCGTCCACCAATCGAGCACTCTCCTCGAGCAACGCCGTTCTGTAGATAGAGTAGCGTCGAATCTTTCCGTATTTAGGGTACTCGCGATAGCCCATGAAGGTGCGGAGGCGATCGATCATGTTCTTTGTCGCTCTCGCCTTTTCCTCGCCATCTGGTAGTAAGAGCAGGCGAGCGAGCAGTTCTTGTTCCTTCTGCATCGCCTTCTCTTGTCCCTCTTTGAATCGTTGCTTGCCCGCTCCCGCTGCAACGCTTGCGATGTTACCAAGTATTAGAGGAATGAGCGTCAGCGGCGCTTCGCTCCAGCGCGGTCGCGAAATGTCGATCTCCCCGGCGCCGCGCATCCCGAATTTCGCCAGCCATCCATAAATCGCGTTGCGTGCCTCGACGCCACCTGGAAAGTTCGGAAGGACATCGAGGAAGTTGTCGTCTTTCACCTGCTCAAGGTATTCGATAACCGCGCGGTGTGGACGTATGGCATCGGCGACATCGAGCAGCGCGAGCCCCATTTCGGACGTGATGTTGTTGTCAACGGAGAGTGTGAGAGTGTCGGCGACGTTTTTCTCGCCAAGCCATTGGTAGATGTTGTCGTTGAGCCACCAGGATGCTTCGATCGCCGTCATGAAGGTTTGCGTACTTCGTGGATCGAATAGGAATCGTTGCAGCTCTTTGAGATCGTTGAGGATGAACTTGAGGAGTTCGAGCCCCGTTTTATCCTTGATCTCGAGCTTCAGCACTTGGATCGACGCTTCGTTCCGTGCGACAAAGTCGTGAACGATCGCCGAATTCGTTTCGAGCGGGACCTCGTCGCGCGGAATCACGATGGCGCGCGATGGAGCAGGAGGATCGTTAGGCGGAGGAGGGAGAAAGTCGCCGCGGTCGACGATGGTTTGTAGTGCATCTCCAATGAGAGTATCCGAACGCCCCATCATCTTGAATAGCGCCGCGCACGTGGGTGGCGAGGCAAGCAACCGCGTCGCATCGACGAAGAGTCGCCCGCCGGCGGTGAGCATCGGCGTCATTGCAGTGTGTTGCCAGAACGAGATCCCCAGCGGCTTCATCGCGTCTGTCATCATTTGCTGATGGCCGGTCGAGATGTAGACGTGATTGGCGCCGTCGTTGACCCGGGGAATGGGGAAAAGGGTGGTGATCGGGCGACTCTGGACGATGAAGAAGTCATCATCCGCGAAACACCATTCGATGTCTTGGGGGCGACCGAAGTGTGCCTCGATGCGACGCCCCAGTGTCGTGAGCTGCAACACCTGAGTGTCGGACAACGCGGGTGCTTGCTGCTGCGTGCTGGTTACCGCCTTCTGCGTTGTTCCGCCTAACGTGGACGCGGTGACGGCAATCGTCTTCGATACAATTTCGCGGTCAAGAATTCTCCCGTCGCGCACTTTAAAGCGATCGGCATTGGAGAGTCCGGCGACGAGCGCTTCTCCGAGTCCGTAGATTGCCTCGACGACCGAGACGTTGCGATTGCCACTGACCGGATCAGCGGTGAAAAGCACTCCAGACGCGAGCGGCGACACCATCTCCTGGACAATGACGGCCATGCGCACCGCGCGATGATCGACTGCGTTGTGTACGCGGTACGTAACGGCGCGTTCGTTGAAGAGCGAAGCCCAACAGCGTGTCACGTGTCGCAGGACTTCCGCCGTGCCCACGATACTGAGATACGTGTCCTGCTGCCCTGCAAAAGACGCGTTCGGCAAATCCTCGGCCGTTGCGCTCGAGCGAACGGCATATACTTTCGCGTCGCCGAGGTGTTCCA
The DNA here is from genome assembly GCA_044224185.1 of Gemmatimonadaceae bacterium. Lineage (GTDB taxonomy): Bacteria > Gemmatimonadota > Gemmatimonadetes > Gemmatimonadales > Gemmatimonadaceae > SCN-70-22. The sequence continues at coordinate 18,933 of JBGAKW010000036.1, read as the reverse complement.
GCGCCTCGCTGATCGCTGTCGTTAGGTCGTTAGGCAGTGAGATGCTTGCAATCGTCTCGCGAAGCCGCCCGCTGACTTCGCGAATCGCATCGCGATCGTCGGTCGTTAGGCGCGAAAGCGCGTCGAGTTGCTCGACAACGGCGGGGTTCGATTGTACGAGACGTTCGAAGACGAGCGTCGTGATGCAGAAGCCTCGCGGGACCCGAACACCATCGATGCGCGAAAGCTCACCTAGGTGCGCCCCCTTTCCCCCAGCGACCGCAATCTGTGTCTGGTCGAGCTCATGCAGGTCAAAGACGTCACGACTCATTCGCACGCTCCCTCATAGGATTGATCGAGCCCCGATCAGCAGCGACACCGGTCGCTCCGACGCACGGGGCAAGTCGTTCACTTTCTCGCGGGCAGCTTTTGGCGTTAGGCGAAGGGCGCGAGGATAGCGGAGAGGGGGCGGCTTGCCGCAAGCCCCCCACCTCGCTATAACCTATGAGTGGGAAGTGAGGGTGTGGCGACAGTTGTAGCGACCGCGTCGCCGCGGAACCCGAAGTTGACCAACGCTTACCGAGCCAGCGCCGCGCTTAGTTCCCGCGACATCGCTGGGGTGACCCACGCCGAGTACGGACGATCCGGCATCAATCCGATCGTCGTTCGCAAGGCGACTCCGCTATCGCTAAAGAGCACCGCCAGTGGAAGCGAGCGGGTGCCGCGAATGAGCCGCCCGTGTCCGGGAGTATCGCGCGCCTCATCGAATGCGTAGGCACGATATTCGTGCTCTCGAGCGAGTTCTGCGTCATGCGTCGAGTCGTCGACGTTGATGGCTAGGATTTGTAGCCCTCGAGACCTAAAACGATCGTGCACCACGCCGAGGTCGCGAAGGAGGTTGGCGCAGGCAGCGCATTCGAGTGACCAATACGCAACGAGGACTGGCTTCCCGTGATAATCGGCGAGGAGGCGTGGAGGTGCGACACCGTCAGAATTCGCAGGAGCGGCGACGAACGTTGACGTGAGCAGTTGAAGATTGAGAGCGCTCCATCGCTGCGGGGCAAACGCGAGTGCGCGCGCGTCGAGTTCGCGCACGAACGACGTTGTGAGAATCGCGGCGATGGCAAACCGCAGCAGGTCGAGCCGCGCACTGACACGCTCCTGCCGGAATCTCTCTCTGCGCACCACGGACAAGAAGTCGCGCATGCCCTCCTCGCGAATCGAGGTCGAACGCCTGACGAGGACTGCGCGCCGAAATCCGTTGCGGCGGCTCGTGTTTCCTAACGTCGAAAAGTCGTTGTGCGCGCGCTGACAAGTGTGCGAACTCTGGATTAACGCGTCGTGAGTCGCAAATTACGAATCGATTAAGTCGAGTCCGGCTCGGAGTTTCGCGAGGTGCGAGCGGCACACCTCCCCGGCGCGCCTCGCCAGAAGAACACGGCGTTACGTGGGCGGCCTGCCGCGCACATGCGTATTGTCAAACAATGCCGCTTCGGTCTGCCTAACGACAACGACCGCCAGCCCCATCGGGAACTGGCGGTCGTTCGCTTCTCTGTCCTTCTCTTCGCTGATCGTGCTGGTCTGCTTCGACCGCAGGAGTCGTGCGCACGAACAGTGTTCAGGGCGCTACATCGTATTGGAGCGGCGCGCCGAGTCCGTGTGGTGATGCCCGGTTACGCGATCCCACGCGTCTTTGACCGAGTGCTTGATCTGCTCCCACGTGGAGCGTGAATCGCCGCGGTGCGAATACGAGTCCCATCCGCTGCGAAGGTCGTTCTCCGCATCTGTCCAGCTGCGCCCCTTCATCTGATTCGCGGACTCATAGCCGTACTGATACCCAGGGCGATAGTAGTCAAAGCTGCGGTCGGCAGTGGCGTACGGACGCGACGAATAATTGTTGCGCCAATATGACTCTTCGCTTGCCCAGTCTGTCTGTGAACTTCCGCGCGTGACAGGGTTGTTCAGTTCGTTGCGATCGTTCGTATTCGCCATGAATTCCTCCTGAGAAAGTCCTGACGATGGCAGCTCGGCGCGAGCAAACACTCGCGTGCGCTGGATGACGATCGGAAGTGCAGGTTAGGGGCCACTCCAACGAGCTCGACGCCTAACGAGTCACACGGGCATTGAACGCTGTTGCGACAGCTGTTGGGAAGGCTGTTGCGGACGCTTAGGGCGCGACTTCGTGGAACGTGACGCCAGTCTCCCGCTCGATGGCCCAGCGCATCTGCCACGCGTCGTCAAACAGAAGGAGCGGATTCCCCTTGGCGTCGTAGAGAAGCATGCGGCCGCGGTCGCGCGCCAGGCGCTCGATTTCACTTTTTGGTCCCACAACCCAGCGCGGATAGCGCCCCGAGATCTTTTCCAGGCGACAGCGCGAGCCGTATTCGTTCTCCAGTCGATGAAGCAGCACGTCGAACTGCAGCATTCCGACGGCGCCCACAATCGGCGTGGGGCCACTGACGTCCGTTGGCGACGTGTAAAAGACCTGTGCGGCTCCCTCTTCGGTGAGCTGGCGCAACCCGGTATCGAGCTGCTTGCGCTTCATCGGATCGATAAGCACGACTCGTGCGAAATGCTCGGGGGCGAAACGCGGAATCCCCTGGAACTCAAACGCTTCATGCTCGGAGAGCGTGTCGCCGATTCGAAGCGTGCCGCGATCGAGGACACCGATCACATCGCCCGGCCACGCCTCCTCGACCGCGGTGCGCTCGCGTGCCAGAAAGGTCTGCGGCGCATTGAGTCGCATGGCCTTGCCCGATCGCACATGCAACACGTCCATCCCGGCGACAAACTTTCCAGAGCAGACGCGCACGAACGCCACTCGGTCGCGATGCCGCGGATCCATGTTCGCCTGGATCTTGAAGACGAATCCGGAAAAATCTTCGCGCGTCGGCTCAATCACTCCGATCGTCGATTCGCGAGATCGTGGTGCGGGAGCGAGCTCGAGAAACTCACGAAGAAACGGCTCGACTCCGAAATTGGTCAGCGCGCTCCCGAAGAACACCGGAGAGAGTGTCCCGTCGAGTACCGCGCCGATATCAAACGGGTGGCCGGCCTCGTCCAGGAGTGCGATATCGTGCACGAGGCGCTCATGCGCTTCCGTGCCTAACAACTCGGCGATCCCGGCATCGTCCAAGGATGCCACGCGGACACTCGCGCGCTCCGCACCATGGTCTTCGCCGCGATCAAAGAGGTGAATCTGCCGCTGGCGCCTGTCGTACACGCCGACGAATTGCCCCTCGCGGTGAATCGGCCATGTGATGGGGTGACAGTCGATGTGAAGGTCTGCCTCGACGTCGCTTATGAGCTTTAGGGGATCCTCGCCGCTGCGGTCGCACTTATTCACGAAGGTGAAGATCGGTGTGCGCCGCATCTTACAGATCTCGAAGAGTTGGCGAGTGCGGTCTTCGACCCCTTTGCGGTTGTCGAGCAGCATGACGGCGCTGTCGGCAGCGACGAGCGTGCGGTAGGTGTCCTCTGAAAAGTCCTCGTGACCCGGCGTATCGAGGAGGTTCACGCGATAGCCGTCATACTCGAAGTTCATCACGCTCGACGTGACGGAGATGCCGCGCTCCTGCTCCATCTTCATCCAGTCGGAGGTGGCATGTCGCTGCGCGCGCCGCGCCTTGACCGAGCCAGCGAGGTGAATGGCCCCGCCATAGAGCAGCAGCTTCTCGGTAAGCGTCGTTTTGCCCGCATCAGGGTGACTGATGATGGCAAAGGTACGACGTGGCGCGATGGCCTCGGCGATTTCTTCGCGTGTGACTGTGGACGTGCCCAACTCAGCGATTTCCTCAAGACGGTTGCGCGTAGCCCCGAATGCTGGCGTGCGGTTCGGGTCGCTGCACAAAGCTAGCGTGGTGCGTTCCCAGAGGGTACGCGTCGTGCAGAGCGACAGTCACGAGCGCTGCGCAATGGGTGCCTAACGCCAAGGAGGAGCGACGATGGAGACGGTCAAGGTAGAGCGCTATCTGCGCGCCAACACGCATGACTTCGGAGACTGCATCGCGTTGTGCCTGGAGTGTATTATTGCATGCGAAATGTGCAGCGATGCGTGCCTTGACGAAGACGACACGCAGATGCTGGCGCGCTGCATTCGTCTCGATCGCGATTGCGCAGAGCTCTGTGCGGCTGCGGCGCGTATTCTGTCGCGTGGTGGGCCGCTGGCGCTGGATGTATGCCGCGCCTGCGCCGACGCGTGTGAGGCATGCGCGGCTGAGTGCGAGCGACACGCCTCGCATCACGATCACTGTCGCATTTGCGCTGAGGCCTGCCGCCGGTGCGCGGAGGCGTGTCGTCGAATGGCAGGAGCAAGCACGCGCGCCCCCTCAACGGCGGGGCGCGCCTAACGAGTCGTCAGAGCGACTTCAGCAAGTTCTCGACGCGCTTCCGGTCGGCATCCATCGCGCCACCGGAAAGGAGTGTCCCGAGGAGATCAACGGCCTCGTGCTCGAGATCTCCCGGAAACTTGCGATCTTCTGGGAAGCGCAATACGACGCCGAGAAGAAATGGTGCTGCTTGCGGTGCCTCGTCGAGCGATTCGCCGATCGGCGGCTCGTCGTCGAGACTCGACAGCCACGGCTCATCGGCCGCCCGCTGTGCGCGCTCGATGCGCTGCAGCGACGACGACGGAAGGATCGCCGCGAGGGTCGCGCGCAGGCCATCGCCGTCCTCCTGCGCCGTCAGGAGCAATGGCGCGGGGTCGCGAAAAATCTCCAACGACTGCACGGCGTCAAACGTTGCCGTCGGCAGCGAACCCTGGGCGAGCACGGGAGACTCGTCGGTGAGTTCGCCATCCAGCGCGCCTAACGTGCGAAAGACGGTGTGCCCTTCGGGTTGTCGAGGATGAGGCGTGACCACCAGCCGCAGCGCGATCGGCGACGCGGTGATGATGCGCACGACCGGCGTGGACGAGTCCTCGCCCTCTTCGTTGTCCTGCTCTTCTGGATTCCAGTCGGACATGTGAGTGAAAGCGGTTGAGGACAAGATGTCGCTCGGTCGCTGACGAGCCAAGCGGTGGATTGCGGTGTGCGGGACAAATCGCATTTTGTCCCCGTGCCGTGCCGCGGACGGAAGTGGCCGGCTGGTGCCACACACTGCTCACCGGACATCACATGCCAATGTATCCCACCCGACTTTTCATACGTCGCCGCACGTCGGCCGCATCGTTTATCGTTGCCGCCTCGCTTGCCGTCTGGCCGGCCGGTGCGCAAAGCGCGCGCCCGCTGGTCGTTCGCGCCGCGGGGCTCATCGATGGTCGCGGACAAACGCGCGGTCCGGTTGACGTCGTCGTCACTGGCGGGAAGATCTCCGCGGTGCGCGCGCCCTCTGGCAGCGCCGACGTCGACCTCGGGACGCGAATACTCGCACCGGGGCTGATCGACACCCACGTGCATTTGGGGTGGTACGTCAACTCCAAGGGGCGCCTGCATCAGCCTAACGACGGCGACGACGCGCAGACCGCTGAGCTAAACGCGGCGGGGAATGCGTGGCGCATGCTGCAAGCGGGCTTCACCACGGTCCAGAGCGTCGGTGGGAGTGAGGACAAAGCGGTGCGCGACGCAATTGCGCGGGGCGTCATACCGGGACCTCGCGTGCTCACCACGTTAGGGTCGCTGTCCGAAACGGCGGGACCGCCCGACTCGGTGCGGGCAATCGTTAGGCGATTCAAGGCCAACGGTGCCGACGCGATCAAGATCTTTGCGTCCAAGAGCATCCGCGAAGGGGGAACGCAAACGATGACGCAGGAGCAACTCGACGCCGCGTGCGGCGAGGCGAAGGCGCAGGGGCTTCGATCGATCGTGCATGCCCACAGCGCACCGGCAGCCAAAGCCGCGGTGCGCGCGCATTGCACGCAAGTCGATCACGGGGTCCTGGTCGACACGGAGGCGTTGCAGATGATGGCTGACGCTGGCACGTACTTCGAGCCGCAGTGTGAGCTCGTCTTCCGGAATTACCTGGACAACAAGTCCTGGTTTGAGGGGATCGGCAACTACAACGCCGAGGGGTTCGCGGCAATGGAGCGTTCGATCCCGCTGCGCAAGGGGCTTGCCGACAAGTACCGCGCCATCAAGGGACTCAAGGTCGTCTACGGCACCGACGCAGTTGCCGGTGCACATGGCAAGAATGCCGCCGACATGGTCTGTCGCGTTCGCGAGTTAGGCTTTCCCGCTGTCGATGTCGTGACTTCGGCGACGTCGCTGTCGGCCGAGTCAATGGGAATGGGTAAGGAGATCGGGACCGTTGCACCTGGTTATGCGGCCGACATCGTCGCATTTGATGGAGATCCACGCAAAGATCCCGACGCGTTCATGCGAGTTGCTTTCGTCATGAAGGGGGGCGTCATCCATCGCATGCCGCCACGCTCGGCGGCGCCCACGGTCAAGTATCCATGAAGCTCCAACCGCTGCTGCAGCGCTTCGTTAGCACTCCGCTCGTTCTTGCCGCCATCGCGACAATCGCTGGCGCGCAGTCAGGCGCGACGTCGCACGGAGTGGATTGGCCGCAAGCCAGCGGCGACCAAGGGGCGATGCGCTACTCACCCCTCACCGACGTCTCCAGGACAAATGTTGCGCGCCTAACGATTGCGTGGAGCTGGAAGACGGGTGAACAGCCGATTGCGGCGAGCGCGAATCAGAAAGCGGTGCGCCCGGGGCAATTTCAGGCGTCGCCGGTGGTCATTCACGATACCATGTACGTCGCCACGCCCTACGCCGGCGTTGCAGCGCTCGATGCGTCGACGGGACGCGAACTCTGGCGCTACGATTCGGAAGCGTGGAAAGCGGGGCAGCCGTCGAACGGCACGGGATTGGTGCATCGCGGCGTTGGAGTCTGGAGTGGGAAGGGCGAGCGACGCGTTTTCATCAACGCGCGCTGGCGACTCATTGCACTCAACGCGACGACAGGGAAACCAATTCCGTCGTTTGGGACTAACGGCGAAGTGAATCTCCTCAAGACGCTGCGCCGGGAAGTCAATCCGCTGCATTACACCAACACATCGCCCGTCGCGATCGTTGGCGACGTTGTCATTGTTGGCAATGGCGTGGGCGATCGACTTCGGTATCGCAATGATCCTCCCGGCGACGTGCAAGCGTACGACGTGCATTCGGGAAAACATCTCTGGTCGTTTCACACCATTCCGGATTCGACCGAGTTCGGTGTGAATACGTGGGAAGGTGGCTCGTGGCGCTACATGGGGCACACGAACGTGTGGGCGCCGATGAGCGTCGACGAAAAGCGATCGCTCGTTTTTCTTCCCGTGAGCACGCCGACGAACGACTGGTATGGCGGCGACCGCAAAGGCGACAATCTCTTCGCCGAGTCTGTGGTTGCGCTCGACGCCAAGACGGGGAAGCGCGTCTGGCACTATCAGACAGTGCACCACGGCCTGTGGGACTATGATCTCCCTGCGCCTCCCGTGTTGGCCACCATGCGCATCGGCGGGAGGATGCGCGATGTGGTCGTTGCACCTGGAAAGACGGCGTGGCTGTACGTGCTCGACCGCGTGACGGGGAAGCCCATCTGGCCGATTGTCGAACGTCCGGTTCCACAATCCGACGTGCCGGAGGAGAAGTCAGCTGCAACACAACCGTTCCCCACGCGCCCCGCGCCGTTTGCACTGCAAACGGTCACAGAAAATGATCTGATCGACTTCACGCCGGAGCTAAGGGCGAAGGCGCTCGCGTTGTTCAACAAATATCGACATGGTCCGATCTTCACGCCGCCAAGCGAGCAGGGGACGATTGCCATGCCCGGGGTGATTGGCGGAGGCGGGTGGGGGAGCACCGCGTTCGATCCCGTCACGCGAACACTCTATGTCAAGGGGACGAACAGCCCGGCGCTCTTCGTGATTCGCAAAGGAGTGCCTAACGACACAGTGCAATACGAATACACGGCCGATCTTGGTCTTTCTGACCTCTCGGTGCGGCTCGACCCGGATTCGCTGAAGGCCGGACACACACCTCCTGACGCACTCCCGCTCATCAAACCGCCCTACGGGACCATGACAGCAATTGACCTCGACAGCGGGAATCAGAAGTGGCAGGTCCCGTTAGGCGATACACCATCGATCCGAAATCACCCGCTGCTTCGCGGGAAGAAGCTCCCACCGCTCGGCGTAGCCGGTTCCGTGGGTGGAACGGTGACGCGGGGAGGGCTCATCTTTGCCACCGGGGGAGGCGACGTGCTGTACGCGCTCGACACGCGCGATGGGCGCGTCCTCTGGGAGCATAAACTCGCCGCGGGCCGTGGCTATTCAAATCCCGTCGCGTACCGCGCGACCAATGGGCGGCAGTACATCGTCATTGCCACCGGGCAGGGAGCGAACACCGAGTTGGTAGCGTTCGCGCTTCCCTCGACGAACTAGTCTTCACCAACGTGGTAATGCCACGCCGTTTCCCCCAAAAAACCCTCGAAACTTCAACAAAAAAACTGCGTACATCGAGTGACCAAGCCGCTTAAGGCAAGGTCTTCCCGGTATATCCGCTCCTCAACGTCATGATCACTTCATACGCTGTCACCGCCAACCCAATGCTCGACGCCGCGCCACGGCTCCGTTCGCTGTGGCTGCAAACGGTCGTTGGGCAGTTCACGGGATGCGCGGATGGGCAGCGCTCGTTGACGGCGGATATTGGCAAGCGGGGCGAGGCAGGGGGACGATTCCGATCGTAACTCTCGGTCGATTGTTGTTCGACGCCCCGCCCACACCTACGTCGGCGGGGCGTCTTTTATTACGCCGCCCGATGCCCCGCGATGCGGGCCCCGCGCCTAACGCATCGCGGGCACCACCACCCTTCACCGACACCAGGAGGACGAGCCCTTGTTGAAGCTCACACGGTACCTCGCGACTCGCCTCCGGCGACTCGCAGGACAAGCGCCGGTCTCACAATCGTACGTGGCGTATGTGCCTAACGGCACCGATGCAAGCGCGTGGGATCGGCTCGATGCATTTATCACCGACCGCGAGATCGACGTGTGCCGGCAGCGGGAACGCGAACTCGCACACGAAAACGCGCGTTTCGCCATCACGCTGATCGGGCACAACGGCACGCGCGTCGCAGAGCGTGTGGCCGAGTTGCACGAGTTGGGAGCGGCGACGTCGATCGATCCGGCGCTGTTGGCACTCACGCTGGCGCAGTCGCACGGCGACTCGCGCACACGCATGGAAGCGTTGCGCGCGTTGACGCGTGTGGCGCAGGTGCGCGCCCGACTCACCCCACCGAGCGTGTCGTGCATCAAATCGTCGCGCAATGCGGCGAGGCACTGGCGCGCCTAACGAGTTGCAGGCAGGCGCGATCCACCGACGAGACCCACTCACCAGACCCTCTCACCAGGCCCCGCGGCGGTTCGAAGCTGAACTGTCGCGGGGCTTGCGTCGTTATGCAAGCAACGCGCATGAACATGAGACGAGACGCCCCCTGAGTCCCACTCGTCCTGCGTATGGCAGCATTTATCTTGCACGGTGTCCGGTCGTCATCGAGCACGGACACTCGCCCTCTCGCCCGCGATCTTGTGAACAGCACGATGGACGCGTCAGTCCAACCATCGAATGCATCCGCACGCAGCTCCTGGTTCGACGAGACGCGTCGCCTCACCTTGCAGCTCGTTTCGCACGCGAGCGTCACCAACACCATTGGCGAAGTCACCTTCGCCGCGTTGCTACGCGACGTACTCGGCGCTCACCCATACTTCCAGCGTCATCCGCAGCACCTGCGCGTCGAGCCGATCCCCGGCGATCCGCTGGGGCGTGCCAACGTCGTCGCCTTCGTCAAGGGAACGGGACGCCGCACCGCGGTCCTCGCCGGACACTTCGACGTCGTCTCCACGACTAACTATGGAGAGCTTGAGCGATGGGCGTGTGACCCGGAGCAACTGCTGCCGCGGCTCATCGATGACTTGCGAGCGCACGGACGCGCCGAGGGTGACTTGCGCGCCCTGCGAGATCTCGAGAGCGGCGATTTTCTCCCGGGACGCGGCGCGCTCGACATGAAGAGCGGACTCGCCGCCGGTATCGCCGTGCTGCGTCGCTTTGCCGATGAAGGCGAGGGTCGCGAAGGAAATCTGATTTTTCTCGCGACGCCCGACGAGGAGGACCGCTCCACCGGAATGCGATTCGCGGCGTCGCGCTTGCGCGCATTAGCCGAGTCGTGGGATCTGTCCCTTGAAGGAGCGCTCAACCTCGATGCCACCGGCGATCTCACCGATGGCTCACAGGGGCAGGTCGTCTACCTGGGCTCCGTTGGCAAGCTGCTCGTATCGCTCTTCGTGGTCGGGCGCGACACGCACGCGGGGTATCCGTTCGATGGTGTGAACGCCAACTACTTGGCAGCACAGGTAACGAGCGCGGTCGAGTGCAACGTTGACCTGGCCGACTTCGCCGAAGGCGAAGCAGCGCCGCCACCGGCGACGCTCAAGCAGGGTGATCTCAAGGTCGGGTACGACGTCACGACGCCAGTCGCGGCGTGGGTGTGCTACAACGTGCTCACCCATCGTGTGCGCGCGCCGGAAGTGATGCAACGCGTGCGTAGTGTGGTGCAACGCGCGCTGGCCGAGGGGATTGCACGATTGGCGGAGCAGGCAAGTCGATTCGCCGAGCGACAGGGGCGCGAGTCGAGCTTCGCCGCCACCGAGCCAATGGTCATGACCTTCGCCGACTTGCGCGAACTCGTTCTTTCACGCGGCGGTGATGAAGCGCGCCGTGCGTTGGACTCGTTAGGCGAGCGGCTGTCTCGCGACGCGACGCTCGATCTTCCGAGCTTCTCACGCATGCTGACGGACCACTTATGGCGCGCCAGTGGCTTGAGCGGGCCGGCGGTGATCCTCGGATTCGCGTCACTGCCATATCCCTCCGTCTACCTGAGCGAGGATGAAACAACTGCTGCAGCCGCGCGATCGAAGATCCTCGACGAAGTGGAGAAACTGCGACTCGATCTCGATGTCTCGTTAGGCGTGCGGGGGTTCTTCCAGGGCATCAGCGACATGTCGTTCCTTGGGCGCTCCGACCGCTCGGAGTTGGCCTTCGTGGCGGGAAACACGCCCCCGTGGGGGACGGGGATCCGCTGGGACTTGGGGCGGGAAATGACGGCAGGAGTGCCGACCATCAATGTCGGGCCCTGGGGACGCGACTATCACCAACGCCTCGAGCGCGTCCACGCACCGTATTCGTTTGGGATCCTCCCCGAGATCGTCGCCCGGATCGCGAAACGCCTGCGCCTCCCCTGACGTAGGGAACCTTCGCGTGTAGTTGCGCATCCAATCGACATCCTCGTCATCCCGTCCCCCGTCCCCGTTCTCCCGTCCCGCGGACCGCAGAGGGCCTAGGCGCTCGCTCGCGTTCGCCTTGTCGCTGCGGGAGTGCGACTGGTCCCTAGCTGCTTGGCCTCGGTGCCGTCCGACACTTCTTTCCGCCTCAGTGAAAGCACCGCTCGCGGCGCTCCGCCGCGACCGTTGAATCGCATTCCCTTAGGCATGTCTTCGCAGCGCGTACTGCCACCCTTAGGTCCATCGTCTCCGCCGTGGCGTGTGGTGGCGGCCGTGTGGGGGATGTACGGTGTCGTGTACTCCGTGTTGTGGAGCGCGGCGGCGAAGCCACCGTTTTTCCAGGCGCTCCCGTCGGCGTCGGCGGGGGCATTTGCCGTCGCGGCGACCTGGGCGTTGCTCACGCCGGTGATCTTCCAGCTGGCGCGCATCGTTCGGCCGGCGCGCCTGGGGTGGCCCGCGTCGATCGTCGTACACGCCGTCGCGGCGATTTTTTGCGGGATGCTCGTGACCTTTGTCAGGCGCGAGACGCTTCATCTGTTCCCCGATTACTGGATGGCGCCGTTCCTCCCCGAGTTCTTCTTCTGGTTGGACGTCTGGCTGTTCGTCTACCTCAGCATCGTCGCGGTGGGCAATGCGTTAGGCGTTAGGCGTCGTTACGTCGACCGGTCGATCCGGGCGCATCTCCTCGAGACGCAGCTCGCGCGCGCGCAGCTGCAATATCTGGAAATCCAGCTTCAGCCGCATTTCCTGTTTAATGCGCTCAACTCGATCCAGGAGTTGGCGCATGAGTCATCAGTCGCTGCCGAGCGCATGCTGCGACGGCTGCACGCGCTCCTCTCCATTTCGCTCGATCGATCGGGACAGGATGAAGTGACGGTGACCGAGGAGATCGCCGCGCTGGAGCCGTACCTCGACATCCAGCGCACGCGTTTTTCCGATTGGCTGTCGGTCGACGTGCGCATCGGCGCGGGCGCTGAAAACGCGCTGGTTCCACACCTTATTCTCCAGCCGCTGGTCGAAAACGCGATTCGCCATGGCTTGTCGGTGCGCCCGGGCCCGGGGCGCATCGTCGTAAGCGCGGAGCGAAGTCACGAGCGGCTGATTCTGAAGGTGCAGGACGACGGCGTGGGGCTCCGCAAAGCACGAAATGGCACCCGCGAGGGGATCGGACTGCGGAATGCCGGAGAGCGATTGCGCCAACTGTATGGCGAGGACCATCGCTTCGAGCTGCGCGATGCGCCTAACGGTGGAGTGATTGTCGAACTCGAGCTCCCGTATCACCCCGGCGTCGCAACATCGCCCGATCGGCTTCGTTTCGAGATGGATCGCAACGCCGGGCTGATGGCGATGGAAGACATCCAGGCGTGGCGCACGGGGGAGTATTCCACCAACGCCTATCCGCCCATCGACCCCACTCCGGCAGTTGCAACATATGGGTCGATTCCGCCTCGGCCGGCGCGCCTCACGAAGACTAATGTCGCCATTGCGAACGAGGGCGTGCCTAACGACGAGGCGGCCACCGTCACCGCGGCCAACGTGACGACGAGCGGCGCATACACCGTTGACGATCCCGAGCCTTCGTGGTCGCCGTCGCTCTCGCGCCGCGCGTGGTTAGGCATCGTGGCGATGTGGTGCTCGCTCACGGTGTTCTGGACGTATCAGATGGTGCTCGTCAGCGCGACGCGACGGGTGCCCAAGATGACGTCGCCGATCGGAGATATTGTGCGTTTGCAGGCGCCCGGATCGGTGATTTGGCTCCTGATGTCGCCCCTCGTCTTCTGGCTCGCGCGTCGCTTCCGCATCGACTCGTCCAACTGGCGGTGGCGTCTCCCCCTGCACGTCGCCGTCGCGGTCGCAACGGGATTCATTCACACCGGGCTGATGTGGGCAACGGGTATCACCATGCTCCCCGTGCTATCGGCGGAGAACCTCAATCCGCTCACCGGCGACTTCTTTGTCTACTTCGGATTGTTAGCCTGGTCGCACTCGCGTGACTTCGTAGCCTGGTATCGTGCGCGCGAACTCGAATCTGCGCGCCTCTCGTCGCGCATCGCGCTCTCGCGCTTTCAGTCGCTGCGTGTGCAGCTGCGCCCGCAGTTTCTCCTGTCCACGCTCGACTTGCTGGCCGAGTTGGTGCACCACGACGTGCCGCGCACCGAGCGTTTGATTGCTCGGCTCGCCGATACGCTGCGCCTAACGCTGGATTTGGGACGCGAGTCGACAACGACCGTGGCACAGGAGCTGGATCTGTTGCAGGCCTGTGTTGAAGCGCACCGTGTCGGCATTCGTCCCGGTGTGCAGCTGGAGCTCGACGTTCCCCCATCGACGCTCGCGCTGCGCATACCGAGCCGTCTTCTGTGCACGATGGTCGATGAATTGCTCGCCTCCGACGCCGCCAATCCCGCGACTCCGCTCACCGTTCGCGTAGAGATCGAGCGCGTGCACGACACGACACGCATTCGCCTCCAAGGCGACGCGCTCTGGCTGGGAGGGCGAAGCGAGCCACATGCCTGGTGGCGCGCCAAGAGTGTCGCCGAGGCGGCGGTCGAAGACGCTGGTGCACTGGTCTCCCTGACTTTTCCCGACCGCGCGACTGCGGTCCTCATCGTGGCCGACGACGATGTCGCCGCTGGTCACACGTATCCCGGCCTGGTGGCGGCGGGTGCCTAACGATTTTCGGAGGAGCGTATGCCGATTCGTGTGTTAGTCGTCGATGATGAGCCGATTGCCCGGCGGCGTGTACGCCGCCTCCTCCGCCTCGAACCTGACGTTGATGTCGTGGACGAAGTGGGGAGTGGCGCTGAGGCGATCGAAGCGATGAAGCAGCAGCGCCCCGACCTGGTGCTGCTCGACGTTCAGATGCCGGACATCGACGGCTTCGGTGTAGTCGATGCCATGGGCGTCGATCAAATGCCGCCGACGATCTTCATCACGGCATTCAATGAGTACGCGCTGCGCGCGTTCGACGTGCATGCCATCGACTATCTGCTCAAGCCGTTCGATCCCGAGCGTTTCCGCTCCGCATTCCAGCGGGCGCGCGCACATCTAGAGCAGGTGTCGTCGGCAGAGCAGGGGCGGAAGATTCGCGCGTTGCTCGAACAGGTGTTAGGCGAAGACCGAGCCGCCGCACTCGCCGCGCAGGGCCTAACGAACGGCAACGGCGGCACAGCAACGGCGATTGCACCGGCAACTCGCACGCGCTTCCTCGATCGACTCATGGTGAAGCACGACGGGCGCGTCTTCTTCGTGAAGGTCAGCGACGTTGACTGGTTCGAAGCTGCTGGGAACTACGTGCGGGTCCATACTGGTAAGACCGATCACTTGATTCGTGAGACGATGCATCATGTGGAGTCTCAACTAGATCCCACGATGTTCGTTCGAATCCATCGTGCAGTCATCGTCAACATCGATCGGATTCGCGAACTGCAGCCGTGGTTCGCGGGCGACTACATCGTGATTCTGCGCGACGGCCGTCAGCTCAAGTTAAGCCGCACGTATCGCGAGCACCTCCAGTCACGAATGCACCGGTTTGCGTAGCGATGGCGAGCACGGAGCCCGCGGCTAAGACGGCGCGAGCGCTAAGAAGCCCCTGCGACCGGACGTCGCGGGGGCTTTTTGCACTTCAGTGCGTCGAGCGCGCGGCCGATACCTGAGGAGGGCAGTCATTTTCCCGTGATAGAAGCACCGCCGCGCATTCGCTACATCGCATGTCGCCTGACGCCGCCATCACACACCGAGCTCGCGCCCTGATCATCGATGATGAACCGGGGGTGCGGACCGTGCTACGGCGTTACCTAACGAGGCGTGGGTGGGAAGTCAGTGAGGTTACTGACGGTGCAGAGGCGATCGCTCATCTCGCTGGCACCAACGAACGGCAGCGCCCTGACTATGACCTGGTGATCTGCGACCTTCGCATGCCCGTGTGTTCGGGGCCAGAGATTTTCGAGTGGGTCGCTCTCCATCGTCGCGATCTGGTCGGACGCGTGGTGTTCTCGAGCGGAGATGTGCGCGAACCCACGGTTGCGGCATTCCTGGAATCGACCGGGGCGCCCATTCTCGAAAAGCCGTTCGAGCTCGCCGAACTCGCTCGCGCAATCACATCGGTCGTCAGCTCGCGTCGTAGCGCGGCCTGAGCCCGTCCCACCGTCGCGGGCAGGCCACTGCGAAGCGCTAAAAGCCGCATCTTTCTGGCGGGATGGGCCGTGGTACGTGAGTTCGGCAGTTACGTGCGACGATTTCAAAAAGATCGTGCGCGCCGGCGCTGAGCGCGCGCACTTTGGAAATGCCGGACTCACGCACGCCATCAACGACACCTTCCAGTTGGATGCGCGAGTTGGCCACGCAGTGACGCGCGAGAAGCGGGGGCTGAATCATTTTTTCGGCCCGGAGATTGCGCGACGCTGATGACTGAAAGCGAGCGCTTGCTCGTGGCGTCGAGGCGCGGCCGCGCTGGAACTTCGGCCGATCTGCAGACGTACGGGATGGGTGAGAGTGCATGACGCCCTCTCCGTGGAGGAAAGACCGTGTCGCTCATTCGATTCCTCGTCTTCGGCCTTTTGACGCTCTTCGTCTTGCTGCCGCTGGCGGGAATACTCAGCATCGTCGGCTTGCCGATCGTCGCCGTACTCGGCGCGGTGGCTGTGCCGGTACTCGTGCTGCTTTTCTTGGTTGGTCTCCCGGTGTTCATCGTGTTGGCGATCGCGTTGGCGGGCGTTGGAATCGTGTTCGGGCTGTTGGGCGCGATGGTTGGGCTCGGACTCGCGGTGCTCAAGCTCGCGCTGTTTGTCGCCTTGCCGATTTGGGTCGTGTTCTGGCTTGTGGGACGGACGCGGAAGCGCGAGCCGACGTTCTGACGCATTGAACAAGAGTTTGCATAGGAAGACGGGTCCCAGCGATGAAGCTGGGACCCGTGCCGCCTTGCCGATGGAAGAAGCGTGAACGAGCCGAGTATCGCTTGCAGCGGTTTTTGCTACTCCGATCGCAATGCAACCATCGGATCAGTGCGCGCGGCGCGCCACGCTGGGACGAGCGCGGCGATGATCGTGACAAGCGCGAGAAGGATGGCCACCAGCGCAAAGGTTAACGGATCGTGTGCGCTGACGCCGAAGAGCATCGAGCGCAGCACTCCGCTCAGCGCGAGGCCACCGGCGATTCCGAGTGCGATTCCGACAGCAGCCAGACGTCCACCTTGCCCAAGCACCAGGCGCAAGACGCGACCGCGGTCGGAGCCTAACGCGACCCGAATGCCTATTTCGCGCGAGCGCTGGGCGACGAGATAGGCGATGACGCCGTAGAGTCCCGTGGTCGCGAGTAACAGTGCGAGCGCGGCGAAGGTACCGAGTAATGTCACGCTGAGTCGTCGCGACGAGAGGGAGCGCTCGATGACTTCGTCCATTGTTCGCGTGTCGGCGAGTGCGAGTTGGCTTGCGGTGCGCTTGACGACGTCACGCAGGGCGTTCGTGAGCGTGAGGGGATCAGTGGTGCTCTTGACGACGAGCGTTGTTCCGTAGCTGCCACCATCGAACGCGCGGTATGGATAGTACATCTCCGGAATGGCGGGCTGGTCGAGGCCCGCCTGCCTAACGTCGCCAACGACGCCGACAATCTCGAAGATGTCGCTCGCGCCATCTCCCATGCGAATGTGATTGCCTAACGCCGAGCGACCGGCAAAGTGTTTGTGGACAAATGCGCGATTCACCAGGACCGGCGCATTGCCCGTTTCGTTGTCCTGCTCGGTGAGGAGCCGCCCCTCGATCAGCGGAATCGACATCGATGCGAAGTAGCCGGGCGAAACACTTCGCACCTCGACTAAAGGTTCCTTGCCCGCTGGCGGACGGACCTCGCCGTCGATCCAGTACGAGGAATTCCATCCCCAGCTGTCGATTGGGAGCATGTTGATCATCCCCGCCGATTTGACGCCGGGAAGCGCGCGCACACCGTCGAGCAGTGGCTGATACAGCCGATCCGCGACCTTCCCGCTCGTGAATTCCTTGGCGGGAATGCGCACACGGGCGGTGAGGACGTTTTCCGTTTCCATTCCCGGCGGCGCGCCGCGAACAGCAGCGAAGGCACGCAGGAGGAGTCCCGCGCCGGCGAGGAGCATGAGTGAGAGCGCGATTTGCGCGACGACGAGCGCACTGCGAAAACGTTGCTGTCCGCCGCCCGACGTCGAACGTCGCGACGCGTTGATCACGGCATCGCGCAGTCGATTTCCCGTAACGCGAATTGCCGGCGCCAATCCGAACGCCAGGCCGCTGGCGAGCGAGACCACGAGTAGGAAGACAAAAGCCGTCGCGTCGACGCCCACCGGTTCATGGGAGGGAAGGGCGCTCTCGAGCAGGGGTTGAACGAGACGCAGCCCGCCCCACGCGATGACCGCGCCGAAGATGGCGCCGCCAGCTGCAATGACGAGACTTTCTGCCAGCAGGCCGCGCATCAACTGCGCGCGCGTCGCGCCTAACGCGAGGCGAACTCCCAACTCCTGTTCGCGCACGGTGGCTCGTGCGAGTTGCAGGTTGGCGACGTTTGCGCAGGCAATGAGTAGCAGGAGTGCGACGGCGCCGAGTAGTACGAGGAGAGGAGTGCGGACGCCACCAGAGACTGATTCTTGTAGTGGAACGAGCAGCACCGTCCGATTGGCCATTTCTTTCGGCCAGTCGCGCTCCAGGCGTCGCGCCAAGTCACGCATTTCCCGTTGCGCCGTCGAGAATGTTGCACCTGGTGCGATGTGTCCGACGACGCTCAAGAAGTGGTTTCCGCGTTGAGCGGCATCTCCTTCGGTGGGCGAGAAGGGGATGTAGAGGTCTGGGGCAAAACCGCCCGGAGGAAAGTCGTACCGCGAGGCGGCCACGCCGGTGACGACATGTGCGTCGCCATCGATCACGATCGTCTGCCCGACGATGGAGCGATCACTTCCGTAGCGGCGTCGCCAGAACGATTCGGTAAGGACGACAACGTAATTCGCGCCCGCCTTCTCCGTCTCCGCGCCGAAGCCCCGTCCCGCGAGCATCTGCATTCCAAGCGTGGGGAAGACGGAGGCCGTCGTCTCGACCACGCGAACCCGTTCCGGCTCTCCCTGACCACCGAGAATGCGACCGCCCGTTCGGTATCCGATGAAGCTGTCGATCCCTTTGGCTTGTGCTTGCCAATCGCGGAGGTTTGGGACCGATACTGATCCTTGCCACAACGGTTGGTCCACCAGCGATTCGTACACGCGCACCAGCCGGTCCGCCTCGCGATAGGCGAACGGTCGAAGCAGAATCGCGTTGATGACTGAGAAGATTGCGGCGTTGGCGCCGATGCCTAACGCGATGGTGAGTGTGGCGACGATGGCGAATCCTGGGGCGCGGCGGATGCCGCGGGTGGCGAGGCGGAGGTCGCGGGCGAATTCGCGGAGGAAGCGTGTGAGAGAGCCCGTTGTCGCGTGGGAGGTCGAGGTCGTGGAGCTCATCGTCGATTTCATCCGAGCGGGAAGCCAGCGGTGTGGACTTCGTTCGACGAGATAGACAGCGCGGGCGGTGACAGCGTTTGCTGCGATTCGCGGCGTGGAACGGATGCGTTCGCGATGTGGGGCAGTTGCTTCGATGGAGGCAGGCAGGTAGGTTCCGCGTTCCGCTGCCTGGGGTAACCGGGCGGAGGCGGGACGTAGCGCAGTCCGGTAGCGCACCTGAATGGGGTTCAGGGGGTCGCGGGTTC
>JBGAKW010000056.1:0-3763 GCA_044224185.1 Gemmatimonadaceae bacterium | reverse complement strand
ACGGCTCCGGCACCATCGGAACCGACATCTACAAGGTCTTCACCGCTGACGCGACGAATGGCGGGTTCTTGCAGCGCATACGCGTCAAGTATGTCGCGAACGCCACGACCACGAGCGTCGCCTGTGTGATGAAGTTCTACATCTCGTCCAAGACGAGCGGCGCCACAACGGACGCCGACACGGCGCTGCACGACGAAATTGCGATCCCGGCATCTGGCACCCTGAGCACGACCGCTGTGGGGCCGGTGTACGACGTACCGTTCAACTTCGCACTCCCCGCAGGCTATACGGTCCTCGTGAAGATCACCGTCGCGCAGAGCGCTAATACGGGCTTCATCTGCACCGCCATCGCGGGGAAATACTAAGATGCTGGACCTTGGACATCTGGGCGGCCCGAACGCCGACGTGCAGGTCTTCTATGCGCGTGGCTCGACCGCACTCGCGGACCAGTGGCAGACGTGGCGCAAGCCACGTGGCTGCACGATGTGCAACATCTTCATGCTGTCTGGCGGCGGTGGCGGCGGCAACGGCGTCGTCGGTGCGGCGTCGACGGCGGGCGGTGGCGGTGGCGGTGGGAGCAGTAGTCCCGCATCACTGGAATTCCCGCTCATACTCATTCCTGACGTGCTTTATGTCTCCGTTGGTCAGGGAGGAGCAGCAAACACGAATGGGGCGCAGTCTCGCGTTGCCATAGCACCTATCGTCAACAGTAACCAATGCCTGCTTACTGCTGGTGCCGGGGGGGCAGGATCTAATGGCTCCGGCGGCACTGGTGGGTCGGGCGGAAGCGGCGGCAGCGCCCTTGGTGTTGGTTCTTTTGGGCTTGGCTCATTTGGAAGATACCAATCTACCACAGGGCAGACCGGGGGGGCTGGCGGCAACAGCGGTTTAGGGACTGCAGTTATCCCTCCCGGTTCTGGTGCGCTGTGTAGCGGTGGAGCAGGTGGAGGCGGATTGCCTGCAGCAGGCAGTTTCGGGAATGCCGGTGGCGGAATAAGCGCTAGCAGTATTTACCCGGCCGTTTCTGGTGGAGCGCAAGGTACCAATGCACCAACGGCGGGCGGGGATGGTGCGCAGGGCATTCGGCCCGTTGCAGCGATGCTCTACTTCTACGGCGGCACTGGCGGCGGCTCATGCGGACTCTCTGCGACGCCGACCGGCGCGAACGGCGGCAACGGCGGCGCGGGGGCCTACGGTGCTGGGGGTGGCGGCGGTGGTGCTGCATTCACCGGCAATACCGCAGGCGTCGGGGGACGCGGCGGCGACGGCATCGTCATCATCGTGAGCTGGTAGCGACCAATGGCCAACATTTCAGCGCCCTACAATCCCAGAACGCCCACGCGCTCGCGTGTCCTCACCGCGTTAGGCGCGCTCGACACCATCATCACCGGGGCCGATACCTACCTCGCGATTGCATCGCCCACGAACGCGCAAATCACCGCGCAAGTGCGGGCGCTGACGCAAGCGGTGCAAGTGCTCGCGCGCGTGTCCAAACGCACCGTGCAAGCGTTGACGGTCCTCTCGGCAGATCGCGCCACGATCCCCGCCGATGGCGTCACGGCGGCGGTCATCACGTGGGTGGGCTTCGACACGACGGTCACGTGGGATGTCTCCGGGGCCAGCGTGACGGAAGCGACTATCGACATGCCGGGCGACAACACCGGACTCCGCACGGCGACGCTCACCCTCACGGCGACGAAAGCGGGCGCGCTTGTGGTGCGGGTGGGCGATGACACGCTCGTCCTCACGGCCACCTAACGATGCTCTCCCTCCTCGAAGGAGCGCACGCGCATCCGAGCGTCAGACGCGGCGCGCGAACCTTCCACGTGAAACATCGTCGTTAGGAGTTCCGTAACGATCGGCACCGACGTTGCGTACATGGACGGGCAACCTCAGGGGAGTGTCGCGTGGTCACAGTAGCGTTGAGTGTCGCGGTGGTGGTGCTCGGAATTGCCCTGTTCAAATCCCGTCGACAATACGCGCAATTACAGCGCTCGCATTTACTAGCCAGATTGCAGCCTGATAACGTCTTAACGCGCCATTCGGACTAGAGTCCAGTGCGGCGCAGCTGCAACGACTGCGGCACCTTTTGCCGACCGCGCGCGGCAGGTTGTTTCGGCACGCACTTTGCCCCCGCCCCCGTTGACGCAAGAGTCTGACTGATTTCTTTAGGGGGCGGAACATGGCCACGGAAGGGGTGACGGTCGGTGAAAGCGAATCGGTGCGTGGCCCCAGTGTGCGGCTGCGCGTCACCCTTGCCGATGGGAGCGTCGTCGTCGATGCTGTCGTGTCGCGCGAGTTTGCCGACCATTACAGTCGAATCCTCAGCGCTCCCCCTGTCGTCGACGCGACGGACGATGCGTCACGTCCCGTTCCACGATTGGCGCTGTTGCGCGCTTCTGGGGACGACGTTCCGATGTCGGGGTCTCGTCGCGGATAAGCGTCGGATCTTCTTTCGTGCCATAGAGTAACCAGTGCACGCCGCGTCCTTCGGGGTCCATTGCGGCGATATGGGGCGCGTCCCACGCGGTGACACCTGCCTTCCCACCGATACGCTTCGAGAGATCCTGTTCGCTGAGCTGATAGCCGGTTCTCTGTTCTAGCTTCGCGGCGAACACTTTCACTAACTCTCCGCGCGCCTCGATGATTTCTCTCAGGCGCTCGCCGATCGCCGGATCAAAACGCGCGCGATCTTTTTTCCGCTGTGGCGGCATCTCGCAAAGTGACACTTGCGAGTTCCGGAAGTTGCTATTAACGTGCGGGAAGAAAGTTTTGTCCTCTCGCCTCCCATCACAATATCCGTGCCGAAGCGTTTTCACAGGGAACAAAAGCCGAAGGTGAGTCGCCTAACGCTATTGCGTTGCGCGTTGGCGTTGGAAGGCGAAACGGTGGTGGGCTTTGCCAAGAAGCAAAAACTGAGCGCGGGTCACGTCTACAAGGTTCTGCGCGGAGAAAAGAAAGCGAGCCCTGAACTCAACGCAGCGATCGAAGCTGCGGTATCTGCCCATCGTTAGGCGTATGGGCTTCAACGATTTACCCGATCGCATCTCATACAGGGTTGAGCCAGAGCCGAATAGTGGCTGTTGGTTATGGAGCGGTTCGCACAATGGACTCGGTTACGGGACGCTCCTTTTCGCTTCGCGCATGCGTTACGCGCACCGCGTGATCTACGAACTACTCGTCGGCCCGATCGAGAATGGTTTGCATCTCGATCATTTGTGCAGGAATCCGTCATGCGTGAATCCGGATCATGTCGAGCCTGTTACTCCATACGTCAACTGGATGCGTGGTGAGGGATGGGGCGCGAAGAACAAGCGGAAGGTTGAGTGTGTTGCTGGCCATCCCTTTGATGATGCGAACACATACGTCAATAAGCGCGGCCATCGTTGGTGTCGCGCCTGTAAAAATGCTCGCATGCGGCGCTATAACGCGCGGGCGAGCAACACTACGGCAGCATGAATCGTTAGGCAATTCCCCTATGGAGACATCTATGCGTTACGACGTGCTGATGTTCGTCGGCTGGGTGATCGGGTTCGTGTGGTTGTTCATCACCGTTGATCGGGCGGAACAGCACGAGAAGGCCGTGCGCCGTTTGCGCCGCGCGTGCGGATTGCAGGAGTGGGGCGGCCGATGGGCACGCAACACTGGAAGGATGCCTAACGATATGCAGCACCAACCGCAGGCCCACTTATCCATTGCACAGGAGCGCTCCGCATGTCTCGCACGATGATCAGACAGGGTGATGTCTTACTCGTTCCCGTTC
>JBGAKW010000035.1:0-25644 GCA_044224185.1 Gemmatimonadaceae bacterium | reverse complement strand
AGCTCGCCGCGTAGATGATGCGCGAGTCCGCGTGCTCCGCGGTACTCCACGTTCCGCGCCGCCGCCTTCACTGCATGCGACAGTGCGATGGAGAACGTATCACCGGCGAGCATTCGCGAGAAGGCCGTTGCGCCGAAGACATCTCCGCATCCTGTGGGATCACCAACTCCCCCCTTGACATTCACCGGTGATGCAGGAATGAGCGCCGTGCGCACCGCGCCGGCGACAGATGTTCCCGCACCTGACGCTGGAGCGACTACATCACTGATGCGCTCAAATCCGGGTGCTGCCACATACACGACACCGCGCGGTCCGAGTGTGACGAGTAACAACTGCACGTGTTGCGCCAGCGCCATGGCCGACAATGCCATCGGATCGCTCGCCATCATCGCCATCTCGTCCTCATTGAGCTGCACGAAGTCACAACATGCCATCCACTGCGCCGCGTTAGGCAGTGGTTGCAATGTCCGCAAGCCGTCGGGCTGCACAGCGAGCGTGAGTGAATGCAGGTCGCAGTAGATCGGACCGCTGAAGTGCTGACGGATGAGTTGCGCTGTTTCGAGCTCGAGCTCGAATCCGCTGATGAGATTGATGTACAGCGCATCGAGATCGCGGAGCAATGGTTTGAGTCCAAGCCATGGCCACGGCGGCACGCCGCCACGCAGGATCTCGCTGCGTCGCTCGTCGGAGTGATACCGAAGCTCCACTCGGTTGTTAGGGTATGGCACGGCGATGGGCTCGGCGTCGCGCGCAATGCGTCGCAGCCCGCGCAGAAAGTCACGCGCTCGCCCATGCAGGTCTTCGCCGACGCGCGCCAACGGAACGAGCTCCCAGTCGTTAGGCAGCGCGGCGTCGAACGCCGACAGGGCGTACGTAATGCCGCCCCACTCTTCCACCGGTGCACTACGCGGGTCTCGGCCGTGAATCACATCCCAGACGAAACTCCCGATCACTCCCAGCCGCTTCACGCTGGCGTCACACGCTCCCGAGGACTTGCTGCTTGAACGTCGCCACGGCGCCCACGACGCCGGCCGTTCCCTGCAGCGAGCCCGGCACGATTCGGCACCCTTCTACCGCCGGCTTGAACGCGCGCTTCTTCGCTTCGCGACGCAGCGGCTCGAACAACGTCTCCCCCGCTTGCGTCACTCCGCCGGCAATCACGATGACATCGGGATTGAACACGTTGAGCAGGTTGGCGATGCCCGCGCCGAGAAAGCGCGCGGTCTCGCGCACAACTTCGATCGCCGTCTCATCGCCACGCTTCGCCGCATCGTACACGATCGCTGCCGTGAGTTTGTGCAGGTCACCATCAACCATCGCCGACAAGAGCGACTGCTCTTCACCTTGTTGAATGGCCTCACGCGCACGCGCGGCGATCGACGGCCCCGAGGCATACGCCTCGAGGCAGCCGTAGTTGCCACATTTGCACAGCCGCCCCGTCACATCGATCGTCGTGTGCCCGATCTCGCCCGCAACGTCCGATGACCCGTGATACAGCTTGCCCTCGAGAATCAGGCCGCCGCCGATGCCCGTCCCGATCGTCATGCCCACCACATTGCGCCCACCTTTCGCCGCACCAAGCCACCACTCGCCTAACGTGGCACAGTTGGCGTCGTTGTCGAGCGAGACCTGCAGCTTGACGCGATCGGAAACGACAGCACGCAATGGAAAGTTAGACCAGCCGAGGTTTGGCGTGGTGATGACCACTCCGCGCTCGCGATCGATCGGACCTGGAGCACCGACACCTACACCGCGAAAGTCGCTGCGCGTCGCTCCAGTCTCGGCCATCGTCCGCTCAATGGTCGTCTCGATCATCTCGACGATGCGCTCGACGACCGCGTCGGCGCCATCAACAGCGCCGGTTGGCTGCGAGTGCACGCCCAACTCACTGCTCCCATCATCGGGAAGTGCACCAACGACGATGTTGGTGCCGCCAATGTCGACGCCGACGATGTACTGCGGTCGAGAGCTGGTCATCGAATGAAGTAGAGTCAGGAGACGAAACGCGACGGAGCCGCGAGGAGAGTACAGGCCATCTCATACATGGTCGGCGGCGCGCCGGCGCGCAGCGCCGGCCAGAAGCACACGCCCATTTATGAGATGGCTTCTAGTCGTCGCGCCGCGCGACGCCGACGCGTTGCGCAGCGCCTTCCCGATTTCGCGGGCGACGAAATATGTCCCGAGAACGAGGATCATGACAGCAAATCCCTGCTTGAGCCGCGCCTGCGGCACATGTCGTACGAATCGCGTCCCGATGACGACACCGATGGCCGCAACCAGCGTAAACGATGACACCAGCTGCCAATCGATCGGTACGCGACCGACGTACCCACTAAAGGCACTCGCCGAATTCATGGCGATCACAAGGAGCGAACTCCCGACGGCGAGGCGCACCGGGAGTCGAGCAAGCAAGACGAGCGCGGGGACGATGACAAAGCCGCCACCCGCGCCGATGATCGCCGTCAGCATGCCGACCGCAACTCCCTGCAATGCCAGGAGCGGCGTCATGCGCGCCTGCGATGCGTCGGCGTCGCTCGTGCTGGAACGCTGAGTCTTGAGCGAATCTCGCAGCATCATCACGGCCGCGGTCGCGGCGAACACGGCGAACAGCGAAAGCTTTATTGGCGGCGGAATGAGGTGCGCGAGGCGCGCCGCCGCGTACCCTCCGATCATCGCACAAATGCCGTACGGAAGGGCGATGCGCAGACTCACCGTGCCCTGACGCCAGTGTCCGACGAAGCCGATGAACGCACTCGTGCCCACGACCGCGAGACTCATGGCGATCGCCGAATTGGTCGGCACCTCGAAGACGTACAGGAAAATCGGGAGGGCGAGAATCGAGCCACCGCCGCCCAATAACCCGAGGACACACCCGACGGCGAGCGCCAGCAGCGTACCAACGACGGGATGGGGGATGGCAAGCATCGTTAGGCGCTCGTCGGCATGGTATCGCGCAACACACGCTCGACGATCGCCGCGACGTGCGACAGCTCTAACTCGCGCATGCAGCGCCAGTGACGGAGCGGACAGCTCGGCGGACCATGTCGGTCGCAGGGACGGCACGCCAGGCCGTCCAACCCGGCGACGTGTGAATGAGCAGCAAGCGGGCCAAAACCGAATTGGGGAACTGTTGGTCCGAAGATCGTTACGGTCGGCGTATTCATTGCCGACGCGAGATGTTGCGGCGCCGAGTCGTTCGTCACCAGTACTCGTGCCTTTCCAATGAGCGCTGCGGATGCCAGTAACGTCAGGCGCCCGGTCGCGTCGATCGCCGAGCCGTTCGTGGCGCTCACGATTTCTCTCGCGAGTGCCGTATCGTCTGCGCCGCCCACGACAACGACACGCCTCCCCCTCCCCGCCGCCGCGGAGAGTGCCCGGGCGAGCGGGGCGTACAGCGGCCATCGCTTCGTCGCCCACACACTCCCCGGCGCGAGTGCGACGAGCGCTTCGCCCGCAACGCCATTCGCGGTGAGCAACGCTTGTGCGGCCGCGTCGTCGGCTTCGCCAGGGTAGAGTCGGGGGCGCAGTTCTTCAGCAGTCGGGTCACCGCGAAATCGTCCCAGCGACCATAGTCGCTCCGCATGGTGCCGGTCATCTCGATACTCGACGCGGTCGCTATAAAAGAGTCGCCCGGCAGATGTATCGAAGCCGACACGCGATTGATACCCGGCGGCGACCACTAACGCGGCGCTGCGCAGCGAACCCTGCGCGAGCAATGCCACATCGTCGCTCCCCGTGGCGCGCACCAGACGCACCATTTCGCGAAATCCGGCGACGCCGGAGTGCTCGCCACGTTTGTCGTAGCGAATCACCTGCCTAACGAGTGGGTGATTCGCGAGCAGCGCGGCGTTCGCCGGCGTCGCGACGACATCCACCGGACCCTGGCGCGACAACGCCGCAATCAACGGCGTCGTCAACACCATGTCTCCGATAAACGAGGTCTGGACGACCAGCGAACGGGGCATGGAAGGGGGGATGAAGTCGATCGCGACAAACGCGCCGAGTGCGCGCGTCAGTCGACCTGCAGCACCGCGAGAAATGCTTCCTGCGGAATCTCCACTGCACCGACCTGCTTCATGCGCTTCTTACCTTCCTTCTGCTTCTCGAGAAGCTTGCGCTTCCGCGAAATGTCACCGCCGTAGCACTTCGCCAGCACGTCCTTGCGTAGCGCCTTGACCGTCGTGCGTGCGATCACCTTCGTGCCAATCGCCGCTTGAATGATCACTTCAAAGAGCTGTCGGGGAATCAGTTCCTTCAGCTTATCGGCGATCTTCCGTCCCCAATCGTACGACTTGTCGGTGTGGATGATGACCGAGAACGCATCGAGCACATCGCCGTTGATCAGCATGTCGAGCTTGACCAACTTGCCGGGGCGATAGTCGGCCATTTCGTAGTCTAACGATGCGTAGCCGCGCGAAATGGTCTTGAGCCGGTCGTAGAAGTCGAGGATGATCTCGGCGAGCGGAAACTCCCAATCAAATTCGACGCGTGCCGTATCGATGTACTTCATTCCCATATACACGCCGCGCCGCTCGGTGCCTAACGTCATGATCGGTCCGATGTAGTCCGAGGGCGAGACGATACGCGCCTTCACGTACGGCTCTTCGATGCGTTCGATGGACGCTGGTGCTGGCAGTTTGGACGGATTCTCGATCAACTCCATCTCGCCGTCGGTGCGGTACACGTGATATTCCACGTTAGGCACCGTCGTGACGAGATCGAGGTCAAACTCCCGCTCCAGGCGCTCCTGCACGATCTCCATGTGCAGCAGCCCTAAGAAACCGCAGCGGAACCCGAAGCCGAGTGCGGTCGAGGTCTCCGGCTCGTAGTTGAGCGAGGCGTCGTTGAGCTGCAACTTCGAGAGTGCATCGCGCAACGACTCGTATTGTGTGGTATCCGTCGGATAAATCCCCGCGAAGACCATCGAGTGCACGTCCTTGTAGCCCGGAAGCGCCTCGGTGGCTCGATCGGTCGCGTCGAAGATCGTATCGCCAGCTCTCGTTTCCTTGACTGAACGCACATTCGCGACGACGTAACCGACTTCCCCCGCCGTGAGCGACTCGGTGCGTACCTGACGCAGCTGCAACGACCCCACCTCACTCACTTCATAGCGCGCATCGTTCGCGCCGAAGGTGATTTGCATGCCGGGGCGAATCGCACCGTCCACGACGCGAATACTCGGAATGGCGCCGCGATATCGGTCGTAGTACGAGTCGAAGATGAGTGCGCGGAGCGGTGCCTGCGGATTACCACGTGGCGGCGGAACGCGCTTCACGATCGCCTCGAGCAGTGCAGGGATGCCTAACCCCTCTTTCGCACTCACCATCAGGATCTCGTCGGGATCGACGCCGATCAGGTCGTGCACCTCTTGCTTGCGTCGCTCGGGTTCTGCTCCCGGAAGATCGATCTTGTTCAAGACCGGGATGATTTCGAGCCCCGCGTCGAGCGCGAGAAAAAGATTCGAAAGCGTCTGCGCCTGAATTCCCTGCGACGCATCGACCACCAGGATCGCGCCCTCGCACGCCGCGAGTGACCGCGACACCTCGTATGTGAAGTCGACGTGCCCTGGTGTGTCGATGAGGTTGAGCTCGTACGCGTCGCCGTCATCCGCCTGGTACGCCATGCGAACGGCGTTGAGCTTGATCGTGATGCCGCGCTCGCGCTCGAGGTCGAGTGTGTCGAGCACCTGCGACTTCATTTCCCGCTTCTGCAGCGTTCCGGTCGTCTCGATCAGCCTATCGGCCAACGTGGATTTCCCGTGGTCGATATGCGCGACGATGCAAAAATTTCTGATGTGATCGAGGTTCACTGAGCTGCAAAGAAAAAGGGACTTCTCCCCAAGTTCGGGGACGAGACTCGCCTAAGTATAACTGGCTCAAACGAGAAGCCCGACTGTCATGGTGTGATCAGTCGGGCTCCAGAGCGTTCTGCCGCGCAGTTATGGCTTCTTGTCGGGTGGCGGCTCCTTGGCCGGCGGAGGTGAATCCCGATGCGGCGGCGGCGGAGCAGGGCGCTCGATCTGCCGCGGTGCTTCCTGACGTACCGGCTCCGAGCGCGGGCTGTCCTGCCTAACGCTTGGACCATAGTGCACCGACGGCGGCGGAGGTTCAAAACGAGTCGGATTCGCACGCGATCCAGCGTCGCGCGGCGGCTCCGAGAAGCGCACTCCGTCGTCGCGACGCGGAGGCATTGGACGTTCCACCGGAATGTTACGACCAGTGGGCGAGAATCCATCCTCGCGCCCTTCGCGACGCATCGGACGAGGCATGGCACCGTTCGTCATCGCGTTGCCATCGCCTCGCGTCAATTCCTGCGGTGGACGGACCCATGTGACACCGGGGTCGCCACCAGCGGCTGGTGAGCGAGTGCCCGGACGTCCGGGCAACACCGGATCGGGTTCGAGCGCGTCGGCGTTGCGGCGCCGAAGATTGGTGAGCGCGCGTTCGGGGATCGAGAAGACTCTCCCGCCGTCGCCGTCCTCGCCGTTGACTGGGGCGCGACGGATTCCACCAACGACGATGCCTCCGCCGCTGTCGTTCGAAATGCGCGGTTTGGGTGGGAGTCGGTGCTCCGGAACTGGACGATACCCCATTGTATCGGGGCGCGTGCGAACGATGCTATCGACGATCGGACCGCGCACGGTGTCGCGCGGAGGAACCGTGGGGCCAATCGGCGGCCGTTGCACGACCTGGGTTGGGCTGCCGTAGTAATTGCCGCACGCCGGGATGATGCCCCCGAAGTAGCTGTACGCGAGATAGCCACTGATGAGACACTGCATTCCGCCGCAGCCTAACGAGTTGCCGAGCGTGCCGTAGTACATCTCATCGTCCCATCGCTCTTGGGCTGTCGTATACCCACGCCCGTATGCGCCATATCCGTTGCATAATGACGCATACCCCAACGACGATTGATACCTCGGCGCGTCGACGTTGTAGTAGTCGACTGCATAGTCGAACGGCGTGCTTTCATCGAACAACACCATGGACGCGAAGCGCGACACGACACGATATGGATCGCCGACGTACGTTCGTGAGGGCCGCCCGACGTACATCCCTGTCACGTAACGATCGAAGTCCCTGATCGAGAGGCGCGACAGATCGAAGGGATCGTACGACGCGATGGCGAAAACGTATCCGCTCCCCCAGCGATCGGTGGCGTAGAAGCTCGCGAACGATCCGGTGGAGCGAGAGCGAACCAGCACTTCCTGATTCGCCGACACCATCGTGCTGCGACTGCGATTGGACGGATAGAGAACCGTCAGGTGCCCGTTGCCGTCGACGCGGGCGACGATGACATACGCGTCGTGGTCGACAGCGAAGCGAACGCGCACTGGATCGCCGTAGCCGTACGATCGTGTACCCTCGAACCAGACATTGACGCCTGGCGCCTCGCCGAGCGTGTCCGGTGCGACGCGATCGTTAAAGCGCGTCGATTGGGCTCCCGCATTTAACGACGCGGCAAACGCAATCATCGACGCAACTAACAGAGCATGACGCTTCATAGGCTTCCCCTCCGTCGATCCCATGCTCATCACGCCTGAACCGCGTGACTTCGGTGATCTCAACCTAACGTCCATCTACTGCTACGCCAGCGATTTCGCTGCACGGAGCGTACGCGCTCCGGATGTAGTTTTCGATTTGACCGACGTTTACACCATCTCTACTTTCCCCACCCCTATGGAGACGAGCCGCGCCCCGCGCGCCGACCTGATCGATCCGGCCCAGATCGCCTCCCTCGGCCGCATTGAAATCGTGGCGCGATGGGTGGTCGACGGATTCCTCCAGGGGCTACACCGATCACCCCGCAAAGGTTTCTCGGTCGAATTCGCCGAGTATCGTCCGTATCAGCCGGGCGACGATTTGCGCTACCTCGATTGGAAGATCGTTGCGCGCGCCGACAAGTGGATGATCAAGCAGTTCGAGGAAGAGACGAACATGCGCGCGGCCATCGTCCTCGACGTATCGAAGTCGATGGACTGGAGTGGCTCACCGACTCGTCTCACGAAGCTGCAGTACGCCGAACAACTCGTCGCGTCGCTCTCGCTCCTCCTCATTCGACAGAAAGATGCGGTTGGGCTGATTCGCTACGATGAGACGCTCCGAAGCGTCATTCCGCCACGCGCGCGTAACGTGCAGTGGCGTCGCATCGTCGCGGCGCTCGAGGACGGTGCCGCGGGCAAAGACTCGAAGATGGGTGACGGGCTCATTCAAGCCGGACGTCTCGTTTCGCGCCCTGGTCTCGTGGTACTCGTCTCCGATCTTCTCTGCGATCCCGACGAGACTCTCTCGGCGCTCAAGGTCGTGCGCGCCGGGGGACACGGTGCAACAGTGTTGCACGTGATGGATCCTTCGGAGCGAAGTCTCGACATCTCGCCCGAAGCAATCTTCGTCGATACCGAAACTGACTTCGCGCTTCCCGCCACGGCATCGGAGGTACGCGATGCCTACACCGCAACCGTCGACGAGGCCATTGGTGAATGGCGCTCGCGGCTGGCGGGTCTGGGTGTCGGGTACGAGGTCGTGTTCACTGACTCGCCTTTTGGCGTGCCGCTCCGTCGCGCCTTCGCCTCACGTCAACGTCTCCCGTGAGTTTTCTCGCACCACTGTACCTTCTGCTCGCCGGAGCGATTGCGGTTCCGCTCCTCCTGCACCTGCGGCGGCGACGCATCGAGAACCGAATCGACTTTCCCGCCGTGCGCTATCTCGCGCGAGCCGAGAAGGAAAACGTTCGCCAGATCAAGTATCGAAATCTTTTGCTGATGCTGCTGCGCATTGCGGCGGTACTGGCGCTGGCGCTCGCGGCGGCACGTCCCATCGCAGCTTTTCTCGGCGCGGGGCACGTCCCGACAGCGCTCGCCATCGTGCTCGATAACTCCCTGAGCACGAGCGCAATAATCGATGGGCAACCGTTGCTGAGTCGCCTGCGGAGTGTGGCGCTCGAGGCGCAGGGGGCCGCGTCGAGTTCCGATCGCGTCTGGCTCGTGACGGCCGACGGCGCCGTCACTGGCGGAAGTTCCGATGTCGTTAGGCAGGCGATCACTCGTACCGATGTGTTTCCCGGACGAGGCGACCTCGCCAATGCCATCACCCGCGCGACGGGGCTCGTGGTTGGATCCGGTTTGCCTGCGCGGCAGGTTGTCGTTGTTACCGATGGCCAGGCAACGTCGTGGTCGACGCCCGTTGCATCTGGCGACGTGCGACTTTCCATCTACGCACCGAACACGACGGCGCCGCGGAATGCCGCGGTGGTGTTGGCCGAAGCGCGCCCGGCGCGCTGGACACCGCGCGGCGCCGTGGTGGCGCGTGCGAGTGTTCCCGACTCCGCGACGTATCGCATCGCGTTAGGCGAGCGTACGCTCGCGCGCGGCACGGCGCGCACGGGCGAAGACCTGACCGTGCGCGCGTCGCCGCCCGAGCGCGGTTGGCAGCGCGGCGTCGTGGAACTCGAGCCCGATGAGCTGCGCGGAGACGATGCACGCTTTTTCGCCGTCTGGTTGGGCGCAGCGCCGAGTGTAGCTGTTGATGCGGGAGGCGGCACATTTCTGCGCACGGCGGTTGACGCGCTCGTGCAGGACGCGCGCGTTGCGGCGGGAAACGAGATCTTCCTCGGCGCCGCAGACAACGCCACGCGTCTCCCGGCACTCCTCATCGCGCCTAACGATGCGTCGCGACTGGGCGCGGCGAACCGGTCGTTGGAACGATTGGGCGTGCCATGGCGCTTTGGGCCGCCGCGGCGCGACGAGACTTCTGTTCGCGGCGACCGGTTCGACGGCGTGCGGACCTCATTGCGCTATCCCCTGCAACGCGAAGCTGGCGCAACGGCGGCCGACACGCTGGCCACGGCTGGCGGCGATGCCTGGATTGTCGCGGGCGATCGCTACGTGATCATCGCGTCACCGCTCGAGCAGGGCGCGACCGACCTGCCAATTCGCGCCGGATTCGTTCCGTGGCTTGGGGACATCATCGGACAACGCCTGGCGGGCGAAGCGACTGCGGTGATTGATGCCGCACCCGGCGCAGCGGTGCGTTGGCCGTCTGGTGCCGATGGCCTCGAGGGAACCGACGGTCAGGTGACGCCGATCAAGGGGTTGAATACGGCCCCGACGCGCCCGGGCGTGTATTTCGTTAGGCGCGGGGCGGCGCGCATCGGCGCACTCGTCGTGAACGCCGAGGGTGAGGAAGGTGATCTTCGACGCCTCTCGGCCCGCGCCTTGCGCGATCGCATTCGCTCTGGCGACGCCCTCGTGACCGATGATGAAGCGCGCTGGAAACGGTCGTTGTTCGACGTCGGTTCGCGCCGACCGCTGCAACTTCCCCTGATCCTGCTCGCGTTGCTGCTCCTCGCTGCGGAGACACTGGTCGTTAGGCGCGGCGATCACCAGTTGTCGTCGGCTGCCTGATGGCTCTGCCCACAATCCTCGATGCGCTGGAGCGTCTCGGGGCATTTGTGCGGGTCGCCAACGCACTTCCCGCGGCCGGATCGCGCGTGGCGGTTGCTGGTCTCGCGGGGTCATCCGACGCGGTGCTCGTCGCCGCGCTCGCGCGCCGTTTCTCCAATCGATTTTTCGTCGTTGTCACCGACGCGGTCCCCGACGCGGAGCGTTGGCTCGCCGATCTCGAAGTCATTCTCGATGATGTGTCGTGTGCGCTGTACCCTCCGCGCGAAGGTTTCGGTGACGAGGAGCCGCACGCCGAAATCGCCGGTGAACGTGTCGAGACACTCGAACGCGTCACGCGCGGCAGCGTGCGCATCCTCCTCACGACCGCGCGGGCGCTCCTTGAGCGCACATCGCTTCCGCGAGCGTTAGGCGCGGCGCGGCTTGAGCTCCGCAAAGGCGACGTTAGGCGCCCGGAGGAGTTGGCCGAACATCTGGAGTCGATCGGATTCGAGCGCGTCACGATGGTGGACGATGTCGCACAATTCTCCGTGCGCGGTGGCATCTTCGACATCTATTCGTTCGGCATGGCCGAACCTGTCCGTCTCGAGTTCTGGGGCGACGAAATCAGCGAATTGCGTCATTTCGAACTTGGCTCGCAGCGGTCGACGCGTGCGGCCGACGTGGCGGTGGTCCTTCCCGTCGACGGTGCGTCGGGGCCGAGTGTTTCGGGTGGCGAGCGAGTGTCGATCGTCGAGTTGTTTCCGCCCGACACGATCGTGGTCTTTCCCGACGAGTTGCACCTCGCCCCCGAGCTGCAGCGCACGTGGGACGAAGCGCAGCATCACGTCGATATGGCCCGCCGGCGGGGCGATGACGCAACGCCGCGCGCTGATGTCTTCGTTCCGCCTAACGAGATCCAACGCACACTTAATCGCTTTGCATCGTTAGCGACGGTTGATCCATCGCGCGACGACGAAGCCATCGTCTTCCCGATTCGCGAGCCCGAGTCGATTGCGCGCGACGTCAAATTGTTGCGCCGCATTGTGCGCGATGGAACGCCGACCATCATTCTCTGCGACAATGCGGGACAGGCCGAACGGCTGGAAGAGTTGCTCAACGAGGAGCCCGGCTTTCCGGCCCCTGCATCGCTCGTCATCGGAGTGCTGAATGGCGGATTCGTCATTCCGCCTGGCGTGCCCGATCGCAGACAAACTTCAGACAGCAGCTCGTCGTCCGTCTCGTCGTTCACGCTCGACTCGGCGTCGGCATTCCGCAACGCGCCGGGACTGCGCGTCCTCACCGACCACGAGATTTTTCGGCGCGAACGTCGCCTGCGGCGCGCGCGTCGTTATGCAACCGCCGGCGCTCTCGAAGCGATTACGTCGCTCAAGGCCGGTGACTACGTCGTGCATCTGGAGCACGGCGTTGGCATCTATCGCGGCATCGAACAGTTGTTCGTCCGCGAAAGCACCATCGAAGTCGCGGTCATCGAATACGAGGGGGGCGATCGGCTCAACGTCCCGCTGTATCGCATCGATCAGATCGAGCGCTATCGCTCCGGTGTCGACGTTGGAGACGACGCGCCACCCCCCAAGCTCCATCGACTCGGAGGGCGGCGTTGGGCGCAACAGCGCGAAAAGACACGCGCTGCCATCGAGGAGATGACGCAGGAGTTGCTCGAGCTCTACGCGCGGCGACAACTCGCGTCTCGCCCGCCGCATCTTCCCGACACCGCGTGGCAGCGTCAGGTCGAAAGCTCGTTTCTGTTCGAAGACACCCCCGATCAGCGCAAGGCGACTGTGGATGTGAAGGGCGATATGGAAAAGCCGCGCCCGATGGATCGCCTGCTTGTCGGCGACGTCGGATATGGCAAAACCGAGATCGCAATTCGCGCAGCATTCAAAGCGATTCAGAGTGGACGCCAAGTCGCGGTCCTCGTCCCAACGACGATTCTCGCCGATCAGCACTACCGCACCTTCAGCGAGCGTCTCGCCGATTTCCCGATGCAGATCGCCGTGCTTTCGCGCTTCCAGACGCCGAAGGAACAAGCGCAGATCCTCGCAGAACTCGCGGCGAAGAAAGTCGACGTGATCATCGGGACGCATCGTCTCTTGTCCGAGGACGTGAAGTTCGGCGATTTGGGACTCATCGTCGTCGACGAAGAGCATCGATTCGGCGTGAAGCACAAAGAACGGCTCAAGCAGCTCAAGCTCGAGACCGACGTGCTTACCCTCACGGCGACGCCGATTCCACGCACCTTGCATTTGTCGCTGGCGGGGCTGCGCGACATGACGTTGATGCAAACCGCACCTAGGGATCGTTCGCCCGTGCTGACGTTCGTCGAACCATTCGACGACGGCCTCATCGAAGAAGGCATCGCGCGGGAGCTCGATCGCGGCGGCCAAGTGTTCTTCGTGCACAATCGCATCGAGACGATTGAGGGGATCGCCGACCACGTGCGGCGCCTCGTGCCTCGCGCCCGTGTCGCCGTCGGGCATGGTCAAATGCGCGAGAAGGACCTCGAGGCCGTCATGCGGAAGTTCGTCAGCGGTGAAGTCGACGTCCTCGTATCGACCCTGATCGTGGAATCGGGGCTCGACGTGCCTAACGCGAACACGATGTTCATCAATCGCGCAGACCATTTCGGACTGGCGCAGCTTTACCAACTGCGCGGGCGCGTTGGTCGCTCGCATCGGCGTGCCTATTGCTACCTCGTCGTCCCCGACCAGATCGACGAGGACGCCGAGCGTCGCCTTCAGGTCCTCGAGCACCACACCGAGTTGGGATCGGGCTATCGCGTCGCGCTCAAGGATCTTGAGCTACGCGGCGCGGGTAATCTCCTCGGCGCGGAGCAATCCGGCTTCGTGCATGCCGTCGGCTTCGAGCTGTATCTGCGAATGCTCGAGGAGACGGTGCTCCGCGAGCAGCGCGGCGACCAGGCACCGAAGGCTGTTCCATCCGATGTATCGCTCGATCTCCCCGCCTATCTCCCGGACGACTACATCCCGTCGCAGGAGGCGAAGCTCGATATCTATCGGCGGTTGACTTCGCTCACCGAGCCCACGGCGATCGAGGCACTCCGCTCGGAGGTTCGCGATCGCTTTGGCCCACTCCCCGCGGCGGTGCAGCACTTATTCGCATCCGCGATGCTCCGCCTGATCGGAGGGGAAATGGGGATCGAAGGCATCCTCGTGCATGGCGACGAGGCCCGTGTTACTTTTCGCGATTCGGCGACGCCCAGGCTCAAGGGGCTCACCGCCGCCTTCGGCGAAGTCCAGTTCCGCGCCGATGTGCGTCGAGTGAACCCGCTGTCATTGAAACTCACGCGCTTGGGCGGCTCGGGGATTCTCGAGGGATTGGTGCGCGCGCTGCAGATCCTTCGGCCGCGCGAGTCGCCTCCGAAGCAGTAAGTCGCTCTGCTCCACGTACACGGTCGCGATTTTGTCGGCGTCGGAAACCGTCGCCCGCATGGTTGTGGTCGAATCAGTCGGAACGTCCAGCACACCATCCCAACCCTCATGACTCGAATTCGAATCGCCGGCGCCCTCGCCCTGTTCTCGCTCACGGCGTGCGACGGCCTGAAGGAAGCCCTCACCGCGCACGTCGACGTCGTCGCGCGCGCTGGGTCGCAGGAACTCTCCGTCCAGAAACTCGCGGAACTCATGGGACAGTCCAAGATCCCAATCCGCAAGGAAGTCGCGTCGAGCATCGCCGACGCGTGGGTCAACTATCAACTCGTCGCAGAAGCTGGCGCGAAGGGCGACTCGCTCAACGATCCGAAGCTCGTCGACGAGGCGATGTGGCCAGTGTTCACGTCGCAGAAGACGAACAAGTTCTATAAGTCGATCTCGGAGAAGTGGACGGCCGATACGTCGACCGCTACGGCCCAAGCGGCATACGACAAGGGCGATCTGCTTGCAGCACGCCACATCCTCTTCATGGTTCCGAAGGGGGGGGAAGCCGGCGCCGACTCGATTCTGAAGAAGGCTGAGGCCGTGCGAGCCAAGACCACCACCGCCAACTTCGCCGCGATGGCCAAGCAATACGGCTCCGACGGTACAAAGGATGTCGGCGGTGACCTCGGCGTGTTCCCTCCGGCGACGATGGTCCCCGAGTTCAGCAACGGGATCAAGGCGCTCAAGCCCGGCGAGATCTCACTCGTCAAGACGCAGTTCGGTTATCACATCGTGCGTCGCTCGACCTTCGATGAAGTGAAGGACGCGTTCCGCCAGCAGTTGATGCAGCGCCAGAAGACGGTCGCCGAAAGCACCTATATCGCGAACCTCGAACACGACGCCAAACTCACGTTCAAGGACAATCTCGCCAAGACGGTCAAGGCGGTGGGCGCCGAGCCTAACGAGCACACCAATGACCACACGGTTGTCGCCACTTCGCGCTTGGGCGATTTCACCGCCGCCGATGTTTCGCGCTGGCTCTTGGGCTTCCCGAATCCTGATCAGATTCGTGGCCAGATCGCCCAGGCGCCCGATTCGCTCATGAAGATCTTCGTCACGAATCTCCTCCGAAACGAGTTGATTCTCGACGAGGCCAACAAGGCCAAAGTCGGACTCGATTCGGCCGAAGTGAAGGAGATTCGCACCAACTTCCACGCGCTGCTCGCCAACGCGTGGAGTGGCCTCCGCGTCTCGCCGTCATTGCTCGCCGACAGCGCCAAGACGCCAGCGGAGCGCGAGCGTCTCGCTGCAAGCCGCGTAGATGCGTACGTGGCGCAGTTGATGAAGGGCGAGGCACAGTTCGTTGAGATCCCATCGCCGCTCGCATCGGCGCTCCACAAGAAGTACGAGTGGAAGGTCAATAGCGCCGCCCTTGAGAAAGCAGTCGCTGCGGCGCAGCCCATTCGCGCCAAGAGCGATAGCGCTCGGGCCGCTCAGACGCCGCCGTCCGCTGTTCCGATGCCGGGGCAGACGCCGCCGGTGCCGGACACGACAAAGAAGCCGTAACAACCGCGGAGTAGTTCGCGGGTATTGAGGTTCTATGAAACCGTTGAACAAAACGCTCTTCGCCGTCGCGTTCTCGCTCGTTGTCACCTTGCCGGTGACAGCGAGCAGCGCGCAGGCGCCGCAGCAGATTCCCGTCGACAAGATCGTCGGAGTCGTCGGACAGCACGCGATCCTCTGGAGCGACGTGCTCGAAGAACTGGCACAGCGACGCGCACAGGGCCTTCAGGTGCCTGAAGATTCCACGGCGCAGCTTGCGCTCGCGAGGTCGATCCTCAATGAGATGATCGACGTCGAAGTGATGGTCCAACGAGCGAAAGCAGACACGACGATCACCGTGGCCGATAACGATCTTGCCACGACAGTCGATGGCCAGATGAAAAAGCTTCGCGAGCAGTTCAAGACAGACGCGGAGCTCTCGACAGCGCTCAAGGGCGGCGGATTCGGATCCATCGAAGAGTACAAGCGCTGGCTCACGGACCAGGCGCGACGTCGTGCGCTCCAGGAGCGGTTGGTTTCCAAGATGAAACAGGACGGCAAGATGATCGCCGTCGCCGTTTCAGAAGAAGAGATCACCGATGCCTTCACGCGCGAAAAGGAGCGGCTCCCGAAACGCCCGGCGACTGTGACCTTCCGCCAGATCGTCGTCCCGACCGAAGCATCCGAAGCCGAGAAGAAAGTCGCCTTCGCGAAAGCCGAGTCGATCTACAAAGACCTAACAACGGGTGGCGACTTCGAGAAAATCGCGAAGCGCGAATCGCAGGATTCGGCGTCTGCCGTGCAGGGTGGTGACCTGGGCTGGAACCGGCGCGGACTCATGGTGCCAGCGTTCGACGCGATGATGTTCGCGTTACCGCCGGGACAGATCTCCCCGATCGTAGAGACACAGTTCGGTTACCACATCATTCGCGTCGATCGCGTGCAGCCCTCGGAGCGCAAGGCGCGACACATTCTCATCAAACCCAAGTACGACTCGGCGGATGTGGCGCGTGCGCGCGCGCGCGCCGATTCTGTCTTGATGCTGTGGCAGAAAGGGACGCCGTTCGACACGCTCGTTGCGCACTATCATGACATCGCGAGCGACGAAGCGAAGGGCGTGCTCGAGCCGTTCGAGCGCAGCAAGCTTCCTGAGTCGTATCAGAAGGCGTTCGAGGGAAAGAAGAACGGAGATTTCGTCGCGCCGTTTGCCGTCGAAGACGCGCAGCGTGGCGTTCCGAAATTCGTCGTCGCGCAGATGGTGAATGTGCAGACCGAGGGTGAGTACACCGTGCAGGATCTGCGCAATCAGATTCGCGACCAGCTCTCGCAGGAGAAGTCGTATCGCCGGCTGCTCGATGGGTTGCGGAACGAGACGTACGTCGCCGTGTTGCTCGACGCGCCTAACGAGAAAAAGGCGCCGTAGTCCCTTGCGCCGCCTGGAACGAAACGCGCGTCAGCTGCCTGCTGGCGCGCGTTTTTTTCGTGTTCTCGTTAGGCGATCGTCGCCCCGCGTTCCTTCGTCATCCGCGCGATACGCGTCGCGAGCTTGGTGGCTGCGATGAAGCTCGTCGCGTCGGCGATCCCGCGTCCCGCGATGTCGAGCGCCGTTCCGTGGTCGGGAGATGTCCGCGGGAACGGGAGGCCGAGCGTGATGTTCACGCCGTGGCCGAACGATGCCACCTTGATCGCTGTCATCCCGACATCGTGGTATGGCGCAATCACCGCGTCGAACTCGCCTCGAAGCGCGCGGACGAAAACGGTGTCCGCGGGAAACGGTCCGGAGAGCTCGCACTCACGCGCCACGGGTGCGAGCAACTCATCGTCCTCATGACCGAAGCGTCCGCCATCGCCTGCGTGCGGATTGAGCGCGCAGAGCGCAATGCGTGGGTTGGCAATCCCGAACCAGTCGATCAAGCCTGCGCGCGTAACGCGCGCGGCGTCCAACAGCGCGTTGCGCGTGACCGCGTTAGGCACTTCGCGCAGCGCGATATGCGTCGTAGCGAGTACGACGCGAAGTCGGTCCGAAGCCAACATCATTGCGACTGTCGCGCCTGTGAGCGCCGCGAGCATCTCCGTGTGTCCGGGAAAGTCGTAGCCGCCTGCAAGCAGGGCAGCTTTGTCGATTGGGGCCGTAACAATCCCGTCAACATCTCCCGCTTTTGCCAGCGCGACCGCGCGCTCAATCGACCGTCCGGCAATCTCGCCAGCGACGGCTGCATCTCCAGCGTGTCCGACCGTTCCATCCCACGTGCCCACACTCTCCGTTACGTCCACTCCGCTGCCGCGAGCGCCGACAAGCGTGTAGGACGCGGCATCACGCACCGATTCGTCCGCCAGCGCCTTGGCGACGATTTCAGCGCCAATGCCGCGCGGATCGCCTAACGTGATGGCAAGCCGCGGTCGCTGCGCGGTGCGACTCAACGCCCGCCTCCGTCACGAACAGCTGCAATGTCCATCGCGAGCGTCTCGATGCGCCGGCCATCCATCGATTTCACGGTAAAGAGCGCGCCGCTCGACGCCACACGATCGCCCGCCTGCGGCAACCTGCCTAACGCCCCGAAGACGAAGCCGCCAATCGTCGTGTAGTCCTCGTCAGGCACGGCGAGACCGTACTGCTCGTTCACTTCGCTGATGTGCGTTTCGCCGGGTAGGAGCGTTTCGCCACTTGAGCTGGTCGTCGCGCGCTGCTCTGGCTCGTCATATTCGTCAAGGATTTCGCCGACGATCTCCTCGAGCAGGTCTTCCATCGTCACGATACCCGCGGTGCCGCCGAATTCATCGAGGACGATCGCCAGATGTTCCTTGCGCCGCTTGAAGTCAGAGAGCACCTCCTCGACTTCCCGCGAACCGGGAACAACAAGCACGTCACGCATGATCTGTTGGAGCTGAAATCCACCCACAGCTCGGCGCATCACACGCAATAGATCTTTAGCAAGTACGATTCCGACGATGTTGTCGAGCGTTCCGTCGTAAACCGGATATCGCGAGAAATTGTTTTCCTGCACCACGGCCAGCACTTCGTCGAGCGTCGCTTCGAGTGGTATTGCCACGACATCGGTGCGAGGGGTCATCACCTCACGCGCGTTCTTCTCGCTGAACTCGAACACGCCTTCCATCAATTCCGCGTCCTGCGGCTGAATCGCACCCCCTTCCTCACTGTGTTCGATGAGCATTCGCAGTTCATCGGGGGAGTGCACCGTCTCTTCACTCACGTCGGCGCGCTGACCAAAGATCCGCAGCACCAGCTCAGCCGACTTGTTGAGCACCGCCGTGAACGGCTTGGTGAGCCACGCGAAGCCCAACAGAAAGGGCGCGAGATATTTGGCGAAGACCTCAGGGTGGTTGAGCGCCGCCGCTCGCGGTGCCAGCTCACCGAACACCACGTGGAGAAAGGTCGCCGAGGCCAGCGCGACGGCAGCGCCAATGCTGACGCGAAGCGACGCTTCCATTGCAACGGGGAGGTGCGTGAACCACTCCTCGAAAAACACCCCCAACGTCCCCTCAATGGCCCAGCCGAGCCCGAGAGAGGCGAGCGTGATTCCTAACTGGCTGGCCGATAACACCCTCGCCAAATTGCCAGTGGCTTGCAGTGCGAACTGCGCCAAACGGTCCCCATTTCGCACCATCGCCTCGAGTCGAGTGCGACGCGAACGAACAAGCGCAAACTCCACCGCGACGAAAAATCCGTTCAGGAGGAGAAGCACCACGATGATCAGTACGCGGCTCGTCACTCGTTGAACTTACGTACCTGCCCAAGCCATCGTCTACCAAGTGATGTCCGCAAACCCAGCGTTCCGCGCCGCCTCGCCGCCTTCCGCCGAGTCCAGTCCGCATCCCCACGATCATGCGGCGGGCCACGCGCACGACCACGCGCACGACCACGGGCATGGCGGTCATCATCATCACCATCTCGACCCGAACGCTGGTCCCGCACAGCAGAACCGCCTCCGCATCGCGCTACTCCTCACGGCAATCTTCTTCGTCGCCGAGGTCGTCGGCGGTTTCCTCTCCAATTCGTTAGCGCTGTTGGCCGACGCGGGCCACATGCTGACCGACGTTGCAGCTCTGGCGCTTTCGCTCTTTGTCGTCTGGTTTAGCCGACAGCCCGCATCGCCCGAGAAAACCTACGGCTACCTGCGCTGGGAGATCCTCGCGGCGTTGCTCAACGGTACGGTGCTGCTGGTCGTGTCGGGGGCCATTCTGTGGGAAAGCGCCGCTCGCCTCCGACATCCCGAAGCGGTGGCGTCCGGGACGATGCTCGTCGTCGCCGTCGGTGGACTCGTAATCAATCTGATCTGCGCGTGGGTGCTCCATCCGGTGCACCAACACTCGCTCAACGCACGCGGCGCGTACCTCCACGTACTCGGCGACCTCCTCGGCTCGTTAGGCACGGTGGCCGCAGGTGTCATTGTGCGCGCCACTGGCTGGCTTCCGGCCGACCCCATTGCCTCGATCGTCGTTACCCTGTTGATCGTTCGTTCGGCGTGGTCGCTCCTGACGGAGTCGATCAACGTCCTGCTCGAATCCACTCCGTCGCACATCTCGTTAGGTGCGGTCCGGCAGCGATTGCACGAAATCACCGGCGTAGAGTCTGTGCACGACTTGCACGTCTGGACGGTCACCTCCGGCGTCGTTGCCATGAGTGCCCACGCCATCGTCCCCGAGCCCGCGGAGCACCAGCGTGTTCTCAACGACGTGCTCGCCGTGATGAAACAGTTTGGTGTGGACCACGTGACCGTGCAGATCGAGCGGCACGAGATGTGTCCGCGACTGCACCCGTAGCGCGCTTCATCCGCCGGAATTGCAGCTGGACCGGTGATCCGGATCACCAGCGAGTCGCTCGTCGTCACGAGTACCGGCACCTTCGTCACACACAGCACCGGCGCCGGACGCCGACCCCATCGCGCGCTTAACCGCGTCCGCGCTCGCGCCGAAACTGACGTGGGTGCGCCTCTCCGTCTTCTGCTCGCGTGGAGGGCGCCGGCACCGTGACTGCGACGACCCCCACGCGTCTTGTTTGAGCGTGGAACCCGCCGAGCGATCAATGACGACGTGGACAATGGTCAACGATTTCAGGATTGAGAAATCACGACTCCCAGTGGTGCTCGTCACGCTCGATTCCAAGCGCGTGTCGGGCGATCTCTTCGTGCAGGTCTCAACCCGCAACAAGCTGGGTCACGAGAGTGCGCTCGACGTCCTGAATGCGTCGGAGCCGTTCTTTCCCGTGGCGACGATGAAGGGTGGGACCATTCTGCTCGCCAAGAACCATGTGCGGGAGTTGTTCGTAGCGCGCGAAGACACCGAGCCGCCTGATTGGGACTTCGGAACACCCGCCGATGTCGACATCACGATGCATGGCGGGGCACGACACACCGGAACGATTCTCATTCAACTCGCGTCGGGACATCGTCGCGTCATCGACTATCTCAATCGACTCCACGATCGCTTTCTCGCGGTCTACAAGGACGACGGAATGGTTCTGCTCAACCGCGAACAGATCGCGCATGTGAGTCATAGCGCCTGATGACGCAGATTCAGCGACTTCTGGACGTGCTGCAGACCACGCACTCCGACGTGCTCACGATCGTCGAGGGCGATGCGATCCAACTTCGGCGCGGCGACGAACTTCGTCCGATCACCAAGCAAAAACTTTCGGCGAGCAACTGGCAGTCGCTCGTCGCGGAATTCGTGGCGCCGGTTCTCCTGAGTGGATTGACGGACACAACGCCCGTCGAGACCACCTTGTCGTTAGGCGGCCACACGTACGATGTGACGCTCAGGCGGGAGGGAGCAATCGGGCGCGCGGAGTTGCGCGTCGCGAAGCCGTCGGAGACACCATCTGCGCCGTCTGCAGCGCCCTCGCAACAGCCAGAGACCAATCCGCGCTCGGTTGCGACGGCTCCTGTCACTCGACTTGAGCCGACCGACGCAACGCTCTACCCGTCGCCGATCGATCCCGACGCCCACGCACTCATGGACTCGCTCCTACGCGAGCAGATGCAGCGCGGCGCGAGCGATCTGCACCTGCGCAGTGGTGAGCCACCGCTCTTCCGTATCAGCGGCGAGATCACGCGCAGTGAGGTGTCCGAACCCATCTCCCCCGAACTCGTGTCGGCGATGCTGCACGCGATCATGCCCGATCGCAATCGTCGCGAATTTCGGGAAGCGAACGACACCGACTTCGCATACGAACTTCCGAATGTGGCGCGCTTCCGCGCGAATGCGCTCGCCGATCGTCACGGCCCGGCTGCGGTCTTCCGCTCGATTCCGTCGAAGCTCGTGACGACTGAAGAGTT
Source organism: Gemmatimonadaceae bacterium (assembly GCA_044224185.1). Taxonomy (GTDB): domain Bacteria; phylum Gemmatimonadota; class Gemmatimonadetes; order Gemmatimonadales; family Gemmatimonadaceae; genus SCN-70-22. The sequence goes on along the minus strand of JBGAKW010000035.1, from coordinate 4,033 downwards.
GTCGATCTCTCCCGAGGTGCAGGCGCTCTGCCAGCTGACTAAAGGACTCGTGCTTGTCACGGGGCCAACGGGGAGTGGAAAGTCGACGACGCTGTGCGCGTTGATCGATCTGGTCAATCGCACACGAAAGGACCACGTCGTCACCATCGAAGACCCGATCGAATTCGTGCACTCCAGCAAGGGCTGCCTCGTCACGCAGCGCCAGGTCGGCGTACACACCACGTCGTTCAAGGCGGCGCTGCGCGCGGCGCTGCGAGAAGATCCTGACGTCGTCCTCGTTGGCGAGCTTCGCGACCTGGAAACCGTGGGGATCGCGATCGAGACAGCCGAGACGGGACACCTCGTCTTTGGAACGCTGCATACATCGACAGCGGCAAGCACCATCGATCGTATCATCGACCAGTTCCCGACCGACCGTCAGGAGCAAATTCGCGTGATGCTCAGCGAGTCGCTCAAGGGCGTGATTTCGCAGACGCTCTGTCGGAAGATCGGCGGCGGACGAGTGGCAGCGATGGAAGTACTCCTCGGCACGCCCGCCGTGTCGAACCTCATTCGCGAAGCGAAGACGTTCCAGATTCCGTCGGTGATGCAGATTTCTCGTCGACTGGGCATGGTCACGCTGAACGACGCGCTGATCGACCTTGTCGAGCGGCAGTTGGTCGAGCCGAAAGAGGCGTATCTCCGTGCCACCGATAAAGTGACCCTCACGGCAACGCTCAAGCAGCGTGGCTTCGATGTGTCGTTTGCCGAGACCGATGCATCGACGAGCAATTCACCGTCGGCGGGCGGAGGTGCGCACGGCGGCGCGGGCGGGGGAGCCGGAGGAGGCGGGGGAGGCGGGGGAGGCGCGCGCGGATCGACGACACAGAAAACGAATGCGGGCATCGACACCAAGACGCCGGCTGCTCGCCCGGGGTTTGGCCTTCGCCGCTAGACGTTCACGCGACGCGAATAAGCGTTAGGCGCGCCGCCGACTCGTTAGGTACCCTCGGCGCTCGTTAGGCGCAGATGGCTCGTTAGGCGCGTGCGCCACACATGACAGCGGCGCGAGGCAATGCCTCGCGCCGCGATTGTATGGAGGGTTAGGAGTACGGTCGTTTACGTTCGCCGTTCTGTGCCGGAGCCCCGATCGGTATCCCTGACTTTTGCCTCTCCTCTCGGTTTTTCGTACTCTTCGCGCTCGCTGTAACCGTAGCCGCCGAGTACTTCGCCACCGCGCATGTAGTCATGTCCGTAGCCGCGGCCGAGTGGATAAGGATCTTTCGCGGGCTCCTGCTCCTGATGCATGGCGCACCTCCGACTATGTGTGGGCACTATTAGGGTGCATTCGTCCGTCTCATAGGGCAAGAGCCTTGAATGCGCCGACCCGCGCGGAGATACTTCAAGGCTATGCAGATACGCAACATTGCCATCATCGCGCACGTCGACCACGGAAAGACGACCCTCGTCGACAAGATGCTCCGGCAGGCTGGTGCCTTCCGTGAAAATCAGGTCGTTGCCGAGCGCGTCATGGACTCCAACCCGCTCGAACGCGAGCGCGGCATCACGATTCTCGCCAAGAACACCGCGGTCACTTGGAAAGAGACGAAAATCAACATCGTCGACACGCCTGGGCACGCTGACTTCGGAGGCGAGGTCGAGCGCATCCTCCGCATGGTCGATGGTGTGCTGCTGGTGGTAGACGCATTCGATGGTCCGATGCCGCAAACGCGCTTCGTCCTGCGCAAGGCACTCGACCTGAAGCGTCTCCCGATCGTCGTCATCAACAAGATCGATCGCCCCGGCGCAGACCCAATGCGCGTGCACGATGAAGTACTCGACCTCTTCATCGAACTCGAGGCCGATGACTCAATCCTCGATGCACCGTTCATCTTTGCCTCAGCGCGCGAAGGGGTGGCGACGCGCGATCTCGCCGAGACGCCGGTCGATCTCGCGCCGCTCTTCGATGCGATCGTGGAATTCGTTCCGCAGCCGCCCTCGGACGCCGATGGACCGCTTCAGATGCTCGCCTCGACGCTCGACTACTCGCCGTATCTCGGTCGGCTCGCCGTTGGTCGCATCGAGCGCGGGCGCATTCGGCTCGGCGACAACGTTGCGCTCCTCGGGATCGAGTCGGGGATGCCCACTGTCACGTCACGCGTCACAAAGCTGTACACGCATCAGGGACTCGATCGCATCGAAGTGAACGTTGCGGAGGCCGGCGATATCGTTGCGCTCGCGGGACTCGAAGGAGTGGAGATCGGCAGCACGATCTCCGATCTCGAGAATCAGGAGCGATTGGAAGGAATTGCGGTCGAAGAGCCAACGATTTCGGTGGACTTCCTCGTAAACAACTCGCCGTTCTCTGGGAAAGACGGAAAGTTCGTGACGTCACGTCAGCTGCGAGAGCGATTGATGCGCGAGTTGGAGCGCAACGTCGCGCTCAAAGTCGAGGAGACCGATTCGACTGATACGTGGACCGTCTCAGGGCGCGGAGAATTGCACCTGTCGATCTTGATGGAGACGATGCGTCGCGAGGGATACGAGTTTCAGGTGTCTCGTCCGCGCGTCATCGCTCGCACCGGACCGAACGGTGAACGTTTGGAGCCGTATGAAGAACTGATGATCGATGTCCCCGAGGAGTTTTTGGGTGTCGTGATCGAGAAGCTTGGTCCGCGTCGTGCGGAGCTGCTCGACATGCGCAATCCGGGGCAGGGGATGGTCCGAGTGCGCTACCGTATTCCGGCGCGCGGGTTGTTCGGATATCGCAGTGAATTTCTGACGGACACGCGAGGAACGGGAATTATTCATCACCGTTTTCTCGAGTACGGTGCGTGGGCGGGTACGCTCGCGGGTCGTACGCGCGGGACGTTGGTCTCGATGGAGCAAGGGACCGTTGTCGCGTTCGCGTTAGGAAACCTTCAGGAACGATCGACGTTGTTCGTAAAGCCGGGCGATGCGGTGTACGACGGAATGATCATCGGGGAGAATGCACGTCCGGGTGACATGGACGTGAACCCGACGAAGGAAAAGAAGTTGACCAACATGCGGTCGAAGTCAGCGGACGAAGCGATTCAGCTTGAACCGCCGCGGGAGTTGACGCTGGAAGGCGCGTTGGAGTATATCGAGGACGACGAGTTGATCGAGGTAACACCGCTTGCAATTCGATTGCGCAAGCGCATGCTCAATGCGATTGATAGAAAGAAATTTTCTCGTGAAGCGAAGCGTGAACGGGACCGCGCCGCGCTCTGAACCCTTCGATCATTTTCTTGGAGACTAACGAAATGTTGCCCGAGTTCGAATCGTCGAGTGAATACGCCGCGATGTGGCTTTCTCCCCGGCGCGACGACGATGACGACTTCGACGACGCAGGTGAAGAGGACGAGGAGCTCGACGAAGGCGAAGACTTCGACGACCAGTTCGATGATCCTGAAGCGTTGGACCTCGACGATGAAGAGGACGATGTCGACGACGACCTCGATGATGAGGACGACGACGATGATGAGGATGATGATGAAGATGACGAGGACGACGACTTCGACGATGATCTCGACGATGAGTTGATCGATCTTGATGACGAGTACGATGATGGAGAAAGCGAAGATCGATCGCGCTCAGGTCCTGGTCGCTTCGACGAATAGATGGCGATGGTTGGTGTTGGCGAATCCCACTTGACGGTGTAAGAGCGAGTCATATCTTACGCGTCCCTTCGGAATCTCGAGGGGACGCTTTGTTTGGTTGTGGTGTTGGTTGATGTGTTAGCTGATTGACAATTGAGAGAGACGAAGTGCGAGGCTCTCGAAGATCCAGCGTGTACGTGCGCGCTGGGGAGAGAACACACGAAATGATTCCGGACGCAGTTGCTGGAGGAATTTTTTCCTTTCGGCAACCGCGTTCGAGCGAGCTTTAGTATCGAATTCTCTTGGAGAGTTTGATCCTGGCTCAGGACGAACGCTGGCGGCGTGCTTAACACATGCAAGTCACGGGGGGTAGCAATACCAACCGGCGAACGGGTGCGTAACACGTAAGCGACCTGCCCTGGAGTGGGGGATAG
>JBGAKW010000055.1:0-4183 GCA_044224185.1 Gemmatimonadaceae bacterium | reverse complement strand
AAGCCGATGCAGAACGGCCACGTCGAGAGCTTCAACGGCCGCTTCCGCGAAGAGTGCCTCTCGCAGAACCACTTCCCAACGCTCGCACGTGCTCGCGTCGACATCGAGGCCTGGCGCGTCCACTACAACTGCGAACGTCCTCACAGCTCGCTCGACGCGAGGACTCCGAAGGAGTTCGGCGACATCGCACGCTGCACCCTGGCGCCTTCAACGCGGGCTGCCGCCGCCTCACTCGATCGCGCTCTGGAGCGTCATGATCACCATCCCAAGACCAACCACGTTGAGCACAGGGTCGAAGTCAACTAAGTAGGAATCAACGGCCCATAGAAGGGAGTCAGCTCACGGAGTTGGCAGATCGACGATCTCGTCAAGGTGTCCCGCCGACACGTTCATTTGAGCTAGGGAGTAGATGACTGAGTAGCAGCGATCACCTGCGTAGTGAGATCTCCGCCGCGACTACAGGAGCCATGTTGCGTCAGCCGACGACGCGAGAAGGTGAGGAATCCAGATGCGCTCAGCGCGGGGTATCCCTCACTCACTCGGGTGTTCTCATCTGTCAGCGAGACGGTCCTCTCGTTGAGACACCGTTGGAGGACGGCGTACTCAGGCGCTACTCTTGTGGCGGAGTGGTCAGCTTTCCGGAAACGAGCTTCTCGACAAGAAGGTTTAGGCTCTGTTGGTCAGCGTATTTGCGGATCCCTACGAGCCAACTGACAATCGCATCGTTCAACAGCCCCATTTCGAAATATGCCTGTCCTAGATTCGCGTAAGCTGCGGCATCATCGGGATCGAGTTGAGTAGCCTGTACCGAGAGGTTCAGGCAATGCCGTGCAAGCCCTGCCTCGCCCTCGTGTGTCGACGCGTGTTCGTAAGCCATTCGGGCGGCCAGTGCTTCCCCACTTCGTTCTCGGAGCAGGCCAAGTAGGATTTGATCGCAGCCTGCGTTCGTTTCTCGAACCAACTGCTCAGTTCGAGCCGTCGCCCGCGCCACATCATGTGCATGAATCATTCGCAGGATTGCTTCCCGCAGACACCTTGCTGCGTGATCGGTCCTACCGTGCTCGATGTACTCGTCGTGTGCCGTGATTAATCGCTCGATCGCTTCCTCGTAGCCCAGCCGACCGCATTCGATGAGGAACGTACGTAGGCCGAGCTTCATTGGAGGGTCGGTGAACTCCCGAACGGCATCCCCATGCATCTTGCAAAGACACGCCCATATGCCTCTTGGCAGATGTGAGGTGGTTTTGGCGGAATCGGAGGGCAGGCCGTTGGCGTCCCCTTCAAACATACAGCTTGGGCGGCGGCCGCCGCGCGTTCGCATCCAGGGCGCTTATCGATTGGCGGACCAGGTGGAGTTGGCGGAATGGTTGGAGTTGGCGCTGGCGACGGCGATGTCGGTGCTGGCGCTGGACTAGGATCGGGAGGCCAAGGTCCGGGAGTTGGAGAAGTTCCGCAACCGATACCGAGAAAATGACACGCATACGCTTGGATCCCAGCCTTGATGTATTCCCACGTGCTCAATTCTTTGGGATCATCGCCAAATGGATCGAAGTAACGCAGTGGGCTCTGGCGACCCCAACTCCACAGCGTCCCGTTGGGATCATGGAACCTGAATTGATCGATCGTCAGGAATGCAGCCAGCTCCGGGCTCCACTGCCTCGCTCGGACGTCATAGAGCTCCGTGCCGGCGACGACCGAGTGCCACCGCGCCTTCCACCGCAACGGCTGCGCAAACGTCGTCGTGTCCTCGGCTCTCCTACGGCTTCGGAACAGATCTTGTGGCGGCACTTGTCTGGCTGCTTGGCTTCGGGTTTCGGCGCCAGCTCAGGCCATTGGACGCAGATGGTTAGAAACCAGTTGACGGGAATGCAGAACTTGCCACCAAACGGGGTTCGTCTTCGACCTCGCAGCACCAAGCTCGCGACGATGGCGGGGGACTTTATGGGGCCGGTGTTCGCCTCAAGCAAACGGAGTTGGCAGATCGACGATCTTGTCAAGGTGTCCTGCCGATACGTTCATTTGAGCCAGAGAGTAGATGACTGAGTAGCCGCCATCACTGCGTGGTGAGATCTCTGCCGCGACTACGTGGAGCCATGTTGCATCAGCCGACGACGCGAGAAGGTGAGAAATCCAGATGCGCTCAGCGGGGTATCCCGTCGGATGTGGCAGCGGGGCTAGTCGGCCATCCGGCAACCCAACGGCATAGACCGCGGAGTTCCTAGTTGAATTCTCCTGCAACATCACGAACGCAAATGGTGTGTTGATCGCCACCACAAGATCGCGTTTGAAGGAGAACTCAGGTCCTGGGGCCATCAGCTCCCGGTAGCAGAGCTCATTCTGGCCTCGTATGAAGAATCGATAAGCAGAGTCGCTTGGAAGCGCGACCGTTGAGATGAGGGTTGCGGACGCAGCGCTGTACGCGAGTCCGACAACCCGCGCTTCCCCACCAGGGGTGATTGGAAGCCCGATATCGATGTAAGCACTCATCGTTCCGCCGAGTCTGGGCATACCTTCTCTCCATGAAGCTCCCCGTCCCTATCGAAAGTGTGACCATCCGAGTCGCATCTGTAGTGGCACGTAGGCGGCGCGCCAGGTGACATCCCCACCAGCGGGCAAGACTCTTTCGGTTGCGGCTCGGGCTTTGAATCACGTGGTTCAGAGCAATTTGGGGGCTTGTCAGGCCATTGCACGCAGATGGTCAGAAACCAGTTGATGGGGATGCAGAACTTGCCACGACCAAACGGGTCTTTGTCACGAATGGGACTCTGACTCGGCCACCCCCAAAGCGTCGTCTTCCCATCGTGAAACTGGTAGTCGTCGACACTCAAGAACACGCCAAGCTCCGGGCTCCACTGCCTCGCTCGCACGTCGTAGAGCTCCGTGCCGCCCACGACCGAATGCCACCGCCCCTTCCAACGCAAGGGCTGCGCAAACGTCGTCGTGTCCTCGGCGGTCTTCCCGAACGCCGTGTAGCGATAACCGCCTAGCGGGCTTCCGCCGCTCGCGTAGAGCGCGCGCACGTTGCTCGCCAGATCGAGCTCGTAATACACCGTCGTTGCGCCGCGCTTGATCCGCAAAGGGTGGTCGATGCCGTCGAAGAGGTAGCTCTCCTTCACCGCGCCCGTTGGAGCGTGCAGGATCGCGACCCGGTCGAGGCCTTCGTAGTAGTTGACCTCGTCGAAGGCGGCGCCTTGCTTTTGCGCCGTGCGGCGGAGCTCGGCGTCGACGCCGAAGACAATTGGGGCTGCGGGTGCTGGCTCTTGGATGCTCTCGAGAAAGCCCTTCTTGCTCCACTTGAACGCCGTGCCCCTGAGGCTCGTGATGCTGCCTCCTCGGTCGAGCACCACTGGCTGGCCTCCGAGCGTCGCTGGCACCGCGGCGTCGGCGAGCCCGGCGCCGTCGAGGCGCGGGCGCTGGTGATCGAGCACGGCGCCCGCGTTGAGAACGCGCAAGGCGCCGAGCGCGTTGTACGCGTACTCTTCGACCGACAGCGTGACGCCGTCGGGGGTCTGGCGCGTCACGCGTGTGAGGCGATCGAGCTCGTCGTAGGTGAGGACGTCGACGCCATCCGGATCGGTCATCCGGACGGGGTTACCAGCGGCGTCGTAGCTCGCGGTGTAGCAGCGCGGGGCGCTCGGCGGGTACTCGTAGCAGCGCGACGTCAGGCGACCGAGCTCGTCGAAGCGCTGCCTTCGCACATGGCCGTCCGGGTACTCGAGGAAGTCATTTCTCCCCATCACGTCGTAGCCGAACGTGTACGTCCCCTTCTCCGCTGACCGCTTGCGTCTCCATCAGCCCACGCGAATTGTATCATGTGCCCCCACCCAGCCGGCTTCGCCGGCTGCCTCCCCCAAAGCCGTGCTCGGTCTGCTCTTTGGGCTAGCGCGTTAACGTCGTCTTTTGCGATGGGAGAACTGTGGCTTGCTCTACGTCCGCAGACCTGCGCGCGGCAGGGGGAGGCCTTGGCTCGCTATCGCGTGCGCAGAGGAGTCCGTTTCGGTGTTGAGTCGCCGCGTCGGGATTCTCCTCTACACATCCATCTCGTCCCGTCCGCGGGTGCGGGACTGCGCCGAGCTCTCGCTGCGCGCACGTTCCGCGCCGCGCGCGCTCATCGATGCGGCGCATCCATCGCTAAAGAGTGCGCTGCCTAGCTCGACGACGTATGGCGCGCGTCACGGAACCT
>JBGAKW010000034.1:0-30103 GCA_044224185.1 Gemmatimonadaceae bacterium | reverse complement strand
ACGGCGCCGAGCGGTCTGCGCGGACTCGAAATGGCTCGCGCGCATTTCCCCGACTTGATCGTCAGCGACGTCATGATGCCAGAGATGGACGGACAGGCGTTGTGCGCTGCCGTGAAGGGAGACGCGGAGATCGATTTCATTCCTGTGATTCTCCTGACGGCACGCGCATCCCGCGATGCGCGACTCGAAGGACTCGCCGGCGGCGCGGACGACTATCTCACCAAACCTGTGGACCTGCAGGAGCTCATGGTACGCGCTGACAATCTGATTCAGTCACGCCGGCGCGTACGCGAACGATGGCGCGCAACCAATCAACAGCTTCCGAGCATTGTCGTGCCGGTGAAAGCTCCGCCGCGCGACGCATCGGCCGCAGCGCTCCTCGCCTCGTTCACGCAAGTACTCGCAGCGCACTTGGCGGACGAGGACTTCAACATCGACGCCATGGCGACGGCCATGGGGATGGGCCGCAGCACACTGTATCGCAGACTCGAGCCCCTCCTCGGCGTGTCACCGATGGACGCGCTGTGGGAGTACCGCATCGCACAGGCAGCGCAGTGGTTGGTGGAGACGTCGATCAGTGTGAGCGAGACGGCCTACGGCGTGGGGTTCAAGAGTGTGCCGCATTTTTGCGGCAAGTTCCGCGAGCGGTATGGCGAGACGCCATCCGGATATCGGCGGAGTCGGCGTGCGGCGACGACGGCGTAGATTTTATCAGTGATTTGTGCCCGCCTAACGATGCTGTGCTTCGGCGCTTCACACCCTTAGAATTTCCAGTTATACCCCACGCGAATAACCTGCGTCTCCAGATAGTCGGTGCTGACGAGTCGGAAGTCGGTGCCGCGAATTGTCCGTCGCGCCTGCATCGTGTTGAGAAGATCGGTCGCGTTCGCCACGATCTCTCCCCTTCCTCGCAGGACGCTCTTCTTCACGCCCGCATCGAGAGAGAATCGCTCGCCCAGGCGCCCTTGCGGCAACAAGTCGGGCGCGAGATACGTGCTGGCGAGTTGCAGCTGCCATTCACTTGGCAGCGCGAAGGTTGAGTTGACCTTGACGGTGCCTGAGGTCAGCGCTTCGCGCGGCGCGGAGTATGGCACGGGCACCGGATATTGGTTGACGACGGAGAACGCATCGATGGTGCGGCGGAAGACGCTGGCATTAACGTTGAGCGACCAAACCGGCGACACCGATTGCTGCCAGATCGCTTCACTCCCGGTGCTCCAGCTCCGACCAGCATTCTGGAAGACGTTGTAGAGCAACGGACTCCACGGCGCCTGCGTCGCGATTCGCGTGATGGTGCCATCGACAATGCGATGGTATGCAGCCGCGTAGAGGCTTCCTTTCGCCCAGCTCGTCTTGTATCCCAACTCCATCGACGTGGAGTACTGCGGCTGCAACGCGGGATTCCCGACCTTGATAAGCTCCGGCTCGTCGTATTTAGGAAAAATTCGGATGTCCACCTCGTTAGGCCTGTCGACGCGCCGATTGAAAAAGACCGACAGCTTGTTGGTGTCGTCGAACTTCCACGAGGCTCGCACGTTCGGGAATGGCCGGAAGTAGCGATACCCGTCGCTTTGATAGGTGTTGTGATCTGGGTTGACATCGTAGTTCACATCCACCGTCTCGAGACGAAGCCCTCCTTCGAGTTCGAGGTGATCGCTCTCGAAGACGTAGTTGGCATAGAGAGCGGGAATCGTCTCGCGGTAATTAGCCCATCCGCCAGCACCAGTGTCGATGGGCGTCTTCTCACCGGGAAAGAAGCGCATGTTCACCGGGATCGACCGATACCGTCCCTTGAATCCTCCCTCGATGCGCCCTTGACGCAGCGGCTTCACGTAGTCGGCGTTGAGTTCGAAGACATGCTCGTCGGACAGGAGCTTGAACGCATCGCGCCCAACGAAATTGGGAAGTGTGTTCGTGAACAAGTACTTCTCGTCTTCGCGATGAAACGAGTAGTTGGACGTGAGCGTGAAAGTGTGCCCCGCCTGCGCAAACTTGTGAATGAGCGCTGCACTCCCGTACGCGGTGTACTTCACTTCATCCTCGAGGAACTGCCACAGACGATGCCGATTCTGCAGCGCTCCATCGAAATACGGGTTGTCTCCGTAGTCGAGAATCTTCTCCCGATTAAACAGCGTGGAGACGTGGAGCGTATTGCGCCCATTAAACTCGTGATCGACTCCGGCGTTGAGCGTTGCGTAGTCAGTGCGACGATTGCGCTTGACCTGATGCACGATCACGGTGCCATCGTCGTAGGTGCGCGTCGAGAATTCATTCTTGTTGAGCGTCGGCGAGTACAACCAATCGCCCTGCAGAAAGGAGTTGGTCGCCCCGTTGCGGTAGTTGAGCGCTACAGACGGATTGAACTTGGGCGTGGCGCGATACTGCGGGCGAATCGTCGGAAGGTTTTCCCGCTTCATCCACAACGCCCCTGCACCACCCATCACGCCGATCTTTCCGTTCAGACCATCCTGTTCTTCCTTCTTGAACACGAGATTGATGATTCCCGCGCTCGCGTTCGCGTCGAACTTGGCCGACGGATTGTTGATGATCTCGATCCGCTCGAGTGCAGAGGCAGGGAGATTGTCCAACCCACTCTGAGAACCGAAGCCGGTGAGCGCCGTCTGCTTCCCATCGATGAGCACAACGACTCTATCGCTCCCGCGCACCAGCAACTTTCCATCTTGCCCGACCGTCACGCCCGGCACGGTGGACATCGCTTGCAACACGGAGCCGCCCGACTGACTGATGTTGTCGGCAACGGTGAACGTCTTCTTTTCCATCGTTGCGGAGACCGCGTCAGCTTCGGCGGTCACCGCCACGCCGGCGATGGTCTGCGCCTCCCTAACCATGGAAAGCGTTCCCACATCGAGGAATGCGCTCAGTTCTCCGACGAGGACTCGTTGCCGGATCGGACGGTATCCGATCGACCGTGCAGCAAGCACGTACGCACCCTTCTTGAGCCCAGAGAAGCTGAAGGCGCCTGTCTCACTGGTTAGGCGCCCGGCGACGAATGCAGAGTCGTGCTCCGTCAGGAGCTGCAACTGTAAATAGGGAATCCCTGTCTTCGTCTGCGCGTCCTCGATACGTCCAGAAAGCGTGACTCCATTCGCCAACGACTGCGCCGAAGCGGTCAACGCGAAGCACAGCGACAGAAGTAGAGAGAGAAGAAGTGACGGGGGAATGTGGTGATGCACGCGGATTGGGCTTGGGGACGAATAAACGAAATTTCGGAACGGCAGCGCTCGCTGCCGCGGTCGCTTTCCAGTTGCATTTAATCATTACGTCTTCCGCTCCGCCATTTGCAAGTGCGCGCTCCTCCCAATCTTCGCTGGCTCAGACGCCAGCTGTCGAGCGAGATCGAGCAGCTCGATGCGCTGTTCGTCATTAGTCCATCGCGCTTCAATGCTTCGAGCTGCGACACGCCGAAAACGAATCGGGACTCTCCGGGAGCGCAGCTAAGCTCCCCGCGGCTCGACTTGCTCGCGTCGCATCACGTTAGGCGCGCGCATCCACCGAACGCGCCTGCGAACCTTGCCGAGCACCATTTGAACAGCGGGCAACGAGGATATGCGAGAAACAACCTGACTCCCTGGATCCACCAGACGAAGCGCGCCGCGTCGACTGACTGCTCGACGCGGCGGCCACACGCGGCTGCTGGGCGATTTCTTAGATCTCGCGGAATCGAACCAACGCCAACCTATTTGCAGTCGACGTCGAATACATCAATGAACGACGTGATCGCTCCCGTCGGTGTGATCGTGATGTGCTGCAGAATGTGTGCGGTGAAGTTCTTGCTCGCTCCAGGACCGATGACGATCAAGTTCGCGCTGAATGTCACCGTCACTCCGCCTGACGGCGCGGTCACGGCCTCCGTGTTGTCGGCGCCGACCAAGCGATACACAATCCCGCTTGAGTTCCCCGTTGCCGTAGCTCCTTGTGGATTGATGTGTAGACGGTCTAAGACCATCGAGCCATCTGGCAGGATTGTCTGAGTAGCGACCACTCGAGCGTCACCGCCAAACGTGATCGATTCGCCTACACAGGCGACAATCGCTGCTTTTCCGGACGGCTGTATGGTGAAGCCGACGGGAATGCTCACCACAGTCGTGTGTGAGCTCGCCGAGGCAGCGGCTTGCACTCCCGATGTAGCGGCACTCACCGCGGAACGAGGGCCATTTGAAGCAACTGGCGTCGTGGGAGCGTCCGTCGTCTCGCATCCCACGCATATCAATGATCCCGCAACAAGGGTGAAAAATGCTCGCATCGCGCGCGTCTGCATTGCCGCCTCCGATTCTTGTGAAAGGGCGATAACCGTTGAACCCCCGCCTCCGTCGAGTCCAGTGCCAAACCGGCAATCACCAGACGTGCACGTTGAGGGTCGCCGGGCAGATTTACGCGGGCACCGTCAAATCTTGATCAATTGTTTGCCGCGTCGCTCAGACTGGCGCTACAAAGGCTGTCCGGCAGCTGCACGGGCAGAGCGCAGACCGCGGCAAAAACTGCCTCCTCATGTCGGCCAACGCCGCTCACTCATACTCAGCGCGGTGAACTCGATGGGGTCTCGAGTGTTCGACTTGCCAAAGAGCTCCAGCAGCGCACGTCGGCGCGCACGCTCTCGATCGTCGATGTCGCTGGCGGCAATTAGTGCGATCAGATCTCGCTCCACGTCTTCGGATCTCTCGTTCTTCAGCGCCAACAGCGTGAGCCCCGAAAACGGGAACCGATCAAACGACTCCATCAACAGCTCGCGCAGCGCAGGACTGTGTCGCAAGTGAAAGGCAATGTTGCGATCTACACCACGCAGCGGATATTCGGGAAACGTTGCCGAGTGCATGAGCGCGGACGCGAAGTTGTTCAGGATCACCTCGGCCATCAGCTTGATCTCGTCAGGCGTAGCGCGATCGCCCTCCTTGAACACGCGACCTTCGTAGAAGTATGGGCGAAGGTATGGGCGTTCAACGAGCAACCGCACATGATCAGACGTCTCCGCAATCGCCCGTTGAATGAGATGCATGTCGGGTTGCCGTTGCGCCAACTCGAGTTGCCGCATCGCGGCGTCGATCTGCTGTCGCGCGATGTCGAGCTGGCGACGGAAGACCGAGTAGTTCATGAGACCAACGCCGACCAGGAGAAGCGATGCTCCGAGGCCGAGTAGCCCTATCCAAAAATCGTTCACGCGTTGCGTTGTCAGAAGTTGGTTAGGTAGTCATCGCGATTCGACACGTCCTAGAAATCCTCGGAGCGCAGCGAGGAGCGCATCGAGGTTGTCGTTCTGCGTGACGTGGCCGCTCCCGGGGATGACGACGAACTCACTTCCCTTCACCAGCTTCGAGAACTCCTTCGTCGATGACGGCGTTGCCTCGTCGAATTCGCCCGCGAGAAAGAGCGTCGGTACGGTGACTTCCTTGAGCCATGGGCGCGCGTCGAATGTCTTGAGCGTTCCCGTCGATGTGAACTCGCTCGGTCCCCACATGTAGTTGTAGACGAGTGTTCCGCTGGATGCGCGCGAGCTATCGGCGTCGGCGGGATGCTGGGGATGTTTGCGAATCACATGCCTCGAGTAGTACGCGTGCATCGCGCGCAAGTACTCGGGAGACTCAGTTGTATGCGCAGCCTCGTTCTTCGCGATTGCTTTCTGAATTGAGTCAGGAAGTCCGCGTATGAGTGAGTCCGCATCATGTTCCCACTGTGCCGTGGTTACGAGCGGGCTGGAAAGAATCAGACTTTTCACGCCGGCCGGTTTGTTTCCCATATACGCTTCGGCGAGCATCGCGCCCCAGGACTGGCCAAAGAGATGAATTTCCTTGAGGCCTAACGAGTCGCGCAACGTCTGCAGCTCCCGCACGAATCGATCGACGGTGTACAGTGTGGTATCGGTTGGATGATCCGACTTGCCACACCCTAACTGATCGTAGATGATGACTGGGCGATCGTTCGCCAGCGCGAGCAGCGGTTTGAGCCCATAGCTTGTCGAGCCAGGGCCGCCGTGAAGGAGCACGAGCGGCGTTCCATGGCCATCTCCGACGCGATGATACCAGATTCGCCCCCCTTCGACATTGACGAATCCTTCGGTCGCGCGCGCCGCTTGTTTCGGTGGTGAACTGCACGCGCCTAACGTGGTGAGCATCGCGACCGCCAACCAGCGCAAGGAAAGCGAGTGACACGAGGAGCGATGATCCATCGTTAGGTTGAACCAGCTGAAGGTGAAGCGCCAACGTTAGGCAAGCGAGCAAATCTCCACGTCGGACGCGCGCGCGAAAGAGTCGTTGTGCACACTTCGTACTTTTCGCAGCACCTTACCGAACCAGTGCGCTCGCCGTGACAAAGCGAACGCGGTTGCTATCGCGTGCAACGATCGTGCGTAGCGCCGCGAGCGTTTCCGGATATACGTGCCCAATGACCACTACGCGTCCCGAGTGCTCGGCGATACGCACAGCCTTTGCCCATTCGGCCTCGATGTCTGCCATTGCCTTGGAATCATCGAGAAACACCTGCCGACTCGCCGTTGGAATCTTCATGACGCGCGCCAGCGACTCGGCGACGGTTTTCGGAGTCGTGCGGCTGTCGACGAAATACAGTGACTTCGCACGCACTTCCTCAAGGATCCAACGCATCCGCGCCGGTTCGGCGGTGATCACCGATCCCATATGGTTGTTGACGCCGACAATGAACGGAATGTCGGCCAGCGCGCTTCGGGTCTTGTCGCGCATCTCCTTCTCCGAAAGCGAATCCATGAGAGCGTCTGGCCCTGGATTGCTCCCATCGTGTCCCTGCATCGGGAGGTGAACGATCACTTCTTTTCCGCGTTGGTGCGCCGCCTCTGCGCTAAAGCGTGATTGCAGCTGGTACGGAAGGACGGCTGCGGTCAGGGGAACGGGCAGACTCAGGAATCCGTTGACGGTCGCGGTGTCAACGTATCCGAAATCATCAATGATGAGGGCGACAACGGGTCGCTCGGACGATGCCGCAGCGCCCCCGCTTCGCCGGGCCACGGCATGCCTAACGACTTGAACAAGCGCTCTCCCCCGCTCCGTCGCGAAGGTGGCGCCTACGAGTATCCCAACGAGTAGGACAACGCTCGCGCGCCTTAGCTGATCCACGTTCCAAGCGCCACGCCGAGGCCCGTGAGCAACGCTCCCATGGCAGCAATGGCGCCTATGATGACCGAAGCCACGCGTACGCTGGTGAGGGTGATTCGTAACCAGCGCGCACCGCGATCCCCGCGCTCTTGCAGCTCTCGGTCTGCGATGCCCCAGCTTCCGAATGCAGCGAACGCCAACGCAACTCCGGCCAGGCTTAGCCACGCCCACGGTCGCCAAACGCTGAGCGCCACCACGGCAAGTACCCCGCCAATAACGTCCGCCACAAGGCGACTGTCGCTGGCGGCGCGTGCACGCGCCGCGAGGACGTCGGGGAGGCTCGCATCGGCCGGCAACATGACCTTTACCATGAATACACCTCGCTCGTCTCCATGCTCAAGTTAGCCTGGTGCATCGGCGAACGGCACAGCCCACTTGTTAGGCAGCGCGCAGATCACATGGTCGCATGACCATGTTCGTCCGTGATACTGCTGTGCGCCCCCGACTTTGACGACGCCCATTCCGATAATGCGTCGGGCATCACCAGGCGCTCGATCCCTTCGGGAAAACGCGCCTGGAGGATTTCGTACTGCTGTTGCTTAGCGGCGTCGGGGTGTTTCCAGTCGTGAAGATAGTACACCTTGCTGATGTGCGCCTGCAGCATCTCTTTAGTGCATCCGAAACACGGTCGCACCGTTGTGTAGACCGTTGCGTTTTCCACCGAAATGCCAAATCGCGCGGCCGCGAGAAGTGCATTCTGCTCGGCGTGCACGCATATGCACAGGTCGTACGCCGTTCCGGATGGATAGAGTTCGCGATTGGCGCACCGGTGACAGCCGCCGTCGCTGCAATTTGTCATTCCTTCGGGCGTGCCATTGTATCCGCTCGAGACGATCCGTCGGTCGCGCACGATGACCGCTCCAACCTTCAGTCCCCGGCAGTCCGCGCGCGCGCGAACGGCGAGCGCAATTCCCATGAAGTACTCGTTGCGATCGGGGCGTGTGGAGGGGGCCATCGGGTTCGAGGTGCAGGAGAAAAGCTCAGAGCTGGGGCCCAGAGCTGGGGCTCAGAGCTGGGGCTCAGAGCTGGACAGGACGACAACGCGGAAAAATAGGCGGGCCAACGATGCAGGGTGAAACCGATCAACATATTGTTGGGTCACCCAACGTACGCACTGGCGGGCGCGGACACTATCACCCGCACAAGCTCGCTGCCCTACTACGCTCAACTTCTCCGCTCGCGACGCGCGCAGCGCCGGGACCGCACTTGCCACCAGCGCCACAACGATCATGCTGCCGCCCCGCGCACCGGCAGGTACGCGCACGTCATGCCTAACGATTCCACCAACGAGTCTTCAAGGATCTATGCCAGCGTCGCCATCTCCGGCGGCGTGCGAAGGATGACGACGACCGTCACGCCCTGGGCGCGGAGTTCGCATAGCGCACGCTCGGTCGGTTGGCCGGCGATGAGCATGTCATCGCCAACGCTGACCGCTCGACAGTCATAGGTTCCCGTCGTATCGAGTGAAATCGGTTTGGCGACGGGGCCGATCGCGCCAGACTTTGTGAATTGCTGCGCGGCGAAAGGACCATTCCGACCGACAATGTCCGCGCGGACTAGAAAGAGCGTCAGTCCGCGACGCAGCTCTTGATCTCCAATCGATAGCGTGTTGACTCGACAACCCGCGCTGGTGGTGGTCCGTATGAGATGAACCGGAGCGGCCGTTATTGTCAGCCGCCTACTCGCGCTCGGGCAATCCAAAGCCTACGCTTCTCCCGCTTCAGGCGCAGCGCGTTTCATCAGCTAGGCGATTCTTCTTGCACGTCTCCAACACATCTCCAGCAAAGCCCCGGTAGTTCTCTCTCTCCACTTCGGGAGTTCTCGATCAGTGACGCAGCCATCTTCCTCGTTCGATGCCAAAGTCGTTGTACTCGGCGCGCTCGCCATCGTTACCATCTGGTTCATCGCCATCGTCTGGCGACTCCTCGCCAAGCGGAGAGCACTCGGAGAGGACGTGAGGCCAACACCCGCGCTGCTCGGCGTGGGGTTCATCACGAACTTCTTCGATACGTTGGGAATTGGCTCCTTCGCCACGACGACGGCGATCGTTAGGCAGTGGCGCCTCTCCCCTGACGACCGCCTCCCCGGCACGCTCAACCTCGGTCACGCCATCCCCGTCATCGCGCAGGCGTTCATCTACACTCGATTGATCTCCGTCGACGCGACGACACTCATCTCGATGATCGTCGCTGCGGCGGCCGGTGCACACTTCGGAGCGGGTATCGTCTCGCGCTGGTCCAAACGCAGCATTCAGTTAGGGATGGGATGCGCGCTACTGGCCGCGGCGACGCTCATGCTTCTTTCTCAGCTTCAACTGATGCCCGGTGGCGGAGACCTCCTGGGGATCAGTGGCCTGCGCCTCGCCATTGGCCTCGCCGGCAATTTCGCCATCGGTGCATTCATGACGGTCGGCATCGGCAACTACGCCCCAGACCTCATCCTCGTGAGCCTGCTGGGGATGAATCCCACCGCCGCCTTCCCGATCATGATGGGATCGGGGGCGTTTCTCATGCCCGTTGGCGCACTGCGCTTCGCGCGCGCCGAGCGCGTCGATTGGAAGGCCGCGCTGGGGTTCACGTTAGGCGGAGTGCCGGCGGTGTTGCTCGCCGCGTTCCTGGTCAAGTCGCTGCCGTTAGGCGCCGTGCGCTGGCTGGTGATTGCCGTTGTGGTCTATACCTCGGTCACCATGCTGCGCTCCGCGTTGGCCCCCGGCGCGACTGATGCCGCTCCGCTCGCGTCGCCGGAGGTAGGCGACTAACGGAACCTGGCCGACCAGCACTGAAAGAAGAGGCGCACACCATGCTTAGTGTGCGCCATGTCGTCGTACACGTGGGGCGAATCACCGATCGACGGTGAAAAGGATTGATCCAGGAAATCGGCCCACGCGGCTCGCCGAGCCCGCGAAGAAACCGAGATCACCGAAGGCAGAAGGCGAGGCTCGTGATCGGCGTGCCAGTCGCCACTACCAGGTGTATTGCGTGAACGCTCCCGGACCCTAGAATTTCACGAGTCCTCCTCTCGCCCGATTTCCGCCGAAAACCTAGGAGCTTCATGAGAAGAGCCGCTCGCGAACTGCGCGGCGCTCGAGATCGTGTACGGGAGGCCGATGAAGTCGCGCTTCCCTCGGTGAGCACTTCGTCGGGTGTTCGGCTCGCTCCCGACGTCGCCCAGCCGATGGAGAAGCTCTTCGGGCACTCCTTCGCCAACGTTCGCGTGCACGACGATGCCGCCGGCGACTCCGTGGCCAAGGCGCATGAGGCGCGCGCGCTCACCGTCGGAACTGACCTCTTCTTTCGCCACGGAAGTTTCGCGCCGACTACTCAGTTTGGAGCGGAGGTGTTGGCGCACGAGCTGGCGCATGTCGTCCAGCAGAGCGACGAGAGCGTCGGCGCCCCTGCGTCTCCCGAGTCGGCGAGTGAGGTCGATGATCGCAAGGTGCCTAACGGCGCAGAGCAGGAAGCTGATGCCGCGGCCAGCGCTGTGTCACGTGGCGAGCACACGACTGTCGCGTCGGGCAGCGTCCTCACGGGCACTCCGCAGGCTTGGCCATGGAGCGACGATGAGCCGTCAACCACAAACGTGGCCTCCGCAGACACGAGCATTCTTTCGTCGTTAGGCTCGATGGCCGGAAGTGCGTGGGACTCCACCAAGGGCGCCGCGTCGACCGTCTATGACAACTACCAGAAGTCGACCGACTTCAAGCCCGCGGCCGCTGGGGAGGGGAAGAACATCGACTGGAGCGGCAAGTCGCCCATCACCCTCCCGCAGGTGTGGGGCGCGGGAATCGACTGGATGGAGAACAGCACCAAGGAGAATAACAAGAAAGCGGAAGAGTCCGTCGCCGGCATTCCCGTGTTAGAGCAGGCCGCCAAGGCGTCGTCATGGCTCAGCAACACAACGACCAGCATCACGGGCGGCGTGGCGCGCGGTGTGGGAGACATCGGCTTTGGAATGGCCAATGCCTTCTTTCACCCGATCGACGCGCTCTCCGGCGTCGAGGGAATTCTGGAGCACAACAACACCGTCCCGTTCCTCGGCACCACACTCAAGGCACTGCACGGCGGCTACGACATTGCGACAGGCAACGAGAAGGGTGAGTACGGGAGCAGCTGGGGTGAGTTAGGCAATCATCTCTTCAATCCCATCCAATCGGGGAAAGACGACACGGCGTACAACTCCAACCTTCTGCGCGGAATCGTTGCACCTGGGACGAAAGACTGGGATCAGGCGTGGGGACAAGTGAAGGAAAATCCCGCCGACATGCTGGCGCGGGCGGCGACGAACGTGGCGCCCATTGTGTTAGGCGCCGCTGAAGCAGGGGGTGGCGGTCCCAAAGCGCCGGTTGTCGAGCCAGCGCCACCGACCTTGCGCACCCCGTATGCTCCCGCAGGTGTCCCGACACCAGCTCCCTTCGAACCAAATATTCCGGTGGTAGAACCGGGAGGCACGCCACCGCCGTCATCGGCGCGCCCGCCGTCGTCGCTGCCGCCAGAACCGTCGGTGCCAAGTCCATTTACCAAGCCGAGTCCCGGCGTCCTCCCGCCGTCATTCGAACTTCCGTCGTTTCCACCGGAGATTCCGCTTCCGTGGGACGGCTTTCCTGGGTTTGGGGAGTGGGAGCCGACGACGCAACCGTTCCCGAAGATCGGCCCCGATCTCCCGCCGTCGGTGCGTCCCCCTGCTCCGGCGCCCGCGCCATTCGATCCGCTGCCTAACGGGCCGCCAACGCTCGACGCTCCGCCCAGCGCTCCCGCACCAAACTCGCCTGCACGCCCCATCAGTCAGCTCGACCCTGCGTTCGGTCCACGGCCGATCGAGGGCGAGCCGCTGACGCAACGTTCGCCGCAAGTTCCTCCCGACGTACCCGTGCCGAAGTCGTTCAATCCGGACATTCCAGGACCGACCTCGGGCGATCCATTCGCACGGGAGCCGATCTCGGTGGATCCCAACGGACCGACGACCGCGCGCCCCGGAAGCTCGCGCTCGGACGTGCCATTCCTCGACCGCGGCGATCCGGTCTCGATTCCCGAGATTTTCCGCGGACAGCGCATGCCCTTCCCTGCCCCGCGCGAGCCGATACCATTGCCGCCCTCTCAGCGACTATCGAACCCTACACCGCTGTTGCCTGAGCGGCCGTTGGAAGGTCCCGTGAGGCCGCCTTCGTTAGGCAGCGGTGGGCCGGCACCGTCGTCGTTCCCGCAACTTCCATCGTTCCCGGACATCGATTGGCGAAACTGGCTGGCGTGAGCTCCGACGAACGCCCGCACTAGCGAACGCCAAATCGCGCCCAACTCCAGCCCCCCACGCGTGTTGCGTTCACCTGCACGCCTAACGATAACCGCGTTGAGCGTGGCGACGCTGTCGTCTCTCACACTCGCGCAGGATATCGCACCGCCCCCCCGAACCCCGGCACTTTCCCTTTGGTATCGCACGCCAGCCTCCAACTGGAATGAAGCGCTCCCAATCGGCAATGCTCGACTAGGCGCGATGGTCTTCGGCGGCGTTGAACACGAGCGGCTGCAACTCAACGAAGAGACGCTCTGGACCGGTGGTCCCTACGATCCTGTCGTGAAAGGGGCGGCGGCCGCGCTCCCCGAGATCCGCCGCTTGCTCTTCGCCGGCGACATCGTGCGAGCGCACGACCTCTTCGGACGCCACATGATGGGCAAGCCGTACGAACAAATGAAATACTCCCCACTCGGCGATCTGCTGCTGAGCTTTAGGGGCGAGGGCACGGTAACCGCATATCGGCGCGAACTTGACCTCGATGAAGCGATCACGCGCGTGTCGTACCGTCGAGGAGCGGTGAAGTACACACGAGAGGTCTTCGCGAGCGCGCCTGACCAGGTGATTGTCGTTAGGCTCACCGCCGATCACCCTGGGTCCATCACTTTAGGCGCCGAACTACACGGTGTTCGGAATCCGGCGCACTCGAATTACGGCACCGACTACTTCTGGATGGACAGCGTCGCGCCTAACGCACTTCGCTTGACCGGAAAGAACTCTGACTATTTGGGCGTCGAAGGGAAGTTGCGGTACGAAGCTCGCGTTGTGGCGCGTGCAACCGGCGGAACGATCCGAGTCGATCATCGCACACTGCAGGTGACGGCGGCCGATACGCTCGTGCTCCTGATCGCCGCCGCCACCAACTTCGTCTCCCCGTGGGATGTCAGCGGCGATCCCGAAGCACGCGTGCGAGAGGTCCTCGCTCGAGCCGGCGACCGTTCGTACGAAGCCATGCGACGCGACCATGTCACGGAGTATCAACGGTGGTTCCGTCGCGTCTCGCTCTCGTTAGGCGGGACGCCCGCCGACGTCGCGGCACTCCCAACCGACGAGCGAATCCGTCGCTTGGCGCCGGCGGCACAGCAATCCAACGCTTCTGCGGCGTCTGGCACCGCGACGCAAGCCGACGCACGCCCCGACTCGTCACGCGATGCGCGCCCGGATCCCGCGCTTGCCGCGCTGTACTACCAGTTCGGGCGTTACCTCCTCATTTCCGCTTCACGCCCCGGCACGCAGCCCGCGAACCTGCAAGGTATCTGGAACGACAACCCGAACCCGTGGTGGGACTCGAAGTACACCATCAACATCAACCTCCCCATGAACTACTGGCCGGCGGAGTCGGGGAACCTCGCCGAACTGACGGAGCCGCTGCAACATCTCGTTAGGGACCTGGCGACCGCAGGAGCAGAAACGGCGCGCGAACATTGGGGGGCACGCGGATGGGTCGTGCACCAAAACACTGATTTGTGGCGTGCAACCGCGCCCATGGATGGCCCCTCGTGGGGCGCGTGGCCGGTCGGCGGCGCGTGGCTCATGACCAATCTGTACGAACACTATCGCTTTTCCGGCGACGATCGCGACCTGCGCGCCATCTATCCACTGCTTCGCGGCCAGGTGCAATTCCTCCTCGACGTCCTGGTCGAACACCCCGAGCGCAAATGGCTCGTCACCGCCCCGTCCAATTCGCCCGAGAACTTCCCCGCCTGGCCTGGCAACGGAAAATTCTTCGATGAAGTCAGCGGCATCGAGCTCGACGCGCGAACGATGACCGCGGGTCCTACGATGGACAATCAGGTCATCCGCGAAGTCTTCGCGGAGTTCGATGAAGCAGCGCGGATTCTACACGCCGACAGCGCGCTGGCGGCCCAGGTCCGTGCAGCGCGCGCACGCCTCGCGCCGAACCAGATCGGAAGGCACGGTCAGCTGCAAGAGTGGCTCGACGATTGGGAGGAGATTGAGCCGCAGCACCGTCATCTGTCGCCGCTGTGGGGACTCTTTCCAGGGCACGAAATCACGCCGAAGTCCACTCCCGCATTCGCCAAGGCGGCCGAAGTCACGCTCGATCGGCGCGGAACGGGTGGTTGCGGCTGGTCGTACGCCTGGAAGATGGGACTGCGCGCTCGCCTCGCCGAAGGGGATAGTGCGTGGGCACAGTTCCGCGCACTCCTCGGACGCTCGACGCTCCCAAACCTCGTCTCGTTATGCGGTCGCGCATTTCAAGTCGACGGAAACTTCGGGGCAACCGCGGCCATCGCTGAGCTACTTGTGCAGTCGCACGATGGTGACATCCATCTGCTTCCCGCGCTGCCTAACGACTGGCGAAGCGGTGAGGTGCGCGGGTTACGCGCACGCGGCGGATACGAAGTCGACATCGCGTGGGACAATGGACAGCTCACGAAGGCGGTCGTGCGACCGACGCGCACGGGCCTGGTCGTGATCCGGAGCCTCTCGCCACTGCGTGTGAGGCACGCTGGTAAGCGTGTCGGTATCAGGCGGATGGCGAGCGATCGGAGTGCTTTTGACGGAGTGGCCGGGGCAGAGTATGTGATCACGGTCGGTCCGAAGTGAGACGCGTGACCCATCGGCCGTCAGTCAGTTGATGCGCACACTCATGAGGTGAAAGGCGAAGGAGAACCAAACGATGTAGAGCGACGCTATCGCCACCACGGTGCGCGACGTCTTGGACCAGAAACCGCCGCGCCCTCGCCACGTGGTCCACGCACTCCACACCGCGCCGATCGACGCCGCACCGAGCAGCAGTCCTACGAACTGCACGCCCCGAACCCACCCCTCACCACCAACTTTCGACGCGACGTCCGCGGCCAGCACGCCGAACCAGCCGAGCAGAAAGAGCAGGCCGATAAGCGAGGCGAGGCGTGTGAGGCGCGTTGCCCGAATGTCGGCCACCGTCAGCTGCAACGCCTGCTCGCGCCGGCGCCGAATGTACGCGGCGACTGGCCAGGCGAGCAACGCGGCGAAGAGGGTCAGCGCCGATAGCCCGAGAAGCGGTATCGCCATCGCGGCGGAATAGAGCGTCGGCACGCGAAGCGCGATCCACACCGACGGCGCTTGATCGCTCCAGAGTGCGTCAACTCTCCCCTCACGCACACGGCCGACCAGGTGCGCTTCTCCCCCCACCTCGCGCCACACGTACGGAGCAATCTCACGCCACGTCTGCGCACGTCCGTTCGTCTCGAAGGTGAGATACGCGGGCGTCTCGATTGTCCCGTCGGCATTGGCGCGAACAGTGGCGCCAAGCGCGAAGCGACCAATGAGACCGATGGCTTCCTGAAAGTCTCCGCGCTGTTGTCGCGACCAGGCATACTCGCCTGCGACCTCTTTCGCGTGCTCGCTGGCAGTCCTGACCGTGGGTTCCTGGGTCGTGCCTGACGACGGAAAGTAGCGATCGACAAATGACTCGAAGAGCGTCGTGCGCATCGCGAAAGACGCGGGCATGAAGCCCCCCGCTCGTCCGTCACTGTTCACCGCGAGGAAGAACCCAACGCCTTCGTTAGGCATGAGCTTCATCTCAGCGTGCGCCCCTTCGCCGTCGCCCGAGTGCCCGAGCACAAGGTGTCCCTTGTAGTCCGATCGGAAAAGGCCGAGCGCAATCGGCTGCAATCCGGCGATAGGGACGAACGTCTGCTCGTGCATTTGCCGAAGCGTCTCGGGATTGAGGAGCTGTGCATCTCCGAAGCGGCCGTTCTGCAAGTGCGCAATCATGAAGTGCGTCATGTCGTCCGCCGTTGTCGCCAACGCGACCGCTGGCGCTCCGACAGGCGACATCTCCTCCACGATCGACCAGGAGATCGGCTCGGGCGAAGACGCGACGCTGTACGTCTTCGCGGCGAATCGCTCCAATGCCGCCGGAAGCGCAAGGCGAAACGCGGAGTGTTGCATGCCTAACAACTGCAGGATGTGACGTTCGATGTACGTGTCGATCCGTTCCCCCGACACACGCTGCACGATATAGCCCGCAAGCTCGAGCCCGTAGTTGGAATACGCCGGCGTCGCGCCGGGCGGATAGATGCGATCGGGTATCATCATGAGATGATCGCGCAGCGAGAGCGGCGGCGAATACCGCTTGTACGGCGTCTCCTCAAAGCCCGCCGTGTGCGTCAAAAGATTGCGCAGCGTGATGGGCTTCTCGAACGTCGCAGGGATCTTGAAGTCAAGGTACCCGTTGACATCACGATCGAGATCAAGCCTCCCCTGTTGCACGAGCTGCATCGCGGCCGTTGCCGTGAATGCCTTCGATACCGACGCGACGCGAACCACACTCTGTTGCGCATCCATAGGTGTGCGGCGCGCAACATCTGCGTAGCCGTATCCTTTCGCAAACACCACCTCCCCATTGCGCACAATCGCGATGACCGCGCCCGCGATGTCACCCTGCTTGAGGGCAAGCGGCACCTCAACATTCAGCCATGCCTCGACACTCTCTCTCGTTAGGCTCGGCGCGCCCCTCGGCGTTTGTGCGCGTGCACTCACCGCAAAGGCGGCACATGCGCCGAGCAGGCGGAGTGCGCATCGAAAACGTCGGTTCGTCATGGCTCGTTGAAGGATGTGCTCGTCCAGCGCGCTCACACGGAGTGCCCTCCGTCCGTATGGCGCCAACAAACAGCGCTTTACCTCAGATTCTTAGGTAAGTTGGCCAATGGGACACGCCTAACGCCAGACCTCGGTTGCGTCGCCCTCGACTCGTCGGCGCTACTCCCACTCTTGACGATTTCGAGAATCGGCCACACTTTCACACCATGACTCGACCGATCGGTCTACAAGACCCGGCCCTCGACATGCACGAGACGAAGCGCCGCCTCATCGAGGCCGGACTTCGCCTCATGCTCGCGAACGGATACCACGCGCTCGGCGTGCAGCAACTGCTCGCCGAGACGAACATCCCCAAAGGGTCGTTCTACTATCACTTCGAATCGAAGGAAGACTTCGCCCTGCAGGTCATCGACGCGTACACGGCAAACGTGCACTCATTGCTCGATGTCGTCCTTGGCGATCGTCGGAAGGCACCGCTCGATCGCGTTCGCAATTTCTTCGAGAACGTTCGGAAGTCGTACGAAGCCGAGGGCTATCTCGGGTGCTTCCTTGGAGCACTGGGACAGGAGCTATCGGGGGCGAACGACATCTTTCGAAAGAAGATTGAAGGGTGTCTCGCCGATATCTCGTCGCGTCTCGCGGAGACAATCACCGAAGCGAAGTCGTTAGGCGACCTCCCGCGCTCGGTGAATCCGCGCGAGATGGCTGACGTGCTTGTTGACGCATGGGAGGGCGCCGCGCTCCGCACGCGTCTTGTGCGGTCGGGACGACCGCTCGACGCTGTCCTCAACTTCTATTTTTCCGCCGTCCGTTCGAAGTAGCTGTTTTTTTTGCACCGTGAATAGACCGAACGGTCTATTCCATGAACTCCCGATGCTCGCGAGGTCTCTATGCGCTCCATCATCTGCACGACGGCCCTCCTCATCTCGCTCCAACCGGTTTCTGCAGCGGCGCAAACGAATTCGCATGCGAATCAGGACAGTCAATCCATGCCCAGCGACGCTGCGTTGATCTCGAACGCGCTGAGTGCCGCGCCGGTCTCCATCGCCGCAACTGCAACCGTGATGGGACACGATGGACGGATGTTGAAAAAGGGGACGAGCGACTGGGTGTGCATGCCCGACCTGCCTAACGTCCCCAATGACACTCCGATGTGTCTCGATGCTCCTTGGCGTGCGTTCATCGAGGCCTGGATGAACAAGAAGATTCCGGTGGTACGCCAACTCGGATTCGGCTATATGCTGCAGGGCGACCTGCCCGTGAGTAACACCGATCCATTCGCCCAGGCACCGACATCTACGAACCAATGGATTGCTGCTGGCGATCCGCACGTGATGCTCCTCGTTCCCGACGCGCGACTCCTCGATGTGCTTCCCACCGATCCATCGTCCGGTGGTCCGTTCGTGATGTGGAAGGGAACCCCGTACGCGCACGTGATGCTGCCTGCGCCGAAGCGGAGTCGTTAGGCCGTCGCGCAGCATGGCAGGTGTGGCGTCTGTCGCGGACCCTCTCGGCGATGCCGACCGACTCGCAACGGTCAGGTGCAATCGACAACATCCGTGCTCCACCCGATCCCTAGGTTGTGGACGCCCGAGATGCGTCACCCCCCCCCGCCCTTGCGCGGCCGCCACCCGAAGCGGAGAATATTCTCGCGCTTCGTCCCGCGCGCGTCCACCGCCTTCGTCCTTGCGAGTCTCGATGAGTACTCCGGACCTCACGTCCGTCTGGCGGGCGCTCCTGCTGGGAATCTTTGGGCAGGATCACGAGGAGCGTTCTTCTCTCATCGACGTCGCGCCGCTGCGTGAATTCGTGTGCGAGTTTGTACGCGTGGCAAAAGCGCAGGGCGAACCATCGGAGCGCGTGATACGCCAGTTGAAAGAATCAACGAGCGCCGCCGTCATGGAACTCGTGCCGCAAACGCGGAGAAAGGCGCTGTTAGATGATGTCTTCCATTGGTGTTTGGACGAATACTACGGCTCGACGGCGGACCAAGCGGCGCGACAGCGCGTGGCACGCGACGCATCGTCCATCGAGCTGCGGTAAAGGCGCGGCGCTCAACGCTCGCGGCGAGGACTTGAGCCTCTGCAGCGCTACGTTCGTTCTTCGGCTACTTACGGGCGGGCATTATCGGCGCGGGAAATGGAAGGACGTAGCCATCGAATTCCGACGAGGGGTGTCCCCCGGTGTGTTTGTGATACGTCGGATTGATGGTGATGTTTTCCACGGCGCCCATGTTGTTGCGCATGTAGATGCTCGACTGGCCGTAGTTCGTCGACGCGTGCGCGTAGTAGCCACCGTTCGTCATCGCCATGTTTCCCGTCGAAGTGACGGCCCAGTCGGAGACGACGATGTGGAAGTGAAGCGGTGTAATCCGTCGGCGCGCAAGCATCCCGTTCGCATGATCGAAACAGATCTCGGCGCCGAAGCGATAGCCGTTGAGGTCGGGGCACTGTTTGAAGACGGCCGGCACAAACGAGAGATCGTCGGGAGGCGCGCCCATCGCCTCACCGTAGTCCGTCTGTTTATCGAACTTGGCGAGGCGCTTTCCATCGAGAAAGAAATACGTCGCGTTTTTGGCCGCGTAGACGTCTCCATCTTCGTCCTCGAACTCTGCCTTCATTCTGTTGAGCGAAGGGACGTTCTTCCCACCCGCCGAGTAGCCCGTATGCTGCCACGACACAAAGTCGCGATCGTTTGCATCGCGTTTCGGGGGGACTTGTCCAACGTAAGAGTCCAGTTGTCCAATCCAACGCTCGCGTCGATCGCGATCTGATGTCTTTGGTAACGTACGCAGCCCGGTTCTCGGATCGAACTTGAGTGTATCGACTTTCGGGCGCTTCCATCGCTTGTGGTAGAAGACCGTACCAGGAACGATCAGAATCTGTGGATATTTCTGACTGAGTCCTTGCAGCTGCTGCTCGAGTGTGAGTCGGCGGTCATCGCGCATCGCGGCTCGCACATTATGCGGATGCTTGCGCGTGAAGTAGTACTCCGGCGCGAGAAATATCCCTTTGTAGGGCAAGTTCACGTTGAGGTCGGCCGAAACACTCTTCATCGCCTGCTCCGTGAGGTGGAGCATGGTATCGAGCCGCCTAACACGTTCGTTGATGGATTGGCTCCACGACTGCGTCGCGTGATTGTTGTTCGACCATAGCGCGACGTACACGTTGTTAGGCATCTGACTCGGTATCGAGTGTGGTCCGCACTGCTCGGAGAGGGATTGTGCGAGCAGCTGACGGCGAGGAGGCAAGTCTCGCACACGGACCGAGGTTCGCAAGGCCGCACACGTAACATGTTTCGTAGGGCGATGCTGTGGCAGCGACAATCCGATGTCGCGCCCCTTGCCGAGCCTAACAATGTCGATCCCCAGCGTGCTGCCGACGATGAGTTACGAGTGCACTTCACAGCCGCCTCATGCGCGCGCTCGAACCCTGTCGATCTGATCACACCTCCAACTCGCGCTCTTTCCACAACGAATACACGGCGGGAATCACCACCAGCGTCAGCACCGTACTGCTGATCATCCCTCCCACCATAGGCGCAGCGATGCGTTTCATGACGCTCGCGCCAGCGCCGTTCCCCCACAGGATCGGAACGAGTCCTGCCATGATCGCAGTCACCGTCATCATCTTCGGGCGCACGCGTTCGACCGCTCCCTCGATCACCGCATCCCAAAGCGCAGCGCGAGTGAGTGCCCCGCCCTGTGCGCGGCGCGCGTGCCACGCATGATCGAGATAGATCAGCATCACCACACCGGTCTCGGCGGCAACTCCGGCTAAAGCAATAAAGCCGATGGCAACCGCGACCGACCAGTTGTAGCCGAGTAGCGATACGAACCAGATGCCACCGACCACAGCGAATGGGAGGGAGCACATCACGATCAGCGTCTCGCCCACACTTCGGAAGTTGAAATACAGGAGAAGAAAAATGAGTGCGAGCGTGGCCGGGATCACGACGCGCATCGTGGCACGAGCGCGTTCCATATATTCGTACTGGCCGCTCCAGACGATGCTGTAGCCTGTGGGGAGTTTGACCATGTCGCGCACCATACGTTGCGCCTCACGGACGAAGCTCCCGATATCTCGGCCTGCAACATCGATGTAGACCCACGCGGTCGGCATCGCCCCTTCGGTGCGCACGACCATCGGGCCGGCTACCTGCTTGATGGTGGCCAGCTGCCCGAGTGGCACCTGCGCCAGCGTGGGATTCATCGCCCCTGCCGACGAGAGCATCGCGTTAGGCGTGCCGTTTGGTGCCGCGTTAGGCACGCCGTTGAGCGCCGCGTTAGGCGCGCCGATGCCGTGGTTCACCGGAACGAGCACGGCCGCGAGCCGCTCGGGTGTGTCACGCAATTCCTGCGGATACCGCACGCGCACGCCGTAACGCTCGCGCCCCTCGACCGTCTGCGTGATGGTCATCCCGCCGATGGCGGTTGCAATCACGGTCTGCACATCGGCGACGTTCACGCCGTGCCGCGCCGCCGCAGCACGATCGATGTCGATATCCAAGTAGTAGCCCGAGACCGCACGTTCGGCGAATGCGCTGCGAGTCCCCGGAATCATCTGCACTCCCTGCTCCACTTCCTTGCCGATGCGTTCGAGCGTAGCGAGGTCTGGGCCGAAAATCTTGACGCCGACGGGGGTGCGAATGCCGGTGGCGAGCATGTCGATGCGTCCCTTGATCGGCATCGTCCACGCGTTCGTGACGCCGGGGAGACGCACCGCTGAGTCCATCATCGCAATCAGGCCGTCGAATGTCACGCCAGCTCGCCACTCCCTTTCAGGCTTGAGGGTGATCGTCGTCTCGAACATGTCGAGCCCCGCTGGATCGGTGGCTGTGTTCGCACGCCCGGCCTTGCCCCAGACGTGGTCGACCTCTGGAAATGATTTCAGAATCGCATCCTGCTGCCTAACGATTTCACGCGCGCGCGCGATCGGGAGTCCGGGAAGCGTCGTCGGCATGAAGAGGATCGTTCCTTCGCCCAGCGGCGGCATGAACTCACTTCCGAGGCGCGTCCAGGGAATCCACGTGACGATCAATGTGACAACGGCCGCGAGAATCACCGGTCCGCGGTGCCGCAGCACCACATGGATGATTGGGCGATAGAGCTTGATCAGGAGGCGATTCAATGGATTGGCGCGCTCGCGATAAATGCGTCCGCGAATGAAGAGTCCCATCGTCACGGGGACCAACGTCACCGAGAGGAGCGACGCCGCTGCCATGGCAAACGTCTTGGTGAAGGCGAGCGGCTTGAACAGCCTTCCCTCCTGCCCCTCCAGCGTGAAAACGGGGAGGAACGAGACGGTAATGATGAGGAGGGAGAAAAAGAGCGCCGGTCCCACTTCCTGCGCACTCTCCACAACGATGCGCCAGCGCTCCGCACTCGTTAGGTGGCGGGTCGAGAAATATGGCGAATGTGCGGTATCCGGCTCCGCAAGCGCGGCGCGCTCGAGGTGTTTGTGCATGTTTTCCACCATGACGATGGCCGCATCGATCATCGCGCCAATGGCAATGGCAATCCCGCCTAACGACATGATGTCGGCACCAACTCCGACGACGCGCATGGCGAGAAAGGCCATGAGGATCCCAACCGGGAGCGTCAGGATCGCGACCAGCGCAGATTGCACGTGCAGCAGGAACACGATGCAGACGAGCGCCACGATCATCGACTCCTCGATGAGCTTTCCCTTCAACGTCTCAATGGCATGCTCGATGAGGGTGCTACGATCGTAGACGGGGCGCACGACGACGCCCGGCGGGAGCCCCGATTCTACCTCCGCCAATTTTTCCTTCACCCGCTCGATGGTCGCCAGCGCATTCTCCCCGAATCGCATCACGACGATGCCGCCTACCGCGTCGCCCCGCCCATCGAGGTCGGCGATTCCACGGCGAATCGCTGGGCCGACCGAGACACTCCCGAGTTCCGCGACTCGGATCGGCGTTCCGTTGGACGTCGCGCCAACGACGACGTTTTCGATGTCGCCTAACGACTTGAGATATCCCAGCCCGCGAACCATGTACTCACGCTCGGAGAGCTCCATCGTCATGGCGCCAACGTCGCTGTTGGCAGACTGCAGCGCGCTCATGACGCGCGTCACCGGGATGTCGTAGGCGAGGAGCTTGGCGGGGTCGATATCGATCTGATACTGTTTCTCGAAACCACCGATGCTCGCGACTTCGGCCACGCCGGGCACCGCCGTCAGTGCATAACGCAGGTACCAATCCTGCACGCTTCGCAGCTGCGCGAGATTGAGCCGCCCGGTAGTGTCCTCGAGGGCGTATTGGTAGACCCACCCCAACCCCGTCGCATCCGGGCCTAACGACGGAGTGACGCTGGCGGGAAGTTTCCCCTGAATTCCGTTCAGGTACTCGAGCACACGGCTTCGTGCCCAATACAAATCTGTGCCATCGGCAAAGATGACGTACACGAACGAGACGCCGAAGAACGAATAGCCGCGCACCGTACGCGCCCCTGGCACCTTCAACATTTCGGCGGCGATGGGATATGTGACCTGATCTTCGACGATTCGTGGTGCCTGCTCGTTGAAGTCGGCCTGTACGATCACCTGGACGTCGCTCAGATCCGGGAGCGCCTCCAACGGCGTGCGCCGCACCGCTTGCACGCCGGCGATGCCTAACGCGATGGTGAACAGGGCGACGATGAGGGCGTTCGACGCCGACCACTGAATGACGCGCTTCAACATGTTTCCCTCCTCACCGCTCGTGCGCCGTGTGATCCATCTCCGGCATGTCGTGCTTCATGCGCATCGTGTCCATGCGCGTGGCGCTCGGTGCTTTGGCGTCTCTCGATGAACGCGACGGCGTCTCCCGCATCGGGAGCGGAACAGGCGGCGACTGCATGTCCATCCCCGGCATGTTTCCCATCCCGCCTAACGCCTTCCCCAGGTTCGACTCGGCATCCACGAGAAAGGTCGCCGACGCGACGACCGTGTCGCCGGCGGCGATACCGCGCAGAATCTCCAGGCGATTGTCGCTCGCCGTCCCGATGGCCACTTCTCGCGGGACGAATGATCCAGAGCGTTCCCGCACAAAGACGACGTGACGTTCACCCGTCGACAACACGGCATCACGCGGGACGGTGAGTACCTGCGGGCGCGTCGCGCCGACGATGTTGAGCGTGGCGTACATTCCCGGCTTGAGGCGCGCGTCACCGTTAGGCAGAACCACGCGAACGCGCGCCGTGCGCGTTTCCGGGCTCAGCGTCGGATTCACGAAGGTGATGCGCCCCATGCGGTGCTCCCCCGGAAGCGCGGGAAAATCCGCATGCACGATGAGGCCAACCCGCACGTCGGCGAGATCTTGTTCGAAGACCTCGCCTTCCACCCAGACTTCACGCAGGTCGGCGACGCGATAGAGCACGTCGCCCGCCATGATCCGCTGGCCCTGCACGACGTTCTTTTCGAGGATGACGCCACTCACCGAGGAAAAGAGCGTCAGCGCCTTCCGCACGACGCCACTCCGCTCGATCTCGGCAATCTCGTGCTCTGGAACATCCCAATACGCCAGGCGCCGGCGCGCCGATGCGATCAGATCCTCGGCGTTGCTGCGCGCGTTTGGTGATGCATCCACCAGTTTGTTCTGTAACGACCTGGCGAGGAGCAGCTCTTCTTGCGCTTGCACGAGCATCGGCGCGTATAACGTGAGGAGCGGTTCTCCCGTCCGCACCGGCTGCCCCGTCGCGTTGACGTAGAGGCGCTCCACCCACCCCTCGACCTTCGGACTGATCGTGCTGAGGCGCCTCTCGTCGAACGAGACTTGCCCCACCGTCCGAATCTCGCGCCCGAGCGCGCGTCGGTCGGCCACGGCGTACGTGACGCCGATGCGCCGCGCCTGTTCGTCCGAGAGCGTCACGGGGTGCGACGCGTTAGGCGAGGGAGCTGTCGCTCCGTGATTGTGCCCAGCGGCAGCTGACGGCGGTTCGCTCGTTCGGCGCGTCGCGAGATAGACACCGACAACCGCCGCCGCGATGACGGTCGTGTAGAGCGAGGCCTTCAGGAGAACCCGAGTCATCGTGCACCTCCAG
Source organism: Gemmatimonadaceae bacterium (assembly GCA_044224185.1). Taxonomy (GTDB): domain Bacteria; phylum Gemmatimonadota; class Gemmatimonadetes; order Gemmatimonadales; family Gemmatimonadaceae; genus SCN-70-22. Next base: position 5,083 of record JBGAKW010000034.1, on the reverse strand, counting down.
CAGCAATCGTGTTTGCGTCGATCAGTTCGCGGCCGGTGAGCATCTCGAGCTCCGCCCACGCCTTTCCTTCATCCGATTCGAGCGTCGCCAACTCCTGGCGGTAGCGATTCACGCTCATGCGATTCTCCAAAAGCGTCATGAAGTCGACGCTACCGACGCGATACGCCGAGAGTGCGGATGCAACGGTCGCCTCGGCCTGCGGAAGAATGTCCTTCCGATAGAGCTCGGCGAGTCGCCGCGCGCGCCGGAGCGACGCGAACGCCTCGCCGACGCGCCCACGCGTTTCCGCCTGCATCGCGGCAACATCGGCCGCCGCCATCTGACGCATCGCGGCAGCCTCCTCGCGCATTTGCAGCTGGCGGCTACGCGCGAAGACGGGGATCGACGCGCCAACCATGAAACTCGCCATATGTTCTCGGCCGCCCGGCATTCCATCGATGGCCGCGCCGCGCTGCGTCCCGTATTGCACACCGACCTGCACGTCGGGAACGAGTTCGCGCCGCGCACGTGTTTCACTCACCTCCGCCGCGCGTAGCTCCGCGGTGCCGGCGCGAATCATCGGACGCTGCCGAGTGGCGATCGAGTCGATCCACTTACCCGACGGGATCGAATCGGGGAATTGCGGAAGACGTGGTGATGCGATTGTCACCGATACATCGCGATCGAGAAGCGCGTTCAATCGCGACACCATGGTCTCGCGCATCGCGACCATGCGCAGCGTATCCTCCGTCATGCGCGCGATTTCGACGTGGGCGCGTAGCACATCGGCCTGGCGCCCCTCGCCTACGCGATACATCGCTTCGGCGGTCTTCGCGACCTCCTGCAGCAGGGCCAGCGTCTCGCGAGCCACTGCACGGCTCCGATCGGTGGCCACCAGATCGTAAAACGCCATCGCCACCTGTCCACGAACTTCCCACATGACGTCCTCGGAGCGCGCTTCAGCCGCCGCTGCCTGACGAGTGGCAATGCGTCCTGACAGTCCCAGCTTTCCCGCTGTCGGTATCATCTGCATCAGTTGCAGCTGCGTCATGCCTAACACCGGCATGGGCGCGAAACTGGGGAGCGACCGGCCCATGATCCCCAGTTGCAGCTCCGGGTCGGGAGGGCGCTTGGCTCCGGCGATTCGTGCAGCAGCGGCCCGTGCTGACGCTTGCGCAGCACCGATGCGCGGATTGGCGCGCGTTGCGGCGCGATAGAAATCTGCGAGCCGCTCTCCTGCCGGTGGGGTCATGCCCTGTGCCGGAAGCGAGCGAACGCTGGCGACCAGGAAGGTCACCCAGAACAAACGATACATGGAGTCCTATCCTCTCGAAGGCGCGCCTAACGGGTGTTCGGCGCACAGCCTGAATGGGCCGCACTTCCCCGGGCATCGGCGCGGGGACGTGCGAAGAGCTACGAGGAGGTCAGGCTCGTGGAGGAGGGATTTCCGGGGCGCGCACGCTCGTTGGCGGGCGGCCGACGCGCGTCGAGATGACTAACTGCGCAGAGCGAGCGGTCGTTTCATTCACGCTCACCGTGGGGAGCGCCGTGCTCACGGAACACGTAGTCATCGCACTGCACGACGTCGGGACGCTGCTGTCTGGGCATCCATCGTGATGTCCGCGGTCGGTAGGCGAGGGCGCGGAAGTCCAACCGACCGCAACATGTCGTGCGGCATGCGATGCCGCGTTTGCGCCTGCCAGGTGATCGTGCTCCGAGCCCACGTCGGCGTGTGCCACCGTAGGTTTTCCGTCTACCCGCTCAGCCGTCGCGTGCGACAGCGCGCAACGCATCGCGTTCGCCTGTAATGACTGCAACAGGAGAACGGCGGCGATGAGCCAAGCGGTCAGGCGGCGAAGTGCAGGCATTTCTCCTGAAACGCGGTACCCCGACTGCGGCCGAGGCGGATCAATCCTGGTGGTGTGAGCATGACGAAAATCTCGCATGCACGATACGAATAAGTCTACAGAAATGCGTCGGGGAATTTCCTACACGTGCGATCGGCTCAACGCTTGATCGACGTTGAAACACTTTGAGCCGCCAAAGCGCTAACCACGCGCAGCATCGGCCCTACGGTTTACACGCCTCTCCATTCAGCTCGTGCGGTTTGTGCTCCAGCGCACCCCGCGCGGCATCGGCGGCGGCGGCGGCTAATGCGCGCTCGGCCTCCTCTAGCTCGCGACGCCTCGTCGCCAGTTGCGCTTGCAGCTGCGCCAGTTTCTCGACCCCTGACAGACATTTGGCCACCAACGCTTGGTTCGCCGAGGCCATCGTTGTCGATTCGGTGGCGGCGATCTTCACGTCATTCTCAGATGTCCGGCGCATCTGGGCGATACCGTCGCTCTTGCATCGACTGAACGCCTCGAGATTGGATCCTACCACACCAGCGATTTGCGTAGAGTCGATCGCCTGGCGTTCGGCAGCAGCCTTGGCGATTTGCATCGCCGCCTTTTTCGCATCTGACTGAATGGCTAACGCCTCGTTGAATGCGCCAAACTCGGGCTCAAGATGCTTCTCCTCGAGCGCGCGACGATACGCGGCGATGTGCGACGCGTGCGTGCTCCAATCTCCCTTGTACGCGGCGAGCTCCGCACCACGGAACTGCAACAGTCGCTGGCGCATGGTTGGCGACAGGAGCGAGATCAGTTCATCCAACATGGCGGGTGCAAACGCACCGTCGTCATTCGGATTGGCGAGTCGCGCAACCAGCGATCGCCCCTTCGCCGTGTTGAGGCTATCGTAGACCCAGACCCTCGCGACACACACACGCGCAGCGAGCGCGGGGAGTTGATTGAGATCGATCGACGGACGTTGAGCGCCACCGACGATAGAAGTGCGTAGCCCGATCCCTGCTTTGCAGCTGGCGGCATCGCTTCCGCCAGACTTCACGTTCTCGGCTTGTTGCGCCGCAACCGCGGCTTCGAGGTTCTTCACCGATTCGCGAAGCTGCGCCGTATTCCGCTGCAACGCAGCGAATGCCGATCGCCGACCGGCGAGCGCTTCCCACTCGGCGTACCGGAAACGAGCCGTCTCGCCGTGCTCACGGTCAGCGCGCCTAACGGGAAGCGGACGACCATTCGGCATCTGCAAGAGGAGACAGACCGGGCCGGCCGGGCTTCCTGTCAGCGCCTCGGGGAGAACATAGCGCAGCGACCGATTGGCTGCATTGCCCAAGCGCGTCGCGCCGGTGCACCCTCCCATCGCGCGCCCTCCACTCTCGCTCAGACAGTCAAGCACGGTGCGACCATCGGCCAGGCGATACTCGGCGAGCAGGAAGGGGGGCGTCGCTTGCAGCTGGGCATCAAGGAGATTCTTCTTCGTCCATTCAAACGTGACGGAGCCTCGCGCCCCCGTGAGTTGCGTCTCCAACGTCTCTCGACTTTGCGCTTGCAGTTCCGTCGACAAGATCGCACACGCAAACACACCAACTTGCCGCAGCAGGCGCCTCAATGAATGCTTCATCATTGTCGTGGAGCCCCCGCTGGTGTAGCGAGCACCTCCCGAGTGACGTAGCCCATCGCAATGAGCGATTCTGTCGAGAGCGGATTCGTCGACAGAATCGCGACGTCGTAACGAGCGGCCACCATCTTGAGCGCGCTTTCGGCCCGCGGGCCGAATCGATCGATGCGCGATTGCCAAAAGCGAATCGCCGCCTTCGATGCATCGCGCTCAAGTCGCATGAGCAGATCTTGCATCGACACTTTCCCCTCAATCGCGATCTGCGCGGCGTCGTGCGCTTCCGCGGAGTCTGAGTACCAGGGGCCAGGTGAACACGACCGTGCTTCCGAAGCAATGAACGACTCGTCTTCGCGCACCTGAGTACGTGTGGGAATCAGCAGCGTGTTTTGAAAGAAGCGCATCGTGCGCAGGATGTCGGAACACGCTTCTATCGTTAGGTCACTTACGACGGGCTTGAGTCCGCGCGATTCGATCGCCGATACGAGCTGCGAATTGGCTGCGCGAAGATTGGCCGACGATGAATGAATTTCGAGGAGAGCGCCATCGTCCACGTAGCGCAGCATTCCCCCCATGAACGCGAGACTGCAAGCACTTATGCATTCCCCGCCGACATCGAACGTACTTTCGCCGGTGCTGAGCCTGATGCGAGCCAACGATGGCACACGAACTGGAATCCTGTGAGCGCGTAGCGCTCGCCCTAACGCGATTCCCTCGGGCTTGCACCCTCCGCCGGAGAGCAACCACACCTCATCGAATCGCTGCTGGCTCAAGACGCCGTCGACGCGCATCGAATCGACGCCGCACGTCACCTGCGTTTCGGCCTGGGCACACTCCCGTTTCCGCGTATCGTTGTCGTCAACGGACCCACAATCGAACAGCATCAGCACGCGCTGATTCCTAAAGACGCGCAGCTCAAGCCGCAGCGCCCGCGCGTCGCTCCATGGAATGAGCATTGATAGCGCGAGGAGCATTGCAACAAGCGAGAGCGCGCGCGGAGCGACGGCTCGACGGCACATCATACGCTAGTACTCGAGCTCGTAGTTGCCGTTTCCTCCCTTGGCGCGGCAATAGGTGACTACCGCGCGGTCACCAGCATTCGTGTCGGCCAGTTGGTCGATGACCTGTTTGCATTCCTTGTTGCCATCCACATAGGACGGCTCTGTTGTCACCGTTCCGCTTCGTTTGCTATCCGGCATCACATACTCACGCGTGACCGGATTTGCCTCTTGAGCAGCCAACTCGATCTCGCGCTTTCGGGCCTCCATATCGCGCTTGCTCAACTTCTCGTATACGGTACCGGCGAGCGCTGCTCCTCCAAGGCATAGAATGCCTGCTGTTCCAATTTTGATCTGGCGATGGTACTGCGCGACTTGCTGCGGCGTCATGTTCATTTGCTTCGCGTTCTTCTGGGCGTATCGCGCGACCTGGTCACCGAGGTTGTATCCAGCGACGCCACCAACGCCGCACAGCGCGAGTTGCGCCATTCGCTTCTTGAACTGCGCCTCGGCGGATGACGACACGACCGCGATCAGCAGTACGACTTGACAAACCGTTCGCAGCAGGCTGGCGCGCGAGTTGGCCGAAACGGCTCGCGCCGAGCCGAGGAGGGCAACCGGCATCTGTTGTCTGTGGAGGGAGGGGGGAG
>JBGAKW010000001.1:0-611758 GCA_044224185.1 Gemmatimonadaceae bacterium | reverse complement strand
GTCATTCTTTGAGAGTCGTTCTTCAAGAACAAGCTGTTCTCGAACTTGAGCCTCCGCGCCGGCTACGGAAAGCAAGGCAACCAGGCAGTGGCGCCCTATCAGACGCAGCTCCTGCTTCGCACGAGTGCTGACGCTACGTATCCGTTCGGCGGATCAGTCATCACCGGCTTCGGTGCAACGCAGGTCGCCAACCCCGATCTCAAGTGGGAAACCTCGACGCAGACCAACGTCGGTATCGATTGGGGCATCAAGAGCGATCGCATTACGGGTACGTTCGAATTCTATAACAAGCAGACGAAAGACCTTCTCTTCCGCGTACCGGTCGCCCAGCCGGCCGTCGTCTCCGATCGTCTCGAGAACGTCGGCAGCCTCTCCAACAAGGGCTTCGAGGCGAACATCGATGCGCAGCTGTACTCCACGAAGAGCACGACGTTCTCGTCAGGGCTCGTCTTCGCGATCGAGCGTAACAAGGTCGACGCGCTCGGTCTCGACCGTCAGTTCATCAACGTTGCGCCTGTGAACGGTCAGGGACAGTCGGGACGCTTTGCGCAGCGCCTCATTCCTGGTCAGCCGATCGGCACGTTCTGGGGTGCGGAGTTTGTTGGCTTCAATGCGCAGGGGCAGCAGTTGTTCAACAAGTACACCGTGACGCGTGATGCGAAGGGACGTGAGACTTCGCGTAAGCTCAATGGCACGACGACGTCGCCCTCGGGCGATGACGAAGTGATCATCGGCAACTCGAATCCCAACTTCTCGTTAGGTTTCCGCAGCAACGCGACGTGGAAGAAGTTCGACGCGAGCTGGCTCTGGCGCGCCGAAGTGGGACGCGATGTCTTTAACAACACCGCGCTCGTGTACGGAACGACGGCGAACGCGAAGCAGGGGCGTAACTTCCTTGCCTCGGCGCTTTCGGCGAAGGATGCCTTCGGTGAACCCGCGATTTACTCGTCGCGTTGGATCGAAGACGGCTCATTCGTCCGTCTGCAGAACGTCACGGTTGGCTACACTTTCCGGATCCCGACCAACGGTGGTGGACGCGATCTTCGCGCGTACGTCTCGGGCGACAATCTCCTCCTTTCGACCTCGTACTCTGGCTACGATCCCGAAGTGTTCGTCGGTGGCGGCGTCGATCGCGGCGTCGACTACCTGATTTACCCACGCGCTCGGACGTTCACGGGCGGCCTGCGAATCACCTTCTAGTGCAGTTACAGGGTGAAGCGCTCCCACCGGCGCTTCACCCTGACTCCGCGATCTTCAACTACTTCCCCAAGAGCAGGCACCCAGAGACCTATGCCGATTTTCTCTTCGAACATGCTTCGCAGGTGCGGTACGACCGCACTCGTAGTAGCGAGCACTGTGGGGATCCTTGCGAGCTGCACGGATCTGAAAGAGACGCCGCTCGACGCGCTGACGCCGTCGAACGCGTTCAAGAACGATGGCGAAATTCTCGCCGGCGCTGCGTCGGTGTACGCGCAATTGCGACAGACGATGTGGGCCTACTACAACCTCTCAGAAATCTCCACCGACGAGCAGCTCGTTCCAACGCGCGGAAGCGACTGGTACGACAACGGCGCGTGGCTGGAGCTCTATAAGCAGACGTGGTCGCCTAACAGCGCGATGACGCTCGACGAAATGAATGGCATTTGGAACGCGATGTTCGCTGGCGTCGCAAAGGCCAACCTCATGATCGACGTCGTCGAGAAGAGCTCGAGCCCGACGAAGGATGCGTCGCTCGCGGAACTGAAGGTGCTCCGCGCGTGGTTCTACTACGTGCTCATGGATCTCTTCGGTGGCGTTCCGATTGTGACGACGACGGAAGTGAAGCCGACGGGACGCGCCACGCGTGACGAAGTCTTCAAGTTCATCGAGACGGAGCTCAAGGCCTCGATTCCGAATCTTCCGGAAACGCCGCTGAACTACGGTCGCGTTGGAAAGCACGCGGCGAACGCGATTCTCGCGAACATGTACCTCAACGCGCAGGTCTTCCAGGGCACCGTTTCAGCTGGCGGACTGCAGAAGGCGCCAGCGCGTTGGCAGGAAGCGGTGACCTATGCGGACGCCGTCATCAATTCGGGCAAGTATTCGCTGGCGTCCGACTACAACAGCAACTTCTCAACGACCAACGACGGTTCGCCCGAGAACATCTTCGTCATCAACCACACTTCGAGTCCCCCGGGCCTCGGAGAGTCGTTGCCGATGCGCTCACTGCACTACAACCACACGGGCGTAAACGGCGGACCGTGGAATGGCTTCGCGGGTCTCGCGGAGACCTATCGCAAGTACGACCCCGCTGACCAGCGTCGCAACGTCTGGCTCATCGGGCAGCAGAAGTCGTTCGACACAGGTAAGAACATCAACGACCGTGCTGGCAACGCGCTCATTCTGACGGACACGATCGGCGACATCACGAAGGCAAACGAAAACGAAGGGCCGCGCCTTCTGAAGTTCCCGCTTCTCTCCACGGCACCGGACGGCAACTCGTTCCCGAACGACTACCCATACTTCCGCCTGGCCGAGATGTACATGATCAAGGCAGAGGCGTTGAATGAGTTGAATCAGCCGGCGGCGGCTGTGACGATCCTCAATCTGCTCCGTGCTCGCGTCTTCAATCCGGCGAAGCCCCTCACGGGTGGCGATCAGGCAACGGTTCGCCAACTCATCCTCAACGAGCGTCTCTTCGAGTTCGCGGGCGAAGGAAAGCGTCGTCAAGATCTGATTCGCATGGGCGGCTTCCTGAACGCTCGTCAGTTCAAGAACGCCGCTGATCCGTATCGGGTGCTCTTCCCGATTCCGATCACGCAGATTCAAAACAACCCACTCCTCACGCAGAACGCTGGCTACTAATCCGCAGTGCTGTACCTAACGAAGTGAAACGCCATAGCCTGCTCCCAGCTCGGAGCAGGCTATGGCGCTACAAGGCACTTTCTTTCGCGCATTAGGTGTCAACGCGGTTCACCATTTCAACACGTAGGTTGGAACATGCAGGCCATGCGCAGGCGACTCTCGGTCAGATGGCATCTCGTGCTGACGAGTGTGTGCCTCGTTGCGAGTTGCTCCCGTGCGCCGGGTAGCGTCGACGCCGCAAACGGCGGTACGTCGCCATCGCCTAACGGTGGAGAGCATCTCTTCTCGCGGCTCCCGTCATCGAGCACCGGGATCAAGTTCACGAATCAGATTACCGAGACGCGCGAGCTCAACGTCTTCACCTACCGCAACTATTACAACGGTGGCGGTGTGGCGATCGGCGATCTCACGGGCGATGGCCTCCCCGAGGTCATCCTGACGTCAAACGCCGGCGGTGCACGCCTCTACTTGAATGAGGGGAAGTTTCACTTCCGCGATATCACGGAGCAGGCGGGCCTCAAGGACAATGCCGTCTGGACGACAGGCGTGACGATGGCCGACGTCAACGGCGACGGACGTCTGGATCTCTACGTCTGCCATGCGGGGCAGATCGAGCCCGCACGACGCGCGAATGCGTTGTGGATCAACCACGGTGCGGGCGCGGACAGCATTCCGAAGTTCACGGAAGAAGCCAAGCAGTACGGCGTTGATGACCAGGGTTTCTCGACGCACGCGGCCTTCTTCGACTACGACGGCGATGGTGATCTCGATCTCTTCGTCATCAACAATTCTCCGCGTCCGGTCAGTTCGTTCGGGCAGCGCAACACGCGCAACGAACGTGATCAGTACGGCGGGCACAAACTCTACCGCAACGATGGTGGGCACTTCGTCGACGTAAGCGCGCAAGCCGGGATCTATGGAAGTGAAATCGGCTTTGGTCTTGGGCTCGGCGTTGGCGATGTGAATGGTGACGGTCGTCCCGACATCTATGTCTCGAACGATTTCTTCGAGCGCGACTACCTCTACCTCAACAAAGGAAACGGCACCTTCGACGAAGTGCTCGACAAGGAATTCAACGTCGATTCGTACTTCTCGATGGGGATGGATATCGCCGACGTCGACAACGATGGTTGGCCCGATATCTACACTACCGACATGTTGCCGGAGGATGAATACCGCCTGCGTACGATGTCGACGTTCGAAGGATGGGACGTGTATCAGGCAAAGGTGCGCGATGGGTACTACTACCAACACATGCGCAACATGCTGCAGCACAACAACCGCAACGGGACGTTCAGCGATGTTGGGCAGCTCGCCGGCGTTTCGCGTACCGACTGGAGTTGGAGTGCGCTGATTGCCGATCTCGATCTCGATGGGCGAAAGGACATCTTCGTATCGAACGGCCTCGTGCGAGACGTGACGTCGCAAGACTACATCGCCTTCCTTGCCAACCAGGAGACGATGGACGACGCATTGAAAGGGGGAAGCATGGACTTCCTCAAGCTCATCAACGCGATGTCGTCGACGCCGATATCGAACTACGCGTTCCACAATCTTGGGCGTCTTTCGTTCGCCAACGAGTCGAAAAAATGGGGGCTCGATACCCCGTCGTTCTCGAGCGGTGCGGCGTACGGCGATCTGGATGGCGACGGAGCGCCCGACCTGATCGTGAACAACGTCAATTCAGAGGCGTTTGTCTATCGCAACAACGCGCGTGCGATGGAGAGAAACAATCACTACCTGCAAGTCAAGCTGACTGGCGACGGGATGAATCGTTTTGCCATTGGCGCGAAGGTCACGCTGTCGTTAGGCAGTGAAACGTTGATGCAGGAGCTGTATCCGGCGCGGGGCTTCCAGTCGTCGGTCGACTACGTGCTGACATTCGGACTCGGTGCGCGCGACACCGTGTCGCGTCTGCGCGTGCGGTGGCCTGACGGCAAGCAGAGCGAACTCACGAACGTCGCCGCGAACCAACGCCTAACGATTGATCATGCGGCGGCGCAGGTCGCGGCGCCCGACGTCGTGCCGGTGGCGACGCCGTTCGTCGCGCGCGTCGCCGGCAACAACGTGATTCCGTTCGCGCATCACGAAAACGACTTTGTCGACTTCGACCGCGAGCGCTTGATCCCGAAGATGCTCTCCACCGAAGGGCCCGCGCTGGCGGTGGGAGACGTGAACGGCGACGGACTCGACGACTTGTACATCGGTGGGGCGAAAGAGCAGGCCGGCGCGCTCCTCCTTCAACAGTCGAACGGGAGCTTTGCAAAGAGCAACGCCGGCGTCTTCGAGCCCGATGCGATTTCGGAGGACGTGGGGGCGATCTTCTTTGACGCAGATGGAGATGGTGACAAAGACCTCTACGTCGTTAGCGGAGGGAGCGAATACTCGGCGTTAGCGTCGGCGCTCCAGGATCGCCTGTACCTCAACGACGGACGCGGCCACTTCACCAAGTCTACCGATCGATTGCCGGTCGAGTTCAACAGCGGATCGCGAGTGGTTGCGGTGGACTACGACGGCGACGGCGATCTCGATCTATTCGTCGGCGGGCGGCAGGTGCCGTGGCGTTATGGCGAAGATGGAACGAGCATGCTGCTGCAGAACGACGGGAAAGGGCACTTCACCGATGTCACGGCGCAACTGGCGCCGGAACTCGCCCGAGCCGGAATGGTCACGGACGCCGTTTGGCAGGATATCGATGGCGACAAGCGCCCTGACCTCGTCGTGGTGGGCGAGTGGATGCCGGTCGAGGTCTTCCACAACGATGGCGGTGGGCGCCTAACGAGAATGAAGGTCGCCGGCTTGGAGAAGAGCGACGGTTGGTGGAACCGCATTGTGGCGACTGACGTGGACGGAGACGGGCGCGTCGACTTTGTCGTGGGGAATCTGGGCCTCAATACGTGGCTCCATGCGTCGGCGCAGGAACCGACGACGCTGACGGCCAAGGATTTCGACGGCAATGGCTTCATCGAACAAATCATCGGCTATTACGCGCAGGGGAAGCGTTATCCGCTCGTACTGAAGGACGATCTGATCAAGTCGATTCCGCCGCTCAAGGCGCGCTATCTCAACTACAAGGACTTCGCACGCGCCACATTAGACGACATCTTCCCCGCGAAGGACGTCGCCGGCGCAATCCAGAAAGCCGCGTACACCTTTGCAACATCGGTCGTGCATAACGACGGGAACGGCAACTTCTCCGTGGTTCCGCTGCCGAGTGAGGCGCAGATTGCGCCGGTGTACGGAATCGTCGCTCGCGATGTGGATGGCGACGGGAAAATGGATTTGCTTCTCGCCGGTAATTTCGATGGATTCAAACCTGACATCGGCCGTGCACACGAGAGCCAAGGGCTCATGCTGCGCGGCGATGGAACGGGTAAGTTCACAGCGGTAGAATCGGCACCCAGCGGATTTGTGGTGCCCGGACAAACGCGCGACATGCAGATCGTAAAGGGGCGGGGCGAAGAACGCATCGTTGTCGCGCGCAACAACGACACTCCGCTCGTATTTCGCTTCGCGACCAAGCAAGTCGCCACGACGCGTGACAAACGATGAAAAGACTCCTACTCCTCGCCGCACTCGGCGTCTCGTTAGGCTCGGTCGGATGCAAGCAACAGATTGGCGCCCCACCGACGGAACAGAGTGACGTACAGCTCCTGCACGATGCGGTGCACCAGCTCTCCAGCGTCATGGTGTACGACATTTTCAGCCCAGTGCAGGCGAGTCGCACCTACGCCTATGCGAGTGTCGCTGCGTACGAAGCGATGCGGCCGAGTGATACGACGTATCACACGCTGGCGGGACAACTGAATGGGCTCACGCCCTTCGCGCCGCCGCCGGCGGGGGTGAAAATCTCCTTCCCGCTAGCGGGAACGCACGCATTCATGAGTGTGGGGAAGTCGCTGACCTTCTCGCGCGCTCGCATGGACTCGTTGCGCGTCGCGATGGACGCGCGCTTCGAAGCCAAGCTCCCCGCGGATGTCTACAAGGCGTCGATTGCATACGGCGATTCAGTCGCCGCGCATGTGATGGCGTGGTCGGGCAACGATCGGTTCAAGGAATCGCGCGGATGGCCGAAGTACAGCGTCTCGCAAGACCCGTCGCGATGGGTGCCCACTCCGCCTGCGTACATGGACGCCGTCGAGCCCCACTGGGGAGAATTGCGCCCGTTCGTCATGGACACCGGGAGCCAGTTCCGCCCGCTCCCTCCACTCAAATTTGAGATCACGAAGTCGAGTGCCTTCATGAAGGAAGCGCTCGAAGTGCATGACGTGCAAGCGAAGCTCACGGACGATCAACGCGCGTACGTCGCCTTCTGGGATTGCAACCCGTACGTGATGCACGTGCAAGGGCACACGATGTTCGCGACGAAGAAGATCACGCCTGGCGGACATTGGATGGGAATCGTCGGAATCGCTGCGCGAAAAGCGAACGCCGATCCGTTACGTGCGGCCGAGGCGTACGCGCGCACATCGGTGGCGCTCGCCGACGCGTTTATCAGTTCGTGGGATGAGAAGTTTCGCAGCTCGGTGATTCGTCCGGAAACGGTCATCAACCGATACATCGACGAGAAGTGGGAGCCGCTGCTCCAGACGCCGCCATTCCCGGAGTACACAAGCGGGCACAGCGTCATCTCGAATGCCGCTGCTGCTGTGCTCACCGACATGTTCGGCGATCACTTCGCGTTCAGCGACTCCACAGAGATGGAGTACGGGCTCCCGCCGAGATCCTTTCCGTCGTTTGTCGACGCTGCGGCGGAGGCGGCGTTGAGCCGTTTGTACGGCGGCATCCATTATCGCCGAGCGGTCGAACAAGGCAGCGTGCAAGGGAAGCGCGTTGGGGATTACGTCGTCGCCCGTGTGCACACGCGTGGAGGCGCGACGGTGGCCAAGGCTTCCGGTGATCCCGCGCGCGCCACGTTAGGCATTCGTGAATAGTCGCGTCCCCAAAATCCTGGACGTCCGGCGTGCGAGCGCAATCGCGCTACTGGCGCTGTCGTTAGGCTGCGCGGGCAAGGACAAGGGAGCGGCGACGATTGTGGGCAAGGGCGCGACGATGTTCGAGCTCCTTTCTCCTCAATCGACTGGCGTCACCTTCGAGAACACGCTTCCCGAGAACGCCGATTTCAACATCCTGAACTACCTGTATTACTACAACGGCGGTGGTGTTGCGGTCGGCGATATCGACGGCGACGGACTGCAGGATCTCTACTTCTCGTCCAACCTCGGCTCCAACAAGCTCTATCGCAACAAGGGGAATTACGTCTTCGAGGATGTGACGAAGAAGGCGGGAGTCGAGGGTCCAGAAGGATGGAAGACGGGCGTCACGATGGCCGACGTCAACGGTGACGGACGCGTCGACATCTACCTCTCGGCCGTGTCGTACCTAACGATGCATGGGCACAATGTGCTCTACATCAACAACGGTGACGGCACGTTTACCGATCGCACCAAGGAGTACGGGCTCGACTTCACCGGTTATTCGACCCAGGCCGCCTTCTTCGACTACGACGGAGACGGCGATCTGGACATGTACCTGCTGAATCACTCGACGCACACCGAGCACTCCGTTGGCAATCCGTCGATGCGGCTCGTTAGGCATCCGACGGCCGGCGATCGGCTCTACCGCAACGACAACGGTCACTTCACCGATGTCTCCGAGCAGGCCGGGATCTACGGCGGCGTAGAAGGCTTCGGACTTGGCGTCGTGGTAAGCGACGTCAATAGCGATGGTTGTCCGGATATCTACGTCGCCAACGACTTCCAGGAGAACGACTATCTCTATCTGAACAACTGCAACGGGACCTTCACCGAGTCCATCGCCACCGCCACCAGGCATACCTCGCGTTTTTCGATGGGCGTCGATGCGGCGGACTTCAACAACGATGGGCGTCCCGACATCGCTGTGCTCGATATGCTCCCCGAACGCGAAGAGATTCTCAAGACGTCGGCGAGCTCGGAGGGCTTCAATCTTTTTGACCTTCGCGTGCGCGCCGGATATCGACCACAGTACGCGCGCAATACGTTGCAGCTGAACAGGGGAAACGGACGCTTCAGCGACATCGGCTACCTCGCCGGCGTCGCTGCGACCGATTGGAGTTGGTCAGCGCTCTTTGCAGATCTCGATAACGATGGTCGCAAGGATCTCTTCATCACCAACGGCATTTACCGCCGTCCGAACGATCTCGACTACATCAACTTCGTCGGCAACGACGCCGTTCAGTCCTCACTGAGCACTGGTGTGGCGAAGGACAATCAATCGTTGCTGAAGCGGATGCCGTCGATTCCCCTTGCGAACCATGTATTTCACAACGAGGGGAACTTCGGCTTCTCGAACGTGGCAGAAGCGTGGGGGGTGGGGAAGCCAGGCTTCTCGAATGGCGCCGCGTATGTCGACTTGAATAACAGCGGATCGCTCGATCTCGTAATCAACAACATCGACGCGCCGGCTTCGATCTATCGCAACCATGCGCGCGAACGGACGGCGAATCGTTCGCTTACAGTGAAGTTCGTCGGCGAAGGAAAGAACACCGCGGGGATTGGTGCGCGCGTCCTACTGACGGCCCAGGGCGTGACGCAAAGCGCCGAGGTAATGCCTACGCGCGGCTTCCTCTCCTCGGTTGATAGTCGATTGCATTTCGGAGTTGGAGCCTCGAAGCTCGCGGATTCGCTCGTGGTCATCTGGCCCGATCACCGAATGCAGGTTCTGCATCAGGTGGCGCTCGACACGACGATCACGCTTGACCAGCGCGCCGCGACGGCCCGGTGGACGCCCTTCGCGCCTAACCACAACGCGACGCTGTTTGCCGACGCATCGGCCTCCATGGGGACGAACGTTAGGCACGTGGAGAACGACTTTCTCGATTACGATCGAGAGCCACTCATGTCGCTTCGTCTCTCGACGGAAGGACCGGCACTCGCGAGCGGGGACGTGAATGGCGACGGACTCGACGATCTCTACGTCGGCGGCGCCAAGTGGCAGGCGGGGACCCTCCTCCTTCAGCAGCGAGATGGATCGTTCCGAAAGGGAAACGAAAGCGCGTTCATCGCCGACAGCCTGGCCGAGGATGTCGACGCGACGTTTCTTGATGCGGACGGAGATGGGGATCTGGATCTGTACGTCGTCAGCGCGGGGAACGAGTTCTTCGGTGACGCGGACGCATTGCTGGACCGACTCTATCTGAACGATGGCCATGGGCGCTTCACGCGTTCCGCCGACGCGCTTCCCAAATTCTACGAGAATGGCTCGTGCGTTGTAGCTGGCGACTTCGATGGCGACGGCGATCTCGATCTCTTTGTCGGCTCGCGCGTCGTAGCGCGCGCCTATGGAACGACGCCGAAGAGTCACCTGCTACGCAACGACGGCAGGGGACATTTTACCGATGTCACTGACTCGTTAGGGGCGACGATTGGTTCCGCCGGGATGGTGACCTCCGCCGTCTGGCTCGACTACGATGGCGACAAGGCGCTCGACCTCATCGTCGCCGGCGAGTGGATGCCCGTCCGCGTCTTTCATCAGGAAGGGGGGAAATTCGTCGACCGTACGCGCGAGGTTGGGCTCAGTGGAAGTGAAGGGTGGTGGAACAGCGTCACCGCCGCCGACGTCAATCACGACGGCCGTTCCGACCTAATACTCGGCAACATCGGAATGAATGGATACGTGCGGGCATCTGCGAAAGAGCCGGCGCGTATGTATGTGGCTGACTTCTTCAGCACCGGGTCGCTCAAGCAGATCATCACCTTCTACAAGAACGGCGTCAGCTATCCGGTGGCCGGGCGTGATGACTTGGTGAAGCTCATGCCCACTCTGCGTGCGAAGTACCCGTCGTACAAGGCGTTTGGTGCGGCGCGGATGGAAGACATCTTCCCCCCAGCCGAGCTGGCGAAGGCGACCGTTCTCGAAGCGCACACGTTTGCATCGGCGGTCGCACTGTCCACGGGCAAAGGATTCACGCTCCGTTCGCTCCCGCCGGAAGCGCAGATGTTCCCCGTGCGCGACGCCTTGGTTCGAGACTTTGACGGCGACGGGAAGGTCGACCTGCTCCTGGGGGGTAATTTCGACGGTGTGACGCCGATGTTCGGACGTTACGATGCCGGCTACTCCCTCTTCCTGCGCGGCGCGGGCGACGGCAGTTTCAGCGCCGTCGACATGGAGCGGAGTGGCGTCTCCATCGATGGGGAAGTGCGCAAGATCCGGATGGTGCGCGGGACCCCTGGGAATACGCGAGTTGCCGTCGCGCGCAACAACGATACGCTCGTACTGCTCCGTCAGCTGCAATCTCGACCTGAAATGCCGTAGACGCGCCTACATGGCGGCGGGGAGTCCTTGCCGCTTTCACGGCGGCAAGGAGACCTTGCCGCTTTCATGGCGGCAAGGACCCCCTCCTTCGACCTGGTCACGCGAGCCCTCGATGCCCGTCACACAACTCACGTCACTCGACTATCTGGTCATGGCGATCTATTTCGCCGTGGTGCTCGGCATTGGCTGGGCGTTGCGGCGCATGATGCGCACATCGACCGACTTCTTTCTCTCTGGGCGTTCTCTCCCGCCGTGGGTGACGGGACTCGCCTTCCTTTCGGCCAACCTTGGCGCGCA
This sequence comes from Gemmatimonadaceae bacterium, assembly GCA_044224185.1. Taxonomy (GTDB): domain Bacteria; phylum Gemmatimonadota; class Gemmatimonadetes; order Gemmatimonadales; family Gemmatimonadaceae; genus SCN-70-22. The sequence continues at coordinate 600,322 of JBGAKW010000001.1, read as the reverse complement.
AGAAGTCATCGGGATGGGGGCGTCCGGAGCAAAGTACGGAATCGCGACGTCACACTTCTATTGGGTCGGAGCAATTCCGGCGATGGTCTTCGTCGGAATTTTCATGATGCCATTTTACTACGGATCGCGGGCGCGGTCGGTCCCGGAGTACCTCAAGCTTCGTTTTGATGAAAAAACGCGCACGCTGAACGCCGTGTCGTTCGCGTGCATGACCGCTTTTTCGTCCGGAGTCTCGATGTACGCGATGGGGAAGCTGCTCAACCTGTTGCTCGGGTGGGACTTCAACACGAGCGTGCTCGTGTCAGCGGCCATCGTCCTTGCGTACGTGTTGTTAGGCGGCCTAACGAGTGCCATCTACAACGAAGTGCTGCAGTTCTTCATGATTGTCTTCGGCTTCGCACCGCTGGTGTGGATCGGATTGCGCGCTGTGGGGGGGTGGGACGGACTGACGTCCAAGCTCGCCGAGGCGGCGGTGGCGCGCGGGCTTCCGTCCGGCGCGTATACCCACGCCTGGCAGGGGCTCGGCAGCGCGGCGACAAACCCGATTGGGGTCGAGTGGTTCGGGTTGGTGATGGGGTTGGGATTTGTCCTGAGTTTTGGTTACTGGTGCACGGACTTCCTTGTGGTGCAACGCGCGATGGCGGCTGACTCGATGACGGCGGCGCGGCGGACACCGCTCATCGCTGCCGTGCCGAAGATGCTCTTTCCGTTCCTGGTGATCTTGCCGGGCATGATTGCGCTGGTCTTGAGCGCCGGAGCCGGCGGTGTGGGCCAGGGAATCATTCCCCCCAAACTGAATGCAGCAGGCGGCGCGTTGATGGATTCGGCGGGCCGCATGGTGCTGGACTACGATCTCGCGACGCCGATGATGCTGGTGAAGCTTTTCCCCAATGGAATGCTGGGACTCGGGCTCACGGCGCTGATTGCGTCGTTCATGTCGGGGATGGCGGGGAATGTGACGGCGTTCAATACGGTGTGGACGTACGACATCTATCAGGCGCACATCAAGAAGGGGGCAAGCGACGAGCACTACCTGTGGATGGGACGCGCGGCGACGGTCGGAGGAATTCTGTTGTCGGTGGCTGCCGCGTACGCGGCCGGCGCCTTCAACAACATCATGGACTTCCTGCAGCTCATCTTCGCGTTCGTGAATGCTCCCCTGTTTGCAACATTCGCGTTAGGCATGTTCTGGAAGCGGAGCACCGGGCACGGCGCGTTCGTGGGTCTGATATCGGGGACGGCGGCGGCGGCGATTCATCACGGGTTGACGTTGGCCAGCGGCTCCACGCCGGGAATCAAAGGCGGGTACTTCGGGCTGGTGCATACGTACCCCAGCGAGCTCGCCCAGACGTTCTGGACGGCGACGGCGGCGTTCTCGACGTGTTTCGTCGTGACGATCATCGTGTCGCTGCTGACGCGACCGCGTAAGGACGAGGAGCTCAAGGGGCTCGTCTACGCACTGACGCCACGACCGAAGGATGAAGCGATGTCGTGGACCGAACGTCCGGCCACGGCGGCGCTGGCAGTCCTCGGGCTCACGCTGCTCTTGAACCTCATCTTCGCCTAACGACATGGAGTCATCGATATGAGCGGCGCGGGTGGACTCGACCTCAGATATCCCATTGGCGGGCTCTTTACGGTGCTTGGGCTGTTGCTGACGGTCTACGGCCTCGCCACCAACGGCAACGCCGAGATGTATGCGCGTTCGACCGGGGTGAACGTGAATCTCTGGTGGGGGGTCGTCATGATCGTGGTGGGCGCGCTCTTCCTGCTGCTCGCCGCGCGTGCCGGGAAGGGGACGTCGCGTCCGGCAAGCGATAGCGCGGCCGGGCGCGAGACCGAATCGCGCGAGCACACGCTTGGCCTCGAGCGTTAGCCGCGAGCCTCGTTAGGCGACGATGTGAATCGCGAACGAGCGGTCGATGACGACGTGAGCGACCGCTCGCTGGCGCGCGATGATCGCATGCTCGATGGCGAGAATGTCGTCGATCACCGGATGGTCGATGTCACGATTGCGCGCGCGCCGGCGTTCGCGCGTGTCGTGATGGGTGGCCTCGAGGAAGACGCGCGCGTCCAGATCGGGGAGCGAGAGGACGTACGTGCCTTCCACGATGAGCATATCACACTCCGACAGCTGCAATTTGTGCGTGACGAAGCGATTTCCGGGGTAGTCGACGAGCGGAGCGTCGCTGACGTCATGGCCGGCGCGAAACGCCGCGATGTGCGCGCTGATGCATGCGAGATCAACCTCGTGCGGCCCGACGTTCGCGAGATTGGTCAGGCGATGTTCGTGATTCGTGCGCGGCGGGAGCCGAAAGTAGTTGTCCTGGTTGATGAGCGCCGTTCGATGTCCGCGCTGGTCCAGAACGTGAGCGAGTGCTTGGGCCGTGACCGACTTGCCGCTCCCGGATTCGCCAGCGATACCGATGACCCGTTTTTCGTGATGGCCGCTGCCGATGCGCGATCCAAGCGCGTCGGCCAACTCGGCCGCACATCGCAATGCACCGAGTGGAAGGGGGCGCGCGTCGCCGTCCGATCCGCGCAATCCATCGTTAGGCAGCGGCGAATCACCCGGCGGCATCGGAGTCATGCGCCGAAAAGCTGGAGTGCCTCGGAAGTCGCAGCAAGCCGCGTGAAGACGAGCCCTGTCGCCGTGTACGCCATCTGCGCGGTGCCGCCGGGAGCGAGTGTGACACCGTGCAGATATTCCTCGAACGCAAACGCGGGATGCGCATCGAGCGCGGCCGTCAGCGACGCCCGCAATCGAGTGCGTGAATCGTTGCGCCGCCGAGCCGACAGCGCGAGCGCGAGCCACCCGAGCCAAATGGGCCAGATACCGCCGTTATGGTACTCGTGTGGGGTGTTGCGAAAGCCATGCAGGTGATATGCTCGCAGCGCCTCCCAATCGCGATGAGTCTCGTCGATGACAGGGTAGAAGGCCGGCGGGAGTGCACCACGCGAAATGAAGGTCTCGTCGATCCAGTCGAGCGAGAGTTCGGCGAGCGAAGGCGCCACGTTGGAGAGGGCGAGCAGCGAAGTAGCCGCGAGGTCGAAGACGTCGTGAACACGCACGGGAGAAAACGCAGCAATCGGATGCCGAGCTCGGGCCGGATCGCGCGGTGCATAACGAGTGGCGATCGCGTCGGCGATTCGCCGCGCTTTTTCACTCCAGTCGGCGCGTTCGTAAAGTTCGCCAACCAGTTGCATGCCCCAGGCGCGGAGTACCTGGTCGTACAGGATGTATCCGTCGGTCACGTATTCGTCAGCCCAATTGCCGCCGGCAGGGATGTAGATCAGATGACGACCGTTGTACTCGAGCGCGTCGAGACAGTCGGCGACACGTTTGATCGATGTGTAGAACTCACTCGCGTTGATCGCGTTGGCACGTCCCGCGAGCGCGACACCAACGAGGTACCATGTGGCCGAGTCGATGCGCGGAGCAAGCGTGCCAAAGGAGACGTTCGGCGATCCTCCCGCATGCATTTGAAAGTTTGAGGCAATCTGTCCCTGCGCTCTCTGGAGCGCGCGCAAGTGCTCGAGCGTTTGCACCAAACCGGCAGTGATCGTGTCATCGCGCAGAATCAGTCCTGCAATTCCAGCCATCACCGCGTCGCGAGCGAAGATGGCCCGATAGTTGGCAACGGACGCGAGTGACGCGTGAATTCCCTCTGGACCACAGAGCGAATGCAGGAGTGCGACCGCCTGGTCACCGCGTGCGTCGAATGGCAGGGCAGGGGGGAGGGGAGTGCTCACGAGTACAACGCGTGAGAAAAGAATTCGGACGGTGTCGTCAGCTGCATCACGGAACGCACGGAGGGTGAGCGAGTGGCGGGAGCAAGTATCGCGGCGCGGGTGGCAGCGCGGGTCGCACCAGCACGCGTCGAACTCACGAGCAAGCCAAGACTTTCCTTCTGGCAGATCGTGAACATGAACGTTGGCTTCTTCGGCATCCAGTACTCGTTTGGGTTGCAGCAGAGCAACATGAGCCCAATCTACAAGTACCTCGGCGCCGACGAAGCGAGTCTGCCGTTGCTGTGGCTTGCCGGACCAATGACAGGGCTGCTCGTGCAGCCCATCATCGGCGCGATGAGCGACAAGACGCTGAGCCCACGCGGGCGGCGCACACCGTACTTCCTGGTTGGCGCAGTGCTCTGCAGTCTTGCGCTGCTGCTCATGCCCTTTAGCCGCGCCCTGTGGATGGCGGCTGGACTGCTCTGGATTCTCGACGCGGCGAACAACGTGACGATGGAGCCGTATCGCGCCTTCGTGAGCGACCGACTCGACCAGAGCCAGCACTCCATCGGGTTTCTCACGCAGAGCGCGTTCACCGGTCTCGGACAAACCCTCTCGTACCTAACGCCGTCGTTGCTCGTGGCATTGGGCATGAGCCGCGATGCGCTGAATGGCCGGGGAATCCCGATTATCACGGAGTGGGCGTTTCTGATTGGCGCGGTGTTTTCGATCGGTTCGATTCTGCTCACCGTACGCACGACGCCCGAACTCCCCTTGAGCGAGGCGGAGCGTGCTCGCATCCTGGCAATGCCGTCCGGCGTGGCGTCCACGTTACGCGAAGTCGGTGAAGCAGTGCGGGAGATGCCGACCACGATGAAGCAGCTGGCGGTGATGAAGCTGTTTCAATGGTACGCAATGTTCTGTTATTGGCAGTACATCGTGCTGTCGTTGGCGGTGACGCTGTTTGGGACGCACGATGCGAGCACGCCGGGTTTTCGCGAAGCGGGTCTGGTCAATGGCCGCATCGGCGGCTTTTACAACTTCGTGGCGTTTGTCGCCGCGTTTGCCATGGTGCCGTTGACACGCCGCTTTGGCCCCAAAGTGACGCACGCATTCTGCCTAACGCTGGCGGGCATCGCGATGCTGATGTTGCCGATGATCACGAATCGCGCGCTCCTCTTTCTGCCGATGATTGGCATTGGGTTGGCGTGGGCCAGCATGATGGGAAATCCGTACGTGATGTTGGCGGGGTGCATCCCGCGCGAACGTGTCGGGGTGTACATGGGGATCTTCAACATGTTCATCGTCATTCCCATGATGATTCAGATCTTCACGCTTCCGTTGTATTACCAGTCGTGGTTGGGCGGAAATCCGGAGAATGTCATTCGGCTCGCAGGGGCGTTGCTGATCTGCGCGGCGGTGGCCGTGGCGTTCGTGCAGTTGGCGCCGGCGAGCGCGCATCAGGAGGTCACCGGACATGCATAGGGGTCAGGCTGCATTCAAGCGTTTGTCGTGGCGCCACGTCGCGGCAGTTGTTGTCGCGATCGCTGGCATCACGTCGTGCGGTCGTTCGAGCACGCCGGCGCCAGCGACGACAATCGTTGCTCCTTCTACCGCTGGTCTCTATGATCCGGCGCACGACCTCGGCGCGCTCTTCGCCGATGCGCAACTGGCGGGAATTTTTCCCGACTCCAAGACGTTCGTCGACTCTCGCCCGCGGCGACCGGCATCGCAGATCGCTGCAGACTACGCAAATCAAAAAGGGGGCGCCGGTTTTTCGATCAAGAGTTTCGTCGAGGCCAACTTCGAACTCCCCAAAGCGGCGGGCGCTGTGAATTCGACGGAGCGCGCGGCGACTGTCGAACAGCATGTGAAGTCGCTCTGGCCGGCGCTCACGCGAGAGGCGGATGTTGCGGATGCGCAGTCTTCGCTCGTGCCGTTGCCCAATTCGTACGTGGTGCCAGGCGGGCGTTTCCGGGAAGTCTATTACTGGGATTCGTATTTCACGATGCTCGGGCTCGTGCAGAGTGGTCGCACCGACCTCGTGCAACACATGCTCGAGAACTTTGCGTATTTAGTGCAGCGCGTTGGGCACATTCCCAACGGCAATCGGACGTACTACCTCAGCCGAAGCCAGCCTCCGTATTTCGGCGCGATGATCGGTCTCTATGCGCAGGCGACGGACACGGCCAAGGCGCTCGTGTTTCTGCCGGCGCTGGAGAAGGAATACGAGTTCTGGATGGAAGGGAGCGCACGCCTAACGCCGGGGAGCGCGCATCGGCGAGTGGTGCGGCTTCCCGATGGCGCCACGCTCAATCGCTACTGGGACGATCTTCCCGAACCTCGCCCGGAATCGTACCGCGAAGACCAGCGGCTCGGCGCAACGCTGCCTAACGATTCGGCGCGCACAGTCTTGTATCGCAACATCCGCGCATCGGCGGAGAGCGGATGGGATTTTTCGAGTCGGTGGATGCGCGATCCGAAAGATCTTCGGTCGTTGGAGACGACCGAGCTGATTCCGATCGACCTCAACTCGCTGCTGTACCACACCGAGCGGACGATTGCGGCGCTGCGTGCCTTTCGAGAGTCAGCGGGCGACGCGGAGGTGGCGGCGCGCTTCCGCGCAGCGGCGGAGCGGCGGCGCGAGGCACTTCTCGCGCATGCGTGGGATGCGGGCGAAGGCTTCTTCTTCGATTTTCGCTGGCGAAACGGTACGCGCGTGACCGATCGTCCGACGATGGCGGCAGCGTCGCCGCTGTACTTTGGCTTGGCGACGGGCGAGCAAGGGAAGGCGGTCGCCGCGCGGCTGGAGCGCGAGTTTCTCAAGCCAGGTGGATTCACCACGACGTTGATTCAGTCGGGGCAGCAATGGGACGCGCCTAACGGGTGGCCGCCACTGCAATGGCTGGGGATGGAGGGCGTGCGTCGGTACGGGCGAGGCGACCTTGCTGACCGCGCACGCGATCAGTACCTGGCGGTCATTCGCCGCACGTATCTCGCGACGGGGAAAATGACCGAGAAGTACGACGTCGTCGATTTGAATCGACCCGCGGGAGGCGGCGAGTATCCGACGCAGGATGGATTCGGATGGACGAACGGCGTCGCGCTCGCGCTTTCATCGCAGGTAAAGACGACAACAGTGCCCAAGCAGCCCTGAGTTCTTGCGGAGTCGTAGATGATGAAGAAGGTGTTTGTCGCTGGCGTGGTTGCGCTCGTGCTGTTCGAGTTGGCAGTGGTCTGGTTCATCATGCCGCTCCCCGGGAGCCAGCGTATGCGCAGTATCGACACGGCGTATGCGCTCTATCAAGCGCGATGGATCGTGCGGAGCGTGTGCGCTGTGGCCATCGTGGCTGGCGCGTTAGGCGGTGGACTCGCGCAGCGCAGGTGGCGCTGGACCGTCACCGCTGGCGTGCTCGCCGCGATGGCCGTCGCCTACGCCATCAATTTCAAGATGTCGGCCGACCACATGTTCTTGCAGCCGACGGTTGTCAGAATGGAGCCAGCAGCGCGCAACACAGTTGCTCTCGATCGTTTGGTGGTCGGCATCGAGTTGAACGGCCAGGCGCGCGCCTATCCGCTGCAATTCATCGGCTATCATCATCAAGTGCGCGACACGCTGTCGGGCACCGAGCTGCTCGTGTCGTACTGCACCGTCTGTCGCACGGGTCGGATCTTTTCACCCTTGGTGAACGGTACGTCGGAGCGATTTCGGCTGGTCGGGATGGATCACTTCAACGCGATGTTCGAAGACGCATCCACGGGATCATGGTGGCGTCAAGCGAATGGCGAAGCCATCACCGGGCCACTCAAGGGGACGACGCTCACCGAACTTCCGACCGTGCAGGTGACGCTGAAGCAGTGGCTGGCACTGCATCCGGCGTCACTCGTTATGCAGGGCGACACGATCTTTGCCAGGGAGTACGCAAAGGACTATGCGTACGAGAAGGGAACGAGTCGCAAGAAGCTCACGGGCACGGACACCGCGTCGTGGCAGGACAAGTCGTGGGTGGTCGGCATCACCGCGAATGGAAAGAGCAAGGCGTACGACTGGAATCGCTTGCGTCGCGAGGGTGTGGTGAACGATGTGGTGGGCGGGACACCGATTGTACTCGCGTTAGGCCCTGACAGCGCCTCGTACTTTGCGTTCGAGCGCCCCGATGCCACGACGACGTTCGCGATCGATGGCGATTCGCTCGTGACGCCTGGCGGGCGCTATGCCCTCAATGGGCGCGGCAATGGCAGGCGTAGCCGCGTGTGCCGATGCGCTCCCCTGACATCTCGTACGCGCTCGCCGGCATGTCGGCCACGCCGGTGGCGTCGATCCACTTGTTATAGAAGTTGAAGAGGGCGCAAACGGTGATCGCGTCGTAAATCGCCTCTTCACTCCAACCGGCGGCTTTGACTCTTTCGATGTCCGCCGGCTGCAACGTGTGCGACTCTGCATTCATCCGTTCGATGAATGCAAAGAGCGCCTTGTCCTGCTCGCTGATCGGCGCGGTGCGAAAATCTTCGAGCACCGCCTCGACGAGCGCGCGATCACCCAACAGCTTCGCCGCGACCGCGGCGTGCGAACCGATTCAGAACGGGCAATCGTTGCGCCGCGAAGTGAAGGCCGCGATGAGTTCGCGTTGGCCCGGCGAAAGGGGGGACGGTCCGCGCATGACCCCCTGCGTGAAGCGCGACAGAAAATCGGTGCGGTCGGGCTTGTACGCGAACAAATGCATGATCTGCGGGATCGGAACTCCCGCGTCGCGCATGGCAGTGATCGACGCTGCGTACGTTCCCTGTGGCGGGGAATCTTCCACTTCACGCAAGAACATCGGGCGCACGTGCACTCCTAAGCTGGTTGAAAGCCGCTGCGTCAAGAATAGCCGACGTTGCTCCGCTGTTAAACACGCGAAGCGCGCAAAAAACGAATCACCTCTCGCCGTGCCTGACGAGAGGTGATATCCGTTGCGACAACGAGTGAATGCGAATGGTCAGGTACGCGCCCCGCGCGCCGCGACCATTCTGTAAATCCACAGCAAAATGATGGCACCGATGACCGAGGCGATGAATCCGGCGGGTTGTCCCTCGGTGTACCATCCGAGCGAACGACCAAGGAACCCGGCGAGGAGGGAGCCGGCGATTCCCAGGAGGATGGTGATGACGAAGCCACCTGGGTCACGCCCAGGCATGATCAGTTTGGCAACGGCGCCGATTACGAGTCCGATGATAATAGCCCAAAGCACGGGACGACCTCCGATTGAAGGTTGACGTGGAGCCACCCGCGCGAACGACGGCGCGCGGACCGTTCGTTCCGACCAACGACCAGCAGCCATCTCATCCATGGTCGCCCGAGCGCCGGCGCCCTGCGCCGGCCAACAGCAGACGACCATCTTGGAGATGGCCTGTAATAGAGCAGGGACCGGGCCGCGTCAAATGAAGAGTACGCGAGAGTTGCTGCCAATCGTTTGGCCATGCTCACGTTTCTCGTTTAGCTTGCTCGTCGCACTTCTGTACGCCCCCCGTGAGGTACCATGACGAGCGCGCCACTTCCCGATCACTACGAAACTCTGCAGGTGTCGCCGCGCGCCGACCACGAAACAATCGAGCGAGTCTTTCGACATCTCGCGAAGCGATACCATCCTGACAATCTCGACAGCGGCGATTCGGCACGTTTTTCCGCGCTGGTCGACGCCTATCGGGTTCTGTCCGATCCGTCGGAGCGAGGGCGTTATGACGCGTCCTACCAGGGAGTTCGGGAGACGCGCTGGAAACTGTTCGATCAGGAAACCACGTCAAGTGAGATTATCTCCGACACGCGGATACGGGTGGCGCTGCTCTCCATTCTCTACCAGGCGCGCCGTACGAATACCGCCGATCCAGGCGTTGGCGTCATCGAGATCGAGCGCCTGCTGGCCTGCCCGGAGAACGTGGTGAATTTCCACATGTGGTATCTCCGCGAGAACGGCTGGATTCAGCGTCTCGAGACCGGTCTCTTCGCCATTACGGCGTCGGGCGTCGACCGCGTATTCGAACTGGGCGGCCCTGCGAAGTCGGCTACCAATCTGCTCACCGAGGGAGAAGCGGGCGAGAACGTATCGACGAGCACCGAGTCGTCGCCGGCTGGCACTTGATGGCCCTTCGCGTGTAACGCATCCGGTCGCTACGCCGGAATCCAAGGGCTTGGCGAGGTTCGCGTGCCTAACGCGACCTAAACACGCTCTTGCGAACCTTCATTGGCACTTCACGTGTCGAAAGGAGGTGACTTACGGTGTGAGCGAGAGCGGAGGCGTATGTTCGTGCAACGATCGGGTGGGGTGAGCGTCGTATCGACGGCGCAAACGACAACGGGTGAAACGAGGGATATTCGCCGCCAAATGAGCAGTGACGACGAAGACCTGCCGGTCATCCTCGCAGCGCTCCCGCCGCGCTTCCAGATGGTCCGGGAACTTGGCCGCGGGGGTTTTGGGGTCGTCCTGCTCGCTCGGGACACCATGCTGCATCGATTGGTGGCGATCAAAGCACTGCGAACCGATCGCGCCGGGAGCGAGGGCGATCGCGAGCGCTTTCGGGTCGAGGCCCGCACTCTCGCCGGTCTGCAACACCCGGGCATCGTCCCGTTGCTCTGGTACGAGGACAGCGACGCCCTGTCGTTCCTCGTCCTGCCGTACGTCCGCGGCGGGTCGCTGGCCGAGCTGCTCAAGCGCGAACGGGCGCTTCATCCAGCGGTGGCGCGCCGGATTCTGATTACGCTGGCCGATGCGCTGGAGCACGCCCACCGCGCCGGGGTGGTGCACCTGGACCTCAAGCCAGACAACATCCTGTTCACCGAGCCGACCGCCGGGGCGCCGCCGATGCTGGTGGACTTTGGCGCCGCGTCGTTCCCCTCTCGCGATCCGGGGGTCGGGGGACGCCGTGAAGTACAGGGAACGCCGATGTTCATGTCGCCAGAACAGGCGGTCGGAGCGACGGACATCGACGCGCGTTCGGACATCTATTCCCTTGGCGTGCTCGCGTATCTGATGTTGGCGGGACGGCTCCCTGGTAACGGGAAGGCGCCCCCGGCATCGAGGCCGGACGACGGAGGCGACGCGCTGGAACTAGCGGCCCCACACGTCCCGGACTTCATGGTGTACGCCGTGGAGCGCGCGCTCGCGCATGAGCGGGGGCGTCGGTGGCGCCGCGCCGGAGAGTTCCGCGATGCCCTGGCCGAGCCTCGTGCCCCATCGACTGTCGGGGCATGGGGGCGGCTGCTGCGGCGCCTGCGGCGGGTCCGGTAAGCTCGGCGCCCCGGTTCGTCACGTCGCGCCTAACAAGCACCCTTGCGGCTGCCGGGGGCATCGAGAACGCCCTGACGCCTAACGCCAAAGTTCGCGCTGCCGAACAATCGTGCGGTACCCCCTTGCGGCTGCTCGTATGTTGTCACGAGGATTGGTCGCGTCTGGCTCGGTGTCGCACGACAGCGAGCCGCTCGGCAGGTGCAACTTCGAGAGCGAGGTGACGATGGTGGTGAGCGCTGCAACAACGGTCGACGCCTACCTCAAGGGGCTTCCTGAGGAGCGCCGCAAGGTGATGACCAAGGTGCGTGGTGTGGTGAAGAAGCACCTCCCCAAGGGGTACCAGGAGGAGATGCTGTGGGGAATGATCAGTTACGTCATTCCGCTCTCGCGTTACCCGGACACGTACAACAAGAAGCCGTTGACGTACGTGGCGTTGGCCGCGCAGAAGAACGATTTCGCCTTCTATTTCACCGGCCCCTTCAAGGGTTCGGGAGTCGACGCGGAGATCAAGGAGCTCTTTACGGCGGCGGGGAAGACGCGCGACATCGGCCGCTCGTGCTTGCACTTTGTCGACGTCGCCAACCTGCCGCTTGATGTGTTAGGCAGGGTGGTGGCCTCGATGCCGGTCGATCGGTACCTCGAGCTCTACGCGAAGGCGAAGCCTCCCAAGAAGAAGTGAGCTCGAGCGTAGGCGACATCTGACCCGGGAACCGGGTGAGTCGTCATATGGATAACTCTTCCGAGCAGGCGGTCGCCGCTCATAGTTTTCGAAGTATAGATGCCAAATTCCATTAAACGGGGAGGTCGGCGGTCTCGCCGAGGTTCTCCCAAAAGACAAGCTTCACAGCATAGTTCGACCCCAACCAGCCGTTTGGCGTACACAGAGACGCGCCGGTGGCTTCTGACGCAGCATGGTCCGACTTGCGCCTACTGCGGTCGACGTTATCCCGAGGACACGCTCACGTTGGACCACGTGACACCGCGCAAAGGGCAGACGGCGTACGATCGTCGCGACAACCTGGTGTTGGCGTGCAAGCGCTGTAACACCGCGAAGGCGGACAAGCCGTTTCTGGTGTACTTGCTCGATCAACGGACGCGCGCCGACAACCTGTGGCGGTACGGCCAGCATTTGAGCGCTGGGATTCTCGACATTGTGCGACACATCAGCGGGGGGGCGTTGCCATCGGTGGTCGCTCCAACTCCAGCCGCTGCCAAGCCCGCGCGCATCGTGTATGGGGCGCTGGACGATGAGTCGCCGTATCTCGATTCGCCGTATGCGGACGCGGGGCCGTATCGGATGTCGGCGTAGTACCTAACGATTCGCAGAGGTGTTGAACGCGCTGGCTCCGGCCAACGCCCCGATAGAAAAGAGGCACCCCATCTTGCTGGGGTGCCTCTTTCCGTTCAGCCTACAAGACAAAAGCGGTCGTTAGGCGCAGGCCAAGCTACGAAATCGCCTTTGGCGACGCATTCTTCACGTACTTGTCGAGCCACGCCGACCAGCGGGCCCACAGATCGAGGAGCGTCTCCTTGGTCGCCGGCCCGTGGTCCTCGAACGGATACAGATACATCGATGCAGTCTTTCCCAAGCCGTTCAACGCGTGGAAGAGACGCGGCGAGTTGCTTGGTTCGGTGCCGACGTTCTGGTCGCCCAAGCCGTGATACATCAGCAACGCACCCGTCAGGTTGTTCGCGTAGAGGATGGGCGACATGCTGAGGTACGTATCCTTCGCGTCCCACAGCATGCGGCGTTCACTCTGGAAATCGAGCGGCGTCAGCGTGCGGTTGTAGTTCCCGTCACCGGCGATGCCCGCCTTGAAGAACGGCGTGTGGACCATCGCATTCACGGTCGAGAAGGCGCCGTACGAGTGGCCACCGATGGCGATGCGCGTGCGGTCCACCAGACCTCGACGATCGACTTCATCGATCACGGCGGCGAGGTTGTTGCGCAGGTCGTTCTCATAGTTGTTGTTCCACTGCCCGGCGTTGCCGACGATCGGTGCGTCGGGCTCCACGACGGCGTAGCCAAGCCTAACGAGAAACTGCATCGAGCGTGGGTTGAATGCCGTGAAGGCGTTCTTGTTGAAGGTGCGCGCGCCGCGATCGTACTCATCCTGGCCGGCGAATTCGCGCGGATAGAACCAGAACATCGCCGGAAGCTTCGTGCCTTTCTGATAGCCGGGCGGGAGCGATACGTTGACCTTGAACTTGAAGCCGTCGGGGCGCTCGACAATGAAGTTCTCCTTCGGCGCACTCGTTAGGTCGGGCGTGTAGTCCTTGTTCTGCGTCAGCTGCGTGAGTTGGTCGCCGATGCGAAGGTATGCCTGGCCGATCGTCGTTTCGCCCTCGCGCGAGACGATGAGGCGTTTGGCTTCGAGATCCTGGAAGGCGATGACCTTTTCGAAGACGCGATCGTTCTCGCTCTCGAAGAGGCGCGACTTCTGCCCAGTGCGAATGGCGACTTTGTCGATGAATGACTTGGGGCCGACGTCGAGCGGGTTCTTGTCGTACTTGGTGCCGTACAGGTACGCGCTCTCGCCGTCGGGTGAGACCTGCACGACGCGATCGCCCTCGTTGCGCGGGGGGCCGAAGGCGAATTCGCGCGGCGCCGGCATGTTGGCGTGCGCCATGACGAGTGCGCCAGGATTCGCGTAGACATCGTCTGTACGATAGCGCGCGATCGTGTACTTCTTACTCGGGTCGGAGAGAAAAACCGCATATTCGTGCGTCGTGGGGCCGGTGCGCTCCTGCAGGAACAGCGTCTTCAGGTCTTGCGAATAGCGATGGGTCGCGATGCGGGTGTCGCTCTCGTACAGCGTCTTGATGGACGACGAATCAAACGGGGCGAGCCACTGCATCACGCGGTCCTTGCGGCGCGGACGGCCGTCGGAACTGTCGTTAGGCGTGGCGCTGTCGGTGCCGGCGGCGCCATTGGGGCGGCGGCGTGCCGCTTCCTGCTCCAGATACGTGATGCCGGTACCGTCGGGGCGCCACGTGATCTCGCGCTTTCCGCCGGGCTGACGTCCATCGCCGTCTCCGGCTCCCGGCGCGGTGACGGCGCGCGCGGTGTCGACGCCAAGGTTCAACGGTTCCTCGCCCAACTTGGCGACGACCTTGCCATCACTCGTCCAGATCTCGTCGACCGAGCCGAAGTTGCTCACGGGCACGAGATACGAGAACGGTTTCGTCATGCGTCCGACGCGGATGTACTTCCCGTCAGGCGCAACGTCGATGGCCTCGATCATCGACGGCGTGCCAACCTTGGTGACGCCGCGCGTCTTCACGTCGACAAACGCGAGTTGTCCGACGACGTCCCATTCGAGCAGCGCCTGATCGAACGGCGTCGCCATCAACGACGCATACGTCCGCAGACGATTCTTATCGTGCTCCTCGGCCAGCTTGACGCGAGGGCCTTGGGGAATGGCCGGCGGAACCGGTGCGGCACCGCGCGCCTCTGGAATGAGCACCGTCACGATGCGATTTCCGTCGGACGTCCAGTCAAACCTCGTGAGCAGGGTGGCGAGCACCGGCGTCTTCGTGACTTGGTGCGCTTTGCCCGTGAGATCGGCCACCCAGATGTGCGTGGCGTCGGGCGTGTGGACGTAGAACGCGACGTGCTGTCCGTCCGGGCTCCACGTGGTATTCGACACGCGCGAGCCTGCGGGGAGGGGGACGGCGACACGCTTTCCGTCCGTGGCGGAGATGAGTTCGATCGACGCGTTGTTGCGAATCGTTAGGGTACGGCTACGATTGCCCCGAAAATCGACGAAGAGCCCACCCAGCTCGTGAAACGGCTTGGAGAAGACGTCCATCGTCACCGGTCCGTCGCCGATTTCGTTGATGAACCAGGTGCGATCCTTGTTGAACGCGTTAGGCGTGACGTTGAGCCAACGCGGCGCGAGGACCGCGTCGCTGACCGATTGCGGCGGGGCGACGTACTTCTCCGAGCGAATGATCTCGTCGACTTCCGAGACTTTGGGTGAGGGAGGCGGCGCATTCTGCGCCTGGGCGAGCGGCGCGCGCACGGTGGCGGCAACGCAGGCGACGGCGAGAAGCGCGATGGTGCGCGAGCGCGCGCGACGCGCACGCAAACGGACGGACATAACGGACATGTGCTAGCTCCCGGGAAACTGGCGCCTCAGCGCGCGGCGGGCCGCCAAACACGCGCTATGGGTCGCCCAACGAGTAGCGCTACGCTACAGGCGAAAGGTCCGTTGGGGGAGAGGGGCACTCCTGGGAAGTTCGGACGTGCAGGAACGCGCCGTCATTTGAGGACGGCGCGTTCTTTGGCGCTAAACTTCATCCCAAAGCTCTCCCCGACTTCAGAGGCGGTCGTCCAGGTTCGGCGCGTTCCGGTTCAGGTCGCGCCGCTCGCGTTCGAGTTCGCGCTCGTCCTCGCGGGCAATCGAGCGCTGGACCTCCTGGTCATCGCGCCGTCTGGGCGTGCGACCGATGTACGAGTTCTCGCGCCCCGCGCGCCGCGCGCCAAAGAGCCTGCGCTCGTCGTATGCGTCGCCGTCGTAAAACGCATCGTTCGTCGCGTCTGGCACGCGATTGCTCGCGGCGAGGTCTGTCAGCGACTCCTCGATTCCACCCGCGCTTCCGGTTGCCGTCGACGCCGTCCCGGGAACGCTCCGTTGGTGCGGAAAGCGATCGCGAAGCGACGTCTCGTACGCGCGGTTGAAGGTGCTCCGATCGTACGCAGGTAGCGAGATCAGCTCCGATGCGCTCAGGTTGACGTACACATTGTCTTCGTTGTTATCGAGGCGAGCCTCGCCAATGGGGAGGACGACTAATCGATCGTCGTTCGTGCCGATGACGTCCCGGTCAATTTTCACCTCGATGTAGCGGGCCTTCATCTTCCCGGTGTCGACGATCAGGTCGTTCACGTGTCCGATGGTGTGACCGTCCGACGTGCGAACGTCCCATCCGCGAATGTCGCAATCGCCTTCGGCGACCTGGAATTCGCTCTTCACGTCATTGAGGGGGACGATGCGCGCTTCGGCGGGGGCATCGGGGCGGGTCTTGTCGATGTCGCGTTCGTCGACGCGGTTGAGTGGAACCGCCGCGTCGTACGCATCGGGGCGAATGTCGTCAGGCATTCAGAGCTCCTTTCGCGCGAAGAGTGAGGGGCGTGGGTTATCGGGGACGCGTGGTATCGCGCACTCGGAGTGAGTCGGGCGCCATCATCCCGCCGCGTGAGCTATCGGCGAGTGAGTCGGCGACGTTACCCGGCGACACTTCGTTGGTGACGCGCGCATTCCCAGCGCGTGCGAACAGGAACCAGAGCAGCAGTGCGAGGAGCGCGAGCCCTGCGATGATCCACGGCCACGACGTTCCCTGTTTTCGTTCGATGTTGATTTCCGCCACGATCTCCTCCGTCGGGTGGTTGCGATTGTACGGGCAAGCGGCGTACCTGAGCGTTTGCGCCGTCGCCTAACGCCTAACGCCCATCACCGGTGGTGCGGCGGTCTCCACAGGCATAGTTGCTCCTGCACCCAACGAGAGAGATGCGTCGTTGCTCGCCAGCTCTCCGTAGTTAGAGCAAACACGTCAGGCGCGCGAATGGCATAGGCCGGCGCGACCACCTGTCGGAACGGCGTGCCGATGCATTCCGTCGGCGACGACGATCACATCGACGCGGTTCACGCCCATCGCGCGCACCCGAGATCCCGCGAGCGCGCCTGCCTAACGCGACCGGAATGATTCTTGAACCGGCGAGGCGTGTGAGAACAATCAATGCCCGTACCCTTGCAGCGGAGGCGACATGAACGGCTTGTCGTGGCTTGGCGTGCTACTCCTCATCGCGTGGGCGGTGATGTGGCTGGGACTGAAGATGGTGAGTGGATTCATTCACCTTCTCGCGCTCGTCGGGATTGTGCTGCTCGTGTGGGGGATCGTCCGCCGCGGCGCCAACGCGGTCCAAAGCCGGATGTAGCGACGCCAGATTCTGCGCTGACCTGACGGCGAGCGACGGCTTCGGATTGCGCGGGAGAGGTTGCGGCGCGGCGAGCGAGCGAGTTACGTAGGCGCGGTCGAGCTCGCGCGCCTGCGACTCGCTCGCTCCGTCTCACTCCTCCAAAATCGCCGAGAGGCTGCCGGTGTCCGATTCCTCCTCCGCGCTCATCGATCCGAAGGTCGCGCTCCTCGGCGCGCTTGCGATTGTCACTGCGTGGTTTTGCTTCATGCTCTGGCGCGCCGCCGAGAAGCGCTGTGCGCAAGGCGAACGAGTAGCGCCGACTCCGCCGCTCCTGGCCACAGGGTTCATCACGAACTTCTTCGACACGCTGGGCATCGGCTCCTTCGCGACGACAACAACAATCGTCCGTCACTGGCGCCTCTTTCCGGACGAGTTGCTCCCAGGAACGCTGAACACGGGGCATACGCTCGCGACCATCGCGCAGGCCTTCATTTACACGCGCATCGTTCCCGTCGAATCGACGACCCTGATCCTCATGATTCTGGCGGCAGTGCTTGGGTCGTGGCTGGGAGCGGGCGTCGTATCGCGTTGGAACCGTCGCGCCATCCAAATCGGAATGGGGACGGCCCTCTTGATCTTCGCCATCATTCAGTTGATGACGCTGTTGAAGTTTCTGCCGCAAGGCGGTGATCTCCTCGGTATTCACGGAGCCCGGCTCGCGATCGGGTTGACGGCGAACTTCATGCTGGGTGCCCTGATGTCCGTGGGAATCGGTCTTTACGCTCCGTGCATGATTCTCATCTCGCTCCTCGGCATGAGTCCGACGGCGGCGTTCCCGATCATGATGGGATCGTGCGCCTTCCTGATGCCGTTTGCGGGGAAGCGTTTTCTGGATGCGGGGAAGTTGGACATGCGCGCGGTGCTCGGGTTCGTGTTCGGGGGGATTCCGGCGGTGCTCATCGCCGCCTTCATCGTGAAGTCCCTCCCGCTCGACGCAGTGAAGTGGTTGGTGGTTGTTGTCGTGGTGTACACCGCGGCCAACATGCTACGGGCCGCGTTAGGCGCGCGGGCCAAGACGGCGACGGAAGCCGAAGTCACGGCCTAACGAGAACGAACGTGCGGCTTTCCAACATGATCCAGGCAGTCGACGCCCATGCTTGCGGAGAGCATGGGCGTGTCATCGTCGGCGGTGTGCTCGACGTTCCTGGCGCAACGATGTTCGACAAGATGTGCTGGCTGCGTGACCACGGAGATGCGCTTCGCTTGCGCATGTTGCGCGAACCGCGCGGCTATCCCGCGGCCAACTGCAATCTGATCCTTCCCTCGTCGCACCCCGAAGCAGACGCCGGCTTCGTGATCATGGAGCAGGTCGAATACCCGGGGATGTCGGGCAGCAACACGATCTGCGTCGTGACCGTTCTCCTGGAAACGGGAATGCTCCCGATGGTGGAGCCGGTAACGGAGCTGGCGTTGGAGACGCCGGCGGGATTGGTGCGGGTGCGCGCCGAGTGCCGCGATGGGAAGGTGCGGCAGGTGACGTTCAGAAACGTTCCGGCATTTGCGACGCACCTCGGTGCAGTCATCGAAGTGCCGCAGCTGGGACAGGTGACCGTTGACGTCGCGTACGGTGGAATGTTTTACGTCATTGCTGATGCGACGCAGTTTGGGCTGCGCCTAACGCCAGACGAGGGGGGCGACATCGTGCGCATCGGCGAGATGGTGAAAGCCGCGACACAGGAGCAGCTTCCGGTCGTGCATCCGGAGCAGCCCGGATTCACCGGTGTGACGATCGCACAGTTGTCGGGGCCGTCGCACGACGCCACCGCCGATTGGCGCAATGCTGTTGTAGTCTCGACGGGGAAGCTGGATTGGTCAAGGCCCTCGACCTGGACGGGGGCGATCGACCGGTCGCCGTGTGGGACGGGAACCTCGGCCAAGATGGCCACGCTGCATGCACGCGGACAATTGCCGCTGCATCAGGACTTTAGGCACGCCGGTGTCCTCGGAACCGTCTTCACCGGCCGACTGGTCGAAGAATGCCAGGTGGGGCCCTACCGCGCGGTGGTGCCCACGATCAGCGGCCAGGGGTGGATCACCGGGATGGCATCGTACGTTCTCGATCCCGACGATCCGTTTCCTGAAGGGTACACCGTTGGGGACATCTGGTAGGCGCCTAACGAACACGCCTAGCGGGCGCGCCTAGCGACGAGCATCGCGCGGCCGCCACTGGGTGACGGCGGGAGGGGCGGGGCGTGTTGGAGGAGTGACCGGCAGGTCGTCTGGTGAAATAGTCGATCCCGCCTCTTCGAGTGTCATTGGAGTCTGTACGACCATCTCCGTGTAGTAACTCCATCGAAACTCGTCCGCGTCGCGACCACGGTCAGAACCCGTGTCGCGGACGAGTGCGTCGGCAATGCGCTCCAGCTTCCGCGCGGTCATCTGCTCCACTCGCAGGTTTTCGGCGAGATAGTACGCGATGTCGAGAGTGCCCAGCGCATGTGCCTGACGGAGGAGCGTGATATACGACGCAATCTCGAGCTGCTCCGCGCGCGCCGCGCTGCCTAACGCGAACGGGATGAGCGTTTCACGCGGGAGTGATTCGGCCACGAAGAGGTCATAGTCGCGGGCGAGTCCGCGCATGGCGTGGTTCGGGACGCGGCGAGTGGGGACGTCCAACAATGTGAAACATCTCACAAGTATCTCGGCGTGCCGTTCGGTCTCCGCGATGTGCGCGCGGAATGCATCGCTCGCTTCACTCGGCGCGGTGTCATCGCCCAGCCGGCCGAGTACTTCAGCGAGCACCAGTTCGCCGTCGTACATCGACGACAGGTCGTGTTCAAAGAGCGCGTGTATTGGATCACTGGCCATTAGATCCTCCACATGGCAAGTCGAGAAGACGAGGAGATTGCGGCGACAGCGAGCATGGCAGGTTGTATGCCCGACCGCTGCGTCAACCGACGACGGACATTCGTGTTGCCCATCACGCCATCGATTTAAGCGAGCGCACGCCGTGGTCGATACTGATCAGCGTGAACGCAGCACTGATGTTATCGACGAGCGCCTTCGCGATTCAGCTTGGGCTGGGGGCGCTCTTGCTTGGAATAGCGCGAGCGCCGTGGTGGCGCGTTGCGCGAGTCTTCGCACTCCTCTCGTTCAGTGCGGCCGCATTCAGTCTTGGGAACATTCTGACGTTAGGCGACCCCGCTGGTGGAGTCGTGCGTGACATTGGAAGTCGCCTCAAATATTGCGCGGCGGGGCTGCACGTCTGTGGATGGCTCGTGTATGCGTACGCGGGAAGCCAACCACGCTGGCTCGAAATCTCTTCGAGAATTCGCGCGCTGATCGTAAGCGTTGCCATCGTCGGCATAGTCTGCCTCCTTACCGGATGGCATGCCGATCGCACGCAGTGGTCATGGGTCGACGTACCGTGGGCGCACGTCACGTATCGCATCGCCGGCTCGACGACGTTCGGCATATTCGTCAGCTACTTCGATGTCGTCGCGCTCATCCCCGTCCTGGTCGCCTTTTCACACAATGCGCGCGCCGGTGAACGCGGGGCGAAGGCGCACCTCGTCGGCTTCAGCATCTTCTATGTGTGCGGCATTGTCGAAGCCCTCGTCGCCAATGGCGTCATCGAGTTTCTTCTGCTCGCTGACGTTGGATTCCTGGCCATCATGCTGCCACTCGCCCTCGAGACACTGCATCGCTTCACGGATGCTGCGGAGCGTTTGTCATACCGGACGGCAGAACTCGCGGGTGAAGTCGAGGTGCGCACGCGTGAGCGCGATCAAGCGCAGGGGGCACTCCTCGAATCGGAGCGCCACGCCTCGCTCGGCCGCCTCGCCGCCGGAGTTGCCCACGAGATCAATAATCCGCTCTCGTACGTGCGGCTCAATATCGAGCTCATTGGTGAATGGATTGGGCGACATGGTGGTGATGACGACGTGCGCGAGTCGGTCGAATCGGCACTGGATGGGAGCGATCGCATTCGACGCGTCGTAGATGCATTGCGCGCTTATACCCGCGCGAGTACGGGGAAGCGCCTTCCGCTCGCGCCTCCAGAATTCGTACAGAGCGCCATCCGCGTCTGTGAACACAACATTCGTCCGATCTCGCCAATCGAGACGTCGTTCGGTATCACGCCATCAGTACTCGGCGACGAGCCTAAACTCGTGCAGTTGATGGTGAACCTGCTGACGAATGCTGCCGATGCGATCAAGGACTCCCCGCCGTCGGAATCGCCGCTGATTACCGTGCGCACTTCGTCGACTCCCGAGGGCGAAGCATGCATCGACATCACAGACAATGGCCCCGGAATCCCTGAAGAACTGATTCCGATGATTACCGAGCCGTACTTCACGACGCGTGGCGCACAGGGTGGAACCGGGCTCGGACTCTTTCTCGCGCGTGCTACCGTCGATCAACACGGTGGGAGGATGGAGTTCACACCAGCCACTCCGCGCGGCACGCGCGTGCGAGTCGTGCTCTCGGCGGCGCCGACTGTGCTCGAAAGCATTGCTGCAACGCCCCCCGGGGCTGGCGCGCCGCATATGGGGCTCGAGTCCGTGCACGACTACGTGGGAGCAGCTGACGCGCTGTAGGTACGATGCGGTGGAGGACGATTACCTTGCGGTTGGTCCCGTGCGTGCCAGGCGGCGCGCACGCTTCACTTCCGCCCTTCGTTGTCGATGACCGCACCCACGTCGTTTCCACGAGAAAAGATCCGCATTACGCTGCTGGAGAACATCCACCCCGCCGCGCATGAAGTGCTACGCGAGGCTGGCTACGACGTGGAGGTCATTCCGCGTGCGTTGGAAGGCGAGGAGCTCAACGCAGCCATCTCCGAATCGTTTGTCCTGGGTGTTCGCTCGCGCACGAAGATACGCGCTGCCCAACTCGACCACGGCGAGCGGCTCCTGGCGATTGGATGTTTCTCCGTGGGAACGGATCAAGTCGCCATCACCGAAGCGGAGCAACGTGGAATTCCCGTATTCAACGCGCCGCACGCCTCAACACGCAGTGTCGCGGAACTAACAATCGGCAACATCATCGCGCTGGCGCGCCGGCTGGGAGACAAGAATCTCAAGTTGCATCAACGCGAGTGGGACAAGAGCCTCGCCGGCGCGCATGAAGTGCGCGGACGGACGTTAGGCATCGTCGGATACGGGCATATCGGACAACAGGTGGGAATTCTCGCCGAGGCGTTCGGGATGCGTGTGATCTTCTACGATATTCAGAAGAAGTTGCAGCTGGGGCTCGCCCGCCCGGTTGCGTCGCTCGAGGTGCTGCTGGACGAGGCCGAGTTCGTCTCGCTGCACGTTCCCGAGACGCCTCGCACCCGCGGGATGATCGGCGCCGCGCAGCTCGCGCGCATGAAAGCGGGTTCGTACGTGATCAACCTCTCGCGAGGGAGCGTGGTGGTCGTCGACGACTTACGCGCTGCGCTGGCGTCGGGGCACTTAGCCGGTGCGGCGCTCGACGTCTTTCCCGCGGAACCGGCGCCAACAAAGGCCGACTTCGACGTCGGGTTCGGTGGGCTGCCTAACGTGATCCTGACACCTCACGTCGGCGGAAACACCGAAGAGGCGCAGCGCAATATCGGACTCGAGGTCGCATATTCGTTCATCAGCTTCATCGATCGCGGGTCAACCGAAGGGGCCGTGAACTTTCCGCACATCAATCTTCCGTCGCTTCCTGACACGCACCGGATCCTCAACATCCATCGCAACGTCCCTGGTGCGTTGGCCGAGGTGAACCGGATCGTATCCGAAGTCGGGGCGAATATTGAGGCGCAGCAGTTGGCGACCACGCGTGAGATCGGCTATCTGGTGATGGACGTGAATCGGGAGCTTTCGGACGAAGTGCATTCGCGCATCTCGATGCTTCCGATGAGCGTTCGCACTCGCATCCTGTACTGAGTACGACGGTGCTGCGCGCACGGTATGAGGGACCTCCACTGGTAGGCGACACTCCGCCGTCGTGCGTTAGGCAGTGGCCCGACCCCTCATCGGTCGCGGATTACCTGCACGATGAGTCGAAGCTCGCGGCAACGCGCATTGCCTCACTCGCCGTTCCGGCAACCGTGGATGAGTTGCGCGCTGTCATGCGGTGGCACGCGCTGCGGGGGCACCCAGTCGCGTTGTCGGCCAGCCGCACAGGGGTTACGGGTGGCGGCGTCCCCGGCCAGGACACACACGTGGTCACGACGTCCGCGTTGCGGGGCGTCGTGAACATCGATGACAACGAGACGCCGCCTAACGTGATGGTACTCGCCGGGACCTGGCTTTCGGAGCTAACGCGTTGGCTGGCGGAGTATCACCCCGCGCTGCATTTCCCGGTCGATCCGACGGAGACGTCAGCGTCGTTAGGCGGAATGGTCGCCACGAATGCCGGTGGGGCTCGTTCCTTTCGTTATGGCTCGATGCGTTCGTGGGTCGTCGCCCTGACTGTGGAACTGCCGAGCGGGAACACGCTTCGGTTGCGACGCGGGGACGATCGCGCCGAGCGCGAAGCGACGCTGCAGGACGGCGACGACGTGCGGTCGATTCAGCTGGCGACCATTCCGAAGCCGGCCACGAAAAACGCCATCGGATACGGATTCACCGAAGGAGGCGATCTCCTTGATCTATTCGTCGGCGCCGAAGGTACGTTAGGCGTCGTGTCGGAGGTGACCGTCAGGCTCGAGCCGCATGGTGAACGTCGCCTGGGGATGCTGCAGTTCTTCGTGGACGCAACGACGGCGTTTCACTTTGTGAACCTCGTGCGGAACGATCGAACGCTCCGCAGCACGGCGATCGAATTCCTCGATGCCCGGTCGCACGCGCTCGCGCACGAGAGCGGAAAGCCCGCGTGCGATCGTGTGCTGGCCGTCTCCCCCCGCGAGTCGTGTTCCGTGTTTACCGAGATCGGATACGACGATGACGATGACCTGGCGCGTGTCGTCGAGCTTCTCGAAGCGCACGTCACCGAAGCGGGGGGCGATGTCTCAGCGTCCATCGGCGGCGCGAGCGAAGATGAGCTGCGCGACATTCGCGTCTTTCGTCACGCGGTGCCCGAACGCGCCAATGCCATCATCGCGCGTCGACGCGAGGCGCACCCAGGGCTGCATAAGATCGCGACGGACATGTCGGTCCCCGACCGCGATCTCCCGTGGGTGTATGACCTCTATCGTTCGCGCCTGAGCGAAGCGGGACTCGACTTTGCGATTTTCGGGCACGTCGGGAACAATCACTTTCACGTGAATATCCTTCCGCGCGACGAGGGCGAGCTGGCACGGGCGAAGGCGATCTACTCCAGCTTCGCACGAGAGGTGGTGGAGCACGGAGGGAGCGTGGCGGCTGAACACGGCATTGGGCGCATCAAAAAAACCTTTCTCGCGATGCAGTATTCGCCCGAGATGTTGCAATTGTTTAGGGGCATCAAGCGATGGGCCGATCCCGAGTGGCGGCTCAATCGCGGCGTCCTGATCGATCCCTAGGATTGCGTTTCCCGTATTTCTCCTGTTGTTTTTTCCTCATGCGTCCCATCGCGCCAGCCAAAGAGTACGACGTTCCGCTCCTCGCGGAATTGAACAATCGCTTCTCGGGAGAGGGGCTCACACTTCCGCGCTCGGAGGCGTACGTCGAAGCACACATCGACGACTATCGGGTGATTCGCGACGACGACGGACACGTCGTCGGCTGTGTATGCATCGACGAGTACTCACCGTCGCTCGTCGAACTCGTCTCGCTCGCCGTCGATCCCAAAATGCAGGGGCGAGGACTCGGCGTTCAACTCATCGCGGCGGCCGTCGATCTCGCAAAGAAGCGCGGATATCCGGAGATCTTCGCCGTCTCGTTTTCCGATTCACTCTTTCAACGCTGCGGATTCGTCTTTCAGGACATCGAGAAGTATCCGGAAAAGCGGCGACGTTACCTGCGCGTGTCCGAGGACGAGTGGACCATCGGCAAGAAGCACTGCTTCGCGATGTCGCTCGATGCGCGCGTCGCCTGAGACAGCACGCGCGAGCGCCTGAGCGTTGGCTCGACGGTATGCGTAGGATGGGATAAGTTCGGCGCGCATCAACTCGCGTCTTCTCCCACCCACTGCTCCTGGAGTGCACTCGATGCGTTTTTCCGTCTCGCGACTTCTCGCACGTGCCCTCGTGGCGGCGTCGCTCGTCGCGTGGGCCGTCCCCGTCGTTGCTCAAGATGCCGACGCCGCGCCCAAGCGCGCCGAAGGCGACGGTCCATTCGACAAGTTGATCATTCGTGGCGTCACGCTCATCGACGGCACCGGCGGCCCACCGCGTGGTCCGGTCGACATTGTCGTACAGCAGAATCGCATCGTCGAAATCGCCGACGTGGGATTTCCGAATCGCCCGGTGAACATGAGCAAGCGTCCCAAGGGGCCGGCGCGCGAGATCAACGCCGAGGGGATGTACGTCCTTCCCGGGTTCATCGATCTGCATGTGCACACGTGCGGAAAGCCTAAAGCTCCAGAGGCGGAGTACTGCTATAAACTCTGGCTCGCGCACGGCGTGACCACGGTGCGCGGCGTGCCGTTCGGCGGTTTTGAATGGTCACTGAGCGAGACGAAGCGCGCCAACGCGAATGAGATCACCGCACCGCGCATGGTGAACTACCAGCGGGTCGGCACCGGAAAAGGGTGGGGTGGAAAGCCGATCAACACGCCAGAGGATGCGCGCGCGTGGATTCGCTGGGCGAAAGAGCAGGGAATCGACGGGCTCAAGCTCGGCGCGTTCCCGCCAGACATGATGGCGGCGATTCTCGACGAGGCGAAGAAGCTTGGCCTGAACTCCACCGCGCATCTGCAGCAAACGGGCGTCGCCAACATGAATGGCATGGAGGCGGTGCGCCTTGGGCTCGGCGCCATTACGCACTACTATGGCGTCTTCGAGTCGATGTATGAAGGGACGCAGGTGCAGCCCTATCCGGCCGACTACAACTACGCAGATGAGCAGTGGCGCTTCGGCCAGGTGGCGCGCCAATGGAGCCTGGTGAAACCGGAAGGCAAGAAGTGGATGGCCTTTCTCGACACCCTAAAGAAGTACAACGCCACGCTCGATCCGACGATGACGACCTACTTGTCGGGGCGGAACCTCATGTACCGGCGCAACGCCGACTGGCATGAGAAGTACACCCTTCCGTCGCTGTGGGATTTCTACACGCCGAACCGCGAGAATCACGGCGCGTACTTCTACGATTGGACGACGTGGGACGAAGTCGCCTGGCGCAAGTTCTATAACGTCTGGATGGAGTTCATCAACGACTACAAGAACATGGGTGGTCGCGTGACGCCGTCGACCGACGCCGGCTTCATCTACAACACGTATGGATTCTCCTACATCGAAGAGTTGGAGAATTTCCAGGAAGCTGGCTTCCATCCGCTCGAAGTGATTCGCGGCGCGACGATGCATGCGGCAGAAGAGCTCAACAAGGTGAACGGCAAGCCTGTGGAGTTGGGCGTGGTACGCCCGGGATATCTGGCCGACATGGTGATTGTTCCGGAGAATCCGATCGCCAATCTCAAGGTGCTCTACGGGACAGGACACCTTCGCCTCAACGACAAAACCGGAAAGGTTGAACGCGTTGGTGGCATTCGCTACACGATCAAGGACGGCATCGTCTACGATGCGAAACAGTTGCTGGCCGACGTCGCCAAGATGGTCGAGAAGCAAAAGAAGGAACGCGGCATTTCACGGCTCCCCGTGGCGAGCATGCCCTGACGCCGTCCCGTACTGTCGTTAGGCACCGCATAACGAAGCGGCCGGGCTCTCGCGAGTCCGGCCGCTTCGTTCGTCGGTACATGCAAGTCGACACGTATCTCGTTAGGCGTTGATCGTCCTCGCCTTCGAGCGATCGCGCGCCAACTCGGCGCGGAAGTCGGGATGGGCAATCGAGGTGAGCGCCTCGGCGCGCTCGCGGAGTGAGAGCCCATGCAGGTTCACCGCACCATACTCCGTGACCACCCAGTGCACGTGCCCTCGCGTGGTCACGACGCCGGCGCCGGGAGAAAGTTCGGTCACGATGCGCGAACGCGCCCCCTGTTTTGCCGTCGATGGGAGGGCGATGATCGGCTTTCCCCCGCGCGAGCGTGCCGCGCCGCGAATGAAGTCCATCTGTCCGCCGATTCCCGAGTAGATGCGATGACCCATCGAATCGGCGCACACTTGTCCGGTCAAGTCGACCTCAATGGCGGAATTGATCGCCGTGACTTTCGGGTTCCGCGAAATCAACGCAGTGTCATTGGTGCGATCGCACGGATGAAATTCGACCAGCGGATTGTCGTTCACGAAATCGTAGAGGCGTTTGCTCCCGTTGACGAACGACGTGACGATGCGCCCAGCGTGAATCTGCTTGAAGCGATTGGAGACCGCACCTGATTCGATGAGGTCGACCACGCGATCGGAAAACATCTCCGTGTGAATGCCCAGGTCGCGCTTGTCGTGCAAGCGTGCCAATACCGCGTCAGGTATGGCGCCAATCCCCATCTGCAGTGTCGCGCGATGGTCGACGAGCGCTGCGACTAACTCTCCGATGCGCCCTTCGACGTCCGTCTCCCGCGCGGGCGGATGTTGGGGAAGTGCTCGGTCCGTGAGGATGAACGCGTCGAGGCGGTCGAAGGGGATGGCCGAGTTGCCGTGGGTGCGCGGCATCTGGGCATTGATTTCGGCAATGATGAAACGCGACGAATCGGCGGCGGCTCGGGCGGCGTCGACCGACGTGCCTAACGAGCAGTAGCCGTGCTGGTCGGGCGCACTGAGCTGGAGAATGGCGACGTCGAGGGGAATGACGCCGTTGGAGAAGAGGGAAGGAACGTCGGAGAGAAATACCGGGACAAAATCGGCGCGCCCCGCTTCGACGGGCTCGCGTAGTGCGGCGCCGCAAAACATGCTGACGGACCGAAAGCGGTCGGCACGGTCAGGCGCCGTCCACGGCGCCTCGCCCTCGAGGTGCAGGTGATAGAGGCGGAGCCCTTCAACATCCTCGCGGCAAGAAAGCGCTTCGAGGAGCGGGGTCGGAGTCGCGGCGGCACCGTGGATGAAGACGCGCATTCCGCTGGCGATAACAGACACGGCGGCGTCTGGCGAGACGGCGCGTGAAGTCCAATTGGGAGAGAGCATAGATCGAAACGTTCAATTCACGATTGATCGGTACAGCTTTTCGGAGAATGACCGAAGCGTCCCCTCTCCGGGTGTCAGCACTTCCCCTAACCTTATCGTCGACGTGTCACGGAGACGAGGATGACGAGCGTGCACGCGATAGTGTGGCTTCTCGTGGGAATCGTGGTCGGAGTCAGCGCTGCCTGGCTGTTGCTGCGCGGCCGCTTCCTCGCGCGCGAAGCATCGCTTGAGGCGACACTCGATGCCGAACGACGTAGCCAGGGCGAACGGATCGCGTTGATCGAAAGCTCCGAGGCGCGGCTCAAGGAGTCGTTTCGCGCGCTCTCTGGCGATGTGCTACGCGAGCACGCGTCGTCCTTCATTCAACTCGCTCGCGGTACACTCGACGAAGCGCGAACTGCATCGACCACGGAGCTCGAAGGGCGTCAGCGGGCCATTGGTGAAATGCTCGTCCCCATACGCGAGGCACTCGATCGCGTCGACGGGAACCTTCGGCAGGTTGAGGTTGCCCGCGCGGGGGCGTACCAAGCGCTGCTGACGCAGGTGGCGTCGCTGGCCGAGACGCACAAGGAGCTCGACGCGCGCACGCGATCATTAGGCGAGGCGCTGCGCTCGCCGGTGGCGCGGGGGCGATGGGGAGAAATGCAACTTCGTCGCGTGTGTGAGATGGCACAGATGATGGAGCACGTCGACTTCGTGGAACAGGCGTCGGTCGATGGCGCGGAGGGGAAGCTGCGCCCCGATCTCAGGGTCGTCCTCCCGGGCGGGAAGCTCGTGATCGTCGATGCGAAAGCGCCATTGCAGGCGTACCTGGATTCGTTCGAAACGCCTAACGATTCATCGCGCGATGCCCTGCTGAAACAACACGCCAAGCATGTCCGCGATCACATCGCGCGACTCTCGGCGCGGGCCTACTGGGAGCAATTTCCGGAGGCGCCGGAATTTGTGGTGATGTTTCTTCCCGGCGAGACGTTTTTCAGCGCGGCCGTCCAGTACGATCCTTCGCTCATCGAGTTTGGGGTCGAGCGCAAAGTCGTCCCCGCAAGTCCCACGACGCTCATCGCCTTGTTGCGCGCGGTGGGATACGGCTGGCAACAGGAGCGCGTCTCACGCGGTGCCGAAGAAGTGCGTGCGCTGGGGCGAGAGATGTACGACCGGCTGCGCGTGTTCACGACGCATCTGGACGATATGCGTCGAGGGTTGGAGAAAGCAACCGACGCATACAACCGGGGTGTCGGCTCGCTGGAGCAAAGCGTGATGCCCAGCGCGCGACGCTTTCGCGAGTTAGGCGTCGCGCCGTCAGTCGACTTGCCGAACCTGGCGCCCGTCGAGCGGGCGCTGCGTGTGCCGCGCGATGTCGGCGGCACCAGTGCCGATGCCTAACGCGCTGCCTTCGTCGGCTCGTTAGGCGGGGGCGCGGACGTGACGGGCGTCCCAGCGCGAGTGACGATGGTCATCTCCGGATACGTCGCCTTGAGTTTGATCGCGTCGATGCCCGCCCCGTGTTGCATGGCTTCGCGGAAGTAGGGGACCACGACAGCGTTGATCAGCGTCTGCATGCGATCGGTCGAAATGCCGCCCAACATCTTCGCGCGCGTCGCGAGCTTCGGGGCGAAGTACGCGAAGTCCGAGTAATCCAGATGTTCTGCGCCCGTGACCTTGATGAGCGAGACCGGTGCCTCGGCGCGTTCGAAGAACAGGCGATGGATGTTGTCGTTCCCCTGGCTCGACAGCCAGATGAATGGACGTGGCATGGGCTTCGAGGCGCCGGTGCCGAAGTTGAGTCCATCCATGTTGATGCCGGCGATACAGCGTGTATCGTCGGTGCAGAACGATGCCGCCGCTGCTCCGCCGAACGACATGCCGAATACGCCGACGCGCGACGTTTCGACTCGACCAGCGAGGAGTGTATCCGCGCCGGTGTGCGGCGCGCTCATCGCCGTGATCTCATCGAGCACGAATCGCGTGTCGTCGGTCCACCGACCGATGGACGCATTCAGGGGACTCATGAGCGCGAAGACCCCGCCTAACGCGTCGCGGCGTTCGGACGAGTCCTTCGCCTGTTTCACGCGTTCCAGCGCCGCTGCGTATGTCGACGTTGAGGCTGAGTCCATCGAGACGGCGAACGGCGGCTTGGCGAGGAGCACCTTACCCGTCGGCATGACGATCGCCCCCGCTTCGTACGGATGGTCGATGCTCGCCACCACGAAGCCGTGCGACGCCAGTTCTTCCATCTGCACAGTGTTCTGTGACTCGGTGCCGATCGCGTACCCGTGCGAGAAAAGGAGGAGCGGGAAGCGTTCACTTCCCGTGGGAAGCCACGCGCGCCGATACGCGTGTGATTTGACGATCGGGAGATGCGAAAGGGCGAAGCCCGGAAGGTGCAATCCTTTCGCGAGTCCGCGCGCCACCTCGTCGTCGATGTAAGCGTCGGGCGCGCCGGCGACGGCGCTCGCGGGAAACCAGAGACGCACCACGACCACGCGCTTGTCGTTGGGGTCAGGAGAGAGATCTTCGGCGCGCGACGAGTCAGAGAGTGCGAGCCAGCGTGTGCCGACTTTGTATTGTCCCGTGGGCTCTGGGAGGGAGAAGACCGGCACCAGCCAAGCGACGGCGGCGCTCCCCATCGTGACGAGCAGGATAGCCAGAACTCCGATCCAGCGAATCACCGACCTGTCTGCGCTGGCCTTGTGGCGATTGCGTCGCGCGAAGATCGCGGCGAGCGAGATCACGCCCGCGAGTGCGTACGCCGGGATTAGCTGCCAGCGAGCGTGCTCAATGAAAACATGCGCCAGCGCCAGGGCGATCGGGACGGCCGGAAGATATCGAAGATTCTTCGGGCGCCGCTCGGCGGGGATAAACAGCGCGATGGCTGTCAGTAGGAGCGAGGCGAGGAAGACGATTTCGAGGAATCGCACGCGAGGGCGGGCTGGGGCAGTCGGGCGGACCTGCGGGGAGGGCGGGCAGGGGGCGACGAAAGCACCTCAAGGTGGACGTTGCCAACGTCTGGTCGCAAGCGTGCGTTGACCCGATGCTGGGGAAAACTGGTCGGCTTCGGGGGCGCCAACGCGGCGTGCCGAAATACGCTGACGTGAGGGGGGGAGGGGAGGATTGCTCTCGACGCTGGCCACACGCGGGCGCACTTTGCAGTCGCGCCAATTCGGCGCCTTACGCCTAACGACGGAGATTCAGCGATGTTCTCTCGCCGCACCTTTTTGACGACTTCGACGCTGGCGGTGGCCGGCACCGCCTGTGGCGCGGGCACGGAAGCGCGCGCCGCGCAGGAGGGCGAGGAAGGCGGTGGTGGGAAGGGGGGAGGATCACTCCCGCCAGCCATCGCTGCGCTCACCTCGATGAAGGATCGCGCCAAGCCGATCAGCGTCGAGGAGCGTAAGGCGCGCATCGAGAAGGCGAAGGCGTTGATGACGCAAAACAAGATCGACGCGCTGATGCTGGCCGGTGGTACGTCGCTCGTGTACTTCACCGGAATGCGCTGGGGGAACAGCGAGCGCCTAACGACGGTGATCATTCCGGTGAAGGGAGCACCGTTCGTTGTCACGCCAAAGTTCGAGGAGCAGCGCACGATCGAGCAGGTAAAGCTTGGGCCGTTAGGCGCTGGCACCGACGTCCTGACGTGGGAAGAGGACGAGAGCCCGTACGAACGCGTGGCGCAGGGACTCAAGTCGCGCGGCATCTCGTCAGGCGCAATCGGCATCGAGGAGACGGTGAAGCAGGTCTTCGTCGAGGGCGTTGCCAAGGCCGCGCCGTCGATGCGCGTCACGAGCGGAACGCCGATCACCGCCGGCTGCCGCATGGTGAAGGACGCACACGAGCTGGAACTCATGCGCCTCGCGTCCCTGGTCACGCTCAAGGCGTATCAGGCCGCGTGGAAGTCACTCAAGGAAGGGATGACGCAGGGTGACTTCGCCAGACTGGTCTCGCAGGCGCACGAGAAGCTCGGCTTCTCCGGCGGCGCTGGCGTGCAAGTGGGGGAATACTCGGCGCTCCCGCATGGCTCGATCACGCCGCAGGTGGTGAAGGAGGGATCGATTCTCCTCATCGACGGCGGGTGCTCGGTCGAGGGGTATTCGTCTGACTTGTCGCGTACGTTCGTGTTAGGCAAGCCGACAGATCGAATGAAGCAGGTGTTCGAGATCGAGCATGCGGCGCAGGCAAAGGTGATCGAGGTCGGGAAGCCCGGCGTCCCGTGCGGCGATGTCGATGCGGCGGCCCGCAAGGTGATCACCGATGGTGGATTCGGCCCTGACTACAAGTACTTCACGCATCGCGTCGGGCACGGGCTTGGCATGGACGGTCACGAGTGGCCGTATCTCGTTAGGCACAATCCGCTGCCGCTGCAGGTGGGGATGACCTTCAGCGATGAGCCCGGGATCTACATTCCCGGCGAGTTCGGCATTCGGTTGGAGGACGACTGGGTCGTGACGGAGAAGGGCGGGGAGATGTTCACGCCGCAGTCGCCCTCGCTCGACGATCCGTTCTCGAACGTTCCAGCAGCCTAACGAGAGACGTCTCTCATCACGAAGCCTCGCGCCCGCTTGTGCCAGAGAGCTCGGCACGTCGTGGCGCGAGGCTGCTTCACTTTCCGCGATCATGACTGCACTCCGCCTGCACGTTCTTGCGCCGCTGGCCGCCGCGTCGTTAGGCGCCGCCTGCGCCTCGGCCCAACTCTCCTCCGATACGCCCAATGCCAGTCGCGCCGCGGTGCAGGGGAGCGATACGAGTCTTATGGCGCGGGCGCGCGCGATTCACCAGCGCGTCATCGCCCTCGATACTCACGTGGACATCAATCCGGCGCAGTTTACCGCGCAACACCCCAACTACACCGACCGCATCCAGACACAGGTCAATCTCCCAAAGATGGAGGAAGGGGGATTGGATGCGGTCTTCTTCTCGATCTACGTCGGTCAGGGCGAACTGAACCAAGCGGGGTACGCCCGGGCCCTCGCCGCCGACATGGAGAAGTTTGCCGCTGTCCATCGTTTGGCGGAGGAGTTGGCTCCCGACCGTATTGCCATCGCCCTCACCGCCGCTGATGTCACGCGCATCGCGGCGTCGGGAAAGAAGGTGGCACTGATGGGCGTCGAGAACGGCTATGGAATCGGCACCGACATCACGAATGTGAAGAAGTTCTACGACCAAGGGGCGCGCTATCTCTCGCTCGCCCACAACGGACATTCGCAGCTATCCGACTCCAACACGGGAGAGCGAGACGGTGTCTGGCAGTGGCACGGACTCTCGCCCCTTGGAAAGGACGTCGTGCGCGAGGCGAATCGCCTGGGAATCATGCTGGACATTTCGCATCCGTCAAAGGAGTCGAATTTGCAGCTGATGGCGATGTCGAAGGCGCCGGTGATTGCGTCGCACAGCGGGGTGCGCGCGTTGTGCGATGTGAGCCGAAACCTCGACGACGAGCAGTTGAAAGCGCTGGCCAGAAACGGTGGCGTCGTGCAGATGGTGGCGTTCAACAGCTACGTGAAGAAGGTGCCCCCTGATTCCCCGGAGCGGGCGAAGGCGCTTGCGGCGTTGCGTCAGGAATTCGGCTTCGGCGCCGCGGGGGCAGGGGGTGGGGGGAGGGGGTGGGGGGGCAATGGCGCGCCTAACGCCGGAGCAGCGGACGCAATTCCAGGCGCGCATGGAAGCGCTCAATAAGGAATTCCCGCCGCCGCCGCGTGCAACGGTCAAGGACTTTGTCGATCACATTGACTACGCGGTGAAGCTGATAGGGATAGACCACGTCGGAATCAGCTCGGATTTCGATGGCGGTGGCGGCGTGGATGGATACAACGATGCGACCGAGGCTCCCAATGTGACGCTGGAACTCGTGCGCAGAGGGTACACGGAGTCACAAATCGCCAAGATGTGGAGCGGGAATCTGCTACGCGTGATGGCAGAGGTAGAGAAAGAAGCCGCACGCGAGCAGCGCTCGGCGAGCGATGCTCGTTAGGTTGCCGTGGCTACCTACTTTCCTCGTGTGAGGATTTGCGCGGTTCGGTTGTGGCCGAAGCGTCGAATTCGCGTCTGGGAATCACGACGTCATCATGCAACATGCGAAGCGCGGGTGTGTCGAGATCGTCGAACTGCCCGCGGCGTGCCGCCCACGTGAAGGCCAACACGGCTGCCAGGACGATGAGGAGCGCGAGCGGCAGGACGATGTAGATGATGCTCATCGCGTCGTCTCGAAGGTGCGGCTGTACCAGGAACCCATGACGACCGTGAGCGACGAAAGAGGCATCATGATCGCCGCAAAGAGTGGGGTAATGGTCCCAGTCACAGCTAGTCCGACGCCGACGGCATTGTAGAGCAATGAGAAGGCAATGTTGCGCCGAATGACACGCATGGTGTTGGCGGCGCCCACACACAACTCGACAACCGGCGACAGTCCCGACGTCGTTAGGTAGACGTCAGCGGTGGCCAGCGACGCTTCAGCCCCACCGTGCACACCGATTCCGACTGTCGCAGCTGCAATGGCCGCCGCATCGTTGACTCCGTCGCCGACCATTACCACACGCTCGCCGCGGGCCCGCGCTGCCTCGACGTGGCGAAGCTTCTCTTCGGGAGAGGCGGCACCAACGCAGCGCGACGCATCGAGGCCGAGCGCGAGTCCGACCGCGTGCACAACCTCTGGGGCATCACCCGACAGTATTCGGACGTCCCACCCCCGATTGCGCAGCGCGTCGATGCTGCTGCGCGCATCAGCGCGGATGGGATCGCCGAGCCCGGCGCGCGCCTTCAGTTCTCCGTCGACTGCAACCCACACCGGTGTAAGCGCCGCGTTGTCGTCCGCACGCGAGGCCGGCGTCGCGTGCCCTGACGTACGAAGCTGCGATGAGACAAACGAAGGAGAGCCGACGACGACGTCGTGACCGTTCACGCGTCCGAGGATACCCCCGCCAACGACGTGCTGCGACGACTCAACGAGGAGCGCTTCCTCGCTTGCGAATGCCCGGCAGAATCCGTCCGCCAGCGGATGCGTCGATTCACGTTCGAGCGCCAGCACGAGTGGTTTTATCGACTCGTCGCCATGCCACGAGACGAGCGATGTGCGCGCTTCTGTGATCGTTCCCGTCTTGTCGAGGAAAACCGTCCCGGCATGCGAGAGCGATTCCAGCGCATCGCCTCCTTTGACGAAGATGCCACGTCGGGCGGCGCGCCCAGAAGCGACCGTCACCGCGAGAGGCGTCGCCATGGCGAGCGCGCACGGACACGTCACAACGAGCAGGGCAATGGCATTGTCGATCGCGAGTGAGGGATCGCGTCCGTACCACACCACAAAGGTGACGACGGCGAGCGCCAGGACCACCGCGACAAAGATTCCGGCGATGCGATTGGCGAGGAGGACAATCGGTGCGCGTCGGCGCGTGCTCTCTTCGACCTGCCTCAAGATCTTCGCCACGCGACTCTCTTCGCCTGCGCGGTCGATCCGCACACGGAGCGGTGACGACACGTTCAGCGTGCCGGCAAAGACCGTCGATCCGCTCGAGACGTTGATGGGACGCGATTCGCCGGTGAGGAGCGAAAGATCGAGCGTCGACTGGCCTTCGGTCACCACGCCGTCGGCGGCGAGGGTATCGCCGGCTCGTACCTCGAGAAGCATCCCGGGAAGGAGTGCGGCCGCTGGCAGTTCGTTGACGCTGCCGTCATCACCGACGACGCGGGCACCGTTAGGCGTGAGCGAATACAGTAGCTCCGACGCATCGGTCGCTGCACGCTGGCTGCGGAGCTGTAGGTATCGCCCGATCAGCAGAAGGAAGATGAGGACGCACACGCCGTCGAAATAGATGGGTCCGCGTTCCGTCCACGTATTCACGGCGCCGCGCACGAATCCGGCGCCTAACGCGATGGCGATCGGGAGGTCCAGGTGCAGCGTGCGCGTTCGGAGCGCGCCCCAGGCGCCGGCAAAGAAGACACGTCCCGGACCCACTACTGCGGGGATGGTGAGCCCGAGCGAAATCCATCGAAAAAAGCGTTCGAAGTCGGTTTCTATTCCGTTCGTCAACCACCCGCTGTACATGGCCAGCGCGGCGAGCATGACATTGACGGCGATCGCTCCCGCGATCCCGATTCGCATGATCGCCGCGCGATCTTCCTTGCGCCGGATTTCATCCTTCCGAATGCCGCGATAGGGATGCGGGGGATAACCGAGTGACTCGAGAAGGCGCGCGGCGGCACCTAACGAGGTTTGTTGAGGGTCCCACTCGAGCGTGGCGAGTGAACGCCGCACGTTAAGCTCCGCGCGCACGACGCCCGCGAGTACCAGCGGGACGCGTTCGACGAGCCACACGCACGACGCACAATGCACTCCCTCGAGATACAGCTCGACTGACGACAGCCCGTCTGCTGTCTTATTGACGTAGAGTTCCTGAAATGCGGGGTGATCGAACTCATCGTACGTTCGTCCGGTCGCCGCCACTGGAGAGGTGCGACGGTCGGCAAACCCGTAGTACTGATCGAGTCCGTTGTCGCGAAGGATTGCGAATGCGGTACGACACCCCGCGCAACAGAACTGTTGGGGACGCGCGGAGTCGACGAAGCCTTCGGGGACGGGGAGACCGCAATGGGCGCACGCGACATCGCTGGTGGCGATGTCGCCGACGGGAGCGCCTAACGAGACGGTGGAGACAGTATTAGTGATGCCCATGCGACATCACGGGAGGGCTGGCATCCGCCGGTGCACCTGCCATGCGTTGGAGCGCTTGTGGTGCTGCGCGCATCTTTCCGGAAATGGAGAGCAACCCCATGACGACGACCGCGGTGGCAGTCAGCATCGGGAGTCGCGTGCGGAAGCGTCCCGTTAGGCGCTGCACTCCGTATCCTGCCGTGAGCATCATCGGGAGCGTTCCGGCCCAGAACAAGAGCATCGTGGTCATCGCTCGGGTGACACTCCCGCTCCCTGCCGCTGCGGCGACGAATGCGTAGAGCCATCCGCACGGCAGGAGCGTCGTCAGCAGCCCGGTCGCAGCGGCGCGCACCACAGGCGATCGGTCGCGGACGCGAGCGAGCACACGGCCCAGTGGATTCTTCGCACCACCGGGAAGCGGTTGTCCGAACCCTGGAAGCCTAACGCCGCGCGTCGCCAGCAGGGTCGAGAGTCCCCATGCGACCATGAGTGTGCCGGAGAGTACAGCGGCGACTCGCGACAGGCCGGCGAGCGCGCCAACACGGTCGACCGAGGCCCCGACGAGTCCCGCCACGGCGCCTAACGTGAGATACGAGACGAGTCGTCCGAGGTTGTACGCGATATGCCCGGTTGTGTCGCTGCGCCCCCTCCCCCCGGCTGTATAAAAGCACACAAACGCGCCACACATCCCGGCACAATGCACGCTGCCCATGAGCGAAGCAACCAGCACACCGAACGCCAACGTCATCGCTTAGCTCCGCGAGACGTCGACGCGTTCGCTGACGGTGAAGTGCTCGTGTCCGCGCGTCACGGAAAAGCGAAGCTCCCACTCGCCGGGGCGTTGCGCGGGGAGCGCGCCGCGATACACGCCGCCGCCCGCTTCGGATAGTTGGGCCGAGAGTTGGCGGTTGGCTCGTGCGTTGTGCATGGCGAGCACTTGGACGGTGGCACCAGTGACAGCGGCACCGGTGGAATCCCGAATCTCGACGGCGATCGATCCTTCACCATTTCCCGCGCCCAGCTGCAACGTCGGCGTCACTCTCCAGCGGAGTTGCGAATTCTCCTTTCGTTGCGCGAGCTCGTCGTTCCAGTGGACCGCCTTTGCGTAGTAGTCCCCTTCGACCGCGAACGACTTGTCGCGCGACGCCACGGTTGCGAACACGATCTGTCCCACCGATGACAACACGAGGACAGCAGCGATTCCGATAGGCCACTCCATTCCGCGCTTCATCGCTTCTCCTTCTGTTCGCGCCCCGTTCCCTCATCGCGGGCTGCGCCGTGCTCACGGTCCATCTTCGTCTCGCCCTGCGGGCCGAGGAGGCGGAAGGGGAAATCTCCCGTGAAGTCGTTGCCGTCCGTGATGTGCACGGTGATCTCGTGGTCGCCGTCTTTGAACGCCTGGCGGGGGAGGATGACGAAGAGGCTGAGCGTCTCCGTCTTTCCTTTCGCGACAGGGAAGGGATTCACGGGGACGATGACGTTACCACCGTCCACGCCTTGCACCTCGATCTTGTACTGCGCGTCGCTCCCCGTGCGATTGGCGATGCGCAGGCGCACCTGATTCGACACCGTCCCATCGGCGTTCTCGGTGAACGGCGTTTCGAGGGAACGAAGGAGCGTAACGTCGGCCTTCGCCTTGTGTTCGAGTTGATACGCGAGCGTGCCGATCGCAAGCGCCAGCGCGAGCGGATAGATGATGGTGCGCGGTCGCATGAGGTGCTGCCGCTCGCCCGCGAGAATCTCGCGCGAGGTGTAGCGAATCAATCCTTTCGGTTTTGCGATGGAGGTCATGATGGCATCGCACGCATCGGCGCATTGCGTGCAGTGGATGCACTCCATCTGAATGCCGTCACGGATGTCGATACCGGTGGGGCACGTAGCGACGCACGCATTGCAGTCAATGCAATCGCCCACGTCAGGCGCGCGCACCTTGCCTTTGGCCCGCGGTTCGCCGCGTGTGTAGTCGTAGGCGACCACGAGCGAACTCTTGTCCAGAAGCACGGCCTGCCAACGTCCATACGGGCAGGCGATCGTGCACGTCTGCTCGCGGAAATACGCAAAGTCGAGGAAGACGAGAATCGTCGTGATGGCCATGACGCCAAACGACGACGGATGCTCGAGCGGCGAACGCGTGACCCAGATCTTGAGTTGGTCGACGCCGACAAAGTAGGCGAGGAACGTGTGCGCGAGGATCAGCGCGAGCACCATGTAGATTGCCCACTTGGCGAGCCGGCGCGGATTGAAGTGGCTCTTCGCCTTGTCGAGTCGTATCGACCCCATGCGCCCTCCTTCGACCCAACGTTCGATGGGCCGAAAGAGGAACTCCATCCACACGGTTTGCGGGCACCCCCATCCACACCACACGCGCCCGAAGAGTGCCGTGAAGGTGAAGATCGCGAGCGCCAGCGTGAACATCAGGAGCATGAAGAGCAGCGTGTCGGTCGCGAGGAACGTGTACCCAAACAGCGTAAACTCGCGACGCACCGCATCGAGCAGCATGAGCGGCTTCCCGTTCATGTGCAGATGCGGGATGGCCAGATAGAGCGCCATCAACGCGTAGGCAACGACACGACGGCGCCGGTACCAAGCGCCGTCGGAAGGCTTCGGACGGATGTAACGGCGCGATCCGTCTTCGTTCATCGTGGGGAGGACTCTCCCCTGGGCCCTCGGGGCCAACTGTGTGCTCACAGCTACCTACTCGGCGCTCCTTCAGGGGCTTTCGGATTGGCGGGATTGCTTCCCTTGAGCGAGGCGACGTACGCGGTGACGTTGTCGATTTGTTCAGGTTTGAGAAGCTTTCCCCAGTTAGGCATTCCCTTGGCGAGGACGCCTTCCGTGATCGTCTTGTGGATTTCGGGGAGCGTTCCGCCGTGGATCCAGAATTCGTCGGTGAGGTTTGGACCGATCAACCCGCCGCCATCGGCGCGGTGGCACGAGACACAGTTCGTCGTGAACACCGCCTTGCCGGCAGCGACCTTGGCCGGGTTGGCGACCATGGCCGCGAGCTGCTCCGGCGTCAGCTCGCTCGCTTTCTGCGGGTGCGCGGCCTTCCAGTCGGCGAGATCCTTTTCGTAGTTAGCGATACGACCGTTGCCGACGCCAACGCCCGGGACGTTGAAGTAATAGAGCACGGAGAAGATGATCGTCGCCCAGAAGAGGTAGACCCACCAGCGTGGCAGCGGGTTGTCGTACTCCTGGATGCCATCGTAGTTGTGCTCGATGAGATTCGAATCGTTGCGAGGGGCAGCCATGGTCACTCTCCGCGCGCGCGCGGCGTCTGAGGGTGTTCGTCATCGAGGGGCATCCGCGCCGCCGCATCGTACGTACTCTTGAGCTTTGGCGAAAAGACGCGCCACACGATGAGGGCGAAGGCAAAGAGGAAGAGGACCAGCGAGACCTGCGCGTAGAAATCGAGGTTCGCCGCGCTCATGATGGCGGTCAGGCTCACGGATGGCCTCCGGCTGCGCGTGCAGCTGACGGAGCAGCCGACGTTGCCACCGGCGTCGTCGCGGGAGCGCCGATCGCGTTAGGCGTGGCTGGAGGGACGTAGCCACCCTTCGCCGTCGCCATCTCTGGCCCACCCTGGATGTCCTTCCCCAGCCGCTGCATGTAGGCGATCAGTGCGACGACTTCCTTCGTCTCGAATCCCTTGGCGCCGCCGCTTTGCGCGAGATCCGCGGCAATCACCTTCGCCTGCTCGCGCGCCATCTGCGGCGCCTTGCCGATGGCGTCCCCGTAGGGCACACCGAGCATCGCCATCACGTCAACGCGTTTCTGGATACCGTCAAAGTCGATGTCGTTGGTGATGAGATGCGAATACTTCGGCATCAACGACTTCGCATTCACTTCGCGCGGATTCTCGAAGTGGCGCAGGTGCCAGAGATTGCTCTTGAGTCCACCTTCGCGCGCGAGGTCGGGACCGATGCGACGCGAACCCCAGAGGAAGGGATGGTCGTACACCGACTCACCAGGCTTCGAGTACTCGCCATAGCGCTCCGTCTCGAAGCGCAACGGACGCACCATCTGCGAGTGACAGTTGAAGCACCCCTCGCGGACATAGAGGTCGCGACCGGCGAGTTCGAGCGGCGTGTATGGATGCACCGACGCAATCGACGGAACGTTCGATCGGATCAGGAACGTCGGGATGATTTCGAAGAGCGACGCGACCGCCACCGCCACGAGTGTGAGGACGGCAAACGTGATCGGCATGCGCTCCCACTTGCGGTGGAACGTCAGCTCCACGAAGCGACCCCACGCCGTCGCGGGGACGTCAACGCCAGGACGCATCGGCTCGGGCACGTACTCTTTCGCCAGCGCCGGTGCTTGAATGACAGGGACCGCGTAAATCGCCGGCCGCCGTGCCCACGTCTTCAGAATGTTGTAGGCAAAGAGTCCTGCACCAAATAGGTAGAGCGTCCCGCCAACGACACGCACCCAGTACATCGGCACCAGGCGCGCCACGGTCTCCACGAAGTCAGGATACTGCAGGCGTCCCGTCTCATCGAAGGCGCGCCACATGAGTCCCTGCGTGACGCCGGCCGAGTAGATCGAGAGAATGTAGAGTACGATGCCGATGGTCGCGACCCAGAAGTGCGTGTTCATCAGCTTCTTGCTGTACAACTCGGTCTGGAACAGGCGCGGCGCCAACCAGTAGATCATGCCGAACGTAAAGAAGCCGTTCCACGTGAGCGCGCCGGAGTGCACGTGCGCGATGGTCCAGTCGGTGTAGTGCGAGAGCGCGTTCACCGACTTCACCGAGAGCATCGGTCCTTCGAACGTCGACATGCCATAGCCCGTGAGCGCTATGACCAGGAATTTGAGCACGGGATCGTCGACGACCTTGTGCCACGCGCCGCGGAGGGTGAGAAGGCCGTTGATCATTCCTCCCCAACTCGGTGCCCACAACATCACGGAGAAGAGCATGCCGACCGTGGACGCCCACTCGGGAAGCGCGGTGTAGTGCAGGTGGTGCGGCCCGGCCCAGATATACATGAAGACCAAGGTCCAGAAGTGCAGGATCGACAGCTTGTAGCTGAAGACCGGCCCTTCTGCTGCCTTGGGCATGAAGTAGTACATCATCCCGAGAAACGGCGTCGTGAGGAAGAACGCCACCGCGTTGTGCCCGTACCACCACTGCATGAACGCGTCCTGCACGCCCGCGTAGATGCTGTACGACTTTAGGGGGCCGGCCGGGATGGAGAGGTTGTTGAAGATGTGGAGCACCGCGACGGTGATGATCGACGCGAGGTAGAACCAGAGCGCGACGTAGAGATGGCGCTCGCGGCGCTTGATGAGGGCGCCGATGAAGTTGATCGCAAAGATCACCCACACCACGGCGATGGCGATGTCAATCGGCCACTCGAGCTCCGCGTACTCCTTCGCCTGGGTATAGCCTAACGGGAGCGTCAGTGCAGCGGCAACGATGATCGCCTGCCATCCCCAGAAATGCGCACTGCTCAAGCCGTCCGAAAACATCCGCGCCTTGAGCAGTCGTTGCGTCGAGTAATACACGCCGGTGAAGATCGCATTGCCAGCGAACGCGAAGACCACCGCATTGGTATGTAGCGGTCGTAATCTCCCGAACGTCAGGTACGGCGCCAGGTTGAGGTCCGGATACGCCATCTGCAGGGCCACGATGACGCCGACCAGCATTCCGACAAAGCCCCACAGAATGGTGGCAAAGAGGAATTTCCGGACGATCGCGTCGTCATAGGTGAACGACTCAAGCCGAGATGCTGCTCCGGCAGCATCAACAGCGTGGGCGCTCGGTGAAGCACTCATGTGAAGAACCTCTCGGAGGGGAGTCACGACACTCGCTGTGCGGCCAACCAGGTCGGCCGTTGTGCGGCCGATTATGCCGCGCCGGCCACACGGGTGAAAGAGCGGAATCTTCGACTAGTGAAGCATCTGCGTCGTCGGGAGCGATCCACCCCGATGTCAGCGAATCCCTGACAGGCTCGCACCACTATTAAGGTGAGGCTTCGCTCCCATGTGGCGTGTCATCATTCTCCGCGCCTAACGAGAAAACGGCGGCGCCTCTTCACCTGGGCGCCGCCGCTCGTCGTGCACTCACGCATCTCTCCGCTCGCTCACGGTTTCGTCTCCACCGGGAGCAGCACAAACCGCGCATATCGCGACGTGTCGAGATACTTCCTCGCTGCATCGCGTATCTGGTCGGCCGACAGTCCCTTGATGAACTGCTGGTACTCGACGAGCCCTCGGGGATCCTCGCCGTATTCGAGACGTGCGGAGATGTTGCCTAACCAGTACGAATTCTCGCGCTGGCTCACTTCGAGCGTGCGCTGTTGTTGCTCGCGCACTTTTTCCACGCCGGCGGAATCGATCTTCCCGTTCTTGACCGAATCGATGACCGCCATCACCGCTCCGAATAGGGAGTCGGCGCGCGTCGGCGAAGACCCATACTCGATGGAAACCAAATACTGCTCGCGCGGCTCCTTCGACGCTTGACCGGCAACGCTCACGGAGTATGTCCCGCCTAACGCTTCACGGAGCGTCTCCAGGAGGCGCATCTCCAGGTAGTCGCCTAACGAACGCAACGCATAACGCGTCGCCGGCGCGTACTGGGCATCGCCGGTAAAGAGCAGAAGGGTGGTGGCCTTCGGCTCGACGCCCTTGCGCACGACCTTTTCAACGACGCCCGTCGGCGCGCGGATGCCTACGTCCTTGAACGTTTCGTGGCGACCGGTGGATGGGAGCGTGGCGAGCCACCGTTCGACAAGCGGACGCATCGCGTCGAGTGTGAAGCTCCCCACAAACACGAATCGGAAGTCCGAGGCGTCGGCGAATCGCTCGTGATAAATCTCGAGCGCGCGATCGAAGCGCGCCGAATCGAGCGTCTCTTGCGACATGGGGCGGGCGCGTGGATTGTGTTGCGCCATCGTTACGGTGATGGTGTCGGCGAACGCTGCGTCCGGCGAGTTCGCGCGATTGGCGAAGAAGGGTGCCACCTGCGCCTTGAACGCGGCAAAGGCCGCCGAGTCGCGGCGCGGCGCGGTGAATCGCAAGTAGACGAGTTGGAAGAGCGTCTCGAGATCTTTCGGTGAACCTCCCCCAGCGATTCCCTCGCTCTCTCCATCGATGTAGGTGCTCGCGCGCACCTGTTTGCCCGTGAGCTTCTTGCCCAGCTCAATCGCATCGAAGGAGGCGAGGCCGCCGCGATCGACCGCTGTAGTCGCGAGCAGCGCTGATGGAAGATCGCGGTCGGAGACGAGCGACGTACCACCAGGGCTGAACCCGCGCA
This sequence comes from Gemmatimonadaceae bacterium, assembly GCA_044224185.1. Classification (GTDB taxonomy): domain Bacteria; phylum Gemmatimonadota; class Gemmatimonadetes; order Gemmatimonadales; family Gemmatimonadaceae; genus SCN-70-22. Next base: position 556,381 of record JBGAKW010000001.1, on the reverse strand, counting down.
TCATGACTTCGTCGGCCTTGAAGTCCGTGGGCTTGAGATAGACGCGAATGCCGTTGGAGAGCGTCCACTCGGTGACCCCTAACTCCGGAATGCTTGTTTCCTTCGTGATCTTCCCTGGGGCCGGGGGCGTCGCGACCAGCGGCGCGTCGGATACCGTCTCCTTGTACGCCACGACCGTCGCCGTATCGCCCACGCGGAACGTCCGCAGGATGGCCGCCGCGTTAGGCACCGAGGCGCTGTCTCGCGAGGGAGCGGCGACCGTCACGACGCGATTGGTGTCGGTGATCCACCCGCGCCCAAGCGCATCGACCTCGGTGAGCGCGATCGTTGGCAGGATCGACTTCACGGTCTTGTATTCCCACGCGATCCCTGGCGTCGGATCGTTGGTGAGCAGATAGTCGACATACTCCGACACATAACGATCGGACTCAGTCTTCTCGCGCTCGGCGAACGCACTCTCGTATGAGCGCTCGACCGCTGCTTTCGCGCGCGCGAGCTCGCTCGCGAGAAAGCCAAATCGATCCACGCGCCGCGCTTCGAGGAGGACGGCGCGCAACGCCTCGAGAATTTTTCCTTCTTTGGCGGCGGCCGTGAGTTGGTACACGTCGGTGGAACGAACAAACGACCCATATCCCGACGACGCAAACGAGAACGGCGCGTCGGCACGTCGCGAAATCTCCGTGAGCCGCTGATTGAACATGAAATTGTACAGCTCACCAACGAGCGACCGGCGATAGTCACTCGTGGTGCGCGTTGGGCGTGGTGCGTGCTTGTAGAGAATCGATACCGACGAGAATTGCTGTTCCGGGTCGGTCGCGATCGAGACAAGTGTCGAATCGTTAGGTGGAACCGGAATGATCGGGCGCTTCCGGGCGTTCGGTGGGTTGGTCAGCTTCGAGAAGCGTTGCCGAATCAGCGCTTCCATGCGCGCGGGATCGACGTCGCCCACGGCCACCACGCCCATCAACTCCGGGCGATACCACTCGTGGTAGAAGCGCTTGAGTGGGGCAGGCGTCGCGTTGCGAATGACTTCGGGAAGGCCGATCGGGAGGCGCTGCGCATACTTAGACCCTTTGAAGACGATCGGGAATTCCTGGTCGCGAATGCGTGAGTCGGCGCCTAGTCCTCCACGCCACTCTTCGAGTACCACGCCGCGTTCACCCGTCACGTCAGCGGAGTCGAAGGTCACGCCCGACGCCCAGTCTTCGAGAATGTCGAACGACCGTTCGACGAGCCCAGGCTTGTCGGTCGGAACCGGGAGGATGTAGACCGTCTCGTCGAACCCCGTATAGGCGTTGAGATCCGCACCGAATCGGACGCCGATGGACTCGAGGTACGATACGATGTCGTTCTTGTGGAAGCGCTTCGTCCCGTTGAAGAGCATGTGCTCGGTGAAGTGCGCGAGACCACGCTGGTCATCGTCCTCCAGCACCGACCCCGCATTCACGACGAGGCGCAGATCCACACGATCCTTGGGCCGACTGTTCCGACGCACGACGTAACGCAACCCGTTAGGCAGCCGCCCGGTGCGAATCGCCGGATCGAGAGGAATGGCCGCTGAGGGTGCAGCAGCGCGTGCCCTACTCGCCTCCGAGGAGCGTTTCGCCGTGCTCTGGGCTCCGATCGGCGAAGCCCAGCTACACAAGGCACTCACGCCGCCCGCGACGCATAACGCGAAGGCGGCGACGGCGCGCGTTCGACGTGCCGCGCCATCAACTCCTCGGAGAAGGGAATCGCGCGCTTGCGAACGTTTGTCGGAGGTTGGTTTGTCGATCATGAGGGGTATCGTCGATTCGTCGGTCACACGTGCGGTCACACGTGCCGTCCCACGTGCGGTCACTGTCCGGCAGCCGCGTGTTGGCTGTCTCAAAACTAAAGCTGGGGTGTGAGACTTCTCATCATACGCCGTCGAAGTCGCGCGGAAACGACGTGAAACGCGTCATCGGCGTGTCGTAAAGAATTCTCGTGACGTTCGTCACGCATGGCATGTCTCCTGCTTCAGCGGGGTCGACCATAACTCTGTTCGAACTCAGCAGAGTTGGGCAGTCCCTCCTTTGAGTGTTTCGTGCGGCCGCCTTCGCGATCGCGCGCGCGAAAAGGCCTTCCGACGCTGGCGCAGCAGGAGAAGTGTAGTTGCTGTCTCGACGCGCACGATCGCACGGATGTTCTGCGAACGGTGTGTCTCGCCCGGAGTGTGGCTCTCCTCCATCGGGCGTGTGGCGCGTCGCCGTCGGTCTTCTCGCGATCGTGATGAGTGCGTTCGCGCCGACGACATCGTCGCTGCGCGCACAATCGGCAAACACGCATCGCGTCACTGGAGTGGCGCTTGACGCGCGAACGGGGAGTGGCGTGCGCGCTGACGTTTTTGTCGACGGCGTGATGGCCACGCGTGCGGATTCGCTCGGGCAGTTTGTGCTGCGCCTCTCGTCAGGCACCAGCACCGAGCTTCGGCTGCGCGCGATTGGATATCGCCAACGTTCGACGATCGTCGCCCCGTGTGATGACGACACCGTGCACCTAACGCTGACGCTCGATCCTGTGGCTCCGAAGTTGGCGTCAGTCGAGACGAGAGCGCGTCGCGATGAACGGCGGCAATTCGATGAACGTCCGGTCTCCAGCGCGCTATCGTTTACTCGCAGCGAGTTGGCGCATGTTCCAGCGTTAGGCGATCGCGACGTGCTGCGGGTTGTTTCGCTCCTCCCCGGCGTCGCCTCTCGCAACGACATGTCGTCGTCGTTCAATGTTCGTGGCGGCGAGGCCGATCAAAATCTCGTCCTCCTCGACGGGGTCGCCATCTACAATCCATTCCACCTCGGCGGGCTGTTCGGGACGTTCATCGATGCCACTGTCGGGCGCGTCGATCTCCTGACCGGAGGTTTTCCCGCGGAATATGGAGGACGACTTTCGAGCGTTCTCGAAGTGAAGAGCGCCGAAGACACGCGGAGTGGTGTGCATGGGACGACCGACCTCTCGGTCCTTTCGTCGTCTGTGCGTCTGGCCGGAACGACGGCGGGGGGGCGCCTAACGTGGAGTGGCGCGGCGCGACGGACGTATGCCGACAAGGTCATCGAAGCGCTGCACGGCGCAAACGACTTCCCCTATCACTTCGCCGACACACAACTGCATCTCAAGGCTTCTTTGCCACGCGGTGGTTCGTTGGCGCTCACCGCGTATTCGGGGCTCGACGTGCTCGACGAGTCGAGCGGCTCCGGTGGCGGATTGGCGAGTGATTCGTCGGCGTTAGGCACGATGCGCAACGTGGGGTTCAATTGGGGGAACCGCGTGGCAGGGCTGGCGTGGGAGCAGCCGCTTGGCGCTACCACGGTGGTGACGCAGCGCGCGTCAATCTCGACGTTTCACACGCAGTTCGAGGTGCCCGCAGAATCGCTCTCCATCGTGCAGCGCATGGGAGATGCGCGCATCAGCGGACGCGTGGTGCACGAGATGGCGAGCCACACGATAAGTGGTGGCTACGAGGTCTCGCTGTTGCGCAGCACCTATCGCGAGCGGCTCGCTCCCTCCTCCGATTCCCCATTTCCCGACGCCCGCGCGACCGACGGCGACACGACGATAGGCCAACGAGGGAATGCAGCCACGCTCCATGTGGACGATGTCTGGCGAGTGAATCGGCGCTTGTTGCTGCGCCTTGGTCTTCGTGGCGAACGCGTGGGCGGTGCAGGGTGGCAACGTCTCTCGCCGAGGGTCATGGCGCGGTACTTCATCTCCCCAGACTTCGCGCTGACTGCAACGGCGGGGCGCTTCGCGCAATGGACGCACGCCGTTCGCAACGAGGATCTTCCGCTCCGTCTCTTTGACTTGTGGATGGTGAGTGGGCGCGACATCCCGGTCTCCACGTCGTCGCATCTCATCCTTGGCGCCGAACGATGGATTTCATCATCGCGTTTCGTGCGCATCGAAGCGTACGGAAAACGATTCGCGTCGCTGAGCGAGCCATCGTCGACGATCGATCCGCGAGTACGCCCCTCGCTGCTGCGCACCTTCAACGGGACATCGTATGGCATCGACGCCATGGTACGACAGCTCGAGCGCGGTCCGTTCAGCGGCTGGTTCTCGTATGGCTACGCCTTGTCGTACCGCGAGCGCGACGGCGTTCGATATTTCGCTGCGCACGATCGCCGACACAACGCAAACGTTGTCGTGAACCTAACACAGCGCAGCGGCTGGTCTTTCGGCATGCATGCCGCGCTCTCAACCGGAACACCGTACACCGGTTGGGCCGGACGTATGTCGCGGTGGCAATACGATCCAATCCTTCACCGCTGGACTCCTGTTTCGGGCGCGAACGACGCCGACATCGTGCACGGCGTCCGCAATGGTGAGCGCCTTCCGCTGTACTCACGTCTCGACCTGAGTGCCGAACGCCGAATCAAGACCGGCTGGGGAATCCTCTATCCCACGGCGAGCATCATCAATGTGATGGACCGTCGCAACGTGCTGCTGTACGCGCTGGATCAGCAGGGGACGTCGCTGCGCATCGTTCGCCACACGCAGTTCCCGGTTCTTCCGTCGTTAGGCATGCGGGTGGAGTTCTGATGCGGCACTCGCTCTGCCACTCGCCGTGCCACCCGCCGCGCCGGTTCGCGCCGATGGCTCTGCTCGGGGTGTTGCTCGTCGCGTGCTCCGCGGAGAAGACGGCGTCGCCGACGATGACACCGCGCGTTGTTGTACACGCGATCCTCGATCCGAGCATGGGCGAGCAGGTCATTCTCGTCGAGCGGACGCATACCGACTCCACGGCCAAGCGTGCATCGGTGACGTCGCGCGATCCGATCGTCGCACGCGGCGGAGTGCCGATTTCTGGCGCGCGCGTCGTGATAATCGGGCCGGCCGAAAAAGACTCCCTTGTTGCGGTTGAGGACCGCATCCTGCGCACGGACGGAACGGGGAACGGCGTCTATCGCATCAAGAGTGTGGTGCGCGCGGCACCTAACGACGATGCCCCTGACGAAATGCTGCGCCTCGTCCCAGGTGCGACCTACCGCCTTCGTGTGGAGACCGACCTTTCCACGGTTCGCGGCACGACGCGCATGCCGTCGTTCGCTCCCGTCGCTGATCGCATCGCACGTCGATTCAATCTCGATCGCGATACGCTCTTGCTCCCGCGTCGCTCTGCCGACGTAGGCGCTGCCGCGTACGTAGTGCGACACGTCCTCCCAGGGTTCAGCAGCAGCAATCGCGTTACCGCTGGCATTCGAGACCGACTCCTCCTTCCTGCTGCGCTGCAGGATTCATCCTGGGGGTTCGGCGCCGAGCGTGGAGACATCTGGCCCGGTACCACGCAGACGTTCAGCGTTGCCGCGGTTGACGCCAACTATTTGAAGTACAGCGTCGTCGGAGCCGATCCGTTTGGCGATGACGTGCAGGGCAATTCGCTGCAAGGGGGAGTTGGAGTGTTTGGCGCGGTGGCCACGCTCACCGACGTGGCGCTCGATCTCACCGCCGATCGGGACCACGGTATCGAAGGAGAGTGGTCACCGTTAGGCGCGTCGGCGGGTCTTCCAGTTGCGCTGAGCCTCTATGAATCACCGCGTTTTCCGCGCGCGTCAGGCGGGGTTCTCGCCCTCACCGGCACGGCCCGACTTTCGTCAGGGGTCGTGCTCATCGCGCAAGCAGCACTCGCTGGCGAGTCATTGACGCTCTCGCTAGCGCCAGCGGCGAACGCGTCGAATACGCGACGATTCACGGGTTCCTTCGACGGCGAGACGTTGACCCTTCAGGCCGCTGGTTCGCAGATCAAGCTGCGCTACCGCCTGGTGCCGTAGATCGTCGGCGATCCTCTGATCGCCATCGCCGACGAATTCCACGTTGACGTCGAAGCCGAGGACGGGCGACCCTTCCGGGCGTTCCTTGAGTCAGCCACCACGCGCTGAGTGTAACTTCGCCTAACGCTCGATTGCAGGACGCGCAGCGCCGATCGTGCGACATTACGCGCGCCTAACAATTCTGCAATAAAGATTCCTCGTTTTGATCCGAAATTAGGAAGTAGGACCTGCTGCGGCGCCAAGCCGGGTTAGGGTCCTGTGAATTCCCTTCATGCCGGCATCATCCAACGTCATGGACGACCTCCTCTACGATTTCCTGACGGAGAGTAACGAGAATCTCGCGAGGCTCGATCGAGACATCGTCGAGCTGGAACGACGTCCCGCGGAACTACCGCTGGTGCATGGCATTTTCCGTACGATTCACACGATCAAGGGGACGTGCGGCTTCATCGGTCTCCCACGCCTGGAGATGGTGGCGCACGCTGCCGAAAGTGTGCTCGGCCTTGTGCGCGACGGCGTCATTCCAGTGACGCCATCACTTGTCAGCGATGTGCTTGCGGCAGTCGATGTGATCAAGACGATCCTCGTCTCACTCGAGGCCACGGAGCAAGAACCGGTTGGCGACGACTCGGCGCTCATTGAGACGCTGCAGGGATGGATCAGCGACAGTGAAGGTGCGCCCGAGCAACCTAACGAGCCGGATGTCGGTGACGATCGAGAGTCGATCGACGCGAACGCTGGCTCGTTCGAGATCTTCGCCGACGAATCCGTGGCGGAGTTGCCCGAAGTGGCGCCGAGCCGCGAGTGGCCTGCCTCGGCGCCAGCGGGCCCTAACGACAGTGGTTCCGCGCGCTCCGACGCAAACGGCGAGGCCAAGCAAAGTGTCGCGGACAGCACACTTCGCGTGGATGTTGTGCTGCTCAACAAGCTGATGAACATGGTTGGCGAGTTGGTACTCGCGCGCAACCAGCTCATCCAACTCGCGGCAGCCGAAGAAGACTCGGTCTACGCCGCACCGGTACAGCACCTGAATCGCGTGACCACCGACTTGCAGGAAGCGGTGATGAAGACGCGCATGCAGCCCATCGGTAGTGCATGGACCAAACTGCCGCGTCTCGTGCGCGATCTCGCCACGGCGAGTGGCAAGGGGCTCGAGCTCGAGATGCACGGCGCGGAAACGGAGCTCGATCGTCAGATCCTCCAGGCAATCCAGGATCCACTCACGCACATGGTTCGCAACTCCGGCGATCATGGCGTCGAGCAGCCAGACGTTCGTCGTGCCGCCGGAAAGCCTGAGAAGGGGACGATTCGCCTCAACGCCTTCCATGAAGGTGGGCATGTCATTCTCGAGATCACCGATGACGGCGCCGGTATCAATGTCGATCGTGTGCGCGCCAAGGCGATCGAGAAGGGATTGGTGAAGGCAGAAGCCGCGGCGACACTCAGTGACTCACAAATCTTCCGCTACATCTTCGAGCCCGGGATCTCCACGGCGGAGAAAGTCACGAATGTCAGTGGCCGTGGCGTTGGCATGGACGTGGTTCGCAGCAACATCGAGAAAGTTGGCGGCACCGTCGAACTGTCGTCGCGACTCGGTGAGGGGACGACCGTTCGCATCAAGATCCCGCTGACGCTCGCCATTATCTCGGCGCTGCTTGTTGGGACAGCGGGCGAAACCTTTGCCATTCCGCAGATTGGCGTGGTGGAACTGGTACGTGTCACGGAGGAGGCGCGTGAGCGCATCGAGCAGGTGCACGGCGCGCGCTTCTTCCGTTTGCGCGACACGCTCCTGCCACTGGTTTCGCTCGCTGACCAGTTCTCGTTAGGCGCTGCGCATGAGGTCAGCGACTATAACATCATCGTCTGCCAGGTAGGGGAGACGCGCTTCGGCCTCGAGGTCGACGAAGTCTTCGACACGCAGGAGATCGTCGTCAAGCCGACGGGCCGCCTCGTGAAACATCTCAGCGTCTACGCAGGATGCACGATTCTGGGCGATGGGCGCGTGATCATGATTCTCGACACGACCGGCATCGCCAATCACGCTCTTTCGGCACGGCAGAACGAAGCAGCGTCGGTAGGCGTCGCCACTGTCGCCAAGGACGAATGGGAAGACGAGCGCGAGACGGTGCTCCTGTTCGACGCCGGCTACGACGCGCTCCAGGCGGTTCCGCTTTCGTTGGTGGCGCGACTGGAGGAAATTCCGGCGGGCAACATCGAGCACGCGGGAGGACGGTATCTCGTCCAGTATCGCGGCGCGCTCTTGCCGCTCATTGCCGCGTCGCCGAGCATCGACATTCGCGCGAAGGATCCGCGACCCGTCGTCGTCTTCACCGACAGCGGTCGCTCGATGGGACTCGCCGTCGAGGAGATTCGCGACATCGTCGAAGACCGACTGGTGCTGGATCACGGCGCGCGGCGTGAGGGTGTGCTCGGCGTGAGCGTCATCGGTGGCAGGGCAACAGAGGTCATCGATACCAACCACTACCTGGTTCAGGCCTTCGGCGACTGGTTCTCGCCAGCTGCAACGTCCACACCCGACGCGGCGCGCGTTCTGCTCGTCGACGACTCGAAGTTCTTCCTGAACCTGATCGTCCCGGTCATACGCAGCGCGGGCTTCAAGGTGATCACTGCGACAGAGGGCACGGAAGCCTTGCAACGTCTCGAACGCGGCGAGCGCTTCGACGTCATCGTCAGCGACATCGACATGCCGACGGTCGACGGATACCAGCTTGCGCGAGCGATTCGCGGCAACCGCGCGCTGCGCGAGCTTCCGCTCATCGCCCTCACGGCCCGGAGCTCGGCGGCCGACCGCCAAACGGCGACCGACGCCGGCTTCGACGAATTTCTCGTCAAGCTGGATCGTGAAACCCTTTTGCGCGCGCTGCAGCACGCAGTTAGGCGTGCCGAGGTGGCCGCATGAGCCACGCGACGACGGTGGAGTACGTGACCTTCCGGGTGAACGACCAGTGGTTAGGCATCCCGGTGCTGATGGTACAGGAGGTCCTTCTCGCGCAGCGCATCGCCGACGTACCGCTCGCACCGGCCGAGGTCGCAGGCTTCCTCAACCTCCGCGGGCAGATCGTCACCGCCCTGGACCTTCGTACACGACTGGGCCTAACGACGGCTCCCGTTTCGGAGCTGATGAACGTCGTGGTCCGTCATGACAGTGAGCTGTTCTCCCTTCTGGTCGACGAAGTGGGCGATGTGCTCTCGGTCGAACGAACGGCGGTTGAAGCGGCGCCCCCGACGCTCCATCCCACCTGGCGTCAAGTCTGTTCAGGGATCGTGCGTCGCGAGCGGGGCTTGCTTGTCGTCCTCAACGTCGACGCCTTGTTGCGACTCGACGTCGTCCCCGCCTAACGCGCTGGAGAGACATTCATATGCCTAAACCCAGGACCCGCACGTCGGCGACGCAGGTGAAGCTCGTGCGCGCCTCATACGACGCCGTGAAGCCGCGCGTCGATCACGTGGCGATTGCGTTCTACCGTCTCCTCGTCGAACGCATCCCCGCGCTGCGGCCATTCGTCGCGCAATCGCAATCGGCCCATCTCCACCAGGCATTCGTACAAACCATCGAAAGCATCACCGCCAGCGTCGATCGCCCCGACCGACTCGCAAGGATCGGGCGGGAGCTGGGGCGCCGATTTGTGGCGTACGGCCTCCGTCCCCCGCAGTACGACGCTGTCGCCGAATGCGTGCTCGAAACGTTCGCGAGCATCGCCGGACCGCTATGGAGCGATGCGCTCGAGAACGCATGGATCAAGACCTACACACAAGTAGCAGCAGGCGCCGCCATCGGCGCGTCCAATTCTCCAACCCCACCCCCAAATACCCGCGAGGAACTCCGCGCAATGTCCGCTACCCGCCTTGGCAATGGGCGTCGCTCGAACGGCGCCATCCGTCCCAGCGTCGCCGCCGCGCTCGACGCCCTTCCGTCACGTCACCAGGGCGAGGACGCACAGGAGCAGCTGCAACAGCTTTCCGCGCAGCTCGACGCGATCTCGAAGTCGATGGCGGTCATCGAGTTCACGCTCGATGGGACGATCGTGACCGCCAACGACAACTTCCTCAAAACGTTAGGCTACACGCTGGACGAAATTCAGGGGAAACACCACTCGATCCTGTGCGACGACAGCTATCGCAACAGCGCTGCCTATCGCGAGTTCTGGGCAAAGCTGAATCGTGGTGAGTTTGACGCGGGCGAGTACAAGCGACTCGGCAAAGGCGGCAAAGAAGTCTGGATTCAGGCGACGTACAACCCGATTCGCGATTCGCAGGGAAACGTCGTCAAGGTCATCAAGTTCTCCTCGGACATCACCGAGCGGTCGAACGAAACGGCGGACTACGCGGGCAAGGTCGCGGCCATCGATCGCTCGAACGCGGTCATCGAGTTCAATCTCGATGGCACCGTCATCACGGCAAACAACAACTTCCTCCACACGTTAGGCTATACGCTCGACGAGCTGCGCGGAAAGCATCACGCGATTTTCTGTGAGGAGCGCTATCGCTCCAGCAACGAATATCGCGAATTCTGGGCAAAGCTCAATCGCGGTGAGTTCGACACCGGTGAGTACAAGCGACTCGGCAAAGGCGGAAAGGAGATCTGGATTCAGGCGTCGTACAACCCGATTCGCAATCGCGATGGCCAGGTTGTGAAGGTTGTGAAGTTCGCCAGCGACATCTCCGCCGCGGTGTTCGAACGTCAGCGTATGGCCGACGAGTTGGGAGATGTCGTGCAGGTCGTCAGCTCGTCTGCGACGGAGCTCGAAGCGAGCGCGCAGGGAATGGCCGCATCGTCCGAAGAGACCTCCCGTCAGGCGCAAGCGGTGGCCGCGGCGAGCGAGCAGGCGACGCGAAACGTACAGACGGTTGCCAGCTCCGCTGAACAACTCACCGCAAGCATTCGCGAAATCGCGGGGCGCGTGCAGGAAGCATCGCAGATTGCGCAGGTTGCCGTGAAGCAGGCGGCAACGACCACGGACACGATGGCCAAGCTCGGCCAGTCGAGCCAGGAGATCGGCCAGGTGGTGAAGGTCATCACCTCGATTGCCCAACAGACCAATCTCCTCGCACTCAACGCAACGATCGAAGCGGCGCGCGCCGGAGAAGCAGGAAAGGGTTTCGCAGTTGTGGCGAACGAAGTGAAAGAGTTGGCGCGCCAAACGGCGAAAGCGACCGAGGAAATCGGCAATAAGATTGCCGGCGTTCAACAGGACACAGGACTTGCCGTCACCGCCATCCGCGAGATTGCAAGCGTCATCGACAAGATCAGCGAGATTTCGACGACGATCGCCGGAGCGGTCGAAGAGCAGAATGCCGCGACGGGGGAGATCTCGCGCAATGTGAGCGAAGCCGCGCGTGGCACGGCCGACGTCAGCTACAACATCGCGAGCGTCACGCAGGTCGCGCAGGAAGGGGGGCGTACTGCGGAGAACATCAAGCAGGCTTCCCGGCAGCTCTCGCAGGAGTCGGAAAAGCTCAGCGCCATGGTTGCGGAATACCGGCGCAAGCTGAAAGCTTCCTAGGAGTGCGAACCACTCCCACTCTTGCGCTAGCCACATTCCTCGCTCTGGTCCCGGTCACGTTACTCGTGCCCGGGACTCATGAGCTTGTTGTGACGGCGCACGGTGGCACTCAGAGCGATGCACACGCGTTCATGACCGTCAACTTGGTGGCCGGAATGTTTACCGTTCCGGCCACCATGCATTTCTATCGTCGATGGTTCAGCGTTAGGCATTGGGTGATTTTCGCCCTGGTGATGGATGCTGTTGCCTTCGCCGGGATGGGTCTCGCGACGTCACTGAACATGTTGTACGCCTTTCGCATCCTCGATGGGGCGGTGCACCTCCCCGCCGTCACCCTCCTGATGGTGGCGAGCAATCGTTCATCGGGCGTCCGTCGCGGCGGCTCACTCGGCGCTCTTGCCACGGCGATCATGGTCGGCGTCGCGATCGGCTCGCCCGTCGGCGGGTGGCTCGTGGAACGCAATCCGTCACTAGTCTATGTGGTGGGAGCGATTCTGCTACTCCTCGCGGCGTCTGTCACGGCGACGTTAGGCGAGCTACCTGCCGGTGACGCGCAGGCGCATGAGGGGGGAGGGCGCTACCGCTGGAACCGGCGATCGCTGCGCACGTGGATTCCGTTGGGTTACGGATTCATGGACCGCTTCAGCATCGGGATTTTCGTCTCGACCTTCACGCTCTTCCTGCGTGCGGTGCACGGTATGTCGGCATCGCAGCGCGGGGCGGTAATCGCGCTCTTCATGATCCCGTTCGCGATTCTCTGCTATCCTGCGGGGCGCCTCGCCGATCGCATTGGGTGGTTTCGCCCCATGCTCGTCGGCAACGTGTTGTTTGGGGTTGTCTTCGCGACATACGGCTTTGTTTCTACGGCGTGGTTGCCGGCGGCGATGCTTGCGTCGGGAGTGCTCAGTGCGCTGATGTTCACGCCGAATCTTCTCCTGATCTCCGATCTCGCGCGACGCGGCGAGGGAGAAGGACTCTTCGGCGCATTCCAGGTCGCGGGATCCTTCGGATTTCTCGTCGGTCCCATCGTCGGCGGCATTCTCGTTGCCACCACGCAGGGGAGTGATGGCACTCCGGCCTATCGCGCCATCTTCGCGATGGTTGGCGTTCTGGAAGTCATACTCGCCATCGTTTCGTGGAGCTCGCTCCGCCTCCTCGCCCGCGAGAGCGCTGCGGAGCGCACCATTCGGGACAATCCGAATGCCCAGCGTGAGAGTGTTTCGTTGGAAGCCATCCGATAAAGGGTCGCCGGAGCGCTGGCGCCCTGCGCCGCACTGAAACCGTCGTCGTTTGATGCGATGGCCTCTGATCATGTGACGCGCGTCGCATCGTAGACAACAAGGTCCTTCGCGAGGCCTAACGAGTCACCTACCTACAGCCGCTGTGTAGGCGTGCCGATACTCAGGGATGCACGTGCGTCATTCCGTCGCAGGCACTTCAGTCCCTTCCGCGAGCGTTGCGCATCAACCATGAAGCGGATCCTGGTCATCGATGACTCCGGCGCCATTCGCAAGGCCATCCGGCGCATTCTCGAGTCCATGAACTATCAGGTGGAGGAAGCTGCCGATGGCGCGATCGCCCTGCAGCGTTGCACCGACGGCCCTGCGCTCGACGCGGTCCTATGCGACATCGACATGCCGGTCATGGACGGCCTCACATTCCTTGAGCGCATGCGAGGGAACACGCAACTCGCGCAGCCGCCCGTGATCATGTGCACCACGCACAACACGTTCGACGAGATCCAGCGTGCGTTAGGCCTGGGGGCGAACGAGTACATCATGAAGCCGTTCGACGCCGAGATCATTGGGTCGAAGCTTGTTGCGTGCGGGGTGCAGTGAGCGCCGTTGGCAAAACGGTGCGGGTCTTGATCGTTGACGATAGCGCCGTCATACGCGGCGCTCTCGGTCGCATGCTCGACGCGGCGCCCGATATCTCGGTCGTCACAACGGCGCCTAACGGGCGCCTCGCGCTCGATGCGCTGAAGCACGTGAGTGTGGATGTTGTGCTCCTTGATGTCGAAATGCCGGAGCTCGATGGCCTCGCAACGCTCCCCCGCATCCTCGCGGAGCATCCGGGGGTGCGCGTCATCATGGCCAGCTCGCTCACCCAGCGGGGGGCGAGTATTACGATGCAGGCACTGGCGCTGGGGGCGGCGGACTACATCTCCAAGCCGTCGTCCAAGGCTGGTGCGGCGAGCCTTGGCGTGATGTCCAACGAGATCATCGCGAAAGTCCGCGCCATCGGTGGGGCAGGGTACGTGCCCCCCAAACTACCAGTTGCGCATCCCACACCACCCTCGCGTGTCAGCACGACTATTCTTGGTGGTGCGAGTGCCGACGTTTCGCCGCGCGTGCTTGCGATCGCGTCGAGCACGGGCGGGCCAAACGCGCTGGCAGAGGTGCTGTCCGAGTTGCCGCGCGATTTTCCGCTTCCCACGCTGGTCACGCAGCACATGCCGCCGCTTTTCACCGGACTGCTTGCGCAGCGACTCGCGCGCGACACGGGACGCGAGTGCGTGGAGGGGCGCGACGGCGAGATCATTCGGGGCGGCTGCACCTACGTTGCGCCTGGCGACTTCCACATGATCGTCGCCACGCATGAAGGGCGCGCATTCATTCGCCTCACGCAGACGCCCTCCGAGAATCATTGCCGTCCCGCAGCCGACGTCATGCTTCGCTCCATCGCATCGACGTACGGTGCGGCAGCGCTTGCGGTGGTCCTCACGGGAATGGGCGAAGACGGACGACGCGGCTGTGAAGTCCTTCGCGCCGCTGGTGGGCGCGTCGTCACGCAGGATGAGGCCACGTCTGTGGTCTGGGGAATGCCAGGAGCAGTAACGAATGCAGGGCTCGCGAACTGGTGCCTTCCACTCTCCGATATCGCGCATCGGATCTCTACGCTCTGCTGTGTCCCCAGCTTATGATTGCGCCTGACGACTATCGCCTTCTCGCGGAGCTGCTCAAGCAGCACAGCGGGCTCTGGCTGGGCTCAGGGAAGGATTATCTGCTGGAGAGCCGACTCCCGCCGGTTGCAACGAACCACAGGTTCGCCGGCCTCTCGGAGCTCATCGCTGCGTTGCGCGTCGCGCCGTCGCCAACGCTGGTGAAGGATGTGTGCGATGCGATGACGACAGGCGAAACGTTGTTCTTTCGCGATTCCGCACCGTTCACCGTCTTGCAAGAGAATCTCCTCCCCGACGCGGTTGCCCGCGCGCGCGCGACCAACCGCAATGTGCGCGTGTGGTGTGCGGCGTGCTCAACGGGACAAGAGGCATACTCGGTTGCCATGACCATCGAGCAGCAGCGTGCGGCGCTGGGCACGACGCCGATCGATATCCTCGCCACCGACTACTCATCGCCCACGCTCGCGCGCGCCAAAGAGGGGATCTACAACCAATTCGAGGTGCAGCGCGGTCTGCCCGTTCAGCTTCTCGTGCGCTTCTTCCGGCAGGTGCCGCAAGGGTTCCAGATCGTACCGGAGTTGCGCAAGCAGATCACGTTTCAGGAGCAGAATCTTCTCAAGCCGTTTTCGACCAATGGCTTGTTCGACATCATTTTCATTCGCAACGTCCTGATTTACTTCGATACGGCGACCAAGCAGGATGTCCTTGAGCGAATCGTCCGCCAGCTGCATCCGGGCGGCGCGGTCGTGCTCGGGGGAACCGAGAACACGTTAGGCGTGACGGACCAGCTGGTGCGCCAGGGAGGGCTTGCCGCTCCGGTGTATCGCCGGCAGGGCGATGAAACACCGCCCCGTATCGCCGCCAAGGTCGCCTAACGACGATCGGCGCACGGCGGTGTTAGGCGTTGCCGGGCCGTGTCACCCGTTGCCAGGCTCGCAGGCGGTTCAAGGAAAAACGCCCCGGCGCCGAAGCACCGGGGCGTTCTGATTGTGAAGCGTCGAGCGCTTACTGCGCGCGGCAGCTCGACGGAGAGCCCTGGTCACCCACCGACCAGATTTCCACGCGGCGATTCACCTGATGCGCCTTGTGTCCCTTGGTCGGCTTCGCGTGATCGTCATCGAGCACGAGGCACTGCTCCCCGAAGCCCTTGGTCGAAATGCGCGAGTTGTCGATGCCACCCTTCGTCAGGAAGCCAGCCACTGTTGCGGCGCGGCGATCAGACAAGTTCTGGTTGTACGTGTCGCTGCCGTAGGGGTCGGTGTGGCCTTCGACCGAGACTTTCCAATCACTCTTTTCCTTCAGCGTCGCGATCACACGATTCAGGGTGTCGCGTCCAGCACGGGTCAGCGTCGCCTGGTCGAAATTGAAGTAGACCCAGTTCAAGCGAACGAGGAGTTCGTTGACGCCGATGTTCACCGTCCGCGTGACCGTGCTCCCCTTCGAGTCGGTGCAGGTGGCGGTGAGGGTGTGTGCGCCTGACGAGAGCTTCTTCGTGACGCTCGCGCCGGTGCCCATGCTGCCGTCACGGTTGCTGCTCCACATCACCTTGCTTGCGATATCGCCGTCTTCGGCGTCGGTGCACGTTGCCGTCGCGGTCACTGCCGTCGTGAACGCTGAACCGTTCGACGGCGAGGTGATCGTCAAGACAGGCGGCGTGTTGGCCGGCGGTGGTGGCGGCGGCGGTGGTGGCGGCGGGGGTGGTGGTGGCGGCGGCGGTGGTGGAGGCGGTGCCGGCTTGCGATAGCAGGTACCGATGAGCGAGTAGCCGAAGCCAACGCGGATGCCGTAGTTCAACGCCGTTCCGTTCAACGTGCCCGGATCGCTGTTGTAGTTAGGCGACGGGTTGTAATCGATCGGGACGTCGGCGCGGAAATTCCACTTGTCGTTCAAGCATTGCTTGATGCCGACCAAACCGGAGAATGCATCTTCGTACTCATTCTTCGAATTCGTTCCGCCGGGGAACTCGATGATGCGTCCCTTGTAGATGTTCTGCTGATAGCCCGCGCCTAACAGGATGCGCGTTTTGGTCGCCACTGGCAGCGCGTAGACCAGTCGCGCCGCCCACGGCCGGAGATCGACCGACTTCGTTCCACTGCCGGTATCCCAGTCGGCTTTGCCGAGTTGTCCGTCGACTTCAGCCCAGAACCCCTTGAACATGTAGAGGCTCAAGCGACCGCCGCCGGTGACGGTGTTGCTGAGATTCAGATCTTTGTCGAAGAAGTTGAACTGCCCAAATCCGCCCAACTCGAGCGCGCCGGGCTTCTGAGCAATCGCGGGACTCGTGGCCCCGACCGCAAGTAGCGCTGCTAACCCGAGAAATATTTTTCGCATGCAATCCTCTGGTGGAGGGAGCGATCGGCAGCCGCGCTGCCATCGCGACAAACAACTGCGAGCCCGCGTGGCAGCATCGCTGCACCCGACGGTGTGTCAAAATAGCAACGTCAGACAATGAATTGAAAGTACGAATCGTCAGGCAAGACGCGTGCACCTGCAACGATGAAGACCCTCGTTGCAACGCGCGAGTCATCATTGCCTCGCGATTCATTTCGGGACTCGATTCTGGACATCAGCGAGAATCGACTCCACTGCCTGTAGTGATGGTTCGATCTCGAACGGGCGATTCGCCATCGGTGGTGGGGGCAATTGCTCCTGGTGATACGACTGCAATATGCCCGGATCCTTCAGGACATGTCCTGTAAGGATTGCCACTACTCGTTCGCCCGACGCGATTATTCCGCGGCTCACGGCCTGACGAACGCCAGCGACACTCGCCGCACTCGCCGGCTCACATCCGACGCCTGCTGCGTCGATCACCGCCTTCGCTTCGAGAATCTCCGCGTCGCTCACGTTGGCGACAACGCCATGTGTTGCCTGCATAACGTCGATGGCACGATTCCACGACGCGGGATCGCCGATCTTGATCGCCGTCGCCACCGTCTCGGCGTGCACGGGGCGGTGTGTCGTGAAATTGTTTGTAAAGCTCTCGTAAAAGGGAGCTGCGCCTTGCGCCTGCACGGCGAGCAGTCGCGGCATGCGTGAGATGAGTCCCCAGGCAAGCGCTTCGCGCAATGCCTTTCCGATGGCAGATGTATTTCCGAGGTTGCCCGCGGGGAGCGCAATCCAATCGGGAGCTTCCCACCGCAATTGTTGCAGCAGCTCGAAGGCGATGGTCTTCTGCCCTTCGATGCGCCAGGGATTGATGGAGTTGACGAGGTAGACGTGTAACGTCCGGCTCGCCTCGCGCGCCAACGTTAGGCACGCGTCAAAATCCCCCTTCACGAGAAGGGTTCGCGCACCGTAGGCCAGCGTCTGCGTCAACTTGCCTAACGCAATTTGACCACTCGGTACAAAGACCAACGCAGGAATCCCCGCCAGCGCTGCGTACGACGCCAGCGACGCAGACGTGTTTCCCGTCGACGCGCAGGCAACGGCCGTGGCTCCAACGCGAACCGCCTGGGTCACCCCGACCGTCATTCCGCGGTCCTTGAATGATCCTGTCGGGTTCATCCCTTCGTGCTTGAGGAGCAGGCCGTCGCACCCACTCCACTGCGAGACTCTCGGTCGGTGAAGTAGGGGAGTGTTTCCCTCCGGGTATGTCACTGGAGACGTCGCGTTCGGATGCACGACCTCCGCGAAGCGCCAGACGCCCGAGCGGGTGCCACCGGCGCCATTGCTCGACATGCAGCAGCGCGCATCGAAACGCTCTCGGAGCGACACGACGTCGTTGTTAGGCACCGGGTGCGCAATCTCCAGCAGTCCGCCGCACGTTGGGCACGACGAATCGGTTGCCGTGTCGGGCAGCCGTCCCCCGCAACTCGCGCAGACTTGCCAAACTACCGCTTGCTCCATCGTTACTCCGATCGGTTAGTCGTGACGTGCACTCGTGTTCCCTCCGTGTCGATCTGCGCCACTCGCATGTTGGCCACCACGCCGCTTGCGGCGTACGCCTCGCGCATCGCGACCACCACGCGTTCTGCGGTGGATGCATCGTCGCAGATTGCAAACGATGTGGGGCCTGCGCCAGAAATAGAAGCGCCCACTGCTCCTGCATCGAGCGCCGCGCTCTTGGCCTCGGCAAAACCCTTGAGCAGCGGTGCGCGCGCCGGCTCGGCGATGCGATCGTCGATCGCTCGCCCGAATCGCCGCACATCGCCTTCGTACAACGCCGCAACCATCATCGCGACGTGTGCCATCTGGTGCAGCGCCGTCGCCCGACTCACCTGTGCCGGGAGTACGGCGCGCGCCTCGGCCGTGCGCAATCGTTGATCGGGGTGCGCCAGCACGACATGAATTCCATCGGGGACGGGGAGACGCAACACATCGATTGGATCGAGCGATTGTATCAGCACGAAGCCGCCTAACAACGACGGTGCAATGTTATCCAGGTGGCGCCCGGCCACCTGTTCTTCGGCAACCAATGCGGCGGCGAGGATTGCGGGGTGGTGCAACGGAGTGCCTAACAACGCATTCACGGCGGCGGCACCAGCCACCGCCGACGACGCCGATCCCCCTTGGCCCGCGGAAAGCGGGAGTCCCTTCGTTACCGTCAGCGCGATGCCGCGTGGAGGCAGACTGACGCCTAACGACGCGGCCGCCCGCAGCACGGCGAGCGCCGCGATGCCTGACGAGTGGCGTCCAGCATCGAGCGGGAGTTCGGCGTGCCCCGGATCAGCGATCACCACGCCTTCGTCGTCGCACCACGCGGCGACGACCTTGTCGCCACCCCCGGTTACCGCGGCGCCCAGTACATCCAATCCTGGCCCAACGTTCCCGATGCTCGCGGGCGCAAAGGCGCTCGCGCGTACGATGTCGCTCATGTCATCGCCAGCTTGAGCACATCGTTGAGCACTCCCGCCGCGGTTACTTGCGGCCCCGCACCCGGGCCGGTGATGACGAGCGGATTCTCGCGGTATCGCGTCGTTGTGAAGACGACTTGGTTGTCGGTTCCCTTGAGCGCGGAGAATGGACTCGCCGAAGTCACGCGCGCCAACGTCACCGCGACGCGTTGCCGCGCAACCTTCGCCACGTAGCGCCACACTTCTCCCTTGTCCGCAGAGAGTGTCCCGCGCTCCGCCCAGGCCGCGTCCAACTCGCCGATGCGTTTGAGGAACTCCTCGCGGCTAACGCTCCGCAGCGACTCCGGCACGAGCGATTCCACGGGAATATCCTTCAATTCGCCATCGAAGCCGATGAGGCGCGCGAGAATGAGTGCTTTCCGGGCGACGTCCATTCCCGAGAGATCCTCGCGTGGGTCGGGTTCCGTGTAGCCTAACGACATCGCCTTGCGCAGCGCCTCCGAGAACGGGCGCCCCTGGGAGACGTGGTCGAGGAGATAGCCCAACGTGCCCGAGGTACACCCCTCGATGCGCAGAACGCGGTCGCCCGACTCCACCAGCTTGTGGAACGTATCGATGATCGGGAGTCCGGCGCCCACCGTCGTCTCATGCAGGATACGACGCCCCTGGGCAGCTGCAAGGTCGAGCAACCCCCGAGCGTCTGATAGCGGTCCGCCTAACGGGCGCTTGTTGGCGAGCACGAGGTCCATGCCTGACCCGAGCGCAAGTTTCAGCGCCGGCACCGTGTCATCGGCGGTCACATCGACCAGAATCGGATGGGAGAGCGCATGCCTCGCGATCTCGCGTACCGCCTCGCTGGCGTTTGCCTTCGTTCCTCCCTCCATGGTGCCTAACGACTTGCCCGCTCCCTTTCGCGTGGCAAAATCGGCCAGGCGGCGTGGAGAAAATCCCCCCGGTTGAAAGACGAAACCACTGCGATCGATCATTCCAACGACGCGCAACGACACACCATCCTGCTTGGCGCGCGGAATCATGTGCGCCAGCGCTCGTCCGATCTGTCCGAAGCCAAGCAGGATCACATCGACTTGATCGTGCCTCACGAGCCGACCACCGCCGATGCGATTCAGTTGGAACGTGCCGTGAATACGGCGCACCGCTGCGGTTGCATCGCTTTGGTCGACGACGACCGAGATGTTGAGCTCCGATGAACCTTGTGCGATGGCGACCACGTTGATGCCGCCAGACGCCAGCGCATCGAAGACGCGCGAGGCGATGCCCGGTGTCCCCGACATCCCGAGTCCGACGACGGCCAACGTCGCCACTCCACGGCGCAACTCCACGCCATCGATGTCGCGATGCGCAATCTCTTCGGCAAACGCTTCGAGCAACGCACGCCGCGCGCGTTCAGCGCTCGCGTCAGGCACCGAGAAGCAGATGGAATGCTCCGACGAGGCCTGCGAGATGAGCGATACGGACACCTGCTCGCGGTGCATCGCAGCGAACGTTCGCGCCGCGATGCCCGGGACGCCCAGCATTCCGTTTCCGGTCACCGTGACCAACGCGAGGTCGCTCATGCTCGAGATTGCCTTCACCGGATACTCGCGCAGTGTGCGTCGCCGAGAGATCTCGGTCCCCATGACCTCCGGCTCACCAAAGGGACGAATGCGTAGCGGTATGTCGCGATCGGCGAGCGGGATGAGTGCGCGTGGATGCAGCACCTTCGCACCGTAATACGCCAACTCCGCGGCTTCGCGCGGCGTGAGCTGCGGAATCACGTGCGCGTCCGACACCGTCCGCGGGTCAGCCGTGAGAAATCCCGAAACATCTTTCCACAGAGTGATGCTTTCCGCGCGTAGGGCGCGCGCCAGGAGCGTCGCCGTCAAGTCCGATCCACCGCGCCCCAGCGTCGCAACGTGTCCGCTCTTTGACTCGCCGATAAACCCGGGAACCACAGGCACCACGCCGCGTGCCAGGAGCTTCGGGAGGCGTTCGCGCACCGCCTTGTCCGTACGCTCAAAGTCGGGCGAAGCGCCGCCAAATTGATCGTCCGTCTTCACCAACTCTGTCGCGTCGACATACTCGCTTCTTACGCCCAGCGCTTGAAGCGCGGCCACGACGAGGCGTGCACTCAGTCGTTCGCCACGCGAGACGATGAGATCTGAGACTCGCGGTGTGAGCTCTCGCAACGCGGCGAGTCCGTCGGCCAGATGCTCCAGTTCGTTTGTCGACGCGCTGATATACGTATCGAGTGCGCGGCGCTGTGTGGCGTCACGCACGAGCACTTTGCTCGCGCGCAGATGACGCTCGCGCAGCGACTGGGCGGCGGTGCGCAGCGCATGGGCGTCGCCGCCTGCCGCCTTCGTCGCCCCGCCCAGGAGTGTGTCGGTGACGCCACCCATCGCACTGGCGACGATGACGCGAGGCCCACTGCGCTCGGCGATGATCGCTGCGGCGTGTTTGACCGCATTGAAGTCAGCGAGCGAGGCGCCGCCGAATTTGTGGATCTGAATGTTGGTGTGCTTTGCAGGCATTTTCCAAAGATAGACAGGCGAGGCGAGCGCGGGAGCGCGAAGGGCGCGGGAGCGCGAAGGGCGCGAAGGGCGCGAAGGGCGCGAAGGGCGTGAAGAACCCAGCGCGCGATCCCATCGGCGCGTAACAGCGGAAGACTCGCCACACGCGACGCGAAAGGCTAAGGTTCGGGCGCCCCCCTCCAAGCGCTCGGTCGCGCCGTCCATTCACACCACACCTGCATGAGACGCCACATGTTCGCGAAGGCCTCGACAACGCCGCTGGTGCTCCGGCGCCCGGTGCAACTCCTCGCTGCAATCGCTCTCTCGGCGACGTCGCTGTGGGCGCAAGGGCATATCACCACGCCGAAGGAGTTCTTCGGCTTCAACATCGGCGACGACTACAAACTCGCCACATACACCCAGTTCCAAGGGTACTGGCACAAGATCGACCAGGAGTCCGATCGCATGGCGGTCCAGGAAATGGGAAAGACCGCCGAAGGACGCCCGCAACTGATGGCCATCATTACGGCGCCGGAAAACTTCAAGCTCCTCGACCGATACAAGGAGATCTCGCGCAAACTCGCCCTCGCCGAAGGGCTGAGCGACGCCGATGCGCGCGCTCTGGCTAAAGAAGGAAAGGCGGTGGTCTGGTTCGACGGTGGCTTGCACGCGACCGAAGTGCTGGGTGCGCACCAACTCATCGAAACGACCTATCAGCTCGTCTCTCGAAATGACGAAGAGACGCAGCGCATCCTCAAGGACCTGATCATCCTCGCCGTCCACGCCAATCCCGATGGCATGGAGCTCGTCTCCAGTTGGTACATGCAGGAGCCTAACGATCAGAAGAAGACGTTCGGCACGATTCCGCGGCTCTACCAGAAGTACATCGGCCACGACGATAACCGCGACTTCTTCATCCTGAACCAGAACGAGACGATCAACGACGCGCGCATCGCCTATCACGAGTGGTTCCCGCAGATCATCTACAACCACCATCAGACGGGGCCCGCCGGCACGGTGATGTTCGCGCCGCCATTCCGAGATCCGTTCAACTATTCGCTCGATCCGCTCATCCCGTTAGGCATCGACATGGTGGGGGCGGCGATGCACGGGCGTTTCGCGACCGAAGGAAAACCTGGCGTGACGATGCGCTCAGGCTCCAGCTACTCAACCTGGTGGAATGGTGGCCTCCGCACGCTGGCGTACTTCCATAACTCCATCGGACTTCTCACCGAGACCATCGGTTCTCCGACGCCGATCGAAATTCCCCTGGTGGTGAACAATCAACTGCCGCGTGCCGATCTCCCCTATCCGATCGCACCACAAACGTGGCACTTCCGCCAATCGATCGATTATTCGGTGACGGCTAATTACGCCGTCTTCGACATCGCGTCGAAACGCAAGGAAGACTTCCTCTACAACATCTATCGAATGGGGAAGAATTCGATCGAGCGCGGAAGTCGCGACTCATGGACCGTGACGCCGAGCGAGATCGCTGAACTACAGGCGAAGATCGCGAAGGATCGTGCGGCGGGCGCGGCGACTGGCAACGGACGCGACCGACTTTCGGCCGCGTTGAATCCGTTCGGAGGATCAGTCCCCACGAAGTACTTCAACGAGTTTCTGCGTGATCCGGCGAAGCGCGATCCGCGCGGATTCATCATCACGCCGAATCAATCTGATTTCGGCACCGCAACGAAGTTCGTGAACGCGCTGCGCAAGGTGAACGTGACCGTCATGCGCGCCACTTCGCCATTCACCGTTGCCGGAAAGCAGTATCCCACCGGCTCGTACGTGGTAAAGACCGCGCAAGCCTTCCGCCCGCACGTCCTCGATATGTTCGAACCGCAGGATCACCCCAACGATTTTGCGTATCCCGGTGGTCCGCCGAAGCCTCCGTATGACAATGCGGGGTGGACGCTCGCGTATCAGATGGGAGTCAAGTTCGATCGCGTTCTCGACGGCTTCGACTGTCCGTGCGAAGTCATCAAGGACATGGCCGTCGTGCCGGCCGGAACGGTCGCCGATGCGAGCTCGGCGAAAGGGTACATCGTCGATCCGCAGGCCAACGACGCGTTTGTCGTCGTCAATCGCGCGCTCAAGAGTGGTGCGGCCGTCTATCGCCTAACGAACGCGCTCACGATGGGTGGACGCACGCATCCTGCGGGCGCGTTCTACATCGCCGCAACATCCGCGACAAAGTCGATCGTGGAAAAGGGAGCAAAGGATCTCGGTCTCTCCTTCCACGGCACAAGCGCGGGACCGGGCGATGCGACACGCCTAACGCCTAAGCGCATCGCGCTCTGGGACACCTACGGTGGCTCGATGCCGTCCGGCCACACGCGTTGGCTCTTCGAGCAGTTTGAATTCCCGTTTGATGTGGTCTACGCGCCGACGCTCGATGCCGGCAACCTGCGTGCAAAGTACGATGTGATCGTCTTCGTCACCGGAGCGATTCCCGCCGTGCGACGTGAAGGTGGGAGCGAACTTTCCTCGCTCACCGATCGATTCAACCGACAGCCGCCCGCCGAAGATATTCCGGCGCAGTACCGCGGCTGGTTAGGCAGTGTGACGTCGGACAAGACCGTTCCGCAGTTGAAGAAATTCCTCGAAGAGGGCGGAACGATCATCACCGTTGGAACGTCCACGAACCTCGCGTTCCATCTCGGACTTCCTGTCTATGACTATCTCGTAGAGAAGACGCCGTCGGGGCAGGAGCGCGAACTTCCGCGCGAGAAGTTCTACGTCCCGGGTTCGATTCTGCGTGCATCGGTCGATAACTCCGAGCCGGTAGCATATGGATTCGAAGATCAGGTCGATGTCTTCTTCGATGACTCGCCGACATTCCGCTTGGGTCCCGACGCCGCGCTGAAGGGTGTGAAGCCCGTCGCCTGGTATGCCACTGATCATCCGCTGCGCAGCGGTTGGGCGTGGGGGCAGGGCTATCTCGAGGGGGGCGTCGCCGTTGCCGAGGCGAAAGTGGGGAAGGGAATGCTCTATCTGTTCGGACCCGAGATCACCTTCCGCGCCACGCCGCACGGGACGTTCAAGTTCCTGTTCAACGGGATTTATGCTGGGGGCGACGCGACGAAGGCGCGCGTTGCATCTGACGGGCGGTAGTCGAGGCGTCGCTCGACCGCCAGCTCAGAGCCCGGGCTCTGACCCCGGGCTCTGACCCCGGGCTCTGACCCCGGGCTCTGACCCCGGGCTCTGACCCCAACGCAAACGGCGCGCTTATCCGAATAACAGCTTCCCGATGCTCGCCACGGTGAAAAACGCCGCAGGCAGTAGCGTAAGGCCGATCGAGAAGGCGAATCCGTACCGAAATAGCGCGGCGCCGGCGCGCGGCGTGTTGTCGCCCAGCCAGCGACTTATCCAAAGCTCGATGCCCCAACCCATCGTGTAGCAAATGTTGGCGGCGATGCCGTAGGCGATCGGAGCCTGCCATGGCATGTGCATCGATTCTCCGCTCGCCAGGAACCAGACGAGGCTCCCCCAAGTGAGGGTGAAGAGCCCGGCACCGCCGACGGCGATGTTATAGACGACCCGCCGCGACTCCCACCATTCGATGGTCTCCCATGAGCTCGGGCGGTCGAGCGACGTGCGGAAGAAGTAGCGCGTGAGTTGGGACACGAGAGCGAGCTCCAAGACCAAGGGTGCGCCGAGTATACGCAGTGTACTTTTCAATGTAAAGTAGTTGGCGACATTCCGAACGCCGGACCCGTGCGCTGCGTGATACAATTACGCGCCACCTCGCTTCCTCCACCGCCCACTCACCAGCCCGATGTCGCACTCCGACTTCGCCCGCGCACCGCTTGCACTCCTCGCGCTCGCTGCGGCGACCTTTACCGCTCCTCTCCCCGCCCAGACGTACACCACCGGCGACGCCGTCGTCCGCAAAATCTGGGACGAGGGAATGAACGCCTCGCAGGCCGGCAAACTGCTCCAGGTCCTCAGCGATTCGATCGGGCCACGCCTAACGGGAAGTCCCGGCATCAAGCGCGGCAACGACTGGCTCGTTTCCACCTACAAGTCGTGGGGCATCGACGCGAAAAATGAACAGTACGGCACATGGAAAGGGTGGCGCCGTGGTGCCTCGCACTTCGACCTCATCGAACCGCGTGTCCGCACCCTCGAGGGAAATCTCCTCGCGTGGAGTGCCGGCACGGCCGGCAAGGACGTCATCGGCGACGTCGTGATTCTTCCGGAGTTCGCCGACTCCAATGCGTTCGCGCAGTGGATTCCGCAGGCCAAGGGGAAGTTCGTCCTCGTCTCGATGCTACAGCCGACGTGCCGCCCCGACGACAACTGGGAGAAGTTCGCGACGCCGGAATCGTTCAAGCGCATGCAGGACGAACGCGCCGCCACACAAGCGGCATGGAACAAGCGCATTCAGGCAACGGGGTACGCCACAAGCCTCGGCACAGGGTTTTTAGGTGCACGCCTCGAGCAGGGCGGCGTTGCCGGAGTCATCGCGTCGTACTGGTCGCGCGGGTGGGGTGTGCAGAAAGTCTTTGATTCGCGCACGACGAAAGTCCCCTCGATCGACTTGTCGTGCGAAGACTACGGACTGCTCTATCGTCTGGCCGACAACAAGCAGGGCCCTAAGGTGCGTGTGCGGGCAGAGTCGGAGGCGTTAGGCGAAGTCCCCGTCTTCAACACCATTGCGCGCATTCCCGGCACGCAGAAGCCCGATGAGTACGTCGTGCTCTCGGCGCATTTCGACTCGTGGGATGGCGGTTCGGGGACGACCGACAATGGGACAGGAACCATCACGATGCTCGAGGCACTGCGCATCCTGAAGAAGGTGTATCCCAATCCAAAGCGCACCATTCTCGTTGGTCACTGGAGTGGAGAGGAGCAGGGACTCAACGGATCGCGTGGATACGCCGCCGATCACCCGGAAGTCGTGAAGGGATTGCAAGCGCTCTTCAATCAGGACAACGGCACCGGTCGCGTCATCAACTTCTCGGCGTCAGGATTCACCACGGCGAGTGGGAACATCGCGCGCTGGATGGCGAATGTGCCGACGGATATCGCGCGCGGCATCAGCCTGTCGTTCCCCGGCGCTCCCGCGGGCGGCGGCTCCGACAACGCGTCGTTTGTCTGCTACGGAGCACCGGCATTCGGACTCGGCGCCCTCGATTGGTCGTACGGCGTGTACACGTGGCACACGCAGCGCGACACGTATGACAAGGTCGTCCTGGATGACTTGAGGAATAACGCGACCCTTACCGCGATGCTCGCGTATCTCGCGTCGGAGGATCCCGAAACGGTCGCGCGCGACCGTCGATCGTTTGATCGTGGGCCGACGGCGACGCCGGCGGCGGGGCCGTTCGGCGGTGCCGGCCCAACGGCGTGGCCCAACTGCACCGAGTCGTTGCGCAATTCTTCGCTCTACAAGCGTTAGGCATTGCGCGCATGATCAATCTCTACGACTACGAGAAGGCCGCGGCGAGCACGCTGGATCTCGCCGCGTGGGGGTACTTCGCCGGTGGGTCGAATGACGAGATCACGGTGCGTGAGAATCGCGCCGCCTGGGATCAGATCGCCCTTCGGTATCGCACGATGGTTGATGTGAGCAAGCGCGACACATCCACTTCCGTGTTAGGTACTCCCATCTCCTTCCCGGTCATCATCGCGCCGACGGCGATGCAGAAGCTCGCGCATGCGGACGGCGAGATCGGAACGGTGCGCGCCGCCGGTAGGGCAGGGACGATCATGTGCGTAAGCACGACGGCAACCACGTCGCTCGAAGCTATCGGCGCCGCGGCTCTCGGGCCGACGTGGTTTCAGCTGTATGTCTACAAAGATCGCGGAGCCACGAAGTCGCTCCTTGCCGCCGCGAAATCCGCCGGCTACTCGGCCATCGTCGTCACCGTGGATGCGCCATTTCTCGGCCGGCGTGAACGCGATGTCCGCAATGCCTTTTCGTTACCACCGCACCTGCAGATCGCGAACGCCGTGGCGGCCGGTCGCCCGCACATGCACATGCCCGACGCTGATGATGTCGAGTCGGGGCTCGCCAAGCACTTGCACGATTTGCACGATGCGTCGCTCACGCATCACGACCTTGCGTGGATTGCGGAAGCCTCTGGACTTCCGGTGATCGTGAAAGGAGTGGTGCGTGGCGACGACGCGTTGCGAGCGGTGGAATATGGCGCAGCGGGAGTCGTCGTCTCGAATCACGGCGGGCGACAACTCGATACCGCGGTCGCATCGGCGCGCGCGCTGCCAGAGATCGTCGATGCCGTCGGAGCGCGCGGGGAGATTCTCGTCGACGGCGGAATCCGCCGCGGGACCGACGTGCTGAAGGCGGTCGCGTTAGGCGCGCGCGCGGTGCTCATTGGGCGTCCCGTGCTGTGGGGGCTGGCTCTAGGGGGGGAAAGCGGCGTCAGCGACGTGCTCTCACTCCTGCGAAGCGAATTTGAACTCGCGATGGCGCTCGCCGGATGCCGGTCGGTTGCCGAAATCACCCGCGACCTGATCGCCTAGAATCTTCGGGGCATCACGTCGAGGAGTGGCCAGAGGGGGAGTTGTGTGTCTAGCTTCCCACCGGCGCACACCTCGCGTGCGCTGCGCTGCACTTTGACTGTTGTTCGCAAACACTCGAACTCCGGCTTGGCATGTCACTCATCTTGTCGATCAGAGCGCGTTCTCGCGCTGCCCTCGCGACCGCGTCGATTGCCCTCGTCGCGCTCACGGCGTGCAACGGCGATTCCACGTCGCCGAGCAAGGCGGTTTCGATTGAACAAGAAACGTGGGCGTCGATACTCGCCGTCGACCTGACGAAGTTCACCAAGCTTCCTTCGGGCGTGTACATCCAGGACGTGGTTGTCGGAACCGGAAATTCGGTCCCAGCCGGTGCCCAAGTGACTGTCAACTACGAAGGGCGGCTCGCGAATGGCTCACTCTTCGACGCCGGGACGCTGAATTTTTTCGGGCTCGCCGGGACGATCAAGGGGTGGCAGGTCGGAATTCCGGGAATGAAGGTCGGCGGAACGCGTAAGCTCCTGATTCCGGCGTCGATGGGCTACGGCTCTGCTACGACTGGGACTATTCCGGGAAATTCGAACCTCTGGTTCCAGGTCACGATGAACAGCTTTCGGTGAGCACTCGTTAGGTGCCGAATCGCACCGAGGGCGCCGGCAATGGCTCGCCGCTCTGGGTTCCAACGCCTGATCGCATTAAGCGCACGGCGATGTATCGCTTCGCGACGATGCTCGCCGATTCGGGAGCCCTCGTCGGTGCGGTGGATGAAAATGGACTGAACTACGATGTACTTCACGGTTGGTCGGTGGCGCATCCCGAGCGCTTCTGGCCAGCCGTTTGGCATTTCTGCGACATCATCTCGCAGCAGCGCGGATCGGCGAATGAACCGTGGGATGTCGTCGTTCAAGGCGCTGAGCGCATGGCCCCGCCTAACGAGGTCGAAGGTCCTCGCTGGTTTCTCGGGGCTCGGATCAACTTCGCCGAGAATCTCCTGCGATTCGATGACGACGCCGAAGCGATCGTGTCGTGGAACGAACAGGGGCGGCGCGACGTCACGACATTTCGTGAGCTTCGCCAACGTGTCGCGCTGGCCGCTCGCGCACTCGAGCGGATGAGCGTGGGCGTGGGCGATCGCGTCGCGGCCTTCATGCCTAACGTGGCCGAAACCGTCGTCGCCATGCTGGCCACCGCAAGTCGTGGCGCGATTTGGTCATCGTGTTCGCCGGATTTTGGTGTGGGCGGTGTCTTGGATCGCTTCGGCCAGATCGCGCCACGCGTGCTCATCGCGTGCGATGGGTATCGGTATGCGGGAAAGGAGATCGATACGCTCGCGCGTGTTGCCGACATCGCCGCGCAGATTCCGTCGATCGAGCGCGTGGTCGTCGTGCCGTACCTGAACGATGCACCGACGTTTGAGCGCGTGCGCAATGCGCAGCTGTGGAGCGAATGGCTCAATGGCGCGCCTGCCGGTCATCCACACGATGATGTGGTCCGCGTAGATATCGACTTCGCCCAGCTCCCGTTCGACCATCCGCTCTACATCATGTACTCGTCGGGGACGACGGGTCTTCCCAAGTGCATGGTGCATGGCGCCGGCGGGACGCTTCTGCAGCAGCTCAAGGAGCACGTCCTTCACGGCAACCTCTCGCGCCACGATCGAATCTTCTATTTCACCACCTGCGGGTGGATGATGTGGAACTGGCTGGTGGCGGCGCTCGGCGTTGGGGCGACGATCGTGCTCTACGACGGGGCGCCGATGGCCAAGGTGCCTAACGATCATTCGGCGAGTGCTGCCGGCGACTTGCTCTGGGAGATGGCGGAGCGGGAGCGCCTCACCGTATTCGGCACGAGCGCCAAGTACATCGCACTGGCTGAGAAGGAAGGACTCAGGCCCGGCGCTACGCGCGATTTGTCGGCGCTGACGGCGGTGCTCAGCACGGGGAGTCCGCTCGCGCCCGCGTCGTTTGACTACGTCTACCGCGAGATCAAACAGGACGTGCGTCTTAGCTCCATCTCCGGCGGAACGGACATCATCTCATGTTTCGCGTTAGGCAACCCTGCTGGTGCGGTGTGGCGCGGGGAGTTGCAGGTGCCGGGGCTCGGAATGGCGATCGACGTCTACGACGATGACGGGAACAGCCTGCGCGGAGCGCCGGGTGAATTGGTGTGCACGCGCCCTTTTCCCTCGATGCCCGTCACGTTCTGGAATGATGCCGACGGCGCCCGATACCGGAGCGCGTACTTCGAGCGCTTTTCGGGTGTCTGGTGGCACGGTGACTGGGCGGAGTTTACGGCACACGGTGGTTTGGTCATAACCGGACGGAGCGATGCCACGCTCAATCCGGGAGGCGTGCGCATCGGCACGGCGGAGATCTATCGTCAGGTCGAGCACTTTCCCGCCGTGTTGGAGAGCCTCGTGGTCGGTCAAGATGTCGTGAGCGGTGGAGACCGCGATGTGCGTATCGTCCTCTTCGTGCGCATGCGCGAAGGTTTTCATCTGGACGACGTTCTTCGAGATGCGGTCAAGCGGCGCATTCGAGAGAACTGCTCGCCGCATCACGTCCCGAAAATCATCGTCGCTGTTCGCGATATCCCGCGCACCATCAGTGGGAAGATCACGGAGCTCGCGGTACGCGACGTGATTCACGGACGCACGGTGAAGAACGTCGATGCGCTGGCGAACCCTGAAGCGCTCGAATTATTCCGAGCTCTTCCCGAACTCGCGATGCCGGCCGCGCCGTCGATGCCCGCCGCGCCGGCCGACGCCTAACGACTATCGGCCCAGCCGCCGCGACTCATTCGGACGCGGAAGCCGGCGCGCGGCGATGCACTCTCGCGCCTTGGCAGCGACGGCCTCAATCGTCTCGCGCAGCTCGCGTTCGTGCTTCCGCGAGACGCGGCCAAAGATCGTCCTGGCCAACGTGTACGCGCCGACGACCACACCACCGAACACCGGCGCCGCGATCAGGATTGCCTTCGTGAGCGCCATCGTGATGGCTAATGAGACACCTCCGACTCCGCCGCCAATGCCACCAGTGATTCCACCCAAGATTCCGGCGGACAACTGACTGAGATCTTCGAAACCCCGAATTGTCGTGCGGCCATTACGCGAAGAAACGGAGATCTGCAGCTTGCGCGGCGACGTTGAATTGGTGGTGCCCCACGTCGTCCACGTCACGCTCTTGCCGATGGTACTGATGTTGCCCAGATCGCCGACATTGCGGTGAATCGCGTCGGCGACATCTTCGAAGTCCGATCCTTCCAGCTCGCCATCGATCACCGCCTCAAACTCGATCTTCGTGCGCGAGCCGAGGAAGGCATTGATCTTCTTGCTCATCGCTGGCCCATCTTGAACTGATGCGACGGCAACGTCGTTCCCTGCGCGCTCAGCGAGCGCGCGATCGACGTAGCGAGGCGCGATGCCGACTTCGGCCGCGGCCTCGCGCACATCGTCCAGGCGGTACCCACTGGTCGCCTGCTGCGAAGCATTAGTCAGATCGCGACGCAGAAGCGGCGGTGCGACCTGTCCCGTCATCTCCTGCAGCAAGGCCGCGCGCTCCCATACCGCGTTCGCCTCGGTCGACGACAACACGTCAGTTGAGGGCGGCGGCGCAGGCGGAAGCGTTCGCTCCACTTTACCCAGCGCGTCGGCGAGTTCGTCGGCATCGACAAAGCGTTCGTCCCGGTCCTTGCGCAGACAACGATCGACGATGGCAGCGAGCGACTGCGGTATCGCAGGTGCAATGCTCCGCAGCGGTGGTGGCGCCTTCGTCACGTGCGCCACGAGTACCGCCGATGGGGTTTCACTCTCGAAGGGAAATCGTCCCGTGAGCGCGTGAAAGGCGAGAATGCCAAACGAGTAGAGATCGCTGCGTCCATCGACGACTTCGCCCGCGACTTGCTCGGGACTCATGTAAAAGACGGTGCCGAGCACGGTTCCCGTCTGCGTCATCGGAGCAGATTGGGCGAGGCGCGCAATGCCGAAGTCCGTGACCATGGCGCGCGCCTCGCGGTCGAGCAGGATGTTTTCCTCTTTTATGTCGCGATGCACGACGCCGCGGGAATGCGCGTAGCCTAACGCGAGCGCGACATCGACAAGGATCGGGACGAGCTCGTGGGGCGAGAGCCGTCCTTGGGCGCGCACGCGCTGCGCCAGCGATTCACCGTCGACAAAGCCCATCACGAAGAAGACGATGTCCCCTCGTTCATCGGCCCGATGAATCGGGACGATGTTCGGGTGGTTGAGCGACGCCGCCGTGCGCGCCTCGCGCAGGAACCGATCGCGTAGCGCGACGTCGGCCGCCAGGTGCGAGGGAAGGGTCTTGAGCGCCACAAGGCGATCGAGCTTGAGGTCGCGCGCCAGGTAGACGATTCCCATCCCACCGCGCCCGACCTCGCGGACGATCTCGTACTGCCCGTTGACCGCCTCGGCCAAGCGCCAGTATTCGGGCGCAGGCGACGATCCTCCTGACCTCGAGGCGTCGGCTGCCGGCAAGGGCTCTGAGGAACGGGAGGAGGAGGGGGAGGGGGAGGGGGAGGGAGTAAGCGTCATGTCCACGTCGTCGGAGCGATCGGGTATCCAGATCTCGGAGGAGCAAGCTTCAACCACGTTCGCAATCGTGTACGGGACAAACTGATTAAGGATCCAGCGCGACGCGAGAGTAGCGAAGGCGGCATGGGTCGAAAACGGTCAATTGCAAGTACGTGTGATTCTCGTCTCTGCGCCATGTGTAACCCTACATGGCTGTCCGTCTTTACCTCACGATGACCTCGTGCCGGAACCCCGACTGAAGAGTCTATGAAGTGCGTGCGCGGTGATTCCGACACTGGGAGATAGAGTCGCATTCGCCATCATCCAAGCCTTCATGCACGGCCTTCCACCCTCGACGATCACAGTCGCTGTACTTCGTTTGCGTCGGCGCTTCTCCGATCGCCATCAACGCCGCGCATTCACGCTGATTGAGCTGCTGGCTGCGATGGCGATCATTGGCATCCTCTCGAGCCTGGCGGTTCCGAAGTACGCCGATCTCATCGAGCGTGCGCGTGTGGCAAGAGCGATCGGCGATCTCAAGGCCATCACCACCGATTTGCTCTCCGCCGACTCTCTCCCCGTATCATTGGCGTCGATCGGACGGGGCACGATGCTCGATCCGTGGGGACGTCCGTACGTCTACCTTCGTTTTGCCGCGAAGAAGGGGAGCGCACCGCCGGGGGGAGCACGGAAGGACCGGTTTCTTGTCCCGATCAATTCGGCGTTCGATCTCTACTCGTTAGGCAAGGACGGCCAGAGCGTTGCTCCGCTCACCGCGAAGGCGTCGCGCGACGACGTCATCGTGGCGAACGACGGCGGATTTGTCGGTCTCGCGAGCAACTACTGAATGACTCGCCGGCTCGGCTTCCTTCGCACGCGTGTCGGTCGACGATTTCTCTACGGCAACCTCGTCGCGGCGCTCCTTCCGCTGGCCGCGATCAGCGGCGTGTCGTACGCATATGTGCGCGCCGAATTACGCAGTGACGCCGAGGGGCGCGTCGCACGACTCTCGAAATCACTGACGTTGTCGACGCTGTCGGTTCTCGATAATACGACCCGCGAAGCGAAGAGCGCAGGGGCGAGGGGAGCCTATGTCGTGCACGTGCGTGTCGACGACTCAACATCGTCGTTCGGTGCGACAAGCGTTAGGCAGGACTCGTCCGACGACACCACTCGAACTCCCGCGTCCACGACTTCGGCTCATCTGACCGACGACGACCGCGCGCACCTCGCGACGGGGCGTCCGTTGCTCGTGCTGGCGCCGCAAGGAGGAGCGCAGCGCGTCCTTCTTGCGGTCTCGGATCCCGGCCAAGGAGCTCGCGCACCCGTGATCACGTGGCACGCGCTCAGTGCGCCAACGCTGTGGAGTGGCGCCGACGAAGCCATCGCCGGTGAAGATGCGCAATACTGCGTCTTCACCGCGCAGTCGAAGGTGCTCGTGCACTGCGCGCCAGGAACCGACACGAAGCAACGCTCGCTGGCCCGAGAGCGAATCGCGCATGCGACGAATCTTCAGAGCATAGAGGAAATCGGCGGCTACTTCGTCGCGATGCGCGACATCTATTTGCGACACCAGTTTGGCGCCGAAACCTGGCGAGCCGTGGTGTTGCAGCCGGCGGAAGTTTCGTACCACACGCTCAGGAACTTTGGGCACGCGATGGCGCTGATCATGGGCGCCGTTCTGATTCTCATCTTCCTCGTCAGTCACACGCAGATCCGGCGCGCGACAGATCCGCTGGCACAGCTGCAAGAAGGGACGCAGCGACTGCAATGCGGCGACTTCTCGAAACCGGTGATTGTGACGAGCGGCGACGAGTATGCCGAACTTGCCGAGTCCTTCAACGGCATGGCGTCGTCGCTGAATCGCCAGCTGCTCATGTTTCGCAACCTGGGTGCAATCGATCAAGTCGCGTTAGGTGCGAGCGAGCGGCAGACGGTCGTCGAAGAGGCACTCCTTCGAATTCGTTCCTCGGTCGGGTGTACCAGCGTCTCGCTCGCCGTACCGTCCTCCGACGCACCCACGGTGCTCGATCTCACGACCCTCGTGGTGAATCGGACAGTGCCGCAGACCAGTACGCGGCTCCTCCCGCAGAACGAGCGCGACGAGCTCTTCGCCAACCCTCGTCATCTCGTCCTTCGGCCTAACGATAGAGAGCGTTCGTACGTTCCGCAGGCATGGGAGGAGGACGACTGTCGGGCGATCGTCCTTCCGCTCATCAACGACGGATTACTCGTCGGTGTCGTCTCGCTGTGCGGCGTGACGTCGCACGCCATGCACGAGGTGGACGTCGAAACGGCCCGGCGGATGGCCGACCGGGTCGCCCTCGCACTTCAGCACGTTCGTGTGCTCGATCAACTCAGTGCGCTGTCGTCCGGGACGATGATCGCGTTCGCACGTGCCATCGACGCCAATTCCGCGTGGACGGCGGGTCACTCCGAGCGAGTAACGCACGGCGCGCTCGCCATTGGTCGCGAGTTGCAGCTGTCGGAACAGGAGCTCGTCACCCTCGAGCGCGGCGCCATTCTGCACGATATCGGAAAGATCGCCGTGCCGGCATCGATCCTCGACAAGCCGGGGCGCCTAACGCCTGACGAGTGGGAGATAATGAAGTCGCACCCCGTCGTCGGATGCGACATCCTCTCGCCAATTCCGGCGTTTACCGACGCGCTTCCCATCGTTCGCGCCCATCATGAGCGGATGGACGGCGCTGGTTATCCCGATGGGCTGGCCGGTGAGGAGATCCCCTTTCTCGCACGCGTCCTCGCCGTCGCCGATGTCTTTGATGCGCTCACGAGCGCCCGTCCGTATCGCGCCGGGCTTTCGCTCAGCGACGCGTGCGCGGAGCTCACGCGAGAGTCGTCGCGTCACCTCGATCCGCGCGTAGTCCTGGCGTTTCTCGACGCAGCTCGGCGCGGCGCAATTCAAGTGGAGGCGGGAACGCCCCCCACGAGATCGTTCACGCTCTCGGTATATCCCTCGCGGCGCCTAACGAGCCTCTCAACATGAATCCGACTCCGCGTTCAATTCCTAACGCTGCGAGCGACCCGACCGCATCGCGTCAGGTCAACCTGAACGACGGTGATCTCACGACGCCGCTTCCGCTCGATACCTTCATGAACGAGCTGGGCGTCATCATGCAGCTGCCGCGCAAAACGACGGCGACGCAAGCGATACCCGTGGTCGCGGAGTCGGTGGCACCGCGCAGGCGTCGCGGCCTGCTCCTTCCGTTCATCGCCGTGGTGCTGGCAGGGTGCGTCTGGATCGCGCGCGTGAACCGACCGGTGTTGCCGAGCGAGGTGCCTCCCCAGCTGCGTGGAGAGTGGGGGAGCGACCATGTGAAGTACCTGGACAAGCGACTCGCGTTTACCTCCAACAGCGTCGGGATCACGTCACGTGAAGGATCGATGCCGGTGCTGCATCGCGTGATCTCGATCGACAGCACATCGAGCGATGACACGCTGCGCGTCGCGGTGACGTACGACGATGACGGGACGGCGACGATAATGAATGCCACCTTTGTGAAGTGGCCGCGGCGGCGTCTGGAACTCTCGAATCC
This sequence comes from Gemmatimonadaceae bacterium, assembly GCA_044224185.1. GTDB lineage: Bacteria > Gemmatimonadota > Gemmatimonadetes > Gemmatimonadales > Gemmatimonadaceae > SCN-70-22. The sequence continues at coordinate 520,285 of JBGAKW010000001.1, read as the reverse complement.
ACCGGGCGTGTACTGGTGGCCGGTTGTTGAGGAGAGGGGTGGGGGTGCGACGCGTAAGTGACCGCTTTCTAACGGGTTAGACCGGTATGACCACGGGGCATCGGTGACAATTCTGCATTAGATTCGCGCCATTGTCAGGTGCACGCCGCGCGTCGGCGCGCGACCGTTTCCCCTCCTGTTGGGTGCATCGCCATGGCTACCACCACCGCTCCGGTCACCGAAGTCGCCCACGATACGTTTCCGATCAACGGCACGGACTTCATCGAGTTCTACGTCGGCAACGCCAAGCAGGCGTCGGTCTACTACCGCTCGGCCTTCGGCTTCGAGCTTGTAGGGTATCGCGGTCCGGAGACCGGGACGCGTGATCGCGCTAGTTACTTGTTGCAGCAGGGGAAGATTCGTTTCGTGCTCACGAGCCCGATTCGGCCCGACTTGAGCCCCGACGCTGCCTTCGTCGCTGCCCACGTGCACAAGCACGGCGACGGAGTCCGCGACCTCGCGCTCTGGGTTGACGATGCGCGCGACGCGTACGAGAAGGCGATCGAGCGTGGCGCGCAGTCGGTGCACGAGCCGCGCGTGATGCGCGACGACGATGGTGAGATCGTGATCGCCGCCATTCGCACGTACGGCGAGACCATCCATTCGCTCGTCGAGCGGCGCAACTATCGGGGGCTCTTCATGCCCGGGTTCCGCGCGGTGTCACCCCACTTTCAGGGGAAGTCCGTCGGACTCAAGTACGTGGACCACTGCGTCGGCAATGTCGAGTTAGGGAAGATGAACGTCTGGGTCGATTACTACGCGGAGGTGATGGGCTTTCGCAACCTGCTGACGTTCGACGACAACGACATCTCGACGGAGTACTCGTCGCTCATGTCCAAGGTGATGGCCAACGGAAACGACCGCATCAAGTTCCCCATCAACGAGCCAGCATCAGGGAAGAAGAAGTCGCAGATCGAGGAATACCTCGAGTTCTACGTTGGCCCTGGCGTGCAGCACATGGCACTGGCCACGGACAACATTCTGGAGACGGTGACGACCCTGCGTGACCGCGGCGTTGAATTCCTCTCGGTACCGACCTCGTACTACGATGACCTGCAGGGACGCGTGGGGAAGATCGATGAGCCGCTCGAGGCGCTCGCCGCGTTAGGCATCCTCGTCGATCGCGATCCCGATGGGTATCTCCTCCAGATCTTCAGCAAGCCGGTGCAGGATCGCCCGACCGTGTTCTACGAGATCATTCAACGCAAGGGTGCAAAGAGCTTCGGCAAGGGTAATTTCAAGGCGCTGTTCGAGTCGATCGAGCGCGAGCAGGCTCTTCGCGGGAATCTCTGACCGGCGCGGCGCCGCCCGGACGACTCAACCACTCCTCGCCCCCCGACACCATGCCGTTTTATCACTCGTTAGGCAGCGTGCCACGCAAGCGTCACACCGTCTTTCGTCGCCCCGACGGCGGATTGTATGCCGAAGAGCTCATGGGGCATGAAGGCTTTGTAGGGACGTCGGCGCTGCTGTACCACACCTATCCTCCGACGACGGTAAAGTCCGCGAGAAAGCTCAAAGACGTCGTCTGGGTGGCAGACGACGACACCTCGCTGCGTCACCGCCACTTTCTGACCGCGCGCGCACAGAAGGGGGGGAGCCCCACGCTCGATCGCATCCCGCTGCTGTTCAACTCCGATATCGCGATGCTGTACGTCGAGCCGGATGAGAACGACGCCCACTTCTATCGCAACTCTCAGGCCGATGAAGTGGTGTACGTGGTCGAGGGGACGGGCACATTGGAGTCGGTGTTCGGCGACTTGCCATATCGCGCTGGCGACTACGTCGTCATCCACCGCAACATTCTCCATCGTTGGCGCCTCGATACTGCGGCACCGAACAAGTTCCTAGTGATGGAAAGCAGGGGACATGTGCGCTTCCCGAAGCGGTACCGCAACGATTTTGGACAGCTGCTCGAGGGGGCGCCCTTCTGCGAGCGTGATATCCGTCGCCCCGGCGAGCTGCGCGTGCACGACGAGAAGGGCGACTTCCCGCTCCTCGTGAAGCAGTACGACGCGATCAACGAGTTGGTGCTCGACCACCATCCGCTCGATGTCGTCGGATGGGATGGCTACTTCTATCCGTGGATCTTCAACATCAACGACTTCGAGCCGATCGTTGGACGTATTCATCAGCCGCCGCCGGTGCACCAGACGTTCCAGGGCGATGGCTTCGTGATCTGCTCATTCTGTCCGCGGCCGTACGACTTCGATCCGAACGCTGTGCCGGCGCCGTACAACCACTCGAACGTCGACTCGGATGAAGTCCTGTTCTACGCATCGAGCGAATTCATGAGCCGCAAGGGAATCGAGTACGGTTCGATCACCCATCACCCCGACGGCCTCCCGCACGGCCCGCACCCGGGACGCGCAGAAGCGTCGATCGGTGCCAAGTACACCAACGAGTTGGCCGTGATGATGGACTCGTTCAAACCGCTCAAGGTCGCGAAGCCGGCGATGGCGTTCGAGGATCCCAAGTACCACCAGAGCTGGCTCGAACAGCAGCACGCCCAGTTCAATCCACCGACGTCGTGAGATGACTCGTTAGGCGCGCCAGGCACGGATCGAATGGCGCGCCGTCCCGTCAATGTGCGTGCTGGCACCGAGCGCGATGGTGGCGCCTAACGAGCCCCGATGGCTCTCGCCACGCGGGCGGCGTGCACGCGGAGCTCCGGCACGGCCGTCGCTTCCCAGAATCGCCCCTTGAGCAACGGCCCGACGAGATGCACGCCCGTGAGCGGCGTTCCGTCAGCGCGTAGCAGCGTGAGATCGGCGCCGGTGTCCAAGCCGAGGCCCAGCGCGTCGGGACGCACGTCTCCCGCATTGAGGAGAGACGACAACAGCGGATCGCCGAGTTGGCGAACGTCTCCTTCCGGTCCGGTGCAATTGATGACCGTGCCGACGGTCACGGCCGAGTCTTGTGCTGTGCCGCGCAGGCGGACGTATGCGGTGACATTGCTGGGCGACTCGGCGTAACGACGAATGCGTCCGGCGATCAGCGTTAGGCGCCCGGAGTGACGCAGAGCGTCGAAGCGCTCGTAGACGTCGATGGCGACGCGGTGCCGATGCGTGTCCCAATACGGTCGGGCGTGGCGAAGGAAACGTTTTCGTTCGGGCGCGGAAAGCGTGTCCCACAGGCGCGGTGTAAGGGGGCGCAGCGACGCCATGATCTCGCGCCAATCCACGCCGTCCTCGGCGAGGGTGCGCGCGTGCCGCCGAATCTCGCGCAGATAGGCGACGGCAGTGGGCTCGCAGGCAATGAGTCCGGGGGGGAGGTGACCGTATGAGGGAGGGGCGCCGTGCGCGCGGTGCGGGAGCGGAACGAGTCCGCGCCGGGACAGGGCGACGAGACGCGCGGATCTTTTCGATTCCGACAGCTGCAACGCGACGTCGAGCATGGTGAGGCCGGTCCCCACGAGGAGGACACCCGCCGCCACATCGATACCCGTCAGCGCCCCCGGCGCCCATGGGTCGGGGATGTAGCGCGCGCTCCGGTAGAACGACGGGTCGTCGATGGTGGGGTTGGCCGGCGGATAGTTGCCTAACGCGAGGACGACATGGTCTGCGCCGAGCGCAGCGCCGGACTTGAGCCCAACCTGGATGCGCGGCGAGTCGTGAGGCGTCTTGCGCGGAACCACCGTCGTAACTTCATCGGCAATTTCCACGAGCGATCCGCCACTTCGGAACGCGTCGGCAGCCGCAGCGCGCAACGTCGCGTCGAGATACTCCCCAAAAATCATCCGAGGGACGAAGCTACCGCCCATCGTTCGCTGATCGCGCTCGCGCGCATAGCGCAGAAAATCGCCTTCGTCATCGGGAAAGGCGCCCATCCGGCCAGCCGGGACGTTGAGCAAGTGTCCCGCAGTCTTCGTGGAGTATGCGACGCCCTTACCGCCGGTTGCTCCACGTTCGACGAGAATGACCCGGGAAGGACTAGTTGCGGAATGCCGCAATAGATGCGTGGCGACGAGCGTTCCGCTGAAGCCGCCGCCGACAATGACAACAGTGCGCTGAGGCACGTGACTTCGGTTAAGTGAATCGATTTCGTCTCACAGACGACCGACGACGGTCCTGCGTCAGCCGGCGGCGAAGCGGGCAATGGCCGCGCGCGAATGCTCGGAGAGAATGAGCGAACCGCTCATCGCCGCCCGTTCAAAGAGCAGCCTCTCCCAGTGTTCCGTCCCCTCCCAGTAGTTCTTCTTGAGCTCAGCCATGGCGGCGTTGTGCGCGCCTGCCAAACGGCGTGCGAGCGCGGCGACAGCGGCGTCGAGCGATGCGGTCGATTCCTCCAGGCGCGCGTACAATCCCGTGCGAAGTCCCCACTCGGGGTCGCGCCAGTCGAAATCCGTGGACAGTGCGGCGAAATGGCCGTGCCCAATACGTCGCTCGATGACGGGACCGACGACGAACGGCCCGATGCCGATGGCGAGTTCGCTCAAGCGCAGATGTGCTGAGGATGCGGCGATGGCGTAGTCGGAAGCGGCGACGAGCCCGACACCCCCGCCGACGGCTTTCCCATGCACGCGCGTGACGACGAACTTCGGGCACCGGCGCATCGCCAGAATGACGTGGGCGAAGCCGGAAAAGAAACTCTTCCCTTCGTCGGCGTTGGCGATCACGCGCAACTCGTCGAAGGAGGCGCCCGCACAGAACGGCCCGGTGCCGTCGGATCGCAGAACGACGACGCGGACGTCGTTGTTCTGCGCGACGGAATCGATCGCCGTGGCAAGTTCGCTCAGGATGCGGCCAGGGAGTGAATTTCCCTTGGGATGAAAAAAGGTGACGGTCCCAACCCCATCGTCGACGGAAGTCGTGACATAGCCTGCAGAGCTGTTGGACGAGTCGTGCGACATGTGCAGAAAGGGTGAGGGCGGCGTGCGCGACGAATTTAGCCGAGTGAGCGTATGGAGGATGAGGAAAAGTGATTCGGACTAATCGGTCCTAATACTGTCGGTCGTGGAGCGCAAGACTTTGCGCTACCAGCACATCCACTGATAATTCGAGGCAGTGCGCACCGGGGTATTTCGCGGCCGCGCGACGATTCCGATGCACGGATCATGAGAGGAGGAGAGGATGACGCCAATGGCTGAGTCGACCGTCGAGGACGGGGCGCGCGTTGCCGCGTTCGAAGCGCGGATTGCGCGCGGCGAGAGCATCGAGCCTAAAGACTGGATGCCGGAGCGTTATCGGAAACAGCTGGTGCGCATGATGTCACAACACGCGCACTCCGAAGTGGTCGGCATGCTCCCCGAAGGCAACTGGATCACGCGCGCCCCGTCACTCCGGCGCAAGATGATCCTGCTGGCCAAGGTGCAGGACGAGGGCGGGCACGGGCTCTACATCTACTGCGGCACCGAAACGTTAGGCGTCGATCGGAGTGAACTCATCGGCCAGCTGCTCGCCGGGACGGCCAAGTACTCGTCGATCTTCAACTACCCGACGCTCACGTGGGCCGACATCGGCTGCATCGGATGGTTAGTCGATGGCGCGGCGATCGTGAATCAGACGATGCTGGCGAAGGCGTCATACGGCCCGTACGCCCGCGCCATGATCCGCATCTGCAAGGAAGAAAACTTCCACAAGCGCCAGGGCTACGAGATTGTGGCGACGCTGGCCAGCGGAACGCCGGAGCAGAAGGCGATGGTGCAGGACGCGGTCAACCGGTGGTGGTGGCCCTCGCTCATGATGTTCGGGCCGAGCGATGCCAATTCGCCGAATAGCGCCGAGTTGATCAAGTGGGGCGTGAAGAAGAAGTCTAACGATGATTTGCGCCAGCGGTTCATCAACCTCACGGTGCCGCAAGCGCAGGCCGTCGGACTGACGATTCCCGACTCGGCGCTCACCTACGATGCGGAGAGCGGGAACTGGAAGTCCGGTGAGATCGATTGGGACGAGTTCTGGACGGTGGTCAAAGGCGACGGACCGTGCAACCGGGAGCGCCTGGAGGCGCGTCGCGCCGCGCATGACAACGGGAATTGGGTGCGCGCGGGGGCGGAAGCATACGCCGCCAAGCAGCGCGACCGCCGCCGCGGCGCGGCTGCCTAACGACAATCAGCGACACGATCGGAGAACGGATGATGACGAGTCAGGCGACGACGCCGGCGAACGCTGGTGTGTCCGATACCCAGTGGCCGCTCTGGGAAGTCTTTACGCAGGCAGGGGAGGGCGTTCCACACGAGCACGCGGGGAGTGTGCACGCCACCGACGCCGAACACGCGCTGCAGAACGCGCGCGACGTCTACGCGCGGCGAAACGAAGCTGTGTCCATCTGGGTGGTGCCGTCCACGACGATCACCGCCTCAACGCCTGATGACGTGGGACCGTTCTTCGACCCCGCCAACGACAAGGCGTACCGTCATCCGCAGTTCTACAAGGTCCCGCGCGGCGTGAAAGTTTTCTGATCGGAGGAAGAGCTACAGTGGACGATACGACGCGCGCCGACTTCTACGAGTACCTCGTGCGCCTGGGCGACGATCGCCTGGTGCTTGGCCATCGGTTGTCGGAGTGGTGCGGCCATGCGCCGATTCTCGAGGAGGATATCGCGCTCGCCAACATTGCGCTCGATCTGATTGGCCAGGCCAACCTGATCTTGCAGCTGGCGGGCGAGACGGAAGGGAAAGGGCGCGACCAGGATGCACTCGCCTACTTCCGCGAAGCGACCGCGTATCGCAACGCGCTCCTCGTGGAGCTCCCGAATGGCGACTTCGGCGTCACCGTGATGCGCATCTTCTTGTACTCGGCGTTCGCGACGCTGCTACTCGAACGCCTGCAGAAGAGCGCGAACGAGACGCTGGCGGGGATTGCGGCCAAGGCGTACAAGGAGTCGCGCTATCACCTCCGGCACGCTGGCGAGTGGGTCGTACGGTTGGGCGACGGGACGGATGAGAGCCACCAGCGCATGCAGCACGCGCTCGACGCGCTGTGGCGTTACACCGGTGAGCTCTTTGAGAGCGACCCGGTGGAGCAGCGCCTAACGACTACCGGTCTCGCGGTGGACGCGTCGACGCTGCATGGGGCGTGGGACACGATGGTGCGCGAGGTGCTCACGACGGCGACGTTGCAGGTGCCGGCGGCGGTCGTCGCGCAGCGTGGTGGGCGCGCCGGCCGGCACACAGAGCACTTGGGACACATGTTGGCGGAGATGCAGATCGTCGCCCGTAGCTTTCCGGGGGCGAAGTGGTAGCGCGCAGCGCGCCGCCGGTGGAGGAACTCTGGCGTGTACTCGCCGGCGTTCCCGATCCGGAGGTTCCGGCGATCAGCGTCGTCGACCTTGGCATCGTGCGCGACATCCGGGTGGGTGACGACGGCAAGGTGGCCGTGGATGTGACGCCGACGTATTCCGGATGCCCGGCGATGCGCGAGATCGAACGTGCGATTGTCGGCGCGTTGGAATCGAACGGGGTGGCGCAGGTGGAAATGCGCACCGTGTTTACGCCGGCGTGGACGACCGATTGGATGAGCGACGAGGCGCGCGAGAAGCTGCGCGCGTACGGCATCGCCCCGCCTGGTCGTACAACCGAACAGACGCTGATTCCCTTGCTGCGGCGAGGCTCGATGGATGATGCGGTTGCCTGTCCGTTTTGCGGGTCGCGGGAGACGGAGACGAAGTCGCACTTTGGCTCTACGTCATGCAAGTCGCTGCACTATTGCACCGCCTGTCATCAGCCGTTCGAGCATTTCAAGGCGATTTGACGCGATAGGAGAGTTGCGCGAAGTCTGGGCGCGCGCCGAAGTTGAGCAGGACGCCCGAGTCCAAACGCGCGCAGCGCAGCACATTGAGCAATTGCGCGCGGTCGTCATCGCCTAACGAGTGTGACGCGCGCACGAGGACGACCACCGACTTCTCGATGAGGAGATCGGGCGAGTGGCTCCCAATGCTTTGTCCGCGATAATACGCGATGAGTGGGGGATCGCGCTGCACGTGCAGCGATTGTGAGTGGAGTTCGCTCATCAGGGCGCGAACGTAGAGAGCGGGCGCGAAGCCATAGCCCAGTTCGCGGTAGACGGCGAAGAATGCAGCGAGGACGCGGGATGTGAGGTCGTTGCTCGCCGTCGATTCATTGGCGAGGGGCACTGGCTCGTGCGTGACCGCGATGTGTCGTTCGCAGTCGAGCGTGAGAATAGGGACGGGCATGTGTCGCTCCAGGTGGATGCGCGCAACATCACCACATGGGTACGGCAATGCGCCATCGTTTCAGTGCGCGCATCATCGTTCGCTCGCGCGAGTGCGTGCGGGGGCGCCCGCCGAAAGTCCCCCAACTCCGAGGAGCAATCGTTAGGCGCGCAGCAACGCCTCCATACGCTCGGCGATCCGCGACGCGTCGGGGAGAATCGCCTCGAGCAGCACCGGATGGTACGGCATAGGCAAGTCGTTCACGCAGATGCGCTCGACGGGGGCATCGAGATGCCAGAACGCATCGCGCGCGAGGACAGCTGCAATCTCGGCACCGAAGCCAGCGGTCTTCGTGTCCTCGTGTACGATGAGACAACGTCCCGTCTTCTCGACCGACTTGAGCACCGCGCCACGATCCCACGGGGCGATCGTGCGAAGGTCGATGAGCTCGACCGACGCGTCGCTCTTGTCGCACGCCTCTGCGCAGCGATGCACCATCGCACCCCACGAGACAATCGTTAGGTCAGTCCCCTCGCGAAGCGTGTTCGACCGGCCAAACGGGATCACGTATTCGTCGCCTGGGTAGCGCGCGCTTCCATCGCTCGTCATGAGGAGCGAACGATGTTCGAAGAAGATCGTCGGGTTGCGCGAGCGCAGCGCCGAACGCAGCAGGCCAACAGCGTCGGCCGCATTCGACGGAATGGCCACCTGCCAACCGACGGCGTGTGCCCACACCACTTCGGCGCTCAACGAGTGCCAGGGATCGCCGACGTCTTTTCCGAAGCCGCCGGGCATGCGCACGATCATCGGCGCGCAGAACCGATTGGCGGTGCGCCAGCGCATGGTGCCGGTGTTGTTCAACTGCTCGGTCGCGGGGTCGGCGTACTTACGAAACTGAATCTCCGCCACGGGGACGAGGCCAGCGATCGCCAGTCCGACAGAGCGCCCGATGATCCCTTCCTCGCTTAGGGACGTGTCAAAGACTCGCGCTTCGCCAAATTGCTTCTGCAGTCCTTCGGTGACGAGATGAACGCCGCCCTTGAGCCCGACGTCTTCGCCGAAGACGAGAACTTTGGGATTCACCTCCAACTCGTGTCGCAGTGTGCGTCGCACCGCTTCTGCGAAGCGCACCACCGGTCCCTCATCGCTCGCCTTGCGAGAGCCGCCTAACGCGCGCAGCTCGTCGTCGGAGAGTCCTCCCATGGCCACATTGTCGCCGGCGTCGGTGGACTCCTCGTACACAAATCGCGAGACTCCGGCCGCGTTAGGCGCAGGGCGCGAACGCGCTCCTTCGAGGGCACGCGCGATGTCGGATTTCACTTCCGCTTCGACTGCACTCCATTCGCCCTCGGACATCTTCGAGGGCACGAGGTAGTCGCGCAGTCGCGGCAGCGGGTCGCGCTTCCAATCATCCGCGATCTCGGCGTCCGAGCGATACCCCTTCTGGTTGTCGGGGCCGGAGTGCGACGACAGGCGTGGAACGGTGAGCCTAACGAGTGCCGGACCAGCGCCGCTGCGAACGTGCGCGACACACGCTCCGATCAGCGACGCTGACTCGGCGGGATCAGTTCCATCGCCATCTCGCACGAAGAGATTCGTGAAGGAGGCGAGATTCGAGGCGATGTTGCCCCCGGGCGTCTGCATCTCTCCCTTGACGGAGATGCCGAGGTCGTTGTCCTCGATGTAGAAGAGCATCGGGAGACGCAGCGTCGTGGCCATCGTCAACGACGACCAGAAGCCGTTGGTCGCGACCGAGGCGTCGCCGCCTAACGCGACGGCGATCGCGCCGTTCCACTCGGTTTCGCCCAGCACGTCGCGGTGGTACGTGATTCCCTGCGCCCAACCGGCCGTCGGCGTGTACTGCGAACCGACGTCGCCCGACATGGGAAGGACGCTGGGCCCGTTGCGATTAGGCAGATTGCAGACGACGCCGATGTCGCGCCCATCGCTGAATCCTCCGGCGCGGCCCAGTGGCGAGCCAAAGGCGTCATCGAGCGTCAGGCCGATGGAGATGAGCAGCGGACGCGAGCGATAATACGCGCCGATTCCGTCGTGTGGATGCGTCAGAAACGAACCGAGAATCGATTGCGCCATGTCGTGGCCGCGCGCCGAGAACTGATAGAGCACGACGTGCTCTTTGGGAATGCTCGCCTTGTTCTTGTTGGTCTGCTCCTCGGTGTCGTCGAGCGCGCGCGATGCCAGCGTGTAGTACGCGACGCGTCGCCAATCGATGTTGGATGTTGACGTTGACGCGGGTGCACCGTTCGACGACGGAACGGCTTCGGAAGTGCGGGTGGCAGACTTGGCGGTCGAGGAGCGCGGCATTCGAACCGGAAGGTGGCAGACGTGCGGGGGCGCGGCTTGGCGTGGACGGCGGCTGGCGGGCTCGGAGTTGGGGATGCCAAATAGCGCCGCCACCTGCTGTGTCTCAATGAAAACGACCGGGAGGGGGGTGACGCAATCGCGCCGCGCCGACGCATCAAAGAATTCGTCCTTTTCCCCATGAAAAAAGGCTCGGCGCGGCTGCACACCGTAGTAGTGTGGTGCACATTTCCGTGGCGGCCGAGTCGGGCTCTTCAAGCGCGCGATGCTTGGCTGTGCCGAAATGGCGGCGCGTTTGGGTCTTGCGACGACCGTCGGATCACTCACTCATCGAATCTCATGATCGTGCTCGTTAGGCGACTGTCGCCCGTCATCGTCGCGGCGCTTCTCGCGTCACCAGGTGTGCTTGGCGCTCAGCACAAGAAGCCGTCCCCTCCGTCCCCCCCGTCCCGCCCGTCCCCCCCGTCACGCGCGGGCGCGGCATCACGCGCCGTAACAGGCGAGTCGGCTCGGAGTGCATACGCCACTGTCGCGCCGGCAGATCGGGCACTCGTGCTGCGGGTGCTGGCGGCCGAAGATCGGCGTGCCGCGACCAACGAAGATCTCACGCTCATGTTGGGCGCCATGAAGCACCGGTCGCCGCTCGTCCGGCGCATCACGGTGCGCGGCGTTGGGCGGCTGCAACGCCCAGCGCTTGTCGATTCTGTCGCCACGCTGGCGCGAGATGCCGACGCCATGGTGCGCATCGAGGCGGTGAATGCGATGGGGCAATCGCTGCAGGGCATGCGCCCAGTGACAGCAGGTGACGCCAAGGCACGCGCGAAGCTGGATGCCGCCATCGAGCAACTCGTTGGTGCTGCCGAAGCTTCGCGAGATGCGGCCACGTTAGGCATGGTGGCGCGCACGTTAGGCAGGCTTCCGTACGCCGACTCGTCGCTCTCCGTCGAAGTGTCGCGTGTGATGCTGGAGATGGCGCAGCGACCGATGCCAGCCGGAAACGGCGCGATGCGCGCTGCGGGAGAACTCTACGCTCCGGTCGCACAGGGCGTCGCACACGGCATGTATGCGTTGGCGCGCACGCGCCGCGTGACAGGCGCACTCCCGCCGGAGGTAATTGCGTGGCTCCAAGGAGCGGCACGCTTCCAACCGGTAGCGACGGCATCGGGCACGCCTACGGCTGAAAGCGCGGCGCGCGTGCGACGGCTGTCGCTGCTCGCGTTGGCAGCGTCGGGCGACACGACGATTGATGTAGCGACCGGCGCCGCAGGCGATAACGACGAGCAGGTGCGCCGTCTGGCACTACTCTTTCTTCCCAATGTGCGTGATACCGCCAGTCGTCGCGCCCTCGTGGAGGGCGCCCTTCGGGACTCCTCGTGGCTGGTGCGCTTTGAAGGAGTACGAAGCTACCGTTTGCTTGGGCGGTCGGCGCCGTGCGCGCCGCTCATGGCGGCTGTTGGCGATGCCGCGCCACCGGTGACGTTGGTCGCGATCGACGCGTTAGGCGCGGGATGCGCCGATGCCACGCGCGCGGCGGACACGCTGTTGAGCATCACCGACAGCCGCAACCCGCAGCACGCGACCCGCACGCGCACGAGCGCTGGGTGGCAACCGTACGCGCACGCGCTCGTCGCGCTGGCGCGCATCGCGCCGGATCGTGTAGCGCCACTCGTTAGGCGCGACGCGTCGCACCCGATCTGGCAGGTGCGCATGTATGGTGCGCGCGCGGCGGCTGTGATTCGCGACGCGCCAACCCTGGAGTCGCTCGCCCGTGATGCCAACGGTGACGTGCGCGAAGCGGCGCTCGCCGGACTCTCGCAGACGAGCGGGCACAGCGCGGATGCGATCTTCATCTCGGCGCTGTCGTCGCCCGACTACCACGTCGTGCGACAGGCCGCGGACGCGCTGAAATCATCGCCGTTAGGCGACAGCGTCGTCGTCTCGGCGATAGCGGCGCTTGATCGCCTCACGGCCGAACGTCGGGAGAATGCGCGCGATGCACGCATGGCGTTACTCGAGCGCATCGCCGAGTTGGGGAGCGACAAGTTCGCGGCACAACTGCAGGGGTATGCGAGCGACTTCGACAGCACGGTGGCACAGAACGCGGCGCGACTGCTGGAACGATGGACACTGAGACGTGTGACCGCGACGCCAAAGCCTCTCACCCCGCCTCAAGATGGTGTCGCGGCGATCTTTGGCGGGGAGTACCGATTGACGGTCCGCATGGCGGCCGCGAGCGGGGGAGGCGTATTCGTCGTACGGCTGTTTCCTGACGAAGCGCCGGCGACGGTCGCGCGAATCGTGCGCCTGGCTCGCTCGGGTTACTACAATGCGCTGACGTTTCACCGAGTCGAACCGACCTTTGTCATCCAGGGTGGGAGTCCGAAGGCAACGGAATACGTGGGTGACGGTCCGTTCATGCGCGACGAGGTGGGGGGAGTGAGCCACACGCGCGGAACACTCGGCATCTCGACGCGCGGCCGTGACACGGGCGATGCGCAGATCTTCGTCAACCTGACCGATAATTTCCGCCTCGATCACGACTACACCGTGTTTGGCGAAATTCTCGCAGGTCGCGATGTTGCCGAAGGGATTCTCGAAGGGGACGTGATCGAGCGCGTCGATGTGATGCGCGTCCGCTAACGTCCCGCGACGTTCTGCGCGTGCGCGCACTTGGGCGATAGATTCCGCATTGCACTTCAATCATTCGCGAGGGAATGGTGTCATCCTCATCGATCTTGTACGACGTGACGGGCGGCGTCGCGACCATCACGCTCAACCGGCCCGACGTCCTGAATTCATTCGACGCGGAGATGTCCCGCCAGATGCAATTTCGGTTGCGGGAGGCGACCGGCGACGACGGAGTGCGCGCGGTGCTCATCACCGGGGCGGGGAGAGCGTTTTGCGCGGGACAAGATCTCGCCTCTGTCCCGCTCGAGGGAGCCGACGGTCCGCTCGATCTTGGGAATGTCGTGCGTGAACGGTGGAATCCGATCATCACGCTCATCCGGGAGATGGAGAAGCCCGTGGTGGCGGCGGTCAATGGCGTTGCAGCTGGCGCCGGTGCAAATTTCGCCCTCGCCTGTGACATCGTCATCGCGTCGACCACGGCGTCGTTCATCCAGGCGTTCTCCAGGATCGGCATCATCCCCGATAGTGGCGGGACCTTCTTTCTCCCGCGCCTCGTCGGCATTGCCCGCGCGACCGCCCTCACCATGCTCGGCGACAAACTATCGGCAGCGCAAGCGCGTGATTGGGGGATGATCTGGCAAGTGTATTCACCGGAGGAGCTGGAAGGGGCCACCCGCACGTTGATGTCATCGCTCGCGGCGATGCCGACGCGTGGGCTGGGGCTCACGAAGGCGGCGCTCAACCGATCGCTCCGGAACGACCTATCCTTGCAGCTGGCGGCCGAGGAGGAGTTGCAACGCGCGGCGGGGTTCACGCGTGATTTTCGCGAGGGTGTGCAATCGTTCCTCGAAAAGCGGAAGCCGGAGTTCACCGGACAATGACGCGCCTTGATGCGGAGTCGGTCATCGGAGTGGTCGGGGCGGGTGCGATGGGGAGCGGCATCGCGCAGGTGGCGCTCGCTCGCGGTCATCGCGTCGTACTCGGTGACTCCAAAGAGGGAATGCCAGCAACGGCGCGAGCAACGATTGAGAAGAACCTTCGGCGCGACGTCGAGAAGGGGCGTCTGGCCGCGGCGGACGTCGCGGCAGCCCTGGAGCGCCTGACGCTTGCCGAACCTAACGATGCAGGAGGGAGGGCGTCGTACGCGCCGTGTGACCTTGTCATCGAGGCCATTGTCGAACGGCTCGATGTGAAGCAGGAGCTCTTTCGGTCGTTAGAAAGCGTGGTGGGCGAGGAATGCGTCCTGGCGACGAACACGTCATCGCTCTCCATTGCGTCGATCGGTGCTGCCTGCAAAAAGCCGGAGCGTGTGATCGGTGTGCACTTCTTCAATCCGGCGCCGGTCTTGCCGCTCGTCGAGATCGTGGCCGGCGTGCGGACATCGAGCGAGGTGGCGCGCTCGGTACGCGCACTCGTCGATTCGTGGAAGAAGACAACGGTGCTTGCGGCCGATACACCGGGGTTCATCGTCAATCGCGTGGCGCGCCCGTTCTATGGCGAAGCGCTGCGCATGCTCGAAGAAGGAGTCGCTGATATTGCGACGATCGATTGGGCAATGAAGGAGATCGGCGGTTTCCGAATGGGGCCGTTCGAACTGATGGACTTCATCGGACACGACGTCAACTACGTCGTGACGGAGTCGGTGTGGACGTCGATGTACTACGATCCGCGATATCGCCCCGCGCTTACGCAGAAGCGGTTGCTCGAAGCCGGTCTCTTGGGGCGGAAGTCGGGACGCGGGTTTTACGATTACGCGCCGAACGCCACTGCGCCGGTACCACACAAGGACGAGACGTTAGGCACCGTGATCTTTCGCCGCACGTTGGCCATGCTGGTAAACGAGGCCGCCGACGCCGTGTATCTGCGCATCGCGACACCCGAGGATCTCGAGCTCGCCATGACGAAAGGGGTGAACTACCCCAAGGGGCTGCTGGCGTGGGGAAACGAGATCGGGCTCGGACGATTGCTGGAACATCTCGAAGCGCTGCAGGCGGAGTCGGGCGAGGATCGGTATCGCCCCAGTCCACTCCTGCGGCGCATGGTGCGTAACGCCGAACTGTTCGCCGTATGACGGCGCCTAACGCCAAAGCGGCGACGGATGACGGCGCACAACGGCGCGCCGAGCAGATCACGCGCTCGATGCTCGCCACCGATGCGCTGAGCCGATGGCTCGGTCTCGAGGTGACGGCGATTGCGCCGCGCCGTTGCACCTGCCGGATGACGGTGCGCGAAGAGATGGTCAACGGATTTGGCGTGGCCCACGGAGGCATCGTCTTTTCATTCGCCGACTCCGCGTTTGCCTTTGCGTGCAACACGCACGGGACGGTGACGGTGGCGGTGGATAATACGATCACCTATCCGCGTGCCATCCACCCCGGTGATGTGTTGACCGCCGTCGCCGAGGAAGAAGCAGCATCGAGCCGACTCGGCTACTACAAGGTCGAAGTACGTAATCAGCGCGACGAGATCGTCGCGCTCTTCCGCGGCACGGCGTATCGCACGTCACGCCCGCACCCTAACGACGACAACTCGCACGACGAAACAGATGCGTGACGCCTATATCGTAGAGGGAATTCGCACGCCGGTTGGTTCGTTCGCCGGCTCACTCAGCTCCGTGCGCGCCGACGACCTCGCGGCCCACGCCATCGCGCAGCTCATGAAGCGCGTGCCGAGCGTAGAACCGGAGAAGATTGTCGATGTGGTACTCGGCTGCGCGAACCAGGCGGGCGAAGACAATCGAAACGTGGCCCGAATGGCGGCGCTCCTCGCGGGACTCCCTCCGTCCGTTCCGGGAGAAACGGTCAACCGCTTGTGTGCCTCCGGGCTATCGGCCGTTGTGAATGCCGCACGCGCGGTGAAGCTGGCGGAGGGAGAATTGTACATCGCCGGCGGTGTGGAGAGCATGTCGCGTGCGCCCTATGTCATGTCGAAGGCCGCGACGCCCTTCGCGCGCGACGCACAGCTCTTTGATTCATCGTTAGGCTGGCGTTTCGTGAATCCCCGGATGCGCGACCAATACGGGGTCGACTCGATGGGACAAACGGCAGAAAACGTCGCTGAACAGTTCGGAGTGTCGCGCGAAGACCAGGACGCGTTTGCGCTCCGGTCGCAGCAGAAAGCCGAGGCGGCGCGCGTGGCTGGCCGCCTGGGTGAAGAGATCGCTCCCGTGACGATTGCCGGCGCCAAGCGCGGCACGACGACCGAGTTTTCCACGGACGAATTCATTCGGCCGGAGACGACGCTGGAGGTATTGGCGAAGTTGAAACCGGCGTTTCGCACCGATGGAAAGGGGAGTGTGACGGCGGGGAACTCGTCAGGCATCAACGATGGCGCCTGCGCCCTCCTCATCGTATCGGAACCGGCGTTGAAGCAGGAGGGGTTGTCGCCGAAAGCGCGCGTGGTCGCGAGCGCGGCGGCCGGCGTAGAGCCGCGTATCATGGGAATTGGCCCCGTCCCCGCCACTCGGCTCGTTATGCAGCGCTCCGGACTCCGTGTCGATGAGATGGACGTCATCGAATTGAACGAGGCCTTTGCGGCGCAATCGCTCGCTTGCTTACGTGAGTTAGGGGTTGCCGATGACGACGCGCGCGTGAACCCCAATGGAGGTGCCATTGCCATCGGGCACCCGCTCGGGATGTCCGGGGCACGCATCGTGCTCGCCGCGGCGAATCACCTGCAGCGCACCGGCGGGCGTTACGCGCTCTGCACCATGTGCATTGGCGTGGGGCAGGGGATGGCAATGATCATCGAGCGCGTGTAATGTGAAGTAAGAGATCATTTGTCCCGCAGCGTGTCGTTAGAAATTCGGAGGGGAGCGATGCACCGACCGCACTATCTGTTCGTGCTTCTCGTCGCAGCCACTGCCTGCTTTCCAGGCATGCGGCGTGATGGGCGCGGCGTCGCTGATGGATTTGACCGTCGCCCTGTTGCGTCAAAGGAGGCTCCGGCTTCCCTGTTTTCCGCCGATGGGTCGCGTTGTCTCGTCAACGAAAGTCGGTTCCGTGATACGGTAATTGGGCAGGGAGTGTGGTGCTGGTGGACAGGGCCGGGAGGAGATGGCGACGGCGCTCGCCGAACCACGCCCTCCGGTGCAGCCGCCGCGGACGGAGCGGCGCGCACGTGGGAAAAGGCACGCACCATCGCCAAGAAGCCCGGTAAGCCGAGCGCCTAACGACCCTGGATGATTTACGAATTTGAGGGGATCATCCCCGTTGTTGATCCGACGGCATTCGTGCACCCACAAGCCGTCGTCACGGGGAACGTGATCGTTGGGCGCGATGTCTACGTTGGGCCGGGCGCGGCGTTACGTGGCGACTGGGGAGCGATCGAGATCGCTGATGGGTGCAACGTGCAGGAGAACTGCACGATTCACATGTTCCCTGGCGTCACGGTTGTCCTTGAGCCAGGTGCGCACATTGGCCATGGCGCCATCGTGCATGGCGCGCGCATCGGCGCCAACGCGCTCGTTGGGATGAACGCCGTGATCATGGACAACGCCGTGGTGGGGAGCGGATGTATTGTCGGTGCGCTCTGCTTTGTCCCCGCCGAGATGAAGATTCCGGATCGCAAGGTCGTCGTCGGCAACCCGGCGAAGATTGTGAAGGACGTGTCCGATGAGATGCTGGCGTGGAAGACCCAAGGAACGGCACTGTATCAGCGCCTCCCAGCCTTGCTCCATGGGTCGCTGCGCGCCGTTGAGCCGCTGCGCGCGATCCCCGAAGGGCGCCTAAATCCCGAGAGCAGCTACAAGCCGTGGACGGAGACGCGCCGCGAGACCTGATGCGCGACGAGCCCTGGTGCAGCGCGCCGCCGATGGCTCGTTAGGCGGCACGTCAGCCTAACGGGAGCCAGTACGACAGCTTTACCGACAGCAAGTTGTCGCACGCCGCCCGCGTCGTCTCCCACAAATTGCGGAAGCGCACGCGCTCGCCTAACGCCTCGCTGGCCTGGCGATTCTGCTGCCACACAACGAAAAGCGTACTCCCCGCCGTCCACTCCCAGCGCAACACCGCGTTCGACCGGAATGACCTGACGAGGAAGTCTCGGTTCTCCAGCGGAAAGGTCGATGCCCCATCGTGAACCTCCCAGGTTGCATCGCCCAATCGCTTCAACGTCGTGCCGTCGTCGCCGTACAACCTCAGGTTGCGGCTCCTTGGCGCCGAGAGCTCGCCGAATCCACTGTACGCACCACTCGCAACAAAGGGCTCGGCGTATCCCTCGAGTGTGAGCGTCGGCGAGAACGCGTAATTCAAGCGAAGTCTCGCGGAGAGTGTACTGCGATCGATCGCCGCGAAAATGTATCGCTGCGAATAGAGGCGAGCCGTCACGTCATCGAGCGTCGTGAAGTACTGCCGGCGGTCGATCTGCGCCAAGTACGTCGGTTCCGCCGAAAACTGCCAGCGCGGGGCAGGGCGAAGGGTGAGCGTTGCGTAGACACTTTCGCGCGACCCACCTAACTCATCTCTGCGCCATGCGGCTCCGAGTCGCCAGGACGTGCGCGCAATCGCAGGACTGGTGAGCCGGTACTCCTGGCTCCACGACTGGCCAGTCCCCATCACCGGTCCGCCGCGCGTGAGCGCGTCGTCAGTCGCGCGCAACGCCGTCTCCGTCCGCACCTGAAATCCCCATTGGTTGCGAAACGTTAGGGTCGTCGAGTTCCCAAGGATGTTGAGTTGATGGTCGAGCGCGTAGTTGTAGGAGCCGCGCGTGTCGAAACCGAGTCGCCAGTTCTGCAGGAATCGCCCGGGGAGCGTTTCGCGAATCTGGATGTCTGCGTTGTAGTCGATGTCGTCGGCCGATTGCAAGCGCCCGACGTCATTGATCTCGTAGCCCGGTGATTCGGTGATCACCTGCATCCCCCAAAGGATGTGCTTCCCCGCATCCTTGTCCGCGCGAATGGACGCAGTGTAGCCCGACATGCTTCGCGCCAAGGGATTGTATTTCAGCACCTCGGCGTCGGGGCGCTGGAAGTAGTGCGACGATGACGTCTGAATACGATTGATCGCCGCAGTGTCGCCGTCGATGCGTGACGCTCCTGCCCATCCCGTGATCGCGTAGCGTCCTTCTTCAAAGCGAATGCGCCAATCGAGACCGCCGCTCAGTGCATTGCGGTCGAGCACCGATTTCATCGCTGGTGCAGTGGAGAAATCGCGATGCGTTGCGGTGAACATTGCCCCGATGGTCGACGCCTGACGTCCAACTTCCTGTTGCATCCGCATGACGGCATAGGCGGTGCGCGGCTCGACATCCAGACGCCGCGGCGGCCCCGAGTCGATCCAGAACGATCGTGCGTGTTCGGCCCCCGTGACGGCCACGAGTCCACCGACCGAAAGTCTCGACGCGAGACGTCCGGTGATCTTTGCCGCGCCCAGGATCGTGCTGGCGCGCGGGACGTCGATGTAGTCACCCTCGACGAGTCCATGCGGGCGCGCGCCGATGCGCCGCGAGTAGAAGTAGTTCCCGCCTTGAGAGCGAAGGAGTTCGCTTCCCTCGGTGAAGAAGGGGCGGCGCTCATCGAAGAAGGTCTCGAATGCCGTCAGGTTCACTTCGGCCGGATCTGCTTCGACCTGGCCAAAGTCCGGAGCAATCGTTGCATCAATCGTTAGGTTCGACCCGACG
The DNA here is from genome assembly GCA_044224185.1 of Gemmatimonadaceae bacterium. Taxonomy (GTDB): domain Bacteria; phylum Gemmatimonadota; class Gemmatimonadetes; order Gemmatimonadales; family Gemmatimonadaceae; genus SCN-70-22. Next base: position 500,566 of record JBGAKW010000001.1, on the reverse strand, counting down.
CCGAACTTCGCGTCCATCCCCACGCGTGCCTGGAGTGGCGTGCCGAAGGGATCGGCAGCGTCGCGGTTGGCGCGCTTGGTGGCGTCGCCGGCGACGAACGGGAGGAGCTCGATGGGGCGCGAGTTCCGCAGCCCTCGAATGCCGGTCAATGTGCCGAAGCGCGAGATGTACCCCGTTTCGCGCGGAGGAATGACGACCCAACGCTCTTCTTCGTTGAGATCGGGGAGTGTGCGCGAGATGTTCAAACCCCAGCGCTGCTCTTCGCGTTTAGGAAATCGAAGCTGGGCGAAGGGAATGCGCATCTCGGCCGTCCAGCCTAACGAGTCAACGTGTGCGGCACTGCTCCAGATGGGGTCGAATTGTCCCTCTTTCCCGCTGTCGAACGAGTCCTGCGTGTGACGGAAGTCGCCGCGACCACCACCGGCGGTAATCGTGAACTCGTATCCGGTGCGGCGGTCCAGGTGTGTATCGAAGGTGACAGACAGTCGCTCGGCAGTTTCGAACGCGTCTCGCCGCGTCACCAGGCGAGAGATGGCCTCGGGTGTGCGCCGATACATGCGCGCCGCGACGTACAGTGCGTCGTCGTCGTACGCGAAGTAGACGATCGTGCTGTCGGATGGCGTGCCAAACTCTCTTGGACGCTGTTGTGAGAAGTCACGGATGGCGCTCGCCTTATTCCACGTTGCGTCGTCGAGCAGGCCGTCAATCCGCGGCGACGACCCAACGACGCGAATGGCGTGCGCGACCTTATCCGATGGCTGCGCGACCGCGCCGGACATCGCGAGGGAGCTCGCCAGCCCCATTGCCGCAGCAATGTGGTGAAGCGCGAAGCCGAAGACCCTTCGGCGCCTAACGAGTACTGACGCCGCGCGAGCGTTACACCCCGCGCGGCGCATTCCCGCGCGGGTCATCAACGACTGGATGTGCATGCTTATCGCTTATCCTTGGCGCTGCCGGTTGGCGGGACCGACGCCTTGGAATCGCCGCTCCGGTGGTCGTTCGCGCCCCACATCGCCCCAGTGGCCGGATCGACGAGGATGCTGTGGGCGTCGCCCTGTGTATTCGCCGGCACGCGCTTGAGGACGTGTCCCATCTTCGTTAGGCGCGCCACCGTCGCGGGCGACATCAACCCGGCTTCGTAATACGTCGTGTCGGGGAACCACTGCATGTGAATACGCGGCGCATCGACCGCATCGCGCACCGACATCTTGAAGGCGGTCACGCCCAGCACGACGTCGAGCACGGTGTTGGGAATCGTCCGGCCACCGGGCGATCCGGCCACGAGGCGAAGCTTCCCATCTTTAGTGATGATCGTCGGCGACATCGAACTGAGCATGCGCTTTCCCGGCGCGACCAGGTTCGGCGGCGTCCCGATGTCGCCGCGCGTGTTCGTTTCGCCCGTCTTCTTGTTGAAGTCGCCCATCTCATTGTTGAGAATGAAGCCGGCGCCGCGCACCACGATCCCCGATCCGTACCCCCCCTCGAGCGTGTACGTCTGCGACACCGCATTCCCCGCCGCATCAACGACGGAGAAGTGCGTGGTCTCTTCGGGTTCCGCCGTCGGCGCCACGATGTCGCGCCCTAACGCGAGAGAGGTGCTGGCGTGCGTCGTATCGATGGAGTGGGCCAGATCACTCCCATACGCCTTTGACGTTAGGCGGGCCACCGGAACCTGCACGAAATCCGGATCACCGATGAACTTCGCTCTGTCGAGATATGCGCGACGCGCAGCCTCGATGCGCAGGTGCAAGAACTGCGGCGAGTCGCGGCGCATCTTGTCGACGCCGAATGTCTCCAACTGGTTCAGCGTCTCCATTATCACGATGCCGCCAGAACTCGGCGGCGGCATAGCGATAATCTCGTGGCCAAGGAAAGTGCCACGCACCGGCGCCCGTTCCTTCGCTTGATACGCGGCCAGATCCTCCTTGGTAATGAGACCGCCGTGCGCCTTCATCTGCGCGGCCAGCGAATCAGCAATCCACCCGGTATAAAACGCGTCGGGACCTTGCGTCGCGATCGCCTCGAGTGAGCGCGCGAGATCGGGGAGTTTGAGGACGTCACCGACCCCCCACTTTGCTCCGCCTTTCTTTCCGTATGCTCTGACGGACGACGGGAAATGACGCAGGTTGCCGCTACGTAACTCGTCGTTGAGCTCAGCCGAGAGAGATTTCGAAAGCGCGAAGCCACGCCTTGCGAGTTCAGCGGCCGGCATCACGACATCGCGCCACGGAAGTTTGCCGAACTTGCGGTGGGCCATGGCGAGTCCGCGCACCGTTCCCGGAACGCCAGGTGACTTCCACCCGGAGTCGGTGCGCGCGTAGGCGATGCTCCCATCGGCGTTGAGGAACATCGTCGCCGACGAAGCCTTTGGCGCTTTCTCACGGAAGTCGAATGTGGTCGCGTCGCCATTGGCGAGTCGCACCACCATAAAGCCGCCGCCACCGATGTTGCCGGCGGAGGGATGCGTGACGGCGAGGGCGAAGGCCGTTGCAACCGCGGCGTCGACCGCGTTGCCGCCGCGCGCGAGAATCCGCGCGCCGATATCGGACGCGAAGTTATTGGCCGAGACGACGAGGCCTGTTCGCGAGGGGACTCCCGCCGCGTTAGGCGATTCGTTAGGCGATTCGCTGGCCCTTCGTTGTTGCGGCGCCGTGCGCGTCGCGGCTTGCGCGTACGCGGAGACGGCGAGGAGCGCGTAGGCGCTCACAAGGACCATCGACGCGACAACGGGGCGCGCGCGACGCAGGAATCGCGATGGGAAGCTCATGCGAGGAGCTTATCGCGAAACAAAGCGCCCGGCCACCCGTGTGGCCAGGCGCTCGGCGTACGCCGCGGCGACTACGCTCGATCTACCCTTTTCCGGCCGCGGGAACTCCCTGCACCTGACGCTCGTGCTCACGCTCCCAGTTCCACGTCGTGTCGGGATTGCGCTTCCGCCACAGGAAACGTCCCATGACGAACGCGGCGAGAATATTTCCGATGAGCCCGTGCAGCCATGCCCACGATCCAAAGAGCGGACTTTCCGACGCGAACGCGGTGAGACTCAGGAGAATGAGCTCAAATACAATCGCGAGTCCTACGAGCCCGCTCCAAAGCGACGGACGCCGGTCGACGGCGGAGTACAGGAAACTGGCGATGATGCCGATGACGATCAGTCCTGCGAAGAGCGCGACGATCCAAGTCGCAACGTGCACCCCAAAGCCACGTCCACCGAACTCTCCGCCTAACGCTTTGTAGATTCCAGCGCCCAACAGGGCACCGGTCACTCCAATCCGGTCAGTGATCGCATCCACGGCGAACGTCCAACTGGCGATCGCGGTCGCTCCGAGCGCACCCGCGATGACGCCTTCGCGCAGCGATTGGCGATGTGTCATTTCGTCCTCCTGCGAGGGGAAGTCCAGCGGTCCTGCCGGCGTGCGCGCGCCATCCGATCTGGTTCCACGCTGTGTCTGGGCACGTGCCGCGAGTAGCCGGAAGGAGCCGACTCTCGTGTCGCTCATTCCCTCACCGAGCGGCAAGGGAACCAGCGCGCGATTATTTTTCACACCTCGTACGACATTCGCTGCGCTACGCGGCGCGCCATTGCCGCGTCTGCCCTAACTCGCAGCAACCTCAGACACGAACTGCGCATGCGACTGAAGAACTTTGCGCTCGGCCAGTGGACCGAAGGGAGTGGGAGCGCGACCGATCTCTTTCACGCGGTCACGGGAGAGAAGATCGCCGAAGCGAGCACGAACGGACTCGACTTCGCCGAGATGGCTCGTTATGCGCGAACGGTCGGCGGGCCGAAGTTGCGCCGCATGACGTTTCACGAACGCGCGTTGATGCTCAAGGCGATGGCCAAGTACCTCTCCGAGCGTAAGGACGGCTTATACGCGCTATCGTCGGCCACGGGGGCGACCAAGAGCGACTCGTGGATTGATATCGACGGCGGGATCGGGACGTTCTTCGTGTACGCGAGTAAAGGGCGCCGCGATTTTCCTAACGAGTCGTTTTATGTCGATGGCGCGATGGAGGGGCTCTCGAAGTCCGGGACCTTCGTGGGTCGGCACATTTGCGTGCCGCTCGAAGGCGTCGCTGTTCATATCAACGCGTTCAATTTCCCTGTGTGGGGAATGATGGAGAAGCTCGCGCCGTCGCTCCTCGCGGGCGTGCCTTGCATCGTGAAGCCGGCGACGTTGACGTCGTATCTCACCGAGGCGGCGTTTCGGTTGATGATCGAGTCGAAGATCTTTCCCGAAGGGGCCGTTCAACTCATTTGCGGGAGCGCGGGAAATCTGCTCGCGCAGCTCGGCTGTCAGGATGCCGTGGCTTTCACGGGTTCCGCGGCGACCGGAAAGATGCTCAAGGAAAGTCCGGCGATTTCGGAAAACAATGTTCGCTTCAACATGGAAGCGGACTCGCTCAACTGCTCGATCCTGGGACCCGACGCTGTTCCCGGCACCGACGAGTTTGACCTCTTCGTGAAAGAAGTCGTGCGAGAGATGACTGCAAAGGCAGGACAGAAGTGCACGGCCATTCGTCGCACGATCGTGCCGGAGGGTGTAGTCGAGGATGTGATCGGCGCCCTGAAGAAGCGATTGGCCGATATCAAGGTGGGCGATCCGACCGCCGAAGGAGTGCGGATGGGGCCACTCGCCGGCCAGTCGCAGGTTGGCGAGGTGCGCCGCTCGTTCGATGCCATTCGCGCTGGCGCAGAGGTCGTGTTTGGCGGAGGCGACATTTCATCGTTAGTCAATGCAGATCCTGACAAGGGCGCCTTTTTCCCGATCTCACTGCTGGCGACGTCGCGCCCCTTCGAGCAGACGGCTGCGCACGACATCGAAGCCTTTGGGCCGGTCAATACGGTGATGCCATACGCCACCGTCGGCGACGCCATCGAGTTGGCCAAGCTCGGCAAGGGATCGTTAGTCGGTTCGCTCTTTACCGCCGATGATCGCGTGGCGAAGGATGTGGTGTTAGGCGTCGCGCCGTATCACGGTCGGGTATACGTCCTCAATCGCCACGGCGCCAAAGAGTCCACCGGGCACGGCTCACCGATGCCCCATTTGGTGCACGGCGGACCGGGGCGCGCTGGTGGTGGTGAGGAAATGGGGGGTGTGCGTGGCGTCATGCACTACATGCAGCGCACGGCGGTGCAGGGGACACCGACGACGATCATGCACATCACCAACGAGTACATCCCGGGGGCGACGCAGAGCGGCGATCGCGTTCACCCGTTCCGGAAGTACTTCGACGAGTTGCAGGTGGGCGAGACGCTTACGACGCATCGCCGCACAGTAACGGAAACGGACATCGTCAACTTTGCGGGAATCAGTGGTGATCACTTTTACGCGCATATGGACGACATCGCCGCGAAGGATTCGATCTTCGGTCGCCGCGTTGCGCACGGCTACTTCGTGATTTCTGCTGCCGCGGGTTTGTTCGTCGATCCGGCGCCGGGGCCGGTGCTCGCCAACTACGGCATGGAGAGCCTGCGCTTCGTGAAGCCCGTCTATGCGGGCGACACGATCCAGGTCAAGCTGACGTGCAAGTCAAAAACGGCAAAGGAGACGCCTCCCGACGGGGTGCCGCAGGGCGTCGTGGCATGGGACGTCAACGTCTATAACCAGGATGGCGAGGCGGTGGCCATCTACACGATTCTGACGCTGGTGAAGCGGAGCCCGGCAGCATGACGCTGCACTCAATTTGACGTGTTTATGGATACGAAATGGCGCCTAACGAGAAATCGTTAGGCGCTCTGTTGTTCGTGGGCTGCAACTGTGCGCCGGCGTCTCATCACGTCGCGCGAGCAAGTTGAATGATCATGGCGATGGCTCCTCCGCCGATGACCAGCCACGCCGAGTTGATTCGGCGTGTGAAGAGGAGGAGAGCGCTCGCTACTGCGATGGTGATGGCGACAACATCAACGAGGGCCGCACGGGCCAGTTCCCACGAGACGTGCGCCATCAGTGCGAGCGACGCGGCGTTGACGGCATCCAATATCGCACTCGCCGTCGGTGACCGCCGGATGCGCGGGATAAAGGGCGCACTGAGCGCCACGAACACAAAGGCGGGGAGAAAGATGCCGACGGTGGCGGCCGCCGCGCCTAACGGTCCTGCCATGAGCCACCCGGCAAACGTCGCGGTCGTGAACAACGGGCCTGGCGTCACTTGCCCGATCGCCACCGCGTCGAGCAACTGCGCTTCGGTGAGCCACCCATGGCGCGCCACCAACTCACTCCGCAGGAAGGCGAGGAGGACGTAGCCGCTCCCAAACAACACAGAGCCGATGCGCGCGAAGACGAGAAAGACGGCGAGTGCGCTTGGCGTGCCAGCGGCGAGGATAGCGGAGCCGAGGCTTGTCGGGGCGACCAGGGCGGTGGTGAGCGAGTGTCGGTCGGGTGGATGGTCGCGTGAATCGTTAGGCGGAGCGCCGTCGGTCGCCGCTGCACGCATCTCGCGAGTTCCAGGACCGTCAGGGCCCGAGCCGCGCATACCCAGCATCGCCCCGATGACCGCCGCCCCGGCGAGCACCGACAGTTCGTGCGCCCCCGCCACCGACGCGCCTAACGACGCGAGCGCCAGCACCACCAACCACGGGGAGTGAAGCGCCGACCGACCAAGTCGCCACAACGCCTGCACGACCACGGCGATCACGACCGGTTTTACACCGCCTAACAAGGCGACGAGCGCCGGAAAGTGTCCGTAGCGCACGTACGCCCAGGCCAGCGCGGCGACGATCACCGCCGCAGGCGCAATGAACGCCACCCCTGCGACCACCAGCCCAGGCAAGCCGGCGCGTACCCGTCCGATGTGGATTGCCACTTCGGTCGAGTTGGGACCGGGAATCACATTCGCGGCCCCAATCAGATCGAGGAACTCGCTGCGCGTCAGCCATTGGCGGCGGCCGACGAGTTCGTCCTCCATCAACGCGATGTGCGCCGCCGGCCCGCCAAACGATAGCACACCGAGCCGACCGAACACGCGCGCCAGTTCCCACACCCGGCGGCGCGCGTTCGCTTGCTCGTCGTTCGACCGCCACGTCATCGCTGCGTCAGGAGCCTAACGAACGACGCCCAGGAGATTGTCGTGGTGCGCGTTGATGTGCGCGCGGAGATACGGACCGATGGCCGCCCGACTTTCGAAGCCCGCGGCGCGCGCCGCCGCTTCCTCGCGCTCAGGAGGCACGACCGCGCTCGTCGCGTAATGCACCATGTCTCGATGCAGCCGCCCGCTTCCGCTGGCGCTCCGGGGAGAGAAATACTCCAGCGACGATGGTCCCAACGACTCGAGCAACATCACGTCCCACTGATCGCCCTGGCTGTGTCGCAGAATGAACGGCCGTGTCTCGCCAGACGCGTCATAGAACGGCAAGCGGGCTTTGACGGCATCGATGAGTTCGACCAACCGGCCCGGGGCAGCACGCATCTTCGTTGCACGATAGAACCGCGCATCCGAGCGAGTGGGCACGAGCGACAACGCAACGATTACTGCGCTGAGCAACCGCATAGAGCTCCGGGCTGGGGTCGGTCGAAGCTGCCAACGGGGACATGGCGAAACAAGTCACGCCGCGAGAGCAGCGTGGATACATTCTCTGAAGTCCATTTACTCGAGCGCCCCGTGCCACGTTTCTCCAATCGATTCTCGCTCTTTCCCGCGTATCCGCTTGCCCACGTTCCGCAGCGCAAGCGCGAATTGCTGCAACGAGGTGTTGACGTTATCGACCTCGGCGCCGGTGATGCCGATCTCGCGCCGCCACCAGCCGCTGTCGCGGCGCTTCAGAAGGCTGCCGAGTCGCCGTCGTTAGGCAGGTATGGATTCGGCCTGGGGCACGTTCCTTTTCGCGAAGCCATCTCGGCGTGGATGCAGCAGCGCTTCAGCACCACGTTCGATCCGATCGCCGAGATCGTCCCGCTCCTCGGATCGAAAGAAGGGCTCGCACACGTCGCCTTTGCCTTTCTCGGGCCCGGCGACATTGCCCTCATCCCCGAGCCGGCCTATCAGGCCTACCTGGGAGGGACGCTGCTCAGCGATGCCACGCCGCACGTCTATCCCCTCCGTCCACGCACCAACTTTCTCGTTGAACTCGACGAACTCCCCGGCGATGTGTTGGCCCGCACGCGCGTCGTCTATCTCAATTATCCCAACAATCCGACAACTGCCATCGCGCCCCGAGACTATCTGGAGCGCGTCGTTCGTATCTGCCGGGAGCGCGACATCCTCCTGGTCTACGACAACGCGTACTCGGAGCTCGCGTTCGATGGATATGTCCCGCCGTCGATCTTCGAGATTGATGGGGCGCGCGAAGTCGCCATCGAATTCCACTCACTCTCCAAGACCTACAACATGACCGGGTGGCGCTGCGGGTGGGCAGCCGCCAAACCAGAGATTGCCGGCGCCCTCGCCAAGGTGAAGACCTTTATTGACACCGGGACGTATATGGGTATTCAAGCCGCCGGCGTTGCGGCAATCGAGAGTTGGAGTTCGTGGGTCCCTGGCAATATCGAGATCTTCCGCGAGCGTCGCGACGCGGCGGTGGCGGCGTTCCGCGGTGCCGGCTTCACCGTCGACTCACCGCAGGCCACCATGTACCTGTGGATCCCGCTCCCCGAAGGCGTCCCGAGCAAACTCTTTGCGGATCGCCTGATGGAAGACGAGGGGGTGATCGTGCTCCCTGGCTCCGGCTTTGGTGCGGGCGGCGAAGGATTCTTCCGCATATCGTTCATCGTCCCGCCGGCACGTTTGGCGGAGGCGGCGCAGCGCGCCGGCAAGGTGCTCGCACGGATGCACGCGACGGTCTAGGGCGCTGCACTCGTTAGGCGTGAAGAAACGCCGGGTGCGGCGCGCGTTTCCCCTGCGTACGATGGTCGCGGCGACTTCCGCGCCCTAGATTCGAGCTCGGTCTGCCACCAGAACGACGAGTACGACGACGACAGGAGTTGGATATGCGCATCGAAGGCGAGGGGCGAAGCGGAAATCTGGAGGATCGGCGCGGCGATTCCGGTGGTGGCGGCTTCGGGACCGGCGGCGGGGGATTCCGCGGCGGGGGCCGGCTCGGCATCGGCGGCATCGTCGTCCTCCTCATCCTCAGCGCGATCTTCAAGACCGACCTGCTCTCGCTCGCAGGGGGTGGTGGAAGCGTCGAACCCGCGCCGTCGTCTCGCGAAGCGCCCATCAACGATCCGCGCGAGGAACCCACCGTCCGTCTCGTCTCTCGCGTCCTCGACAGCACGCAAGTCATGTGGCGCCAGCTCGTTCCCAGAATGGGCGGACAGTGGCGCGACGCGAAGCTCGTCCTCTACCGCGACGCCACGGAGACGGCGTGCGGCTACGGCGAATCGGCGACCGGTCCGTTCTACTGTCCCGGCGATCAAAAGGTCTACCTCGATCTCAGTTTCTACGACGAACTCAAGGCGCGCTTCCAGGCGCCGGGTGATTTCGCCCAAGCCTATGTTCTCGCGCACGAGATTGGACACCACGTGCAGAACCTTCTCGGTGTCAGCAGCCAGGTGCACCAAGCGCAACAGCAAGGCGGTGCAAATGGCAACGCCCTTTCGGTTCGACTGGAATTGCAGGCCGATTGCTACGCAGGCGTTTGGGGAGCCCGCGCGGCGAAAGTCGGGATGCTCGATCCCGGCGACATCGACGAGGGATTGGCCGCGGCGGCGGCAGTCGGAGACGACCGACTCCAGAAGGCGGCGACTGGACGCGTGAGCCCGGAGTCGTGGACCCACGGGTCGTCAGCGCAGCGCATGGAATGGTTCAAGCGTGGCTTCAACAGCGGTGATCCTTCCTCCTGCGACACGTTCTCGCGCTGAACCACTCTTGCTCGATGCACGCAAACTTTAGGCACGTCGTCGCCAGCGCGACACTCATTCTCGCCCTTCCGCTCGTTATGCATGGCCAATCGCGCCCGCGCGCGCGTGACCTTGGTGTTGCGCCCGGCGTATTTCGCACCGGGACGAACAACGCCATCACCGATGTTGCTGGCGTTCGCGTCGGACACACGACGGTCATCGAGGGCGACTCCGTTCGTACCGGCGTTACCGCCATCTTCGCGCACGACGCGAATCCGTTCTTCGAGAGAGTTCCCGCGGCGCTACACGTTGGGAATGGCTTCGGAAAGTTGTTAGGCGTGACGCAACTCCGAGAGCTCGGGGAGTTGGAAACGCCGATTCTTCTCACGTGCACGCTCTGTGTGTGGAAGGCGGCGGATGCAATGGTCGAGTGGATGCTCACGCGCCCGGGGATGGAGAAGGTCGGTTCGATCAATCCCATGGTGGGAGAGACGAACGACGGTGGGCTCAACGCGATTCGCACACGTCCCATTCGCCCAGAACACGTGCGGAGCGCGCTGGAGAACGCGGCCAGCGGAAAGGTCGAGGAGGGCGCTGTTGGTGCTGGCGCCGGGACGATCGCCTTTGGTTGGAAGGGCGGCATTGGGACGTCGTCGCGCGTTCTCCCCGCATCGTTAGGCGGCTACACCGTGGGTGTGCTCGTGCAGTCGAATTTCGGGGGGATTCTCCAGGTGCTGGGCGCTCCGGTCGGCAAAGAGCTCGGGCAATACGCCTTCAAGGACGAAACGTCGAAAGAACGCGGCGATGGCTCCATCATGATGGTGATTGCGACGGACGCGCCGCTCTCCGACCGCAATCTCGAGCGTCTCGCCGCGCGCGCGATCATGGGACTGGCCCGCACCGGCTCGTCGGCGTCGAATGGAAGCGGCGACTACGCCATCGCATTCTCGACCGCGAAAGAGGTGCGACGCGTGATCCCTCCGCGCGGTACGCCGCCTAACGAAGCAATGAAGCGCCAGGTCGCAGACTTGACCAACGATGCGATGTCGGCGCTCTTTGAGGGTGTGGTCGAAGCGACCGAAGAGTCGATCTACAATTCCATGTTTGCCGCAACCACCGTGACGAGCCACGGAATGACCGTTCCCGCGCTTCCGCTCGACAAGGTTCGGGAGATCCTGCGGAAATACGGCATCACGACACGTTGACCCAGGCGGCGGGGGGGGGGGGGGCGCACGCAAATAGTGTGACCGGCGGCACGCATCAGTGAGTTTGGGGTCGGGTGTTGAAATCCGTTTGCACTGGGCCGCCAACTTTTTCGATGTCTGGGGGGTACGCGATGTGAAGAGGAAGCTGCATATCCACTCTTCGGAGGTGCCGATGCCCAAGATTCGAAACTGGTCTGTCATTGCGCTGCTGGCGCTCCTCGCCGCAGCGCGACCGGCCAGCGCCCAGTCCGGAGGTATCTCCCTCTGGTTAGGCGCCGGTCATCCGGTCACGCGTGACAGCATCCCGATGACGCTCAAGAACCTGGATCTCTACGGCGCGTTGCAGCTGGACGTGCCGCTGCTCCCCCTCGCGCTGCGCGGCGACGTCAGCGTGGGCGATGCAGACTTCAAGAATGGACAACGCAACGCGTCGGCGTCACTCGTGCTTCCGCTCCGACTTCCCATCATCCAGCCGTATGCCATGGTCGGATATGGCGTCTATGACTGGGGCAAATCGTACGAAGCACGCGGCATGAGCTATGGCGGGGGTGTTCGATTGCACCTCTCCCGACTCGGCGTCTTCGCGCAAGTGCGACGGCACGAACCCCTCAATCGCAGCGTCGGCACAATCGGATTGACTTTCTGACGTAGCGGTTGCGATTCACCGTCCGATGCGACATAACAGGGCGCGCCCAAGTGGCGCGCCCTTTTCACATTCGCAATCCGGTACTCGTGCGCTTCGTTCGTTCTCGCATCCAATCGTTAGGCATCGCACGCGGTGTGGCGACCGCAGTGGCCCTCGCCGTTGTCCCCGCAGGCGTGCAATCGCAGGACATCGCCTCGACGTACCGCGCGTCCGCCGATCGCATCATCGCCGAAGCCACGAAAGACAGCGCGGCGTGGCAACGCATCGCTCTCCTCACGGAAACATTCGGAAATCGTCTGAGTGGCACGCCCGCGTTGGAAAAGGCGATCGACTGGATCATCGCCCGCATGAAGGACGATGGTCTCGCCAACGTCGGCGGAGAGCCGGCGATGGTCCCGCGCTGGGTACGCGGCACCGAGTCAGCTGAGTTGATCTCGCCGAGGCGTGCGCCGCTCCCGATGCTGGGTTTGGGGGGGAGCATCGCGACGCCGCCGGGAGGCATCACCGGTGAGGTCCTCGTCGTTTCGACATTCGACGAGTTGCGCGCACGCAGCGCCGACGCCCGGGGAAAGATCGTTCTCTTCAACGCACCGTTCACTAACTACGGAGAGACGGTGCAGTATCGCGGGAATGGCGCGACCGAAGCCGCCAAGGCCGGCGCCATCGCGTCGCTCATTCGCTCGGTGACGCCCTATTCGCAACGTACGCCGCACACGGGCGGGATGCGCTATGACTCCACCGTGAAGAAAATCCCGCACGCCGCGATCACTCCCGAGGACGCGGACATGCTGGCGCGAATGCAAGCACGCGGGGAGAAGATTGTCGTTAGGCTCACGATGTCGGCCAAGACGCTGCCGGACGCTCCGTCACGCAATGTGATGGGGGAAATTCGCGGAAGCGAACGTCCCGACGAAGTGATCGTCATGGGTGGACACATCGATTCGTGGGACGTTGGGCGCGGGGCCATGGACGATGCCGGCGGCGTCGTCGTTGCCTGGGAGGCGCTACGGGTACTCAAGCGCCTCGGGATTACGCCACGACGCACCATTCGTGTCGTTGGGTGGACGAATGAGGAAAACGGCGGGCGAGGAGGCGCGGCATATCGTGACGCGCACAAAGGAGACGTTGAAAAGCACGTCCTCGCCATCGAATCTGACGGCGGCGTCTTCAAGCCGACAGGCTTCGGCTTCACCGGGAGCGATTCTGCGTTTGCACTGGTCAGTAAGGTCGGAGCGCTGCTGCAAGGGATTGGGGCAGGCGCAATCACCAGGGGTGGCGGCGGCGCAGACATCGGCCCGATCATGGCCTTGGGGGTTCCAGGAATGGGGCTCAACGTCGAGGACTCGAAGTATTTCTGGTATCACCACACCGATGCCGACACGGCCGACAAACTGTCACCCCACGATGTGGCGTTGTGTGTGGCAACGATGGCGGTAATGGCGTACGTCATCGCGGACCTCCCGGAGCGGCTCCCATTTGGCGGCGGACGCTGAGGCTCTCTTGCCGGCCTGACCTGGCACCGCCAGTTTCGATGCATCGGCGCACGGAACGTCCCGAGCGCCACATCGACACTGGCGGGCGCTGCGAGCATTCGAACGTGAGCTCAGCAAAGCGCCCGCGAAGCGTTCCGGAGGATTCGGTGGCGAAGGAGGACGCGATCGAGCTGGAAGGGACGGTATCGGAAGTGCTGCCTAACGCGACGTTTCGCGTCACGATCCAGGGCGGGCACGACGTGCTGTCCACGTTAGGCGGAAAGCTGCGCCAGCATCGCATTCGCATCCTCGCGGGCGATCTGGTCCGCATCGAAGTCTCTCCCTACGATTTGACCCGCGGGCGGATCACCTTCCGCTACAACACGGCCCGCAGCCAATCGGGCGAAAGCTGACGTCCGGATCGGAGGTCTCACCCGGCTCGCCAGCCGCGTACGCCGACATCGCGCCCATCCTTCCGCCGGAGGTCCCATCACGCGGAAGTCGGTTGGGGCGAGCGATCGGTCGCTTCGGCTTGCGTCTCATGGGGTGGCGTATGGAAGGGAATGCGCCTAACGCGCGCAAGCTGGTATTAGTGGTAGCCCCGCACACCTCGAACTGGGACTTCATCATCGGCTTTCTCGCCTATCTGGCCCTCGATCTCGCCGCGACGTGGTTCGGAAAACACACGATCTTTCGATGGCCCGTCGGCGCCCTGTTTCGCCATTTTGGTGGCATACCGATTTATCGTGAGAGCGCGAGCGCCAGTGGTGTCGTTGATTTGTACGCGGCGGAGTTCGAGAGGCGAGAACGCATGGTCCTCGCGATTGCGCCCGAAGGCACGCGCCGTAAGGTGACGGAATGGAAGACTGGCTTTTACCGCATCGCGGTGCGCGCCCACGCGCTGATCATTCCCGTCGTACTCGACTACTCGCGCAAACGCCTCGTCCTGAAGCCAGCGTTCACGCCGACAGGGAACTGGGACGCCGACATCGCCGTCATCAAGTCACACTTCAGCGCCTCGCAGGCAAAGTTCCCCTCACAATATTGAGACGCAGTCCTGTCCTCGTCGTTGGGGTGTTGCAGCTGGCGTGTGCTGGCCCGCGGCAGTCGCGCCACCCACGGTCGGGCAGGGGCTCTGGATCCCAAAACATGCGCAGCTTATTTGCGAGACTCGCGCCGCCGACACAACGCTGGCGGGAACCCTCGCGTACGCCCGGTGAATGCGAGAGCGCCACGGAGCACTCTTGGGTGACCAGGACAATGTTTGGTCTCGGTTCGAGCGCTGGAGATTCGGCGGGATACGTGGCGGATCGGGGAATCTCGGGCGAAGTTCGATGTGCGGCGCAGGAGCATCGTGAACGGGACGAACGCGGCCTACAACTGGCCGGCAAGTTGGGAACACAACAACTCGCGCGTATGTCACGACGAGTTGGAGGGCGAAGGGGTTGGCGGAATCATTCGGCACGCCGGTCGACGGCGTTGAGGAGGAGCGAAGGAACGATGAGACAGATGTATCGCAGGTTTATCGGGGCGGCGGTCGTCGCGGCGGCGACGTCGGCGGCGCCGTCAGCTGCAAGCGCGCAGCAACGTGTTCCCCTCACCCAGCCGGCGGCGATCACGAACGCGTCGCGCTCGGCGCTCAAGGTGCTTGACCCCGCTGACGTCTCGTTCTGGAAAAGCATCCGCAGTGCGTCGACGTCGTTCGATGGACGCTACTTCGCCTATGTCATCGCGCCTAACGAGGGCGACGCCGAGGTCGTGGTGCGTCCGACGGCGGTGGATGGGCAGGATAGGCGATTCGCCATTGGCGAGCCGCCGCTCCCCGTGGGCTTCGGCGGAAACGCCGAAGCGACGCTGTCCATTTCGGGTGATGCGAAATGGGTGGCCTTCACGACGTATCCGAAGGCAGCCGAAGCGAAGAAATTGAAGAAGGAGAAGAAGCCGTTACAGAATGGTGTCGCGCTGGTGAACGTCGCGACCGGTGAGCGCCGGGATTTCGACAAAGTGCGCCGGTGGACCTTTGCCGGTGAACATCCGCAGTGGCTGGTGACGCAGCGTTATGCGGCGGAGGGGCAGAACGCGTCGGAGATGCTCCTCGTCGACTTGCGCAATGGCCAGGTGAGCACCGTCGGCGCCGTGGCCGACTTCGCGCTGAATGATGACGGTGGATGGCTCGCGTGGACGACGGAGACGAAAGACCTCGTCGGGAGCGGTGTGCAGCTGCGCAATCTCGCCACCGATGTCGTGCACACGCTCGACAGCGACAAGGCAGTCTATCGCCGCCTCGCCTGGAGTGACTCTGGATTGACCCTCGCCGTCCTGCGCGGCCGCGTCGACAGCGCGTCATCCGATACGTCGTATGTCGTCATCGGCGTTCGCGGCCTAACGAGTCCGGCGCCCGAGAAGATCGTCTACGCGCCGCAGGGCGCCGAGGGCTTTCCGGCGGGGATGCGCGTGTCACCTGACCGGACGCCGAAGTGGGGGAGCGATCTGAGTGCGCTCTACTTCGGCATCTCCGCGCGCCGCACCGGTCCCGAATCAAAGACTGGACGCCCCGATGTGCGCCCCGTCGCGGGAACGCCAGGTGCAATGCAAAGCCCTGCGGGCGTTGGCGGCACCGACGACGATCTGCCGACGATCGTGATCTGGCACGGCAAGGGTGATCCACGACTCCAGTCGCAGCAGCAGGTAGAGGAATCGCGCGACAAACAGTACTCGTACCTCTCCGAGTATCGCGTCGCGGACAAGAAATTCATCCGCCTCGCCGACGACGACGTGCGCGACGTCTCGCTCACACCACGCGACCGATTCGCGTTAGGCTACGATCGGCGCGCGTACGAGCGCCGTGACAACATCGACGGTGGCCAGCGCCGCGATGTGTATGTCATCGACCTCAAGACGGGCGAGCGTTCACTTGCTCGCAAGACCGCGCGGTACACCTGGTTGCCGTCGCCAGATGGGACCAAGGCGCTTTTCTACGACGACGGCGACTACCACGTCTACGATTTCACCACGAAGAGTGCGACGACGCTGACCAAGGGGGCGCCGACCACATTCATCGATACCGAAGACGATCACAACGTCGATCGTCCACCGGTGCAACCGTTAGGCTGGTCGAAGGACAACCAGTTCGTCCTTCTCTTTGACAACTGGGACGTCTGGAAGGCGCCGGTGAAGGGCGGGGCGCTGGTGAACCTTACCGTCAATGGGAAGAAGGATCGCCTCCGCTACACGCGCCGAGTCGTCATCGACCCGAAGGAGAAGGGGATCGACCTCACCAAGCCGTTGTACCTTCAGACGTACGGTGAATGGACGAAGAAGGAAGGGCTTGCGCGCGTCATGCCTAACAAGCCAGGCGCTGAGTCGATGTTGTGGGACGACGCCAAGTTTTTCGTGACACGCGCCCGCGACGCCGACACGTGGGTCTTCACGAAGCAGACGTTCGTGCAGTTCCCCGACTACTGGGTCTCGGAGAAGACGTTGGCTTCGCCGCGTCGTTTGACCGAGGCCAACCCGCAGCAGAAAGAGTATGCCTGGTCGAGCGGTGCTCGACTGGTCAACTACGTGAGCGATAAGGGAGATACGCTGCAAGGCGCGCTCTATCTTCCCGCAGGTTACGAAGCGGGAAAGAAATATCCCACTGTTGTCTACATCTACGAAAAGCTCTCGCAGGGGTTGCACCAGTACGCGGTGCCTAACGAGACGCGGGCGTTCAATCCGTCCATCTACACGTCACGCGGATACGCCGTGCTGCAGCCGGACATCGTCTACAAGATCAACGACCCAGGCATGTCTGCCGTTTGGTGCGTCGTTCCCGCCGTCAAAGCGGCCATCGCCACCGGTATCGTGGACTCGGCCAACGTCGGACTGCACGGCCATTCGTGGGGGGGCTATCAGTCGTCGTTCCTCGCCACGCAGACCGGAACACTCTTCAAGAGCATCGTGACTGGTGCGCCGCTCACCGACATGGTGAGCATGTATTCGTCGGTGTACTGGAACAGCGGAAGCGCCGACATGGCGATCTTCGAGAGTTCGCAGGGACGCTTCAAGGGGAACTTCATCGAGAACTACGACGCCTACATCCGCAACTCGCCGGCATTTCACGCCGACAAAGTGCAGACCAAGCTCATGATCCTGCATAACGAGAAGGACGGCGCCGTCGACTTCAATCAGGGCATCACGTGGTTCAACACCCTGCGTGAGTTGGACAAGGACGTGATCCTGCTGCAGTACGTGGGCGAGAATCACGGCTTGCAGGTGCCCAAGAATCAGAAGGACTACACGGTCCGCATGCGTGAGTACTTCGACGCGACGCTCAAAGGTGATCCGGCGCCGGACTGGATGGTAAACGGAGTGCCGCGACTCAAGATGGAAGAGCATCTCAAGTCGCGGCAGAAGAAGGAGAAGATTGCGTCGTAGGTGCGAGCGAAACTCGTTAGGTGGTCGCAGGAGGGGCGTTCAGCAGCTCGCGCGTGGCCTCGTGCTGCGGAGCCCCCAATACCTGGTCGGCGCCCCCCAATTCCACGAGCACTCCATGCGAGAGCACGGCAACGCGGTCGGCGTGCGCCCGTGCAAAGTCGACATCGTGCGTGGCGATGAGCAGCGCGCGCCCGTCGCGCGCCAGCGACCGCAGGGATTCCCCTAACGATGCGCGGCGCGCCGGGTCCAGGGCTGACGTGGGTTCGTCCATCAACAGGAGTTGGGGATCGGGAGCCAGCGCGCGCGCAATTGCCACGCGCTGTGCTTCGCCCCCCGAGAGCGCGCGAGGCATCGCGTGTGCGCGCGCCGCCACACCTAACGAGTCGAGCAAGGGCATCGCGACTGCGTCGGCGCGTTCGCGCGTCCAGCCAAGCGCGTGCACGGGGGCGAGCGTTACGTTTTCCAGCACCGTCAAGTGCTCGAAGAGCGCATGCGCCTGGAAGACCATGCCGACGGAGCGTCGCAATGCGCGAATACGGCGCTCGGGGGGAAGTGGTCCAGCCACGAGCTGCTCTTCTCCCACGCGAATAGTCCCGCGTTCGAACGGCTGCAGCGCCGCAATCGAACGCAGCATCGTCGACTTGCCCGACCCCGACACGCCCATCAGTGCGCAGACTTCGCCGCGAGCCACGCCGAGGTCAACGCCGCGCAGAATTTCCCGCGTGCCGCGCTGCACGCAGAGCCCGGACACCAGGAGCGCTGTCGTGCTCATGGCCGGCTCCAGCGACGCTCCAGCAACTGCGCCGCGCGCGACAGCGGAAGGGACAACGCGAGGTACAGCGCAGCGCACAGCACCCCTGGAACGAACCAGCTCCCGATGTTTGTCGCGTAGATAGCCGTCTGCTTCGTCAACTCGACGACGGTGATGACGGACACGAGCGACGAGTCCTTGAGCAATGCCACGAAGTCGTTCGTCATCGGGGCGAGCGCCAGGCGCAACGCTTGCGGCCCGCGCACGAGGCGCAGGATCTGTAATTCGCTGAGGCCAAGGGTTCGCCCGGCCTCCAGTTGCAACGGTGAGATCGCCATCAGTGCCGAGCGATAGATCTCGGATTCGTACGCCGCGTAGTTGAGTCCCAGGCCGATCACGGCGGCGAAGAAGGCCGGAAGCCTAACGACACTCGACAGCCCGTAATACAGCACGAACAGTTGCAGGAGGACGGGCGTGCCGCGCATCACCTCCACGTATACGGTGAGCAACGCTCTCGTCAGCGCACCACCATACACACGCCCCGCCGCCACCACGACGCCGAAGGCCACGGCGATCGCCATCGCGAGACACGAAAGGACGATCGTTAGGCCGGCTCCACGGAGCAGGGCGGGGAAGTATCGCCCGACGGTGCCAGCGCCCTGCGCCCGTGTCGAAACGCTCGTGTCGCTTCCTTGCGCCACCGCGCGCGAGAAGTACGATGCTTGGCCTGGGTCCCAAACGTTCCAATGCCGAAAGGTCCGCTCCAGCGAGCCATCGCGCATCCGCGCACGAAGGATGGCATTGGCGGAGTCACGCAGCGCGCTATCGGCGCGCGCAAAAACTCCCACATAATGTCCCAACGCAATGGGTTCGCCCTGAATGACAAACCCTCCCGTGCGTCGTAGCGAGCGCTCCGCGATCACATGATCGAGGAGCACCGCGTCGACGCGCCCGGCCGCCAGGTCGGTGTAGGGGTGGACGTCATCGTCGTACGAAATGGCGATCAATCCCGACGACGTTTGGGCGTCCATCAGGAGCTGGTACGCCATCGTCGCGCCTAACGTCCCGACGCGCTTGCCGCGAAGATCCGCGAGGCGATGATAGCGGCTGCTGTCGGCGGCGCGAACGGCGAGAACTTCGCGAAACTCAAAGTACGGAATCGTGAGCGAGTGCCGTTCGCGTAATTCCGGGCGATCCTCCACACCGGAAAGTCCGACGTCAAAATCCCCCCGTTCGACCGATGCATCGATCGAGGAGTATGCGACTTGAACAAACTGTGGTGTGCGCCCGAGACCGCGCGCGAGCATCTCGCCGACCTCGACGTCGAATCCGCGCACACTGTCGGGATGCGCTGGGTCGGCCTCTACAAACGGGGCGCCCCCTTCAGCGTCGCCGCCCCAGCGAAGTGTATTGACCTTCGCGTGCGGCGCTCGGGCGACGGCGCCGATCGCCGAGTCGTTCGCTGGGCGCTCCTTGGTGGCGTGCGGGGAGCAGCCGATCAGCGCGCCGGCGACGAGCGCAGTCGCGAGGAGCGCAGACGCGAGGAGCGCGGACGCGGCGAGCCTAACGAGAGCGCGCGCCGGACGCGCGCGCGGTGGCGCAAGACTGTGGGCGCAGGCGATGCCACCGACACGCACCAAGTCCGTGCTCAGGATCGCGTCCCCAACGCGCGCCAGCGCGCCTGCAGCGCCTTGTACACGGTCGGGAAGTAGCCTTGCTGCGCTTTCTGATCGCTCGTCGGCACCTCGCTCTTGCGTATCACATTGCCGTACAACGCAGCGAGTCTCGCCGTCAATTCAACGGCAGTCTCCTGCACATCCTTCACCTCGGCCAGCCGGCGCGAGTCAGGCGACGCGCTCTTTTCCAACCGTTGCCGCTCTTCGCGTGCCGAATCGGCGAGCGCACTGGCGCTGCGATACAACGCCGCAACATCGTCGAGCGCCGCATGCCACTGCGTGCGCGCGAGGGGCGTAAGCGTGACTCGCGCGTCTTCGCGGACAGTGAAGCGCTGCCTAACGCTTTCTTGGCCGATGGTCAGGTGCGCGACGTAGGTGCCGGGTGCGACGTAGCGTCCGGGCAATCCGCCCCCGAATCCGTCGTCGTCGTCACCGCCGCCGCTCGCTTTGCGCAAATCCGGAAGACGAAGGTTCCACACCGCCCGCCGAACCCCGGGACCAGCCGGCGCCGGAATGTCGATAGTCGTTAGGCGCGTTCCGGACAGATTTTCGATTGTCAACGTTGGTTTCGCGTCGGTGGCGTCGCCAAGCCAATAGTCGATGATGGCACCGTTAGGCGGATTCTCTCCGCGAAACACCATGTCCCCGGCGTGTGCCTTCGTGCTTGTGTAGCGCGTCATCTCCGCGTCGCCGATCGTGAACAGGTGCGCTTTCTTCCCACGAATTGCCGGTGTGAGCTCCTGCATCGCGTTGACTTGATCGAGAATCCAGATCCCACGCCCGTGCGTGGCAAGGACGAGGTCGTTCTCTCTCGGCTGCAACACCAGATCGTTCACCGGCACGTTCGGCATGTTGTTGCGCATCGCCGTCCAGTGCGCGCCGCCGTCCGTCGTTAGGTACAGGCCAAACTCGGTGCCGAGCCACACGACGCTTGGGTTGCGTGTGTCGGCGAGAATCGCGTGAATGCCGCGCTCTTCCGGAAGGTCACTGACAATCGAGCTCCACGTCTCACCAAAATCGTTGGAGCGATAGAGATAGTTCTTGTAGTCGTCGCCCTGATGGCCGTCGAAGGCCACGTACACCGTACCATTCTCGAAGCGCGAGGTGGCAATCGATGCGACCCAGGTCCCGCGCGGCACGCCCGGGATTTTTTCGATCAGCGAGGTCCATGTGGCGCCGCCGTCGCGAGATCGCTTGAGGTTTCCATCATCCGTGCCGACATACAACAAGCCGCGTATCCTCGGCGATTCGGCCAGTGCGGAGATGGTCGGATAGTACGAGACGCCATCGTCGAGTGAGAGCGTCTGTTCCTCGGGCGGCTGCCCCATGATTCGGAGCGTGCGGCGGTCAACTCCGGTGGTGGGATTGCCTAACGAGCGCCAGGTGTCGCCGCGGTTGCTGCTGGTCCACAAGACCGTCATCGCGGCAAAAAGCGTCGCGGGATCGTGCGAGGAAATCAGGAATGGAGAATTCCACCCCGCCGGTGGAATCTTCTTTCCAACTTTAGGGTCGGGCGATCCCCAGTTGCCGAGCTTCGGTCCTTCTCCCTCCTTTACCGTCGGGCGAATGTTCTTTGCCTCACGAGTCGGAAGATCGACCTTCGTGATTCCGAGATACTGTGACGACGAATAGACCGTGCGATTGTCTGTCGTATCGATGACGTTGTTGAAGCCGTCGCCACCGCCAACGCGATACCAGTCGTCGTTGAGAATCCCCTGCGTCGAGAACGTCTGATTGGGACCGCACCAGCTCCCATTATCCTGCAGGCCGCCACACACGAAATACGGTCGCGTGGTACTCGCCGAAACGTGATAGAACTGGGAGACTGGCAACGACGCCACGTAAAGCCACTTCACTCCGCGGTCGTAGCTGATGCCGACCCCGCCGTCGTCACCCTTGATGAGATGCCGCGAGTCTTTAGGGTCGACCCAGACGACTCGATCATCACCATGCAATGACTGGCGCGGTGAGATGAAGGTCTTGCCACTGTCACTGGAATACGACCACTGCACCATGTAGATGCGGCTCTGGTCGCTGGGATCGACGCGAATCTGCGATGAATACGCGGGACGCGGATTCCAATCGGACATGTGGCGCCACGTCTCACCCTTGTCCTCCGAGCGGAAGATTCCTCCCAGGCGCTTGTCGTAGGAGATTGACGAGGTGTAGCGCGCGCCCTGCTCGAGGGAGATGTAGACGATGCGCGGATCCTTGCGGTAGACGGAAATGCCGATGCGTCCAACGATGCCTTCCGGGAGACCGCTCGTTAGGCGACGCCACGACTTGCCGGCATCGGTGCTCTTGTACAACCCACTCCCTGGACCGCCACCGACGAAGCCGAACGGCGCGCGCCGACGCTGATACAGCGCCGCGTACAGCACATCCGGGTCGGACGGATCCATCGCGACATCGACCGCTCCGGTATCCTCATCCTTTTGCAGGATGAGGCGCCATGAACGTCCGCCGTCTTCGCTCTTGTAGAGGCCACGTTCCGTGTTCGGCCCCCACAAGTGGCCGGGAACGGCCACGTACACGACATCCGAGTTGCGAGGATCGATCGCAATCCGGGCGACATGTCGTCCTGGCCCAAGGCCCATGTTCGTCCACGATTTGCCGGCGTCGGTCGACTTGTACACGCCGTCTCCCCAGCTCGAACTCTGTCGGTTGGTCGCCTCGCCGGTCCCGACCCAGACGATGCGAGGATCGCGCTGATCAACGGTCACCACACCGACGGAGTGCGTCTTTTCACGATCGAAGACCGCGCTCCACGTGACTCCGTTGTCGGATGTCTTCCAGACGCCTCCCGTCGCACTGGAGACGTAGAACTCGTACGGGTTCGATTCGTTCACCGCGATATCGGTGATGCGTCCGCTCATGTTGGCGGGTCCAATGTTTCGAAATCGCAGATCGCCGAAATCGCTCGCGCGCTGCGCGGAGACGGAAACGGGGATGAGCGCGAGGGGAAGTGCGCGTGCAAGACCGCGTGCAAGACCGCGTCGCAGGAAGTTCATGCGGAGAGTGGAAAGAGTTGGCGATACGCTATCGCGCTAGCCGGGTGATGTCGAGCAGTTGTGCGCTGTCGCACATGCATATCAGAGCCAACGCAAGGCGCATGTCACGCGTTGATCTGAACGCGTGCGTGATGGAACTCGCGTTCCGCACGCGTGTTTATCTCAGCACCGAGATATTCAACCATTCATGAGGCTTTGCATGCGCAGCTGGTTGTTCGCCGCAGTCGCCGCGACCGCTCTTGCCCTTCCTTCCACCGCCCGTGCGCAAGCGCAGACGTGGACCATCGACGCCACCCATTCGGAGCTCTCCTTCCGCATCCGGCATTTTGTCTCACGCGTGCGCGGCACCTTCCAGAAGTGGGATGGCACCATCGTCGCGGACCCGAAAAACCTCTCCAAGGGGTCGGTCAACGTGACGATCGACGCCAAGACGATCGACACCAATAACGAGCGACGCGACTCCGACCTTCGATCGAGCAACTTCTTCGCGGCAGACTCCTTCCCGACGCTTTCGTTCAAGAGCACCAAGGTCGAAGCGAACGTTGAGAAGCTCAGAGTCTTCGGCGCTCTCACCATTCGCGGCGTGACGAAGCCCGTGGTGCTCGAGGGCACGTACGGCGGCGTGACGAAGGACATGCAGGGAAAGCAGCGCATCGGCTTCGAAGCGAGCACGAAGATCAATCGCCTCGACTACGGCGTCTCGTGGAATCGCGCAGTCGAAGGCGGCGGCGCAATGCTCGGCGACGAAGTCGAGATCACCATCCAGATCGAAGCCGTCGGCAGCTGATTGCGTAGCGGCGGGTCGCCTCGCGCCTAACGAATGGCGCGAGGCGATCTGTATTTCTGGTTAGGCGTTGCTCGACCAGGTGCCGTCATACTCCATATAGCGCGCGGTTTCTCGGGCCAGGTCGTCGCCGTGCAATTTCGCGACGATATGCAGCGACATGTCGATTCCCGCGCTCACTCCCGACGAGAGTACGACACGCCCATTGTCGACGATGCGCGCGTCCTCCACCACTTCGGCCTTTGGCGCGGCCGCTCGCAATTCGTCGAAGGCCATGAAGTGCGTCGTTGCACGCATGCCATCCAACTGCCCTGCAGCGCCTAACACGAGGGCGCCCGTGCAAACCGAGAGAAGCAATTCCGCCCGTCGCCCCACGCTGCTCACCCACTCGAGCATGACCGGGTTCTTCATTTCGCGGCGCGTACCGAATCCCCCGGGTATCAGGATGATGTCAGCGGGAGGGAGCGAGGCGAATGAATGCGTCGGCGTCACGACGAGATCGTTGCGCGCGTGAATCGCCTGTCCGCGTTCGCTCACGGTCACAACGTGAAACAGGTCGAGCTGATGCCGGCGTCCACAGACCGAGAAAACCTCGAATGGTCCGGCGAAGTCCAACACTTCAACGTCGTCGAAAAGCGCGATCGCAACCGTTCGATGGGTCATCGTGAACGTCAGGGTAATGGCGCTGGTGAAATGAAAGCGGAGCGTATGTGCTGACAGAATGTGGTGACTCTCCCCACATCAACGCCACGTCTTGCGCGCAGCTTTTCTGGCATGTTCACGCATACCATCATCGAGCCCTTCCGCGTTCGTACCGTCGAGCCCATCAGGCAAACGACGCGCAACGAACGACTCGCCGCGCTCCGCGCCGCGTCATACAACGTCTTTCGACTCGACGCAATCGACGTCCTGATCGATCTGCTCACTGACTCCGGCACCGGCGCGATGTCGTCCGCGCAGTGGGGAGCGATGATGCAAAGTGACGAATCGTACGCCGGAGCCCGGTCGTTCTATCGATTCCGCGATGCAGTGCAGGGAATCACGGGCCTGACCCACGTCCTGCCCACACACCAGGGGCGTGCCGCCGAACGCATTCTGTTCGCGGCGATGGTTTCCGCTGGCGACGTGGTGCCTAACAACACGCACTTCGACACGACGCGGGCCAACATCGAAGACCGTGGGGCGACGGCGCTCGACATTCCAATCGCGGAGGGACGCGATCCAGCGCTGATCCATCCGTTCAAGGGGAACATCGATCTCGTCGCACTCGAGAAGATTCTCGAGACGGAACAGCGGCGCATTCCACTCGTCATGGTCACCGTCACCAACAACTCTGGTGGTGGACAGCCTGTGTCGATGGAAAACATCCGCGCAGCGAGCGCCCTCTGTCGCAAACATGGGGTTCCATTCTTCCTCGACGCCTGTCGCTTCGCCGAGAACGCGTGGTTCATTCACTTGCGCGAGCCGGGCTACGCCGACAAGTCGCCGCGCGAAATCGCGCGCGAGATGTTCAGCTACGCCGATGGCTGCACGATGAGTGCGAAGAAGGACGGATTGGCAAACATCGGTGGCTTTCTCGCGTTGAACAACGACGCGGTCGCAGCGCGCTGTCGCAACAATCTCATTCTGACGGAGGGATTCCCGACGTACGGGGGACTGGCCGGATACGACCTGGAGGCGATCGCCGTCGGGCTCGAAGAAGTGCTAAAGGAGGATTACCTCCGCTATCGCATACGGTCGGTGGAGTATCTCGCCGAGAAGCTGATAGCGGCTGACGTTCCGCTGTTGCTCCCACCGGGCGGTCACGCGCTGTACATCGACGCACGTCGCATGTTGTCGCACATTCCGTCGTTGGAGTATCCGGCGTGGGCGTTGTCGTGCGCGTTGTATCTGGAGGGAGGGATTCGCGCTGCGGAAATCGGGACGGTGATGTTTGGGCTTCATCCTGACGGCACGGAGACCGCAGCACCGATGGAACTTCTCCGCCTGGCATTTCCTCGCCGAGTGTACACGCAGAGCCACGTCGACTACGTGGCAGAGGTGGTCGCGTGTGTGCGGGCGAAGAGCGATTCGATTCGCGGCTTGCGGATGGTGGAGCAGCCGCCGGCGCTGCGACACTTCACGGCGCGACTCGAACCGCTGGCAGGAGAGCTGTACGCCTAACGATTGCGCGGGCGCTCCGGCGATATACCGTGCTCGCGGAACCGTTAGTTGGCCGGCGCCGGCGCCCGCAGGGCGAGCTCCATCGCCTGCATGAGCATCGGATCGTCGCTCCGTATCGCCCCGAGTTTCTGCCACCGCAGCACGCCATCGCGGTCAATCAGATACGACGCCGGGACGCCTAACGCGCGGTAGAGCGTCTGCACGTTCTGGTCGGGGTCGAGCCAGATCGGGTAGGTCATCTTGAAGTCGCGACGGAAGTCGCCAATGGCGCTCTCCGAGCCGCGGGCATCGACACTGACGCCGACGATTTCGAGTCCCCGCGCGGACTCCTGCTGGTAGAGCGACTCGAGATAGGGGACTTCCTCGCGACATGGGACGCACCACGTGGCCCAGACGTTGAGGAGCACGACTTTGCCGCGGAGTGCGCCTAACGAGGTCTTGGCTCCGTCGAGCGTGGTGGCTTCATACGCGGGGGCCGGGTTTCCCACCTCGACGGTGGTGGCGCGAGGCGTGCCTGCTGGGCTACTATCGGTCGCTGCCGCGCGCCGCTCGCCCTTGCAGCTGACGACCGCGATGGCCAAGGCGACGAAGAATCCGTAAGTCCTGCGCTTCATGCTGCTCGGCGTTGCGAAGTGAGAGAATGTTCGGCGTTCGAACACTACTTGTTCGTCGCGCCATCCTGACGATAGATGGTGCCCCCCTTCATCACAAAGCGCACCCGCTTGGTGGCGGCGATGTCGGTCGTCGGATTGCCCTCGACCGCCACCAGGTCGGCCCAGAGCCCGACTCTTACCGCCCCGATTTTGTCATCCATCTTGAGCATCTTGGCCGTCACGCTCGTCGCGGTGCGCATCGCTTCGAGCGGCGTCATCCCGTAGTCAACGAGCAAAAGCAACTCCCGCGCGTTGTCACCGTGCGTAAAGACGCCGACGTCGCTCCCGTTGCAAATGGTGACGCCCGCCTCGCGCGCGAGCTTGAACGATTCGCGTTTCTTCCTGATGCCCTCGGGCTCCGGATCGATCCCTTTGCGCCACCCACGATACTGTGTCGTGGCGTCGCCCGCGGCGAGCGTTGGGCAAAGCGGAACACCCCGCTGCGCCATGAGCGTGAACACTTCGCGCGTGCCGGCGTCGCCGTGCTCGATGTTCGTGACACCGGCGAGCGTCGCGCGCCGCATCCCCTCCGGCGTCGTAGAATGTACAACGACGTGACGGCCGCTGGTCTCGGCGATCTCGACGGCGGCCCGCAGCTCTTCTTCGGTGAAGCCCGGACGTGCTTCACCATCGGGACCCCAGCGGTAATCCGCGTAGATCTTGATCCAATCGGCGCCATGTTTGATCTGGTCGCGAACGATGCGCACCAGCTCTTCCTTGTTGCCTGCCTCTTCCGCCCCTTGCGGAATGGAGATGTCGGTCGAAAAGCCTTTTGGTGCATAGCTGCCGAGTCCGACGATGGCCCGCGTGGTGACGAGCATTCGCGGTCCGGGAATGATCCCCTGTTCGATGGCTTGCTTGACGCCGACGTCGGCGTACATCGCCCCTTCGGTTCCGAGATCGCGAATCGTCGTGAAGCCAGCCATGAGGGTGTTGCGCACATGGTTGGTCGCGCGCGCGACGCGCACCGCTTCGGACTCTCGCAACACCTGATCTTCCCAGACGGTCTCGTTGTAGGGATGCAGGAGAACGTGCGAGTGCGCCTCGATCATACCCGGAATGAGTGTGAGCCCGGGGAGATCGACGATCTGTGTTCCGGCGGGCGCCTTTACCTCCGATGCACTTCCGACAGCTGCAATTCGGTCGCCCTCGACGAGCACCACACTCCCCTCGCGCGCGGTCGCCGCTTCGCCATCCCACACGCGCGCGGGGCGCAGCAGGACATGCCGGGGTGCCGCGTTTGGCGTGCGCTGCGCGTCAACTGAGCGTGCGCCGAGTGCGACGGAGAGGACGAGGGCGAGCGTGCAAGCGCGCGTGATGACGGGCAACATCGGATGATGAGCAGGGGGGATGTTGACGAGATGGAGAGCCGCGTAGTGAGGGTCCAACGTGGACGGCGGAGAAATTGCGCCTCCGCGCGACAGGTGGCTAGACGTCATTGCCGCCGCACGTGGCACGCGCCAGTGTCGCGTTGCACGAAAGAGTTAGGGTGTGCGCTCCTGAGCGGCGGCCGCGGGCGCGATCTGCGGCAGTGCCGTCACACCACCAGACACGATGAACGCCATCATGTCCGACGAGTTGACGTCGATACGCTCCACGGCGTGTCTCGGGAAGACGTACATCTGCCCCGAAAAATTGTACGAGTGCGGCATGTAGACCGACACGTAGTCGGCCATGCCTAACGCGTCCAGCGATTCCTGGGTGACGAACCCCAGCGCGCGCGCATTGCCGTTCGGATAGAGTTGCACGATGACCGGCTTGTCGAACCGGCGTTTCTCCCCAACGAACGCGCTCACGAGATCGCGCGTCGACGCATAGAGCAGGCGCACGAACGGCAAGCGTTCGAGCACGTCATCGAGCGCGGCGATCAGTCGGCGCGTGATGAATCCCGACGCGAGAAACCCGAAGAGCGTGATGAGCACCAGCGAGAT
Organism: Gemmatimonadaceae bacterium; assembly: GCA_044224185.1. GTDB lineage: Bacteria > Gemmatimonadota > Gemmatimonadetes > Gemmatimonadales > Gemmatimonadaceae > SCN-70-22. Next base: position 472,076 of record JBGAKW010000001.1, on the reverse strand, counting down.
CGCGAAGCCGACACCGGGGTAGGGAAGGCGAAGCCATCCGTCGATCGTGGTGAAGACGACGTAGCAGATGTACGCCGTGATTCCGACGGGGGCGAGGAATACGAGCCCTCGAAGGAAATACGTGAGAAGGCGTTTCATTTCAGAGGCGAGGGAAGGGAATCACGGCCCTTGTCGTTAGGCGCCCGTCTCGACGGCGTCTCGCGATGTCGCGCGCCCCGACTTCTCCCATCGGTCGATCCCACCCGCCACGTTGCGCACGTCGCGATATCCGCGGGCAATGAGGAGGCTCGCTGCGATTGACGAGCGCCCTCCTCCCTGGCACTGCAGATACACCGGTCCCTCCGTGCCAATCGTCGCCGCCTGTTCGCCGAGCCGGCCGAGCGGGATGTGTCGCGCGCCATCGATGTGTCCCGTCTCCCACTCCGCCAGGTTGCGCACGTCGATGAGCGCTGCGCTCTCGCCGCTCACGAGCGAAGCTTCGACTTCCTCGGGCGAGGCTTGGGCAACGGTCGAGAGTTCATTCCCCGCCTGCCGCCACGCCTCGATCGTGCTCTCGGCGAACCACCCTTCGACTCGATCGAGGCCGATCATGCGAAGCTCACGCGCCGCCTCGATGGCGACGTCGCCGCTCTCGCCAGGGACGATGAGATAGATGGGACTGTCGTATGGGACGAGCCATCCAGCCCACTGCACGAACGATTTCTTGAACGGGATGTTCAATGCTCCAACGACTCCGCCACGTGAGGCATCGTCGGCGCGCCTAACGTCGATGACCGTTCCATCGTGCAGGGCGCGGGCGAGTGCATCGACCGAGAGCTGCGAGATTTCACGCGGCGTTCCCACAATGTCGGGTCCCGCTCGGTTCAACCGCTTCATCGTCGCGAAATACAACGGCGGGTCGGGTTGTCCCTCGAGCACTGCCTCGACAAAAGTCGGTTCTTCATTGAGCTGCAGTGCCCAGTTAGACACCCGTTCATACCCTAACGTGGACTGTGGAACCGCGCCGAGTGATTTTCCGCACGCAGACCCTGAGCCGTGCCCAGGCCAGATCTGGAGGTAGTCCGGATACGCGGCAACAAAGCGCTGAATCGATTGGAAGAGCAGCGCCGCGCCGGCGCGCATCGTCCCTTCGATCTTGGCGGCGCGTTCGAGTAAGTCGGGGCGTCCCACGTCGCCGACAAAAATGAAGTCGCCGGTGCACGCGCCAACGGGGCGCGGAGACGACGGTGTATCGGTGATGACGAAGACGATGTGCTCGGGTGTGTGTCCCGGCGTGTGCACCACGTCGACGCGAATATTTCCCACCATGAACGAATCGCCGTCGTGCAGCAGCCGTGCGCCATCCTGCGCGGCGAACTCGTACTGCCAATCGTCTCCCCCTTCGCCCGAGAGGAGCAGTTCCGCGCCAGTTGCCCGCGCCAACTCACGACTCCCCGAGAGGTAGTCGGCATGAATGTGCGTTTCGGTGACGTGCGTGATGCGCACTTTTTCGGCCGCGGCGGCGGCGATGTACGCATCAACGTCTCGGTTGGCGTCGATCACCACCGCGACGCCGAACTTCTGGCAACCGATCATATACGACGCTTGTGCCAAACCGTCGTGGTAAAAGCGCTTGAGAAGCATGCCTGGGTAAACCGTTACAGGGGAGATCGCACTTCGAATGGCGTGTGGAGCGTCGCGAAAGTTGTCCTCTTCGCCGCGCCCTAATCCAGTCGCGGCGCACGATTTCTTTGGTGCACATCGAGACAAGCGGCTTCCGCGTGCAATCCTGCACGCGACGTCGCACATGACGCCGCACATTCCTACATTTCGGCATGCCCCCCCAACCCGTTCCCATCGACGCCATCTCGACGCGCGCGCTGAGGAAAGTCTATCCCGCGCCCAGTGGAAAACGTGGCGCCGCGCCCGGAGCTCGGGGAACCGCGCCGGCACCACCTGTTCAACGCCCGTCGTCTTCCGGTCCGCCGTCGGCCGAAGGAGTCGTTGCGCTCGAATCGCTCGATCTCTCCGTTCGCCAAGGAGAACTGTTTGGTTTGCTCGGGCCCAACGGCGCAGGGAAGACCACGACGATTGGGATTCTCACCACACGCGTGAAGGCGACGGGCGGCGAGGCACTCGTTGCTGGCTTCAATGTCGCCAACGACGAAGTGCGCGTGCGACAGCGTATCGGTGTGGTGCCACAGCGCCCGAATCCAGATCGCTCACTTACCGCAATCGAGAATCTCGTTTTTCATGCGGCGTATTTCGGATTTCCGATGGAGCGCGCGTCACGCAGCGCGGGCGAGTTGCTCGAACGGTTAGGCATTTCCGATAAGGCAAACGCCAAGGTCGACGCGCTGAGCGGTGGGCAGCAGCAACGCCTGATGATCGCTCGCGCACTCATTCATGAGCCCGAAGTGATTTTTCTGGATGAGCCGACGGTGGGGCTCGACCCGCAGGCGCGCCTCGATCTCTGGGGAATCCTGCGAGATCTGCACGCGCAGGGGCGCACGATCGTCCTGACGACGCACTACATGGAAGAAGCAGATCAGCTCTGCGATCGCCTGGCCATCGTTGATCGTGGTCGACTCCTCGCGTGCGACACACCCGCTCATCTCAAAGCGAGTGCACCTGGCGGAACGTTGATCGAGATGACAGTCGACGGCGCGGCAGCGCCGCTCGTTGACGCGGCGCGCGCACTCGTCGGAATCTCGCGCGCCGAAGCGCACGGTGCCGCCCTGCATGCCTACAGCGATCGAGGTGGAGAGTTGATTCCGGGGTTGATCAATGTGGCGCAACAGCACGCGCGGGCGGTCACGAACATTCATCTCACAAGTCCATCGCTCGAATCACTGTTCATCTCCATGACTGGGAGGAAGCTCGATTGAGCGCTGTCGCCGCGACTGCGGAACGTCCGACTGTTTCGCCCGCTGCCGTCTTCGTGGCGTTGCTTCGCCGCGATTGGCGTGTGGCAATGCGTGAGCTTCCGTTCTTCCTCGTGCGCACGGTGATGCAGCCGGTGCTCTTCCTCATCGTCTTCGGCTTTCTCCTTCCGAAGATGGGTTTCGTGCGTGGAGGCTACACTTCTGCGCTCCTGCCGGGGATCATCGCCGTCAGCCTAACGCTGTCGTCGGTGCAGTCGGTGGCGCTGCCGATGGTTCAGGACTTTGGCTGGACGCGTGAAATCGAAGACCGACTCCTCGCGCCAGTGCCGATGGCCCTTATCGGGATGGAGAAGATCGTTTCGGGGGCATTACAGGGACTGATCGCGGCGGTGGTCGTGCTGCCGATCGCGCGTCTCATCATGGGGCCGATTCCGGGACTCACGCTCGCTGGTGGCGGTGAAGCCCTTTTCGTCACGCTGCTGGGTTCTCTCGTCTTCGCATCGTTAGGCCTGCTGATGGGAACGGCGATTTCCGCGCAACAAATCGGTTTGATGTTTTCCGTGATCATCGCGCCGATGTTGATGTTCGGCTGCGCGTATTACCCATGGGCAGGGCTCAAGGCGGTGCCCGCGTTTCAGTACGGAGTGTTGATCAATCCTCTCGTGTACGTCGCGGAAGCAATGCGAGCGACGCTCACGCCCGAGCTTCCTCACATGCCGCTGTGGGCGTCGGTGAGTGCGATGCTCGTCCTTTCGATTCTCTTTACGTCACTCGGCATGCGTGCCTTCACGCGCCGAGCACAGGGGTGACAGCGAGTCGCCGGTACCGTTGCGACTCGCATTGCCCTACTATTTCGCGACATGACGAGCACTCGCCCATCGAACGCGTCGGCCGCTTCCTCCCACTCCCCCTCGGCCACGCCTGCGTCGAACGCTGCCACTGACGCGTGGAGCATTCAGCGCGCCAAGGAGTTGTACAACGTCGACGGCTGGGGAGCAGGATTTTTTGACGTCAACGACAAGGGGCACGTCATCGTGCGCCCTAACGCTGACACGCCGCAGCGCACGCTCGACTTGTTCGACCTGGCGGTGGATCTCGAGGCGCAGGGAGTTCCGCTCCCCGTTCTTCTTCGCTTCTCTGACATCCTTCGTCGACGCATCGAGCTCTTGAGTGAATCGTTCGCCTCGGCGATACGCGAGTTCGATTACACGGGTGGGTACACGACCGTGTATCCGATCAAGGTGAATCAGCAGCGCCATGTCGTGGAGGAGATCGTCGAGTTCGGGCAGAAACACGGCGTGGGGCTGGAATGCGGATCGAAGCCCGAGCTGCAAGCGGTGCTTGGTCTCGCCGAAAGCACGGAGCACATCATGGTGTGCAACGGCTACAAGGACGAGGAATACATCCGCCTTGCGCTCATGGGACAGAAGCTCGGTCACAATGTGTTCATCGTGATGGAGCAGTTGAGCGAACTCGATGTCCTGCTGCAGGCGGCCAAGGATCTGGGGATAAAGCCTAAAGCTGGCGTGCGCATCAAGCTGGCGTCGGAAGGGGCCGGGCGCTGGGCGCAGAGCGGTGGTGAGAAGTCGAAGTTCGGCCTCAACACAGCAGAGTTGATGAAGCTCATCGACCGCCTTCGCGAACTGGGCGAACTCGATATCCTGCGCCTCGTGCACTTTCACCTCGGCAGCCAGATCACCGACATCCGCTACATCAAAGCAGGATTGCAGGAGATCTCGCGCTACTACGCCGAGTTGCACAAGATTGGCGTGAACATCACGCATGTGGATGTTGGCGGTGGTTTGGGCGTCGACTACGACGGCACCAACTCCGTGAACATGGCGAGCGTGAACTACACGTTGCAGGAGTATGCCAGCGACGTCGTGTACGGACTCGCCGAGACGTGCCGGGAAGCCGAACTCCCGATGCCGCACATCATTTCGGAGTCAGGGCGCGCGCTCACGGCGCACCACGCGCTGCTGCTGCTCCGCGTCATCGACGTCGAGTCGCAGGCCGAGCCGCCACTCCCCGATCTCTCGGAAGACGATCACGTCCTCCTGCACGAGATGGTCGAGGACTACAAGACCCTGTCCAAGAAGAAGCTCCCTAAGCGAAAGGTCATCGAGATCTTCCACGACGCATCGTTCGACAAGGAGCGTGCGCAGCAGTTCTTCAATAGCGGAGTATTTTCGCTCAGAGAACGCGCGCTCGCGGAGACGATCTACTTCGCGACGATCAATCGCATCTCGGCTGTCATCGCCGACAATCGCGAAGCGTACGACGAAATCCTGAAAGAGGTCGACGCGACTCTCGTTGACCGATATTTCTGCAACTTCTCACTGTTTCAGTCACTTCCCGATAGCTGGGCCATCGATCAGCTCTTTCCGATCATGCCCATCCATCGCCTCGACGAGAACCCGACGCGTCTCGGGACGCTGCAGGATGTCACGTGCGATTCCGACGGCAAGATCGATCGATTCGTCGGCGGTAAGACGGGGCGTCCCTCGCTGGAACTCCACGCCGTACAAGACGGCGAAGACTACATCCTCGGCATCTTCCTGACTGGGGCCTATCAGGAGATTCTTGGTGACCTGCACAATCTCTTTGGAGATACCAACGCGGTTCACGTGCGCATGACGGAGAATGGGTACGAGATGACCGATCTCGTTCATGGCGACACCGTCACTGAAGTGCTCAACTACGTGCAGTTCTCGGCGTCGAATCTGTTGGCGACGTTCCGCCGAAAGGTGGGGCGCGCATCGGAGATCTTGACGCGGCAGGAGGCGAACACGTTCATCGCGGAATATGTTGCTGGGCTCGAGGGGTACACGTATCTCGAGGGCGAGGCAGCTCGTTAGGCGATGTTGAGTCCGTCGCGACGGATTGGGACAAGACGAGAGGGGCGCCGTGATTGCGGCGCCCCTCTCGCCTTGCTTGTGTGATTGCCGTTAGGCGCCGTGACGCTTCGCGACGGCGTCCCAGTTGACGACGTTCCACCACGCTCCGATGTAATCCGGGCGGCGGTTCTGGTATTTGAGATAGTACGCGTGCTCCCACACATCGAGGCCGAGGAGGATGCTGCTCGGTTTCGCACCATCCATGATCGGGTTGTCCTGGTTGGGTGTCGATGTGATGGTCAACTTGGAACCGTCGTTCAGGAGCCACGCCCACCCCGAGCCGAAGCGACCGGCTCCCGCAGCCTGGAACTTCGTCTTGAACTCGTCAAACGACCCGAACGAAGACTTGATCGCGTCGCCTAACGCGCCCGACGGAGCGCCGCCCGCATTGGGACCCATGATCTGCCAGAACAACGAGTGATTCCAATGGCCACCACCGTTGTTGCGCACGGCGGTCCGAATGTCGTCGGGAATCCCCCCGAGGCCGGCGAGCACGTCTTCGAGCGATTTGTCCTGCAACGCCGGATGCTTGTCGAGCGCAGCGTTCAAGTTCGTTACGTACGCTTGATGATGCTTACCGTGATGGATTTGCATCGTCTGCGCGTCGATGTGGGGCTCGAGCGCGTCAAAGGCGTAGGGAAGTGGGGGAAGCGTGTGTGCCATGTCGAACTCTCCCGTAGTCAGTGTGCTTGGCGCGCGTGCCGCGCACGGCGTCACACGACAAGTATATCGAGCGTTCACCAACTCGTGAAAGCGCGACACGCGTTGCACGCTGGCGTCATTGCGAACGCGTCTGTGTCGTTGCGCTGCGGCTGACGGGCGCTGCCGTCAGAAGCCGCGCGTCTCTTGATCCTTGCAGCTCGCACACTCAAACTCAGCCAGATGGCATCTCGCGAACTGCGAACACCGAAAGATTCACCGCGTCGTTCTGCTGGAGCGACGCTCTTTGTCGTGTCACACACGCACTGGGATCGCGAGTGGTATCGCTCCGCCGAGGAGTTCCGCCTGGCGCTCGTCGACCTCGTCGATGAGCTCTTGGACGGCAAAGCAGATGGGCCGTTCCTGCTCGACGGGCAGACGATCGCGCTCGAGGACTATCTCGCGGTTCGAGGCGACCGTCGGGAAGACCTCGCTCGGGCGTTGCGTGCAGGGGCGCTCGAGGCTGGGCCCTGGTACGTGCTGGGCGACACGCTCATACCGAGCGGCGAAGCCATTGTGCGCAACCTCTTGGAAGGGCGCCGGATGTTGCGTTCTGTTGGGGCATCGTCACCGCCGGTGTTGTATTGCCCGGACTCATTTGGGCATTCGGCAGCGTTGCCCGCCATCGCCGCGGGTTTTGGCTTCGCGGTCATCATCGCGTGGCGGGGGATTGGTGGCGACTACACGAGTGACGTGCTCCGCTGGCGAGGGAGCGATGGATCGGAGGCGCTCCTCTACCAGCTTGCACCTGACGGATACGAGTTGGGTTCGTCGCTGCCGTCCGACGCGGCCAGCGCGGCGCGCCGTTGGGATTCGCTTCGCGACGTGCTCCTCCCGCGCGCAACCCTGAATGTTGCGCTCCTGCCTAACGGGGCGGACCATCACGCGGTGCAACTGCGATTGCGCGAGAGTCTTGAGGTGCTGGCGCACGCCGCCGCGCCCGTTCAGTTGGAGCGCAGCACGCTCGCGCGTTTCGCCGACGTACTTTCGACGCGCGCCGCCACGCGTAGGCTCGCGCGTATCGAGGGAGAGCAGCGCGATTCCACCGGCTACACCTGGTCGCTTCAGGGCACCTTTGCCACGCGTACACCGCAGAAGCGCTCGAATGCACAGGCGGAGCGTCTGCTGTTGCGGGACGTTGAGCCGTGGATGGCACTCGCGCGTTGGCATGGGAGTCGTTCCAGGCGATCAGAGGCGAACGCGCTCTGGCGCCTGCTTCTCGCATGCCATCCACACGATACGCTCTGCGGCTGCTCCATCGACGACGTGGCGCGCGCCATGGACGAGCGGCTACGGAGCGTGAAGCGCGCAAGCACGCTCGCTGGCCAGCGCGCGCGCGAGGCGCTGCTGCAGCACGATGCTTTCGTCGCGCGAGACCATCCAGACTCATGGCAGCCATGCGTTATCGTACGGAATGCAGTCCCCTACTCGCGGAGTGGCGTTGTGGAGTTGCAGGTCGACGTCCCGTTAGGCGTGATACCCGTTGGTCCGGGGTCACCGAATGCAACAACCCTTTCCGCGGCGCCAGCGAGCCTAACGATTGGCGACCCTCCGCTTCCGCTGCAACTCGTTTCGTCTGAACGGGTCTTTGCACGCGTGGAGTCCCCGCGCCACTACCCGCGCAATCTGCTCGTGGAGCGCCGCCGGTATCTCGGCTGGCAATCGAATGCGGCGCCGATGTCGCTCGCGCCGTTGGCGCTGGCGTTCGGTCGAGAGGCGGACCCAACGTTGCCAGCAGCAGCCATTCGCAGCACACCTAACGAGTTGGCCAACGACCATCTCCGGCTGACGATCGGCCGCGGACGCGTGACGGTTGAAGCGTTGGGAACGCGTTCGTTTTCCAATCTCATCTCGATCGAAGATGAAGGCGAGCGGGGTGATCTCTACACGCATTCCGCCGTTCCCAACACCGTGTGCAACGCACAGCTCGTCCGGCATGAACGTGTGAGCGCCGGACCGCTGCGCGGGGAACTGGTCACGCACTGGGAGGTCGAGCTGTCGCCTCGCGGCGTGGAAATGGCAACGGGGGAGATTGTCCATCATGACTCCACGACGTTGCGCCTGACGGTGACGTTCCAGCTCGATGCTGGCGCGCGATACGTACGCCTCAACGTCGCTGGTGTGAACGATGCGCCGCACCATCGGTTGCGTCTGCGCGTACACACCGGGGTCGATGCACCACTGGCCATGGCCGATGCCGCATTTCTCCCCGTGCGCCGCCTAACGAGTGGCTCGCTCCCAGTGGGAGATGCGCGCGAGGCCTACTCCGCCACTATGCCGCTCCATCGATGGGTAGCGTGCTTCTCACCGCGCGGGTCGGCGGCACTGCTGAGTGACGGACTCGCCGAATGCCAGGTTGATGACGATGGATCCATTGCTCTGACGCTCGTGAGAGCCACTGGTGATCTGTCGCGCTGCAATCTGCCCGAGCGCCCCGGACACGCGGGTTGGCCAGCCCGCACCCCGGAGGCTCAACTCATCGGTGACTTCGACGCGTCGTTCGCCTTTCTGCCATTGGCGGGCGTGGTCGACGACGCGGTCGTCGCGATCGAACGCGCCTGTGACGACTTCCTCGTGCCGATGCGCGGCGAAACGCTGCTGGCGGCCACCGGCGTCCTCGAGTCGACGCCATCGCTCACGCTCGAAGGCGATGGGCTGATCTTCTCCACCTGCAAGGAGAGCGACGTTGGCGAGGGCATCGTGCTCCGGTGCGTGAATACGCGGAGCACGCCGGTGCCCGGTGCGTGGTCGTTAGGCGGCGTTCGCCAGGCCTGGCTCGCACGTCTTGATGAAACGCGCGTCGCAGCGCTGCCGCTCACCGGGGGGCGCATTGAATTTGTAGCGCCCCCCCATGCAATCGTAACGATCGTCGCGCAACCTACCGATTGAGCATCTTCCCGACCATCCCGCTCAAGTCGTCCACAACAGAGCCGTCGTGATTCGCATCGAGCATTCCCATCAGGCCGCCCAACGCGCCGCCCGACTGCTGCTGAATCTGCGTGCGCTCCGCTCCGAGCATCGCCGCCAGGCCTCCGGCATCGAGTCCCTGCGAGCGCTGTGCCTGGCCGAGTGCTCCCATCACGATCGGCGCGAGCATCGCCATCAACGACCCGGCTTGCGACGTGTTGAGTCCTGACGCCTGTCCAACTCCGGCAGCGACGGCGTTGCTCGACCCGCCGAGGACATGCTTCAGAATTCCGCCTCCCATTCCCTGAAGCCCGCCTAACGAGCCAGCAAGGTTGCCGAGGATGCTGCCATCGTGATCCTGCAGCGCATTCGAGAGCGATGCCGCACCGTTCTGCGACGACGCGTTCTTCGCCAGCGCGCCCACAAGCACCGGAAGTGCAGCGGTAACTGCGTTGCTCGTTGTTGCGTCATCGGTGCCGAGTTGCTGACTCATACCACGCAACGTGTCACCGCTCAAATGCTGCATCAACGTCTCAACGATTGTCGCCATCGTGAATTCTCCATCGTTAGGTGAGTGCACCAACGCCGTCTCTGCGGACGTGCCGCGTCCAAGCACGTCGAGTCCGCTCCCGTCGAATCAGTCGCCGGCAGGTGTGATGCGCAAGCGCGTAACGCGTATCTGGATTCCGGAGTGATCGCTGGATTTTTGTGCGCTGTCAGCAGGGTCCGCCGTCCAGCCCGTCTGCGTCTACGCGCGTTCGCTCAATGATGCGCCACCGCGTCCCGACAGCTTCGTGCGCAGCGCATCGCCAATGACGGTACACAGCAACACCGTGGCAATCAGCGCGAGTCCGGGCGCGAGCGCGACCCATGGTGCCGTCACGATCAGCTCACGCCCGCCGGCAATCATGTTTCCCCAACTCGGCGTCGGTGGCTGCACGCCGAGTCCCAGAAAAGCCAGTCCGCTCTCGAGCAGAATCGCATTGCCCACGCCCAACGTGGTGGCGACGATGGCCGGCGTCATCGCGTTAGGCACCACGTGTCGGGCCAGCGTGCGAAACTCCGCCGTACCTAACGCACGAGCGGCATCAACAAAGGGAAGGGCAGAGACGGACATCACCTCGGCGCGAACCAGTCGTGCAACGCTCATCCACCCTGTAAGGGCGAGCACCGTCACCACCGTGGTAAGACCCGGGCTCCAGAGTGACGCTACCAACAGAAGGAGGATGAGGCGTGGAACCGCGAGCAACGCATCCCCAATAGACATCGCCGTTCGATCGAAGCCACCGCGCCACCAGCCGGCCAGTGCCCCGATCACGACGCCGACCATCGTCGCCAAGATCGAACCGCCAACCCCCACCGCGAGCGAAATACGGCCGGCAAGGAACATCCGAACCATCACGTCGCGGCCAAATCGATCGGTGCCTAACAAGTGAAAATGTCCGGCAACGTCGCGCGATAGCGGCGCAAGAAGGCGCGCGTCGATGACCCGCTCGATGGCCAGTGGGTCGACAGGTGCAACGATCGGAACGACGATCGACGCGGCAGCGAAGGCGGCGAGCAGCCAGAGCGCAGCGCGGGTGGAGGTGCTCCAGTACACGTTCGTGCTCAGGTGCGCCGCCGTGGATCAACCCACATCAGCGCCAGATCCGACAGCGCATTCGCCGCGATGACCATCGCCGCATACAAAACGGTCGCGCCTAACACCACGGGATGATCACGAGAGGCGATGGCGACAAGCATCGCGCGTCCCATGCCCGGCCACGCAAAGATCCCCTCGACGAAGACGGAGCCGGCGACGACTCCCGGAAGTGAGAGGGCGAACAGCACGACGAGCGGTGGAAGTGCATTGCGCAGAACGTGCGACGAAAAAATCTGGGGCTCGGAGAGACCCTTGGCGCGCGCCGTGCGCACCCATTCGTGATCCAGGAGATCGAGCGCGGCGCTGCGTGCATAACGAGCGATGCCGGCCGCACCAATCGCACTCAAGACGACGACCGGGAGAATCGAGTGGCGCACGATGTCGCTCCATGCACCGCTCCCTTCAGCAATCGATGCGGGGCTTCGGAGCCCAAATGCCGGCAGCCGAAGCCATGCGGGAAATCCCCACTGCGATGCGCCGTAGGTGAAGAGCGCGACCGCCGCCAGCGCCAGCCAGTAACTCGGCGCGGCAAATATCGTCATCGAGACCAGGGTCGCTGCACGGTCCTTCCACGTCCCAGCGCGCGCCGCCTGCCAGAGGCCTAACGCGACACCGATGGCGAACGTCAGCGTTAAGGAAACGCCACCGAGGGCGAGCGATACAGGAAGCGCACGAGCGAGCACGTGTGACACCGGCTCGCGTGTCGCGAAACTTTCGCCCAAATCACCCCGCAGCACTCCGCCGATCCAGCGTGCATATTGCGCCGGCAACGGTGCATCGAGGCCGAGGTCGTGACGAATGCGCGCGACGTCGACCGCAGCCGCTGATGGCGGCACGAGCAAATCGGCCGCATCCCCGGGAGCGAGGTGGGCGAGGAAGAACGTGAGTGAGACGACGAGCCAGAGCAATACCACAGACTCGGCGCTACGATGGATGAGTGCGCGCACCTCGTCATAATGGCTCACGCCCCTCAAACGTCAACGCTGCGCCGCGCGCGAATGTCTTCGTTCCTCATGTTGCGCGCGGCCTTGCGAGTGATAGGGCTCGTCCTCCCGGCTGCGTGCACCATATCGGCGCCCCCGCGTGACGCGGTGGTCCTCGCCTCGGGAGCCGACCTCGAATCGGCGAACCCGCTCGTCACCGTTCATCCGCTGGCGCGCCAGGTGCAGCGCTTCGCGTTGTTTGTCACGCTGGCGCGTTACGATTCGACGCTCCAGCCGACGCCGTATTTCGCGCGTCGTTGGACGTGGTCGGCCGATCACACCGCGCTGACGTTGCAGCTGGAGCCCTCGCTTCGTTGGCACGATGGTGTCCCCACTACTGCGCGCGATGTCGCCTTTACACTCGACGCCGCACGCGACGCGGCGACCGGCTATCCGCGAGCCGCCGATCTCTCGTGGATTTCGCGCGTGGACGTCGTCGACGACACAACGATCACGCTCACCGCCAGCCGATCGCTTTCCGACTTTCCAAACATTCTGTGCGAGCTTCCGATCGTTCCGGAACATCGTCTGGCCAGGGTTGCACGGGGCGACTTTCGGCGCGATAGCTTTGCCACTGCGCCGTTAGGCAACGGCCCGTATCGCTTCGTGGGGCGACATCCCGGGCAAACGTGGGAGTTCGAACGCGTCACGAGTTTTCCCTCGTCCATGGGCGGAACGGCGAACGTCCCGAGATTCGTGATCGCGGTCGTCGATGAGCCGGCGACGAAATTTGCCGGGCTGGTAAGCGGCGATCTCGACCTCGCCGGAATCGCACCCACCATGGCGTCGCTTGTCAGAAAAGACCCATCGCTGGTGGTCCTGTCGTATCCAGTCTTCTTCTCCAATGCGCTCGTCTTCAATGCTGCGCGTCCACCGTTCGACGACGTGCGAGTCCGCCGTGCGATCGACGCCCTGATCGATCGCGCGCGCATTGTCCGCGTGGCATTGGCCGGATACGGCACGCCGGCCACCGGCGCCGTGCCACCCGAACACCCATTGCATGTCGCGACCGCGCAGCGCCTAACGAATGCCGCCGCTGATTCACTTCTTGATCAGGCGGGGTGGACACGAGGCGCCGACGGAGTGCGCGCACGAGGCGGGACGCCGCTTCGTTTCACCCTGCTGACGGTTGGAAGCGGAGACAACGCCGCCGAGCAGCTCATTCAAGCGGACATGCGCGGGCACGGCATTGCCGTCGACATTCGACAGTTGGAATTGGGTGCTTTTCTCGCCGAAGCGCGTCGCACACCCAAACGATTCGATGCGCTCGTCACCGGGATTCCTGGTGACCTCTCGCTCTCGTACTTGAGCGCGATGTTCGATTCACGACAACAGGGCGGAGCGCTGGACTACGCCGGGTTTCACGAACACATACTCGACTCGCTTTTTGCTTCCGCTCGCGAGGCCCGATCGCCCGACGCGGAACGCCTAACGTGGCAAGCCATTCAGCGGCGATTGGCAGACGACGTCCCGGTCTCGTGGCTCTACCATTCTCGCGGTGTGCAGGGCATCAGTCGGCGTTTGCACGGTGTGCGCATGGATCTTCGCGGAGAACTCGCGACGCTCGCCCAGTGGGAAATCGCTGATACGCGGGAGAAGCGATGAGCGTGCTCCTGCGAGCGGACGCGCTGCATACGCGGCGTGCAGTCGCTGCCGGCGAGTTGTTGCCACTCGCTGACTCCTTGCGCGCCGATCTCGCGCCACTCCTCGGCGCCGATACGCTCTTCATTCCACCGGAGAAAGCACACCTAACGCGGCAGGGCGGGCGCTGTCCCGTTCACGGGACACCACTCGACTTCGATCCGTTTTCGCCACACTCACACCGCTGCGGGCTGTGCGCGCGCGACTACACGGGAGAGGATCACTATCGCTGGTGGATCATGTTCTACCAGCTCTGGCTCGCCGAACGCGCCGTGCATGCCGCGACGCTGCGTGCGCTCCGTGGCGACGCGGAGTGTGGTGCACTTGCGCAGCGCATTCTCTCGGAATACGCCGCGCGATACCTCGCCTATCCGAACGTCGACAACGTCCTCGGGCCGACTCGCCCGTTCTTCTCTACATATCTCGAGTCGATCTGGACATTGCAGCTGACGATTGCCCTGGACCTGCTGGAGGCCGCCGACGGTCACACCTCGTTAGGCGAACAGGTACGCGACCGCCTCATCGTGCCGAGCGCGCAGCTCATCGCCTCCTTTGACGAGGGGAAGTCGAACCGCCAGGTCTGGAATAACGCCGCCCTTGCCGCTGCCGGCACGCTCCTCGGCGACGCCTCGCTCCTCGATCGTGCCCTCGCCTCGCCATCGGGTCTCGTCGCGCATTCGCGCGATGCGCTCCTTGCCGATGGTACATGGTACGAAGGAGAGAACTACCATCTCTTCGCCCACCGCGGACTCTGGTATGTCACGGCCATCGCCGAAGCCCAGGGGTGGATGCCGCCAGAAGAAACGGAACGGCGCATCGCCGAAGGCTTCGTCGCGCCGTTCGCGACCGCACTTCCGGATTTCACCTTTCCCTCGCGTCGCGACTCCCAGTACAAGATCTCGCTGCGGCAGTGGCGTATCGCCGAATCGTGCGAGCTTGGCTTGGCGCGCACGGGTGATGTCCGGCTTCGCGCCGCACTCGGCGAGCTCTATCGCGACGACGTTGCAACTGGCGATACCGCTCGTGCGCGCTCCACGGCTGAGGCGGAGCGAAACGTGCCGGCCGCGCGCCTAACGCGTGCGTCGTTGGGTTGGAAATCGCTCCTCTTCGCGAAAGGACAACTCCCGCCGCTGGAGCGGGCGCCAGCGTGTTCGGCGTTGCTGAGCGGACAGGGGCTTGGGGTCATGCGGCGCGACGACGGGCGCGTCTACATCGCGCTCGACTATGGCGAATCGGGCGGCGGACATGGACATCCCGACCGGCTCAACTTCTGGTTGGTGAAGGGGAATGCGCGCGTCTTGGAAGATGTCGGCACCGGCGCATACGTCGATCCGTCGCTCCACTGGTATCGGAGCACGCTGGCGCACAACGCGCCGCTGGTCGATGGGCGATCGCAGTGGCGCGTCGACGGCCAACTCCTCGCGTGGCAGGAAGATGGGGAGACCGGATGGATTGCCGCCGAAGCCGGTATCGCCCCAGGCGTAATCGTTAGGCGAGCGCTCGTTGCGCTTCACGACTATGTCGTCGACGAACTTTCCTGGACAAGTGATCGCGTCGTCACAATCGATCTTCCGTTTCATGTCGATGCCCGACTGGACGGTGACGATGAATTCCGATCGGCGACGTTAGGCGGAGGGCACGCGCTGGAGGATGGTTTTGCGCATGTGACCTCGGCGTTCAACATGCCCGGGGCCGAGTCGCAGCATCTCACCGCGAACGTCGACGGTGTCGATGTACAAGCCTGGTTGGGCGTCGACGCGCCGCACGAATGGTGGCGCTGCGTCGCGCCGGGCCCGCCAGGCGCCCCCGCGAGACCGTTCGTGATGGTGCGAGCGCGCGAGAAGGCGGGACGCATTCGCGCGGTGTGGACGTGGAGTGACACGATCGATCGTGTTGATTTTCGCGCATCGTCGCTCGTCGTCCATCGTTTCGGAATGCGACGCGACGAGCATCGCCGCGTTGACGACGGATGGGACATCACACTCCGCGACGCGGAGAACGTGTGCGTGCACCAGCTGCGTTCCAGCGTGACGGGAGCCGCGGGGCAAAACGCAGGTGGACCGGAAGACGCGTCGCCGTTCGAGACGGAGTCGAATGGTGAAGCGCCTAACGATGACGCGTCCAACGACAAGGCCGCGCCGATCGTGGTGCCCGTCCTTGCGACTCTTGCCCCAGCGCTGGGAGCCGTCTTGCGAGACGCCGCCGACATTTCGCCCAATCGTTCCGCTTCGTTAGGCGTCACGCGTCCGATTCGTTTTCGGCTGTCGCGCGAGCACTATCGAAAAAGCGAGGAGCCATGGGAGCGCGCCGGAAGGCCCGAGGCGGTCGTCGCCATCGCCGCAGATGCTACGCAGCTGGTCATCGAAGTCGGCGTCAAGAAACAATCGCTCGCATTCGCGCCGCGCCGCGACGACAATCCGCTCGACAACGAGCACCCCGATACCAACTCTGACGGTGTCCAACTCTACCTCGGCGCCGCGAACGGCGACGGGCGCTACTACTCGTGGATACTCGTCCCTGAAGGTGAGAGCGACTGCGTGCGCGTGACCCCGCGCTCAGCCTTCGGTGCTTCAGTTGCGTTAACGGCCCGTTGGCGCCAAACACCCGGCGGTTACCTTCTTCGCTGTTCGATTCCGCGACACGCACTCGGCGAGCCTCCCAACGTCGCGTTCACGCTCGACCTGATCGTCAATGAGACGATTCCAGAGCGCGAGCGACGGCGAGGACAGCTCGTGCTGAGCGGCGGGCAAAACGAGACGATTTACCTTCGCGGCGATCGCCAAGACGCAACGCGCGCCCTCGCATTTTCCCTCGATGAACGCTGACTCCATCCTGCATCGCGTCCGCGTGGTGCTGTTTGAGCCCCAAGATCCAGTCAACATCGCCGCCACCGTGCGCGCGATGAAAAACATGGGCTTTCGTGACCTCGTCCTGGTGCGCCCGGTCGAGTTTACCGCGTACCGCCTGGAAGGCATCGCGCACGACACGCTCGACATCATCGAGCGCATTCGCGTCGTCGATTCGCTCGACGACGCGTTAGGCGATTGTGTGCACGTGGCGGCCTTCACCGCGCGCCGTCGGCGGCACAAGTGGGCGCTCGCCACGCCGCGCGACATGGCGACCCTCCTCCTCGAGCACTCACACGAGGGAGACGTGGCCGTGTTGTTCGGACGCGAAGACCATGGGCTGCCTAACGATGCGCTCGATCGCGCCAACACCTTGGTGACGATACCGACCACGCACCACGCCTCGCTGAACCTCGCGCAGGCCGTCCTCGTTGCGTTGTACGAACTCCACCTCGCCGCCGGCGACGCCACGCGGACCATCGCGCCGCCGCGCAAGGCGGCGCCTCCACCAACCTCGCATCAGTACGAGCGCTTGTTCGAGGAACAAGAACGCGCGCTCGAAGCCATCGAGTTCTTCAAGACGCGGTTCCGCGACCACATCATGCGGAGCCTGCGGTCCATGCATTACCGCGCTGCTCCTGACGCCCGCGAAATCGAGCTTCTGCGTGCCATCAATATCGAAGTGGTGCGCACCATGGATCGTATTCGCCAACAGCACTCTCACAGTGGCGCCAGCGAGGGCGCTGGCCGCGCGCATGAGGATGTACGCAATGAAATGATGATAGACGCGACAAAAAGAGACGCGTCTTCACCCGATTCGGAGTAGCTTCGAAGTTCGAAAGGCTCACAACGCACCCACCGAACGCATATGCCATTTCGAAAATTCTTCGGCCGTGGTAACGGCGATCAGCCTCCGGCAGAGCCGGATCAATCCTCGGAGGAACAGGACATCGTCGAGGTCTCGCCAGACGAGGGCGATGAATCGCTCGCTCCCGAGCACGAACTCGATGCCGACGCCATAGATCTCGAGTGGCGCGCTCGGTGCGCCGACGTTATCCCCGGCGGCACATCAACGGGGAGCAAGCGTGCCGATGCCCTCTACGGACCCGATACGACGAGTGGCCCCACCCACTTCGTCTCTGCCAACGGGTGCCGGCTGGCTACTACATCAGGGCGTACGCTTATCGACTGCACGATGGCGTTAGGCGCGGTTGCCATCGGGTATGGCGACGACGCCATTTCACGTGCTGTTCTCAATGCGGTTGCCAACGGGCACGTCTCAGGGCTCGCCAGCACAGCCGAGGTCGAACTCGCCGAACGCCTCATTGACGTCATTCCGTGCGCCGAACAGGTCCGCTTCCTCAAGAGTGGCGCCGAAGCGATGTCTGCCGCGGTGCGCATCGCGCGCACGTATACCGGTCGCTCGCGAGTCCTCGGGAGCGGCTATTTCGGCTGGCACGATTGGTCGAGCACCAAGACAGCCGGTGTTCCGGACGGCGCGCACGCCGACTTCACCGAAGTTCCCTTCGACGATCTTCCTGCGCTCGAGCGCGCCGCGCGCAATGCCGGAAGCGCACTTGCCGCAATCGCGATCGAGCCGGTACAGGAGCGACTTCCCTCCAAAGAGTGGATCGAGGGAGCGCGAAAACTCTGCAACGAGTTGGGCGCTATCCTCATCTTCGACGAGATGAAGACCGGATTCCGGCTTGCACCTGGCGGCTATCAGGAGTATGCGGGCACGCTCCCCGATCTCGCCGCGTTCGGCAAGGCGATGGCCAATGGCTTCCCCGTCGCTGCGGTGGTGGGACGCGCCGACGTCATGGAGGCGATCAATCAAACGTGGATCTCTTCGACACTTGCTGGAGAGAGCCTCTCCCTCGCCGCCGTGTCCGCCGTCATCGACATCTATGAAGAGGTCTCCGTCTGTGACACGCTCTGGCGCGTCGGCGCGGAGCTTCGGCAGCGAGTAAGCGACGCCGTGCAGGCGAGTGGTGCGCCCGGCGTCTCGGTGCAGGGAATCGACCCTATGTGGAGCATCGCCTTCGAGGACCAGAAGTTCCAGACCCGCTTTCTCGAGCGCGCTGCATCGTTAGGCGTTCTATTCAAACGCGGGGCCTACAACTTTGCGGCGGTCGCCCACGATGACGAAGAGACGATTCTCGCCATCGAAAACGTCGCCAGCACGGCGCTGGTCGAACTCCTCGAGGAAGACGCGCATTGACGCTCGACGCGCCGCTGGGTGGGAATGCGCCGCTCATTGACGTGCACGCGCACTTCTTTCAGCCCGAGAGTGCGCGGCACGACTGGCGCACGCTCAACGAGCGTCGCCTCGCGGGCGGCGCGCGAATCGGAATCTCGTATCACGTCGCATCGGTGCTGGGCTCCTGGGGAGCGACATCGCCAACGTATTTCCAGTCGCCCAAGGACACGGTCGCTGGCAACGACTTCATGGCGGGCGTGCAGGCGGCGAATCCCGACTCCGTGCGATGGTACGTCGCGGTCAATCCCAATGACTCCGCCTTCGCACTCGAGGAGATTGATCGTTGCGTCGAGAAAGGCGCGATCGGACTCAAACTCGCCGCAGCGAGACGGTGCGATGATGCACTGCTCGACCCGTTGATCGCACGCGCCGAACGCTACGGGTTGCCGGTGTTGCACCACATCTGGCAACACCGCCGTCGCCAATGGCCGAGCCAGGATATTTCCGATGGTCGCGACCTCGCGGCGCTCGCGATGCGTTTCCCCGCGGTCTCGTTCATTCTCGCGCACATCGGAGGGGGAGGGGACTACACCCATACCTTCGCTGCCGTCGCTGACGTTTCCAACATCTACCTCGATCTGTCGGGAAGCGGGATAGACCGCGGGATGCTCGACGACGCTCTGGCCACTGTCGGAGCTCGGCGTCTGCTGTGGGGGGCCGACATTACGCTCTGTACCGGCCTCGCCAAGCTATGGGCGCTCGACGCCATCGAGATGAGCGACGGCGATCGGCGCGCCATCCGAGCGGAAAATGCCGCGCGCATCTTTCCGCGTGGAGCATTTCCTGCAAATGCGCAGGTGGCGCATGCCTAACGAGTCTGGATCGCCGGCTCACGTCACGGCGCAGGACCAACGCAGCGGGGGCGCACGCATCACCGTCGACACCTCCGCGTTCGTTGGCGGTTACCCGTTTCGGCACATTCCACACCCCGATCCCGACATCCTCGTTCGCGTTCTCGACCGCGAGTCGATCGCGTCCGCGTGGGTCGGTCACTTGCCCGGTGCGTTTCACCGCGACGTCGCCGCGTCGAACGCCACGTTGTATGCGGCGCTGCGCTCTTTTCGCGATCGTCTGATCGCCGCCCCCATGGTGCGTCCAGACTGGCCGGCGTGGCGCGACACCCTGTCCAGCGCTTGCGATGCCGGAGCGAGAGCCATTCGAGCATATCCGCAGTTGTGGGGACTCCCCGCCGGCGACGCGCGGTTGGTCGAGTTGGCGGCGGAGTGCGCACGGCAGTCACTGGCCCTGCTCCTCACCGTTCGCTTCGAGGATCTCCGCCAACGTCATCCGTTGGATGTTGCCGGTGATTTGTCGGCGGCCCACGTGCGCGAACTCGCGCGCGCCTCGACCGGGGCGCGAATCGTCGTCTCCGCGGCAGGGCGTGAGATGATCGAGGAGATTCATTGGGGGCTCACCCCCGCCGAACGCGCACTTGTCTTCTACGACTTCGGTTGGGTCTGGGGGCCGCCGAGCGACGAGTTGGCGACGCTGTTCCGCGCTATCGGGAGTGATCGCTTTGTGTACGGCACGATGTGGCCGCTGCGCCTAACGCAGGGACCGCGCGCCAATCTCGCGCTGCTTCCTGATGAGCTGCACGGCAGCGCGCTCGCGGATCCGTCGACGTGGTAAGTTGCTGACGTCGACGGATGCCGGCTTGTGCCTGACGCGCGCGAGAATTCCGGCGGGCATGTAGTTTCGCGCGTGCGATGGTTCGCGTTGCAGCGAAAAAATTCCACACATAACGAGTGCGATTCTGCGCTCCGTGTTATTGTGCAGCGCTCGCGCCGACGTTGCGCTGGAGGAGGGAAATGTCGGAGGTGAGCGAGGCCAACTACCGAGCACATCGTCTCTTGCAATCACGCAGCCGCACCTTCATTTTACCCGCTGGCCGTGGCGCTTGTGAAATCATTCACAAGCACGACAGCAGCTGTCGGATATCCCTTCCACCCCAGGACTGATGACGAGCAGGCGTAAGTGGGCGCTCGTTCCGGCGTTCCTCGCCATCGCGACGGCGGCGACCCTTCTCTCTGCATACAGCGGCGCTTCGTCGTCGCAGGGGTACGCTCCAGAACAGCCGATCAACTTCCCACATCCCACGCACGTTCAAACGCTCGGGATGAATTGCCTGTACTGCCACTACAGCGCGAACAAGTCCCCCGATCCCGGACTCCCCGCTGTTGGCACGTGCATGGGCTGTCACACGATCATCGGACCGCAGCGCCCGGCCGTCGACGGCAAGCCAGCGCGCAAGAGTGTCGAGATCGAAAAGCTCCAGACCTACGCGCCCATCGGACAGCCGGATAAATGGAAGGCGATTCCCTGGGTGCGCATCCACAAGGTGCCGGAGTACGTGCACTTCCCGCACATGCGTCACGTCAGCGCAGGTGTCACCTGCCAGACCTGCCACGGCCCGGTGCAAGGGATGCAACGCGTTTATCAGAACGCGTCGCTCAACATGGGGTGGTGCGTCAACTGCCATGTGAACGGCTACAAGCTGAGCGAAGGTCTTCTTGCGGCTGGTGATACCACCGGCGCAAAGGCCGCCGAAGCGGTGGAGCCCAAGAAGGCGCGGTATGACTGCGCCGTGTGCCACTACTAGTCCGCGATGCATTCGCACCATGCTCTCCTTCGCCTAACGAGTGGCGTTGCGGTGAACGTGGTCAGACTCGACGATCGAGGAAGCACTAGATGAGCCAGTCGACGGGGTCCACGGGCGTTAGGCGCCGTGAGTTCCTCAAAGTCCTCGGCGCTGCCGGCGCCGTGACCAGCACCATCGGGTGTGGTCAGGAACAGGTCGAGAAGCTGATACCGTACCTGGTCTCACCAGATCAAACGGTTCCCGGCGTCTCGACGCAGTATTCCACGACGTGCCGTGAATGCGCTGCTGGATGCGGTCTGGTTGCCGAAGTCCGCGACGGTCGCGCCATCAAGCTCGAGGGAAATCCGGAGCACCCCGTCAATCGCGGTGCGCTCTGCTCGTCAGGGCAGGCCGCACTACAGGGGCTCTACAATCCCGATCGCTATCGCTCGCCGATGGTGCGCGAAGGCGGAAAGCTCAGCGCGACGACGTGGGACAAGGCGCTCGCCCTGCTCGCGCAAAAGATCAGCGCCGCCAGCAGCAAAGGGCGCGGCAACACGGTCACCTTCATCGACGCTCACGCCTCCGGCACCTTCGGCGTCTTCGCCGAGCAGTGGATGTCGGCGATGGGCTTCGGTGCGTATCGCCAGTACGATGCGAGCGCCGACGTGGCGCTCCTTGCCGCAAACACCGCGGCGTACGGTGCGGCGATGCCGGCCGTCGACTTCAGCGCGGCGCGACTGGTCGTCTCGTTAGGCGCCGACTTCCTCGACAGCTGGGGCGCGACGGTCCCGAACCAGCTCTCGTTCGCCGATGCGCGCGCCAAGCTGCAAGACGGCCCGCGATTCGTGTACATCGGCGCCCGGCGCTCACTCACTGGTCTCAACGCCGACGAGTGGATCGCCTGCAAGCCTGGGAGTGAAGAAGCCATCGCCAATGCGTTGTTAGGCGCCGTTGGTGGCGGAGGCAGCGGTTCGATCGCCGCCGCAGCAGAAGCGAGCGGTGTCACCGCCGCCACGTTGCAGCGTCTCGCGGACGAACTGCGCACCGCCAAGCCGGCGGTCGTGCTCTCGGGCGTTTCGACGCCTAACGCGGCAACCGTCGCGACGATCGCGGCGAACATCAACAAGGCCTCGGGCGCCGTGGGAACGATCATCAAGGCGAACGAAGCGCTTGCGGGCTACAACAACACGGAAGGACTCGCGCGCGTCGAAGCGCTAGGGCGTGACGCCGCAGGCGGTGCGATCGAGATCGTCTTCGTCCGCGGCGCCAATCCGGTCTACGATGCGCCCAAGGCGCTCAAGTTCGCCGAGTCGTTCGCCAAGATCCCGTTCAAGGTGTCGTTCTCGAGTTATCCCGACGAGACGGCCGACCTCTGCGACCTCATTCTGCCTGACGACCACTCGCTGGAGTCATGGGGCGATGCGGCGGCGACGCCTAACGTGACATCGCTGCAGCAGCCGGTCATGGATCGCATCTTCGACACGCGCGCGACCGCTGATGTGATGTTGCAGGTGGCGGCCGCGAACCCGGCGACGGCGACGCGATTCCCGTTCAAGACGTATCGCGACTATCTGATCTCGCGCTTCCCGGGTGGGAGCGCCGCGTTCACGACGGCACTGGCCAAGGGTTTCGCCAACGCCGCGCCCGCGCAGCGCACTGCGCCGCCAGCTGCAACGGTGACGGCGGCGACGAGCATCACGGGCGAGGGCGACTTCTTCCTCGTCACGTATCCGCACGCCGTGCTGGGAATGGGCGCGGGCGCCAACAAGCCGTGGCTGCAAGAGCTCTCTGATCCCGTCTCCAAGATCTCGTGGCAGTCGTGGGTCGAGATCCATCCGCTTACCGCGCGCAAGCTCGGCATCAGCGCCGGTGACCACGTCAAGATCGACACCGCCGCCGGAAGCATCACGGCAGCGGCCTTCCCGTACCTCGGCATTCGCCAGGACACGGTCGCGGTGGCGTTAGGGCAGGGGCACACGTCGTACGGCCGCTACGCGAAGGACATCGGCATCAACGCGCTCAACGCGTTAGGCGCTGCATGGAATGCAGCTGGCGGGCTGGCGCTGACGCAACAGAAGGCGCGCGTCGCCAAGACGTCCGATCATTCGCCGCTCGTCACCACCGAAGGGTCGGCGCGCCAGCATGGTCGTGGCATCGCGCAGGCCATTACCGTCGCCGATCTGGTCGCTGGGCGCTTCGGCGAGCCAGAGCATCACCTCCCCGGTGACGCGACGCACGAATTCCTGCCCGGGCTCCGCTCGCCCATTGCAGCTGACGCGCAGGGTGACCTCGCCGACTCAACGGCGAAAGACCAGGGGATGTACGATCAGAAGCATTGGTCGGGGATGGCGAAGCGCCGCTGGGCGATGACGATCGACCTCGCGCGCTGCACGGGATGTGCGGCGTGCGTGACGGCGTGCTACGCCGAGAACAACATTCCGACGGTCGGTGCGCGCTGGCAGGGACGTTCCCTCCGTCCAGGTGGCGCGGACAACGATGCGGCGTGGGATACGCGTCCCGGTTCGAACATCCTGAAGGGGCGCGAAATGACGTGGCTCCGCATCGAGCGCTACTTCGAAGGCGGCGAAGATGGCGGTACCGATTTCGAAGCGCG
This sequence comes from Gemmatimonadaceae bacterium, assembly GCA_044224185.1. GTDB lineage: Bacteria > Gemmatimonadota > Gemmatimonadetes > Gemmatimonadales > Gemmatimonadaceae > SCN-70-22. Next base: position 448,142 of record JBGAKW010000001.1, on the reverse strand, counting down.
CTTCGTTCCGATGATGTGTCAGCACTGCGGCAATGCTCCGTGTGAGCCGGTGTGCCCAGTGTATGCGACGTATCACTCGCCCGACGGTCTCAACGTGCAGGTCTACAATCGTTGCGTCGGCACGCGGTACTGCTCCAACGGTTGTCCGTACAAGGTGCGCTACTTCAACTGGCACGGCTTCGGCGAACCGGCGCGTCGCCAGTACGCCTTCCCCGAGCCGTTGCACCTGCAGCTCAACCCAGACGTCACCGTTCGCGGCAAGGGCGTCATGGAGAAGTGCACGTTCTGCGTGCAGCGCATCCGCGAGTCGGAGAACCTGGCGAAGCTCGAGAATCGCGAGCTCAATCCGAACGAATTCACGACGGCGTGCGCGCAAGCCTGTCCGTCAAAGGCGATCATCTTCGGAGATGCGGCCGACGAAAAGTGGTCGGTGGCCAAACTCGCCGAAGATGCACGCGCCTATCACGTCTTCGAAGAATTGAATACCTACACCGCGGTGGTCTACTTGAAGCGCGTGAATCACACGACAGCGGCAACCGCAGCGGCGGCGACACCAGCGGCGGCTGAAGCGGCCCCGCCCGCCGCGCCGGGAGGAGTCCGCTGATGGCCACATTCGCTGAACCGCTTCGTCCGAACGTCCCGTCGGCCGACGTTCAACTTCCGGGCGTACGCGACTACGAGCAGGTCGACAACGAAATCATCGGAACGCTGCGCCCAAGCGCCGGCTGGTTCGGCGCGTTAGGCGTTGCCATCCTGCTTTTCCTCGTTGGCGCGGCCGCCTGGACGTACCAGATCTACTGGGGTCTGGGGAACGCGGGATACGCACCGCCGGTGATGTGGGGCGTCTACATCATCACCTTCGTTTTCTGGGTCGGTATCGGTCACGCCGGAACGCTCATCTCCGCCATTCTCTATCTCTTTCGGGCGGGATTCCGAACGACGATCTATCGAGCGGCGGAGGCGATGACGGTCTTCGCCGTCATGACGGCAGGGCTCTTCCCGATCATCCACATCGGGCGTCCGTGGAAGTTCTTCTGGCTGATTCCGTATCCCAACTGGCGCCTGATCTGGCCGAACTTCAAGTCGCCGCTCGTCTGGGACGTCTTCGCCATCTCCACGTACCTCACGGTCTCGGCGACCTTCCTCTACGTCGGTCTCATTCCGGACATCGCGGTCCTTCGCGATCGCGAAACCAACCCGACGCGCAAGCGGATTCTCGCCGTCCTCTCGTTAGGCTGGCGGAACTCCGAGCCCGAGTGGCGCCACTTCGCGAAGATGTACCTCTTCCTCGCGGCCTTCTCGACGCCGCTCGTGCTCTCGGTGCACTCCGTCGTGTCGTTCGACTTCGCGATGGCGCTCACCCCCGGATGGCACGCGACGATCTTCCCGCCCTACTTCGTCGCCGGCGCCATCTTCTCCGGTATCGGCATGGTCTTCACGATCATCATCCCGATCCGGAAGTTCTTCAATCTTCAGCACTACGTCACGATCAATCACCTCGACGCGGCATCAAAACTCTGCCTCTTCACGTCGCAGGTCGTCGGACTCGCATACCTCATCGAGTTCTGGGTGGCGTGGTACAGCGGCAACGCGTTCGAGCAGAACTACTTCTGGAACCGCGTCTTCGGTGAATGGTGGTGGGCCGCGTGGATCATGCTCACCTGCAACATGATCTTCCCGCTCTCGCTCTTCTCCCAGAAGCTCCGTCGCAATCCGACCTGGCTCTTCATCCTCTCGATCTTCATCAACATCGGGATGTGGTTCGAGCGCTTCGTGATCATCGTCCCGTCGCTCTCGCACGAATTCGAGCCGTGGCAGTGGGGGCACTACCTCCCGAGCTGGATCGACGTCTCCATTCTCGTGGGATCGTTCGGTTGGTTCTTCATGTGGTTCCTCCTCTTCATCAAACAGCTCCCGGTGGTCGCGATCGCTGAAGTGAAGGAAATCGTTCCGCCGAAGCTCCGCTCGCATTCGCGCGGACACGGCATCGACGTCACTGGCCATCACGTTCCATACGGAGCCGAGACGCCGGGGGAATTCGAATAATGCGGCGCGGACTAGTTGCGGCCTTTCGCGAAATCGACGCCACGTGCGACGCGATCGAGGCCCTAAAGAAGAAAAAGTACGACTTCACGGTCTACACCCCGACCCCGCGCCACGAGATCGAGCACGCGGTGCATCCGCCAATGAGCCCGGTGCGCATCTTCACGCTCGTGGGCGGCGTGTTAGGCGTGACCTTTGGCTACTGGATCGCGATCTGGACCTCCGAGTACTGGCCGCTCGTCGTTGGCGGAAAGGCGGTCGCCTCGTGGATTCCGTACACGATCATCGGCTTCGAGGTCTTCGTTCTCATCGGCGCGCTCGCGACCGTCGCGGCGATGTTCATCAATTCACGCATTCCGAAGATCACGTCGACTACCGGCTTCGATCCGCGCTTCACGCACGGCGACTTCGGAATTTTCGTCGAGGCTCCGCCCGAGAGACTTAAGGAAGCCGAGGAAACTTTGCGCTCGTTCGGAGCCGTGGAGGTGCGCGGTGAATCGTGACAACACACGGAAAGCGGGTGCGCGCGTGCTGACGCCGTATGTGCGTGGCGCGCTCCTCGCCATTCTTCCGCTCTCACTCACCGCGTGTGAGTGGTTCACCGATTTCAAGCGCCAGCCGATGGTGACGGTGTGGGAGCAGGACTCGATTCTCAAGTCAGTGCGCGGCGCGCCGCAGGGTTCGGTCCCTCGACTGGGTACCGCCGTCGCGCCGTATCAGGTGTCATACGTGGCTGCACCGGGCGTCCTTGATTCGATCGCTGCACTCGCGACGAATCCCACGCCGGTGTCAGACTCGTCGCTCCAGAATGGTCACAAGTACTACCAGATCAATTGCGCAGTTTGTCACGGCGACGCGGGGCAGGGGAACGGCCCCGCGGTGAAGTATGGCATGGCCGGCATCTCGCTCGTTCTTGACCTGACCAAGAATCGCCCCGATGGCTACATCTTCGGGATGATTCGCAACGGCCGCGGGTTGATGCCGTCGTACAATCGAATCGAAGAGAAGGACCGCTGGGATGTCGTCAACTACGTCCGCTTCCTCCAAGGGAAGACGTCGGGGGTGACAGTTGCTACCGGGCCGATCGCCAAGCCCGGTGTCAATGGTGACAAGATTCCCGGCTTTACATCGTTTGGGCCGACGCACCCCGTTCCGTTCGTCCCGGCCACGACCTTTGGCACACCGGGTGTGAAGCGACCCGTTGAGGCGCGCCCTAACGAGTCCACGCCCGAAGGCGCGGCTCAGCCCGCGAAGACTGGAGAACACGAGTGAGCGCACATAACGGATCTCACGCGCCTAGCCGCGAGGAGCTCGTCTCGCTCATCCAGAGCAAGCCGATTCCGAAGAACCTGAAGACGATTAGCCTCGTGCTCGCCGTCGTCGGATTCGCCGTCTTCATCGTCGGTGCGGCGATGGGCGAGAACCGCGCGTGGCAGGCGTTTCATGTCAACTGGCTCTTCTTCACCATCCCGTCGTCCGCTGCCGTCGCTTTCGCCGCAGTTCAGCGCATTACGACGGCACGTTGGTCGCGCTCGGTCATCCGCCTGATCGAAGGACAAGTCGCCTGGTTGCCGATTGCGTTCGTCCTGCTCTTGGTCACGGTGATCGCCGGAAAGTCGCACATCTTTCCGTTCGTGACCGACCCGCCGACGATTCCAGAAAAGGCGCTGTGGCTCAACATCGGCTTCTGGAGCGCACGCGTCATCGTGGTCTTCGGTCTGCTCACCGCTCTCTCGGTGTGGTACGTCTATCGATCGGTTCGCATCGACGTCGGATTGATTCCGGAGTGGGGTGCGTCTTGGGCGAAGGGGATTCGCGACGGCATGCGCCGCGGCTTCGGCGAGGAACGCCGCGAGCTGCACACTACACACTCGAAGCAGGGTCTTCTCGCCGTCTTCCTCTGCCTCCTGTTTGGCTTTGGCTGGACGATGCTCGCGTGGGACCTCTCCATGTCGATGGACTATCACTTCCAGTCCACGATGTACGGATGGCAGGTTTTCATGGGCGGCTTCGTCGTCATGCTCATGATCTTCGCACTCCTCCTGCGTGCCTGGCGCAACTTCATGGGCGCGCACGATGTCATCACCGAGGTGCATTTCCACGACGTCGGAAAGCTCTGCTTCGCCTTCACCGCCTTCTGGGGCTATCTCACCTTCTCGCAGTACCTCGTTATCTGGTACGGCAACATCGGTGAGGAAACGCACCGCTTGCGACTTGGTCTCATCGGACCGTGGACCGCCTACACCGTCTCGGTGGCGGTCCTGATGTTCATCCCGTTCTTCGGATTGATGGGGAAGGCGCCCAAGATCTACACGCCGACGATGGCGTTCTTCGCCTTCTGCTCGATCATCGGAAGCTGGTTCCACCGCTATATCGAGATTTATCCGCCGTATTACGGCGAGCACGCGACGTCAGCGCCGTTCGGCATCTGGGAAATTGGCACGACGATCGGGTTTCTCGGATTGTGGGGCTTTGTCTATATCGCGTTCATGGACGCGTTCCCGCGCATGAAAGTCGTGTGGTTGACCTCTCCCTATCGCGACGAGATGCAGGTGCCGGTGGATCCGCGCACGATGGAGCCGCTCCCAGCGCACGAGTAACGAATCGCCATGACGCCGCGTTAGGCGCTCGCACTCCGACAAAGTGAGAATGGGGAGACGATCGACATTCGATCGTCTCCCCATTGGTGTTAGGCACCCGACGGCCGCCACCCGTCCACGGCGCTGGGGCTGCTACGCTATCCGATGTATTGAATCGCGTACCCACGCTCCTGCGAGCGATTCACCGCGATGATCCCCGCAGTGACAAAGTGCGCGTTGCCGACGGCGTTGGCTCTCATCTCCTGGTACACCTCCTCGGCCTTCAGCCCAGCCTTAGTCGCCGCCATTCCTGCAAAGGCATGCGTCGCCATGTCGCAGATTGCGAAGTGCGTTCCGCGTTTGACCATCTGGTCGAGCGTGGTGCCGCGGTTTGGCAACTGCATTCCATAACCAGCCGTCTGATAAACGTTTACGGTCGGCGCCTGCTGTGTTTTGGGATCCACGAACTTGATGCGATCGGAGAACACGGCGCCGTATTTGGACCAGATGGTGTCATTGAAGGCGAAGCACGTCGCGTAGTGTCGGAGGCAGATGACGACCGCGTTGTCCGCATCTTCGAGCTGGTACCCGTTCTTGCTCGCGACGTAGAAGTTCGAGGCGAAGGTGATCGCTTCGCCCACGCCGTTAGGCGACGTCGCGTCGAAGAAGAAGCGGTGCTTCCCGGGAATCTGATCGAACCAATCGTCCTGTGGATGGAGCGTTGGTCGCCACTCTCCGCCACGTTGTGATGCCTCCGCGCCGAGTGCGCGAGCGTCGACCGCGAAGGCAGCAGTGAACGCGGCGAGCGCCGACCCCACGCGTGTGACGAAGGAGCGGCGTTGTAGCGAACCACGAGATTCGGTGTTCATCGCTCGAAGTGAAATGAGTGAGTGACTCGTCAGGCAGCCGAAGGGTGCTGCAGTAATTGTTCGAGTACCGGTAGCGCGACTGCCCCACTTTGTCTGGTCGCCTCGCGCCCGCCGCGAAAGACCACCACAGTCGGGATGCCGCGAATCTGATACTGCTGTGAGACGTTCGGGGCCTGGTCAGTGTTGAGCTTCGCGACCAACACGGATCCTTGGTACTTGGCGGCCAGCGCGTCGACCGCCGGCGCCATCGCTTTACAGGGGCCGCACCAATCGGCGTAGAAATCGACGAGGACGGGGAGCTCGCTCTCGGCGATCGTTCGCATGAACGTCTCCTCGCGCAAAATCCACGGCCGGTCGAGGAGGAGCCAGCGCGCGCATTTCCCGCACTTGGGGCGATCGGTGGCGCGTGACGCATCTACGCGATTCCACGTGTCGCAGAATTGGCACCGGAGTGTCAGGCTATGACCATTCGTCGCCATGTCGATTCCTCGGAGTGTGGAGTCTCGATATATTTCGCCGCCGTTGGGGCGTTAGCTCAGCTGGGAGAGCGCGTGGTTTGCAACCACGAGGTCATCGGTTCGATCCCGATACGCTCCATTTCGTCGTCGTGTCCTTCTCGTACACTAATCTCCGCGCCCGGTCGTCGCCTCCCGACGGTCGGGCGTTTGTACGTCGGTAAATCGATGACACGTTTCGTTTCGCGAGCTGAAGCGGTGGATGCATGCGGGCTGGCGAGCGGCGCCATGACACCCTCGTAAGCTCAGCGATAGCTTAATCGCGAAGCCACCTGAAGATGGAGATGGCGTTGCGGTGTGAATGCGGGCAATCCCTCGCACCCCGACCGGTGTCGAAGAAGCACGTATGAGTACGGAAGAGCCGGGAGGAGCGACAATCGATACTGTCGCCGCGCGCCTGCAGTCGGCGCTCGGCGATGGATACCGCGTCGAGCGTGAACTCGGCGGGGGAGGGATGTCGCGCGTCTTCCTGGCCCACGACATCGAGCTTTCGCGTGATGTCGTGGTCAAGGTGCTGCCGGAGGATGTGGCCGAAGGGATCTCGCGCGAACGCTTCCGCCGGGAAGTGCTCCTGTCGGCGAATCTGCAGCACCCCAACATCGTTGGCGTGATTGCAGCTGGCGATGCGCAAGGGCTCCCGTACTTCGTCATGCCCTTCGTTGAGGGGGAGTCGTTGCGCACGCGACTCACCGACCAGGGGGCCATGTCCATCCCGCACGTCGTCAGCGTGTTGCGCGATGTCGCCCGCGCGCTCGCCTTCGCGCACGAACGCGGGATTGTGCATCGTGACATCAAGCCGGACAACGTGCTGCTGGCCGGCGGGGCGGCGATCGTCGCCGACTTCGGTGTGGCGAAAGCCCTCGCAAGCGCCCGTCAACGCAAGGATCACCCCCACGGAACCATCACGTCCGCGGGAATTTCGTTAGGCACGCCGGCCTACATGTCGCCGGAGCAGGTCGCGGGCGATCCAGCTACCGACCATCGCGCTGATCTGTATTCCCTCGGCGTGATGACGTACGAGATGCTCACTGGTCGGACGCCATTCGGCGGGCGCGCGGTGACCGAGTTGATGCAGGCGCACCTGGTGGAAGTGCCTTCTCCTCCGTCGGCATCGCGACCGGGAATTCCGGCGGCGCTCGAGGGGCTGGTCATGCGTTGCTTGGAGAAGGACCCCGCCAATCGTCCCGCCGACGCTGGTGAGATCCTCCGCGTGCTCGACGATCCGGCGGTCGTGAGCGGCGCCGTGACATCGTCGGCGATGCGGTCGCTGGTGCCTAACGGGTCGCCCGCGCGGCGCCGGTTGCCGTTCTGGATTGGGGGCGCGGTCATCGCGGCTGGAGCGGTCGTGGCGCTCGTCATGACGCGTCCCAAGACTAACGATGCAAAACCTCAGGCGCTGGCCGCGGCTGCTCCCGTTGCGGCTCGCGGCGTCGCGGTTCTCCCGATGGTCAGCGTCTCTCCCGACTCGAGCGACGCATACCTGGCCGTTGGCATGACGGACGAGATCACCACTGCGTTAGGACGCGTGCGCGGACTTCGTGTCGCCTCGCGCAGTGCGGCATCTGCGGCGCAAGGCGCTGGCGGTTCGGTGACGGATGTTGCCCGTCGTTTGGGCGTGGCGTTCTTGCTCGAGGGAACCGTGCAGCGCAGTGGCACACGCCTCCGGGTTGCCGTGCGGCTTGTCAATGCCAGCGATGGGTTCAGCGCCTGGTCCGAAGTGTACGAGCGCACGACGTCTGACTTGCTCGCCGTGCAGGCCGACATTGCGCGGCAGATTGCGCTGGCCATCGGCGAGGACGTCAATGCCGCCGCGTCGAGCGCCACGCCGTCATCGTTAGGCAGTTCCGGCGTCAATAACGAAACGCGCGACCCGGATGCCTACAACGATTACCTCCGCGGTCACTATCTCCTCACGCGCCGTGGTGCCGACTCGGTGCAAGGTGCCATCGATGCGTTCGAGAGCGCCGTCTCACGCGACCCCGCCTTCGCTCGTGCCTACGCCGAACTGGCGCAGGCGTATTCCGTTGCACCCGTGGCGACCACCGGTGGCGGTAGCGAGATCGTACAAAAAGCGCTCTTCGCCGCCGAGCGCGCGCTGGCGCTCGACTCGACACTCTCCGCTGCGCACGCGGCGCTTGGCCGCATCTACAATCGTGAATGGCGATGGAAAGACGCGCGAAGCGAATTCGAACGCGCCCTCGCCCTCGACTCGACCGATGCGGCCGCCGCACGAGGCTTCGCCGAGAATCTTCTCGCTAACGGAGAAGGGCGGCGCGCTGTTTCGCTCCTCACCGGCGTCCTGCAGCGCGACCCGCAATCAGGTGTGGCGCGTTCCGAGCTTGCGCTCGCGCAGAGCATCGCCGGCCAGCGCGATCTCGCGGTCGAAACAGCGCGACAAGCGTGGGCGGCAGACAGCACATCGTCGCCCCTCCGGTTGTTCTATTCACAGGTACTCCTCAACGCCGGGCGAAATTCCGAAGCGATATCCGAGCTCGAACGAATTCCGACTGCAGATCGCGAGAATCCAATCGTGCGAGGGACGCTGGGATATGCATACGCGAAGGCCGGGCGCGACGCACAGGCTCGCGCGCTTGCCGCGACGTTGGAGAAGAATTCACAGCAGCTTGGCGCCTATCCTGCTTTAGCCAAGATCTATCTCGGACTCGGCGACACCAACAAGGCGCTGGATGCGCTCACATGGGCCACCGCAGCGCGCGATGATTTTTTCGCCGCCGAAAGCCTGGCGTCACCGCTTTTTGACTCGGTGCGAACCGATCCTCGCTTCGCGCGTGTGATCGGCATCGTGGGGCTCGACTCCGCCGCGCTCACGAAGGCGCGATAAGTCGCGATTCACGCGATAAGTTGTCTGAGAGCGCACTCGCTTGCTGCGCTTCCGAGGCATTCGTAGCTTCCCGCCGCCCGCGTTACGTCACCACGTCCCCGAAGATCATGACCGCACCTGCGTCGCTTCGCGTTCCCGCTGTCGGCGAGCTCGCTCCCGACATCACTCTTCCCGCCACCAACGGCCAGCAGGTCACGCTCTCGTCGTTTCGCGGCCAGCAAAACGTCCTGCTCGCATTCTTTCCGCTGGCGTTCACGTCGGTTTGCACCACTGAGATGTGCGCGTTCCGCGACGATTATGAAATCTTTGCGAGCACCAATACGGTGGTTTTTCCGATTAGCGTCGACGCGACGCCATCGCTCGTGGAGTTCAAGAAGAAGTACGATATGCAGGTCGACCTGCTCAGCGATTTTAGGCGTACAGCGGCCAGTGCATATGGTGTGTTGAATCCCGAGCGCTTGGTTGCCACGCGTTCGTATTTCCTGATCGACAAAGAAGGGATTCTGCGTTGGGTGCACGTTGAGGAGACATCGGGAAAGCGACGCGAGAATGCGGAGATCCTCGCGGAGATCGCGAAGCTGAGCTAACCGGACATCGCGCATGGATCCCATCGAGGCGCTGGCGCGCGAGGACAAGTGGTACCTCGGGTGCGGCGACGGCATCATCTTCGCGCCTGCATTCCCCGTTTGGTTGGACGCCCCGGGATTCTGGGATGAGGCGACGATCTACCAGTACCAGTTGGCACCGCTGTTCACGGTGACGCTGGTGGCCGTCGACGGACGGGAAATCCGCCTAACGACGCGCGAACGCCGCTGGACCCCGGCGGAGTTGACGGTCAAGTACGAGGTGGAAGGCGGGGGCACGGCGACCGAGACGCGGACGGTGCAACCGGGAGGCGTCTTTGCCAGTGAGTGGGCGCTGCGCGATGTTGGCGCGCGGGTCATGCACGCAGTTGCCTGGACCGTGCAGGACACCGCGTCGCTCGATCTGGGAGCAACCGGCTGGAACGGGTCGTTAGGCATCACGCGTATCATCACCGATCGGCGTCACATTCCATTTGGCGTACGCATGGAGCTCGCATCGGTCGGCGCCGCCACGAGTTGGAGTGCGACGCTCAGCGAGAGGAGCGCGATCCATCCGCACTGGCGCTTCGCGCCGTTTGCCGAGTTGTGGAGAAGCGGGGAACTTCCGCGCGCCGTGCGGCTCGAGGGTGTGAACACCGAGGGGCTGTTGTATGGGGCGGTGCACCTCGCCACGCCGGTTGCGACCGACCGTTCCTTTGCCTTTGCGATGCGCCTAACGCCGGCCGACGATGCGCTGCGGAGTGGCGCGCCCGTCACCCCGTTAGGCATTCGCGTGGTCACTCCGGCTCGCGACATGGGGCGGACTCCCAGCGCTGGCGTGGGGACTGGCGGTGCAGGGAGCGGACTTGCGGCAACGGCGCATACGTTGCCGATGTCACCGCTCGCCCGAGCGAGCCGGCGGCGCTGGCACGAGTTCTTCGACGGCGTGCCGCATTTCACCTGCTCCGATCCGTATCTCGAGCGATACTACTGGTATCGCTGGTACGGACTGTGGCTCAATAGCATTGCGCCCGGAACCGGGAATTATCACTTCCCAACGGTCTGCGAGGGAATCGGGTTTTTCCACCAGCCCATTACGTACAGCGCACAATGTCATGTGCGCGAATTGCGCTGGATGCACGATCCTGAGCGCGCACGTGGCGTGCTACGGACCATCTTCGCACACCAGCGCGACGACGGATCGCTCAATGGGCGCGTGTATGTCAATCACCTCAACGGCACTGATTTTTATCATGCCAATTGGGGCGACGCGTTCCTGGCCCTCGACGCTTTGCACCCAGATGACGAAGTAGCGCGCGAGTTGTACCCGCGCCTAGCGCGTCACGCCGAGTGGTTGGTTGCCGCGCGGGATGCCGACAACACCGGAATGATCGACGTCGTCGATCAGTACGAAACCGGTCAGGAATACATGTCGCGCTATCAGGCCGTCGATGCCAATGCCGATGCCTACGGCTGGGAGAATCGCATCCGCCTCAAGGGCATCGACGTTACCGTGTATGCCTATGCGTTGTTCACCGCACTCTCGCGTCTTGCGTCGCGTGTCGGAGCGTCTGACGAAGTGGTCTGGTCGTCAGCCGCAACGCGCACGAGAAACGCCGTGCGTGAGCGGATGTGGAATGCCGAACGCGGCATGTTCAGCGATGTCGACCCGCGGAGTGGCCAGCGCACCGATGTTGCAGCTGCGGTCTGTTTCTATCCGTACTTCACCGATTTGGCGACCGAAGAACATCTCGCCGGTTTCGAGCGCAACCTCCTCGATCCGGAGCGCTTTTGGACCAATTACCCGGTCCCGTCCTCAGCCCTGGACGACCCACTCTTCAGCGCGGTCGCGGAGTGGAAAGGCAAGCGTCATGTGTGTCCCTGGAATGGGCGCGTATGGCCAATGACCAACAGTCACATCGTCGAAGCGTTAGGCAGATGGGCAACACCCGAGCGTCCGGCGTTGCGCGAGGCATGCGCCACACTGCTGCACCGGTACGTCCGCATGATGTTTCATGATGGCGATCTCGCACGCCCTAACTGCTTCGAACACTACAATCCACAGACCGGCGCCGCGTCGATGTATCGCGGTATCGACGACTATCAGCATTCGTGGGTCGCGGACCTCATCATCCAATACGTCTGCGGCGTTCGTGTGATTGATGGCACGGTCGTGGTGGATCCGATGCCAATGGCGCTCGATCGTTTTCATTTGCGCGGCGTCCATGTGGCCGGACTCGAACTCGAAGTGCGGCTCGACGGCAATCATGTCACGGTCACTGCTGGCGATCGGCTCCTCACCGGCGTCCTGGGACAACCCATCATCGTGTCGCGTTGATGCGCGTCGTATTCCTTGCGCCGGGCTTCGAGGATTCGGAAGCGAACGAAGCAGCGGCGTGGGGGAGTGATCACGAGCTCATCGCAACGCGGGCCGAGCCTAACGAGTGGGGCGGCGCACTCGAGGGCAGCACCGTGGCGTGGTGTCACGCGGCAGACGAAGTCCCCGCCATCGACCATGAAATCGCCAACCTCGTCGCTGAGTGGGTGCTCGGCGGTGGCTCCCTCTTGTTATCGCACCTGGCGGCGCCGCTGGCGCACCGATTCGGCGCGCCCGGAGTTGCGCCACTCGTGGAAAAAGGGTGCGTGTGGAACGACGCCGCAGATCCGCTCTGGCCTGATGATTTTCGCGACTGGCCAGACTATCCGCACGTCCGCGGATTCCAAGGGTGGGGCGATCATCCCCTCTTCGACGGGTTGCAGCGCGGAACCTTCACGTGGCGCCCACGGCGTGGTGAGCGATGGTCGCGTGCGTTCTATCAAGCGCCGGCGTGGCCCGACGGCAACGTCATTGCGGTGGAACGCGCGTACGTCCAGTTGGACGCGTCCCGCGCGGTGGCGTGGGAATGGCAACTTGGACGCGGACGCATTTTATGTTTAGGGGCAAATCTCGCGTTGCGTGGCGAGGATTCCTTGTTGGCGGCTCAGCGCAATCGACTTCTGATGAACGCGCTCGCCTCGCTGGAGGCGTCTCGCGGCGCGGTTGCGCGCGAATACTGGCCGCGGTTTCCGCGTATCGTTAGGCGTGTGCCGCCTCCCCTGGCACTCCCGACGACTCCTGTCGAGTCATTCGATCCAACAAGTCCCCCTCTCGTCTTCGAACAGCACGCGCCTGATGCGTCACCCCTGGTGCTCGCCGGACGTCGGACGCTCGCGTTAGGCACCGAGACTCTGGGCGTCACCGAGCTCTGGATCTACCCCCTCTGTCTCTGGTCGGGAGGCGAAGGGTGGCGGGTCGATGGCACAACGCTCCGTGCGACGCACGTGAGCATCGAACCAGCAGTTGTCACTCGCGAATTGTCCGATCACTTCGGACGACGATGGCGCGAGCGCATCGCCGTGGCGCCAGACGCCCCGGAGTTTCACCTGGAGCTGACTCGCATTGACCCAGCGCCGCCGGAGCGCCCGGAGTCGTCGGAGACGCCGGAGCTCACCCTCGCCATGCGACTACGGCTGCAGTGGCCGATGCCCGCAGATGTGTTGCACCCCCTCGTCACAACCTCTCAGCACGATGCGCGGCGCTGGAGTATTACGGTTGCATCGGGCATGGGTGACGCCTCGGCGGCGCTCCTGGTCGACGGCGCGGCCGCATGCGGCGTCGAGGAGTCGCCAACGGCGCCGCTCGTTAGGCTCCGCGCGTTGAGCGGTGCGCAGCCGCTTCGCCTGAGTGTCGTGGCGTCCTCACGCGGGGCGCTTTCCGTCGCCGGGTATGCGCGGCGCGCCGCCAGCGAAGGGATGACGGCCACCATCCGACGGCAGCGCGCGCGTATCGCGACACTCTTGCAGCGCGCGACATCGTTGGAGAGCCCGGATGCGGAGCTCAATCTCGCGTGGACGTGGGCGCTCGCGCGCCTAACGAGTTTCGTCGCTGAAGTCCCGGGTGTTGGCGCTGGACTTCTCGCCGGATTCGCACCGACTCGCCCCGGATGGAGCGACTCGCGTCCGGGATACGCCTGGTTTTTTGGACGAGATGCATGCTGGTCGGCCGACGCGCTCCTTGCCGCAGGGCTCTTTGACGAAGCTCGGATTGCCCTGGAGTTTCTCGCGTCCACGCGCGATGTCACCGGCAAGATCGCGCATGAGATCACCACATCGGGCGTAGCGCACTACGATGCCGCGGACTCCACACCGCTGTGGTTGCGCCTCGTTGCGGCGTACGCGGAGTGGACCGGCGACCTCGCAACGCTGCGCGTCCATTGGGATGCCGTGAAAGATGCGTTTGCGTTCGTCCAATCGACCGACCGTGATGGCGACGGGCTCCCCGAGAACAGTAGTGTCGGACACGGCTGGATCGAATCCGGTTCGTTAGGCGGCGGTGACACGACGTCGTACACGGCGGCTATCTGGATCGATGCACTGCGCCGGCTCGCCCCGGTCGCGACGGCCATGGGTGACGCAGACTTCGCTGATCGGTGCGGAGGCGCGTATACGCGCGCGCTGCACGCGTTTGAACGCGTGCTCCGCGATCGGCAAACGGGACGGATCGCACTCCATCGCCGTGCCGACGGGTCGCTCGACACAACACTCACCGCACTTGCCGCCGTCCCCATTCTGCTCGGTGTCGACCCTTCGGACATGAGCGACGTAGCTGCGCGCACCGCCGTGGATGACATTCTCGAGGCATTGTCGCTGCCAACGTTTAGTGCGCCATGGGGGGTGCGGCTCATATCCAGCGACTCCGCCGAGTATCAGCCGCGCGGTTACCACAGCGGAGCGGTCTGGCCGCTGTTTACGGGATGGGTAGCGTGGGCCGAATTCGTGGCGCGGCGTCCGGAGCACGGTCTCGAACATTTGCGCGCAATTGCTCATCTCGCCCGGGAGCGTGCGAAGGGAGCGTTCGACGAGGTGCTCGATGGCGACGTGGGAACGGCTGCCGGTGTCGCCCCCGACCAGGCGTGGTCGGCCGCCATGCTCATCGCTCCGCTGTTGCACGGAATGCTCGGACTGACACCGTGTGCAGCGGAGTCCCGCTGCACAATCACACCGCGCTGGACGGCCTCATGGCCAGACGCAACTCTTCGCAACCTTCGCGTGGGCTCATCCGTCTTTTCCGTGCGTGTGCAGCGCCTCGCGGCGCTCGCCGCTTCTGGCACATCGCCGGAACACGAATATCACGTCGAGCTGCAGGCCGGTGCTCCGATCACCATCGAGTTCGTTCACCCGGACGCGCCTCCGCGGACGTTTGACCTAACGATGACCACGCCGGTGACACTTCGTCTCCCCGCTCCACGACAAACGAAGGAAGGACTTCCGAATGGCCGGCGTTAGGCTCGATCTCGTTTCCAAGCGTTTCGACGACGGCGCCCCAGTCGTTGATGCGGTCTCAATCGACATTCGCGACGGCGAGTTCGCCGTGCTTGTCGGACCGTCCGGTTGCGGAAAGACGACGCTGTTGCGGATGATCGCCGGATTGGAGTGGCCCACGGCTGGGCGCATCACCATCGGAGATCGCGAAGTAACGGACATTCCAGCGAAGGACCGAGACGTGGCGATGGTCTTTCAGAACTACGCGCTGTATCCGCATCTCTCGGTACGCGACAACATCGGCTTTGCGCTCCGCATGCGCGGCGTTGCGCCTGGCGAAGTCGCCGGCCGTGTCGACTCCGTCGCCGAGTCGCTCGAGATCGGGGACTACCTCGAACGGAAACCCGCGCAGCTCTCCGGTGGACAGCGGCAGCGCGTCGCGCTCGCCCGCGCCATCGTGCGCGAACCCGCGGTCTTTCTCTTCGACGAACCGCTCTCGAACCTCGATGCCCAGGTGCGCGCCAACACGCGTGCTGAGCTCGTTAGGCTTCATCGGCGGCTCGGGACGACGATGGTCTACGTCACGCACGACCAGGTCGAGGCGATGTCCATGGCGCAACGCGTGGCCGTCATGCACAAAGGACGTGTCGAACAGTTCGCGGCTCCCCTCGACATCTATCACACACCCGAAACGTTGTTTGTGGCATCGTTTGTCGGGTCGCCGACCATCAATCGGTTTGCCGGCTCCGTCCTGGTGGCCACCGGTGGTCATCGCTTCGAGGGCACGCTCCCCATCCGTGTCGACGCGCCGCCGCAGGAATCGGCGGTTCTTGCCGTGCGCCCTGAGAATCTGCGCATCGTGAGGGAAGGCGACGGCCTGCCGGCCACGGTCACACTCGTCGAACCACTTGGTCCGGAGACGCTGGTGCACGTGCGCCTGCACTCGGGAGAAGAGCCCGTCGTGCGCCTGGCCGGCAGCTCCGATCTCGCGCTCGCCGACCGCGTCGGGTTGGCTGTCGATGCAGCGCGCGCGTTGGTCTTTGACCGCGCCGGACGCCTCATTGGGCGAGGCATCGCCTGAACGTGCGCGCCGTCGTGCCATCCAAGCGATCGATCACTCGCCTCACTACGGGGGTGCTCTGCGCGTTAGGCGTCTTGTCGTGCGCCACGCGCGATGAGGAGATCGTCCTTCGCATGACCTCGTGGCAATCGCCGCAGGAAAACGTACTCGACCTCGAGGCGATCCACGATTTTGAGCGGGCGCATCCGGGCGTGCGCGTCGTGAACGAACCGGTGAGCAATCAATCCGAGTACCGCGAGAAGATCATTACCGCCATCGTCTCCGGTTCTCCCCCCGACGTTTTGCTGCTCGATGGGATCGATGTTCCGGCGTTCCTGGATGCGGGGGTGCTCCTCGACCTTTCCCAATTCGCCAAACGCGTGGGCATCGACATCGCCGAGTTTTATCCGTCGGTGCTCGCCATGTTCTCGCGCGGCAACGGCGTCTATGCCTTTCCGAAAGGGTTCTCGCCACTTGTCTACTATTACAATCGCTCGCTGTTCGATGCCGCGCATGTCGCGTATCCCGTCGACGGCTGGACGTGGGACGATTTCCGGCGGACGGCCAGAGCCCTAACGCGCGACAGCGACCACGACGGCGTCACCGACCAGTGGGGTACCGCCGTCGACAGGCGTTTCTTTGCATGGCAGGCCATGATCTGGAGCGGGGGAGGGGACATCCTCCGGGCCGACGGCCGCGCCGCCACTGGTGCGCTCGACGCCCCCGCGACGGTCAAGGCGCTCGACTTCCTCACCGGTCTCGTTAGGCGCGATAGCGTCGCTCCGCGTCCCAATGCCTTTCGCGCCGTGTCTGGCAACGAAACGCGCCTCTTCTACAGCGGAAAAGTCGCGCTCCTCCCCAGCGGGCACTGGCTCCTTCCCAACATTCGCGCGCAACTCAACCAGGGACGTCTCAAGCTCGGCGTCGTCTCCTTCCCGCGAGCACCCGGCGTCGTCCCGTCGACGCCACTCTTCGCATCGGCGTGGGCCGTTCCGCGCAACACCGCGCATCGCAAGCTCGCGGTCGAACTTGCCGCCGCGCTGTCCAATGCCAAAGCGCAAGAGCATCGCTTGCAGGCGGGGCTCGAACTCTCCACCATGCCCCGCGTCCAGGCGGCGTACGCCTCGCGCGACTCCTTAGGTCTGGAGAGCGCCTTCCAGCGGCAGGTCGCCTTTGGGCGTGCGCCGTGGGGAACGCGCATCGCTCGTTTTCGCGAAGTCGAAGCCGTGCTCCCCGACCTCATCGATCGCGTCATTATCCGCAACGAATCGCCCGCCGCCGTCGCCGCAGCCGTGGCGCGACAGGTGGATGCGGTGCTGGCGAGATGACGGCGCTCGTGCGTCGCGCGCCGTTCGTCGCCGTCGCTGCCATCGCGCTCTGGGCGACACTCCTCGCGTGGGGCTCGCTCTCGGTGGGCGCGCGTGCCGAGTACGCGGTGGCTGCCTTCGAGGCGCGCACCGTGGCGCGCGCGATCACCGCCGATTCGTCCCGTCGTCCGTCGCCTCGTCGTCGCATCATTGCCGAAGGGCCGCTCACGCGAGTGCGTATCGAGATGCAACGCGCCTTTGGACCGCGCGCCGCGTCTCGCGTGAGCGAAGATCGCGTCCTCCTGCACGCTCGCGGCTTCAGCCGTGCCGTCTCGATTCCGCTGAAGGATCGTGACGACTGGGAGGTCGTCGGCGCCGTTGTGCTCGAAGCACAGCCGCTGCAGAACGCGCTTCCCATCGTCATCATCCTGCTCGCTACCTTCTGCATTACGGCGCCTCTTGGCTATCGCGGCGTTAGGCGCATCGCGGATGATGGCAAATTGTCCGTCTATGCGGCGATGATTGTCCCCGTTGCATCGTTGAGTATCGGGAGCGCTCTCGTCGTGGCCCTCATGCGGCGCAACGTCGCAATAGCGTCGGCGGCGCTTCCCCCTCCATCGCCGCTGGCGCGTTTCGACTCGCTCGCGCTCCCGCTTCCCAACGGGCAGCTCGCCGGCTTCCTGCTCGCGCTCGTGCTCTTTCTCACCGCCGGCGCGCTCTTCGCCACCGGTTGGGCGGCCTCCGCACGCCGCCACGCCGCGCAACGCCGCGAGATTCTGACCGCATGGTCCTTTCTTGCCCCGAGCGCGTTGCACCTGGCGCTCTTCACGGCCATCCCGCTCGTCTTCACGCTCTTCGTCTCGCTGCACGACTGGGACCTGCTGCGCGACGATAAACCCTTTGTCGGTCTCGCGAACTACATCTCGCTCTCCCGCGATCCACTCTTTTGGCGCGCGCTGGCCAATACGTTCGCCTATTCGCTGTACGTGCCGGTGAGCATGGCGCTCGCGTTAGGCGCGGCGCTGCTTCTCGACCAGCCGCTCAAGGGAATTCGCGTCCTGCGAGCGATCGTATTCCTTCCGACCATCGTCTCGTACGCGGCCATCGCCATCGTCTGGCAGTGGATCTTCAACGTGGACTTCGGACTCCTCAACACCGTGTTGCGCGCCGTGCACCTGCCGGGCGTCGACTGGTTAGGCAATCCGAAAACCGCCTTGATTGCAGTGATGATTGTATCGGCGTGGGTGCAGATCGGATATCAGATGGTCATCTATCTCGCCGGACTCCAGGGCATTCCGTCGTACCTCTACGAAGCCGCGCGCCTCGACGGCGCCGGTGCGTGGGAGAGATTTCGCTTCATCACGCTCCCGATGCTCCGTCCGGTCTCCGTCTATCTGCTGGTGACGGGCGTCATCTGGTCCTTTCAGGTCTTCACGCTCGTCTACGTGATGACCGAAGGCGGACCAGTCCACGCGACCGACGTGCTCGTCTATCAGATCTATCAGAACGCGTGGGAGTTCAGGCGAATGGGGTATGCGTCGGCGATGAGCTGGATCTTGTTCGCCATTCTCGTCGTCTTCACGATTCTGCAGTGGCGCTTCGTCAATCGCGAGACTGAGCATGCAGCCTAACGATCGCGTCGATCGTCGGCGGATGGCCGGTTACGCGGCGGCGATTCTCCTCGCCGTCGTCATGCTCGTCCCATTCTTATGGATGCTCTCGACGGCACTGATGCAGGAGTTCGAGGTCTTTCGGTATCCGCCGCCGATCGTTCCTGAATCGCCGCAGTGGCGCAACTTTCCGGGCGCGCTCACGGCGCTGCCGTTCGGCCGCTTCTTCGTGAATAGCGCGATTCTCGCCGTCTTCATGGTTGTCGGACAGACGCTGACCGGCGCACTCGGTGGATATGCGTTCGCGCGCTTTCGGTTTCCGGCGCGGCAGACCGTCTTTGGCGTGTACCTCGCGGCGCTCATGGTTCCGACCATCGTGCTGCTCATTCCTCGATTCCTCATCATCGATGCGTTAGGCGGCGTCGATACGGTCGCGGGACTCGTGTCCACCGAAATCGTTTCGGTGTGGGCGATCTTTCTCATGCGCCAATTCTTCCTGCAGCTGCCACGCGAGACCGAGGACGCGGCTCGCATCGACGGCGCAGGGGAGTGGACCGTCTTCTGGCGCGTGGCCATTCCGCTTGCCCGCCCGGCGCTGGCCAGCGTCGCTCTCTTTGCCTTCATCGATGCGTGGAAGTCGTTCCTCTGGCCGCTCATCGTGACGCAATCCCTCGAGATGCGCACCGTCGAGGTGGGAATCGCGTCATTCCACGGACTCTATTACGCCAATTGGCCCTACCAAATGGCCGCGGCAGTCACCGCGCTCGTTCCGGTCATTGTGGCCTTTCTCGCCGCCCAAAAGTTCTTCACGCGCGGCGTGCAGCTCACGGGAATTCGCTGAGCGGGTCCCCCCAAAAATCGGCAAACCCCCCGATCCGTTACTCGGGACCCTCTCCATCGGTCAATAAGTCCGAAGGTCCCACGGTCGCCCCTGCCGCCCGCCCGCCCCCGTTACCCGTCACGCACGCTCTCGAACGGATAGCCTATGTCATCGACCGAACTTCCGGTCACCGCATCGCCACTCACCGTTGTCTCTGATGTCGCCGTACGCATCGCGTCCGGATTGGACATCGTTTCCAAGACCAGCGATGCACTCGAACGCACGCTCGCCGCATTCGGAGCGGCCGAAGTCTCGCTCTGGCTCTATGGGGCCTCGGGACTGGTGTGCTCGTTGCGCGCCGGCACACAGGGAACGCGTGCGGAAGACGTGGCCCCCCTCCTCGAAGCTGGCGGCGGCACCACCGCCACGCTTGCCGTTCGCCGACTCGCCGCCGGCACTCGGCGTTTAGGTGCGCTGGTCGTCCGAACCGACTTGCCGTTAGGCGACGAAGCCCTGCTCGCCATCACCACCATCGCCAACATTCTCGCGCCCGAGCTCTCGCGCGCCGAGCAAATGCGTCACTTGGAGGTCGAAGTCGAAACGCGCACGCGGCAGATCGAGGACGAGCGCCGATTCACCGAGCAGATCATCGACTCGCTCCCGGTGGGATTGTATGTCATCGATCGCGAATATCGCGTGCAGGCGTGGAATCGCACACGCGAAATCGGATTGCAGGGTATTTCCCGTGAACAGGCGTTAGGCAGGACGATCTTCGAGATTCTCCACCGCGCACCGGCGGAGGCGCTGCGCAAGGAATTCGACGAAGTCTTCCGGACGGGTCGTATTCAGCAGTTCAACCTCGAGTCGAAGAACAGCGGCGAAAATCGCGCGTTCCGCATCACGAAGATTCCCATGCGCCTGAGCGACGCGGCCATCACCCACGTCATCACCATCGGCGAAGACATCACCGATTGGAACGCCGCGCAGTCGCGATTCGCCCAGTCGGAAAAACTGGCAGCCATCGGTCAACTCGCCGCTGGCGTGATGCACGAAGTGAACAATCCACTCGCGACCATTTCCGCTTGCGCCGAGAGCCTCGGTCTCCGAATGGACGACATGCGTCGCGACGGAGCCGTCGTGCCGGCACAGACTGGCGAATTTCTCTCGATCATCGATCAGGAAGTCCAACGCTGCAAACGAATCGTCGATGGCCTCCTGGACTTCTCACGCCCCAAAGGCGCGGAGAAGGAGACCGTGCACGTCAATCAGGTCGTCGAACAATCGGTGTTCCTCATCAAGCACCACGCGCGCTTCAAGAAGTTGCAGCTGCAGACGCTCCTCGAGCCCGAGCTGCCGCTGGTCCACGCCAGCGCCGAGCAGCTCGTGCAAGTGTTCATGGCATTGTTGATCAACGCCGCCGACGCCATGGAGCACGAAGGCACCATCACGATTCGCACGCGTCGTGGTATCTCCGGCGGCGAAGCCGTCATCGCTGAAGTGATCGACGAAGGGCAGGGAATCGCCCGCGGCGATCTGGCGCGCATCTTCGACCCATTCTTCACGACCAAGGCTCCGGGGCGCGGCACTGGGCTTGGGCTCTCCATCTGTTACGGCATCATTACCGAACACGGGGGGCGCATCGAGGTCGACAGCGCGGTCGGCGCCGGCTCCACGTTCCGCGTTCTCCTCCCCGCTCCGGCGATGCCTAACGCGGCGCCATCGATGCCCTCCACCGAGGGCGCAGTCGCTGCCGCGCCTGCCGCCGGTTGAGTACCTCTCGTCCGATTCGACTTCTCGTCGCCGAGGACGAAGCGCACCTCAGCGCCATCCTCGGCCAGTTCCTTGGCGCCCAGGGACACGAAGTCACGATCGTCAATGACGGCGCCCGCGCGCTTGCTGCCCTAAAGGCCGACAGCTATGACGTCGCGCTGCTGGACATCGTCATGCCGGAGCTGGATGGGCTCGAGGTCCTGCGTAGCGTCCGTGAGGATCCCGGCGCCCCCGAAGTCATCATGATCACCGGTAACGGCACCGTCGATACCGCCATCGCGGCCATGCGCTTGGGCGCGTTCGACTATCTGTCGAAGCCGTATCGGATGGCCGAAATCGATGTCATCGTTAGGCGTGCCTGGGAAAAACGGGAGATCGCGCGCGAAAACGCCGCGCTGCGCAATCGACTCGAGAACGTCGACCCACTCCCCGAGTTCGTCACCTACCATCCGCCGCTCCGCGCGCTTGTCTCGTCGCTCGAACGCATCGCGCCAAGCAACACGCCCGTGCTCATCACCGGCGAGTCGGGAACCGGCAAGGAACTCGTCGCGCGCGCCATCCACACCCTCGCGCGTCGCGGTGCGGCGCCCTTGGTGGATGTGGCCTGCGCCGCGTTGAGCGGCGTCGCCATGGAGTCCGAACTCTTCGGCCATGAAACGGGAGCCTTTCCCGGCGCAACATCGCAACGCGCTGGACTGCTCGAAGTCGCCGCCAGCGGCACACTCTTCATGGACGAGATCGCGGCGCTCGAGCCGCGTGTGCAGGGCGCACTCCTGCGCGTTCTTGAACAGGGCGCATTTCATCGCGTCGGCGGTGCGCAAAAAGTCGCGATGAGCGCCCGCCTCATTTCAGCAACTAACAAAGATCTGCCGGCGCTCGTCGCCGCCGGCACGTTTCGCGACGACTTACTCTATCGCATCAATACCGTTCACTTGTCGCTCCCCCCACTGCGCGAGCGTAAGTGCGACATTCCCTTCCTGGCGCGTCACTTCCTCTCCCGACTTGGCCAGGGACGGCTGCAACTTGCCGACGACGCCATCAACGCGCTCTCGGGTTACGACTGGCCGGGCAACGTCCGCGAGCTGCGAAACGTCATCGAGCGCGCCGTCCTCCTGTGCACCGGAGAAGAGATCAACATCAAAGATCTGACGATCCCCGTCTATGGCGCCGAGCGCCGGTCGGCCTCATCGCGCGAAGGGCGTCTCGTTTCACTCGAGGAGATCGAGCGGACCCACATTCGCTTCGTCCTCGAGCGCACCAATTGGCATCAGGGTCGCGCCGCGGAGATTCTCGGCATATCCTCCAAGACGTTGTATCGCAAAATCCGCGAATTCGGATTTGACCGCACATCGGACTATCAAAACAGCGCATGAAGGTCTTGGTCATCGAGGACGATCCCACCGTTGGCGCATTCGTGAAGCGCGGGCTCGAAGAACAACGATGGGGAGTCCAGTGGGTGACTGATGGTGAAGAGGGAGAGCAGGTCGCCGCGACGGAGACGTTTGATGTCATCATCCTCGACATGCGTCTCCCTGGAAAATCCGGGCTCGATGTGTTGCAAAGCCTCAGGTCGCGCGGATTCGAAAAGCCGGTACTTGTGCTCACCGCACAGGACGCGGTAGACGCCAAGGTTCGCACGCTCCGCGCCGGTGCTGACGATTACGTCACCAAGCCCTTCGCATTCGAAGAACTACTTGCTCGCGTTGAAGCCTTGGCGCGCCGGCCGCGCGCGATGGCGTCTCCCCTTCTTCGCGTCGGCGACCTCGAGGTCAACCTCGACACGCGCGAGGTACGTCGCGGAGGCGAACTCATCGAACTCACGCCCAAGGAGTTCTCGGTTCTCGAGTACCTCATCCGCCACGCGGGGCGCGTCATGAGCCGCACGCTGATCACCGAGTATGCGTGGGGGTATCACTTCGATCCCGGCACGAATATCGTCGACGTTGTCATCAATCATCTGCGTAAGAAGATCGATGCCCGTCACGACAAGAAACTGATCTCGACCGTGCGTGGTGTTGGTTACGTCATCAAGAGTTAGCCTCTAGCCGAGCGACATGTCCTCCGTCCGGTCCAGACTCACCGGTCGTTACACCGTGGTGATGCTGGCATCGATTCTTCTCTTTGCCGCCGTGCTCTATTGGGTGCGGTGGAGGGGAATCGAACGCGAGGCTCAGGCGCAAGCCGACACATTCGCGAATCTCGCCGAGAGCGTACTGCGGCGCACGCAGACGACGCGACTTGGGCAGGTCATCGTGTCTGACTCGCTCATTGGTCCCGTTCTCAATCCGCTCGCCTCGCAGCTCCTCGACCAGATTCCGGCCTACCTCATGGTCTACGGGGAAGGGAATCGCGGGCTGTATCTCTCCAAGATGTACAACGAGCTGCAGCGCCTTCCGCCGGGGCTCCCCCAGCGCGAGATGCAGCAGCAGGACCAGGACTCGTTCTCGGCAGCTCTCAAGACCCTCGAGGGGCCGGCCGATAGGGCCATCGCGCACCTTCGCAACGATGACATCATCCTCGTCGAACGGCGCGGCAAGGAGGAGGACTTCGGCGGGCAACGCATTGTCGTCGGCGTGAGCGTCGGCCAGTTCGACTCGTCTGCCCGCGAACTCGTCGGAACGATAATCCTCACGCTTCCCATCATCGTCCTCATATCGATGACAGGCGCGTACGTCATCGCTGGCGGCTACGTCTTCCCGATCGACCGCATAACGAGTGAAGTCGGGGCAATCACCGACGGTCGTTCGCTGCACCGAAGACTCGGCGTTGAATCGGGGGGGGATGAACTCGTCCGCCTAACGACGACGCTGAACGCCATGATCGGACGCCTCGAGCAATCGTTCGGCGCACTGCGCCGGTTCACCGCTGACGCGTCACACGAACTCAAGACGCCGCTGGCGGTGATGCGCGCTGACGTCGAGCGCGCCATGAACGCGAACTCGCATTCCACCGAGCAGCTTGTGGCGCTTGAAGAAGCGCTGCAGCAAACGACGCGGATGGCCGATCTGGTCGATTCGTTGCTGACGCTCGCGCGCGCCGACGAAGGACGCTTTGATCTCCATCGTGAGCCGGTTGCGCTCGAGCCGCTCGTTAGGGAGGTGCTCGAGACCGCGGTGATTCTGGGAGAAGAGGCCGAGCTCGAAGTGACGATGCCAGTGGCCGAAGAGCTGAGCGTGCTCGGCGATCGCACACGGTTATGGCAGCTCTTTCTCAACCTTGTCACCAACGCGATCAAGTACACGCCGAAAGGCGGACGCGTCGAACTCAACCTCACGCATCAGCAGCAGTTCGCGCACTTCTCCGTGAAGGACACGGGAATCGGAATCGCCGCGGCCGACCTCCCATACATCTTCGAGCGATTCTGGCGCGCGGACCGCGTGCGTTCGCGAATGTCCGAGCGTGGGGGCTTTGGTCTGGGACTCGCAATTTCGCAGTGGATCGCGCAAGCACACGGCGGGCAACTCACCGTGCAGTCACGCTTGAATCGCGGAACGACGTTTACTGTCGTGCTTCCGATTTATGTCGCCGAGGAACCAACCACGACGAGTGCGCCTGTTGAAGCACCGTCAGTAGCATCGCGCGCAGCGCTCTGATCAGGCATCACATAATGAGGCGACGTCGACGCATGCAGATGCATGTGGGCGAATCGTAATGTGGGCGCCTAACGAGCGATAATGTGTGTGGGCGCGCCGATTCGCGGTCGTGCGTGCTGCTTCAAAACGCATTTACAGCATGGCGTTGCACCTTCGCACCTCACGCGATGTGTGATGCAGTGACGTGCCCTCGTGCGATCAGCCCGTCTAGGGAATGCTAATTTTCGCTTCATCGATTCTTAATCCTTTCGCTATTCCGAGATAAACCAACGCCAGTAGAATCGTCCCGTTCACTCCAGACGCTGTTTTGCACACGAGTCCCGACGGTCGAGGGTTATGTTCAACAACCTGGTCGAGTCAAAGCGCAAGAAGCAGCGGAGTCCGGGCGGTATGGCGTTCTCCTTCTTCTTGCACGGCGGTCTCATCGCTCTTACGGTGTATGCCACAGCGCATGCATCGGAGACGTTCGAGAAGCCGAAGCAAGAGAAGGTGGACTTTGTCGAGGTGAAGAAGGAAGAACCTCCTCCACCGAAGAACGAGCCGCCCCCTCCACCACCCCCAGACATTGTGGCGGCGCCACCGCCACCGAAGGGGTTCCAGATCCTCACAGCTCCGGTTGAGATCCCGGACGTCCTTCCTGACATCGACCTCTCCAAGAAGGTGACGGACGAGGCAGACTTCTCAGGAAAGGGTGTCGCCGGTGGTACGTCCAAGGGCGTTGAGGGTGGTAAGCCGATCACGGTCGCGAATAACGACCAGCCTTTCTTCGAGTTCCAGGTGGAGAAGCCCGTTCAGGCGCTCCCCGGTGGATCACAGCCGCGTTATCCGGACATCCTCCGGCAAGCTGGCGTCGAAGGGGAAGTTCTCGCCCAGTTCGTCGTGGATACGACCGGACGCGCGGAGATGAACTCCTACAAGGTGCTCAAGACAACGCACGAACTCTTCGGTTCCGCCGTGAAAAACGCTCTCCCGGGCATGAAGTTCATTCCGGCAGAAGTCGGCGGCCGCAAGGTGCGTCAGCTGGTGCAGCAGCCATTCACGTTCGCGATTTCGAAGTAGCCTCTGTCCTCATCCATCCTGTAGGAGCACACGATGAATCTCGATCTCGCAGAAATCTGGGTATCAACGCCGATCTTCGGGAAATTCCTGTGGGCCGTGTTGGCGTTCATGTCCGTCTGGTCTCTCTCCGTCGCCTTCTCCAAGCTCTGGGGCCTTCGGAAGGCACAGGCCGAGACGGTGAAGTTCGCCCCTGAGTTTTCGCAGTTCCTCGAAGAGGACAACCTCGGCGAAGCCATCAAGCTGGCCGAAGGCTACAAGAAGTCGCACGTCGCTCGCGTTCTCGGCGGCGCGCTCGCTGAAGTGAAGCCCCTCATCATGGACGGCTCGGTCACGGTCGCCGACATCAACACGGCTGAGCGTGCGGTCGAGCGCGAAATGCTCATGGAGATGGTCTCACTGAAGCGCGGTCTCGCAGTTCTCGCCACGGTGGGTTCGACTGCTCCGTTCGTCGGACTTCTCGGAACGGTGTTCGGCATCATCAACGCCTTCCAAGGCATGGCCAAGTCGGGTTCGGGTGGTATCACCGCGATCGCCGCTGGTATCGCTGAGGCGCTTATCGCCACGGGCTTCGGACTCATCGTCGCCATCCCGGCCGTGTGGTTCTACAACTACTTCACGACCAAGATCGACAACCTCTCCGCTGAGATGACGTACACCTCGAAGGAGATGATCGACTACCTCATCAAGGGCGTCTCGGGTGAGTTCGGTCGCTCACGCTTCACCCGCGAGTTCAACACGCAGGCCCAGTCGGGCGGCCCGATCACCTGATCATCCGCACGCACTTCCTGACATCCTGAGACTCCACTTCGCTCGCTGCGCTGCCGGTGCATGGCGCCTAACGCGGCGCAGCAGGCGAAGTCGAGAAGCTCCCCTAGGAGGAATTCGCAATGGGTATGTCCGTCGACAGTGGCGCCTCACACGTCAAATCGGAACCGAACGTCGTTCCGATGATCGACGTCATGCTGGTGCTCCTGATCATCTTCATGGTCGTGACGCCGGCGCTCGCCGCTGGCTTCCAGGCCATTCCGCCGTCCGGCATCAACCTCAAGACGCACCCCGAAGAAGATGCCGATCAGGTTCTCGGTATCGACAAGCAGGGGCAGTATTACCTCAACAAGCGCGTCCTTGCGAATGATCGTCTCGCCGAGACGCTCAAGAGCATCTACGACGTCCGCACCATCGACAAGATTCTCTACATCAAGGCCGACAAGGACCTGGCGTACGAGAAGGTGCTCGATGCCATGGATATCGCGTCGCGCAACGGCGTTCGCGTGGTCGGCGCCGTGTCGGATCAGGTGCCAGGGACGGAGTCGTCCGTCGCTGGTGATGCGCCGGTCACCAAGAAGTAGAGGAATCGACAATGGGAATGGCCGTAGGAGGCAAGGGTGGCCTCAATAACGAACCCAACGTCGTGCCGATGATCGACGTGCTCCTCGTGCTCCTGATCATCTTCATGGTCATGCAGCCCATGGCGCGTAAAGCGATCGACTTGCAGCTCCCTGACCCGACTCCGCAGGTGGCAGCCGCCAATGCGGTCTCGAACCAGATCGTGCTCGAAGCCCTTCCGGGTGATCAGTACACGATCAACAAGGAGCCCGTGACGAAGGAAAATCTTCTCACGCGTCTCAAGCAGATCTACGATCCTCGCCCCGACAAGATCATGTTTGTGAAGGGCGATCCGAAGGTGAAATACCAGAGCGTCATCTACGCCATGGACCAGGCGCGTGGGGCAGGCGTCAAGGTCATTGGTGTGACACCAAAGGACGTGGCGGCAGCAGGGAAGTAGCCACTTCAACTGTTTTACTCGCGGCGGGCACTTACCGGTGCCCGCCGCGATTCTTTTTTGATCGTAGGCCGATCGTGGCGCGAACCCTTTCACCCTCTTTTTTCGTATAACTTCCGTCCGAGTTCGCGTCCCTTTTCGAAGCTCGTGAGTATTCCGAATCCTCCTTCCGATATTCAGAAGCGTCCGCCGCTTCGTCCGCCGATCGGCATCCCGTCACGCGACGAGTCGAGACGGACGGGGACGATCGCGTCGATCCTGCTCCATGCGCTCGTCATTTTCCTCGTAGTGGCGCCGCCGGTTTTCATCGCGACGACGTTGGACTACGTGCCGAAGCAGGGGGCGGGCGGTCCCGGGCCCGCGGGTGGTGGCGGCGGCGGCACGGGGGGGAGCGGCGGCGTCCCTTCGCTTCGCGAGCGGATGCAGTTTCTGGTGCTTCCGAAGACTGCCGTTCCGACGCCCCCGGTACCCATTCCCCCGCCCCCTAAACCGGAAGAGCAGAAGAAGCCGGAGCCGCCGAAGCCTCCACCGCCTGACCCGGCGCCGACTCCGCCACCGAGTCCCACGCCGCCAGCTGCAACGGCGACGACCGAGGCGGTCAGTGCGACGACCGGCACCGGTGGCGGTTCAGGAAAGGACGGAAGTACAGGAAGTGGCCCCGGCTCAGGCGGAGGCGTTGGTTCAGGCGTGGGCACCGGTCGAGGGTCGGGGGTTGGTCCGGGAACCGGCGGTGGCGGTGACGCGATCTATCCGCCCGCAGTCGTCTCGCTCCCCATTCTCCCGCTCCCGGTGCCGGGAAAGGTGCGACCGTACAAAATGATCGCCTATTTTGAGGTCGATACCCTCGGCAATGCAAAGCTGCTCGCCTTCAATCCGTCCAACGACGGCGGATACAACAAACGCATCAAAGAGATGCTCGGCGAGATCCGTTTCCGCCCGGCGACTCGTATGAATGGTCGCCCCGTGGTCGACACCGCGGTCGTGACGGCCGAAGCGCCGCGCTCCTGAATTTTCCGGGTCGCGCTCTCACTTCGTAAGTTCAGGCGCGACAAGAAGGTCTGGCCGAAGAAGTCACGCACGGGTATCTTTTCGCCGCCTTTCTGAGGGCGGCGTTGTCGCTTCTGTCCTACCCGCCGCCGACTCGGGCGCATTCCGACATACACCGGTATTCATGGCACGCGTGTCCGCACGAGACGGGGCTTACACGACGGCGAGATATGCACGCACGCGGAGCACCAACACCGCGTTGCGAGCATCGCGCTTCGCGTGGCGCGTCGGTCGAGTGGTCACGTCCGTCATGCGACGCCAACTCGGCGTCCCCCACTGGGTCCATTGATGCGTTTCGTCATCGGTGGACCCTTTTTCTTGTCCTGAAGCCCTTCCATTGCTCTTCGCTCTTTTAGGAGATCACGAAATGCAGATTCGGTTCGGAAACGTCTGGCGAACGACGATACGTGTGGGAGTCGCACTCGCGATTGCGGCGGCATCCCTCGGACGTGTGGCTTCCGCGCAGGCGCCGGTGCAGGGCGTGGGCACGGTCGCTCCGGCCGCACTCGCTGCGGCACAGGAAGCGGGGCAACGCGCCGGCGGCGAGGCCAACCTCGTCGTACCAAATCTCGGCAGCCAGACATTCCTCGGCGGCATTCCGGGTAATACGCTCCTGATGAGCGGCATCGCTGTCTCGGTGCTTGGACTGCTCTTTGGGTTATTGATCTACGGGCAGCTCAAGAACATGCCCGTTCACAAATCGATGCTCGAGGTCTCCGAGCTCATTTACGAGACCTGCAAGACCTACTTAGTCACGCAGGGGAAGTTCATCCTCCTGCTCTGGGTCTTTATCGGGACCATCGTCGCCATCTATTTCGGCGGACTCGCTGAGACGACGGATGCTGCCGGCGCCGTCGTTCACGGCTTCCCGCCGTTCAAGGTCGCGATCATCCTCGTCTTCTCGCTCATCGGCATCGCGGGAAGCTACGGCGTCGCGTGGTTCGGCATTCGCGTGAACACCTTCGCCAACTCGCGCACCGCGTTCGGCGCGCTGAAGGGCAAGCCCTATCCCTGCTACGCGATTCCACTCAAGGCCGGCATGTCGATCGGGATGATGCTCATCTCTGTCGAACTGTTGCTGATGCTCTTGATTCTGCTGTTCATCCCTGGCGACTACGCTGGTCCGTGCTTCATCGGCTTCGCCATCGGCGAGTCGTTAGGCGCCGCAGCGCTCCGTATCGCTGGCGGTATCTTCACGAAGATTGCCGACATCGGCGCTGACCTCATGAAGATCGTCTTCAAGATCAAGGAAGACGATGCTCGCAACCCTGGCGTGATCGCTGACTGCACGGGTGACAACGCGGGTGACTCGGTTGGTCCGTCGGCCGACGGCTTCGAGACCTACGGCGTCACGGGTGTCGCGCTCATCTCGTTCATTCTGCTCGCTGTCACCAACCCCGCGACGCAGATCCAGTTGCTCGTGTGGGTCTTCATGATGCGCGTCTTCATGGTCATCGCGTCGGGTCTCTCGTATTTCATCAATGAGGCGATGACGAAGGCGACGTATGCCAACGCCGACAAGATGAACTTCGAGATGCCGCTCACGCGTCTCGTCTGGATCACTTCGATCGTTTCCGTGGTGATCACGTACGTCGCTTCCAACATGCTCATCTCCGGACTCGGCGACGGCACGCTCTGGTGGAAGCTGGCAACGATCATCACGTGCGGCACGCTGGCCGGCGCAATCATTCCAGAGTTTGTCAAGGTCTTCACGTCGGTCGATTCGCGCCACGTGCGCGAAGTCGTGTCGTCGTCGCGTGAAGCTGGTGCGTCGCTCAACATCTTGTCGGGCCTCGTCGCCGGTAACTTCTCGGCGTACTGGTTAGGCATGACGATCATGGCCCTGATGGCCATCGCGTACTGGGTCTCGCAGATGGGGCTCGGCGATCTGATGATGGCTCCGGCGGTCTTCGCGTTCGGTCTCGTTGCCTTCGGCTTCCTGGGTATGGGCCCGGTCACGATTGCCGTCGACTCATACGGTCCAGTGACGGACAACGCGCAGTCGGTCTACGAGCTCTCCACGATCGAGCAGCTCCCGGGCATCGAAGGCGAGATCCAGAAGGACTTCGGATTCAAGCCGCACTTCGAAGAAGCCAAGGAGTATCTCGAGGAGAACGACGGCGCGGGAAACACGTTCAAGGCGACTGCCAAGCCGGTACTCATCGGTACCGCCGTCGTGGGCGCCACGACGATGATCTTCGCGATCATCGTATCGCTCACGCAGGGCCTAAAGCCGGAATTCCTCTCGAATCTTTCGATTCTCCATCCGCCATTCCTTCTCGGTCTCGTCACCGGCGGCGCGATCATCTACTGGTTTACTGGCGCCTCGATGCAAGCCGTGACGACCGGCGCGTATCGTGCGGTTGAGTTCATCAAGGAAAACATCAAGCTCGAAGGCATCACGAAGGCGTCGGTCGAGGACTCCAAGAAGGTCGTCGAGATCTGCACTCGTTATGCGCAGAAGGGGATGTTCAACATCTTCCTGACCGTCTTCTTTGCCACGCTCTCGTTCGCGTTCTTCGAGCCGTACTTCTTCATTGGCTACCTCATCTCGATCGCGCTCTTCGGGCTGTATCAGGCCATCTTCATGGCCAACGCAGGTGGTGCATGGGACAACGCGAAGAAGATCGTTGAGACCGAGTTGAAGGCGAAGGGAACTCCGCTTCACGATGCGACGGTTGTTGGCGATACGGTCGGCGATCCGTTCAAGGACACGTCGTCGGTCGCGCTGAACCCCGTCATCAAGTTCACGACGCTGTTCGGACTCTTGGCCGTCGAGCTGGCCGTGTCACTGACGAACTCGCGGGGGCAGAGCTTCACGCACGTTCTCGCTCTTGCGTTCTTCCTCGTGAGCGCGTTTTTCGTGTATCGCTCCTTCTACGGGATGCGAATCGAATCGAAGGTCTGATCTCCTCGAGGCCGGATGCCCCCTACCTCCATCTTCGCGAAAAAATCCGTCGCCGACTGCGAGGCCGAAGTCTCGTTAGGCGGTGGCGGGTTGAAGCGAACGCTCACCAAGTGGCACCTCACCGCGTTAGGCGTGGGGGCAACGATCGGGGCGGGAATCTTCGCCACCACCGGAACCGCCATCGTCGGTGACGCCGCGCGTCCCGGCGCTGGCCCGGCGATCGTCCTTTCCTTCATTCTCACGGCCGTCGCCTGCGGCTTCGCGGCGCTCTGTTATGCGGAGTTCGCGGCGATGGTGCCGATTGCCGGATCCGCCTACACGTATGCCTATGCGTCCATCGGCGAGTTCGTCGCCTGGATCATCGGGTGGGACCTCATCGTCGAATACGCCGTTGGCAACATCGGCGTCGCGATCGGTTGGTCGGGGCACTTTCGCGAGCTGATATCGCATTTTGGAATCACGCTCCCGGCATGGCTGGCGACCGACTATCGTAGCGCCCACGACGCGTTCAATGCACTTGCAGCTGGCGGCGCCGATCCCTCGATGCAGTACCTCGCATCGGCGTGGACCAATGCGCCGCACTTCCTCGGTCTCCCAGTGATCATGAACCTGCCGGCAGCAGCGGCAGTCTTCACCATCACCGTCATCCTCGTCATCGGTGTCAAGGAATCCGCCAATACGAACAATGCGATGGTGCTCCTGAAGATCGGAATCATCGTCTTCTTCCTCGCAGTTGGCGTGTTTCTCATCAAGCCAGGGAACTGGAACAATCCCGCGACCGGTGGCTTCGCGCCGAACGGCTTTGCCGGCATAAGCGCAGCGGCGGCAATTATCTTTTTCAGTTACATCGGTTTTGATGCCGTCTCGACGGCGGCGGAGGAAGCGCAGAATCCGGCGAAGGATATGCCGTTCGGCATCATCATGTCGCTCGTGATTTGTACCGTGCTGTATATCCTGCTCTCAGCGGTGCTCACCGGCATGGCGCCGTGGCAGCAGCTGGGTACCGCCGAGCCGATGATCACGGCGTTACAGTACGCCGACGGCCCGCCCGCCCTGCTCAACGCGTCGCGATTCATCATCGCGTTAGGCGCCGTGGTGGCGATGGGCTCGGTGCTCCTCGTTTTCCAACTCGGGCAGCCGCGCATCTTCTACTCGATGGCGCGCGACGGACTCCTTCCTCCCGTCATGGCGAAGGTGCATCCGAAGTACCGCACGCCCTACGTTGGCACGATCATCACGGGGACATTCGTGGCTTCGTTCGCCGCCTTCGCCAACATCGCCGAAGTCGTTGATCTCACGAATATCGGAACGCTGTTCGCGTTCGTTCTCGTGTCCGCAGGCGTGATCTTCCTGCGTCGGTCCGATCCCGATCGTCCGCGCCCGTTTCGCGTCCCCGGCGTGCCGTTCACGCCCATCATCTCGATTCTCGCCTGCTTTTACCTGATGGTCCAGCTCCCGGCCATCACGTGGATTCGATTCGGGATATGGCTCGCGGTGGGACTCGTGTTCTACTTCTTCTACGGTTACCGGCATTCCGCGCTTAGGACGGGAAAACGTCCGCATATCGAACCCGTCGCCGGCGGCGGTCATTGAGTCGCGATCGCCGCTGATGCACCGAGCGCCACGGAACGAAACGGGAGAAGGCCAGCGCTTTCTCCCGTTTTCTCTTGCTGAACGGCTCCGCGTGGAGTGAGCTTTGGCCGCCGCACTTTCGCCGTAACGAGTGCTCGAGGGGTGCCTAACGATGACGGAACGAACCGCGCACGAGAGCGAAGAAGTCGAAATCGTCGGCGCGCATCACGGCGATCGGCTGAACGATGCTCGGACCCTCCTGCACGCCTACGTAGGCTCGTTGGCGCGTGAAGGCTCCGGCCGGGAGGCCATCGCTCTCGAGCGCATCGACGACGAACTCGCGGCGCTCCCGGGCGTGTACGCACCCCCCGAGGGTCTCCTGCTCGTCGCACTCGTGGATGGCGTGGCGTCTGGCTGCATCGCGCTTCGTCGCCTCGACGATGACGTCGCGGAAATCAAGCGACTCTACGTCGACCCCCAGCATCGAGGGATGTCGCTCGGCCACAAGCTTGTCGATGAAGTCATCGAGCGCGCGCGCTCTCTCCGCTATCGAATGCTTCGCCTCGATATGCTGCCCTTCATGCGAGGTGCTGCACGGCTGTATCGGAGCTTCGACTTCGAGGAGACGGAGCCGTATCGCGATTCGTACGTCAGTGGAACGCGCTTCTTCGAGCGTGTCCTCGACAACCGCTGAAAGTCATCGAAGGCATGGTCGCCGCAGCGCCGGCGCCCAGCTATGAGTTGGCCTGTCGCCTACTTCGCCTTACTTGCTGATCGTTCCTGCCAGACGCCGACGATCGCCGGAATCAGCGAAATCCCGATGATGCCTAACACCACGAGCGAGAAATTCTTTCGCACGATCGGGATGTTACCGAAGAAGTAGCCAGCCAGCAGCATCGACGCGACCCACGCAACTCCACCGATGACGTTGTAGGCTGCAAACCTCTTGTAGGTCATCGACCCCGCGCCGGCCACAAATGGTGCAAACGTCCGGATGATCGGGACGAATCGCGCCATGATGATTGTCTTTCCGCCGTGGCGCTCGTAGAACGCGTGCGTCCGTTCGATGTACTCCTTCTTCACATACGGAATGCCGCCCGCCGCTGCCCGCGCGCCGATCTTGCTCCCGACCCAGTAGTTCACGGCATCACCGACAATGGCGCAAATCGAAAGCGTGACGAACAGCGTGCCAAGGTTGAGCGATGACGCTGCGGCCAAGGCGCCAGCTGCAAAGAGCAGGGAATCGCCCGGGAGAAGCGGGAGCACCACGAGCCCCGTTTCGGCGAAGACAATCGCCGCCAGCGCCGCATAGGTCCACACACCAGCCGCATCGACCAGCGCTGCGAGATGCACATCGAGATGCAGAACGTAGTCGATGAAGGTGCGTACGAGGTCCATGCGGCGCCGCGAGATGAAGGGTGTGGCGGATCAAGTGGCCGCGGTCGCGGCCACGGGGAGTCGTTAGGTGGCTGACGCGCCAAGGAAACGTAGGGCGCCGCGCACGGCGCCGCGCACCGGCACCAACTCTTCTTCGGAAATATTCGCGCCGGGAACGGCCGTCTTCAGGCGGTGCACCATTCGCTTGCGCAACAGCGTTCCCTTCGCCAGCAAGCCGCCGCCTAACGCGAGTGGTACCGCCGCGCGCTCATCGCCAAAGAGCTGGCGCGCAAGCGTCCTCGCATGAAGCACGAGTTCCTCCACGGCCAGTGTCACGAGTGAGTTCGCGCGCAAATCGCCCGATTGCGCCACACTCATCACGACCGGTGCGAGCTTGGCAAACGTTGCCGGGGTTGCGTTCGCTGCCCACGGAATGAGATCCGAGACCTCATTCACTTCGGCCGCCGTCAGAATTCCACCGGTCAACGCGGTCTCGGGTTCGCGACCGTCAAAGGCCGCTGTCACGATACTCAACGCGCGACGACCGATCCACGCACCACTCCCTTCATCGCCGCAATTCGGCCCCCATCCACCGCAGCGTGCGAATGCACCCGCCGGTCCTCGTCCGTACCCTACCGATCCCGTGCCGGAAATGACGAGCAGGCCGGCTCCTTCGGCGAACGCATCGTCGAGCGCGATCATCGCATCGGTGTGCACGACCACTTCGTCGGCGACATCGCGCGCAACAAGCGCCTGAAAGAGTCCATCCCGCTCCTCGTCGCGACCGACCCCCGCCACCCCAACGCACAAAACGCGCGGCATCACGTGGGTCATATCGCACGCGGCGAGCGCATCGCGTATTCCGGCAGCGATTACTTCTGCCGATCGCTCCACGTCGCCGGGACGAACGGCGCTTGCGCCCGCTTCCACGGTGACGATCTCGGTCCCTTTTTCATCGGCGACGCGAACGCGCGTACGCGATCCGCCTCCGTCAATTCCAATGACAATTGCGCTCACGCCTTCGCCCCCGCGCCTGATGCTGTTGTCGAAGTCGCGAGTGGTGGAACGGGGTGAGTGAGAGAAGACAACATGCCGACGATGAAGGTGATGGACGTGCCGATGAGGACATACCAGGGCCACGCGACGCGCGCGAAGGCCCCTAAGGATTGCGCGAGCGAAGGATAAGCGGCCGAGAGTTGCTTTGCGAAGACCACGAATGCCATGGCAGCGATTCCGACGATGATTCCGGTGATTGCGTCGCGCTGCGTCGCACGTCGCCAGAAATTGCCGAGGAAGAACGTTCCCAGCAGGGCGCCATACGTGAATGAGGCGATTCCCAGGGCGACCACCACCACCGGCGTTCCTTGCTCTTTGAATAGCAGGGCCCCCCCGGTCAGGACCACGCCCCACAGTAGCGCAAACGTCTTCCCAGCCCGGAGTGTCTTTTCGTCGTTAGGCGCGCGCTTCGTGAGCGGAAGATAGATGTCGTGCGTCGTCGCCGCGGCGAGCGAGTTGATCGCTCCGGAGTGCGTGCTCATCGTCGCCGCCACAATCGCCGCAATCAGCAAACCGACAAGCCCCGCCGGCATGCGCTCGACGATAAAGGTGGGAAAGACCGCATCGGGGGTCGCGAATGACTTCCCGCCGAAGAAGACAAAGAGCCCAATGCCGATACAGAGAAAGAGCGCGAACTGGAAGAACACCGCGATCCCGCTTCCAATGATTGCACGCTGCGCGTCCTTCAAACTTCGCGATGAGAGCAGGCGCTGCACGATCAACTGGTCGGCGCCGTGTGATGCCATCGCCAGAAACGCGCCTCCGAT
Source organism: Gemmatimonadaceae bacterium (assembly GCA_044224185.1). GTDB lineage: Bacteria > Gemmatimonadota > Gemmatimonadetes > Gemmatimonadales > Gemmatimonadaceae > SCN-70-22. The sequence continues at coordinate 411,701 of JBGAKW010000001.1, read as the reverse complement.
AAGCCCCGCCATGACCGTGTGCGGGCGATCGATTCCCATATACCAATCCACAATTCGCAGCTTGTCTGCCGCGCGCGCGCTGTCGAGAATCGCGCCCCATCCCCCCGGCGTTGCGCGTCCGAGCAGGACGATTGCCGAGAGCCCTCCAAAGATGTAGACGCCCGCCTGCACCAATTCGGTCCAGACGACGGCTTTCATTCCGCCGCGATAGGTGTAGATGACGGTGAGCAGCCCCAAAATAAGGATTGCCGCCGGCATGACCTGCGCCTTGGGAACCGCATCGCCAAGAATGAGCGCAAGAGGAATGGCCGTCGCAAAGACACGAACGGAATCGGCCATCGCCCGCGTGACCATGAAAACGATCGACGTCAGCCGGCGTGTGGCGAGGCCGAATCGCTTCTCGAGGAGCGCGTACGCGGTCACGATCTCACCTTCGTAGTAGCGTGGGAGCAGCGCGTAGGCGACGACGATGCGGCCGATGATGTATCCGGCCGCAACCTGCAGGAAGCCTAAATTCCCGGTGTATGCCAGCCCCGGAATCGAGATGAAGGTGAGGGCACTGGTCTCCGTCGCGACGATCGAGAACATCACCGCCCACCACGGAATCGCCCGATCGGCGACGAAGTAGTCCTTGGCGTCCGCCTGCCGGCGGCCAACCCAGATGCCTAACGCGGTAGTCCCAGCGAGGTACGCCAGGAGCACAACGGCATCCAACAGGGTGAAACGCGCGCTCATCGCACGCTACGGCGCAACGACATACGCCTCCATCGCGAAGTATTCTGCGAGTCCAAGGCGATCGAGCAGGAGCGCCGTGTCCTTGTTGCGCTGCTCCACCCGCTGCCAGAACTCGCGATCGTCCTGACCGGGAAAGGGCGCCGAATCCTTCTGCGATTGATGCTTGAAGATCGCTTGAATCTTGAGCCGCAATTCATCCTGTGAGATGGGGACGAGCCACGTCGCTTCCGTGACGGGCCACTCCTGCCACGCTCCTCGATAATACCAAACTTCCGGCAGCGTCGCGCCGTCTCCCTTGGCAGCTCCCTGTCCGCCACGCATCTCGCCTAACGCACCTTCGATCGCCTCCTTGCACATGCGGTGCGTGCCATGTGGATCGGAGAGGTCGCCGGCAACGAAGATGATCTCCGGCTTCAACTCGTCGAGCAGCGCGCGCACGATCGCCACATCCGCCGGACCAATCGGATCCTTGCGAACCTTTCCGGTCTGGTAGAACGGAAGATTGAGAAAGCGCGCCGCGGACGCGCGAAGGCCAAGCGTCTCGATTCCCGAAACCGCTTCGGCTTCACGTATGATCCGCTTGATGTCCAGCACCTCGTCGATGTCGACATCGCCCGCGTGCTTCTCCTGGAGAAAGCTGGTGACCCGGTCGCGCAACGCCTGAATGCGCGATTGATCGAGCGCGCGGTCCTCTGAGAGCCGCGCGAGAAAATCGACGTAGCGTCGCACATCGTGATCGAAGACGGCGATGTTGCCGCTCGTCATGTACGCCACCGTGATGTCATTCTCGTTCAGGACCAGCTTTCGCAGAATGCCACCCATCGAGATGACGTCATCATCGGGATGTGGGGAGAAGCAGATAATGCGCTGATGATGCGGCAATTTCGAACGCCCCCTGATCTTCGCGCCTAACGCGTTGAAGATGAGGCCATTCACGTCCCCGGCACTCCCGTGCAACGCAATGAGCGACGAGAGGTGATGGTCGGCGTAGTCGCGCTGCGTCAACTTGAGGATCGCTTTTCCCGTTGCTTGCGAGAGCCAGACCACCGCACGAAGTGTGAGATCGTCATCCCAGCGCACTTCATCGAGCAGCCACGGTGTCGCGATACGTGTGAGGTCTGCCGCCGCCGCGCGATCGACATAAAACGTCGTGTTCCCGTGCCGCTGCAGGAACGTCGCCGCAACGTCGAGGGCAACGTCTCCCTCCACCGCGCGCCTGACGATTGTCGATTTGTGCTCGCCCGTCGCCAGAATCGCGATCGCACGCGCGGACAGAATGGTCGCCACACCCATCGTGAGGGCTTCGCGCGGCACATTGTCTTCACCGAAGAAATCGGCCGCCGCGTCTCGCCGCGTCACCATGTCGAGCGCAATCAAGCGCGTGCGACTCTCCGCACCAGAGCCGGGCTCGTTGAATCCGATATGCCCCGTCTTCCCGATGCCTAACAACTGAAAGTCGATGCCGCCGGCAGCTGCAATCGACGCTTCGTAGTCGCGGCAGTACTGGTCGACGGCATCCCGTGGAATGTCGCCGCGCGGGATGTGCACGCGCGCCGGATCGATATCGATGTGCGAGAAGAAATTCTCCCACATGAAGCGATGGTACGAATGCACCGAGTCGGGGGACATCGGGTAGTACTCGTCGAGATTGAACGTCTCGACATTGGCGAACGACAACCCGTCGTCGCGGTGCATGCGAATGAGCTCGCGGTATACGCCGATCGGCGTCGATCCGGTCGCCAATCCCAAGACACATCGCTGTCCCGCCGTCGTACGCTCGCGAATGAGATCGGCGATGCGCTCGGCGACGAGCCACGCCAGATCATCGTGCTCGTCCACCACGAGCGTGCGAATGCGTTCGCGCGCGTTCGCGTCGCCGGGTGGAAAAGGAAAGAGCCCGCGATTCATTTCGGAGTCGCGGGCCCTCTCTGCACCGACGGCGCCAGCGGCAATTTCGCCGCGTGGAGCCGGATGGTTCATGGACTCGTTAGGCGGAGAAAGAGCTACCGCAGCCGCATCCGCCCGTCGTGTTCGGATTCTTGAACGTGAACCCCGATCCTTGCATCGACGAGACGTAGTCGATCTGCACTTGATTGATGTATTGCGCCGAGAACGGATCGACAAACATGCGGAAGCCTTCCTGCTGAATGACATAATCATCCTCAGCAGCCGCGTCTTCGATCAAAAGGCCGTACTTGAATCCGCTGCAGCCACCAGGCTGAACGCTGACGCGTAAGCCGCCGACGTCGGGCGACACATTCTCCGCGTCCATAAAGCGCTTGACCTCAACAGCGGCAACGGGCGTCACGTTGACGGAGAGCTCGGGCTGAACGTTCGTACTCACAGAAACCTCCGGGTGGTCGAGTCGCAAATTGCGACAGGAATTCTCATCAAATTAGCGGGATGGACGATTGCATTCAAGAACAGCGCCCTCAGCAGTGCATCCTCGAATCACTCGCATGACCGTGTCGGCCAACGCGATGCGGACGTCTCCAATCTTCCGGTTTTCGCGCGTCGGATTCACGCGGTTCGTGAGCAACACAACAAATACGTCGTTCGCAGGATCGATCCATATCGACGTCCCGGTAAAACCGGTATGACCGAACGCCTCTGACGACATGAGGTGTCCCCCCGAATTCCCCCCCGACGCCTTTTCCCAGCCAAGGGCACGGAAAGAAAGCTTGCTGTCCTGCACGGCCGTGAAGCGCGCGATCGTCGCTGAGTCGAGAACGCGGACCCCATCGAGCATCCCGTGATTCAGGTACATCCGGGCCAATCGCGCGAGATCGGCGCCGGTTGAAAACAGCCCTGCGTGCGACGAAATCCCGCCGAGCGCGAAGGCATTTTCGTCGTGCACTTCACCACGTAGCTGTCGCTGACGCCATGGGTCGATCTCGGTGGGCGCGATGCGCGAGCGAAGCGCCGCCGGCGGACGAAATCTCGTATCGCGCATCGCCAGAGGCTTGAACACACGTGCGTTCACGAACTCATCAAAGCTCGTTTGCGTCACGCGCGTGACGATTTGTCCAAGCAGGATCGCGCCGAGATCCGAGTATACCATCCGCACACCGGGCATCGTGTCGAGCGGCGTCTCGATGACCAATCGAAGCGCATCCGTCGCGGATGTTGCCTCCTTGTAGAGTGGACGCCAGGAGGGCATGCCCGCGGAATGCGTGAGGAGTTGGCGCACGGTGACCAGTTCCTTCCAGCGCCCCGTCCACTCTGGGATGTAGCGCTGCACCGGCGCGTCGAGATCGATCTTTCCTTCGTGCACCAGGATCTCCATCGCCGACGTAAGCGCAATCACTTTCGTCAACGATGCGAGATCCCACATCGTGCGATCGTCAGGAACCGGTGACGGCGACCAATCGAGATGCCCGACGCCTCGCGCATAGAGTATTCCCGAGTGCGTGCCGACGACAGCGAATGCGCCGGGAAAGGCACTGTCGCGCGCAGCGCGATCGAGCACCGACGAGACATCGGTCGTTAGGCGAGTCATGTCGATACCACGCGACGCGATTTCTCCGGCGGAGACTTTCGGTGAGATTTCTCCTTCCAAGCGCTGTCCAGCAACTCGGCAGGCGGCGACCGAGAGCATGAGGGCGGTTCCGAGCACGCGGGTGACGTGAACTCTAATCGAGGGCAGGGGTCTCAAAAACAAGGCGTTAACGCTCGCGACTGTTGTGTCATGATTCCGGAGCACGTGATTGAAGGCGTGGAAGTTGCGCCTACGCTCATACACATTCCCCATCGCAGCAAGAGGACCTCGCGATCGATCGCGAGCGTCCATCACTAGTCGTGAACGAGGAGATGCAATGCGAAAGCTGATGCTGGCGATGTGCTTGGCAGTGAGCGGGGCGGCGTGCTCCCGCAAGGTCGAGGTGCAAACAGCGCCGTCTGTTGCTTCGCAGGTTCAGTTGAAGGTGACGAACACTGCATCGCAAGCAGTCTCGGTATATGTGACTGCCGGCGGATCCGAAATGTTCATCAAGCAGGTGGCGGCCAATTCGACCGAGACGCTTTCGGTTCCGGGCGTAGCAGCGGGATCGACGGTACGCTTGCGTGCGATGCTCGCGGACGGATCGCGTTCGTACACGCGAGAAGGGGTGCAGCTAAACGGGACGTTTGAGTGGCGCGTCCCCTAACGTATATCGTGGAGTAGCAGGGTTGTACGCGCTGTTGGTGTGGGGTAATTTCAGGGGCTCGGTGCATACCGGGCCCCCTCGCATTTTTTGCCACTCCCGAGTGCCTGTGACGCGCCTGCTTTCGCCCTCCCCGTCCGCTCGCGCATGAAAAATCTGTGGGAAGCGATCCAGCGCGGCTACCTCCGGGTGATCGCTCCCGTCGCCGATTGGATGGTGGCGCGTCGCATCAATCCAAACGCGATCACCACAGTCGGCACACTTTGCTCGATGATCGCAGGGGCTATCTATGCCAGCGGCCACATCATGACCGCGGGATGGGTGTTGGGTCTCACGGCGCTCTTCGACGTGCTCGACGGAACGGTCGCCCGACGCACCGGGCGCTCAACAGTCTTCGGCGCGTTCTACGATTCGACGCTCGACCGCGTCGCCGACGGCGCTGTGCTGGGTGGGCTCACTATTTTCTTCGCGCGCAACGATCTGACGCATCTCGTTCCCGACTGGACCGGAACGCCGATGGTCGCGATTCTCCTGCTCGGAATCATCGGAACTTTCTTGACGTCGTACACACGCGCGCGCGCGGAAAGTTTGGGAATCGATGCCAAGGTGGGAATGCTCCAGCGTCCCGAGCGCGTGACATTACTTTCCGCGCCGCAAGCCTTCTTCGGACTCGCTCTTCACGGGTGGGTCTTGATCGCCATCTGCGTGCTGCTGTCGGTGACTGCTTGGATTACCGCGGTGCAGCGTATCATGTTCGTGTACCGGGTAACATCGGCTGCTGACGCACAGTCCGCCGACAGCATTGCGAACGCGTCGTCCGCGAAGGCCGACAGCGCCAATGCCTCTTCCGCCCCCCCAGCTGCAACGGCTGGGACACTTCCTCGTTAGAACAACTCCTTAGGAGAACGATCCCGTGCAGGGTTCCAACGCCTCAACGCCCCGTGCCACTGTTCGCCCCGCTAGCGGAAAGCTCGGGATTCTCACGCCCGGGTTGGGTGCCGTGGCAACGACGTTTATCGCCGGCGTTGAAAGCGTTAGGCGTGGCCTCAGCCAGCCGATTGGCTCGCTCACCCAGATGGCGACCATTCGACTCGGCAAGCGCACCGAGAACCGCTCGCCGCTCATCAAGGATTTCGTCCCGCTTAGCGATCTCAACGACATCGTCTTTGGCGCGTGGGATCCCATCCCGGACGACGCGTACACCGCGGCGAAAAAAGCTGGCGTGCTGGAAGATCGCGATCTCGAACCGCTCGCGGATTTCCTCAAGACCATCGTTCCGATGACTGCCGTCTTCGAGTCGCGTTACGTTACGCGCCTAACGAATACGACCAACGTGAAGCAGGGAAAGACGAAGCGTGACCTGGGTGAGCAGCTTCGCCAGGACATTCGCGACTTCAAGGCGAAGCACAATCTCGATCGCGTGGTCACGGTGTGGTGTGCGTCCACCGAGACGTTCATCAAGCCCGGTCCGCAGCACGCGACGATCGAACAGTTCGAACGCGCGATGGAAGCCAATGACGATGCGATTGCCCCGTCTATGATTTATGCGTGGGCGTGCATCATGGAGGACGTCCCGTACTGCAACGGCGCGCCCAATCTCGCCGTCGATACACCGGCGCTCATCGAACTCGCGAACCAGCGCGGTGTCCCGATCTCGGGCAAGGATTTCAAGACTGGCCAGACGTGGATGAAGACTGTCATCGCGCCGGGACTCAAGGCGCGCATGCTTGGTCTCGCAGGTTGGTACTCCACCAACATCCTCGGAAATCGCGACGGCGAAGTCCTCGACGATCCGGCGTCGTTCAAGACGAAGGAGGAGTCGAAGCTCTCGGTGTTGCACACCATCCTTCAGCCCGAGAAGTATCCGTCGTTGTACAAGGACTTCTCGCACGTCGTGCGCATCAACTACTACCCGCCGCGCGGCGACAACAAGGAAGGGTGGGACAACATCGACATCGTTGGGTGGATGGGATACCCGATGCAGATCAAGGTCAACTTTCTCTGCCGCGATTCCATTCTCGCTGCGCCGCTCGTGCTCGATCTCGCGTTGTTGTCTGACTTCGCGCACCGCGCTGGCATGAAGGGAATCCAGGAGTGGCTCTCGTTCTACTACAAGAGTCCAATGGCGGCCGCTGGATTGCAGCCGGAGCACGATCTCTTCATTCAGCAGACAAAGCTCAAGAACACGCTTCGCCATCTCATGGGCGAAGATCAGATCACTCACTTGGGTCTGGAGTACTACGCGTCATGATGCGAGCGCTGCGTTTCTCACTGGTCGCCCTCGTCGCGGTGGGTGCGACTGCGTGCGGGCCTAAAGGACCGCAGCCAGCCGTGCGCTTGTACACGGACGATTTTGCCATCGCGATTTCGTTTGAACCATCGCCGCCTCGGGCGCTCGAGCCCATTGAATTCACCATCGTCGTGCGCGACGCCAAGACCGGCGAGCCTATCGAAGGTGGTGAGGGGCGTCTCTTCGCGACGAACGAGGATCGCAAGAGCGTCGACAATGGGCTTGAGCGCGGCAAAGAGTTGGGCACGTACCACACGAAGCTCATGTTCGTGAATGCCGGCCCCTGGGCCATCGGCTTTCAGTTCCGCCGAGATTCGACGCAGCGATTGCAGCGCACCAACGATTGGATGCAGGAAGTTCGTGCCGAAGCCCCTCCTGGACAGGAGTCGAAATAGCTCGATGCGCCATTTTTTTCGCAGTCACGTCACCCCCGCAGAGGCGATCGACGCCGCTGACGCATTCTTTCGCGAGTTAGGGATGAAGCTCATCGCGTCCGGCGCACGTTCCCGGACGTTTGAGGGAGTGATCGGCACTCCCGAAGTCGCCGCGCGGGTCCGCCTTACGGCGAAGGCAGAAGGCGGGCACTACACCTTTGTCGAGGCGCACACCGATCAAATCGGCGAGAGTCGCCTCGACCGAAACGTCAAGCGCTTCTTCGTCTCGCTGCATCGCCACGAGGATGCGCGGCATGTCTCGGAGGCGTCGTACTAGATGAGCAAGCGGTCCACCGGGACGGCCCGCGCCGCCAAAGGCAACGGCGCCGAAGTCGCCGTGTCGTCGGCGGTTGCAGCTGCCGGCACGACTTCGGCATCCTCGCGCCCTTCGGCGCAGCTGTCGCGCGACCAGAAGATCGAGTTGTACTACTGGATGCGCATGACGCGCACGCTCGAAGAGCGGTTGGTGGCGCTCTATCGGCAGACGAAGGTCGTCGGCGGGCTGTTTCGCTCGTTAGGCCAGGAAGCGGATGCCGTAGGAAGCAGCTTCGCCCTCGAACGCCGCGACATCATGTCGCCGCTCATCCGCAACATGGGCTCCATGCTGGTCAAGGGCGCGACGCCCCTCGAGATCCTTCGCCAGTACATGGCCAAGGGCGATTCTCCGACACGCGGGCGTGAGCTCAACATTCATTTTGGCGATCTCGATCGCGGCTTCATCGGTCAGATTTCCCCGTTAGGCGACATGATTCCGGTGATGGCTGGCGTCACCCTCACCTTTCGCATGCGAGGGGAGGATCGCGTTGGCCTGGTCTACATCGGCGACGGCGCTACCTCGACGGGCGCATTCCACGAGGGAATCAACTTCGCCGCCGTGCAGAAGTGCCCGCTCGTCGTGGTCGTCGAGAGCAATCACTACGCGTACTCCACGCCGACATCGAAGCAAACCGCGGCCAAGCAGATGATCGACAAGGCGATCGGCTACGGCGTTGCAGCTGAACAAGCGGACGGCAACGACGTTCTCGCGGTTTACGATGTGGCCAAGCGTGCCGTCGACCGTGCACGACGCGGTGAGGGGGTCACCCTCGTTGAACTCATCACCTATCGCCGCAAGGGGCACGCGGAGCACGACAACCAGTCGTACGTCCCCGATGGCGAGATCGAGTGGTGGGAGAAGAACAACGATCCGCTCGATCGCTACGTGCGCGTCATGCGAGAAGAGATCGGCGTCAGCGACGAAGAAATCGCTGCTGTCGACGCGCGTGTGCGCGACGAGATCGATCGTGCGACCGACATCGCGGAAAGCTCCGGTGTTCCAGAGCCACTCGATGCACTGCAAGGCATCTACGCCGATCCGCCGTCCGAACGCCCGCTCTGGTTCCGCGAAGGCGGCCGAGCTGCGGTTGAAGAGAATGAACGCGCCGAAGGGTGGGGAACGTGGAACGCCGGCGCGGAGAAGCGCTCATGAGCGAGATCACGTATCTCGAAGCGATTCGACAGGCGCTCTTCGACGAAATGGAACGCGACGCCAACGTCTTCTGCATCGGCGAAGACATTGGAAAATTCGGCGGCGCCTTCAAGGTGACCGAAGGACTGCTCTCGAAATTCGGCGAATCGCGAGTTATCGATTCGCCGATTTCGGAAATCGGAATCGTCGGTGCAGCTGCCGGCGCAGCGCACATGGGAATGCGCCCCGTCGTGGAGATGCAGTTCATCGACTTCATCGCCAATGCGTACGATATCCTGACCAACTACGTGGCGACCGCGCGCTATCGCGCATTCCTTCCGTGTCCGATGGTCGTGCGCGGGCCGAGCGGTGGATACGTTCGCGGCGGACCGTTTCATTCGCAGAACCCCGAGGCTGGTTTCATTCACACGCCTGGTCTCAAGGTCGTCTACCCGTCCACTGCCGAAGACGCGCATGGACTGATGAAGGCGGCGATTCGCGACGATGACTGCGTGCTTTTCTTCGAGCACAAATACCTCTATCGCCGCGTGAAGGGTGTCCTTCCAGAGGGCGACGGAGTTATACCCATCGGCAAGGCACGTGTAGCGCGCGAAGGGAAAGATCTCTCAATCATCACGTATGCCGCGGCGGTCCATAAGTCGATCGAGGCGGCTGAAGAATTGGAAAAGAGCGATGGGTTGTCGGTCGAAGTCATCGATTTGCGCACACTCGCGCCGCTCGACGACGAATCAATCGAAGCCACGGTGAAGAAGACGAATCGCGTTCTCGTTGTTCATGAGGACACGCGGACGGGAGGAATAGCGGGCGAGATTACCGCACGCATCAATGAGCGGTGCTTCGCGTGGCTCGATGCGCCGGTCATGCGCGTGACGGCCCACGATGTCCCGCTCCCGTATGCACCCTCGCTCGAGGACTACGTGCTTCCGCAGACGAGCGATATCGTGCGGGCGGCGCGCTGGGTCGCGGCGTACTGAGGAATGAGCGACGACTCGCAGGATTCCGGCGGTTGGTCGGGCGAACGCGCTCCGGAACGTGCTGGTGCGTCCGGACGCGCGCTGGAGAACGAGGAGGCGATTGCATTCGGGCGAAAGTTTGGGCTCGGCTGCTTCATGTTCGTGATTGGTGGATTCAGCGGTGGCATGGTGGCGGTGTTGCTGGGGATGGGAATCGAGGGATTGCGGCGGAGCCCGAAGTGCGAGGGCCTCCCGGTCTGCAACTGGTATGTGTACGTCGCGATCGGTGCGGCAATTGGCGCCCTGTCGCTTCCGGCGTTGGTATTGAACCGGCTGCGCCGTCGTTAAGCGTTTTTCAGCGGCGTTGGCCGGCACGGCGCGTTAGGCGCCTAACGAAACTGCGGGCATGCGTAGCGTGCCCATAACGATTGAATGAGGAGGCTGCTCCGTTGGCTCGCATCGACGTCGTGATGCCCCAGATGGGGGAATCGATCGCCGAGGGGACGATGTCCCGGTGGTTGAAGAAGATTGGCGACAGCGTGAAGCGGGACGAACCGCTGTTCGAGATCTCGACCGACAAGGTGGACGCGGAGATCCCGTCGCCGACGGCCGGCGTCTTGGTCGAGGTCATGGTAACGGAAGGGCAGACGGTGCCGGTGCAGACGATTGTCGCGCGACTGGAGACGGACGCCGCGGCCGCGGCGGCGATTCCGGCGGGAGCGCCGAGTGCGCCGAGCGTCATCAGCGCGCCGGCCGCCGGAAGTGCGGGCGGCGCCGGCGGCGGGGCGGGGGGCCCCCCCCAAAACCACGCTACCACCGCGTCCCCTTCCAACTCGCACCATTCCAACGCGGGCACCACCACTCCTTCGCACGCCGCTCCGCCCCCGAGCGGTGCCGAGCCTGGCTCGTTCGAAGATCGCGTGCGCACCAAGTCGTCGCCCCTCGTGCGCAAGATCGCGGCGGAGCACGGGATCCAGATCGCCGGAATGCAGGGAAGCGGCGTTGCTGGTCGCGTGACCAAGAAGGACATCCTCCACGCCATCGAGGCGGGGACCGCGCCGTCGTCGGCCGCGGCCAGCGCCCCCGCGACTCCCGCACCGTCAGCTGCAATCTCGTCGCCGCCGATGGCGTCGATGTATGCGCCAGGCGGCTACGGATTCGAACCGCCTAACGTGCAGCCATGGCCGGGTGACGTCGTCGAGCCGATGTCCAAGATCCGCCGCCTCACCGCCGGCCACATGGTCTATTCCAAGCAGACCTCGGCGCACGTCACCACGTTCTTCGAAGTCGACCTCACGCGCGTCGCTCGTCTCCGCCAGCGCATGCGCGGCGACTTCGAATCGCAATACGGTGAAAAGCTCACCTTCCTCCCGTTCATCACCCAGGCGGTGGTGCAGGGGCTTCGCAAATTCCCGGTGCTCAACTCGGCGATTCGCGGTACCGATATCGTCTTCCGCAAGTCGTACAACATCGGCATCGCCGTCGCGCTGGACTGGGGGCTCATCGTCCCCGTCGTGAAGGGCGCCGATTCGCTGTCCCTCGTTGGGCTGACCAAGAACATCAACGACCTCGCCAATCGCGCGCGCACCAAACGCCTCAAACCAGAAGAAGTGCAAGACGCGTCGTTCACCATCACGAACCCGGGTGTCTTCGGCTCGGTGATGGGAACGCCGGTGATTCCGCAGCCCACCGTCGCCATTCTCTGTTTAGGGACGATCGAAAAGCGTCCCAAGGTCATGGCCGGTCCAGACGGCGAAGATACGATCGCCATCCGAACCTGCGCGTACTTCTCGCTCTCGTTCGATCATCGTATCGTCGACGGTTCCGACGCCGACCAGTTCATGGCGTTCATCAAGAAGCAGCTCGAGTCCATTCCCGACAACGGCTTCTGAGCATGGCGCGTCACTTGTCGATCATCGCAACGGACGTAGGCGCGGACGAACGCGCCTCGTTCGTCGCCGATGCGCGCCAGCGACGCCAGGCGGCTCAGTCCGTCGGCTGCAACTATTGGGTATTCGAACACACGCACTCCTCATCCGCCATTGTCGAGTTTTTCGAAGCTGGCGACTCCGCCATACTCGAACAGGCGCAACGCGCTGCCGGCGTCTGGCGGGATGACCGATCGATCCTTCGCGAAGTGGAGCTTTGATTCATGCCTACGCGCACGCTGAACGTTGATGGCCGTGAGTGGCGTGTCTTTCCATCGGGATACGTCACGCCTAACGAGCACGACGAGTTTGGCCTTCTCTTTATTGCCGGAAGTGGCGACGAACGACTCGTTCGGGTCACGCGCTATTCGCCGCACGGCACACGATCGCGCGAGCAGTCGCTCGCCGAGCTCACCGAGTCCGACTTGCGACGCTTCTTCGCTGCTTCTCAACCCGCTCGCACGTCGCCCGAAGCGGGCTACGCGCAGTGACACAACCGGCGGCGACATCTTCCTCCTCCCCCTCCCCCTCGCCCTCCGTCGCGTCGGCGGCCTACGTCGATTTGCACATGCACTCGACGGCGTCCGATGGATCGCAGTCGCCCGCTGAAGTGGTCGCCAAGGCGCTCAGGTCCGATGTGCGCGCCATCGCGCTCACCGATCACGACACGGTCGCGGGAATCGAGACGGCCCGCGCCGCCGCTGCCGGGACAGCGCTCCAAGTCATCGCCGGTGTTGAGTTGAGTGCCTATCAGGGCGACGATGAAACGCACCTGCTCGGATTGCACCTGACGGATATCGAAGGCATCGACCACGCGCTCGAAGCCTTCCGTGAGGCGCGCCGTGACCGGGGGCGCATGATGGTGGAGCGCCTCAATGCGATCGGCGTCAAGATCACGTTCGACGATGTGCTCGACATGGCTGGTGGCGGTGCCATCGGCCGCCCGCACGTTGCACGAGCCCTCGTTGGACACGGGTGGGCGCGCGACCTGCGCGACGCCTTCGATCGGTACCTGGGCCTTGGGCGCCCGGCATATCTCGACAAGCGCAAGCTGACGCTTCGAGATGCCATTCAGATGGTACACAACTGCGGTGGCATCGCGGTGTTGGCGCATCCCGGAGGTGAAGGTTCGGTCGCCCGCCTAACGGCCCTCAGGGAGCAGGGGCTCGACGGTGTGGAAGTGATCCACCCGAGCCACTCGGCCGAGGATCGCCGCCGACTCCTCGCGATTGCGCAGCAGCTCGACCTTGTTCCCAGTGGTGGGTCCGATTCGCACGGCGCGGCCGATGGCGCGCGCTCCATCGGTGCCATGCGCGTGCCGGCCGAGTGGCTGGCGCTGCAGGAGGAGCGCGTTGCGGCGCGTCGCGCACATGCCGGCGCAGCCTAACGAACCCGATGGCGACCGCGCCTAACGAGTCATCCGTTGCCCTGGTCACGGGGGGCGGGCGTCGCGTTGGAGCCGCGATCGCACGCGCGCTGGCTGGTCGCGGATACCGCGTCGCCGTGCACTACAACTCCTCTGCAGCAGAGGCGGAACAGTTAGCCGCTGAGCTCACCAGGGCCGGACACACTGCCGTATCGTTCGGTGCGAATCTCCTCGACGCGTCCGCGCCATCGAATCTCGTGAATCGAGTGGCCGACCACTTTGGTCACCTCGATCTCCTCGTGAATTCGGCCGCGAGCATGGTGCGCACGCCCGCCGGCGAGGTGACGACCGCGCAATGGGACGAGATCATGGCGTTGAATCTCCGCGCGCCATTCTTCGCGTCGCAGGCTGCCGCGCTACGCATGCGCGACGGTGGTCTCATCGTCAACATGGCCGACCTCGCTGCCTTTGAGCACTGGAGTGCGTACATCCCTCATAGCATCTCAAAGGCGGGCGTCGTGCATCTCACAGAGTCGCTCGCGCGTACACTCGGCCCGCGCATCCGCGTCAATGCCATCGCTCCTGGCGTGGTTCTGCTTCCCGAAGGATGGGATCGCAACAACGCGGACCATCTCGCGAGTACCACTCCGCTCAAGCGCCACGGGACGCCCGAAGATGTGGTGAAGGCGCTGTTCTATCTCATCGACGCCGACTTCGTCACGGGCGAGGTCCTGATGGTCGACGGCGGTCGCCACGTGCGACGCTGAGTCGTAGCGCGCACGCAGGTTTGGTGACGGCCGTTAGCTCGCAACCCTTTGTCCTGCGTAGGGTGTCGCGCCAGATTGCAGTACGCGCTGCAATCACGATAGCGCATGCTCGCTCGCACTCCCTCCAACAACGCGCTTCACATGACTGTTCCCCGACAAGAGACGCTCGCCATTGTCGGCTCCGGCCCCGCGGCGTGGACGGCTGCCATCTACGCCGCTCGAGCGTCACTCAATCCCATCGTCTTTGAGGGTGAACCGGTAGGGACGGAAATTCCCGGTGGCCAGCTCATGCTCACCACCGAGATCGAAAACTTTCCGGGCTTTCCCGAAGGAGTCACCGGCCCCGAGTTGATGGACCGGATGAAAGAGCAGGCGGTGCGTTACGGAACTCGCGTCGTCTCGGAGTTGATCGTCAACGCCGACCTCTCGCGCCATCCATTCGTCCTCACACCGCACTACTCCGAGCCCATCGAGGCACTTTCGCTGATTGTGGCGACAGGCGCGCGCGCAAAACGGCTCGATCTGCCTAACGAGCTACGTCTCGCGCAAAGCGGCGGTGGCGTGTCGGCGTGCGCAGTCTGCGACGGCGCGCTTCCATTCTATCGCAACAAGGTTCTCGCGGTCGTTGGTGGTGGCGACACGGCGATGGAGGAGTCGCTCTATCTCACGAAGTTCGCGAGCGAAGTGATCATCATTCATCGCCGCGACCGTTTCCGCGCCTCAAAGGTCATGGCCGAGCGGGTGCTTTCGCATCCGAAGGTGCGCGTGATCTGGAATTCCCGCGTCGTCGAGGTCGTCGGCCAGGACGAGATCTCGGGGATCGTTCTCGAGGACACTAACTCGAAACAGCAGTCGACGCTGAGCGTCGGTGGACTCTTTGTCGCCATCGGACACGAGCCGAATACGGCGTTCCTGAATGGGCAACTGGACACCACGCCACACGGCTACATCAAGGTGGCGTCGTGGCGCACCGCGACAAACATCGACGGCGTCTTCGCCGCCGGTGACATCATCGACGATTATTATCGCCAGGCTATTTCGTCTGCCGGCACGGGATGCATGGCGGCGTTAGAGGCCGAACGTTGGTTGGCGCATCACGGCGTTGGTGAATCGCCCATCATCGAGACGGCCGAAGCTCCGGTATCCGCATCGTGAAGCTGTCGTCGTTCGTTGTCGGTGCCTTTCAGGAGAACGCGTATCTCCTCGTGGATGAATCGGCCGAACGCTGCGTGCTGATCGATCCGGGAGACGAGGGAGAGATGCTCGCCGATCGCGTGCGAGAGTCAGGCGCCACGCTCGAGGCAATCTGGCTCACGCACGCCCACCTCGATCACATCGGTGGAATCGCGGCGATTCGTCGAGAATGGAGCGTCCCGATTTACCTCCACCCCGCCGACCTCCCGCTGTACCAGTATGCACCACAGGTCGCAACCAGCTATGGACTCCCATTCGAGCTGGGGCCGCTCCCCGATCGTGAACTCGCCGATGGCGATGTGTTGTCGTTAGGCAAGTATCGCTTCACGGTCTTGCACACCCCCGGGCACGCCCCAGGACATGTGGTCTTTCACGGACGTGGTGTCGTCTTTGGCGGCGATCTCCTCTTTGCCGGCTCCATCGGTCGCACCGATCTCCCGCTAAGCGATGGAGCAGCCATGAAGCGCTCGCTCGAACGAATCGTGACACTTCCCTCGGACACGCTCGTCCTTCCCGGTCACGGACCGGAGACAACGATCGGCAAAGAGCTGGAGTCCAATCCGTTTCTCAACGGGCTCGCGCGCCCCGTGTCGCGCTAGTCACATGTCTCCGCGTCTCACGCCGCTGCTGTGGCTTTGGCTCGGCGCCGCATTGCTCTTTGCGACTGTCGTGGCGCCCGCTGCTTTCGCCGTCCTTCCGAGTCGCGCCCTCGCCGGACTCCTCGTTGGCAGAGTTCTGCCGATTCTCTTCTGGAGTGGCGCGTTCGTGGGAGCGGTCGCCCTCTTTTCGACCGATGGTTGGCGTCGATTACTGGCGATCGTGATCCTGTGCTCCTCGTTAGGTGCGCAACTGATCGTCGCGCCGCGCATCGAGCGCACGCGCGCGCTTCTCGGCCCTGTTCTCGAGGATATTCCCGCCGATGATCCGCGCCGCTTGGCATTCGGACGGTTGCACGGCATCTCCGTGGCCCTCCTGGGTGTCGGAATGTTAGGCGCCGCCATTATTGCACTGGGGGGACTCGTGCGTCCAAGTGTTTCTCTCCGATCCCCCGAACGCGAATCTCTTACTCTTTCGTCACCCCGATGATTTCATTCTTTCGTCGATTTCGGTCGCGCCTGACGCTCGCTGGCGTCGCTGTCGTGACGCTCGTGGTCGCGTCATGCGATACCTCCGCCTCGTTCGGCCCTGATCAGCGTATGTGGTCGTTTGTCACCCTCACCGCGCTGAAATCGACGGCAGGCGAGTATCGCGTCTCGCCTTCGGCAGTGTTCTTCCGTGGAGCCATCAGCTCGTTGCCCGATGCGACCACCAGGCCCGATTCCTGCTTTCCGCCAACTCCCTATCAAACGCCCAGCACCAGCTTCAATGGAGTCACATTCCTCGACGCCGGCGCGGCGGTCACTACGACCATCGGTGGCGTGACGACCACGCTCCCGCGTACGCAGGCCACGGGGTCGCTCTCGTACTCGTTAGGCAGCAACTCGGTCGCGTATACCCCAGGTGACTCGGTTGTCATTACCGTGCCGGGAGCAACCGGCGGCTATCCCGGCTTCACGGCGCGCGGAAAGACGGCAGAAGCCTTCACCATGGATCCGATCACTCCGGCCACCGGCGCTGCGATTCCGCTCCGCTGGACCGCTGCCACCGATGGCAATAGCGCGATCGTCATGTCACTGCAGTACGTCCCGGCGAATTCCACTACCCGTATGGAAATTCGCTGCGCCTTTGTTGACGACGGCGTCGATTCGATTCCCGCGCGCTTTCACGATCTCTGGAGCAACAGCAACAACACCAATCGGTCCGTCACGGTCTCGCGCCTTCGCACACTCATCGCCGCGCTCGGCGACGGCGCCTTTGAGATGATCAGCACGTACTCCATTCCAACGCCAACTCCGTAGAAGCCATGTCATAGATGGTCGCCGGAGCACTGGCGCCCTGCGCCGGCGAGGAGTCGTCGACCCTTCAGGAGATCACGTCTAGTGCATCACACGAGCGGGGAGCGACCTGCTCCCCGCTTTTCATTTGTAGGGATGTCTCCAGCAGGAGCGGACTCATGCAGACGAGGACGGAAAAGGACCCGTTAGGCACGCTCGAAGTGCCGGCCGATGCACTCTACGGCGTTCAGACGCTGCGCGCCGTGCAGAACTTCCCGATCAGCGGACTGCGTCCACTCGAGCCCTTTGTCGTTGCGCAGGTTTGGATCAAGAAGGCCGCTGCGCTCACCCACAAAGAGACCGGGCGCCTCGACGCCGAGCGCGCCGACGCCATCGTCGCTGCCGCCGACGAAGTCCTCGCGGGGCAACACCGCGATCAGTTCGTCGTGGATCCGTATCAGGCCGGAGCCGGGACGTCGCACAATATGAACGTCAATGAAGTGCTGGCAAATCGCGCCAATGAATTGTTAGGCGGGAAACGTGGGACCTATACGCCCGTTCACCCGAATGACCATGTGAACATGGCGCAGAGCACCAACGACACCATCCCGACCAACATCCGGCTGGCTGTTTTATCTCGTTTGTCACCACTCGTCGATGCGCTCGACGCGCTCCGCGATGCGCTGGCCGCGAAGGGGACAGAATTCGATGACATCGTCAAGGCCGGCCGGACGCATTTGCAGGACGCGATGCCCATTCGCCTCGGGCAGGAGTTCTCGGCGTACGCCGGCTCCATCGATCGGGCCACCCGACGTGTGCGTGAAAGCGCCGACTATCTGCGCGACCTCGGCATCGGTGGAAGCGCTGTCGGCACCGGCGTGACGGTGGAGAAAGCGTATCCCGCGCTGATGAACCGCCATCTCCGCGCGATCACTGCACTCGATCTGCGCATCGGCAGCGATCGCATCCAACTCATGCAGAGTATGGGTGACGTCGCGGCCTTCTCCGCCATGCTGCGCGTTGTCGCTATCGACTTGTCGAAGATCGCGAGCGACCTCCGACTGATGGTGATGGGACCGCGCACAGGAATCGACGAAATCGTCTTGCCGGCAGTGCAGCCGGGTTCGTCGATCATGCCCGGCAAGATCAATCCGTCGATTCCAGAGATGGTGAACCAGGTCTGCTTCCAGGTGATGGGATGCGACACGACAGTCGCCATCGCCGCCGAACACGGACAGTTGGAACTCAACGTGATGATGCCCGTCATTGCGCATAACGTCCTGCTCTCGATGCAGATTCTCACCAACGCCGTCCGGGTCCTAACCGAGAAATGCATCAAGGGAATCGAAGCACATCGCGAAATGTGCGCCTACTGGGTCGAGCGCTCGGCAGCACTGGCGACCGCGCTCGCGCCGCAGATAGGCTACGCCGCAGCCGCTGATCTCTCGAAGCGCTCGGTCAAGGAGGGAGTGCTGATTCGGGCACTCGTGCGCAACGAACAGATCATTCCGGCCGATCAGATCGATGACGTCCTCGACCTTCGGAAGATGACGGAGATTGGTGTCCCGGGCGGGGCACACGGGAGCACGTCGGCGGGGTAGGACCGGATTCCTAGATCGAGGCGCTCAACTCGCTGAAGCCGATCACCATAGGGTCCTGCCCGGATAGTCAGGGATGTTCCGCTGTGGCTTCCGACCCCAATGCCGGTATATTCACTCGTAATGCGAATAACGACCTGGGCCGAATACGGACTGATCTGCTCACTGCATCTCGCCCGGCGCCACGGCGAGGGGCCGGTCACCGGTCGTGAGATTGCCACGCGTGAAGGCCTTCCCGCTGACTATGTCGAGCAGATCCTTCTTCGGCTTAGGCGCGCGCAAATAGTTTCGAGTACCCGCGGAGCCAAGGGGGGATACGTGATCGCTCGTGATCCCCAGGATGTTTCGGTTCGCGAAGTGATCAGCGCGTCAGAGCACGGGACGTTCGACCTGCACTGCGTCTCACATCCGATCACCCAAGAACGCTGCTCCGACTCGCAGAGCTGCAGCATTCGACCGGTCTGGATGATGCTCCAACAGCGTATCGACGACGCACTTGAGAGCGTCCACCTCGGCGATCTCTTGCTCGATGAGCCGTCGGTACGTGCACGTGTTGGTCTTCCGGTCCTTCAAGCCTAACAACTAACAGAAGCCGCGGATGTCGCCGCGCCTCTTTGAGAGTTGGCGCTCGGAGCGACGACTGCGTCGTTCGGTGACGACGTATGTCGAGCGCTTGATGGCGGAGCCTGACCCCGATGACACATCGTGGCTCGCGGTCGCTGCGTGCGGTGGCGACACCGATCGCGCGTCTTGGGAGCTGCGATACGCGCGGCGGGCGCTTGGATTGATCGTCGCCCAGCGCGACGCTCTCGATGACCGGATCCCGTCGCTGGTTGGACATGCGCTCGCGGAGGCCGTGCAATCGGACCGTAACGTTGCACCGGCCATGCTGAGGGTCGCCGAGCGGCAGTTCAACGATCGTCTGGCTGGGTATCGAGACGTCGTAGCCGCGCGAACGTCCGCGTCCGTGCAAGCGTCTCGACTTGGGCGCGTGCTTCTTCAGACTTCGGGAGTCAGTTTCCCGACGGAGGACATCGTGAGCCGTGCAAGCGACATCCTGTCGGCGTATCAAAGCGATGCCAACGAGGCGCTACGAAGCGCTTTTGGCGCGCCCACGTTGCTCGGGCCGCAGCCACCGTCAACGACGGCGTAACCCTACCGTCATAAACCACAAACGACGCGGCGCGAGGCTCTTCTGAGCACGCACCGCGTCGTTGTTCGTGTAGTGCCGAAGGGGGGACTCGAACCCCCACGGGCTGTCGCCCACTGCACCCTGAATGCAGCGCGTCTACCAGTTCCACCACTTCGGCAAGAGCGGGCAAGCTATTGGCGCTCTAAGCCCAAGTCAACGCGAGGCACAGTGTTAGGCATCCAGAACACAACGTCGTTCGAGTTCGATGATTACTTTCCCGTTCCATGCGCTCTCGCGACGTAGCGCGCGCGATTCGTATTCTCTCGCTTTCGTGATGGCCGAGAAGACCGCCGAAAAACCGCAGATTCAGTCCGTTGCCAAGCATCGGAGTGCAAGCCACGACTACCACATCTTGGAAACGTGGGAAGCCGGCCTTGTCCTCACAGGCACCGAGGTGAAATCGCTACGCAGCGGGAAGGCCAACATCGTTGACGCGTACGGCATCGTCCGCGACGGCGAGGTGTACCTGCTGAACGTTCACATCTCGCCGTACGAGCGCGGGGGCTACGTCAATCATGATCCGACACGCCTTCGCAAACTCCTTCTGCACAAACGGGAGATTCGTCGACTCATCGGCGCCATCGAGCGTGAGGGACTCACCTTGATTCCACTCGAGCTCTACTTCAAAGAGGGAAAGGCGAAGATCCGCATCGGTCTGGCGAAGGGGAAGAAGTTGCACGACAAGCGCGACGACTCGCGGCGCAAGGACGCCGAGCGAGAAATGGCGCGTGCCATGAGGCGACGGTGATTTCGCTGGCCTTGGGCCTTCTCGCGCTCACACTCCAGCAGAGAGCCGAGGCACCGTCCGAACTCGTCGTCCGCAGCGGAGAGACAACGGCTCGCGTTCCCGTCGTGACGACGCGACTTGGTCCGATGGTTCGCGTCCAGTCGCTGCTTGCGCCGCTGGGTGCCACCCTCAGGCAAGATGCTCCCGATCGCTGGAGATTGATCTTCGGCCCCACCGAAGTTGCCTTGACGTTAGGCATCAAGGCGGTGCGGGTTGCCGAGCGAACGGAAGCCTTGCCTGCCGCGCCGACGATGGCCGACGGCGTGCTGTATCTCCCCTTTGCCTTCGTGGCTGAGGTGATGCCGCGGGTGATCACCGGCTTTGCGTACGATGCGGCAGCGGGCGAACTTCGCCGCTTCACGCCCGTCACGTCGCGCCGCCTAACGAGCGACTCCGTCCCAGCGCGCACCGCCGAGCCTAACGAGCCGCGAAGCGCTCGGCCTCCGCCAGTTTCGCCTCGCCCCCCGCGGCGCGAGCGCAAACTGGTGGTGGTCGTCGATGCTGGACATGGTGGGCGCGACCATGGCATGCGCGGTCCCATTGGCGCCGCCGACAAAGTCGATGAGTCGAGCATCACGCTCGCGGTTTCGAGGCGTCTGCGCGCTGAGTTCGAATCGCGGGGCGTTGAAGTGGTGATGACTCGATCGACGGACACGCTCATCGCCCTCGATGATCGTGGGCGAATTGCGAATCGGGCACGCGCCGACGTCTTCGTGTCGGTTCATGTCAACGCGGCGAACCCAAGGTGGCGCGACCCCGGCGGATCGCGCGGGTTCGAGACGTACTTTCTCGCCGAGGCCAAGACGGAGGACGAACGGCGGGTCGCGGAGCTGGAAAACGAAGCCGTGAAGTACGAAGCGGAAGCCGATGCAAAGAACGGCGATCCGCTTAGCTTCATCCTCAACGACATGAAGCAGAATGAGTACCTCCGCGAGTCGAGCGACTTTGCCGCGACAGTGCAAACGGCCATCGGTCGCGTGCATCCAGCGCCGAGTCGTGGAGTGAAACAGGCTGGCTTCCGAGTCCTCGTCGGCGCATTCATGCCTGCCATCCTCGTGGAAATCGGATTCGGCACCAATCGTAGCGACTCCGCGTACATGACGAGCGAGCGAGGACAGAAGGACCTGGCGAACGCCATCGCCGACGCGACCATGAACTATCTCGCCCGCTACGTGGGGCGGCGTGGGACTGGCAGCATGAGCAATGGGGGCGCGCGGTGAGCGCGCGCCTTCAAGAGAAGTCTTCTCTCAGCGTCACGCTCGCGGGCGTCGAACTCCAGAATCCGGTATTGCTCGCTGCGGGGACTGCGGCGTACGGCGACGAGCTGGCCGAGGTCAGCGACCTCGACTCGTTAGGCGGAATCGTCACCAAGGCGGTGTCGCTCGACATCCGAAAGGGGGCGCCGGCGCCACGCGTCGCAGAATTCTCCGGCGGAATGATCAACGCCATCGGGCTCGCCAACCCGGGAGTCGAAGAAGTGCGGGCGACGCATCTGCCTTGGCTGCAACGCACGCTGAAGCGCGCCCGAACCCTGGTGAATGTGGTCGGCAACTCCGTCGACGACTTCGCGCGCGTGATCGAACGCCTGGATGACCTCGAAGGACACGCCGGCTACGAGATCAACGTGTCCTGCCCGAATGTGAAGGCCGGTGGAATGGAGTTCGGCGCCGATCCTGCCGCACTCTCCGAGCTCATACGCCGCGCGCGCGGCGTCACGCAACGCCCGCTCTTTGTAAAGCTGTCGCCAGCGCTCGCGGATATCGCTGGAGCGGCCCGCACGTCACTTGATGCTGGGGCCAATGGTCTCACGCTTGTGAACACCATGCCCGGCCTCCTCATCGACGTTGACCGCAGGCGACCAGTACTTGGCTTTGGAAGTGGAGGGGTGAGCGGCCCCGCGCTCCTCCCGATCGGTGTCCTCGCCACGTGGAAAGTCTGGAAAGCCACGCGCGCTCCGATCATCGGCGTCGGCGGTATAACGCGAACCGAAGATGCGCTTCAATACCTCCTCGCGGGCGCGACGGCCGTCGCGATGGGGACCGCCGGATTGCGCGACCCGCGAAGTCCCGAGCGACTGGTGCGCGGCCTTTTCGAATGGTGCCGCAGACAACACGTGGATAGCATCACCTCCTTGACGGGAACACTTGAATGGCCCGCATAAGCGCAACTCCCATCGTCGCGTTGGACGTCTCCTCGGCCGACGACGCGTGGGCGATCGTGGAATCGTTAGGCGACCGCTGCGCGTTCTACAAAGTGGGGAGCGAACTCTTCACGGCCGCCGGGCCGAGTATCGTCGAGCGCATCACGGGCTCAGGGCGCCAGGTCTTTCTCGATCTCAAGTTGCATGACATTCCGAACACGGTGAAAGGCGCAGCACGATCGGCGGCACGGTTGGGCGCGTCGCTGCTCACGGTGCACGCCAGTGGCGGTGAGGCGATGATCAGGGCGGCTGTGGATGGGGCAGGGAGCAGCTGCGGCATACTCGCGGTGACTGTTCTGACGTCGATGAACAGCGAGACGCTGAGCAGCGCTTGGGGGAGAGTCGACCGTGTCGACGTCAAAGCGGAGGTTATGCGTCTCGCGTCGCTGGCCGCACAGGCTGGTGCGCAGGGCGTCGTCTGTAGCGGCGAGGAGTCTCCGCTGGTTCATGCGCGCTTTGGCGATACGTTGGCGACGCTTGTGCCAGGGATTCGCTTCGCCGACGGCGCAAGGCATGACCAAGCGAGGGTGGTGACACCGGGGAGTGCGGCGGCGGGCGGGGCGCGCTACCTCGTGCTCGGGAGGGCGGTCACAGGCGACCCAGATCCTCGGGCGGCGATGGAGCGGGTGTGGGGAGAAATCGGAGCGGTCACCGCGACGTAATTCCGTTCTGTATCAGCGTTTTGGTGTTCTCGCTCCCTTGCATGAAGGGGGCCGCCGGGGTATTCTTGGAGTCTTGTCCGGTTTTCCGTCCTACAAATTCGGTCTGTTTCGGAGCGTCCGGTGAAAGTCCGTAGCAGCGTGAAGCCCATCTGCGAACACTGCAAAGTCGTTAAGCGCAGCGGCGTTACACGCATCATCTGCAAGCGCAACCCTAAGCACAAGCAGCGGCAAGGTTAATCATGGCTCGTATTGCTGGTGTCGATCTCCCTCGTGAAAAGAAGGTCGAGATCGGGTTGACATACATCTTCGGTATCGGTCGCGCGGTGGCGAAGGAGATCCTCGAGAAGACGGGAGTCAGCTCGGATCTTCGCGTGCGCGACCTCAACGACTCTGACGTGAACAAACTCCGTCAGGTCATCGAAAAGGATTACCGCGTCGAAGGTGCGTTGCGCACCGAGATCGCGATGAACATCAAGCGTTTGATGGACATCGGGTCGTATCGCGGACAGCGGCACCGTAAAGGACTTCCTGTGCGCGGGCAGCGCACTCACACCAACGCGCGCACGAAGAAGGGACCGCGTCGCGCTATCGCGGGCAAGAAGAAGGTGACCAAGTAGTATGGCGACCGGCAAAAAGACCAAACGCGTCGTGGAGGCGGAAGGGATCGCCCACATCAATCACCGACATGCATGGCAATGCCATCTCGTGGGGGACGTCGGGCAAGGCGGGCTTCAAGGGGTCGAAAAAGTCGACTCCGTTCGCGGCGACCGTCGCCGCCGAGCAGTGCGCGCGCGAAGCGCTCACCGCCGGCGTTCGTCGTGTCCACGTGCGCGTACAAGGCCCAGGCAGCGGACGCGAGTCAGCAATTCAAGCGCTCGCATCAGCCGGTTTGCAGGTCAAGTCAATCAAGGACGTAACGCCGATTCCGCACAACGGCTGCCGTCCTCCCAAGCGCCGGAGGGTCTAAGCCATGCGCTACACGGGAGCCAGTTGCCGCCAGTGCCGTCGCGAAGGGACCAAGCTGTTCCTGAAGGGGACGAAGTGCTTCACCGAGAAGTGCCCGGTCGAGCGCCGTCCGTATCCTCCTGGACAGCATGGGCAGAATCAGGCGCGTCGTCGTAAGTCGTCGGAATACTCCAAGCAGTTGCGTGAGAAGCAGAAGATCAAGCGCATCTACGGCGTAAGCGAAACGCAGTTCCGCAACACGTTTGAGAAGGTCTCCAAGCTCCCCGGCATCACGGGACACAACCTTCTCGCAGCACTTGAAAGCCGTCTTGATAACATGGTGTATCGCATGGGCTTCGCGCCGAGCCGTAAAGCGGCACGTCAGCTCATCCGCCACCGTCACGTCGAGATCAATCGCAAGCTTGTCGACATCCCCAGCTACGCCGTCGCGCCGGGTCAGGAAGTGCGCGTTCGCGAAAAGTCGCGCGAGATGATTCTCGTGCAGGGTGCGATGGAGCAGGCGTCGCGCGGTGCTCAGCCCTCGTGGCTGGCGGTCGATCGCGATACGTACAGCGGTCGTATGCTCGAGCGCCCCGCGCGCCCGAACATCCCGATCGCAGCACAAGAACAGCTCGTCGTGGAGTTGTACTCGAAGTAGTGAGCAGGGAGCAACCGGTCTGAGAGAAGACGAGCAGTTCCATTCTCGTCTTCTCCGCGTCTCGGGGAGCTCCTTCTCTTTCGTAGGGTCCGGACCCTGACTCCGTTACGAACTCACCGCGCGTTAGGGGCGGGGTGGGGCGTTGCCGGGGCGCAGCCTCGGTAAGACCAAAGCAGATATCGACCTCATGGCACAAGCAATCGATCTCAAGGGCCTCGTCCGTCCCCACCTCATCGAGGTGAAGAAGCGTGACGACGCTCCGTTCGTTTCAGAGTTCGTCCTCCAGCCGCTCGAGCGCGGCTACGGCCACACGTTAGGCAACGCCATGCGGCGCATGCTGCTGTCGTCGCTCCGTGGCTCCGCCGTTTGGGGGTTCCGCATCGATGGCGTCGTTCACGAACACCAGACCATCCCCGGTGTCGTCGAAGACGTCCATCAGATCATCGGCAACTTCAAGACGCTCGTCCTCTCCCTCGCCGATGACGTCGAGGAAGCGGTCGTGCGCATCGGGCGCACCGAAGCCGGTCCGATCACCGCGGCAAACATCGAGGAGACGGGGAACGTTCGCATCGTGAACCCCAATCACCATCTCTTCACCCTGCAGGACGCCCGCGACATCAACGTCGAGCTCTATATCAACAAGGGGCGTGGCTACGTCGAGGCCGACCAGCACATCGTCGATCGCGGTCTCCCGATCGATCTCGTGCGCATCGACTCGATCTACAATCCCGTGCGTCGCGCCAACTTCACTGTGGCCGAGACGCGCGTTGGGCAGCGCACCGACTACGACCGCCTAACGCTGACAGTCGAAACCAACGGCACGCTCGCTCCTGAAGAGGCGGTGAGCTACGCCGCCGCCCTCGCACAGACGCACTTCCAGTACTTCGCCTCCTTCGGCTCGCACGCTTCGGCGCCGATGTCGATGGGTGGCGAGAGCGCCGGTGGTGACGCCGCGCGACTGGCCCAACTGTTCAAGACCGCGATCGATGACCTCGAGCTGTCGGTTCGCTCGGTCAACTCGCTGAAGAATTCGAACATCCGCACGATGGGTGACCTGGTTCGCCAGACGGAGAACCAGATCCTCCAGGTCAAGAATTTCGGAAAGAAGTCGCTGCAGGAAATCGCTGAACTCCTGGAGCGCGAAGGTTTGAATTTCGGTATGCGCTACGAAGAGAACGGCGACGGCGTCCGAGTCATCGACTGGGGTACGCCGCCAAGCCGCGCTGCTGCGAACGCGCCAGACGACGAAGAGGAGTAAGACCCATGCGTCATCGTAAGGCGGGACGGCAGCTGCGCCGTACCAGTGAACAGAAGCTCGCGCTCATGCGCAGCCTCGCGCAGTCGCTCTTCCAGCACGGCGCGATCGAAACAACGGAAGCGAAGGCGAAAGAGCTTCGCCCGTTCGTTGAGAAGTTGATCACGAAAGCTCGCTCGGGAACGTTGCACGATCGCCGTCTCGCGGCGCGTCACGTTCAGCAGCGCGCGGTCGCTGACAAGTTGTTCCAGGAGATCGGGCCGAAATTCGTGAAGCGTCCCGGTGGATATACGCGCATTCTCAAGACCGGCCACCGCAAGGGTGACGGCGCAGAGATGGCGCGCATCGAGCTCATCGTGGAGGGCTGATCGATGGCTATCAATCGCAATCGCTGCTACGTATGCGAAAAAGGCGTGACGTTCGGAAACAACGTCTCGCACGCCAACAACAAGACGCGTCGCACGTGGAAGCCCAACCTTCAAGTCGTTCGCGTCGTCCTCGACGACAAAACGGTGAAGGTCAAGGTCTGCACACGCTGCCTCGCTGCCGGCAAGGTCCAACGCGCTCCGCGCGGTGCGGCAGTCGCGTGACGGGACGCGCTTCACGAGTGGCGAAGTTCAGGGAGCGCGTTAGGCGCTCCCTTTTTTTGTCCATGAGCGACGATGGCAATTCCTCTCGTCCTTCAATGCGATGACAAGGCCAACGGCTCTCGTCACCGGAGTTACGGGACAGGATGGCGTGTACCTCTCGCGCCTCCTCCTGTCTCGCGGGTATCGCGTCGTCGGAACGACGCGTCGATCCGCGCACGCGGCAAAAGAACAGCTCGAGCTCCTGGGTATCGCCGACGCTGAAGTTCGAACGGCTCGCGACGGCGCCAGCGAGGATCTTCATGCTCTGCTCCGCGACGTTCGTCCTCACGAGATCTATCATCTCGCTGCGCAGAGCGTCGTACATGCCTCGTGGGAGCGCGCCGTTGAAACTGCCGAGGTGACGGCGATTGGTGCGCTTCGCATGCTGGAGGGAGTGCGAACGCACTGCCCGGAGGCCCGCGTACTCATGGCTTCGTCCTCGGAAATCTTTGGTGAGCCGAGCGAATGGCCGCAGACGGAGACGACGAGCGTGCAGCCGCGATCGCCGTACGGTGCGGCCAAAGCGTTTGCGTACTGGATGACCTCCTCGTATCGACAGGTTCACTCGGTCTGGGCGGCGAGCGCCATCCTGTATAACCACGAGAGTCCGCTGCGCTCCGAGGAATTCGTCACGCGAAAGATCACGAGGGGTGTCGCCGCCATCGTCGCTGGCAAGGCAACCGAACTCCGACTCGGCAATCTCGAGGCGCGGCGAGACTGGGGACATGCCAGCGACTACGTCGAGGCGATGTGGCGAATGCTGCAGTGTGAGGCGGCCGAGGACTTCATTATCGGTTCGGGAGAGTCGCACTCCGTGCGGGAATTCTGCGAACTCGCCTTCTCCACGGCGGGACTGGACTACCGCGATCATGTCGTGCAGGACGAACGACTCTTTCGCCCGGCGGACGCGTTCACCCGGGTTGCCGATTCCTCGCTGGCGGCGCAGAAGCTCAATTGGCGTCCGACGTACACATTCGAGGCGCTCGTCCGGGAGATGACGCGCGCCGATCTCGCGCGCGTGAACCGCCCGGCGGGGTGATAAATTTCTACCGCTGTACGCGCCCTGTTTGCCGCGGTGCAAGCGGCGCATCCGAAAACAGATTGCAGCTCGTTAGGCTCGCTTCGTCGCCACCTGGTAGGTCAGGCTGGTCGCCTTGATAACTCGTTAGGCCATCGTTTCCGACATGCCCCGTCGCACAGATATCCACAAGATTCTCGTCATCGGCTCCGGACCAATCGTCATTGGTCAGGCGGCGGAGTTCGATTATTCGGGAACGCAGGCGACGCGAGCGCTGCGCGAAGAGGGCTACGAGGTCATCCTCGTGAACTCGAATCCGGCGACGATCATGACCGATCCGGAAATCGCCGACCGGACCTATATCGAGCCGGTGACGCCCGATGTGGTCGAGTTGGTCATCGCGAAGGAACGCCCTGACGCGATTCTGCCGACGATGGGCGGGCAGACGGCGCTCAACGTTGCCATGCGCCTGTCGGAGAGCGGCGTGCTGGCGAAATACAACGTGGAGTTGATCGGCGCGAAAGCCGAGGCGATCAAGATGGCCGAGGATCGCCACGAATTCGCCGAGGCGATGAAGCGCATTGGCCTCGCCGTTCCGCAGGGGAAGATTGCGCATACGTGGGAAGAAGCGCTGGCGATCTCCGAGTTCACGGGCTTTCCGGCGATCATCCGGCCGGCGTTCACGTTAGGCGGGGCGGGGGGCGGCATCGCCTATAACCGCGAAGAGTACGAGAACATCGTGCGGCGCGGCCTCGCCGAGTCCCCGGTGAGCCAGGTGCTCATCGAACGATCGCTCTTGGGGTGGAAAGAGTTCGAGCTCGAGGTGATGCGCGACTATGCAGACAACGTTGTGATCGTCTGCTCGATCGAGAATCTCGATCCGATGGGGGTGCATACCGGCGACTCGATCACGGTGGCGCCGGCGATGACGCTGACCGATCGCGAATACCAGGTCATGCGCGATGCGGCGACGGCCGTCATTCGCGAGATCGGCGTCGAGGCCGGCGGCTGCAACATTCAGTTTGCCATCAATCCGCGGAACGGCGAGATGGTGGTCATCGAGATGAATCCGCGGGTGTCGCGCTCGTCGGCGCTGGCGTCGAAGGCAACGGGTTTCCCGATTGCGAAATTCGGCGCGAAGCTCGCGGTGGGATATCGCCTCGACGAGATCAAGAACGACATCACGAAGACGACACCGGCGTCGTTCGAGCCGGTGCTCGACTATGTCGTCGTGAAGTGCCCGCGGTTTGCCTTCGAGAAGTTCGCGCGCGCCAATCCGTACCTGACGACGCAGATGAAGTCGGTCGGCGAGTCGATGGCGATCGGGCGCACGTTCAAGGAAGCGTTCCAGAAGGGGTTGCGTGCGCTGGAAATCGGACGCGCGGGGTGGACTGTGGGTGGACGCCCGCAGGACGACCGGCTCGACGATGATTCGATCGAGGCGCTGCGCGGCGCGTTAGGCAAGCCGTCGCCGGAACGTATCTTCGAAGTCAAACGTGCGATCGTTGCCGGATTGACGACATCGCAGATCCACGAGCTGACGGCGATCGATCCATGGTTCCTGGAGCAGCTGCGCGAGCTGGTCGAAGCTGAACAGGCGTTCGGGGCACTGGGCGCAGTTGCAGCTGACGACGTGCGCCGAATGAAGCGCATGGGATTCTCGGATCGGCAGTTGGGCGACCTGCGCGGCGAAAGCGAGGAAGCGTTCCGCGAGCGACGCTGGAAGTACGGTATCCATCCGGTGTACAAGATGGTCGATACCTGCGCCGGCGAGTTTCCGTCGGAGACGCCCTACCTGTACTCCTCGTACGATGACGAAGACGAAGCGCCGCGCAGCGGGCGCCGCTCGGTCGTGATCCTCGGGAGTGGGCCAAACCGCATCGGGCAGGGCGTCGAATTCGACTACATGTGCGTCCGTGCGGTCCTGGCGCTCCGCGAGCGCGGATACGAGACGATCATGATCAACTCGAATCCCGAGACCGTCTCGACCGACTACGACACGTCCGATAAGCTCTTCTTCGAACCGCTCACGCTCGAGGACGTCCTCGAAATCGTTAGGCGCGAGCAGCCGTTAGGCGTCATCGTGCAGCTCGGCGGGCAGACGCCGCTCAAGCTGACCAAAGGGCTTGCAGCTGCCGGCGTCAGGATCCTCGGGACTTCGCCCGACGCCATCGACGTCGCCGAAGACCGTCGGCGCTTCGAGCAGATCGCGCGCGAGCTGGACATCGAGCAGCCGGAAAACGGTACGGTCACGAGCCTCGACGATGCCATCCAGGTGGCCGAGCGTATCGGCTATCCTGTGTTAGTGCGTCCGTCGTACGTGCTGGGTGGGCGCGCAATGCAGATTGTGTACGACACGCCATCGATGCGTGGGTACTTCGAGACGGCGGCGCGCGTCAGCGAGGAGCGCCCAGTGCTCATCGATCGATTCCTCGAAGACGCCTTCGAGGCAGATGTCGATGCCGTGAGCGATGGGAAGCAGGTGGTCATCGGCGGCGTCATGCAACACATCGAAGACGCCGGCATTCACTCCGGCGACTCGGCGTGCGTCCTCCCGCCCTATCTCATCAGCAGCGCGAACACCGCGCTGATGAAGCACCACACGGTGGCACTCGCCAAGGCGTTAGGCGTCGTGGGGTTGATCAACGTACAATACGCGGTGAAGAACGGGACCGTCTACGTGCTCGAAGTGAATCCGCGCGGTAGCCGCACCATCCCGTTCGTGTCGAAAGCGATTGGCGTTCCGCTCGCATCCGTCGCGGCGCGCGTGATGGTTGGCGAGACGCTCGACGAGATCGGATTCACGGAAGAAATCGTCCCGCCGTACGTGTCGGTGAAAGAAGCAGTCTTCCCGTTCACGAAGTTTCGTGAGTTCGACCCGTTGCTGGGTCCCGAGATGCGATCGACGGGCGAGGTCATGGGGATTGCGACGTCATTCGGCACCGCGTTTGCCAAGGCGCAGCTCGCGGCCGACAACGGGCTCCCCGTCAGCGGCGGGATCTTCGTCACCGTGAACGATGGCGACAAGCCGACGGTCACGCCGATTGCGCGCCGTTTCCACGAGATGGGCTTCACGCTCTTTGCAACTGACGGAACGGCCGAGTACCTGCGGGGGCGCGGGATTCCCGTGAAGACCGTGCGGAAGTTGCACGAAGGGCATCCGCACGGCGTGGATCTGATGGTCAATGGCGAGGTACAGCTGCTGATCAATACCCCGCTTGGAAAACACGCCCAGCACGACGACTACATGCTCCGACAGACGGCCATCGCGAAAAAGGTATCGTACACCACGACGATGTCGGCGGCTGGGGCGGCGTGTGATGCCATCCTGTCGTTGCGTTCCCGCGCGCCATCGGTCATGTCGCTGCAGGAGTGGCACGTCGAGCTGCAACGCGATCGGGCCGAGCAGGGCGCCGCCCGCCTCGCGCGCCTCACACCTGAGGTAACACCGAGTGTGGCCCCGGCCACCGGTGCCTAACGAGTCTTCCGCGCGGCGCAGGCAGGGCGCGCGCCGCGCACGAACCCATACCGCCAACGCATGACTCCACCGTTCATTCACGAATCGGCATACGTCGACGACGGCGCCGTGGTCGGCGAGGGGACGAAGATCTGGCATTTCTGCCACGTCATGCGCGGTGCCATCATCGGCGACGCGTGCTCGCTCGGACAGAACGTCGTCGTCATGCCGGGCACCAGGATCGGGCGCAACGTGAAGATTCAGAACAACGTCTCGATCTACGAAGGCGTGGAACTCGAAGACGACGTCTTCTGCGGGCCGTCCATGGTCTTCACGAACGTCATCAATCCGAGAAGTCACGTCTCCCGAAAGCATGAATACAAGCGCACGCTGGTCAAGCTCGGCGCGAGCATTGGTGCCAATGCGACCATCGTCTGCGGCGCGACGTTAGGCGCGTATGCGTTCGTCGGCGCCGGGGCAGTCGTGTCGAAGGATGTAAAGCCGTACGCGCTGGTCGTCGGGGTTCCCGCGCGCCAGGCGGGGTGGGTCTGCCAGTGCGGCGAGATCCTCGAAAAATCGCGCGATGCGGGGCGTGAGACGGGAGCGCCACGAACATTGCGCTGTGCAGTCTGTGGCTCGAGTTACACGTTGGCGGATGGTGCACTCGTCCCGGAGGGAGTGGCATGAACGAATCGACACCGGTGCGTATCGCGCTCGTTGGTTGCGGACGCATCGCCAGGAATCACTTTGACGCGATTGCCAAGATTCCGGAATTGCAGCTGACGGCAGTCTGCGACATCGTCGAAGCGCGGGCGCGCGAGGCAGGGGAGCGCGCCGGCGTGCCGTGGTACACGGCGTACGGAAAGATGCTCGAGCAGGCCGCGTGTGATATCGTCGCCGTGTGCACGCCGTCAGGGCTGCACCCCGCGCACGGCATGCAGGCCGCCCGCGCCGGAAAACACGTCGTGTGCGAAAAGCCGATGGCGATCACGCTGACGTCGGCCGACGAATTGGTCCAAGCCTGCGACGATGCCGGTGTTCAACTGTTCGTCGTCAAGCAGAACCGACTCAATCCGCCGATTCAACTGCTCAAGCGCGCACTCGACAAAGGACGCTTTGGGCGATTGTACATGGCGAACACCACGGTGCGGTGGACGCGCCCGCAGGAGTACTACGATCAAGCACCGTGGCGCGGGACGTGGGAGTTCGACGGCGGCGCCCTGATGAACCAGGCATCGCACTACGTCGATCTCATTCAGTGGCTCGTAGGTCCCGTCGAAAGCGTGATGGCAAAGACGGCAACCCTTGCGCGTCGTATCGAGACGGAAGACAGCGGAGTCGCGTTGCTCAAGTTCCGCTCCGGCGCGTTAGGCGTCATCGAAGTCACGATGCTCACCTATCCGAAGAATCTCGAAGGATCGATCACGCTGCTCGGCGAAAAGGGGAGCGTGAAGATCGGGGGCACCGCGGTCAACAAGGTGGAGACGTGGCAATTCGCTGACTACGACGACGACGACAAACTCGTCGACAGCGCGACCTACACGCCGCCCAACGTCTACGGTCACGGACACGAAGGGTATTATCGCAACGTGATTGCCGTACTGCGTGGCCAAGCAATTCCCGACACCGATGGGCGTGCGGGGCGCAAATCGTTGGAGCTCATTCTCGGCATCTACGAGTCGGCCAAGACGGGACACGAGGTGCCGCTTCCGTTGCGAGCGCGCGTGTAGTTTTCTCGCGCGCGGTCCTGTCGCGCACTGCACTGACATCTCGTCCTCACTCCGATGCCTGTTCCACTTCTCGATCTCAAGGCGCAGCACGCGCTCATTCGCGACGAAGTCGTCGCCGCGATGATGAAGGTGGTCGACGATCAGCTCTTCATCCTCGGCGAGCCGGTCGAGCGCCTCGAGCGCATGGTCGCTGAGTTGTCACATACGAAGCACGCCATCGGCTGCGCGAACGGTACCGATGCGCTGCTGCTCGCGATGCGCGCGCTCGACGTTGGGCGCGGCGACGAGGTGGTGACGACTCCGTTCACCTTCTTTGCCACTGCCGGAACGATTCACAACGCCGGCGCAACACCTGTCTTCGTCGACATCGAACCAACGACGTATAACATCTCGCCCGAAGCGGCGGCGGCGGCGGTCGGTCCAAAGACGAAAGCCATCATTCCGGTCGATCTCTTTGGGCAGATGGCGGCGCTTGAGCGCATCCAAGCGTTAGTCCCGCACATTCCGATCATCGAGGATGCGGCGCAGTCAATCGGCGCCTCGCGGATCATCGATGGCCGCAAGACAATGGCGGGCGAAGGGGCGGCCATTGGCACGTTCTCGTTCTTCCCGTCCAAGAATCTCGGCGGGTATGGCGATGGCGGGATGATCGTGACACAGAACGACGAGCTTGCCACGCGCCTAAAGCGACTTCGGGTTCACGGCGGAGCAAAGCAGTACTTCCACGACGAAGTGGGATACAACTCACGTCTGGACTCTTTGCAGGCCGCGGTTCTTGCGGCAAAGCTCCCGCACCTGTCGCACTGGAGCGCCGGTCGCCGCGCGAATGCTGCGTATTACGACTCCGCATTCGCTGACGTGCCCGAAATCGGCCGCCCCGTGATCGAGGAGGCAAACGAGTCGATTTTCAACCAGTACACCGTTCGTGTCGATCGCCGAGACGCACTGCAGGCGTATCTCAAGGAGAAGGGAATTGGGTCGTCGATCTACTACCCCCTTCCGTTGCACCTCCAGCCCTGTTTTGCCTATCTCGGATACAAAGAAGGGGAGTGTCCTGAGTCCGAAAAGGCGGCGCGCGAAGTCCTTTCGCTGCCAGTGTTTCCAGAGTTGACCAGTGCACAATTGGATGAGGTAGTCGGCACGGTTCGTGCCTTCTACGGTCGGTGAGCGTCTTTCCGGTCGGGAGGCGCCGGTTCGTCGCCTCTGGGACGATACCGCTCAATTTCTCGCGTCACGCCTAGACAGATGAAAGAACAGCTCCTCTCGAAGATTTCTGACCGCACGGCGGTCATCGGCGTCGTCGGCCTCGGATATGTCGGTCTGCCTTTGGCGATGGAGTTCGCCAAAGCAGGATTTAAGGTCATCGGATACGACGTCTCAAAACGGACCGTCGACCGCTTGATGCAGGGCGTTTCCCACATTCAGGACGTCCCCTCGAGCGAAGTCGCCGCCGAGGTGGCGGCTGGCCGCTTTGTCGCGACCGCGGATGAACCGCGGCTGCACGAGTGCGACGCGATCTCGATCGCCGTTCCGACTCCGCTGTCGAAGACGCGCGATCCGGACATGAGCTATGTGCAGGCGGCGACCGAAGCCATCGCCCGCAACTGTCATCCGGGGATGTTGATCGTGCTCGAAAGCACGACGTATCCGGGTACGACGCGCGAAGTCATGCAGCCGCGCATCGAGGAGAAAGGACTCAAGGTCGGACGCGATGTCTTTCTTGCGTTCAGTCCCGAGCGCGTCGATCCGGGCAATCCGAAGTGGCACACGAAGAACACGCCGAAGGTGGTGGGCGGCGTGACGCCCGAGTGTGTTGAAGTTGCCTCGGCGCTCTACAGCTCCTGCATCGACACGGTCGTTCCGGTGTCCAGCGCTGAAGCGGCGGAACTGGTGAAGCTTCTCGAGAACACCTTCCGCGCGGTGAACATCGGCCTCGTGAACGAAATGGCCATTGTTTGCGACAAGCTGGGTGTGAACGTGTGGGAAGTGATCGACGCAGCTGCAACGAAGCCGTTCGGCTTCATGAAGTTCACCCCGGGCCCGGGCATCGGTGGTCACTGCATTCCGCTCGATCCGCATTATCTCGCGTGGAAGATGCGCACGTTGAACTACAAGACGCGCTTCATCGATCTCGCCAGTGAGATCAACTCCGAAATGCCGGAGTACGTGGTGCGCAAGGTCGCTCGCGCGCTCAATCAGGATCGCAAGGCGGTCAACGGCTCCCGCATTCTCGTGTTAGGTGTCGCGTACAAGAAGGACATCGACGACATGCGCGAATCGCCGGCACTCGACGTCATTCGTCTGCTCGAGGAGCGCGGCGCGGAAGTCGAGTACCACGATCCGTTCGTGCCCAAGTTCCGCGAGAACGGCCACGAGTTCGCCGGCGTTCCCCTGACCCAGGAAGCGCTGACCAATGCCGACGCCGTCGTGATCGTCACCGATCACTCGACCGTTGACTACCAGTTCGTCGTCGATCACGCGGGACTCGTCGTCGATACGCGCAACGCCACGATGAAGACGAAGGCGTCGAAGGCGCGAGTGGTGCCGCTGTCGAAGCTTGGCGAGGGAGCAGCCGAAGGGGAGCTTGCGCATCTTTAGGCGAGTCAGCGACACCTAACCGCTGGGGAACGGGTGAGAATTTCGGTAATTGGGACGGGCTACGTCGGCCTCGTCGTCGGTGCATGTCTCGCCGAAACAGGGAACGACGTCGTCTGCGCAGATGTAGACGCGGCGAAGATCGAAGGGCTGAAGCAGAACGTCATTCCGATCTACGAACCGGGACTGGACGCGCTCGTCGAGCGCAATCAGCGGCAGGGACGCCTTACGTTCACCACCGACGTCGGAAGCGCCGTCGCCTCGTCCGACGTGGTGTTCATCGCGGTCGGCACGCCTCCCGACGAAGATGGTTCGGCCGACTTGCGTCACGTGCTGGCGGTCGCGGAAGTGATCGGCGAGCACATGACACGCGAAACGGTCGTCGTGACTAAATCGACCGTGCCGGTGGGGACAGCGGGCAAGGTCCAGGCAGTCGTCGCTCGCCGCGCGCGTTTCCCATTCCACATGTGCTCCAATCCGGAGTTCCTGAAGGAAGGCGCAGCGGTCGACGATTTCCTCAAGCCCGATCGAGTCGTGCTCGGCGTCGATTCGGACCATGCGCGCAGCGTGATGGCGGAGTTGTACGCGCCCTTCGTGCGCACCGGGAAGCCGATCATCTTCATGGATATCGCGTCGGCAGAGCTGACGAAGTACGCGGCCAACGCGATGCTCGCGACGCGCATTTCGTTCATGAACGAAATTGCGAATCTGTGCGAGCGGGTTGGTGCCAACGTCGATCTGGTTCGCAAAGGGATCGGCTCGGATTCCCGCATCGGTCCGTCCTTCCTGTTCCCGGGGCCTGGCTACGGCGGTTCCTGTTTCCCGAAGGACGTGAAGGCGCTTGTCCGCACGGCGAGCGAGTGCTCCGCGGCGCTCTCCGTCTTGACGGCAGTGGAGGAGGCTAACGATCGGCAGAAGGAGCGTCTGTTTCAGAAGCTGCAACGCGCCGTTGGCGATGTGCGCGGTTTGCACATCGCGCTCTGGGGGCTGGCGTTCAAGCCGAACACCGATGACATGCGCGAGGCGCCGGCGCTCGTACTGATTGACGCTCTCCTTGACGGTGGCGCGTCAGTGCGTGCCCACGATCCCGCCGCGATGCACGAAACGAAACGGAGATTGGGTGATCGCATCGCGTACGCCGAGACGAACTACGAAGCACTGGAAGGTGCCGATGCGCTCGTGGTCGTCACCGATTGGAACGAGTACCGCCATCCAGACTATGCGCGCATGAAGGAGATGTTGCGGCGCCCGATCGTCATCGATGGCCGCAACCTGTACGATCCGGCGAAAATGCGCTCGTTAGGTTTCACCTATGATTCGATGGGGCGAGTCTGCTGATGCGCGTGCTGATCACGGGGGCTGCAGGATTCCTCGGCTCGCATTTGAGCGACCGATTTCTGCGCGATGGCCATTCGGTGGTCGGTCTCGACAACTTCATCACGGGCAATCCGGACAACATCGCCCACCTGATGGGGAACGAGCGGTTCGAGTTCCTGCACCACAACGTTTCGACCTACACATACGTTGCCGGTGATCTGGACGGCGTGTTGCACTTCGCGTCGCCGGCGTCCCCGATCGACTACCTGGAGCATCCCATTGCGACGCTCAAGGTTGGCGCGTTAGGCACGCACAATGCGCTGGGTCTCGCCAAGGCGAAGGGCGCCCGCTTCTTCCTTGCGTCCACCTCCGAAGTATACGGCGACCCGCTCGTCCATCCGCAGCCCGAGAGCTATTGGGGCAACGTGAATCCCATTGGCCCTCGTGGTGTGTACGACGAGGCCAAGCGATTCGCCGAAGCGATGACGATGGCCTACCATCGCGCCCATGGGGTCGATACGCGCATTGTTCGCATCTTCAACACCTATGGCCCGCGCATGCGCCCGCACGATGGACGCGTCGTGTCTAACTTCATCGTGCAGGCACTCGCCGGCGAGCCGATTACCATCTACGGCGACGGGTCGCAGACGCGTTCGTTCTGTTTCGTGCAGGACGAAATCGAGGGGATCTACCAGCTCTTCATGCGCGGGGATTCGGATCCGACCAATATCGGCAATCCGAATGAGTTCACCGTGCGGCAGCTGGCCGAACTGGTCCTCGAGCTTACCGCATCGTCCTCGACCATCACCTACCATCCGCTTCCGCAGGATGATCCGAAAGTCCGGAAGCCCGACATCGGACGCGCCCGACAGATGCTGGGGTGGGAACCGGCCGTCGAGCTTCGTGAAGGGGTCGCGCGAACCATCGAGTACTTCCGCGCGGTTCGCTGAGCGACACGGTCCATCACAATCACAGGGCGAGCCCCCACAGCGGCTTGCGCTGCATTAGGTTACCGGGCTGCGGGCGATGGTTGAAATCCCGGCGCCGCGCGAACCGTTTGCCCCTCGTCGGGTACCTAACCCGCTATGCCCTTGTACCGTCCGATTCGTGTAGCCGTCACTCTGCTCTTCGCGTTAGGCGGCGCAGCGTGCTCTCACGGCTTCCGAGTCAATCGCTACCCGAATAACGAAGCGCTCTACCGCGCGGGTCTCAGCGAATTCAACAAGAAGAAGTACGATCACGCCGTCCTCGCCTTCGAGAAGCTCACTCTCGACCTCCCGGCGCGTGATACCCTCCTGCCGACGGCGCACTGGTACCTCGCAAAGTCGCACGCTGGACGCAAAGAACACCTCCTGGCGGCCCAAGCCTATAACCGCCTCGCCGAGTCGTTCGCCACTGACACGCTCGCTGATGACGCCTTGTTCGAGGCGGCCAAGGAGTATCAGGCCATGTGGCGCCGCCCGACGCTCGACGCGCAGTACGGAGAACAGGCGCTGGCAGCGTACCAGTCGTTGTTAGGGCTCTATCCCGATACGGATCGAAAGAACGACGCCGAAAAGGCGATCGGCACGCTTCAGGAATGGTTTGCCGACAAGGACTACCAGAGCGGGATGTACTACTTCCGCCGGAAGGCCTTCGACTCAGCCATCATCTACTTCAAGGACGTCGTCAAGAATTACCCGCAGACGGACAAGGCACGCGAAGCATATCTGCGTCTGGCGGCCTCGTATGATGCGATTCGTTATCGCGAGGACAAGAAGGAAGTCTGCGTCACGCTGATGGATAAGTATCCGAAGAACGACGAAGTCATCGCGACGTGTGGCGCGCTCTCGGCGGCTCCGAACGCGAAGGTCCCCCCGGCGGTGAAGCGCGACTCGACGGCGAAGCACGACTCGCTCTGAGCCGTGCGCATTGGCCTCTTTGGCGGGACCTTCGATCCTCCGCACGTTGGCCACGTCCTGGCAGCCTCCGACGCGTTCGAGGCTCTCGAACTCGACACGCTGTACTTCGTTCCGGCGGCACAGCAGCCACTGAAACAGGGGCGTCACCACGCGACCGCCAGCGATCGACTGGCGATGACGCGACTGATGGTTGACGATGATCCCCGCTTCCGGGTGGATGCGATCGAAATCGAGCGGGCCGGGTTATCTTACTCCGTCGACACGCTCGAGGTCTTCGCTGCTCGATCGCCGACCGACGAGCGTTACTTCCTCATCGGCGCCGACGTCGTGGACACGTTCGCGCAGTGGCGTTTGCCGAGGCGCGTGGCGGAGCTCGCACGTCTCGCGGTGATGCAGCGAGCATCGTCGGAAAGATCTGTCGAAAAGGCAGCTTTGCTTGGCTCCCTCCGTGCAATCACGGGGGAGGATCTTCCGGCGCCGGTAGCGCTGGAGACCCGACGAGTCGATGTCTCGTCCACAGAAATTCGGGAGCGCGTCCGATCGGGTCGCTCCATTCACGGTTTTGTACCTGATGCGGTGGCTCGCTACATCATGGAACGCGGGCTGTATCGATAGAGGCGGCGATGATCAAGGGAATCCTGTCGAAGGTCTTTGGCACGCGGCACGAGCGCGAACGGAAGCGCGTGCAGCCGATCGTGGACGAGATCAACGCGCATTACGAGCGGTTGCAGCAGGTCTCAGAAGAAGAGCTGCGGTCACAGACCGCCAAGTTCCGCGGAATCATCTCGGAGCGCACGCAAGCGCTCGAGGCGAAGATCGCCGATCTCAAAGAGCGGAAGAAAAGCGCGAAGGAAGCCTCAGAGCGCGAAGCGATCGATCTGGAGTTGGGAGGCGGTGACGGGCGCGGTGGCGTCGAAAAGGAGCTTCGCGAGACGATCGCTGAAGTGCTCGACGAGATCCTCCCGGAGGCGTTCGCCACGGCGCGAGAAGGAGCGCGCCGACTTTGCGGAACGCGCGTTCCCGTCACAGGGCAGGAACTCCCGTGGGACATGGTGCACTACGACGTGCAGCTCATGGGTGGTATCCAGCTGCACATGGGGCGCATTGCCGAAATGGCGACCGGCGAAGGAAAAACACTCGTCGCGACGCTACCGCTCTATCTCAATGCGCTTCCGGCAAAGGGTGCGCACCTCGTCACGGTCAACTCGTACCTCGCCCGCCGCGACTCACAGTGGATGGGGCATCTCTACCAATACCTCGGCCTAACTGTCGGTTGCCTCGATGATACCGAGCCGGGGACGATGGAGCGGCGCGAAGCGTACAACCGCGACATCACCTACGGAACGAACAACGAGTTCGGCTTCGACTACTTGCGCGACAACATGGTGGTGTCGCTCGAGCAGCGCGTGCAACGCGCGCACTGGTATGCCATCGTCGACGAAGTGGACTCGGTCCTCATCGACGAGGCACGTACCCCGCTCATTATCTCTGGACCGGTCGGGAACGAGAACGACGGATCGTTCGGCGAGCATAACAACTCAGTGCTGCGCCTCTTTAGAAAGCAGACAGAGATTGCGAACACGTTGGTGGCCGAGGCGGACCGCGCGCTCGAAGAAGGAGACAAGGACACCGCCGCCCTGGCGTACTACAAGGCGCAGTTAGGGAGCCCGAAGAACAAGCGTCTCCTGAAGGCATTGAACGAGCAGGGCGTGAAAGTCCTCGTGCAGAAGATGGAGCTCGAGTACATCGCTGACCGCAAGCTTCCGCCGGCCAAGCAGCAGTATCGCGATCTCGAGAACGATCTGTATTTCGTGCTCGACGAGAAGGGGCACACGGTGCACCTGACGGATCGCGGCATCGACGAACTCAGTCCGAGCGATCACGACGAGTTTTCGCTCCCCGACATCTCGACAGAAGTCCATCGCATCGAGCGCGATCACGAGATGAGCGCGCAGGAAAAGCTCGATGCCCGGCGCGCGATCGAGGCGGAGTACGCACTCAAGAGCGAGAAACTGCACATTGTCCACCAGCTGCTTCGCGCGCACGCGTTGTATGAGAAAGACGTCAACTACGTCGTGCAGGAAGGGCAGGTGCTCATCGTCGACGAATTTACCGGCCGCACGATGCCCGGGCGTCGCTGGTCGGAGGGGCTACACCAAGCAGTAGAGGCTAAAGAAGGGGTGCAGGTGAAGGGGGAGACGCAGACGCTCGCCACCATCACCATCCAGAATTACTTCCGCATGTACGAGAAGCTCGGCGGCATGACCGGTACCGCCGAGACGGAAGAGACGGAATTCCACGAGATCTACGGCCTCGAGGTGTCGGTCATTCCGACCAATCGTCCGATCGTTCGTGAAGACCGACAGGACCTGATCTACAAGACGCGTCGCGAGAAGTTCAACGCCATCGTCGACGAGACGAGACGCTTACACGAGTTAGGCTTTCCAGTGCTGGTGGGTACGGCAAGCGTCGACGTGTCCGAGACACTCTCGCGCATGTTCAAGCGCGCGGGGCTCACGCACAGTGTGCTCAACGCGAAGTATCACCAGCGCGAGGCCGAAATCGTCGCCGGAGCCGGACAACCGGGCGCCATCACCATCGCAACCAACATGGCCGGCCGCGGCACCGACATCAAACTCGGCGCCGGCGTTACGGAGTCGCGACCGTCCAAGGTGAAGGATCCCGACGGCAAGGAAATCGACGTCACCGAGATCGGTGGGTTGCACATCGTGGGCTCCGAACGACACGAGTCGCGCCGAATCGATCGTCAGTTGCGCGGTCGTTCTGGACGACAGGGAGATCCCGGAGCGTCTCAGTTCTTCCTGTCGCTGGAAGACGATCTCATGCGGCTCTTCCAGTCGGATCGCATCGCGCGTCTGATGGATCGCATGGGTGCCGTCGAAGGCGAGGTGCTCACGCATCCGATGGTCACGCGCTCCATCGAACAAGCGCAGAAGCGCGTCGAGCTGCAAAACTTCCAGGCTCGTAAGCGACTCCTCGAGTACGACGACGTGATGAACCAGCAGCGCGAGGTCATCTACTCGCTGCGCTCGTTCGCACTCGAGGGAGGCGAAGAGCTTCGCGGTGAAGCGTTGAAGATGTTGGACAAGGCCGTCACCAAGCGCGTGACCGACTTGCTCGCCGATTTCGAAGACGCCACGCAGTGGGATATTCCGCTCCTGCGTCAGGAACTCTTGATGCATTACCTCCTGACGGTGCCAGAACTGGAGGGGGACGACACACCGACGTCCTCGGATGCAATGGCGCAAGCGGCAGTTGGGGCGGCTCGCAATGCATTCAGCGCGAAGGAAGAGAGTCTGAACTCCGTGCAGGACGAGAGCGGCGCTGGTTTCGCCGGCCGCCTTCTCGCGCTCGTTATGCTCAATGTGTTGGACGAGAAGTGGAAGGATCACCTGTACGATCTCGACCAACTCCGCGCCGCCATTCACTATC
The DNA here is from genome assembly GCA_044224185.1 of Gemmatimonadaceae bacterium. GTDB lineage: Bacteria > Gemmatimonadota > Gemmatimonadetes > Gemmatimonadales > Gemmatimonadaceae > SCN-70-22. Next base: position 369,153 of record JBGAKW010000001.1, on the reverse strand, counting down.
GCTCGTGGGGGCAGAAGGACCCACTCATCGAGTACAAGCAGGAGGCGTACACGATGTTCGTGGACCTGATGGACGACATCCATCACACGTTCACCGAACGATTCCTTCGCGCCCAGCTGGTGTTCAATCCGCAGGACTTCAGCCAGCCCGCCGACGACGGACAGGGCGCGCCGCACGCAGCGGAGCCGGAACGTCCGCACCGCCCGACGAAGCGCTACAACGCGTTAGGCATTCTGGAGGACGTTGTCGATGAGCCCGAGGCTCAAGTCGCTCCCGAGCCCGTCACGGTTCCCGAGGATGATGGTGAACGGGCTCCCGCGGCCGAGGCACCGCGCACCGTGGTCAAAGGTGATCCGATGGTTGTGGGTGCAGGGCGTCCACGGTCGCTCAGCAGCGCGACACCCAGCAGCACCGGGCCAATCGATTTTACCAACGTCGGGCGCAACGACCCATGTCCGTGCGGCTCGGGAAAGAAATTCAAGAAGTGTCACGGGGCAGGCGGGGGGGGGGCTTAACGTCTGGCCGTTCAAAACGAGCTGGAAAGGTGCAGGGCGTCGCGAAGCGGCGCCCTGCTCTGCGTTCTCCGGGGCGTTGGACTCGAATTCGGCGGGGTGCCGGGGAGCGCGGTGACGATTTCCGGCGAGACGGATTGGTACCGTGCAAAGGGGTGCGCGAGGTGAGAATGCGAGATCACACCTCGGAGCCCACATGAAATCGTCACCAATGGTCGCTTGCAGTTCACCTCGACAGAACTCGACAAGCGCGTTTAGTATCAGAGAGCTGCCTTCGCGGGAGCGCCCACGGGAGCGGCTGGCATCGCACGGCGCGACACGTTTGAGCGCGATCGAGCTCTTGGCGATCGTACTCGGCACGGGCGGGAGGGGGCAGTCGAGCATCGCGTTGGCGCATGATGTGCTCGCAAGCTGTAGCGGGTCGCTTCGACGGATTGCATCGGAGCCTGTCGGGGCGTTGACCAAGATTCAGGGGATCGGAAAGGCGCGCGCGGTCGTGATTCACGCGGCGTTGGAGTTGGGGCGGCGGCTGGCGAACGAAGGACGGCAAGAAGGCATGGCCATGCGCTCGCCGCGGGATGTGTATCGCATCTTTGGGCCGCGACTCGAAGATCTTCCGGTTGAAGAGTTCCACGTGGGCGTGCTCGATGCGCAACACCGCCTCGAACGCGATATCACCATCACACGCGGAATTTTGAATTCGTCGCTCGTGCATCCGCGCGAGGTTTTTCGTGAAGCGATCGCCGAGCGCGCAGCGGCGTTGATACTGGTGCACAACCATCCGAGCGGTGATCCCACACCGTCGTCGGATGATCGATTGGTTACCGAGCAGCTTGTGGCTGCCGGTCGTTTGTTGGACATCCCGGTTCACGACCACGTGATTGTCGGTCGTGGACGATACACGAGTTTCGCTGAGGCAGGTTTGCTGTGACGTCGAGTGCGCCCGTTCGCGAAAAACCCTCTTGGTGGCCTTCCTCCGATCCAGTGCCGGAGCGCTTGGACATCGAGCTGCTGACGCGCGCCTACACCTTCTCGGCGAAGAAGCACGAGGGACAGTTTCGCAAGAACGGCGACCCCTTCGTGTCGCACTGCGTTGAAGTCGCAAAGATTCTTGCGGACCTGCAGCTTGACTCTGTCACGGTGGCCAGCGGACTTGTTCACGACGTCGTCGAAGACACCGCCACGACGACAGAGGATCTCGAGCGAGAGTTCGGGCGCGAGATCGCGCAGATCGTCGACGGCCTAACGAAGATCGGTCATCTCCCGCTGAACTCGACCGAGGACCGTCAGGTCGAGAACTATCGCAAGCTCCTCGTTTCGATCGCGAAGGACGCTCGCGTCATCATCATCAAGCTCGCCGACCGTCTGCACAACATGCGGACGCTGGACTGGCTGCCAGAGAACAAGCGGCAACGCATTGCGCAGGAGACGATGGATCTCTATGCGCCGCTGGCGCACCGCTTCGGGATGGCGAAGGTGAAGTGGGAACTGGAAGATCTCGCCTTCAAGTATCTGGAGCCCGACTCGTACAAGGCGCTGGCCAAATTGGTGCAGGCGAAACGTGCTGAGCGCGAGTCGCTCATTCGCGCGTTGAAGGAGCCGCTCGAGCGAACATTGCTGGAGGCGGGAATCGCTGACGTCGAAGTGACCGGACGGCCAAAACATCTCTGGTCGATCCACAAGAAGATGATGAAGCGGCAGCGCCCGTACGAAGACATCTTCGATCTGTTGGCTATCCGCGTTTTGGTGAATACGGTCCCTGATTGTTATCACGCGTTAGGCGTCATCCACGACGGGTGGACGCCAGTGCAGGAACGCATCAAGGACTACATCGCGCAGCCGAAGTCGAACGGTTATCAGTCGTTGCATACGACGATCTTCGGTCCCGGACGACAGTTGTACGAAGTGCAGATTCGCACGCGTGAGATGCACCGCACAGCCGATTTCGGGATCGCGGCGCACTGGCGGTACAGCGAAGGCGATGCGCACGCGCAGGACGAGCTGGATCGACATCTGGCGTGGTTCCGTCAGGTGCTCGAGTTGCAGCTGGACGCGAAAGACCCGGCGGAATTCCTCGAGTTTCTGAAGCTCGACCTGTATCAGGACGAGATTTTCGTGTTCACGCCCACCGGTGACGTGATTCAGTTGCCGAAGGGGGCGACTCCGATCGACTTCGCCTTCGGCGTGCACACGGAAATCGGACTGCACACGCAGGGCGCGAAAGTGAATGGAAAGATCGCGCCGCTATCCCGCGAACTGAAGAACTCGGAGACGGTGGAGATCATCACGTCGCCGAGTGCGAAGCCGTCGCGCGATTGGTTATCGCACGTGAGAACCGGACGTGCGCGCCACAAAATCCGCCAGTGGCTGCGACATGAGGAGGAACAATCCTCGGCGAAGATTGGCCGCGAGATTCTCGATCGTGAGGTTCGGCGCCGGCGTTTGGCAAAGCCAGACGACTCGCAGCTCGATGCGATTGCGCATACGCTCGACTTGAACGACGGGCATCACGTCATCGCGTCCATCGGGCAAGGCGACATCAATGTCTCGCAGGTTCTCAAGATCCTCTATCCCGAGTTAGACGCCCCTGACCACGCCGCGCGCCCGACGGCCATCGAACGGCTCGTCGATCGAATGCGCGGGACGTCTAAAGGAGTAAAGATCCAAGGGGCTGATGGGTTGATGGTGCGCTACGCCCAATGTTGTCAGCCCGTGCCCGGCGATCCGGTGGTCGGCTACGTGACACGCGGCCGCGGCGTCAGCATCCATCGCGGCGATTGCCCGAACTTGTTGCAGCTGATGCACGAGCCCGAGCGGCGACTGGAGATCGATTGGCAGGAACAACCGGGGGAGCGTTTCCTCGTTAGGCTCGCGCTCGAAGCCTTCGATCGCCGCGGTCTATATGCCGACATCGCCGCAGCGGTCAGCGCCGCGGGAACGGATATTCGCTCGATGGAGCTGAAGAGCGTTGACGGGCGAACGTCCGGCGCTGCTGTCGTCGAGGTGGAGAACCTCGCGCACCTCCAGAAGACGATGAAGGCGGTGCGGCGCGTGAAGGGAATCAGCGAGGTCGCGCGCCGGGAGCGAATCAGTACGGAGGAGTGAATCGCCGGCGAACTATCTCGTCAGGTGCAATCTGTTTCTCCATTCCCGGCCCATCGTAGGGCGCGAGGGTCGGCGCGCCGAGCGAAGGGCGTTGCACGGTGAGGCGCCAGATGGTCCGACCTCGCTCCATGGCGATGAGGCGCTGATTTTCGTTGTCGCCCAGGTCGTGCGCCCATAACACGTGCGCGTTGCGCAGGTCTGCGTCGTTCTGCACCCACTCGTCCTGCTGTTTGTAACTAGGGCCGTAGGTGACAAAGACGAGCTGTTTGCCGGGTTGCGCCCGCAGATAGAGCGCGACCGCTTCGCGCCGCCGGCTCCAATGGCGATCGAGCACGAGGTCACGTTCCTGGTCGTTCACTTGCGTGATGCGCCACAACCCCGCGCCTGCCAGGAGCACCAGAAAAAGTGCCGTGGCGTAGCGACCCACTTGTCGTCGCGCGATGGTGATGGTGGATGCGAGCCCGCACGCCGCGGTAAAGAGCACGAGGAGTGGCGGTATGGCGGGTGCTGGGTAGTGCGGGAGATAGAACGAGGAAACCGACGTGGCTAGCCCGGCAGCTGCAACGGATGCGGCCGGAAGCCAGAAGCGACGCTCTCGGAGCACCCACGGGAGTAAGAGCAGTGGTGCGAGAAAGAGCGCATGCGGGAGATAGTACGGAATCGTCTGCACGAAAAGCCGCTGCTGCATCTCGTGTCGCCACCAGGCGCGCGCGTCCTCGTAGGCCTGCATGTCGATCTGGAGGCGCACCTTTTCCGTCACGCGCAATGGGTGCGCTGCCTCGTTAGGCGCCTGCCACAGGAACGGGGGAGCGCCGGGAGCCTCCGCTTCGTACACGGAATACGGAGTTCGAAAGGGCGTGCCAACGGTCGCGCGATTATGCGCAACGAGGAACACCATCGCCGCCGCGAGCACGGCGACGGTGGGCATCGCAACGATCCGTAGGCGGCGCCAGCGATCGTCGCGATCGAGAAAGAGCCAAGCTATGACGACAACTCCTGGGGCGATCGCCGCCATCAAGCTCTCGAACGGACGCGTTAGCGCCATCAACGAGAGCCCCAACCCCATGAGAGCCGCATCACGAGAGCGCGGCACTGAGAGAAGGCGCGGTAGCGCACCAAAGAGAAGGGCGCTTCCAAGAACTGTGACCGATGCCCCCCAGTAGCCGGAAGCCCAGGTCGTATCGGCGATCAGAATGATGAACGTCGCCGTTGCAACGGTCGCGATGCGCGCGGCGAAGTACCCACGCAGCATCCACAACAACGCCGGCGCCATGGCAGCAAAGGCAATCCACTGGCCGAGCCGGGCGCCACCGCCAAGCAGAATCCCAAGGGCGAGGAAGGGACCGGTCCCCGGAAAATATTTCGACGAGTACGTCGGTTGCTGTAGAACGTGGATGGTCTCGAAGAACTGCGGGAGTGGATGCGCGGGGTTGGTGAGTCGCCCGAGCGCGAAGGTTTGTCCCTGCAGAATCAGCGAGAATTCATCGAAGACTCGCGGCGGCGGCCACCCGTCGAAAGCAGTCGCCACCGCGGCAAGGGCAAAGGCTGCGGCGAACGCGACTACGAGAGAGCGTGAGCTGGTGCGGTCGGGTACGTGCGTAGGCGTAAGTGCGCGCGAGTGACGGTTAATTTGACGTTAATGAACGCAACGTTAACGCTAGTTCCTTTGGAAGTGTTGAGGCTGTCATACGATCCCCCTATCGAGACCGAAGAAACCCCGACATATTCACCTTATGCAGCGCGCTCCATTCCGACTCGAATCTCCATTTGCGCCCGGCGGCGATCAGCCAAAAGCCATCGCGGAGCTCTCCGCCGGCCTTGCGCGCGGCGATCGTTTTCAAACGCTCCTCGGGGTGACGGGGTCGGGAAAGACGATGACGATGGCGAACGTCATCGCCGGTTTTGGAAAACCGACGCTCGTCCTGTCGCACAACAAGACGCTCGCCGCCCAGTTGTACGGTGAATTGAAGTCGTTTTTTCCGACGAACGCCGTCGAGTACTTCATCTCCTACTACGACTACTATCAGCCCGAGGCGTACGTCCCCTCGTCCGATACCTACATCGAAAAAGACGCATCGATCAACGAAGACATCGATCGATTGCGCCTGCGGGCGACGTCGTCGCTGATGGAGCGATCAGACGTCGTGATCGTCGCGACGGTGTCTGCAATCTACGGTTTGGGTGATCCGGTCGAATACAAGGAGCGCATGGTGACGCTGAAGCGCGGCGAGCGCATCTCGCGCGATCAGATTCTGCGCATGCTCGTCGGGATCCTGTATTCGCGAAACGACGTGGCGTTCGAGCGCGGGACCTTCCGTGTGCGCGGCGACACGGTCGAGATCTTTCCCGCGTACGAGGAACAGGCGGTACGGGTCGAGATGTGGGGGGACGAGATCGAAAAGATCTCGAAGATCTCGACCGTCACCGGTGAGACGATCGCCGAGTTGGAGCAAACGGCGATTTATCCGGCGAAACACTTCATCACGAATCGGCCGTCGCTGTTGAAGGCAGTCGAAGCGATCAAGGCAGAACTGGCCGAGCGCCTAACGATTCTGCGCAACGCGGGAAAGCTGCTGGAGGCGCAGCGACTCGAATCGCGCACGAACTTCGACATCGAGATGATGATGGAGATCGGGACGTGCGCCGGAATCGAGAACTACTCGCGCCACCTCTCAGGGCGCGGCCCGGGCGATCGCCCGGCGTGCCTTTTTGATTACTTCCCCGAAGACTTTCTCGTCGTCGTCGACGAGTCGCACGTGACGCTCCCGCAGATTCGCGGGATGTACAACGGCGATCGGGCGCGGAAGGAGACGCTGGTTGAGTACGGCTTCCGACTCCCGAGTGCACTGGACAATCGGCCACTGATCTTCGACGAATTCCTGAGCCTGACGCCGCGTGCACTCTTCGTGAGCGCGACGCCGTCTGATCTCGAGTTGCAGCTGTCGGAAGGGGTCGTGGTCGAACAGATCATTCGCCCCACCGGACTTGTCGATCCGGAAATCCAGATTCGTCCGGTGCGTGGGCAGGTGGATGACCTGCTCAACGAGATTCGCCAGCGCGAGCGGAAAGGAGAGCGCGTCCTCGTCACGACGCTCACCAAGCGCATGGCCGAGGATCTCACCGACTATCTGTCGCAGACGGGTGTTCGGGTCCGATACATGCACTCGGACATCGACGCGATCGAGCGCATGGAGATCGTCCGCGGGTTGCGACTGGGGGAATTCGACGTCCTCGTCGGGATCAACCTCCTCCGCGAAGGGCTCGACATGCCGGAGGTGTCGCTGGTCGCAATTCTCGACGCCGATCAGGAAGGATTCCTCCGCAGCGACCGCTCATTGATTCAGACCGTTGGCCGTGCGGCGCGCCACGTGAATGGTGAGGCGATTTTCTACGCCGACAAAGTCACCGACTCGATGCGGCGCTGCATCGACGAGACCTCGAGGCGACGCACGTTGCAGCGCGAATACAACGCGGCGCATGGCATCACGCCAAAGGGCGTGGTGAAGTCGGTGGAGGAGGTGCGATTCATCACGCGTGTCGCCGATGCGAGAGAAGAAAAGGAGGCGCGCGAGGCGCGTGGGCGGAAAGTCGCGGAGAAGGTGGCGACGTACGCCGCCAGCGATATCGATGCGATGATCGTGCAGTTCGAGAAGGACATGCGCGTTGCCGCCGAGGAACTCGACTTCGAGGCCGCGGCGCGTTTGCGCGACCAGGTATTCGAGCTGCGTGCGCGACGCGACAGCGCAGTGAGCGCGAAGAAGCGGGACGCCTTCGCCGAGATTCGCGCGAGTCGTTAGGCATGTCGAGTCAGGCTTCCAACGCCGCCCCGCGCGCGGGAGAGACTTCCGTCCCCGTCGATCTCACGCGCGATGCCTTGATCGACTGGGGGGCACGTTTTGGCGCGACGCTCAGGCCACCGTGTGTCATCGTGCTTCGGGGCGACTTGGGCGCGGGAAAGACAACGCTCGCCCAGGCCATCTGCCGCGGATATGGCGTCACCAGCGCCGTCACCTCGCCGACCTTCGCGTTGCTGCACGAGTACCAGGGCGCACAGTCGCCGGTTCTTCATTTCGATCTCTATCGACTGCGGGACGAACGCGAGCTGTTGCAGCTCGGGTGGGACGAGCTCATCGCCACTCCGTCGCTCATTCTCATCGAGTGGCCTGAACGCGCCGGAGCGTTGCTTCCGGCAACGCGCATCGAGATTCAGCTCGAACATGTCGCTCACGCGGCTGCCGCCGAACACGAAGACGTTAGGCGCCTAACGATCCGATGAAGCCCTGCCAGCTTGTACTCGACGCTTCGACGTACCTCGGCACCATCGCGCTGCTGCGCGCCGACGGCACGCTGGTGGAAGGCGTGGCGGCGATGCGCGGAGCACAGGAAGAGCGGCTCATGCCGGCAATCGCCGAGACGATGATGCGCGGCGACGTAAAGCCGGGTGAACTCACGGGAGTCGTGTGTGGTGGCGGTCCGGGGAGCTTCACGTCGCTCCGAATAGCGGCAGCGATCTCCAAGGGAATCTGCGCGGCTCGTGGTCTTTCGCTCTCGGTGGTTTCGTCGCTCGCTCTCGTCGTGGCGTCCAACACACGTCCGGCAGGACGCTACCTGGCGGCGCTCGACGCGATGCGCGGCGAGTGGTACACGCAGCTCTTCGATGTGGGAGGAGACGGAGTGGTGCGCGAGGCGGGAGAACGCGACCGCGTGCCTAACGATGCACTGTCGTCACACGCCGCGTCGCTGGGCGCGACGGCGATCGGCGCCGGACTCGCCATTGACGCCGCGCCGCACGCGCGGGGAATCGTCCGCGTTCATCCGTCGCTCGTTCGCCCCGTCGATCTCGCGCATTGGGAACCAGACTACGGGCGACTCGCCGAAGCGCAGGTGAAGTGGGAAGCCGCACACGGCCGCTCCCTCACCGGAGAAAGCGCGTGAGCCTTGCCGCAGCTCACGAGCTGACCATCCGCCGCGCGCTTGCGAGCGATCTTGCCGACATCGTTGCGATTGAACAGGAGTGCTTCAGCGATCCGTGGACGTCGAGATCGTTAGCGCAACTGCTCACTCGCGATGAGGCGCTCTTCAACGTCGCGGTCAGACGTACGGTGACAGCAGCGCACGGCGAGGCAAGCGACGCCGAAAGTGTCGTCGGCTTTTCCATCGCACACGTGGTCGCCGATGAGGCCGAGTTGGCGAACGTCGCGGTTCGAAAAAGCGCACAACGCGAAGGAATCGGACGCCGCCTGCTCGACCATGTTGCGGAGGAAGCACGAAAGCGCGGAGCCGTCGAACTCTTTCTCGAGGTGCGCGAATCGAATGTCGCCGCGCGCGCCATGTACCAGCGCGCAGGTTTTTTCGAGATCGGGCGACGGATTCGTTACTATGATCGACCGGTCGAAGACGCCCTTGTTCTTCGACTGCAGCTGGTCTGATGCGATGATTTGATTGCCACCGAGCCAGAACGGTGGTGTGAACAGTTTGAGTCGTGCATACTCTCATCGGCGTGGTTCAACCATCGCCCAGGAGGAACTGTGAGTCGGAGCCTTAACAAAGTCATGTTGATCGGGAATCTTGGCAAAGATCCCGAGGTGAAATCGGTAGGGAGCGGCGGGCGTGTCGCCGAGTTCTCGTTGGCGACGACTCGTTCGTGGAACGGCGCTGGGGGAGAGCGGCAGGAAAAGACAGAGTGGCATCGCTGCGTGGCGTGGAATCGCGGCGGAGCAGGCTCCGGTGGAAGCGGCCTCGCTGACATCATCGAGCGCTACGTCAAGAAGGGCGATCGCCTGTATGTCGAAGGAAGTATCGAGTATCGCCAGTGGACGGACAAAGAAGGGCAGACACGCTACACCACCGAGATCCGCGTGAGTGACATGGTCATGCTCGGCGGTAAGCCCGGTGAGCGTGGTGGCGACTACGACAGCGGTGGAATGTCGCGGTCGCGTCCTGCTCCGCAGGAGCGCGCACGCTCGAACGCAGGGTCGCAGAACGCACCGCGCGATGACTTCGAGGATTTCCCGAGCGCGCTCGAGAACGAGGACGACGATCTTCCGTTCTAGGGGAAGTTGGGAGCGACGAGAGTCAGAGGTTCCGCTCGCTGCACGCCATGTGGAAAGGGGCACACCTAATTCGGTGTGCCCCTTCGCGTTAAACGCTCCCCTGAGCTGGTGGCGAGCGTATAGATTGTGGCCGAAGCTCGCGTTCGGATGAGGCGACGCCGAGTGGTTGCTGGACGGCGCCTGGGGCTCTCCCCGGCGCCGTTCGCACATCCGGGCGCGGCAGGGTAGGGAAGGTGGTCGCGCACAAGCGGTCGCGACCGAAATACCGTTCGCCCACTTCTCGCATCTCGCGTGCCGAGAACGGGGGAGGGCGCCAACCTAACGAGTGCACAAGGATCCTCACGTGATCGAACTGTCGCGCGTCATGAATCGCGCTGGCCGACTGCCTAACGCGAAGAAATCTCCGCTCGCCGTCGCGATGTGTTCGGGCGAACGTTGCACGCCGATCGACGCGGAGGCGCTCCAATGACGCGGCGCGTGCTCATTACCGGTGGTGCTGGCTTCATCGGCTCTCACGTTGCGGAGCGCTTTCTCGAAGGGGGCTATGAGGTCGAACTTCTCGACAACTTGTCGTCTGGAAAGCGCGAGAACGTGCCGCAAGCGGCAACGTTGCATGTGGGAGACATCGGTTCGATGGAGAGTGCCCGACTGGTGCGCGAGGGGAACTTCGATGTCATCTGTCACCTCGCGGCGCAGATCGACGTGCGCAAGAGCGTGAACGATCCGGCGTTCGACGCGACGATCAATATCCTTGGCACGCTCAACCTGTTGGAAGCGGTGCGCGCCAGCGGTCGCAAGACGCGCTTCATCTTCTCATCGACTGGCGGCGCGATCTACGGCGATTTCGTGTCGGTGCCGACGGTCGAGTCGATGCCTAAAGATCCAGAGTCACCGTACGGAATCGCGAAGATGTCGGTGGAGCTGTACATGGGGTATTACACGCGTGTGCACGGTCTCGATTGTGTGGCGCTACGCTACTCCAACGTGTACGGGCCGCGACAGGACCCGCACGGGGAGGCAGGCGTCGTCGCCATCTTCTGCAATCGTATCCTGAAGGGGGAGGCGCTGACGGTTTTTGGCGAGGGGCAACAAACGCGCGATTACGTCTACGCCGGCGACGTTGCACGGGCCAATTTTGCAGCTGCCGAGGGAACACTTCCGAAGCCGGCGCAAATGGATGTTCGCGCCTACAACGTTGGCACAGGCGTACAGACCACGGTGCTCGAGCTCGCCGCCTCGTTGCAGCAGGCGGCAGGATCCAAAGTTGAAGTGCATCACGCGCCGTCGCGTCCAGGAGAGCAGCAGCGCTCCGCGGTGAACGTCGGCAAGGCGAAGAACGAACTCGGATGGGCACCGGAGATGCCGTTGGAGGAGGGATTGCGCCGCACGTTTGACTTCTTTGCGGCTAAAGCGCGCGGAGCGCAGTCGTGACGTCCCACGTGTTGGCACAGATCGGCTCGGCGATTCCCTCGACGCCGCTCGAGCTGGTCATCTCATCCGACCTGGTAACGAAGATCGTCCTCGGTCTCCTCGCGGTCCTGTCGTTGATCAGTTGGACCATCATGCTCGCAAAGTGGCGAGAGTTTGCGCGAGTGAAAAAGCAGAGCGCCGTTTTTCTCGACAGTTTCGAACGGGCGCGCAGCGTCGACGAAGTGGTGCTCGCGCTTCGAAAGGCAGGGACGAACCCGTTTGCGCACGTCTTTGAAAGGGCCGAGCGTTTCATGCGCGAGGTGCAGCCGGCGATGGGTGCGACCACGGATCGCAACGCGCGATTCAGCGCGTCGCAAGTCGAAGCACTGAGGCTCGTGCTCGATGCACAGACCGAAGCGGAACGGGACACGCTTGCGCACTTTGTGCCGTGGTTGGCGACGATCGGTTCGGCGAGCCCGCTCATTGGCCTTCTCGGCACGGTGCTCGGCATCATTCAATCGTTTGTCGGCATCGCGACACAGGGGTCGGGTAACGTCGGCTCCGTGGCTCCCGGCGTTGCAGCTGCGTTGACGGCGACAGCGGCTGCGCTCGCGGTCGCGATTCCCGCAGTGTTCGGTTACAACATCTTTGCCAATCGGCTCAATCGCCTCGAAGGGCAGATCGAGGGATTCGGCTCTGAACTCATCGCGCTTCTCGTGCGCGAAGGGCGGATCTAGGCGCGATGGGACGCCGCCGCGAGCGCACGCCGCTCAACGCCGAGATCAACGTCGTGAGTCTCATCGACGTGATGATGCTCCTGCTCGTGATCTTCATGATCACCGCGCCGATGATGCAAGGCGGTGTGGATGTGAAGCTACCGCGCGGCCAAGCGCGTCCGCTGGAACCAAAGAGCGGACTGGTGATCACACTCGACAAGAGCGGCAATGTCTTTGTCGACGAGACGAAGATGACCTACGCCGAATTCCGTGCGTCGTTCAAGGCGCTGTCGGAACAGCGCGCCAAGCGCGGGGTCTATCTCCGTGCAGACGCCTCGGTTCCCTACGGCGATGTGGCTCGCGTACTCGGAGTCATCACGGCGGCCGGAACGTCGAGCGCGGGGCTGATCGTCGAGCCGGAGAAACAATAAGTGATTGATTGCCGCTGGCGGCACACGCGAGTTGGGTTCGTTAGGCGCCGGCAGGGAGATGTGCGCCTGTGAAGTCGACTGCGTCGCCGCGTCTCGGACTTCCCGCGACGATGTCGCTGGTCTTGCACGCCTCCGTGGTGGCAGCGGCAATCATCATCTCGCGCGAATCCGTCGTGGCGTTGCCTCCGGTGTACAAGGTCGACCTGGTCGCCGCGCCCGCCGGGCCGCGCGCCATCGGTTCTGTGAGCGAAGCACCGGCCAAGCCTCCGACGGAGACGCCGGCGCCCGTTCCCAAGCGGGCCGAGACGCCTAACGAGATGCCGGTGCCGACGAAGAAGCCGGTGCCGGCCAGGAAGCCCGTTGCGCCTGCAACGAAGGTGCCTAACGCGAAAGCCGCGCCCCGCGACGCGCCGGCGCCGAAAGCGGGCGGAGGAACGACCGGTGGAACCGGAACAGACGTCGCCAACGTCCATACCGAAGGACTCAACTTTCCGTTTCCCGAGTATCTGCACAACATCGTCAACCAGATCGCGCTGCGATTCAAACCGCGGAATCCGGGCGCACTCTCTGCCGAGGTCTCCTTCCTGATTCGGCGCGACGGCTCGGTGACGGCGTTTGCTTTTCGGAGACGATCGGGAGTCTACGTCTTCGATCTCGAAGCGCAGGGCGCCGTCGAAGCAGCGGGACGTTCGGGCTCGTTTGGGCCGCTTCCCGACGGATTCAAGGACGATGCGCTTCCGGTTAGCTTCAGCTTCGATCCGCAACTCATTCGCTGATGATGATTTCGCGTCGAGCGCGCGCGCTCGCATACGTCTGGACTTTGGCCGCTGTCGCGTGGAGCGGAACCGCCGCTGCGCAGGATACAACGGCGAGCCAAGGTGTTCGTCTTTCACTCATCTACACACCGGGCACGAAGCCGGGCGTGATCGTGCTTCCAGTGAACACTGCAGCTGGCGACTCGATTCGCGCCATTCTGCAGCGTGACTTCCAGTACGGCGATCGTATCAACGTGATCGCGCTTGCAGAGAGTGAAATGCCTCCGTTCTCGGCAGGAGTGAAGCCCAACTACCCGCTATTCGCGCGACTTGGGGCGGCGGCGTTGCTCGAGGTCACGGCGAACTCGATGGGGATCCAGGTTGCGGTGCATAACGCGGCGCGCGCGACCATCGAACGAACGCGTGCATTTCCGCTTCCCATGGGAGCGAACACGGCAGAGTGGCGCTTCGCGCTGCATGCGGTCGCCGATGAAATCGAACAGTGGATCACCGGCGTCCGCGGAATTTCGGCGACGCGAGTGCTCTATGTGTCGGGCGGGCGAGTCTGGCAGACTGATAGCGACGGCGAGAATAACGTCGCGCTGAGTGGAGCGGTGACGGCGATGTCACCGGTGTGGCACCCCAAGGGCACGCACATCGCCTACATGACACTCGGCAATGCGGGTTCGCAGATCATCATTCGAGAGGCGGGCGGAGCAACGCGAACGTTATCCACGACGCCTGGTGGTCTGAATTCGACGCCTGCGTTTTCTCCCGATGGAAACACGCTCGTCTATTCGCACGGCGCTGAGTCAGGGACCGATTTGTACTCGACGAACGCATTCGGGTCTGAGCCTGCGCGACGAATCACCGTTGGACGCGGAAGCGACAACACGCAACCGACATTTTCGCCTGACGGGCATAGAATTGCGTTTACATCGAGTCGGCTCGGGCATCCCGAGGTATATATTTCGGATGCGGATGGAACGAATGCTGAGCTCCTCACCGACAACGTCGGCGACCAGCTGTACCGCGCCAATCCAGACTGGTCCCCCGATGGGCGCTTGGTAGCCTTCGAGTCGCAAATTGCAGGGCGGTTCCAGATCATGACGATCGGGCTTCGCGACCGTGCGATGAAACGCTATACGAGTGAGGGAGTCAATGAGCAGCCGTCGTGGGCTCCGGACTCTCGTCATCTCGTGTTCACGTCGAATCGTGGCGGAACGCGACAGCTCTGGGTGCTCGACATTGAATCAAGCAGCGTTAGGCAGCTAACGCATGCTCCGGCTGGTGCGCGCTTCGGCGCGTGGTCCCCCCTTCTTCTTCGTCCACGCTAACCCTTCTCTTACTCAACGAACGGGACTCCACCTCATGTCACGCTCGCAACGCCTGCTCTCTCTCTCCATCGTCCTCCTCGCCGTCGTCGCCGCTTGCAAGAAGAAGCCAGAGACGACTCCGGTCCCGACTTCGCGCCCCATACCTAACGAGACGTGCAACGCGGCGTGCCGCGACAGCATTGCTCGGGCGGAGAAGGCGAAGGCTGACTCGATTGCCGCCGCCGCCGCACGCGACGCTGGAGCGCGTGAAGCAGCCCTCGCCGCGACGAAGGCCGCACTCGCAGCGCCGGTGTATTTCGAGTATGACTCGGACGAATTGAGTGGTGATGCGCGTTCGACGCTTGATGCGAAGCTTCCGATCTTCCGCGCGAACGCGGGGTTGCGTGTGCGCGTCTCGGGTCACACGGACGAACGCGGCTCCGACGAGTACAACCTGGCGCTCGGCCAGCGACGTGCTGCGGCGGTGAAGCGCTATTTGAGCGATCAGGGGATCGATGGCGCGCGCGTCGACATCGTGAGTTACGGTGAAGAGCGTCCTGCGGTGCAGGGCTCGACAGAAGAGGCCTGGCGTATGAATCGTCGCGCGGAATTCGAGATCACGGCCGGCGCGCAGACGCTGGTTGCGCCCCGATGAGGTCCAGGCGTCGCTTGGCTCTGCTGACTCCACTGGCGGCGTTGGCCGTCAGTGGATGTTTCGCGACGCGCAGTGACATGCGCATTCTGCAGGGCGACATCGCCGCATTTCGCACGGAAAACGCGCGTGCCGACTCCGCGCGTGCACGGCAAATCGCGACGGTAGCGGCGTCGTTAGGCGTGGTTGGCGACTCGTTGCGCGAGGTCTCGACTCGGCTGGGCCGATTCCAGGGCGATACGCGCGGCGATATTCGCCAGATCCAGCAGCAGCTCATTCAGATTCAGGAGCTGACCGGGCAGAGTCAGCGGAATCTTCAGAACCTTCGCGCCGCGATGGAAGCGAGCGCGCAGCAGCCGCAGGCGCCGCCACCGGTGGCGCCGGTGCCGGGCGATACGTCCAAGATGGCTGCCGCGCCAGGTGCTCCGGCCGCGCCCGGTCCGAACCAGCTCTATCAGTTAGCGCAGGACCAGCTACGTCGCGCGAGTTACGGCGCCGCCCGCGCGGGCTTTGAAGAGTTACTGCGTCTTTATCCGACGTCGGACCTCGCGCCAGAATCGATGTTCTACATTGCCGAGTCGTACGCGGCCGAAGGGTCGCCGGCGTCAAGCGATTCGGCCTACGCGCTCGTCGTCTCGAAGTATCCCAAATCGACAAAAGCGGCGACCGCCTTGTATAAGATGGGGCTCTCTTTGGCGCGGCAGGGTAAGAAGGCGGACGCGCGCGCGGCGATGGATCGGGTCGTGCGCGAATATCCGAATTCTGACGACGCCGAGTTAGCCCGCGACTGGCTGCGCTCGAATCGTTAGGTGCACGGGAGGATCGCGTGGCGCAGGAGGTAGGGCAGCAAGCAGAAATGCCGTTCCTCGATCACCTCGAGGAACTGCGCTGGCGCATCATGTGGTCCCTGGTCGCGTTAGTCGTGGGTGTGGTCGCCGCCTTTTCGCTCCTGCTCAAGTTCGATGTCATTCTGCTCCTTGAGCGGCCGATCCTGCCGTATCTGAACGGGCAGAAGCTGGTCTACACACATCCAGCGGACCCGTTCAAGATCACCATGAGCATGGCCTTCGCGTTAGGCGCGATCTTCGCCTCGCCGGTGATCATCTGGCAGATCTGGGGCTTCTTGTCGCCCGCGCTGTACAAGCACGAGAAGCGCGTGGTGATCCCCGTCCTGGTACTCGGCGCGCTGCTTTTCCTTGCCGGCGTGTCGCTCGCGTTTTTCGGAATCATTCCGATCACGCTCCAGATGTTCTACACGATCCAGACGGGGAGCCTCACGCCGATGATCACGGCGGGCGAGTATTTCGACTTCACCGTCTCGCTGTCGTTAGTGCTTGGAGCGGTGTTCGAATTACCGATCGCAGTGCTCGCGCTCACCGCGCTCGGCATCGTGACGCCACAATTTTTGAACAAGTTTCGGCGTCATGCGGTAGTAGTCTGTCTCGTCGCTGCGGCGTTCATTACACCGGGGCAGGATCCATTCTCGCTCTTTGCCATCGCCATCCCACTCTATCTGCTCTACGAACTCAGCGTGATCGGATCGATTGTGGTGCACCGACGCCGTCAACGGCGCGAAGCGGAGCGAGACGCCGAGCAACAGGCGGAGGCGCTCGCGTGATCCGTGGGGTCCGCGCCCTGCTGGTGCTCGTCGGCGCGGCGGTGGTAAGTGTCGCGGCACAAGGGCAACGGCCTGTGCCGCCTGTGAAGCGCGATTCGACCGCGCGGGCAGACACGATCAAGAAACCGCGCACGCGCGCGGACTCGCTGCGCGCCGATTCACTTCGTGCCGATTCGATCTCGCGGGCGCGGACCGCGAAGAGCGATACGCTCCCCAAAGACACGTTGCCGGCCGATTCCACCGGTCGTGGACGTGAACCCGTAGGGCGTGCGGGACTCGACTCCGCGAAAAAGAAATTCGAAGTGAAGTGGGATCCTGAAGATTCGGTGATGACCTCACTCCTGCAGCGACGCGGCTACAACGTCACGCGCTACCAGGGGAAGAGCGTCATCTTCAAGGCGCCCGAACACACCATGTACCTGCGCGGGAAGCGCGCGGTGGTGCAGCGCGACTCGGCGACGCTCATTGGCGACACGATTCAATTCAACGACTCGACGAAGATCGTGCTCGCGCGCGGCGACACCCTGTTGCTGCGTGACCCGTCACAGGGGCAAGACGACATCGTCGCGTTAGGCTCGATTCGTTACGACGTCGACAATCGCCGAGGCATCGTGCGCAATGTGACGACGTCGGTCGAGAGCGGGCAGCGCTGGTTCGTGCACGGGAATATCGCCGCGTTCAAGGGCGATTCGACGGATGCGGGAAAGGCCGCGTTCTACGCGAAAGATGGTTGGCTGACGAGCTGTGAGGAGACAGAGCCGCATTATCACTTCGCGGCCAAGGAGATGAAGTTCATCTCCAAGAATGTCATGGTCGCGCGCCCAGCGATTCTCTACATCGCCGACATTCCGGTGTTGTGGCTCCCGTTCGTCTTCAACGACATGCGCTCGGGACGCCGAAGTGGGCTCATCCCGCCGCGCTTCGGCTTCAACCAAATCTTCAGGCAGAGCCCGTTCGCGCGCAGATCCATCGAAGATTTAGGCTATTACTTCTCGCTCAGCGACTACACGGACGCGCAAGTCTCGTTGGATTGGCGAAGCGACGCGCGTGGCACGGCCGCCGATCCGGGATGGCTCAAGTTCAACGGGAAGATGAACTACCGTTGGCGCGACCACTTCATTCAGGGGACGTTGGCGACCTCGTACCAGTACTTCCGCGACGGTCGCACGAACAAGCAATACTCGCTCAATCACGAGCAGCAGTTCTCGCAGCGCACGCGCTTGAGCGCGAACCTCAACTACGTCACCAACACGACGGCGCAGCGCCTGCTCACGTTCAATCCGTACGCCGCCCTCGCAACCATAAGCTCGCAGCTCTCATTCAATACCGGTCGTGGTCCCTTCTCGATGCAGATCGGAGGGACGCAGAAGCAGTATCCGGGGCGCACACAGGTTGATCGTACATTCCCCACACTCTCCATCACGACGCAGCCCATCAAGATCGGCGAAGACTTCACGTGGACGCCGAACTTCAGCATGAGCACGGATCAGAGCTTCAAGATCGATCAGCCGGGTGAACTGGCGCCTTATCGTTATTCCACAAACCCGCTCACGGGAGCACTCGACTCCACGAAGATTACCCGGAACACGCGGCGCAGCACGATTTCGTTTGACACGCCGATCACGTTTCACGGCTTCAATCTCCGCAATGCGATTCGCGTAAGCGACATTCTTAACGACTTTCCGCAGAAGCGGATGATCGCCGACGTGAACGACACCACGAACAAGGTCGAGCGCGTCTTTGCGCGAAACTTCCAGACGGGTCTTGATTGGGACACGGGGTTCAACCTCCCCTCGTTCTTTCAGGGATCCTGGAACCTGAGCCCGAACATCTCGTTCCAGAAAGTCTTCGGACAGTCGCCGTTGATCGTGCGGACCGAGCGCACGGGTGGGAAATTCGTCGCACAGTCCATGCGCCCCGCGTTCGGACTCTCGTTAGGCCCAAAGCTGTATCACATCTATCGTGGGTTCGGCCCAGTCGCCGCCATCCGGCACGCGATTGAACCGCAGATCCAGTTCTCCTATACGCCCTCCGGCAACATCAGCGATGAATTCCTTGCGGCGATGGGCGACGTTAGGCAGGGCTTCCTCGGCGCGAACGAACAGAACACGCTCAGCTTCGGCCTGGCGACCAATTTCGAGGCGAAGCTCAAGAATCCTGCGAGCGATACCGCGAAGACGACGGGCGGACCCGATCAGGGACGCAAGATCAAGCTACTCTCGCTCACCTTCACGACGCTCTCGTACGATTTTGTTCGTGCGCGAAAATCGTCCAGTCACATCGGCCTAACGAATCAGTCGTTCGACTATACGGCGCGCTCGGACTTGCTCCCGGGCTTCGATTTCGGCGTCAACTACTCCCTGTTCCAAGGGAATCCGGCGTCCGACTCGGCCAAATTCAAGCCGTACCGCGAAGGGATTCGCGGCACGTTGTCGCTCGACAAGACGTCTCCCCTCGTACGTGCGATGGGGCGATTGCTCGGCTTCAAGATGGACGATGACAAGCAACGGGGTGCAGGAGAGGGCGAATCCGCGCTCGAGCGCCAGAACTCACGCCGCTCTGGATCGTTTGGCGACGATCGCAACATGATCGCCGGGCGCTCGATTCAAGGAAGCTTGAATCAGGCCGCGCTGCAGATTCCGTCTGGGCAGGGGTGGAAAGTCAATCTTTCGTACTCAACGCAGCGCCAGCGTCCTCCGACGGGGAGCAACGTCGTCTCGCTCGACCCGACGATCGTCTGCGAGCAGTACAGGGCGATTCAGCTGTCGTACGACGAGTGCAAACGTCAACAGACGACGACCGGATCCGTGAGCAATCCGTACGAGACAACGACGCGCGGCGGAACGTTTTTTCGTGTGCCCCCCACGTCGAACCTGCAGGGCGATATGTCGTTCCACATCACCGATAAGTGGGCGGGACAGTGGCGGACCTCGTATGATCTCATTCGTCACGAGTTTGCCTCGCAAGTCGTTAGCCTGCAGCGTGAATTGCACGACTGGGACGCGGTCTTCGCATTCTCGCGTTCACCAAACGGCAATTTCTCGTTCAACTTCTTCATCGCGCTCAAGGCCCAGCCCGATCTCAAGTTCAACTACGATCGCAACGATTTTCCGCGCGGATATACGGGGTCGAGATCGGTGCCTTAGCGCGCGCCCTTGAATTGGCCGCGAGCGCCGAGGAGATTGGCGCCATGACAACGCAAAGACCTGTGGTGCTGGACGGGAGATCGCTCGCATTGGGTGACGTGGTGGCGGTGGCACGCGATGGCGCACCTGTCGCACTCGCCGCCGACGCACGCGAGCACCTCGTGCGCGTGCGCGCGATCGTCGACGGGATCGTCGCCCGCAACGAGGTCGTGTACGGTATTACAACCGGCTTCGGAAAGCTCTCGGACGTCGCGATCCCGCCGGATCGGCTGGCCGAGTTGCAGGTGAACCTGGTGCGCAGCCACGCCTCCGGCGTCGGACGTTCGTTAGGCGAGACAGAAACCCGCGCAATGATGCTGCTGCGCGCCAACGTACTGGCGAGGGGGCACTCAGGAATTCGTCCCCTCGTTGTCGAGCGCCTTATTGCGATGCTCAACGCCGGCGTCTATCCGCCGATACCAGAGCAGGGGAGCGTCGGCGCAAGCGGAGACCTGGCGCCCCTTTCCCACCTCGCGTTAGGCGTCATCGGAGAAGGGCGCATGCGTCGCCGCGACTCGGATGAGGAAGGCGATGCGAGCGATGTGCTGCGCAGTGTGGGCATCGAGCCGGTGCAACTCGCGCCCAAGGAGGGGCTCGCGCTGGTAAATGGTACGCAGGCTCACACCGCGCTGGCGTCGCTTGCCCTGCACGATGCGTGGAATCTGTGGCTTACTGTGCACATCACCGGCGCGGCCGCCCTTGAGGCATTGTTAGGCACGCCGGTCGCCTTCGACGCGCGCATACACGAGGTTCGGGGGCAGATTGGTCAGCTGCAATCGGCGGCGCTCCTGCGCACGATTCTCGAAGGAAGCGCGATTCGCGAGTCGCACCGCACGAACGATCCGCGGGTGCAAGACGCGTACGCTCTACGGTGCATGCCACAGGTGCACGGACCGGTGTTCGATGCGTTGCGCTTCGCCGACGGCGTGGTGGCGCGCGAGTTGAACGCAGCGACGGACAACCCGCTGGTCTTCGATGACGGCGCCATGTTGAGCGGTGGAAACTTCCATGGGCAATCGGTCGGCATGGTCTGCGATTTCCTTGCGATTGCGCTCACGAATATTGCCGTGATGGCGGAACGTCGCATCGACCGGCTTGTTCACCCGGATTTGAACGAAGGGCTGCCGCCGTTTCTCACTCCCGATGCGGGAGTAAATTCAGGCTTCATGATCGCGCAGATCAGCGCGGCGGCAATTGCATCGGAGTGCAAGGGACTTTCGCACCCAGCCACCGTCGACTCGATTCCGACCGACGGCGGCAAAGAAGACGTGGTACCAATGGCGATGAGGGCGGCGGTGAAACTCCGCCGCGTCGTCGAAAACGTCAGGCACGTCCTGGCGATCGAAGCGCTGTGCGCAATGCAGGGACTCGATCATCGCCGGCCGCTGACGTCGAGCGCGGTCATCGAGCGCTCGCACCGAGCATTGCGCGCCAAAGTGCCTACGCTCACACGCGATCGCTTCCTCGCTCCGGATATTGCAGCTGCTGCCCTGCTCATCGAGCAAGGTGTGTTTGCCGACATCGCGCGCGAGTCGGCGGCACACGTGTTGGAGAATGGCGACCGTTCACTCCTTTCGACGTCCCGCTCATGACGCTTTCAACAATCGACGCGCCGCGTGGCGCCCGCGAAGTGCGCGCGCCGCGCGGTACAACGCTGACGTGCAAAGGATGGCAGCAGGAAGCGGCGCTTCGCATGCTGATGAACAACCTCGATCCGGATGTGGCCGAGCGTCCCGACGATCTGGTGGTCTACGGCGGAACCGGTCGGGCGGCGAGAAGCTGGGAGGCGTTCGACGCCATCACGCGTGAGCTGCGCGCGCTCAAGGACGACGAGACACTAATCGTGCAAAGCGGAAAGCCGGTGGCGGTCTTCCGCACGCAAAAGTCGTCGCCGCGTGTGCTCATCGCCAACAGCAATCTGGTCGGGCGCTGGGCGACGTGGGACCAGTTTCGCGAGCTCGAACGCAAGGGCTTGATGATGTACGGCCAGATGACGGCGGGGTCGTGGATCTACATCGGGTCGCAGGGAATCGTCCAGGGAACGTACGAAACGTTCGGCGCCGTCGCCCGACGGCACTTCGGCGGATCGTTAGGCGGGCGATTCGTCCTGACCGCGGGGTTGGGTGGGATGGGTGGCGCGCAACCGCTCGCCGCGACGATGTGCGGAGCAGCAATACTCGGCGTCGAGGTCGACGAGCAGCGCATCGACAAGCGTCTCACCACCGGATACTGCGATCGCAAGTCGTACAATCTTGACGAAGCGCTCGCATGGATTCGCGAGGCGCAGCAATCAGGAAGCGCGTTGTCCGTCGGACTTGTCGGCAATGCGGCCGAGGTGCTTCCGGAGCTCGTTAGGCGTGGGATTACGCCTGACGTCCTCACGGACCAGACGAGCGCGCATGACATGCTCAACGGCTACGTTCCGGCGGAAATGTCGCTCGCGGACGCGACGGCGCTTCGCCAGAGCGACCCTAAGGAGTACGTCCGACGCTCCACCGCATCAGCGGTCGAGCACGTCCGCGCGATGCTCACGATGCATCAGCGCGGTGCGATCACGTTCGACTACGGAAACAATCTTCGCACCGTCGCCTTCGACGCTGGGCTCGCCGACGCGTTCACCTTTCCTGGGTTTGTCCCCGAGTACATTCGCCCGCTCTTCTGCGAAGGGAAGGGGCCGTTCCGCTGGGTTGCCTTGTCGGGCGATCCGACCGACATCGCCCGCACCGACGAGTTAGTGCTCGAGTTATTCCCGGACGACGAGCACCTTCGCCGATGGATCACCCTCGCTCGCGAACGTATTCACTTTCAAGGACTTCCGGCTCGTATTTGTTGGCTGGGACAGGGGCAACGTGCGAAGTTTGGCGTGGCGCTCAATGATCTGGTCGCATCGGGCGAGCTCTCGGCCCCCATCGTCATTGGGCGCGACCATCTCGACACTGGGAGCGTGGCGTCGCCGTTCCGCGAGACAGAGGCGATGAAGGACGGTAGCGACGCTGTTGCGGACTGGGCGATACTGAATGCGATGGTCAACGTCGCCAGCGGAGCATCGTGGGTCTCGTTTCACCACGGTGGCGGCGTCGGAATCGGCAACTCGCTGCACGCCGGGCAGGTGATTGTCGCCGACGGCACGCCGGAAATGCGCGTTCGTCTCCAGCGCGTGCTGACGAATGACCCCGGTATGGGAGTCGCGCGGCATGCCGACGCAGGATACGACATCGCCCGCGACACCGCTCGTCGCGAAGGGATCAACCTTCCCATGCTTCGCGATCAGGACTAACGACGCATTGTCTCAGCTAAGACTTGGAAACATCTCGTCAGACGCACGACCTTTGCACACAAGTCGATCGCGACCCTAACGAGACTCGATGCTCAGTAGCAAGTACAAGCCATATCACGTCCCACTCTTTCTCGGGAAATACGCCTGGCTCACGATGCGGCGTCGTCCGGTCCTCGTGCACTTCGAGGTCACGATGCGCTGCAACGCGCGATGCGGATTCTGCGATTATTGGAAGACGCCAGCCGACGAGAAACAGAAAGAGCTGACGTCGTTTGCCGATGCGGCCCGGTATTTCAATCCGATGCTTGTCACCTTCACGGGGGGCGAGCCGCTTCTTCGGCGCGATCTCGAATCGCTGGTCGCCGCGGTGCGCGATGCGATTTCGCTCAAGTACGTGAGCGTGATCACGCACGGCGGGATGCTCTCACCAGAACGCGCGCAATCGCTCTGGGACGCGGGCATCGACCAGTTCAACATTTCACTCGACTATCTTGACGGTCGCCACGACATCGCGCGCGGCATTCCCGGGCTGACGGAGAAGATCTTCGCAACCGTGAGCGGCATGCGCGCTCGCGGAATGCACGGTATCCGGTTCAACACCGTCATCAAGAACGACAACCTCGACCAGCTTCTGCCGTTGGTTCATCGCGCCGCCGAACTGGGCGCAGGTGTCAACTTCTCCGTCTACACGGACTTCAAGAACGGAAACGAATCGCTTCTCCTGCAGAACGGCTTCGGCAACGACGTCGCCGCCGTGATTCGCGAACTCCTCGCCTACAAACGAAAGCGCCGGGGGATCATCACCAATTCCGACTATTATCTCGAACAGATTCCGCGCTTCCTGCGTGGCGAGATGAAGGAACCGTGTCAGTCAGGGTTGCGCACCATTCACGTGAATCCCACTGGCCACGTGAAGCGTTGTCCCGATTTTCCGACCGATTTCCACTGGACGGAGTTCAAGCGGTACGAGGCGATCGACTGCAATCGGTGCTTCTATGCATGTCGTGGGGAAGCGCAGGCACCCTTGCGCCTTTCGCGCGTGCGTGACGTCCTCGCGTAACCGCACGCTCGGGGCGGGGCGAGGCGGTTGCGCGTGGTTAGGCATGGCCGTCCTTTCCCGTGACTTCAATGCCACTTCTTCTTTATAACGCCTCGCAGGTCGTCACATGCGCGGGGCCCGGACGTGCGCGACGCGGCGGCGAGCTGCGCGACGCAGCGATTCAACCGTCGGGGACGTCGGTGGTTCTCGACGGCGATCGCGTTGCGGCTGTCGGCCCGCATGACGTACTGCTCGCGCGATACCCGGATGCGGAGCTCTTCGATTGTGCGCGCGGTGTCCTGACTCCCGGGCTCGTTGACTCACACACGCATGCGATTTTCGGCCGGCCGCGCTACGACGAGCAGGAGCTTCGCGCGGCGGGGCTCGATTACATGGAGATCGCGCGACGCGGCGGTGGAATTCACGCGTCTGTACGCGACCTGCGCACGCGCAGCGAAGACGAACTCGTCGCACTCGCGCTCCCCAGACTGCGCCGCCTGGCGGCCCACGGCACAACCACCGTCGAGGTTAAGTCCGGTTACGGCCTAACGCTCGACGACGAATTGAAGTCGCTCCGAGCCATCGCTCAGCTAGGGACGCTCCTTCCGCTTCGGCTGGTCCCGACCTTCCTCGGGGCGCACGAAATTCCGCTCGAGGCCCGCTCATCCCCGGCAGGACGTGCCGATTACCTCCACTTGCTCGTCTCACAGATGATTCCGGCTGTGGTGGCGGGCGAGCTCGCCCGGTTTGCAGACGTTTTCTGTGAGCCGGGCGTGTTTACGGTCGAGGAAACACGAACGATCCTCGGTGCGGCGCGCGACGCTGGACTCGGAATCAAGCTGCACGCTGACGAACTGCGTCCTTCCGGTGGCGCCGAGTTGGCGGCCTCACTCGAGGCCACCTCGGCCGATCACCTGGCGGCGATTTCTGAAAGCGGCATTCGGGCCCTCGCGGCGTCGCGTACGGTGGCGACGTTGCTTCCAGGGACGATGCTGTTTCTCGGAAAAGACCGGCAGGCACCGGCTCGGGCGTTACTCGACGGCGGGGCAGCAGTCGCTCTCGCGACTGATTTCAATCCGGGCACGTCTCCTACGCCGAACTTCCCGCTCATCTTGTCGCTCGCCGTGAGTCAGTTGCATCTGTCCGTGTCCGAGGCCCTGCTCGCCGCCACTGTGAATGGCGCGGCGGCGCTCGACCTCGCGAACGAGACGGGACAGCTTGCCGCTGGTTATTCCGCGGACATCGCGCTCTTCGAAATGGAAGACGTGCGCGAGCTTCCATACTGGTATGGCGATCGGCGCTGTATCGCGAGTTGGGTACGCGGGGTGCGCTGCGCATGACGCCGTTTGCAGACATCGGCGGAGCGAAGTGATCGCATGACATCCGCCGCCGCTCAGAAGCTGAAAAAACGCGCCGCCGACTTCGAGGCAAAGAAGCAACTCGAGAAGGCGCTTGCACTCTACATCCAATTATTGGAAGAGGCGGACGGCGATCTCGATGACGCCGACTTGCAGCTCTACAATCGTGTGGGCGACCTGCTCACGCGACAGGGAAACGTCAGCGAAGCGTTAGGCTGGTATGAGAAAGCGATCGACATTTATGCTGAACGCGGATTTCTCAACAACGCCATCGCGCTCTGCAACAAGGTTCTCCGCCAATCGCCGACGCGATCGGCGGTGTACTACAAGCTCGGGAAGATCAGCGCCTCGAAGGGCTTCAAGAACGACGCGAAGAAGAACTTCCTCGAGTACGCCGACCGTATGCAGAAGGCCGGCCAGATTGACGAAGCCTTTCGCGCACTGAAGGAATTCGCCGACCTCTGTCCCGATCAAGACGACATTCGGTTGATGCTCGCCGAGTGGCTCACGCGTGAAAACCGGAAGAACGAAGCCGTCGAACAGCTCGAGACGCTCTGGAACAAGTTCGAGGCCGAGGGGCGTCGCCCGGAGGCGTCGGCGACCCTCGATCGCATGAAGGCGATCGATCCCGAGTTTGTGCCGCGTCCGTCAGGTGCATGGGTCTCGCAGAAGTCGAGCGATCTCGTGTTCCTCGATCTCGCGACCGACGCACCGATTGCATCGGCGGCGCCAGCAGCGGCGAGTCGCGCGGCAACGCCACCGTCGTCGCCATCGCCGTCGGTCGTACCCGCTGTCCCCGTTCCCGCGCTCGAGGGTCTCACGCTGACCTTTGTCCCCGACGACGAGGACGCGGCCGACACGATACGTCCGGACGGATTTGAGGACGAGGCGAGCGTCGTCGATGACGTGCCTAACGATCCGGTGTCGGGGCTTGAATCGATGGAACTCGAGCCTGGCGAACGTCCGGAAGCCAGCGAGCTCGCTCAGATGGGCCTGATGCGCGAGTCGACTGGCGCGGAGGAAGGTCTCGACATCGCTGCGATCGCCGGATTGGAGAGCGCCGCCGACGAAGCCATCGATCTGGCGGGCGTCGAATCGTCCGCCGGGATTGAGGAGGAGTCGGACGAGGCGCGCTACATCTCGCTCGATCTCGACGCGGTGATGGCCGAGCCACCTCGCGCGCGCGACATCACACTCGAGGTCGAACTCCCGCTTGTCGAGAGTGACGACGATGCCGCGCACGATGAAGTCATCGATCTCCTCGCGGTCATGGCGACGCCGATCGCGATTCCGGCGATCGCACCCGCTGCGGCGGACTCGATCACGCCGCTCGATATCCTCGACCTGAGCGACACGGCCACACCGGCCGGCGAAGCCGGCGTGCCGCACCAGCGCGAGCCTAACGACGCGGGATCGCTCGCGTCGCGCCGCGTCGGGGCGCAGCACGAGCAGGAGCAAACGGACGAAACACGTCGCGACACCGCGGAGTTGGTCGCGATCGACGGCAGCGCTCGCGTCACCGATGAAATTGCCGTTGTTGAGTCGGTGGAAGAGGACGAGCAGAGCGCCAGTAGCGGACCAACGGTCCACTCGCTCGATGGCGACGAAACGCCGGACGCGTGGGTTGATGCCGCGTTAGGCGCTCGGCGCGACGATCTTACGATCGATCGTCTTCTCACGCCGCTGCACGTCCCGGTCATTGGCGCGATCGACGCGCCGATCGAAGCGAACGGTCCCGCGGTGGATAGCCGCCCGGCTGGAGTGCCGGTCGACGACATCGAGGCGGCGAAGGCCGAAGCGTATGACTTCGACGAGTTCGGGCCGATGGCGGGAGAGGAGCGTGCAACGTCTGGCGCAACGACTGGCGCAACGTCTGAGAATGGACGTGCGGTTGACGATGCGGAGTTGCACGACGGTGCACCAGCGTCCAATGACGCCGAGGCTCCGTCGCACGAAGGCGAGGCGGTCACCGCGGCGAGTCGCGACGACGAAAGCGTTGAGGAGTTCGGGGCGAACGCGTCCGCCGAGGGGGCTTCGTCGCTGGAGCGCTTCTTCGGCGTTGCGGCTGACGCGGAGCAGGAGATCAATCTGCTCGACGAACTCACACCGCCGTTCATGCGCAGCGGTGGTAACGTCGCAGCGGTCGACGGCTTCACGTCGGGCGAGGTCGCGAGCGCACTGGACTCCGCACTTGTCGCCGGGCCTAACGAGTCCAACGGGCCTAACGAGTCCAGCGAGCCTCACGAGCCTGGCGTGTCGCCGGCTGTGGGCGAAGCCGATGGGCCGGGTACGCCCATACCGGCATCGGACGACCAGGTCGCGAGTAGCGGGGACGTCAGGGCGAGTGAAACATCGGTCGCTCATGGCGCGCATTCTGAAGCCGACGACGAGAGCCGCGTCGATTCGTCGTTAGGCGCGGATGCACCGCCCGCCGAGAACGTGAGCGCGGAGTTCGACTTCGATTTTGCCGCTGCGGACCGTGAGGCGCAGCTCCAGGGCGATGACGAGTCGCGCGTCGACGAATTCAACGTGACCGAAGAGCCCCACTCGGCACTCGATACGTCGTCGTTGCGCGCGGCGATGTCGCTCGACACTCTCGCGATCACTTCAGCCGAGGACGCAGAGCAGGGAATCGGTGCCTCGCCGCGCCGCGCCGGCGCCACGCCGCCCGATGAGGCGATGATTGAAGCGGCGTTCCGCGACAACCCGATCGAGCTTCCGTTGCTCGATGTCGGCGATGGCGGCGATGGCGGCGATGGCGCCACATCGGCCGACGACAGCGACGCGTATCGCACGTACGATCCCAGCGAGCGCGCGACGCCCGATTCGTTCCTTGCGCAGCCGCCCACCTTCGATCCCGATCGCGAATCGTTCGAGCCCGAACCGTCGTTGTCGTCCGACACGCTGTCGCCCGACGAGTGGCCGAACGACGTGGCGCCCGAAGTTCTCATCGACGGCGAGTGGCGCGATGAACATGTCGGCGACCTCGTCTCGGGAGAGATGAGCGCCGTCAACGGGCCGTCGTCGCCGACGCCACCCGCGCGCTTTGACGACCTCGCTGCGGCCATGATGTGGCCCGCCGATCAGGGCGACGAGGACTCCAACGACGAACAGCAGAACGGAGCCTCCCGTCTGCTTGCCTCGCAGGGAAGCAGCGTCTCCTTCGGTGGTGTGGAGGCACAACTCCGCCGACGCCTCGAAATCGATCCAGGAAACTGGGCCCTCCGTCGCTTGTTAGGCGAGGAACTGATTGGACTTGGTGACCGCGATGGCGGGCTCGTCGAGCTCGAAATCGCGATGACTGGTTTCGAACAGTTAGGGGATCTGGATGGCGCACGCACGGTCGCCGACAGCGTCCTTCGCGCCTGCCCTAACTCTGTCCGCCATCACCAGAAACGAGTGGAGTACGCGGTCCGCTCCGGCAATCGCGCGCAGCTCATCGAGGCATACGTCGAACTCGCCGACGCGCTTTTCCGGAGTGGCGACGCGCCAAAGGCACACGTCGTCTACTCGCGCGTTCTCGAGCTCTCGCCCGGCAATCAGCGCGCGCGCGTGGCCCTGGGCCTCATCGCGCCCGACGACGGCTACGTGCCGCCAGCGCCGACGGTGCGCGACGGCACCGAGTCTCACGCTTCGTCAGCGATGCTCGGGCTTTTCACCGACGCTGGCGTGTCACCGGTGGTGTCGCACTCGGTGACCGAGGAAATGCCATCGATCGATGATGTCACGATTCCCCAGGCCTTCCACGTTCCGTCGCCTCTACTGAGCGCGGCGCCGGCGGATGCCGCGCACGTTCCGACCAACGGTCGCTCAACGCCGCTTCCGGACTTCACACTCCCGATCCCTCCGATCGCCGCTGACCCACAAGCGCCTGCGCGAGCGAAAGACATCGAGCCGATCACTCTCAGCGATCGCAAGACTTCCACGCCGGCGACGACGACATCAACGCCCGTATCAGACGGGGCGCGGAGCGATGTGAACGAGGATTTCGTCGACTTGGGCGACTGGCTGCGAGCCGCCGAGCCAGTTCGCTCGACCCGGATGGTGACGTCGGACGTCGCGCCAAGTGGCGACGAACAGGCGGACTTCGACGACATGCTTCGCAGATTCAAACAGGGAGTCGCCGAGAACGTCGACGAAGAAGATTTCGCCAGCCATTACGACCTGGGTGTCGCGTTCAAGGAAATGGGGCTCGTGGACGAGGCGATCTCCGAGTTCCAAAAGGCACTGCGCGGCAATGACCATCGCGAGGCCGCGTACGAGGCGCTCGGGCAGTGTTTTGTCGAGAAGGGGCAGATGCAGGTCGCCATCACCCTGATGCGTCGGGCGGTCGAAACGACGGGGGCGGATGACCAGCAACTCGTTGGAGTGCTGTACCTCCTTGGCTTTGCCAATGAGGCCATGGAGCGCCACAGGGATGCACTCGGTTATTATCAGAGAGTGTTTGCCGTCGACATCCAGTTCCGCGATGTCGCCAAGCGTGTGGCTGCCATGGAGCACCGAACCAAGTGACGCTAAAGACCCGCAACGGACAGACCGGCGCGGCATCTCTCAAAGACATCCAGGCTCCCGTTGCCGGAGCCCTCGCGCGCGTGCACGAGGAGATGTGGCGCATCGTCGCCATCGACTCCGAATTCTTTCGCGGCGTCAATGAGCATCTGATGCTCATGAAGGGAAAGATGGTGCGCCCAACGCTCCTGCTTCTGGCCAGCGAGACCGATGGCGCTCCAGAGCCGCGTGCGGCGGCCTACGCTGCTGTCGTCGAGTTGATCCACCTCGCCACGCTCGTGCACGACGACGCCGTTGATCATTCTGTGCTCCGGCGTGGAATGCCAACGATCAACTCCCTGTTCACGCACCAGGTGGCCGTCATTGCTGGCGACTTCTTGTATTCGCGCGCGGTGCAGGAGCTGGTGCGGCTCTCCGACCTGGAAATTCTCCGCGTCTTTGCCAACGCCTCCAACGAACTCACGCTCGGCGAAATGCGACAGCTCAGCGCGCTCGACGCGCTCGCGTTTTCCGAGGATGACTACGAGTTCCTCATCAAGTGCAAAACGGCCGCGCTGTTCAAGGCGTCGTGTGAAGCAGGAGCGCTCTGTGGCGCCGCGCAATTTCGCGACCGGCTTTCCCGCTTTGGAGAGCGTCTCGGCATGGCGTTTCAGGTGCAAGACGACCTCCTCGACTACACCGAGGGTTCTGAGACCACGGGGAAACCCACGGGGCTCGACCTCAAGGAGCACAAGGTCACGCTTCCGCTCATCGACGCGCTGCGCACCATGACACCCTCCGCTCGGAAGACGGTCGACGCGCTGTTTGCGTCGTCGTCGCCGAGCGACGAGAGCATCGCCGATGTGGTCGCGATCGTACGCGATTCTGGAGGGTTTGACTACGCACGGCGTCGCGGCGAAGAATTCGCCGAGCAGGCGGAAGAAGCGCTTGCCGGTCTCCCGGAGAGTGCAGCGCGAGTCGCGCTCTACGACGCGTTGGCCTACGTCCTCGACCGACGTTCATAATGCCCAAGCCAACTGGCACGAGCCGCCCGCTCTTTCACGTCATCGTCCTGGCCGCCGGATTTGTGGTTGGCGGCTTCATGACCCAGTTCTCGAGACGCTTTTTGCCCGTTGGGGCGGTTAAGGAATTTCTTACCACGGGAGTCACTCCGTCGCTCGGCCCCTTGCACGTCGACCTCGTTATCTTGAAGTTCGCACTAGGGCCGATCGCGCTGGATGTGTCACTTCTCAGCCTGCTCGGTGTATTGATCGCTTATCTTATTGCCCGGTCGCTCTTCTAGGAGCTCGTATGAATTTCGGAAATCTGGGTTTCATGGAAATCCTCCTGATCTTGGTGGTGGTGCTCCTGCTCTTCGGAGCGAAGCGCCTGCCCGAGATCGGATCGTCGTTCGGCAAGAGCATCCGCGAGTTCAAGAAGGGAATTTCGGATGTCGATCGTTCGATCCAGGAAGAGACGCGTTCTTCGCTTCCGCCCCGTCAGGCGGAGCCAATTCGCCAGGAAGAAGAGAATCGTCCGGAGCCGAAGCGCCTGCTGTCCTGAGTTAGGACGGGCTTAAGATTCGCTTGAACATCAGAGCGCAGTCGATCGGGGTGCGCGCCTAACGAGGCGTGCACCCTTTCGCATTGCGATCTGCCGCTAAACAAGAAGGGCGCCACGTTGACGTGGCGCCCTCGTTCGTTCAATGCGGTCGTGCGGCGGGTTAGCTCGACTGCTGGCGCGCCGCGGCGTTGAGCTCCTTCCGGTTGTCCTCAACCTTCGCCCCTTTGCGAAGTTCGTTCAGGAAGGTGCGCACCTTGAGCTGACGCATCGCGTTACTTGCTTCCTGGCGCTGCTTGTCTTTCTGCGCTGCCCAGACCGCGCTGTCGGCCTTCACGCGGCGGTCGACACGGAGTACGAATGCCCCTTCGTCGGTCACGAGGGGCTGGCTCACCTTCCCCTCGGGAAGTGTGAACGCGGCGCCGATGGCAGCGTTGAAGCGTCCGAGTCCAGGCACGAACTGCGGGCGCGTAAACATCTCCGACTTCGTGACCGTCATTCCCTTGGCACTCGCCGCAGCCTCAAGAGTCGACGTTGCAGCTGCCGCCGCAAGCTCTTTCGCCTTCGGAACGAGCGTCTCAGCCTTCCGGCGGCCGATGAATTCCGCACGGATCTCGTTCTTTACCTGCTCAAACGACGGAATGCCGCCGGGAGAAATCGAGTCGAGACGCGCCAGGAAATAGCCGTCATCAGAGTCGTATAGATCGCTGGTCTCGCCAACCTTCACGGCTCCGAACGCCCACGCACTCACACTGGGAATCGGCTTTCCGTTTGGAGCCATCAATGGCTCGCCCTCGATCACGCTCATGTGCTCCGGCTTGAGGCCAAGCACTTTCGCTGCGCTATCGAGTCGCGAGGGCTGCTCCTGCTGCGCTGCAATGCGCGCCAGCGAGTCGGCCAGGCGATCGGTGTGCACCGCCGATGAGTCGCTCTGCTGGATTTTGACGAGGATGTGACGAAGGGAGAGCGTGTCGCCCTTGCGAGTGTCGACGCGAATGAGATGATAGCCAAACGGAGTGAGGACGGGCTGCGAGACCTCACCTGGCTTGAGCGCAAACGCGGCGTCTTCGAACTGTTTGACGAAGCGTCCCTTCGGGCCCGAGCCTAACGAGCCGCCGTCGCGTCCGGAGATCGTGTCGGCTGACTCGCGTTTGGCGACGTCCTCGAACTTCGCCCCCTTCACGATCTCCTCGCGCAATGCTTCGGCGCGCGCGCGACTCGCCTGTGAGTCGGCCGCCGAAACCACGCGAGGAATGGTGAGCACGGTGACCGCAGCACGCCCCGGACGCTTCAAGCTCTCACGATTCTTGTCGTAATACGCGCGAAGATCGCTATCGGAGATCTTCACGGAAGAATCGCTGACCGTGGCCGCGTCGAACTTCACGAAGCTCACCTGTGCCGAATCGTTCAGGTCGCGGTACACGCTCCAGAGCTTTGAATCGGAGACATACACGTCGCCGGCCAACTGATCGAAGAGCTTCGCGCGCGGAATTTCGGTGCGGTAGAAATTCTCCAGCTGCAACAGGAGCCCTTGCTGGCGTGCCGCAGGCGACCGGAGAAGCCGGCGATACTTGTCGATGTCGAAACGCCCCTCGGTCTGCAACTCGGGGTTCTGCATGAGCTCGGGCGGCGGCGACTGCTGGGCGGCCTCGACAACTTCCTGATCCGTGACACGGATGCCGCGTCGCTTGTACTCTTGCTCGAGAAGGATGTTGGAGACTAACTCCTCAAAGGCTTGGTCTTCGACGCGACGACGTTCATCCAGGGTGAGTCCGCGCCCCATCTGGCGCTCTTCCTGCTGCGCCTTCGCATTCGATAGGTTGACCCACTGTAGATACGGGACATCGACGCCATTTACTTCGGCGACCGCTGTCGAGGTCGTGATTCGGGCGCCGCCACCAAGGCCAAGAAGCCCTGAAGTTTCGGCAAAAAGGAAGACTCCGACAAAGCAGATGACGATGAATAGCCAAATCCACTTCGCGGAGCTCCGCATTTGTTGCAGCACGTGCGGTTACTCCTGCTTTTACGCGGGGTGTTACAGGGGAGAGACGAGCCGCGAAAACTATTTGTGATCTGCGGCTAAAATCAAGTTACTGTGTCACTTCTGCTCATGTGGCTCGTCTGCACAACTGGATACCTGCATCGTATTTCAGCGGCGCCGGCTTCGGCGCAAAGAAACTGAGGGCCCGGCATGGCCACGTCCGCACGACTCGACGAGCTGAAGAAGAAATTCGACGAGAGTCCGCGTCGGTACTTCGCTCCTCTCGCCAACGAATTCCGAAAGCTTGGCGACCTTACACAGGCCATCGCCATTTGCCGCGCGCATCTGCCGAACCAACCTGGGCATGTGTCCGGCCATATCGTACTGGCGCAGGCGCTCTACGAATCGCGCGAGCTTGGCGAGTCGCGAGTCGCGTTTGAACAGGCGCTCGACCTCGATCCCGAAAATCTCATCGCGCTTCGCTACCTCGGCGACATCGCGCGCGAACAGGATGCACCCGACGTCGCGCGCGCCTGGTATGAGCGCGTGCTGGATGCCGATCCACGCAACGAGGAAATTGCTGCTCTTCTGACGTCGCTCCCCGCGGAGCAAGCAGTTGCGTCGGACGCCGACTACCCCGACGCGTCGGAGCACGAAGCGACGTCCACGATTGCGGACGCGCACGACGCTGGTGCTGCTCCTCCGCTCGACGAACGTTGGGGGGCGCCGGCGCCCGAGACCGTCGATACAGAGACGTTCTCTTTTGCGTCGCCAACACACGAGGTCACGCCGCCTCCGCCGGCTCTGGTGCTCGACGAAACGACCACTTTTGCCACGGAGGAGACGGTCGAATTCACGCCGGCGCCCACGGGCGCGGTTTTCGAAGAATTCGCGGTTGAACTCCCCAGCCACGACGTCGAACCGACGACAAGTGCCTCGGCGACGATGCCTAACGACGTCGCGGCCGCCGATGATGATCCCTTTGCCGCAGCGTTTGCCGAAGCCGATGCGCATGCACAGCGCGAAGAGGTCATCTCCCTGAGCGATCTCGAGGCGATCGCCGAACCTCAGGAATCGGCGTGGTTTCAGGAAGCCGCGCCGCAAGCCGAGGCGAGCGAAGTCTCATTCTCCGAGACGCTGTTCGCGGACATCTCCAACGTCACGCCGGCGTCGACGTCCGCGCTCTCCAGCAACGATATCAACGCATTCTCGTTGAGCCTCTCGGCGACGCCGCCGATGGGTGTGGATTCGACTCCCGCTCCCGAAGCGATTGAAAGTGCGCACCAGCCGGCACACCAGGAGCACGAGGACGATCCGTTCGATTTTGGGCAGCCGTTGACCGTTGCAGCTGCCGACACGGAGTCGGCGACGCCGGCGGCGGACGACTCCAGCGAGACTGCTGCCGTCGAGAGCGACGACCTCGATTTCTCCACGCGCCCGACGCCGCAACTTCCGATGGCAACCATTTCGCCATGGGCGGAGACACCGGCCACGAATGCGTTCGCGGCGATCGAGGGAGATGATCACGCCGAAGCCAGCACGCCATCGCTGACGTGGGGGACGGAGTCGTCAGCCGCAACGGAGCAAACGTCTTCGGACGAAGCGGCACACGCCGCCGATGTCACGGCGATGGACGCTGCGGCACCAGAAGCGGTGGACGTCACCGCAATTGACGCTGCGGCTCCAGAAGCACCGGAAGTCCAGGAGCATGTGGTCGAAGCGCTGTCCACGTCCGACAGCTACTTCGCGGATGTCGTGGATGAGCACCTTGCGCCGGCGGAAACCGAGGCGGAGGCCGAAGCGCCGACGATCGAGGCTTCGCACGACGAGCAGTTCGAGAACGATCCCGTGTACGGGCGCACGCCGGCGTTTGGCAACGAAGCGGTGGAAGAGACGCCTGATGCGTTCGTCACGGAGACGATGGCGGAATTGTACGTGCAGCAGGGCTTCACGGACGATGCGCTCGCCATCTATCAGCAGTTGTTGAGCCGCAATCCTAACGACCAAACGCTGAAGTCGCGGATCGAGGCCTTGACACTCAAGCGCGAGGAGCCCGCTCCGGCGCCGCAGGTTGAACGCGCCGGACAATCCGCGCGCTCGTTCTTCGCACAGTTTGCGCGACGCGCACCTCGCCGCGCACTGCCGGGAGAGTCGTCGCTCCCTTTGGCTGACGCCGGGGCACAGCAGTCTGATGCTCCGGTGATGGACACGGCACCGGCGACGTTCCGCGGCGTTGCAACTCGCGACGAAGCGATGACGGTCCCCGACGATGATCGCGGGAACACGGCTTCGTCGCTGGAGTCGCTCTTTGGCACCGCGACGCAATCGCACGCCGATGAATCGGCAGCGGGGACGCTGGCATCCGCGTTCAGCGCCGAGTCGGCGACGACCCAGTCAACCGACGCTGGAGCGCAAGAGCTATCACTTCAGCATCTCTTTGGCGATGTTCCATCGAAGTCAGCGAGCACGGTTTCGCTTGACGAGTTTTTTGCGACGAGTCGTGATGCGTCCGCATCGCCTAACGAGCTGACGCCTAACGGCGGGGAGCGCGCCGACATCGAACAGTTCACCGCGTGGCTGGAGGGACTCAAGAAGAAGTGAGAATCGCCGTCCTTAATGGACCGAATCTCAATCTCCTGGGGACACGAGAACCGGCGCTGTATGGAAGCGCCACCCTAGCCGACATCGAGGCCCGGCTTCGCGCACTTGGCGCGGAGCTGGGCGTCGACGTTTTGTTCTCGCAGTTCAACGGAGAGGGAGAACTGGTCTCCGAGATCCATGGGCTGCGAGGGCGTGCTGACGGAGTCGTCATCAACGCCGGCGCCTACTCCCACTCCAGCCTCGCCATTCGCGATGCGCTCACTGGAGTTGCCCTTCCGTTCGTGGAAGTGCACCTGACGAACATCTATGCACGAGAGCCCGAACGACGGCACTCGATGCTCGCTCCCGCCGCCGTGGGGTTGATCTGCGGACTCGGGGCGGATGGCTACGAGTATGCCTTCCGCGGTCTCGTCCAGAAGCTCCGCCCTCGTGTCTGACTCCAGAACGACGCGGATCACGGCGTTGCGCGATCGCCTCGTCGCGAATCATCTGGATGGCCTCCTGGTCTCCAGTCTCGCGAACATTCGCTACCTCACCGGTTTCTCGGGGTCGAGCGCCCTTTGCTTCGTCTCCCAGCGAGAAGTCATTCTGATTACCGACTTCCGCTATCAGACGCAGGCGCACGAGGAATCGGCGAGCGTCGCGTCGGTGCGAATCGAGCAGTCGTCGCTCTGGAGCGGGCTGTGGGGGGTGTTGCCGGCCATGGGGGTGGATTCCATCGGCTTTGAGTCGGGACACCTCCTGCATCGCGACTTTCAGCGCTTGCTGGAGCAGAGCGAGCGATGGCGCTGGCGCCCGACCACAGACCTCGTCGAAGGGCTTCGCGCACAGAAGGATGCCGGTGAGGTGGGCGCTATCGTCGAGGCGGGACGGATCGCCATGACCGCGCTGAGTGAAGTACTGGAGCGAGTGCGCCCAGGGCTGTCGGAGCTTCAAGTCTGCGGGATTCTGGAAGGTGCGCTGCGTGAAGCGGGGAGCGAGGCGCACCCATTCCCGCCCATCGTGGCGTCGGGGGCACGGTCGGCGCTTCCGCACGCTCGGGCTTCCGAACGCGCTATTGCGCCTGGGGACTTTCTGTTGTTGGATTTCGGGGCTACATCGGGTGGCTATTGTTCGGACGTGACGCGGACCGTGGTGGTCGGGCGGGCCGACGGGCGTCAGCGCGAGGTCTACGCTGCCGTTCAGGAGGCAAACGCCGTGGCTCGCGCGGGCGTGCGCGCTGGAATGAAGGGACAGGAAGGAGACTCGCTCGCGAGGGTAATTCTCGAGCAGCGCGGATTTGGCGAGGAATTCGGGCACGGGTTGGGGCACGGAATCGGGCTCCAGGTGCACGAGTCGCCCCGTCTTTCGCGATTGGCGGAGGAGGTGCTTCCGGTCGGTTCAGTCGTTACCATCGAACCGGGTGTGTATGTGCCGGAGTGGGGGGGAGTCCGAATCGAAGACGATGTTCATCTGGGCGCAGCGGGGACGGAGCTCCTCACGCACTTCACGCGAGAGCTGCTTGAACTCGCGTGAGCGCTACCTCGGCGGATCTGAATGAGTGACATGATCGACTTACGATATGTGAAGCGGCTGATCGAGATGCTCGACGGATCCTCCGTAGATTCGGTGGAGATTTCGTCGGACAAGGGGATGAAGATCCGCATCTCAAAGACCCCGCAACAGCGCGGGGCGGTGCAAATCCCGACGCCAGTGGCCATGCCGGCTTTGATGCCTGCGGCCTCCCCGCAGCGTCTTACTCCGACGGAGCCGATGCCGGCGATTCCAGATCCTGTGGAAGCGCCCAAGGCGGAGGCGCCGAAGATCAAATTGCTCGAGGTCAAGAGTCCGATGGTCGGGACGTATTACGCCTCGCCCGAACCTGGAGCCAAGCCGTACGTGTCCGTGGGGCAGCGCATCGAGAAAGGGCAGATCCTCTGCATTATCGAAGCGATGAAGATCATGAACGAGATCGAGTCAGAGTTCTCCGGGGTGGTGAAAGAGGTGGCGGTGTCCGACTCACACCCGGTGGAATACGGCCAGGTCCTGATCCGCGTCGACCCGAATGGGTAATCCTGTTTCGACCAGCGAAAGTGGTGGCGCAGCGGCAACTGCGGCGCGTGCCCCTTTCAACTTCAAAACCATCTTGCAGCAGATGGTGCAGCGGAACGCTTCCGACTTGCACCTGAAGGTCGGACGTCCGCCGACGCTGCGCATCAACGGTGATCTCTCGCCGCTCCCGCTTCCGGCGCTTAGGCCCGAAGACTTGAGCTCGTTGGCGAAAGAGATCATGACGCCCAAACAGGTGAAGGAGTTCGCCGAGTTTCGCGAAGCCGACTTCGCGACCGGTGTGCCGGGCATTGGCCGATTCCGGGTGAATGCGTATCAGCAGCGCGGAACCATCGCATTCGCAATTCGAACTGTTCCACACCAGGCCAAGTCGATCGCGGAGTTGAACCTTCCGCCGATCGTCGAAGACATCGCCATGCTCCCGCGCGGACTCGTCGTGGTGACGGGCGTGACGGGATCCGGGAAATCGACGGCGCTCGCGTCGATGATCCAGACGATGAACGAAAAGCGATACGCGAACATCATCACGATCGAAGATCCGATCGAGTTCTTGCATCGTGACATCAAGTGTCACATCAACCAACGCGAAGTCGGGACGGACACGGGGAGCTTCGGACAAGCGCTACGCCGCGTCCTGCGTCAGGACCCCGATGTCATTCTGATCGGTGAAATTCGAGATCTCGACACGCTCGATACCGCGCTCAAGGCCGCGGATACCGGGCACCTCGTGTTCTCCACGCTGCACACGACCGATGCGACACAAACGATCAATCGCATCTTGTCGTTTTATCCACCGCACCAACAAAACGAAGTGCGGTTCGCACTTTCGAATGCATTGGCGGCGGTCGTGTCCTTGCGACTGGTGCCACGCGCCGACAAGCCGGGGCGTGTGCCCGCGTGCGAAGTCCTGATGAACACTGCGGCTGTGCGCGAGCAGATTCGCGACGTATCGAAGACGCTCAACATCCCCGACCTCATTCGCGAGGGGACGGTGCAATACGGCATGCAGAGTTTCGATCAGTCGCTCATGTCGTGGTACACGAAGCACGTGATCTCCTACGAGAACGCGCTGTTTTACGCGACCAATCCTAACGAGCTGGCGTTGCGCGTTCAGGGCGTGGCCGGTTCGAGCGACACCTCGTGGGACGAATTCCAGACCGACGAGACTCCGTAGCAGACGCCGGGCCCCCACATCGCATGTTCAAGAAAGTCCTCGTGGCCAATCGCGGAGAAATTGCCCTTCGCGTCATCCGCGCCTGTCGAGAGTTAGGTATACAAACTGTCGCCGTCTATTCGGAGGCGGATCGCGAGTCGCTGCACGTTCGTTTCGCCGATGACGACGTGTGCATCGGTCCCGCGCCGGCGCGCGAGTCGTATCTCCGCATTCCTCGTTTAATCGCCGCGGCCGAAATCACGGGGGCCGACGCGATTCATCCAGGCTACGGCTTCCTGGCGGAGAATGCGGAGTTCGCCGAGACCTGCGTAGCGTCGAACATCGCGTTCATCGGCCCCACTGCTGAACAGATCCGCGTGATGGGCGACAAGGCCGCGGCGCGAAAAGCGATGATGGACGTTGGCGTCCCCATCGTTCCCGGAACGCCGGGACCGGTTGAAGATCCCGATCAGGCGTTGGAGTTCGCGAAGGAGATCGGCTTTCCCGTCATCATCAAAGCGGCAGCCGGTGGCGGCGGAAAAGGAATGCGCGTCGCCAAAGACGCCGATGAATTTCTTCGCTCATTCTCGCTCGCGCGTTCCGAGGCGCTTTCGGCGTTTGGAAATGGCGATGTCTACGTGGAGAAATACCTA
Organism: Gemmatimonadaceae bacterium; assembly: GCA_044224185.1. GTDB lineage: Bacteria > Gemmatimonadota > Gemmatimonadetes > Gemmatimonadales > Gemmatimonadaceae > SCN-70-22. The sequence goes on along the minus strand of JBGAKW010000001.1, from coordinate 329,241 downwards.
ACGAAGCCGCGCCACATCGAATTTCAGATCATGGGTGACAAACACGGGAATGTCATCCACTTGGGTGAGCGCGATTGCTCCGTTCAACGCCGACACCAGAAGTTGATTGAAGAGGCGCCGTCCCCGGCGATGACGCCTGAGCTCCGTGAGCGCATGGGGAGCGATGCCGTGCGCGGCGCGAAGGCCATCGATTATGTCGGCGCCGGCACCATTGAGATGCTTCTCGATTCCGATGGTTCGTACTACTTCATGGAGATGAATACGCGCATCCAGGTCGAGCATCCGGTGACGGAACAGATCACCGGGACCGACCTCGTGAAGGAACAGATTCGCGTCGCCGCCGGCGAACGACTTTCAGTCACCGAACTTCCACCGTTGCGCGGTCATGTGATCGAATGCCGCATCAACGCCGAGGATCCTTCGCGCGGATTTCAACCGTCGCCGGGAAAGATCGAGGTCTTTCATCCCCCCGGTGGTCCTGGTGTGCGACTCGACACCCATGTGTACGCTGGGTACACTGTTCCGCCGTATTACGATTCGCTGTTGGCAAAGCTGATCGTGCAGGGACGCGATCGCGACGAAGCGATCAAGCGCATGCACATGGCGCTCGAGAGTTTCATCATCGAGGGCGTCACCACCACGGCGCCGTTCCTGGCCAAGGTCATCATGAATGACCGATTCAGGGCGGGCGACGTTGACACGAAGTGGCTCGAGCGCGAGCTCGCGGGGATTCTCAAGGAGCAGTCTTAAGTGCGCGTCGACGTGTTTTTCGGCGCTTCGTCAATGACGAGCGCCGATGTGCATGGCCGTCTGGTGGTCGTGATCGACGTGCTGCGCGCGTCCACCACGATCGCTGTGGCACTCGCGAATGGCGCACGCAGCGTAATTCCCTTCGACAGCGCTGAAGAAGCAATCACGCGCTCGAAGTCGTTCGCTCGCGGCGATTTCAAACTGGCCGGCGAACGGAAGAACCTCATGATCCCTGGCTTCGACCTGGGCAACTCGCCTCGCGAATTCACGCGCGAGCAAGTCGAAGGCAAGAGCATTCTGTTTACGACAACCAACGGGACATCCGCGCTGGTCGCGGTGCAGGGTGCCCGAGAAGTACTCGTTGGCGCATTCGTGAATTTCACCGCGGTGCTTTCCATGCTGCGTGCTGCGGCGCGTGCGAGTACCGACATCTCTATTCTTGCGGCAGGGAGCGATCGGCACTTCTCGCTCGAAGATGCGACGTGCGCGGGGCGTTTCGTGCGCATGACCGCGCAGCGTGTTCCCGGCGCCGAGATGAACGACGGTGCGACGGCATCGCTGCTCCTGCACAAGAAATATGGCGGGGATCTTTCGAAGTTGTTTTCCGAAGCCTCACACGCAAAGACGCTGACCGACGCTGGATTTGGCGAGGATCTCGCGCTGTGCGGTTCAGTCGACGCGTATCCTGTCGTCCCCGTATATCAGGACCGGCAGATCACGAAGCTGGGCCCCGAACGGGAGCGCTGACGTGCCGGGAACGCTGAAGCGCGAGCTCGGCGGAATTGCGCTCATTCTGCTGGCGGTGTTTCTCGGCGGCGCGCTGATCGAGCACCAGGTGCTCGACGCCGCGCGCCTAACGGGAAACGGCTTTTTCGGGCCGGTTGGGAAGTGGACGAGCTGGACCATCGTTAGGTGGCTCGGCATCATCGCCGCGGCCATCGTCCCTTTCGTTCCGCTCGTGCATGGGCTGCGCCTGCTCGGGCGAATGCAGGCCGAGACGGATCGCCGATGGATGCTCTTTCTGTTGGGGCTCACGCACCTCATTCCGATTGGCGTCGGACTCACGCTGAGCGACATTGCGAAACGCACCGACGACAGCGCCGCAGGGCTGTGGGGCGGAACGGTTTCGTTCGTTCTCGCGTCCAGCTTTGGAGAGTTAGGGGCGTGGATTACGGTCGTACTCCTGCTGTCGGGCCTCACGGCGTGGACGCTACGCTGGAATCCCGTGCGCGCGCTTGTCGGCCCTCGCCCGCCGTCGGGGACCGCCGTGGTGAAACCCGCGCTGGCGACGTTGCTGGAGCCGCCGCCGGAGGAAATGCCAGAGATCGAACGGCCGCCTAACGCGAGCAGTCGGGAGACGTCGCGTGCGCTCTCGGCCATCGATCCGGTTCAGGCAAAGAAAAAGCGTCTGCCGAAAGCAAAGGAAGCACAGCAGGAGCTTCCGATCGAGGAGCCCGACCTTATTCCGCCGTTCCTGGCGGTCACACCAGAGGACGCCCTCGAGTACAAACTCCCGGCGCCCGACCTATTGAGCGCGCCCCCGCCGGGTAACGTCGACGTCGGCAAGCGCGAGATCGAAGCGATGGGCGAGAAGCTCATGCATGCGCTGCGTACGTTTAGGGTGGAAGGGGCGCTCGTCGGCAAGACTACGGGGCCAGTCGTCACGCAGTACGAGGTGGAGCCGGCGCCCGGCGTGAAGGTGCGTCAGTTTGCGAACCTCGCGAACGATCTCGCCCTCGCCATGCGGGCATCGAGCATTCGTGTTGTCGCGCCCATTCCGGGACGTGGCGCGGTTGGCGTTGAGGTCCCCAACCCAATCCCCCAAATCGTCGCCTTCCGCGAACTCATCGAGTCCCGCGAGTTCTCGGCCGCTCGCATGGCGCTGCCTATCGCGTTAGGCAAGGACCTCGAGGGGAAAGTCGTCGTCGCTGACCTGGCCAAGATGCCACACCTCCTGATCGCCGGTGCCACGGGTTCAGGAAAGTCCGTCTGCGTGAACACGATCATCACATCGCTCGTGTACCGGCACACGCCGGACACGCTGAAATTCCTGATGGTCGATCCGAAGATGGTCGAACTCTCCGCGTACAACGACCTTCCGCACATGCTCAATCCGGTGATCACGGACAATCGTGACGCGCCGTATGTGCTGAAGTGGGCGGTGGCGCAGATGCAGACGCGTTACGAACTCCTGGCGGCCAACGGCTCGCGCAACATTCAGGAGTTCAACAAGCGGGTGCTCGACCAGGTGCCGCTGGTTTGGCCGAAACGTCCCGAGGTCGCGTTCGAGCGCGTCGAGTACAAGGACGGCATTCTCCCGTATGTCGTGCTCGTCATCGACGAGTTGGCGGATCTCATGATGACGGTGCAGGGTGAAGTGGAGACGCCGCTGGCGATGTTGGCGCAGAAGGCGCGCGCCATCGGCATTCACATCATTCTCGCGACGCAACGCCCGTCGGTGAACGTCATCACGGGATTGATCAAAGCGAACTTCCCGAGTCGCATCGCGTTTCGCGTGGCGTCGCAGGTGGATTCGCGGACGATCATCGACGGAATGGGCGCAGAGTCGTTGTTAGGCAACGGCGACATGCTGTTCATTCCGCCAGGAAAATCCGAGCCTCAGCGCCTGCAGGGCGCCTTTATTCCCGGCGAGGATACGGAGCGGTTGATGAAGTGGTTCGACTCGCGCACCGATGCTCGTCGTGCCGCGCTCGCGGCAAAGGGGCTTCCGGCGGAGGAGTTAATTCGACCTGACATCATCGCTGAAACGAAGGCGCGCGAGGCATTGGACAAGGACGACGGTGATGACGACGAGAGTGCGAGCGACAAACAACGCGACGCGTACTTTCGGAAGGCCGCCGAGACGTGCATTCAGCACCAATTGGGATCGACGTCACTGCTGCAACGCCGATTGGGCATTGGCTACGGACGCGCTGCGCGCATCATCGACCAGCTCCATACCGCGGGAGTGCTGGGGCCACCTAACGGTTCAAAGCCGCGCGAGATTCTGGTGGGCTTGTCTGAGCTTGATCGCATTGCCGGAGTAGAAGACCTGTAGTCGTGCTCGAAGAGTACAGGCGCCGATCACGCGCGGTCATCGATGGCAGAAATGCGGGGACCCTCGCCGGAAGCGGCGGGGGTTTTGTTCTTTTAGGTATTTCGGTTCTCCCGCGCCTCTTGTTGGGGCACGCAATCGATTGATCGAGTGCGCGTTGAAACGGTGATGGTGGCTGATCGAAGTGTCGTAGCTTGATTGGCGTGACGATCGACACACAGCGTTTCGGGGTGACGGGGGAGTTGGTCGCGGAGCGATGGCTTCGGCGCCGAGGGTGGCGGGTGCTGCAGCGGCGATTCCGGAGTGGGCACCGTGACATTGATTTGATTGCCGAGCGGGACGGTACGGTGGCGTTTGTGGAGGTGAAGGCGAGGAAGGGGGAGGAGTTCGGGGGGCCTGTTGAAGCGGTTAACTGGAAGAAACAGAAGGAATTAGCCCGGAGTGCGAGTGTTTGGATTGACAGGCATGGGCGGTTCGGGGAGGAGTATCGGTTTGATGTAATCGGGGTGTTGGTTGATGGAGAGCGGGTGCGGATTCGGCACGTGGAGAACGCGTTTTTCCTCTGAGATAGTGCTTGAAAGCAAGTGTGGAGTTTCGTATTTTGTTCGGGGTATCGAATCGTTCACGCCAACGGGTAGATTCACCCGCGTGGCCAGTGCCTCAACGACTCACCAATCGGGTGGATCATGGCAGTTTCCGCGATTCAAGACGATCGCAAAAAAGCACTGACGCTGGCCATCTCGCAGATTGAGAAGAACTGCGGGAAGGGATCGATCATGCGAATGGGAACGGAGAAGCGCGTTCGCATCGAATCGATTCCGACGGGCGCGATTAATCTCGATGCTGCAATTGGCATCGGAGGAATCCCCCGTGGTCGCATCACGGAGATTTACGGACCGGAGTCGAGTGGTAAAACGACGTTGTGTTTGCACATCGTCGCGAATGCGCAGCGTAATGGCGGAGTAGCAGCGTTCATTGACGCCGAGCACGCGCTCGACATCGAGTACGCGAAGAAGCTTGGAGTTGACGTCGAGAATCTGTTGGTCTCGCAGCCGGACACGGGTGAACAGGCGCTCGAGATTTGCGAGATTCTGGTACGTTCGGGAGCAGTTGATGTGGTGGTGATCGACTCGGTGGCAGCACTTGTGCCGAAGGCCGAGATCGAGGGGGACATGGGTGATGCGCATGTTGGGTTGCAGGCGCGCCTGATGAGTCAGGCGCTGCGCAAGCTGACCGGTGCAATCGCGCGGTCTCGTACTTCGGTGATCTTCATCAACCAGCTGCGTGAGAAGATCGGCGTTATGTTCGGGAATCCCGAAACGACGACCGGTGGTAAGGCTCTGAAGTTTTACGCGTCGCTGCGACTCGACATTCGTCGCTTAGGGGCGGTGAAGGAAAAGGAAGACGTGATCGGTTCGCAGGTTCGTGTTAAGGTGGTGAAGAACAAGGTGGCGCCGCCATTCAAGCAGGCGGAGTTCGACATCATGTACGCGGAAGGGATCAGTCATACGTCGCTCCTTGTCGACATTGGCTCGGAATCGGGTATCATCGACAAGTCGGGCGCTTGGTATAGCTATAACGGTCAGCGCATCGGGCAGGGACGCGAGAACGCGAAGATGTTCTTGAAGGACAACCCGGCGATGATGTTGGAGATCGAAGAGAAGGTGAAGGGTGTGTTAGGCATCAACAAAGGCGATATTCCCGCGGAGATCGAGACAGTCGAGGACTAGTACAACTGAACGATCCACGCCGGCAGCGATTAGGGGCCGGAGGGTGTGTTCTGTGAGGATGTTGGGGCCCGGTACCCCACATTGCTCAGAGGGCCTCTCTCCGGCCTCTCGCGTTTCTGACGTTCACGTGGATGGGTATGCTGTGGAAGCGGTGAGGGGGGTGAGGGCGTCGCGTGGTGGGGGGACTGTGCGGACTATGGAGACTACGCGGGCGCGTGGAGCGCGCTTCGCAGCGTTGTCTACTGCGGTTCGGCAGTAGGGGATGCGCCCTCTCGTCTTTAGGTACGGGATGACTATTCGGGAGCCTTGCGTGGGCGGGGCTCACCGCATGAGGAGGATCGAAGATGTTCACGCGACGAAACGACGATTCACGTTCGCAACGTGCGCGAGGCGCGGCGAAGGAGCGAAGTGACAAGCGTGCGCTCGGTGAGGTCGATCCGATCGAACCGGGAGTGGTCACCTCCATTCACGAGCGTCGCGCGGGAAGCGCGCGGTATGTGGTGGCGATTGACGGGCGCGATGTGGCGACGGTATCGGCGCAAGCGATTGCCGATCTCGCGTTGCGGGTTGGCAAACGCGTCGAAACGGGTGAGGCGCTGTCGCTTCAAGAGGAGTCCGGACGAGTCGCGGTGTTCGACAAAGCGGTCGAGCTCCTGGCGGTTCGGGCGCGATCGGTGCGCGATCTTCGGATACGACTCAGGCGAACTGGGGCTGCCCTTGCGAAGATCGATGAAGTGCTCGAGCGGCTCGTCGCGCTTGGACTGTTGAATGACGAAGAGTATGCGCGGAACCTCGCACACTCGCGGGTCGTGAGCGGCGGGGTCTCGAAGCGACGCATCAGCCAGGAGCTTCAGAAGCGCGGGGTCGCGCGTGATGTCGCCGATGACGCGATCGACACGACGCTGGAGGAAGTTGAACTCGACGAGATGGGGAGTGCGCGCGCGGCGGCGTCGAAGCGCCTTCGCTCGCTACAGTCACTGGATGCGGCGACGCGTCGTCGCCGACTGTACGCGTATCTCGCGCGGCGTGGTTACGAGACTGCGGTGATTGCGCGCGTGATGAAAGATCTGGGGACGGGAGAACTTTTGCCCGACGAATAGCGGCTCGTGATCGGTGTGTGGTGCGGCAGGTCCGCATCGTTTGTCCCTGCTATATTGCGCGTTATGCGTGCATCCGACATCCGCTCCCGATTTCTCTCATATTTCCAGCGCAACGGGCACAAGGTGTTGCCGAGTTCGTCGCTGGTGCCTGGCGATGACCCGACGCTTCTGTTTACGAACGCTGGGATGGTGCAGTTCAAACGCGTATTTCTCGGTCTCGAGGAGCCGGTCGAAGGACGTCGAGCGGCGACATCGCAGAAGTGCGTGCGAGCTGGCGGGAAGCACAATGATCTCGAACAAGTGGGTCACACGGCGCGACACCACACGTTCTTCGAGATGCTCGGCAATTTCTCGTTTGGGGATTACTTCAAGCGTGATGCGATTCGCTTTGCGTGGGAGTTTGTCACGGGTCCACTGAGCGAGGGGAATCTCGGGATCGCTCCCGAGCATCTTCGCGTAACGGTGTTTCACGAGGACGACGAGGCGCGCGCGCTGTGGCGCGAGGTCGCGGGGATCGGCGATTCGCGGATCTACGGGCTTGGCGAGAAGGACAACTTCTGGCAGATGGCAGACACGGGGCCGTGCGGTCCGTGTTCGGAGATTTTCGTTGACCTGGCGCACCTCGCCGGCGACTGGGTGTTTCCGCCAGGTGCAACAGGAGAGTGGACGGAGCTGGACCACACCGAGTTCTCGAAGGATGCGTTTGTTGAGGGTGCCGAGGCGGGGCGCTTCGTCGAGATCTGGAATCTCGTCTTCATGCAGTTCGATCGTCAGGCGGACGGGACGTTCATCCCGCTGCCGAAGCCTTCGGTCGATACGGGGGCGGGGCTGGAGCGCATCTCGGCGGTGATGCAGGGGAAGATGAACAATTTCCACACCGACGTATTCGCGCCGATGATCGAGGCAATCGAGCGAGTGGTCGGGGTGCCGTATGCGAAGCGGACGGCGGACGAGTCGGCGTCGTATCGCGTGTTGGCCGATCACGCGCGCGCGACGGCGTTTCTGCTCGCGGATGGCGTCTTCCCGTCGAACGAGGGACGCGGGTACGTGTTGCGTCGCATTCTGCGCCGCGCCGTTAGGCATGCGTATCTTCTGGGGCGGCGCGAGCCGACGCTCGTGCACGTTGTGGAGAGCGTCGTCGATTCGATGCAGAGCGTCTTTCCTGAGTTAGGGGAGAGGCGCGCACACATCCTGGAGACGACACGCGCGGAAGAAGATCGCTTTTTGGCGACGATCGAGGGCGGAATGCGTCGCTTCGACGAAATTGCGCCTCCGCGCACGACGCAGGGGTCGACGGCGGTTCGCGGGACGCTTTCGGGCGAGGATGCGTTCCGGTTGCACGACACCTTTGGATTTCCGCTCGATCTGACCGAGTTGATGGCGCGGGAGCGGGGATACACGGTCGACATCGCGGGATTCGATTCGGCGTTGGCGGCGCAGCGCGCGCAGTCGCAGGAGGAGCGCAAGTCGAAGAAGCTCGGGGTGGTCGCGGACGAACTGTCGGGTACCTGGGAGACGTCGAATGGCCCGCGCGAGAGTTCGAGTGCGACGGCGACGGAATTTGTCGGCTACGATGTGGTCGAAGTCGAGACGCAGGTGACGGCGGTCAAGTCGTTAGGCAGCGGACGGGTGGCGGTCATGCTGCGTGAGACGCCGTTTTACGCGGAGTCGGGGGGGCAGATCTCCGATCGCGGCGAGATTGTCGGTCGCGGCTGGCGCGTCGACGTCGACGATGTGAAGAAGGTCGACGGACGGACGGCGGCGATCGGCAAATTATCGGGCGCTGTCGATTTCGGGACGGTGACGGCGCGTGTTCCGTCCAACCGACGGCAGGACACCGAGCGGAATCATACGGCGACGCACTTGCTGCACGCCGCGCTGCGCAAGTCGTTAGGCGATCATGTGCACCAGGCGGGATCGCTCGTTGCACCTGACCGCCTACGCTTCGACTTCACGCATCACGGACCCATCAAGGCGGAAGTCCTGGCGGACATCGAAGAGTCGGTGAATCGGGGAATCTGGGCATCGGTGCCGGTTCGCACGCAGCAGAAGCCGTACAAGGAGGCGGTCGCGAGTGGCGCGATGGCGCTCTTCGGAGAGAAGTACGGCGATGTGGTGCGCGTCGTCGAGATTCCCGGACTCTCGGTCGAGTTGTGCGGGGGAACGCACGTGAAGAACACCGCGCAGATCGCTGTCTTCAAGATCTTGTCGGAGACGGGCGTTGCGGCTGGCGTTCGCCGAATCGAAGCCGTGACGGGTGGGGCTGCGTTCGAGTATTTCCGCGAGCGCGAGCGCACGTTGCAGCGGGTGTCGGAGGCGCTCAAGGCGACGCCGGATTCGGCGCTCAAGCGTGTACAGTCGTTGCTCGAAGAGCGGCGGGGATTGGAGAAGCGCCTGGACGAAGCGCGCAAGGGGGGAGGTGACCAGGTGCGCGAGCTCGTGTCATCGGCGACGTCGCTCGACGGACTCAAACTCGTGTCGTCGATGATTGCCGCGCCCGATGCGAAGACACTGCAATCGTTAGGCGACGCGCTGCGCGAACAGCTGGGGAGTGGCGTCGCCGCGTTAGGCGCAACCTTCGATGATGGCAAGTCGACGCTGCTGGTGGTCGCCACCGACGACGCGCGCGATCGCGGCGTCCGTGCGGACGCGGTGATCAAGGAGTTGGCGGCGGCCGCTGGCGGACGCGGGGGCGGAAAGCCGCACATGGCACAGGCAGGCGTTCCGGACGCGTCGAAGATTCCGAGTGCGTTGGCAACGCTCGAGTCGGTGGTGCGCACCATTCTTGGGGCATGACGACGAGCGAGTGGCTCGACGCACGCGTGCCACCGCCGCCGCCGAATTTGCGCGCGCGGCTGGATGAGCTACTTCGCGAGCACGTGGACGGCGTGATCACTCCTGAAACACTTGTCCGGGCGTCCGGCAAGGTTCTCGCACATCTCGTGCGCGACCAGGAAACGGCGCGCGCGAGTGCGCTCGAACTGCTCGCTGCGGATGCGCTCGCGACCTACGCGTTCGAGGCGCAGGCTGACCATCCGGCGGCGCTCGACGCTGCGTGTTCGCGGGCGATGCAGTATCTCTCGGGGATTCCGGCACAGGCGTGATCGACCTTCACACGCATCTCTTGCCAGGTGTCGACGACGGTTCGCCGACGATGGATAACTCGTTGCGAGTATTGGAGCGACTCGCGGCCGAAGGGGTGACGGAAGTCGCGTGCACGCCGCACCTCAAGGCATCGCGCGCGCAGCAGGCTCCCGTCGACGCTTATAACGAGTTGCGGCGCCGACTCGAGGCGGAGAGCACAAGCGGGATTCGGTTGCATGCGGGATTCGAAGTCATGCTCGACGCACCCGGTGTCGATGTTCGTTTTCCTGGCATCTCGTTAGGCGATTCGCGGGCGATGCTCGTGGAGTTTCCCCACGGCCCACTTCCGGACGGGCACACCGAAGAACTCACGCGCCTTCGCTCGCTCGGCGTCGTTCCGGTGGTTGCGCACCCCGAGCGTTACGGCGGGATGACGATCGAGATCGTGCAGCGATGGCGGGAGATTGGCGCGGTCATTCAAGGCGACGCGCTCCTCCTGCTCTCGACCGGTCAGAAAGCGCTGCTTGCGCGTACGATGCTGGAGGAAGGGGTCTACGACATTCTCGCGTCCGACAATCATGGCGATCGTCGCTCGCTATCGACGGTGCGCTTGTGGCTGAACGAAATGAAGGGTGATGCGCAGGGCGAGGTACTCACGACGATCAACCCCGGGCGGTTGCTCAAGAACGAGGATCTGCAACCGGTGGCTCCGCTTCGCGAGGAGCGGGGGTTGTGGCAGCGCCTGCGGGCGATGCTCGGAATTCGTTAGGCGGGATTGGAGAGACGACTGATGGATGACTTCGAAGGACGGGCCGCCGCGCACGCCGTTACGCGGCTGCGCGATTTGGCCGCGCTGGCGGAGCGTGCGGCAGAAGCGCTGGCGCCGCAGATCGGACGGGCGACGGCGCTGGTTCGGGACACGCTTGCAGCTGGCGGGACGCTGTTCTTCTGCGGGAACGGCGGGTCGGCAGCCGACGCGCAGCATGTGGCGACCGAGTACGTCGTGCGCTACATGAAGAATCGGCGGTCGCTCGCGGCGATCGCCCTCACCACCGACACGTCGCTCTTGACGGCGGCGGGCAATGACTTCGGGTTCGACTACATCTTTTCGCGCCAGGTCGAAGGGTTGGTGCGTCGCGGGGACTTGCTGATCATCCACTCGACGAGCGGCAACTCTCCCAATGTCCTACGTGCCGCTGAGGCGGCGCGGACGAAAGGGGCGAAGGTGCTCTCGCTCTCGGCGCGCGATGGCGGTGCACTCGTGGCGTTGTCGGACGTGATCCTCGTTGTGCCGAGCGAACGGACTGACCGCGCGCAGGAAATTCACTTATGCATCGAGCATCTGATGTGCGAAGTCGTGGAAGAAGCGCTCGAGCAACAGAACGAAACCGCCTAACGAGAAGGTAGGCCCTACGCATGATCTCACTGCAAGGCAAGCGCGCGTTAGTCACCGGTGGCTCACGCGGCATCGGCGCGGCGACGTCACTCCTCCTGGCGCAACTCGGCGCCGACGTCGTGGTCCACTATCGGTCGCGCGTGCGTGAGGCCGAGGGAATGGTCGCGCAACTCTCCGCCCTCGGGCGTCGCGCGACAGCGATCGCCGCTGAACTCGGTGATCGAAAAGCAGTCGACCGAATGTTCGAACAGGTGCAACGCGAATGGGGCGGTCTCGACGTGTTTGTGGCGAATGCCGGAATCTGGCCCGAAGAGGAGCTGTCGGTCGCGGACATGCCAGATGAGCGCTGGCGCCGCACGGTCGTCGAAAACATCGACGGCATGTTCTACAGCACGCGTGGCGCACTGCGCATCATGGCCGACGGCGGTCGGGTGGTACTCGTCAGTAGCACGGCTGGGCAGCGCGGCGAGTCAATGCACGCCGACTACGCGGCGTCGAAAGGCGCGATGATTTCGTTCACGAAGTCCGTCGCCGTCGAGGTTGCACGACGCGGCATTACCGTGAATAGCGTTGCACCTGGATGGGTTGACACCGAGATGTGTGAAGGGGCATTTGCCGGAGAAGGACGGGCGCGCATCGCATCTGGGATTCCAGTCGGGCGCGTTGCTTCGCCACTCGACATTGCGTGGCCAATCGCCTTCCTCTGCACGGAACAGGCGAGGCACGTGACCGGCGAGATCATGAACGTGAATGGCGGGAGCGTCTTGTGCGGGTAGTGGCTGTCGTCTTCACCGGCGGCACCATCTCGATGCGGTTTGACGCGGGACGAGGCGGCGTGATTCCGGCGTTAGGCGCGCACGAGCTGGTGGCGGCGGCGAAGGGGATTGAAGATGTGGCCGAGCTTCGCGTAGAAGAGTGGGGGCGATTCCCCGGGCCACACATGACGGTGGAACGGCAGTGGGCGCTCCGGAATCGCTTGCGCGACCTCGTCGCCGACGATGCGATCGACGGCGTCGTGGTGACCCATGGAACCGACACCATCGAAGAGTCGGCGTATCTTGCCACTCGTTCGATCGCGACGCTGAAGCCGATCGTCTTCACCGGGGCAATGCGCAACGCCAGCGAGCTGTCGTGGGACGGCCCGGCGAATTTGAGTGACTCGGTGCGCGTGGCAGCAAGCGATGTCGCACGAGGACAAGGCGCATTGGTGATGCTCAACGGCCGCGTCTTCTCGGCGTTGGACGTGACCAAGGCGCATACGCACCTGATGGACGCCTTCGAGAGCCCCGGGTTGGGTCCCATTGGCGTCGTGGACGACGGTGAAGTCGTCTTTCGGCGCGTGCTACCACCCGGCGATGTGATTCTGTCGCCAGAGTCGTTAGGCACGCCGGTCGACATCCTCGTTGCGTATGGCGGAGCGGATGGGCGAATGATGGACGTCGCCCGCGAGACGTCGCGGGGCATCGTCGTTGCGGCGTTAGGCAGGGGAAACGTGCCGCCGTTGATGGCCGAGGGAATCGGTCGGGCGTTGCGCGCCGGGGTCACGGTGCTGGTGGCGTCACGGGCGCCACGCGGGCGCGTCGGCATGACGTACGCGTACGAGGGAGGGGGGCGGTATCTCGCGAACCTGGGCGCGATCTTCACCGGGGCCAGACGCCCGCAACAGGCGCGGATCGACCTGATGTTGGCGTTAGGCGCGGGACTCTCCGCAGATGCGATGCGCACCTTGTTCGAAGGATGAGCCAGCGCTTGGGAGAGCGTGACTCGCGCGCTCGGGTGGTTGGCGCACCGCGTCTTGATCCACCACCAGAGGTGCGCGAGATCGCATCGACGCTGCAGGCGCGCGGCTTCGAGACGTGGTGCGTGGGTGGCGCGGTGCGCGACGCCTTGCTCGGCATTCCGCATTTAGACTGGGACCTGGCGACGGCGGCGACCCCTCCCGAGATCAAGCGAACGTTCCGCCGCACCGTTCCGGTGGGCGAGGAGTTCGGAACGATTGGAGTTCTCGACGGCCAAGGGCGATTGCACGAAGTGACGACGTTTCGCCGCGACGTGAAGACCGACGGCCGTCACGCGGTCGTCGAATTCGGTGCGTCGCTGGCCGAGGATCTCGCTCGCCGCGATTTCACGATCAACGCCATCGCGTACTCGCCGGGGAGCGGGGAGCTGTTCGACCCGTTCGATGGTCGGGGTGATCTCGAGCGCGGCGTTGTCCGCGCGGTAGGCGATGCGCGCGCACGAATGACCGAGGACCGCCTTCGCGCGCTGCGCGCGATCAGGTTTGCCGGGCGTCTCGCCTTTCGCATCGACGATGCGACATGGCGCGCAATCGGAGAGAGCGCACCATACCTGAGTCGTCTCTCCCGCGAGCGCGTGAAGCAGGAGCTCGAGAAGACGATGGAGCAGGTGCGTTATCCGAGCCGAGCCATGGAACTTTGGCGAACGTCGGGGGCGCTGGCGGAGCTGCTTCCGCTGATAGAGCGTCAGCCGGCGTGGGCGCGCGCGGGAGCAGACTGGTGCGCCTTGCCGGATGATTGTAGCGACGAGGGGCGAGCTCGTCGCCGGACGCTGGTTCGACTGGCAACGCTGTTCGTCGGACTCTCACACGACGAAGCTCGGCGCGCACTTCGCGAGCTGCGATTCTCAAATCGTGACGGCGACTGGGTCGCGCATCTTGCCGCCTGTGCAAGCGAGCTGCGTGGACGGATGCTTGCAGTGATCCGGCAGGGCGCAGACGGGGGACGGGGCGTGGTCGATGCGGAGTTGCGCCGGTGGGGGGCGTTGGCGGGGCGGTTGCGGCTGGCGGACGCACTTCGCGTGACGCTCGCCAGCTTGCACGCGAGTGGTGAGCTGTCGCTCGGGGATCGCGCCAAAACGCATGCGCTGTATCGCCGCGCACTGCGCCTTGCGTTTACATCGGCCGTTGAGCTGTCGGACTTGCGAGTCGATGGAGAAGAACTGATGCGTGAAGGCGGCGTTGCGCGCGGGCCGGCGTTAGGCGCGATGCTTCGCCGGCTCTTGGAGGTGGTGTTGGACGATCCATCCCGGAACGATCGCGAGGTGCTACTCGCACTCGCGCGCGAGTGGTCGAGTCACGTAACGAGCGCAGAAGAGAGGCGTTAGGCAGTGTTTATTCGCGGACCGCAACCGGAGGCAATCGTCTGGCGCCACTTTCGTGGCGACGGGGACGGGTTTGTCTTTGGTGAGCGTGATGGCGCGTATGAGGTCATCGTCATGGCGAATGCGGACCGAAGCGTGGAACTCTTTCTTGCGTTAGCCGAGCACTTTCCGCCAGCGGTTCGGGTGGAGATGGACGACGTCCGGACCACGCAGCATTGGGAAGGCGATGATCTCGCGCTGGTTGACGTGCGTGACGCGATCGCCCGGCTCAAGCCTGTGCTGTCGACCTTCGCCGGCGCGGAATTCACGATGGTTGCAGCTGGCGAACAGCTCACGATCACGCCGAACCTCGACGTCTTCGTCTATGCTCGCAGCGATCGTTGGCTGTATCTGTTGCAGGGGAAGGGACTGCGGCGCGTGCCGAAGCTCCGGCCGCGAAGCTGGCGTCTTCGGAGCGGTGAGTTTGCGCCGTCGGCCGAGATGTCGCAAGCGTTGCACCTGGCGGCTCAGCGCCTTGGCTTGGCGACGAACAGTGCCAACGACGCCACGGACCCGTCGTCCGGATGAGCCGCAGCCGCCGTCCGAGCGACGACCCTTCGCTCTTCAGCGCGCCGCTCGCCGCGTCGCCGTTGGCGGCGCGCATGCGGCCGCGCACCCTTGACGAGTTCGTCGGGCAACGGCATCTCCTCGCGCCGGGAAAACCGCTGCGCGAGGCGATCGAGCGCGGGACCGTGACCTCGATGATCTTCTGGGGGCCGCCCGGGACGGGAAAGACGACGTTAGGCAACCTCATTGCCGTCTACACGCAGCGTGAATTCGTCCCGTTTTCGGCGGTGACCGAAGGGGTGCCGCGAGTGCGCGAAATCATCGCCGAGGCGCAGGAACGCCTCACCATGGGGCGCGGCACCGTGCTCTTCGTCGACGAAATCCACCGATTCAACCGCGCGCAACAAGACGCGTTTCTTCCTGCGGTCGAGCGCGGCGTCGTGACCCTGGTCGGGGCGACGACCGAGAATCCGTCGTTCGAGCTGAATGGCGCGCTGTTGTCGCGCGCGCGGGTGGTCGTCTTGCAACCGTTAGGCGCGGACGACATCGCGGAATTGCTGCGGCGGGCATTGACGGATACAGAGCGCGGCGTAGCGTCGTTAGGCGTCACGGCCGACGAGGACGCCGTGACGTGGCTGGCGACGCAGGCCGATGGCGATGCGCGTCGCGCGCTCAATGTGCTCGAGGCAGCGGCGACGTATGCGGGTGCCAACGGGCGCATTACCATCGAGGTAATGCGAGAAGCGTTGCAGCTGCGGACGGCTCGATACGATAAATCCGGCGAGGAGCATTACAACCTCATCTCCGCCTATCACAAAGCGCTTCGCGGAAGCGATCCACACGGTGCACTGTATTGGCTCGCACGGATGTTGTCGGGTGGCGAAGATCCGTTATACGTCGCGCGACGGACGATCCGGTTTGCGGCGGAGGATGTGGGGCTCGCGGATCCACAAGCGCTCACGGTCGCACTCGCTGCGCGCGACACGTATCACATGCTCGGGTCGCCCGAAGGAGAATTGGCGCTCGCCGAAGCAGCCGTCTATCTCGCCACGGCTCCCAAGTCGAACCGGGTCTACGAAGCATGGAAGACGGCGTTAGACCTCGCGCGTGAATTTCCTGCCGAAGAAGTACCGCTGCACATCCGCAACGCGCCGACGCGTCTCATGAAGGAACTGGGGTATGGCAAGGGGTACCAGTACGCGCACGCCGTGCCCGAGGCATACACACCGCAGGAATATTTGCCCGATGCGTTGCGTGGCCGAGTGATCTATGAACCGGGCGGGTTCGGCTTTGAGAAAGACATTGCGAAGCGCCTACAGTGGTGGGCAGAACTCAAGAACCGAATGCAGGGCGAAGGGAACGATTCCTCTTCGCTTTCAGGGGATGAACAATGATGCGACGCATGTCGTCTGTGGCCGCCGCGGCGATCGTGATATTTGCTACCAGTTGCGCATCGTTAGGCCGAGCGACTTTTAAGGAGCCGGTCGTGACTTTCAGGGATGCGCGGATTACTGGACTGGGTGTCACCGGTGGATCGATTGAAGTCGTGCTCGATGTCTACAATCCCAATCGTTTCCGACTCGACGGCACAAAGCTCACCTACAAGGTGCTCGTCGACTCCACGACATTCGGTCAGGGTGAGTACCTGACGCGCTTCGAAGTGAGCGAGCAGGGGACGAACACCGTCCGTCTCCCGTTCAACTTCAGCTATGCTGGTGTAGGGGCGGCGAGACGCCAAATCACGCAGACGGGAGCGGTGGAATATCGCGTGATCGGCGACCTGACGGTGTCGACACCGATCGGGAGCTTCACACGTCCCTACGATCAGAAGGGAAAATTCAACGCGCTGCAGGGAACGTCGCGGTAGCGCCGGGGCAATCATTGACCGGGCGACAGGAGAGGGAGGTTGCTGTCGCGCGTCGCCACTGCACATCTTTAGAAGCCATCTCATAAATGGGCGCCGGCTTCTGGCCGGCGCTGCGAGCCGGCATGCCGCCGACCGTTGATGAGATGGCCGGTAGACTTCACTTTTCATACGCGGAGTTTCACATCCCGAGAGACGTTATCTCGCTCACAGCGCCCGTTGAGCGCGCGCTGCTCGTAGGAGCACCTATCAAGCGTGCATCGTCGCGTCATCACGTCGATGAGCATCTTGAGGAGCTCGAGCGTTTGGCCGACACGGCCGGCGCCCAGGTTGTTGGCCGCCTAACGCAGCAGCTTGATCGTCCGCATCCAGCCACCTACCTCGGCAAGGGAAAAATCGACGAACTGCGTGCGCTCGCGGAGCGTGAGGAGGCGTCGTTGATCATTTTCGACGATGAGTTGTCGCCGGCGCAGGGAAAGAACATCGAGGATGCCGTGGGAAAGCGCGTGATGGACCGCGCGGAGCTGATTCTCGATATTTTCGCGACACGGGCGCGCACGCGCGAAGCCAAGATGCAAGTGGAGTTGGCGCAGCTCAACTACATGTTGCCGCGCCTAACGAGGATGTGGACGCACCTCGAGAAATTTCGCGGCGGTATCGGCATGCGCGGCCCTGGCGAAACACAGCTCGAGACCGACCGCCGACTTATTGGACACCGCATTCGCGTGCTCAAGGAGCGGTTGGAGGAAGTGCAACGAACGCGCACGGTGCAACGACACGGTCGTCGCGGTGAGTTCCGCGCCGCGCTGGTCGGATACACTAACGCGGGAAAGTCTTCGATCCTGCGGGCGATGTCAGGGTCGAGCGATGTGTTCGTCGAGGATCGCCTCTTCGCGACACTCGATCCGCTCTCTCGCGAAGTCGATTTGGGTGAGAGCCAGCACGTCGTACTCACCGATACCGTCGGCTTCATCCGAAAGCTCCCGCACCATCTGGTCGCCTCGTTCCGCGCGACTCTGGAAGAATTGCACGAGGCCGATTTGCTCCTGCACGTGATTGATGCCTCGCATCCATACTGGGAAGAGCAGCGCGAGGTGGTGGATGAAGTCATTCTCGAGCTGGGGGCGCATGAGAAGCCGATGCTCTATGTCTTCAATAAGCGCGATCGGCTCTCGCCCGGTGAGATCGACGGATTGGGAACACGCATCGCGAATCTGTTTCCGCAATCGGTCCTAGTCTCGAGCGTTGCATCTGGCGGGCTTGAGCCGCTACGGACGGCGCTTCGTGCGCGCGTGCGAGCACACAAACCGCTGGTGGAGGTCCGTGTCGGGCACGGCGATGGGAAGCTGTTGGCCGAGCTTCATCGTGCAGGCGACGTGATCTCGCAGCGACACGACGACGATGCCGCATACCTGCGTCTGCGAATCGACGCGGCGTCGTTGGGGCGCGCCGTGCAGCGTGGCGCAACCGTGGTCAAAGACAGCGATTCGATTTCTGCGTGACGGTGCGCGCCAGTGCGCGCGTGGACTTGAGACGACGGTTAGTTTTTCGACATGCCAACAGCGCTAATCACTGGAGTGACGGGGCAGGACGGCTCGTATCTGGCCGAACTCCTGATCGACAAGGGATACGACGTGCATGGGATCGTGCGTCGCGCGTCCACCTTCAATCGTGGACGCATCGATCATATCGCGCTCGATCCCGAGAAGTCGCGGGGTCGGTTTCATCTGCATTATGGTGATCTCGCCGACGGGAGTTCGCTGCGGCGTGTGATCGAGGCGACGCTTCCCGATGAGGTGTACAACCTCGCGGCGCAATCGCATGTACGCGTGTCGTTCGATGAGCCCGAATACACGGCGGATGTTGTCGCCACGGGAACGCTGCGAGTGCTTGAGGCCCTACGGGAGCACATCGGTCGCACCGGGCGGCCGGTCCGCTTTTATCAGGCTGGGTCGTCCGAGATGTTCGGGTCGACCGCGCCCCCGCAATCGGAGTCGACCGCGTTTCATCCGCGCTCGCCCTACGCGGTGAGCAAGGTGGCGGCGCACTGGTACAGCGTGAACCATCGCGAAGCCTTCGGGATGTTCGTCTGCAATGGGATCCTGTTCAATCACGAGTCGCCGCGTCGAGGCGAGTCGTTCGTGACGCGGAAGATCTCGCTTGCCGTTGCGCGCATTGCGTTAGGCATCCAGCAGACACTGGCGTTAGGCAATCTGGATGCAAGGCGTGATTGGGGTTTTGCCGGCGACTACGTGGACGCGATGTGGCGGATGCTGCAGCAGTCCACGCCCGACGACTACGTCGTGGCGACGGGCGAATCGCACAGCGTTCGCGAATTCGTCGAAGCGGCGTTTGGCCACGCTGGGCTCGACTGGGAGAAATACGTGACCTGGGACGAACGGTACCTGCGTCCATCCGAAGTCGATCACCTGCTCGGCGATGCCTCGAAGGCGCGGAAGGCACTCGGCTGGACGCCGGCCGTGACGTTCGATGGGTTGGTGAAGATGATGGTCGAGTCGGATATGAAGCTCGCGGAGCGCGAGGCGATGGCGGGCAAGATCGGCGCGTAGGTGAGAGAATCGGAGCACAAAAAGCGTCCGGCCTCGAGGGCCGGACGCTTTTTGTTTGACGCAATTCGATTGTGGGAGTGGTCGCGCAGGGACTCGAACCCCGGACCTCTGGTATGTGAGACCAGCGCTCTAACCGGCTGAGCTACGCGACCGTCTGTTCCTCGCCCGTCGTGGCGCGGGGGAAGGGTACGTTAACGGGTCGGCGCTGGGGGTGGAAGTAGGGGCTGCCATCCCCTTCGTCGATTGGGCGCTGGGTCGTGCGAGGGTGCGTGCGATCGACGCCGCCGTGGCCGTCGATGCTGTGCGTGACGTCGAGCTCGTGCCCCGCGCGCGAGAATTCGGGAACGAGACCGCGAAGCGCGGCGATGAGTTCACCGTCGCTGGCCCCCTCCCGTGTGGCGCGAATCAACGTGTCGATATGCTCCGCGGCGTGTGGAGTGACGTCGAGGTTGCGTGCGCTCAGGATCTTTGGGTGCGACGTCGGGACGATGTTCTCTCCAGTAAAGAAAATTTCCTCGAAGAGCTTTTCACCCGGACGTCGTCCGGTGCATTTGATCTCGATGTCACGTCCCTCTTGAAGCCCGGAGAGACGAATGAGATCACGAGCCAGGTCCGCGATGCGGACGGGTTGCCCCATGTCGAGAACGAAGACGTCGCCACCGCACCCTAACGTGGATGCTTGCAGCACGAGTTGCACCGCTTCAGGAATCGTCATGAAGTAGCGCGACATTTCGTTGTCGGTGATGGTCACCGGGCCGCCGGCGCGAATTTGCCGAAGGAAGGTGGGGACTACGCTCCCGCGACTTCCGAGCACGTTACCAAAGCGCACCGAGACGAAGTGTTGTCCGAAGCGGTGTGCGGCGAGCTGTGTGATTTGTTCAGCGGCTCGTTTGGTTGCGCCCATGACGCTGGAGGGGCGCACTGCCTTGTCGGATGAGATGAGGACGAAGTTCGGAGTGCCGACTTCGGCTGCGGCCATGGCGACATTCCAGGTGCCGAGGATGTTGTTGGTGATGGCTTCTACCACGTTGGTCTCCATGAGCGGCACATGCTTGTGCGCGGCGGCATGGAAGACGACGTCGGGGCGGAAACGATCGAACACATCGAGAATGCGGCCGCGATCCCTGACGTCGGCGATCACGCAGCTATGGCGAATCTGCGGCACTTGCTCGCGAAGTTCCTGCGAGATCTCGAAGATGGAGTTTTCGCCGTGGCCTAACAGCACGAGGCGCGCGGGCGAAAGGCGAGCGATTTGCCGGCACAACTCCGAACCGATTGAACCGCCAGCACCTGTGACGAGGACTGTGCGGCAGGACACCAAACTATGCACTGCAGCCAGGTCGGTACGAATCGGCTCGCGGCGCAGGAGGTCTTGAATCTGCACGTCGCGCAGATTGGAGACGCCGACGCGACCGGAGAGGATTTCGTAGAGGCCGGGTACGGTGCGCGTTCCGACGCCAGCGTCGAGCGCGATGCGAACGACTTCTCGGACGACCGATCCCGGAACGGAGGGCATCGCGATGACGAGTTGCGAGACCGCGTAGCGCTGCAGGATGCCGGGGAGATCGGCGATCGAACCGAGGACGGGGAGGTCCATCAGGTGATGGCCAATCTTCGTGCGATCATCGTCGATGAAGCCGACTGGCGTTAGGCCGAGTTGCGGATTGGCGTGGAGTTCGCGCACCGTCATCTGGCCGGCCTGACCTGCGCCGACGACGAGCGCGCGTTCTCCGCCGGCGATCGCGAGCCGGTGCGCACGCCACCACGCGACACGCGGCAGGAAGCGTGAGATGGCGATGGCCCCGATCGACAGGAGGGAATCGAGCGCGACCACGCCTAACGGGAGGCGAATGGACAACAGTGCAAGTGCAGGGAGTGCCACGAGCCCGAGCACTGCGCTGGCCGCGCCGCCTAACAAGCCAGCGAGCAGCACGCGCTCCATCTCGGCCACCGACGCCATGTACCACAGTTGGGAGTACAGGCCGAGCGTGTAGAAGATGGCGAGGCGGATGGGGATGGATGCCGCCAGATATGTGGCGGCATCGCGTCCGTAGGTTGCGATCCACGACATTCCCTCGAAGCGGAGGGAATAGGCGAGAATGCAGGCGACGCACAGCAGGAATGCGTCGATGAAGAGATGGTGCCGGTTGCGGAGACGCGTCTCGATCACGGACCTTCCACAGCTCAGTAGGATCGCGGACGTGCACGTTCATCAACTCCGCGCGAGTACCTGAGGCCGACGGTACAAGGCGCCGGAGGAGTGCGCGGTGATGTATTTCGCCAAACACGCGACTGGTGCGCGCGCCATGACAACCATTTGCAGGCGATCCGGCAGAATCGCTCTAGGGATCGTTAGGCGCCAGGCGCAACGTGCGCGTGCGGCGAGCTATCGGATAGCGCTGTGCGCGCTGGAAGTATCGATTGCAGTAAACGTGCGCGCGATCACACCGGCGCCACCGGCGGTGCCTAACGCGTGCGAGCGAGCCCGTCCTCAGTCGCGCTGGGGGGCGAGTTTGTGACGACCATTCCCTGAGCTGGCTTGGTGCCTAAAGAACAAAGTGGTGCCAGGGCGACCGGGCACTTCGCGCGTCATCGTTGAACACGACGCGCGCGTCCGCAGGAAGGGCGCTCATGCGTGGCGTGAAGCGCGTCCGGACAAGTGCGAGCGCGCTTCCGGCGAATGCACCGAGCATTGCCCCAAGGATGATGCCGGTCATGATCCCACGTGAGTCAGGAAGGATCGGAGTTTCCGGTGCTTGGACGATCGTGAGGACGGGAGTGTCGCGCACTTCATCGACCTTCGCCTGCTCGAAGAGCTGGACGAGCTGCGTGTACACATCCTGGCGAAGGGTAACCTCACGCTGCAGACGATCCTTCTGGAAGGAGAGTTCGGGGGAGCTCTCGTACTGGCGGTTACGCTGGAGGAAGTACTGAAGGCGATCTTCCGCGGAGCGTAGCTCCGATTGCGTCTGCGCTACGCGCTGCTCCGTGAATCGCCGCTCGGCGCTCGCTTGCGAGTGTCGAAGTCCTTGGTTGAAGCTGTCGACTTGTGCGAGAATTCGTTGTGCGATGGCGCTTGACAGCAGCGGATCTTTAGTGCGCACGAGGAGAGTGACCACGCCGGTCTTGGCAGATACGGACGGAAAGATCATGCGCGCGAGTTTTGCTTGCGCCTTCGTGCGCCTCGCCTCGAGTGTTGAGCCACGAACGCTCAGGATGTCGACGAGCGGACGATCCTCCCGCGCACTGCGCGTGGGGTAACTGGCGGCCGCGAGTGGGCGAAGGATGACGTCGGTGCGAATGAGGTCGCCATAGAAACCCGGACTTAGTCCCCCGTCATTCGCTGGTATCGCGATGCCGATTTGTGCAGCGAGTCCCGTGAGATTCGAAGGGAGGCGCCGCGTCTGTGGCATGAAGAGCGCCGTCGAGCTCCACGATCGATCGACGATGAAGAGATACGCGCCCGCGGCGATGGCTCCGAGGAAGGCGAGCGCGACGATCACTCGGCGGTATCGAAGGAGGACGAGGAGCGCGTCAACCATAGAGTGTGATGTGTTGCATGGTGTGCGACGACAGGCACGAGTGCCACACGCGCGACCTCGCTCGCGAGAATCGTGCGATGAGCGCGCCTAACGTCAAGAAGGTACCGATTGTTCTGCGCGTGCGCGCGCAAAGTGTGTTACAGTTCCGCGCGATGTCGTCGAACGAAGTCACATTGTTGAAGTCGCTGTGCGAGGAATGAGAAGGAGCGCCGTTGATCGGAGTATGCGAGTGACCCGCGTCACACCTAAACGTGGATAGCAGACTGGAGCAGATTCGTCAGACGCGCGTCTTTGACCTCCTGCAGCGGGCGCGTTCGTCGCGATTCGTGCGTAACGTCATCGTGCTGTCAGGCTCGACGGCAGCGGGGCAGGGAATACTGGCGTTGGCCACGCCCATCATGACACGGCTCTACACTCCCGATGCCTTTGGTCGCTACGGCATTTTCCTGAGCGTCATCGGAATCGCGAGCGTGGCGGTCACCATGCGATACGACGTTGCGATACCCGGTGCGGCGGACGACGACGAAGCGCTGTCTCTCGTTGTTCTGGCGTTGGTCGCCACGATTCCACTCTCGCTGCTGCTGAGCGTGCTGATCTGGCTCCTCGTTCATTTCAACGCGCTGAGCTTTGGACAAATCGGCGATACGGGTGCGCTGATTGCCGCGCCTGCCCTCATCGGTTTCGGTGCAACGTCGGCCCTGCGGTATTGGATGATTCGGCGACAGCAGTTTCAGACCATCGCGACGGTCTCGATCGGCCAAGGCGCTTGCCGCGCGGCTGTCCCAATCGCGCTCCAGTCGGCGGCACTCGGTTGGCTAGGAATTGCAGCTGGCGAGATCGCCGGCCGGTGGTTTGGCATCATGCGAATGCTACGTGCCGCATGGCCCGACGTGCGACGCGCCTTCACGGCTGGGTGGAAGGCTCGTGCGATTCGTACGGAACGGCACTACCGCCGCTTCATGATAGCGGTCCTTCCTTCGTCGATGATGGATGCGATCTCGCTCGCCCTCCCGGTTCCGCTGATGAGTTATCTGTACGGTGCGGAGGCGGGGGGGGTGTTCTTGCTCGCACAACGATTGATTGCCATTCCATCCTCGTTGGTGGGCGCGAGTGTCGCCGACGTCTTTCACGCGGATGCAGCGCAGCTTTTGAAAGATGCGCCGTCCCAGCTCCCGAGCTCCGTGCGGCAGGTGTGCGCGCGTCTGCTGCAGGTGGGTTCGCTCATGCTGCTTCCCCTGGCAATGCTCGCGCCGGTCGCGGCCGAGCCGCTGCTCGGAAAGGGGTGGGGAGCTGTGGGAACTGTGCTTGCGATAATGATTCCCGTTGCGTTGGGAAACTTGAGCGTTGGACCAGTGAGTCGCGTCCTATTTGTCGTGAAACGAGGCGAGCTAAAGTTCCTATACGATCTGCTGACGCTACTGCTCCTGGTCGTGACGTTGCACACGGCAAAAGCGAGCGGGCTTTCGTTTCGCGCTGCAATCGCCATGTGGAGTATTCTGCAGTCGACGGCGTACGCGCTGTATTTCCTGATCATCGTGCGCGCGAGCGCAAGACCTCGTTTGGAACACTGATCTCGTGTGCGGAATAGGTGGGGTATTAGGCGCGGAATGGGAGTGGCGCGGCGAATTAGCGCGTCGGCTACTCGGCAGCGTTAGGCATCGAGGTCCTGACGATGAGGGCTTTCTCGTCGTGCGCGAGGAGGGATGCCAGCCGCTCGCATTTGCGGGCGACGATACCCCGGACGAGGTCCTCCGATTTGACAGCGTCTCTCAGCCGCGTTGCAGGCTTCCCGCTGAACTGCCCCCCGGCACGCGCGCGCTGCTCGCGCATCGGCGCCTCTCGATCCTCGACGTATCGGCGGCCGGACATCAGCCGATGGCAAGCGCCGATCGGCGGCGATGGATCGTTTTCAATGGAGAGATCTTCAACTTCAAGGAGCTTCGCACAGAGCTAGAGATGCTCGGACACACCTTCGTGTCAGGAAGTGACACGGAGGTCATTCTGGCCGCGTACGACGCATGGGGCGAAGGGTGCCTCAGCCACTTCAATGGAATGTTTGCATTCCTGCTCCTCGATCTCGAGCGCGGCTGTCTCTTTGTGGCGCGCGATCGCTTTGGCATCAAGCCGATGTACTTTCGCGTGTTCGACGGAACGCGCATCGCGTTCGGATCGGAGATCAAGCAGCTGCTGGCGTTAGGCAATGCCTCGCCGCGTGCGAATAACCAACGCGTCTACGACTTTCTCGTCTGGTCAACGGCCGATCATTCCAACGAGACGATGTTCCAAGATGTCGAACAGTTACCGCCGGGGAGCTGTTGGACGCTACCACTCGACTATGCAGCGCTTGCCAGCGCGCTTGGCCAACGAACGATCGTTCGATGGTATGATTTGCAGCCGGCGGATGTGCCAGCGGATCGTGAGCTTGCCATCGCGATGTGGGGCGAGTTGCTACGCGACTCGGTGCGACTGCGTCTCCGATCCGACGTTCCAGTTGGTTCATGCCTCTCTGGCGGCTTGGATTCGTCGAGCATCGTGTGCCTCGTCAACAAGGAGCTTGCGTCGTTAGGCGGCGCAGCTCGGCAACGCGTGTTTACTGCTGTCGCTGACGATGTGGCGTTCGACGAGCGACCGTGGTCCAATGCCGTGGTGGCGGCGACCGGCGTCGAGTCGAGGTCCATTCAACCGGATGCCGGTGGACTGCTCTCGAATTTGCACGAGCTGACATGGCACCAGGACGAGCCGTTTGCGACGACGAGCACGTACGCCCAATGGGAGGTCTTTGGCCTGGCGGCCAGCGTTGGCGTGCGCGTTATGCTCGACGGACAGGGTGCGGACGAACAGCTAGGCGGCTATCACGGCTTCTTTGCCGCACGGCATGCGCAACTGCTGCGAGCCGGGCGATGGGGACAGTTGGTCACCGAGATGCGACATGGTCGGCGATTACACGGGCACACGCACGCCGATCAACTGATGCAAATGGCCAATGTGCTGCTCCCCGAGGGCGCGCGGCAATCCGTTCGTGGCTGGTCGGGACATGCAGTGGCTCGACCAAACTGGCTAAACCTGTCGCGACTCCGTGCGCACACGCGCGACCCATTGCGTGAGCTTGGTGCCTTGGCGCCGGGTGTGAACGGGATGTCGCGCGCACAACTGACAAAGTCGAATCTGCAGCGATTGCTCCATTGGGAAGATCGCAATTCGATGGCCCATTCTATCGAGGCGCGCGTCCCGTTTCTCGACTATCGGCTTGTCGAATTCACTCTTGGTCTTCCCGAAGAGCTCAAGATTGCGGATGGGGTGTCGAAGCGCGTACTGCGTGACGCAATGCGTGGCGTCATACCTGAAGTCGTGCGCACCCGCATGTCAAAGCTTGGCTTCACCACGCCGGAGGAGAGCTGGCTTACGGGCTCACAGCACGCGCGCTTTGAAGAGTTAGTGCGTGAAGCGGTGGCGCGCTCGAACGGCATCCTCGATCGCCGTGTCGTGAAGGCGAGCGCCGACGTCCTTGAGCGAAAAGCACCCTTCAATTTGCTGCCGTGGCGAGTGATCTCCTTCGGTGCGTGGTTGAAGGCTTTCGACGTTCAGCTCTAGCGCCACCGCGGTAGCCGTCGAGCGCTCTACGCGATTGTTCGGCAAACGTTAGGCGGTGGCCAGGAGGCGATCGTAGAGTCGGAGCAGGGCGCTTGCTTGCGTGTCCCAGTTATATACGCGCTCAATGGCGGCCCTCCCTCGCCGTCCCATTGCTTCGGTCTCGGCTGGATTCGCGAGCACGCGCCGAATCGCGTCGGCCACATCGTTAGGCTCAAGTGACGATACTGTCACACCGCACTGGGCGTCGTTGACGACGGCCGTCCACTCGGGAAAGTCGGATGCAACGACAGCTAGGCCGGACGCCATGTACTCGAACAGTTTATTCGAGATGCCGTGATACATGTTCGGGTTAGGCTCGCCGAGCACCACTCCCGCGGAGGCGCGCGCGAGAAAGTCGCGCAAAGCCGCACGGCTCAGCGCACCCGCTTCCTCGACAAAGCGCCAACCGGGACGCGCCGCGAGAGCATCGCGAAAGTGCGTTGGGAAGTATCGCCCCGCCAAGAGGAGCTTCACGCGCATTGACTCATTGACGATTTCGAGTGCATCGATGAGAGGCGCGGGCCCTCGACTACTGTCGATGGACCCAGCGTACGCAACAGACCCCTCGCGTGCGCTCCACGGCGCTTCGCGAGGATTGCTGAAATCATTCAGACTCGGGTAGTTGCGCACCACCTCGACCGCTGAATTGATGCGGCGAAAGCGTTCAGCGATGAACGGTGTGGCGGCAACGATCGCGCTCAGCCGCCGGGCAGCGAACGCTTCGAGCACGCCGACGGCGGTGCCCACGGCATGACTGACTCCCCACGGCATGTAATGTCGTTCGCGAAGGTCACGCGGTACGTCTTCGTGCACATCGTAGATGACGCGGTGGCCATCGGCAAGGAGCGCCAGACCGACGGGGAGAAGTTCGGGATCGTGAAAGTGATACACGTCGGCTCGAAGGGCACGCGCGCGTCGCAGGAGAGCGGCACGCGTGGTGAGGAGCCGCTGCAGACGGTTAGGGGGCGTCGGAAGGCCCAGGATGCGCACGCCGCGAACGGACTCATCGCGTCCGTGAACCGCTATCAATGTGACGTCATAACCAGCCGACGCGAGTGTGATGCATTCCTTCTCAAAAATACGATGGTCGAATGGATTATGAACCGTCGTTAGGTGGCAGACTGCGGTGCGGCGGCGATCCATGCGCCTCTGCGAGAGAAGATGGGCTGATCAAGCACAAGGGCGACGAGCGGAATCAGCGCGAAGCCGTGCGTGATCAGTACCGTGGAATACTCGGCTGTAATGAAGCTGATGGCGGCGACGGCGACCGATGCAATGGATGCAACGAGCATGTTGTCGCGCAGCCGGAGAAGGATCCACAACACACTGTCGCAACTCCACAGCAGGAGGAGCGAAATGGGAAAGGAGAGGAGGCCGAAGTAGCCATAGTAGGCGAACACGTAACCCGTATTCGCATGTACCGTGATCAATGAGGTGGACATGTACGTCAGTCCAATCGTGTTCGGCATGTTCACGACTGGGACCGAGAAGAGCGACGCGAGTTTGGGAATCGCCGCAACGCCGACGAAACCGTTCGTCTGCGCATAGTGCGCGTACCAAAGCCCCGTGTCGAGCGGTCCGTAAAAGACACGCTGCACAATGAAGTCGCGCAAATATGTCGCAAACGTCGGGACGTCGATAATCAACCCCTCGCGGACAATCGTTAGGATCGTCGGAATTCCGGGAACGATGAGCGCCAACGGAATGAACGACAGGTATCGTGAGGAGAAGTGCATGCGAAAGCCGATGAGAAGCGCGAGCACCACGATGAGGGTTGCGGCATACGAACGCGCTCCACTCAGGGTGATGACGACCAGGAGCGTCGGTATCAAGACGATGAAGAGGAGCGTCGGAAGAACGCGCCGCGTTCCTCGTTGATCCACAACTCGCCACACCAGAAGGCTGGCGAGGAGCGGCGCTGCAACGGAGATCACGAGCGAGTATCCGTAACGCGCGATGGGATCGCTGAGAAGCTTGAGCGAGTCTTCGCGAGCCTGCTCGGCGCCCAGCGGATTGAAGATCATCGCATATAGCCCCGTCTGCTCGAACGGCACGAGGCGGAAGTAGTACGCCATCACCGCACTCGAGACCGCAGTGAGGATTGTCACGCTGACTATCCAGTCGCTATCGGTCGTGAGCGACGGTAGTCGGCGCCAAAGCGACTTCGCGCTGCTCGTTCCCGTTAGGTGGGCGCCGATGAGACCGAACAATGGAAAACCGTGGACGAGTAGCGCGAACGCCCATGGATCGGGGAGGAAGGTGTAAATCCGCTCGGATGCTAGCACGGCGGCCCACTGAATGATCGCGTGATGGGCGATCAATACCCACAGTGATGGCTTGATCAGGAGGTATCGCGCATGGCTGAATGTGAACAGCAACGCCGCTGATGTCAGCAGGGTGAGCACCCATCCGGCGAGGATGAAGAGATCCACGAGTGCGACCCTGCCTAACGGAGCAGCGAGCGCGAGCGTGGCGCGTCCAACTGGTCGGTCGATTGCATGTGTTGGTTAGTGCGTGAGCGACGCGGACATGATTACGACGGGAAGCTGCAGGCGCAACGCATTTGTAGTGGTGGCGACGTCCACGAGCGTCAGCGCTGCGGAGCGGTAGTCGAGTTCGCGCAATGTCCGAGCGGCGCGAGTGATCTACCACCCAGTGCGAAGGCGCTCTAAGCGTTAGGCTAAGGAGACGAAGCCGGCTTGGATGTAAGCCTCAGTTCGCCTCTCGCGCTGTTGCGACATGGGAAAGAGGCGTGGTGTCCATTGTGCACACAGGTGTCGTGCAATCGCGGATGATGCATGCCAAGAGTGCGAACGCAGCGTTAGGCAACGTGGTCTGATGTGTGGAATTGTTGGCGTTGTTCGATTTGACGGGCGTCCCGTCGACTCGGCGCTCCTTGCGCGTCAGGTCGCGTCGATTCGGCATCGTGGTCCGGACGGCAGCGGAACTTGGATTGACGAGGGCGTCGGTTTCGGTCACGCGCGCCTGGCGATCATCGATCGTAGCGAGGCTGGTGCACAGCCGATGGCGACGTGGGGTGATACACATGTGCTCACGTACAACGGCGAACTGTACAACACGGCATCACTGCGCGATCGCTTACGCGTGTACACGTCGCTGCGCGGGCATAGCGATTCGGAGGTCCTGCTGAATTCGCTGGCCGAGCGGGGCGTTCACGCGTTCGCGCAGCTGGATGGCATCTTCGCGTTCGCGTGGTTTGACCGCGCGACCCAGCGCGTCTGGTTGGTGCGCGATCCGTTCGGTGTGAAGCCGCTGTACGTTCATCGAAACGATCGCCGTGTGGTTTTTGCGTCGGAGATTCGGGCGTTATTGCAGGATCCCGAGACGCCACGCATGCCTAACTATGCTGCGCTTCAACGTCATGTGCTGTTTGGGTATTCGCCCGATCCGGAAACCGCGTTCAGTGGGATTCAGCGTGTGCCGCCCGCGCACGCCATGCGCATCGAGCCCGACGGGCGATGCATCACAGCGGCGTACTGGAGTGTCGACGCGCTTCCGTGTACTGACGAGGCTGAACTCTGGCCCACGCTCCAGAACGCCGCGCGCTCGCAACTGGTGAGTGACGTGCCCGCAGGAATCTTCCTGAGCGGCGGATTGGACTCGTCACTGTTGTTAGGCGCCGTGGCGACCGGCGGTGAAGTGCCCATCGAATTTCGCGCCTACAACGTCGGCGTCGACGACAGCCAACGCGCAGCCCACCCGGCAGGCGCAATGGAGCGAGACGCGGCGATTGCGACCAGCGCGCACTACGGTGTGGAGTTAGTACGATTGGACCCGGTTCGCGATGCGGCCGCACCGCTGAGCGAAATTCTCGCGTCGATCGAAGAGCCGATCGCCAATCCCTCGAATGCGCTCATTGATCTCGTGGCTGCGAGGGCGAAGGCGCACGGGACGACGGTGCTCCTGAGCGGACACGGCGGTGACGAAGTCTTCGGCGGATATCGGCGCCACGTATGGGCGCGTTATCTCGGGGCGCTACGCCGAAGCGGAGGGGGAGGACTCGCGTGGGTGTTGGAACGCGCAAAGCCGGATTCTCTGGGCGCTCGAATGGCGGCGAGCCTGCGACGGGATGAGCTGCATCCGCTCGTTAGCATTGCCGCGATGGGCTGGGACCTGCTCGGTGATGGTACCATCTCGCCCTCATTCTTCGATAAACGGAGCGTTCCGTCGGCGGCCGCCCCTCTTGAGATGTTGCTCGCGCGTTGGAAGGGAAGGTCGTACCTGAAACAGATGATGCTGCTCGATCTGCACACGTATCTGAGTGCGCAGAACCTGATCAACATGGATAAGGCGAGCATGCGGCGCTCCGTCGAAGTACGTGTGCCGATGTTGTCGCCTAACGTGGTGGCGGTCGGCCTTCGCGCTGATGATCGTCATCTGGTGAGCGCGAGACGAACGAAGGTGCTCATGCGCGCGTTGGCGGCGCAGCATCTTCCTCCTTCGCTGCTCACGGCACCGAAGCTCGGCTTCGGACCGACGCAAGTCGCGCTGGTGCGAAGTGACGAAGTGCGCGAACTCCTGCTTGGATGGCGCACTCTGCAACGCGGACTGGTCGACGTTCGCCGCGTAGAAGCGCGACTGCGTGCCTTACGAGTAGGAGACGAGAATGCGGCGATGCAGCTGTACAGCCTTGCCGCAATCGAGCAGTGGTTCCGGCTGTTCATGGATCAATCCTCGGCCGAGGTTGCTGCGTGATGTGGCCTAACGACTTGAGAATGATCTGATGCATTGTTGGATTGTGGTGACGTACGAGCCCTTGCCGGACATCGATAGCTCCGCGCGCCTGTTGCGGTGCGGCATGCTGGCGCAGCAGCTGACGGACGAAGGAGATCAGGTGACGTGGTGGACATCCACCTTTCATCACGTTCGAAAGGAGAACCGTTTCGAGGCATCGCGAGGTGTCGACGTGCGCGACGGGCTGCGTATCGAGTTGTTGTACGCGCCGCCCTATCGGCGCAATGTCTCGTTTCGACGCCTAACGCATAATCGCGCCATGGCAGCAGCCTTCAGCGAAAAGAGCGCGTCGTCGACCGAAAGGCCGGATGTCATCTTCGCCGCCGTTCCGAGTCTGGAATTGGCAGAGAGCGCCGTCGCTTTTGGTCGGGCGCAGGGAATCCCCGTCATCGTGGATGCGCGTGATAAGTGGCCCGACGTTTACCTGAATGCCGTTCCTGCGGCGCTACGAGGACTGCTGCGGCATACGCTGCACGGAGAGTTCTCGCGCGCGCGACGAGTCTTTCGGAACGCTACTGGGATCGTCGGAATTTCCGACGGCTACCTGGATTGGGCGCTGTCATACGCGGGGCGGAAACGAAAGGAGCTGGACGCGGTGGCGCCGTTAGGCTTTCCAGTCCCCGATCGACTCTCTACGAGAGAGATCGACGAGCGGGGCGGAGCGCTTCGACGCACCCTAGGCATAGGCAGCGAGCAGTGCGTGATCACCTTTCTCGGGATGTTCGGGTTGTCCTACGACCTCGAATGCGTGATTACTGCGGCGCGCCGGCTTCGCGACGAGAGGAGGAGAGGAGACGACAAGATCTGCATCGTACTGGCGGGGACGGGTGACAGCGAGGCGCGAATGCGCACGCTCGCCGTTGGCCTGCCTAACGTGCGATTCACGGGGTGGCTCAATCAGGGCGACGCGTGGGCATTGCTGCATGCGTCACGCGCTGGACTGGCGCCATATCGAAGTGACGCGCTGCAATCGCTTCCCAACAAGGCGTTCGAGTACATGGCTGCTGGTCTTCCCATTATCTCGTCGTTAGGCGGCGAGTTGGAGCGGCTTCTGGCAGCAGAAGGCGCCGGGTTGACATACCGCGCGGGCGACGCCGAGTCGCTGGCCGATGCGCTCCGGCGAGTCGCCGCGAACGATGTCGAACGCCGCGCGATGGGCACTCGAGGTCGGAAGTTGTACGACCAGAACTACAGCACGATGGCCATCTACGCGCAGCTCGCGCGTCACCTTCGCGTTGCAGCGGCCGGTGGCGCTCCAGTCCCGAATGACGACGCGCGGCGGCAGCCAATCGTCGGGGGAATTCGATGAGCGATGCGGCGCGTTAGGCACGGCGGCGATACGATGAAGCGCGCGATTGATATCGCGATTGCAACGGCAGCGGTGCTGCTCTTGTCACCGCTTCTTGCAGTCATCGCCCTCGCCGTAGCGCTCACCTCCCCCGGCCCGGTCTTCTATCGCGGCTGGCGCATCGGGCTACACGGCACGCCATTTCGCATCTGGAAGTTCCGAACGATGGTCGTCGACGCCGAGCGCGATGGGACGACCACACGCGTGAACGACACGCGCATAACGAGAGTCGGCGCCTGGTTGCGACGCTGGAAGCTCGACGAACTCCCGCAGCTGCTCAATGTGCTCGCCGGAGAGATGAGTTTCGTCGGGCCTCGTCCGGAAGTGGAAGAGCACACCGCGGCCTACACGACTGAAGAACGCGAGATCCTGGAGGTGCGCCCGGGGATCACCGATCTCGCCTCGATTCGTTTCGTGCGGCTGGCGGAGGAACTGGGAAGCGAAGATCCGCACGCAGTCTACGTCACACGCGTGCGCGCGGAAAAGAATGCGCTGCGACTGCAATACGTACGCGAACGCTCCCTCGCGGGAGATTTCCGGATCGTGGTCACGACGATCCGTGCCATCATGACGCGCACGCCCGCGCCACCGGGAGCCTAACGTGGAATACACGACGCTCGGCCAATCCGACGTAATCGTGAGCCGCATTGCCTTCGGCTGTGCGGCAATTGGCGGGTATGACTACGGAAGCGCCAATGATGCGGAGAGCATTGCGGCTGTGCGCGCCGCAATGGCGGCTGGTGTGACACTCTTTGACACGGCGGATGTGTACGGTTTTGGACACGCAGAGGAGGTCTTGTCGCGCGCACTCGGAACTGATCGATCGTCCGTAGTAATTGCGACGAAAGTCGGTGTGCGGTGGGACCAGAATGGGCGAACGCGGCGCGACAGCTCTCCGGCGTACATCACGAGCGCAGTGGACGAGTCGCTGCGCCGCCTGCGCGTGGAGTGCCTAACGCTAGTGCAGCTGCATTGGCCGGACACCGCCGTTCCCATAGCCGAAACCATGGGTGCGCTGCAGCGATGCCGGGAGGCGGGGAAGGTGCGCCTTGTCGGATGCTGTAACTTCGCCATGGAATTGATCGACGCGGCGCAGCATTGCGGACATGTGGACTCGTTGCAGATCCCGCTCAGTCTTGGTGAACGAACGTGCCTGCCCGTGGTGCGAGAGTGTGCGGAACGCTACGGTATGGCTGTCCTCTGCTACAACACGTTGGCGCAGGGACTGTTTAGCGGGAAGTTCGAGCCTAACGCGACCTTTCCGCGCGAAGACCTTCGGAGTCGCAGCGCGTTGTTCTCGGGCACCTGGCGCGACACGAACTTCCTCCTGCTCGAGCGCCTGCGTGACGTCGCAGGGAGTGAGGTTGGTACGACGTCCCAGGTCGCCGTGCGATGGGTGCTCGAGCAACCCGGCGTGACCAGCGCCATCGTGGGGGCGCGCAGCGCCCAGCAGGCAACGGAGAATGCCGGCGCTGCACGCGTCGCAATTCCCGCCATCGCCATGCACCACCTCACGCATTACTGACCTCATCACCGAGCGCGCATGAAATTCCGGACGCCCGCGGAACAGCAGGTAGGAACGAACATCGAGCGAATATTCTGCGCCAACGCCGTCGATTCGGTGGAGGTGAAGCTCGAGAACTTTCCGAAATACGTTAGGCGGCAGCACCTGAAGCGCTTTCTCGCGCTGTATGAGGTGTTCAAACGCATCCTTCCCGTGAAGGGTTCGATTGTCGAGTGTGGTGTCTTTCGCGGCTTCGGATTGATGTCGTGGGCGAAACTCAGCACCATCCTGGAGCCGGAAAACCTAACGAGGCGGATTTACGGGTTCGACACGTTCGCTGGATTTCCATCGGTGAGTGAGGAGCATGATCACAGCCGCTTTCAAGAGACGGAGCGGGGACAACTCGCGGCGGACTCGTATGATGAGCTGCAACAACTCATCGAAGAATACGACCGAGACCGATTTCTCGGCCACATGCGCAAGGTGCAGTTAGTCCGCGGAGATCTCGTGCGGACGATTCCGCAGTTCATCGACGACAACAGGCATCTGCTCGTGAGCCTCCTGTTTCTTGACGTCGACCTTTACGAACCGACTCGCGTGGCGATCGAGCAGTTTCTGCCGCGAATGCCGAAGGGAGCCATCATCGCGTTCGACGAACTCGATAATCCCATCTGGCCGGGTGAAACGCTGGCGCTCCTCGACACCATCGGTTGCGGGCGCGTACGGCTCGAGCGCCTGGAGTGGGATCCGTACATCTCGTTCGCGGTGATCGAATGACGCAGCCGGCGCCCGGTATCGCGCGTCATGCGCGCAATGAGATCGTCGATTCCCGCGACATGGCGTACCGCATTCGACGTCAGACGCTCGAGATGACCAGCCGTGGGGGCGGAAGTCACATCGCTTCGATCTTCTCCATCGCTGACATCGTCGCCGTCCTCTACACTGACGTGTTGCGCGTTGACGCGCGGAATCCAACCTGGGAGGGACGCGACCGATTCATTCTGAGCAAGGGGCATGCGGGGGCGGCGGTGTACGCAGCGTTGGCCGAGCGCGATTTCTTTCCGCGCGAGCGATTGCGCGACCATTATCAGGACGGTTCGCTCCTGAGCGGTCACATTTCGCACAAAGGGATGCCAGGAGTCGAACTCTCGACGGGCTCGTTAGGCCACGGACTCCCGGTTGCCGCCGGGATGGCGTTAGGCGCGCAACTCGACCGCCGGCCACATCGTGTGGTGGCGCTCTTGAGCGATGGCGAATGCGACGAAGGGTCCAATTGGGAGGCTGCCCTCTTCGCTTCGCATCATCAACTCAGTCACTTAACCGCAATCGTCGACTACAATCGTCTGCAGAGTCTCACCACTGTTGAGGAGACGCTGGCACTCGAGCCCTTCGCCGATAAATGGCGCGCCTTCGGATGGCGCGTGCGCGAAGTCGACGGACATGAGCATGACGCGCTCCGCGATGCGCTGACTGACGACGAAGCAAGCGCGCGCCCGCTCTGCGTGATCGCGCACACCGTAAAAGGAAAGGGCGTTTCGTTCATGGAGAACAAGGTCCTCTGGCATTACCGCACGGCGCGCGGCGCGGAGTACGACGCGGCAGTGCGTGAGTTGGATCGCGAGCGCACCCAGTGAGAGACGCCTTCATCACCCGACTCGAAGAACTCGCGGCTTCTGACCCGCGCGTCTTTCTCGTGACGGGCGACTTGGGATTCGCTGTGCTCGATCGCTTTCGGCAGCGCTTTCCCCGTCAATTCCTCAATGCAGGTGTGGCCGAGCAGAACATGACAGGCGTGGCCACCGGACTCGCGCTCGAGGGGCGGATTGTCTTCACGTACTCCATCGCGAATTTCCCGACGCTCCGCTGTCTCGAGCAGATTCGCAATGATGCCGCCTACCACAACGCCAACGTAAAAGTGGTCGCGATCGGCGGTGGCTTCAGCTATGGCGCCCTTGGCATGTCGCATCACGCGACGGAAGATCTCGCGATATTCCGCGCCATGCCTAACGTGACGCTGGTCGCGCCGGGCTGCCTGTGGGAAGTGGAAGGCGCCGTCGACGCGTTGGTGGCGACACCGGGGACGGCGTATCTGCGCCTCGACAAATCGTCGGCCGGTCGGACGGGACGTCACGGGGAGCAGTTCGAACTTGGGAAAGGACGCATTCTCCGCGACGGGGACGCCATCACCCTGATCGCCTCGGGCGGCATTCTGGGCGTCGCCCTCGAAGCAGCGGACATTCTTGCGGCTGACGGAATCCATAGCCGTGTGCTGAGCATGCACACGCTGTCGCCGTTCGACGCAGCGATTGTTGTGGAAGCGGCGCGTGAGACGGGCGGTATCGTCACGTTGGAGGAGCACGTGATCGAGGGCGGACTCGCGGGTGCCGTTGCTGAAGTCTGCCTCGATCAAGGCGTCCTGCCGCGACGCTTCAGACGATTGGGCCTGCAGGGCGGATTCGCTGCCCGCGTGGGCTCGCAGGACTATTTGCGCACGGCGTACGGAATGGACGTACCGGCGACCGTTCGTGCGATTCGAGAACTGATCGCTCCATCGGCCGATCCGCAGGGGCGAGGAGTGGCGGCCGCTCCGCATCTGCCTCGACTCGCGCTCGGATGAGCGCCACGTGACCTACGCCATGCGCGAGACGTTGCCGCCTAACGCTTTGCGATTGCGATAATCGCGACCAATGAGGCCATCACCTGCGCGATGGCGCCTGCCATCGCGGTGTAGTCCCGTCGGTCGTTCGGGTCGCGGTTGGGGACGTGCACGACGCTTCCCGCGCGCGGCACCGGCGTCGTGGTGACCACGAGGAAGCGACGGTCTCGGCTCTCCACATCACCGTTAGGCTGCGTGACATATGCGCGCTTCGCATCCGAGTTCCGTGTTGCACCTCCCGCGCGCCGGATGTAGTAGTCGAGGTTCTTGCCGGGCACGAACGACACGGCAACGGGGGCGTTGACGGCACCGACCACGTCGACCACCGGATTGTAGCGTGGGAGATAGATCGAATCGCCTGCCTCCAGAATGAGGTTGTCGCGATCGCGCTTGTTCTTCACGACGCGCGGAAGGTTGATGCCGATGCGCCCCACATTATTGCGATCGCGAAAGAACTGAATGCCTTCGGCGTAGCTCTCGGCCGTTAGGCCTCCGGCGCGTTCGAGAATGTCGGTGATGCGTTCGGTCTTGGAGCGCAGCGAATAGCGTCCCGGATAGCGAACTTCTCCGCCGACCGCCACCGTGCGTTGCAGCTGAAAGTCCGGTTGGCGCAACACGAGCACGTTGTCGTATGGCCTGAGGGCGATCTCCGGCGCCACCCCGTTAGGCGCGGGCAACCCGGGTGGGCCGAGGTAACGTCCGTCGGGCGCACGCTCAAAGAGGTAGCTGGAATCGAGTGGCACGCGGATCGTCTGCGCCGTCTTGCCACCTTCACGTGTTGCGGGAAGTCGTGCTACCTCCGCTTCGGAGAGGAGCGCACTCTCCTCCAATCCGCCAGCGAGGAGCACGAGATCACGCACCGTCATCCCTTCGCGGAAGTCATAGCGCCCGCCGTTGTGCACGGCGCCGCTGATTGCGACATAACGCGTGGGACGGAATTCAGCGAGCGAAAAGACGCGTATCTCGTCGTCCTCTTGCAGTGCGACATCGCTCGCCACCGCGCCGGTGGTGTCGACGACTTGCGCGCGAAGCTGCATGCGCGTCGAGTCGGGGAGCAATCGGGAAATCAGGACTTGGCCGAGGTAGCTGTCCGGCTTGAGTCCGCCGGCGCGACGCAGCGCTTGTGACAGCGTCATCCCACTAACGAAGCCCTGCGCCCCCTCCTGCCAGACATTTCCTTTCAGCGTGATGCGTCCACGCACTCGGTCCGACACGCGAAAGATTCGAACGAGATCGCCCGCTTCGAGGTTGAACGACGGCGTTTCGCCGCTGGCGAGCGTGGGAGAAGTGACGTCGATGATGAGGCGCGCACGCCCCTCGTTAGGCCGACGCGACGGCGGAGCGATGCGCTCGACCTGAATGCGTGAAAGTGATGCACTCGGCGTGTAGCCACCGGCCATTCGCACCACATCAGAGAGCGTCTCATTCGCCCCCAATTCGTATACCGCGGGACGGGTCACTTCTCCAGTGACTTCCACGCGACGGCCATGCACGGGGACAAACACAACGTCGCCTGTCTCCAGTCGAGCGTCGCGCGATGCATCGCCTTGCAGCAGGTAGTCGTAGACGTCCAGCGTATGCACCACTTTGCCGCCGCGTCGCACCTCCACCTTGCGCAACGATCCATTGTCCGTGGGACCGCCGGCCGCGTACAGAGCGGTCATCGCGGTCCCCGCGCTCGAGACGCGATAGCTCCCAGGCTGCTCCACGTCGCCGATGACGAAGACCTGATTGGAACGCAAGCGAGCGACGCTCACCGAGAAGCGCGTGGTGGCGCCGGCGCCCCGCCTAACGCCGGAGTAGACGCGGCCGAGTCGTTCGTAGAGGAGGTCGTTCAGTTCAGCGAGGGTGAGATTCGCGACCGGAAGCTGTCCAACCTGTGGAATCACAACGAACCCCTCGCGTGTGACGTCGAGTGTCTCCGCCGACTGCACATCGCCAGTAAGTATCAGGACGAGCTGGTCACCTGGACCCAGTCGATAGTTCGCATCCACGGGACCGGCGAGGTTCGCATCGAACTGCGACGTCGCGCTCCGGAAGAGGGAGAGTCCGAAGATTTGCGGCTGACGGGCATTCAAGGAGTCCAACTCGTCCGGCGGGAGCGAGTCGAAGGGAATCGTCGTATCGACCGGGACGAGTCGCCCCAACGAATCTCGTGCGTAGGCGTTCTGTCTCAGGTTGCGCCGGTATCGCAGCGAATCACCCTGCATGAAACGCCGGCGAATGCGCTGGAGTGAGTCGCTCTCGACAAGCTCGGTAGAGTCGGCGATGCCTAACGCGCGGACTGCGCTGAACACGCTTGCGTTCGGGATGGAGTCGGCCGTCGTTCCCGAGGAACCTGGGAGGTAGGCGTCGAGCAGATTCTCCGGATACCCCTCGGCGCGAAGTCTCGCGCGTACCTGCGCTGGCGTAAGCCCACTCTGAAGAATTCTCGCGCGCAACTGTCGCACGAGTTCAGGGCGCGACTGTAGCAGTTGGCGAGCTTGCTCTGGCGTTGGCCGCTGCTGCGCGGGAGAGACTGCGGGCGGCAGCAGGAGCAAAAACATTAACAGGACGATGTGAGGTGAGCACCTCAATGAAGCGACAGCGCTGCGAGTGCGTGGTAGCGGCATTGCGGACGAGTTCGATTCTCGCGGTGCAGGAGTCGGTAGGGGCGTAGTAATCGTCGAGAGCGGCAGGGCGCGAGTGCCTAACGCGCCGCAGCGAAAGTTGCAGCGTGATCCGTGTGCGTAAGGTAAGAGTAGTGAATGGACCCGCATCGCGTTATGGTGTGCTTCCCATGATCCGTAGTGAGCGCTGTGCCGCGTTAGGCGGTCTCTACCTTGACAACGTGGCACACGTCACAAACACTCGTGCGTGGTTGCTGGTCCTGATCGCGCAATTTGCGTGCAGCTCGCTTTCGCAGGCACAACGACCTGATGCATTTGAGCTCGCGGCACGCGAGCGATGGGAATTCGTGATGCGCAATCGCGCCTTCATTATTCCCGAGCGCGTGGTGCAGGGGCTGCCGATGCAACCGACACTCGGCTTCTGGTATCGCCCGACGCGGCGTATTCAGCTGGGCGTCGATGCACAAACTGTCGACAACTCCGGGCCAGGCGTGCAGGGGAACTATCTGGTGTCGCGCACGGTCCCGAACGGCGGGAGCGGCAACTTCTTGCAGGAGATCACGTACGACGCACGTGTTGCTCTGCTTCCCGCGTCGTCGCGACACCGATTGGACGTCGAACTCACGTGGTCCCGCGCCGTGCGATCGTACTTCGCGATCGAGCGGACGACTCACGATAGTGTGTGGGGAAATCGACGACGCGACGTTCCGATGATCGAGGCGAATTACGTCCAACGATCACGCAGCGCAGAAGTCGGTCTTGGTGGCGTCATCGCGTGGCTGGCGCGCGACGACGCGCTCTATCTGCGCGCGCTCCCTGGCGAGACACGTCACTTCGGCACGCTCACCGGACTCCGTGCGAATGGGGCGTTGCGGCTGACGGCTCCGCTTCGGAGCTTCGTGCGTGCCTTCGTGCCACTGACGGGCAACAATAGCATCGCGCGTCCAGACGGACGCCCCGCTCGCGTGCTGGCTTACGACGCCGGCTTGCAGCTCGCCCTGTCTGCATACGCGACCGGCGAGGTCTTCATCTCCAACACGCTCGGCAACACGGGCGCGTTGAGCGTCGTCGCCGACCGTGAGTATCGTGCGCTCGGCGCCGGACTCCGCGTGTATCCCCAGGCGGCGCGCGAGCGCGACCAGGACGCGCTGGTGCGGGATGCAGAGCATCCGTCCCCACTAGGCTTGGCAAGCATCAGCGGCGTCTGGCTGCCGAGTGGTGCAGCCTCGGCCCGCGTTAGGCGGAGCGGGCAGGGGACATTGGCAGCAGGCGAGTGGGCACCAGTCCGAGGAGTGCAGGGGGGCATCTTTCTCGACCTCCTTGACGGTGTGCGCGACGAAGGTGAGCTGGGAGGAGTGATTCGCGTGGCTCTACTAGCCAACCGCGGCGACCACGTGCCTAACGTGGCTGTCGTC
The DNA here is from genome assembly GCA_044224185.1 of Gemmatimonadaceae bacterium. GTDB lineage: Bacteria > Gemmatimonadota > Gemmatimonadetes > Gemmatimonadales > Gemmatimonadaceae > SCN-70-22. The sequence goes on along the minus strand of JBGAKW010000001.1, from coordinate 288,567 downwards.
ACCGCTGCCTCGCGGACCAACAATCCGCTCGTGAATCTGCTCGCCGGATCGTGGGAAGAAATTCGGCGACTCGGTCTCCCAAAAGGCAGCTTCAACTTCGGCGACGAGAACGGCCTTGAAGGACGCCTCTACACCATCACGGTTGCGCTCCCGGTTGAGTGGTATGTCGGAGCGACGACGATTCGGCTGGCGCCGACGGCGGGCTATGTCCAGCGTAACGGCGTGCAGCTGTCGGGCGTGTCGTTAGGCGTTCAGCGCGCCCTCACGCAGAGGCTTTCGGTAGGAGGTGACATCGGGGTGGCGATAGGAGAAGGGAATGTGATCCTGCGAAACGGGCGATCGCACGCGATCCCCTTCGGTGTCACCACCGCCTGGCACCGCGACGGCGCTGCGTCCGCAACGAAGTTTCCACTCGCGCTGGAGGCGTTTCTCACCAATCGCGCCGGCGATTCACCGTTCCACTCTCTTCGCGTCCGCGCTGATCGCGCCCTTAGCGCAGGACTCGGAATTCGCATTGGTCGGCGCTGACGCGGAGACTCCGGTGGCCCCTTTCGCGTCCCCGTTCACGCTTGAACATTTTCCGAGCGCCCCACTCTCGCTCACGCCGGCCGCGGAATGACTCCGACTTCCTTTTTCGCTCGCGAACGAACCGTTGCCCCTCCCGGCTACAATCGCTGGCGTGTTCCCCCCGCCGCGCTGGCCATCCATCTCTCGATCGGGCAAGCGTACGCCTTCAGCGTTTTCAATCTTCCCCTCTCGACGCTTATCGGTGGAACATCGCCGGCACCAAGCGATTGGAAGCTGACGACCATCGGATGGATATTCTCTGTCGCCATCGCCTTCCTGGGGATTTCTGCGTTTGTCTTTGGCCGGTGGGTCGAGCGCGTGGGACCGAGGCTGGCGATGTTTGTGTCCGCGCTCTGCTTTGGCGGCGGGTTTCTCGTTTCGGCGTTAGGCATCCAACTGCACCAGATTCTTCTCGTCTACCTGGGGTACGGAGTGCTCGGCGGGATCGGGCTGGGCATCGGCTACATCTCTCCGGTCTCGACGCTCATCAAGTGGTTTCCCGATCGCCCGGGAATGGCGACCGGACTTGCCATCATGGGATTCGGCGGAGGAGCGATGATCGGCTCACCGCTCGCGGTAGCACTGATGGCGCATTTCAAATCGCCGTCGTCCCCCGGCGTCGCGCAGACCTTTGCGACGATGGGCCTTCTGTATTTCGTATTCATGCTCTTCGGCGTGCTGAGCGTGCGCGTGCCGGCCGAAGCGTGGCAACCTCGCGGGTATGCGACTGGACGCGGGCGTGTGGTTCCCGCGGGAGCCGACGTGCATGTTGACCGCGCAATACGCACGCGCCAATTCTGGTTGTTGTGGATCGTGCTCTGCTTGAACGTCACGGCCGGCATAGGAGTGTTAGGGCAGGCGTCGCCGATGATTCAGGAGATGTTCCCCGGGCAAATCGACGCCTCGGCAGCCGCTGGCTTCGTGGGCCTCTTGTCACTTGCCAACATGGCCGGACGCTTTGCGTGGTCATCACTCTCCGACGCGATCGGCCGCCAGCGCACCTACATGATCTACTTTGCACTTGGCGCGCTGTTGTATTCGCTCGTTCCAACGTGGGGACGCCTTGGAAGCGTCGCACTCTTCGTCGCATGCTACGCCGTCATCATGAGCATGTACGGTGGTGGCTTCGCGACAATCCCCGCGTACCTGCGCGATCTCTTTGGCACAATGCACGTCGGCGCGATTCATGGTCGCCTGCTGACGGCATGGTCATTCGCCGGCGTCGCTGGACCCGTGCTGGTGAACTACATCCGTGAATATCAGGTGACGCGTGGCGTGCCGAAGGCCGATGCGTATTCGGTGACGATGTACATCATGGCGTCGCTGCTGGTGGGCGGCTTCATTGCCAATGCACTCGTGCGCGCGGTGGGGCGGGAGCATTTCTTCGCACATGGCGCGGGGCGCGAACCCGTCGTCTCCGCCGCCGGCGGCCAAGCGAGGTGAATATGCCTAACGATGCTATGCCACGTCGTGACGACGACACGACGCAGGTCATTCCGCTCGGTTTGTCGTGGCTCCTCGTTGGGGTTCCCGCTCTCTGGGGAATCTGGCAGGTCGTGGTGAAATCGCTGTCACTCTTTCGTCGTTAGGGCGTGCCGCTATTGCTCGTTGGAGTCAGCGGCGCGGTCCCGGACGCGGACCTGGACGTGCTGACGGGGGCGAGGTCGGCGTTCGCGAGGGAGGGCGGGGCGGAGGAGGTGGCGGCGGCCTCTTGGATGCTGCGGCGCGACGAGGCGACTTCGACACCCCCAGATAACGAGCCGCGAGGCGATCGCTGACGCCCGCGACGAGTGCGAAGCCCATCCACTGTAGCATCAGCAGTCCGATATTCAGATCCCACCGGTCAAGCTCGTACGAATCGTGGAGATACGCCTGCATCTCAATCGACTGCTTGGCGAGGTCGTGCGGAATGCGTCCGGCGGCTGCCGCCAGTGAAACCGCGTTAGGCTCTCCCTCGAGTGGTGAACGCCACGTCACACCGGCGATGCGCCCTTCGCCGCCTCCGCTCTTGTCGAGTAGCGTGTAGGAATATGGAGCGACGAACAGGAGGCCGAGTGCGAAGCAGGCGAGAACAACGCGCAGCATGAGCTGTCGCTCGAGCGCGCGTTTGTTCGACACGTCAGCAGACATACGCCTGTTGCATCGCCGGGGGCGTGAGGAGATAGGGGAGGAGAGGAGGGATCGCAAACGTTCGGCGGCACTATTTTCGCTCGGACCCACGAGCGAGGCCTTCCGGAACGACTGTCGCGTCGCCGAGTGATGACGACGCGCCCTCGTGCGGCGTTTCGCACGCGACGATCGGAGCCGACGAGGGGGGAGGGGGGAGGGGGGTCGAGGAGCGACGTGTATACGAAGTGGGCCCTGTGGGACTCGAACCCACGCGCGTCGGATTATGAGTCCGCTGCTCTAACCGTCTGAGCTAAGGGCCCGCGATGCACAAGATAGTTGATCGTCTTAGTCGAGCAAGCGAATCGATTCTCGTCACCGGCGCCACTGGTTGTGTCGGGCGCTATGTCGTGGATGAATTGCTCGAGTCGACACCGTATGGAGTCGTCGCGCTGACGCGGAATGCGCGCGACATCCATCGGTCGCTCCAGAACAGCGCGCGAGTCACGATCGTCGAGGGTGACCTGCGTGAAGGCGCGCGACTCATCGCACGACTCCCTTCCATCAATCGGGCTATTCTCGCCGCAACGAGTTGGGAAGACGGCGAGTCTTCGCGCACAGTGAATGTGGATGGACATGTCACCTGCGCGCGGGCTCTCGTCAAACGTGGCGTCCAGCGGATCGTCTGGTTCGGGACCGCGTCAATTCTTGACCGCGATGGATCACCGTTAGGCAGAGCGGAACACATCGGGACCCCTTATATCGCCAGCAAAGCGCTCGCGCGTCGTCAGCTCCTCGACGCGGTGGGCGACGTGCTCTCGATCGTGCATCCGACGCTCGTGGTCGGAGGTAGCGACGAGTCGCCGTGGTCACACATCGCGCGACTCTTTCCGGAGATCGAGCGACGCGCGTGGCTGGCGCGCATGGTTACGGGAGAGGGATCTTTTCACTTCGTCCACGCTCGCGACCTCGCCGTCCTCTCGCGCGAACTCATCACCTCGGCGCCTAACGAGCGTGTGTCGGAGGTGATTGGGGGCGCGCCGCCTGCCACGCTCCGAGAGGTGCTCGATCTCGTGCTCGAGCGTCGAGGCGCCCGTCGGTTGGCAGAACTCGATCTCACGCCGCGGCGTGTGGCATGGCTCGTCGCGCTCTTTCGAATGACGCTGGCACCGTGGGACCAGTATTGCCTCGCACGTCGCCACTTCGTGTACGAGGGTGCGCGGCTCACGCTCTCACCCGATAGACGTCCGTACTATCCGACAGTCAGGGCGATCGTTGCGTCGCTTCCGCGCACGATACTCGCTAGTGCGGCCGGTGAGCGTTAGGCGTCGTTAGGCGGCGAAGCTCGTCGCCCCCCGCCGCGCTCTCCGCGCGCGCGCGAAGGAGAGCCGCGCGCCACGGCGGGATCGCGCTCCCATCCAGCTCGCCGCGTTGCAGCCGCTCCCGCATACTATCAGTGCCCGTGGCGTTCGATGCGGCCGCGATCACGAATCGCAGTGGCCCCCACGTCTTGGTCGTGATGCCGACAGCAAGCGAGTGATGCTTGTGATAGAAGCGAGCACCCATGCGACCACGATCGAACTCACGCGCGAGTTGCGCACGCATATCCTGGTCGTACGACGGGGGTTTGTAGTGATAGATAGGGGCGCGCCACGCAAACCGTCGTTTGAGCCCGTGACGGAGCAGCCGGTGCGCCAACTCCTGATCCTGCCATCCGTACGACGAAAACCAGGGGTCGAATCCACCCACGGCTCGTACCGCGCTCGCCGGCGCGGACGAATTTCCCCCCGGCATCGGATGCCGATGATAAGCGCGCAGTCCCGGCGCCTCGTCCACGAACTCCGGAATCTTCCGCGTCTGGATGATTCCGCCCGCGACAAGCGCAGAGCGCGCTCCTACGTGTAACGCCAGATGTTCTCGCAAGAAACTCGGCCCAACAAAGGCATCGTCGTCAAGAAAGACGAGCACTCGTCCGCGCGCGCGCGCGATCGCCGTATTTCGCGCCGCCGCCGCCCCTAGCGCGAATTGGCGCAGGCACACTGCACGAATGTTGTGAAGTGAGGACACAACGTTTGGCGTTTCCTCCCCTTCCGATCCGTCATCCACAACCACGAGCTCCCATCGGTCAGCGTCCAGATTCTGACGCTCCAGCGCTGCCAGCGACTCTCGCAGTACGGAGGCGCGATCGCGGGTGGGAATGATGACCGAAATGTCCACGTTAGGCGCTGTTCGCAAGCACGTCGTCGTCGTCGAATACGCGGTCTTCGCACATCTCCCTCACGCACTCGATGCGAGTGAGGCGACCGTTTTCAAGCGTGACAATACGATGTGCGAGCGAATCGAGCGCGGCGCTGTGCGTCACAATGAGTGCAGTTCGTTTACGCGTGAAGCGGCGCAGCGAGTCGACAACGAGGCGCTCGGATTCGGGGTCAAGCGCTGCCGTCGGTTCGTCCAAGAGAAGGATGGATGGGCGTACGAGCATCGCACGTGCAAGTGCCAGTCGTTGCCGCTCGCCCACGGAGAGATTGGTCGCGCCACTGGCGAGCATCGCGTCGATACCGCCCGGCAGGCGCGCGACCACCGTGTCAACATGCGCTGCGCGCATCGCGCTGGCGATCATCGCCGCCGACACGTTCCCCTGCGCGAATGTGAGATTCTCGCGAATCGACCCCGCAAAGAAGAAGGGTTCCTGCGGAACAAAGGCACACGCCCCCCGCAACGACGAAAGAGTGAGATCCTGCACTCCTGTACCTTCGACACTCACCTCGCCGCTCGTTAGGCTCGTGAGTCGGGGGATGAGTTCGAGAAGCGTCGACTTTCCCGAACCGCTCGCACCCCGTACCACGATGGTCTCGCCGCGCGCGACATCGAGGGTCAGTGGCCCCAGGACGAACGTGCTTGTTGCGTGCTTCACGAGCGCACGCGCCAGCGATACCGAACATCCGCCCTGCGGCCTAACGAGGGCCACGGCATCGGGTCGATCCAACTCTCGTTCCTCATCGATCACTTCGTCGCATCGCGCCAGGAGCGTCCGCACCCGCGTCAACGCGCTCGAGCTGCGAATCGCCTCCTGCAGCGGGCCGACCAGGAGCGCGAGCACCACCAGATAACGCGTCACTTCGACGTTCGAGATAGCGCCTGAGCGCCGCATCCACGCTGCGGCCAACACAAGAGCAGTAAGCGCGATGGCCGAGGCGAAGGTGGTGAGGGCGGGGTGCGCAACCGCTGCGCGCTCTTCGCGAACAACACGACGCACGGACTCGGCGAGCATGTCATCGAAACGTGCTTCGAGCGCTTGTTCGCGACGAAAGACCTTGGCCTCGCGAATCCCCGCAAGCGAATCGGCGATCGCCGCCCCGAGCGCCGTCGTGTTTTCCTGCGTTAGTCTCACCGCTCCCTGCAACCGACGCCCCGATCGTCCGACGATCAACAGCGTGGGCGCGACGAAGCCGATGGTCGCCAGCGCCAGTGGAAGCGAGGACCAGAAGAGCGCTACGACCAGCACGACGCTCGTGACAACGCTCGGGAGCCAGATGGCCAGGACGCGTACGAGCGATTGATGCAGGAGCGTGACATCGGTGGCGAAGCGAGTCACCGACTCGCCGCCTGACGTGGTGCGCTCGCGCGACGCCGGCCGCCGAATCAACGACGCCAACATCCGCTGGCGCACGCCGGAAGAAATCTCAGCGGCAAGCGAGACGAGAGAGACGTCGCGCACGGCACTCGCGAGGGTAACGATCGCCAGCAGGGCGACGCCTACCCCCGCGCTGCGGAGTACCTCGACCATCGGCCGGGCCGACAGAAGCGCGCCGAGAAACGCTCCCGACCAGCGCGCGAGCAATGCCAGTGCGATGACTCCAGCGATGAGCGCGATGGTGACGGAGATGGATGCGCGCCTTTTGCGCGCCGCGGCCTGCCTAACGAGCCAGAGCACGCGAGTCATCGCGTGGCAAGCTCCAGAACCTCGCTCACCAGTCGGTCCGAGGCACCGGGGTTCCCCATCACCATCCGCAGTCGCTGCTGCAAGGACGGCAGCGGAACGCGGAGCAGATTGTGCATGGCCGCGGCAATGTCGGTGGCTGTGACACGCCCCACGAGCTCCGGAACGACGTGCTCGCGAGCCAGCAGGTTGGGATGTGCCCAATAACGGCGCGTTTGGATGTACCCTCGCGCGACCGCCTCCTTGATGAGCGGACCGACCAGCGGAACCCCTCCCATGTGCCCGGCGATTCCTGGCAGCGGGAGCGCGTGTAGGCGGTATGTCGGAAGGACCAGCAGCATCGGGATGCCTAACGCGGCGAGCTCCGCGGTGTTGGTACCCGGGATCGTTACCGCCATGTCGGCGCGGTGCATCGCTCCCTCCGGCGTCAGGACGTCGACCTCGAGCCCCGCGCTGGAGACGATCGTCGTCACGTTGTCGTTAGGCGCAACGCGCACTTCGCCATCGTCGCCGGCGACGATGCGGTCGGCGCGCGACTGCAAGCACTCGCGAATCTCGTGAAGCGTCACGAAGTCGGACTTCGCGAGCACGAAACGCAAGCCGGGATGAACGCGCGAAAGCTCCGCGGCGGCGCGCAGGAAGAGCGGGAGGAGCTGCCGAACGAAATACGGGCGGCTTCCCGGAAGCAGCGCGACGGTCGAGACCTCGCGCGAAGGGATACGTCGCGGAACGCGGAGTCGCGCCGCGTCGACCATCAGGTTACCAACGATGCGCACGCGATCGTCGTCGCGACCGCGCGCCGCCCGTTCGTCGCGCACGCACACACGATCGAGTAATCCTGCCCATCGCACCCGCTCTTCTTCGTACGCCAACACGGGAACGCGGAGACGACGGGCGAGCGCCACCGATAGAGCGAGTTCGCCGCCAAAATGCACGGCCACATCCGGATGTCTCGTTAGGTTCGCGGGCGCGGCGCCCCGCACGATCCATCGCATGCTTTCGTCAGGCGCAACGACACGATCAATCCCATCCATCGCATCGAGCACCTCGCGTTCACGCCCCGATGAAAAAGCGCAGGGAAGGAGCGCGGCGGTGAGCGTCGCGTCTGGCACCCGGTCCTGCAACGCGTGCGCGAATGGATAGAGCCACGCCGCGATTTCGCCGGGGCCGTTCACCGTCACGAGAACGTGCGGTCCATTGGCGCGTCGAACGGCTGATAAACGCGGCGTCGCCGCCGCGCGCTCTCCCGCCAGCTGCACTACAGGCGTCGCCATTGTCTCAACCAGAGCAAAAACGTTTCGTAGCCGTCGATGTCGGCCGCAAACGCCCGATTCACCATCGCTCGCTCATCGGCCCAAAGCGCCCGTGCCAGCGTCGACTCGCGCGCCGTCGCCACCACGGTCACGTCGGGATGGGAATGTACGAAGGCGTTCACCATGCCGTGCCACACGCCGCCATCGCGACGGTCGAGAACCTGACCGTGCATGCCCGTCGTGCCCCGCCGTCGCGCCAACTGAACGAAACGAAGCGCGAGCGCGGAGTACGCTCCGGCGCCATAACCAGCACGCTCTACATTCAGATGGTAGTGCGCGGGAAATCGAACGAGATCCACCGGCGGCGACTCGCGCCATGCGTGCCACGCGAGCCATCGCATCAGCCGGCGAAGCTGTACATCATGACGCGAGCTGCGGACCCATCGCAGTAAGAGCGACCGCACGATGCGCGGTGCGATGTCGCGTGCCATGACGCGCTGAAAGCGGCGCGTGTCGATACAGCCTAACGAATATCCAACGATCGTTCCATCAAGCTCGGCGATGAATGCCGATTCGGGCTCAAAGTCGGTGTAATATCGCGTCCAATAGTCCGCAAAGAGCTCCGCGTCGTCGATCATGACTTCGTGCCCGCGATTGCGAAACGCCGTTCGACAAGCGATGGCGCGAATGCGTTCGCGATCGCCTCGCTCGAATGCGCGAATCGCGAGTTGCGTCGCCGGCGCGGTGGCGGTCACTGTCCAACTCGCATTCTCGTACTCGCCGGCGCGGCACCGCGCGCATAGTCGATTCCGCCCCACGACACGCGATGCTCGCGCTGTGCATCGAGTGCCACCACAATCGCGGCGATGACCGCGCACCACTCGTAGAAGAGAGCGGCAGGCCACATGCGTCGCGACGCGTTTGCGCCCATGACCCAGAACATGAAGCCGGCGCCTAACGCCCAGCGTAGCCCGACCATCCACCAGGGGATGACGTCGAACAGGGCGAGCGCGGCGCAGAACGGGAGCGTGGCAACGGGGAACGCCAAGGCCGCAGCGAGGACCGACGGGCCTCCGACCGCGCTCACGCGCAGCGCACGCTCGCGAAGCGCGCGCCACGATGGTGCACTCTCCACCGCGACAACTCCTCCACGCGCAAATCCAATCGACAGTCCTCGCTGGTGAGCGGCCCTGGCGAAGGTGAGATCTTCGGCGAGCGAGAAGCCTAACGCGCTGAAGCTGCCAATCGATTCCAGCGCCGAGCGTCGGACACCTGCGCCGCCGAAGCAGATGCCGGTTGGTCGCGCGGCAAGCGCGACGCCGCGAGCGATCGCCCGGTAGTATGCAGAGTCGGCGCTTTGCATCGCGGCGATGGCCCGTTGCGAAAACGAATCACGCCGCGCGACGAATCGAATGGGTGACGACACGATGTCAGCGCGTGCAAGAAACGTGAGCATCGTCTGTACCCACGTCGGTGACGGCGTTGCGTCTGCGTCGAGCAGGAGCACGAACGGTGCGTCGGTGTGGGCCAAGCCCGCGTCGAGTGCGGTTTGCCGAGCGGTGCAACGCATCGAGGAATGCGTTGCGAGACGAAGCACCGTTAGGCGCAGGGCAATGCTCGCGCCCGCTTCCGACGCGGCGCGGGTTGTGTCATCGCTCGAGCGATCGTCGACGACGATGACGTCCATCGATACGTCGCGAGGCATGCGTTGCTCAGCCAGAGCGCGCAATGTCGCACCGATTGTCGGCGCGGCATCGTGCGCGGTGATGAGGACCGACACGCGATGGTTCATCTGGCCCTCATGCGCATTCCTCGTCGCCCACGTCTCGAATCCTCGCGCGCCCGCCGGCGCACCTAACGATTGGGCCTATTGTTCTCGATGTCCGCGACAAAATGTGCGTCGGTACCATGATGGACAACACCGCGACAACATCTCGCCGAGCGACCTCGAGCAGGGAATCAACGCACTCGACAGCGCGAGGTGAGAGCTGTGGATCACGATCGCCGTGCGAACGCTCGACGTATTGTCAGCGACGCGCGACGAAGTCGATGATGTCTCTAGCGATCGCGGCCGTCGCGCCCGGCGTCCCCATCCGTTCGCGACCGGCGGCGATCATCGACGACCGCAACGAAGCGTCTCCAACGATTCGCAGCAGCGCCCCGCAGACTGCCCGGCCCTCACCGGCCACGCGCAACACGCTCGCACCGAAGTACGGCATCTTCATGCGAAGATAGTCGTCGCCCTGCGCGCCATCTGTTGCAAAGGTCACCACAGGCACGCCACAGCCGATCGCTTGCTCGTTCGCGGTCCCGGCGAGTCCGATGGCAACATCGGCATGCTGAAGGATCTCGTGCATTGCACCGAAAGCGACGGTCGCACGAAGTGCACCTGCATGCAGGGAAAGCTGCGCCTTTCGATCCGACATTGTGTTGGCCCATCTCCACTCCGAGGGCGAACGAGTGAGAAGCGCCCTCAGCTTCTCAACGTCGAAGCTATCGGCGACGGCGAAGGCGACGTGCGTTAGGCGCGCCGCCTTGAGCTGCGCGTGCTGCTCGGCAAGCATCGTCAGGACGCGGGCGGCGTTCTGCTCACAGTCAGCTCGGCTCCCGGGGAGACAGGCGATGACTCGCTCGTTGGTCATCCACGAAATCATCGGCGGCGTACCTAACGAGAGCAGCGTGTCCATCATGGGATTGCCGACGGCGCGGACCGGAATGTCGTGCCCCGACAGCGCGTCAGCCGTTCGTGCATCCCTTGGATAGACAGCCACCGATGATCGCATGAGCTGGCGTTCGAGTGCCGTGTACCCGGTTTTGCCATCGTAGTACGCCGACTTCGCACAGCCAACGAAGACGAAGGGCGCCTTGCTTCGGCGCGCCACCACCAGCGGAACGACGTCACCAATCGCCACGACGAAGTGGAAGTGTTTGCGAAGGGTTTTCGCCGCCTTCCACTGTGACCAATGAACGCCTAACCAACCGGCGCGCACATCCCTCGCAAACGCTCGCGCGCTGAGTGTCCCGAATCCCTCGCTTGGTAAGCGGTTGTGCGGCCCGCGAATCTCGACGTTCGCCTTGACGTATGCGCTCCCCTCACCGACCATCGGCCACGCGACCAGGGCGAGCGGCGCAGCAATGGCGTGGGCGCGTAGTTCGCGAACGAGTCGCGCACCGATGGTGTCCTCGCCGTGCCCGTTGCTGACCACGAGAACGCGCGCGACGCCGTCGGTATTCGCCGAAGCGCGAGCGGCGAGCGTCGGTCCTGGCCCCCCGCGCTCGTGCGTCATCGCACCTCTCGTTAGGTGGGCGACGCCTCGTGCAAGTCGTAGGCGTCGAGTATCTCGTTAGGCGTCACGGTCGCGGCGCCCAGCTTTCCGACTTCTACACCGGCGGCAAAATTCGCCAGCACCGCCGCTTCCGTTGCTGAAGCCCCGCTCGCTAGTGCCGTCGCCAGATAGGCGGTGACAGTATCGCCGGCACCAACCACATCGTATACCTCGCGCGCTGTCGTCGGAATGCGACGCACCTCACCATCACGCGATACCAAAGCCATGCCGCGCTCGCCTAACGTCAACAGCAAATGCTGTGCGCCGAGCCGTTCCAATGTCGCCGGCAACGTCCCGGCGTCATCCAGGTTCACCGCCGCGCCTAACGCGGACTCCAACTCGCGGCGATTCGGCTTGAACACGGTCGCCCCGCGATACGTGAAGAAATTGCGGAACTTGGGGTCGACGACAATCGGGCGGCCGAGTGCCTGGGCCAGCGCCATCGCCCGCTCGATCACGGGCGCTACCAGTACGCCTTTGTTGTAATCCTCCAGCACCAGCGCGTCGCTCGTCGTGAGCACTTCCTCGATGGCCCCGAGCACCCGTGCCACGTCGGACGGCTCGAGATCGCGATCTTCTTCTTCGTCGAACCGCACCACCTGCTGGGCACGCGCGACGATGCGAGTCTTCGTCGTCGTCGGACGCGACACACGGATGAGCGCATCGCCATCAGAGCCGATCTCCGACAACATCGACCGGAGTCGCCCCCCTCCTTCGTCTTCTCCAATTGTCGCAACGAGCGTCGCCACCGCGCCCGCCGCCGCGACGTTCTGCGCGACGTTTGCCGCGCCCCCCAGTGCGTACCGTCGCTCGCGCACACGAACGACAGGGACGGGCGCCTCGGGAGAGATTCGCTCGACATCACCCCGCAAATACACATCGAGCATCGCGTCGCCGACGACCGCGACGCGGCGCCCCTTCATGCTCCCGAGTAGTTCGACGAGTCGCGCACGTGAAATGGGCGCTGCGCTCCGCGCCGAGTTCGAGGATGACATGGGGGAGGAAGCTAGGAGGACGCCGCGCCGTCGGTCAATCGAGGCCCTGTCTCGTCCCGATTGTCGCTGGTTCAACCATGTCAGCGATTATCTTCTCGTTCGCGCTCCGTCCCCCCCCGATTCCTGCGCCGTTGGCCCGCCACTCACCCTTGCATGCGCACCTATCAACTGGATGTCGTGGTCAGCAGAGGACCGTCCATCGAGTCGAGACATCGCGTTCACGCAGCGGTGTGGGACGCCAGCCAGGGGCTCATCGGTGCCGCGCGCGACCCCTTTCTCGTGTCGCCGTGGCGCTCCTGCGCGAAGCCCTTCCAGGTGATGCCGTTTCTTGAAACGGGTGGTTTCGACGAACTCGTTTGGGGTGACGACGAACTCGCACTCGCGTGCGCCTCACACGGTGGTGAACCGGAGCACGTCGCCATCGCCAGCCGCATGCTGCAATCTCTCGGGCTCGAAGAAGGAGACCTGGCCTGCGGCCCGCACGAACCACTCTCTCGGCGCGGCGTTCGCATGGTACGGGAGCAGGGAATCGCACCAACGCGACTGCACAACAACTGTTCGGGAAAACACGCGGCCATGCTCGGTCGCGCACACATGTCCGGATGGGTCCGCGAGGGATACGAACGAGACGGACATCCCGTGCAACAGTCCGCGCTCGAGAGCGTCGCGCGATGGTCGGGCGTTCCTGCTGACCAAATCGAACGCGGTGTCGATGGATGCGGCGTCGTCGTGTTTGGACTCCCGCTCGCGAACATGGCGCGAGCCTACGCACTCTTTGCAGCCAGCACATCGCGCGGCGACGAACTCCCCTCACGGATAAGCCGGTCCATTCGAACGCGGCCGCAGATCTTTGGCGGCGCAGATCGTCTCGATACTCTTCTCGTGGAAGAGACGGCAGGGCGCGTCATCGCCAAGGTCGGCGCGGAGGGCATTCATAGTGTTGCCCTCGTCGAAGCTGGCATCGGAGCTGTCGTGAAAGTCGAAGACGGGGCATCGCGCGCGCAGTATCCCGCACTTCTTCGCGTGCTTCAATTGTTAGGCGCTCTGTCCGATCCGCTCCCAACACGCCTGCAGGAGTACGCTCGGTCTCGCGTGAAGAACACGCGCGGCGAAGTCGTGGGTGAGGTGCGCGTCGTTGACGGTTGATGCTCGCTTCCGAACGCGCGTCCTTTTGATCGTACGCAACACAATTTGATGATGGATTCCTCCTCGCCACTCGCCACACTTCCTGCACTGGATGCAGAGCACGTCGCACTCGTGCGCGTTGCTGCTGCCATCGCCGCCGCTGACGAAGCGACCATGCGTACGTGCATGGCACGCGCCGCACTCGATGTTCGGACGGAGTGGATGGAGGAAGTTGTGCTACAGTCGTACCTCTTTGCTGGTTTCCCTCGCGCACTCAACGCCGCGCGTGAGTGGCGGAAGGCGTCGGGACAGCCCGCGCCCGATCGAGACGACGGTGAGCTCTTCGCCGATGCACACGATTGGTCCGCCCGTGGCGAGCAAACGTGCGCCATCGTGTACGGTGCTTTTTATGAACCGTTGCGCCGAAACATTCGGGCATTGCATCCGGCGCTCGACGCGTGGATGATCACCGAAGGGTACGGAAAGGTTCTCTCGCGTCCACAACTCGATCTCAAGCGGCGTGAACTCTGCGTCGTTGCGGCATGCGCCGCGGCCGGTCAGGATCGTCAGCTGCACTCACATTTGCACGGGGCGCTCAACGCAGGCGCAACGCCCGAAGCCGTTGGCGCCGTGCTCGATGCCCTCGCCGACCTCATGTCGCTCTCGAATCACGGCCGCTACCGCCAACTCCTCGTGCGCGTGGTGAACAGCAATGTTCATTGATCACGTTGTCGTCCACGTCACTGCCGGCACCGGCGGGTCGGGATGCTCGTCATTCCGGCGCGAGAAGTTCTATCCCATGGGCGGCCCAGACGGCGGCGAGGGGGGACACGGCGGCTCCGTCATCGTGCGCGCCGATAGTAATCTCGCGACGCTGCTCGATTATACCTACCGCGATCGGTGGGTCGCCGAACGCGGACAGCATGGCATGGGGAGCAACAAGACCGGACGGTCTGCTGACGACCTGATTCTCCCTGTCCCTCCGGGCACCGTCGTGCGCGACCACGATACCGGCGCCTTCATCGGTGAAGTCGTCGAGCACGGGCAAGAACTCCTCGTCGCCAAGGGCGGACGCGGAGGAAAGGGAAACTCCTTCTTTGCGACGGCCACGCATCAGTCGCCGCGCGAATGGCAGCCGGGTGAAGAAGGCGAAGAGAAAACGATCGATCTCGAGCTCAAGCTCATCGCCGACGTCGGTCTGGTTGGGCAACCTAACGCGGGAAAGTCGACGCTCCTGTCCGTCATCTCCGCGGCGCGCCCCAAGATCGCCGACTATCCCTTCACCACCCTCGCCCCCAACCTCGGCGTTGTGCAGCTGACGGATCACCGCACCTTCGTTGTCGCCGATATACCGGGTATCATCGAGGGCGCACACGAAGGGAAGGGACTCGGTCTCCAGTTTCTTCGACACATCGAGCGAACCCGCCTCCTCGCATTCCTGATTCCGATCGATGCCATGGATTGGCAGGCAGAGTACGATCAGTTACGCCGGGAAGTCGAGCAGTACTCCGATGAGCTTGCGCGCAAGCCGCACTGTGTCGTGTTCACGAAGCTCGACTTGTTAGGCGAGCAGTACACGCCAGAAATCAGCGCGCCGGGCGCATTTGCCGTGTTGTCCATCAGCGCCGCGGCTCGCCAGGATCTTGAACCACTGCTCGCCACCTGGTGGACGCAGCTCCTCGCCATGCGCACCCAGGACACCCCAAGAAACGCGACGCGAGAGCCCGTTTCAGAACTCTGACATCGTCGTCTCCTCGATCTCGGAAACGCTCGACTGAACTCACACGATTTCCACGACGAGGCGCTGTGTGCGCTCGCGCTCGCACAACTGCCAGGCATCGGACCCGTCACATGGCGCCGCGTCATGCGCCAGTTCGCCTCGGTGGCAGATGCGCTGCACTCTTTTAGCGACACGGTTGATATTTCCCGTGCAATCGACCGCGCGCGTTTCCTGCGCGCCGCATGCGACGCCCGTGGCGTGCAGATACTCCTGGCCAACTCTCCCGCGTATCCGCGCCGCCTCCTCGCCCTCGAAGACGCCCCGAATCCCCTTTACTTGTTAGGCGATGCGACGCTCCTGGAGCGACCGCGGACCGTCGCACTCGTAGGTTCGCGCAAGTCGACATCCGGTGGACGACACGCCGCGTACCGTTTTGCTGCCGCGCTCTCTGCCGTCAACGTCTGCGTCGTCAGCGGGCTCGCTGCTGGCATCGACTCCGAATCCCACATAGGCGCACTCACTGCGCCAGGCGCAACGATCGCCGTACTCGGCACCGGCATTGACGTGCCGTATCCTGTGGCCAACGCTCCCTTGCACGCCGCGATCGCACGCCAAGGGTTGGTGATATCCGAGCATCCCCCCGGAACAAGTGCGTTCCCCGGTTCCTTTCCCCGCCGAAACCGCATTATCGCGGCGCTCTCGGACGTCATCGTTGTCGTCGAAGCCGGGCTCAAATCCGGCGCCCTCATCACAGCGCAGCTTGGCGACGCACTCGGGCGCCCGGTCGCCGCCGTACCCGGGTCGATCGAGAACCCACAGAGCGCTGGCTCCAATCAACTCCTCCGCGACGGCGCACATGTCGTGACGTCTCCCGATGACGTGCTCGCGATGTTGTCGCTCGTTAGCCGCACGACGTCGCCGAGTGCTGATTCAAAGAACCGTCTGGAAATGGAGGTTGCGAGCGCGGACGAGGATTTCGAAGGTGACGCATCAGACCTCGTGCCTGCATCGTCTTCACTCGCCGACGCGCTCGCGGCCGGCCAACAAGCCGGCGTCGCCGAATCCGCGTTAGGCGACGCGGAGACCGCTGAACAACGCATTCTCACGGTGCTCAGTTCCGGCCCCCAGTTCTCCGATGATCTCGTGCGCGCGGCGCGCGCCGGCGCTCGCGAAGTGACGACTGCGTTGTCGCTGCTCACTCTCGCTGGCCTCGTTGTCACCGATTCCAGCGGGCTGGTAAGGCGTCGTTAACTTTCCGCGCGTGCCCTACCAACACGTCTACGTCCACGTCCCGTTCTGCGCCCGTCGATGCAGCTACTGCGACTTCGCAATCGCCGTGCGATCGCGCGTGCCCGTCACCGAATACGCCGACGCGATCGCCCGCGAACTTGAAACCCGCGCCCTGACCTTCGAGTCGCCGGTCGACACCCTGTACTTCGGGGGCGGCACGCCCAGTCGCCTCGGCCGCGCAGGCGTCACGCGCCTCATGGAGGTGCTCCGCGCGCGCCTAACGCTTGCGCCGAACGCCGAGGTCACGCTCGAGGCCAACCCTGACGACGTGCACCCCGGTGTCGTCGCTTCGTGGCGAGTGGCAGGCATCAATCGCGTCTCGTTAGGTGTGCAGAGTTTTGCGCCGAACGTCCTGCAATGGATGCATCGCTCGCACGACGTCGCCGATGTCGAGCGCGCAGCCGCAACGCTCAAGGCGGAGGGCATTGAAGATTGGTCGCTCGACCTCATCTATGCGTTACCACCAGAGGTCGCCCGCGATTGGGACCAAGACATACGACGCGCCCTGGAACTGGCGCCCCCGCACATCTCGGCTTACGGTCTCACCGTCGAGACGGCCACGCCGTTAGCGCGCTGGCGCTCTCGCGGCGTGGTGACCGACGCTGATGAAGAGCGCTACGAAGCCGACTTTCTTCTCGTCGACGCACGGCTGCGCTCGCAGGGGTACGAACACTATGAAGTCTCGAACTTTGCCCGGCCGGGGATGCGCGCTCGACACAACAGTGCCTACTGGAAGGGCGTTCCCTATCTGGCGCTGGGTCCCGGCGCGCACGGATTCGACGGAGAAACGCGTCGCTGGAACGAGCGGGAGTACTCGCGCTGGCGGGAACGAATCTCGCACGACGAGGATCCGTTGGCTGGATCCGAGCTGCTTTCGCCGGAGCAACGAGAGCTGGAGCGACTCTACGTCGCGTTACGCACTACGCAGGGAGAAGTCGTTCTACCCGGCGAGCTTTCGCTAATCACTCCGTGGCTCGATGCGGGATGGGGAGTGATGCGCGGAAACCGTTTGACGCTCACCCCCTTAGGCTGGCTGCGACTCGACGCCCTCGTCGCTGCCTTGACTGAGCACCGAAGTCGTTAGTAGGTTTGAACTTATGGCCCCTCAAGAGCTCACGGAGCGGGAACGTCGCGTTCTCGAGGCAGTCATTCAGAGCTACGTCGAAACGGCGGAGCCCGCTGGCTCGCGCACGTTATCAAAACGCTTCGGGCTCGGCGTCTCGCCGGCGACCATTCGCAACACCATGAGCGACCTGGAGGAGAAGGGATATCTCTTCCATCCGCACACGTCTGCGGGGCGCGTTCCAACCGACATCGCGTATCGCCTCTACGTCGATTCGCTGATGCGCCCCAAAGCGATGTTGCGTGCCGAGACCGATCGCATCACCGAACACTTCTCCTCGAGCAAGGCTTCTGCCATCGAGGCGATTCTTCGACGTGCAGCGCAAAGTCTTTCGATCGTCTCACACGAACTCGGTGTCGCCCTCGGGCCGCGCCTCGACGGTGCGGTACTCCGCCGTTTGGAGCTGTTGCGTGTCTCCGATGAGCGACTCCTTCTCGTGCTGACGCTGGAGGGGGGGTCGGTCCGAACCATCTTCGTTGAAGTCGACGGACAAGTTGCGGAAAGCGCCATCGCCGAGGTCATGGTGGTGCTCAATGAGCGTCTGGCGGGCCTTACGCTGCGCGACATCCGCGCGTCGTTAGGCGAGCGCTTACGCGACACGACGGCCACGTCGAACGCCAACGAATTGCTCAACGTGTTCGTGCAGGAAGGGGAGACGCTTTTTGATTTTCCCTTGAATGGTGACGACGAAGGAGTGGTGCTGGGACAGGCCTCGCTCCTCGCCGGACAACCGGAGTTCGCCACCGGCGAAGGATTGCGGCGGCTCCTCGAATTGACCGAAACGCGGGCGCACCTCGCTGAATTGCTTCGTCAGCGGTCGTCGTCACCCGGCATTTCGATCACGATCGGCAACGAACACGGCGATCCTCGGCTCGAGAACTTCACCATCGTGACCGCGGAATATCGCGTCGGCGCTCTTTCGGGAGTCATCGGCGTCATCGGACCCACCCGCATGCCCTACGAAAAGGTCATCGCCCTCGTTAGGCATACGTCGGTGCTGGTCTCCGACATTCTTCTTTGAGTGCAAGCGTAATGGCTGATTTCTACGCAACCCTCGGCGTCGCCCGTGATGCGAGCGACGACGACATCAAGCAGTCCTATCGGAAGCTCGCCACCAAGTGGCACCCCGACCGCAACAACGGGTCGAAGGAAGCCGAAGAAAAATTCAAGGAAGTCACTGAGGCCTACGACGTACTCCGCGACCCCGACAAACGTGCCGCGTACGATCGCTACGGTGAAGCGGGCTTACGTGGTGGCGGCGGCGCGCAGTATCAGCACGTCGACCTCTCCGATGCGCTCAACATTTTCATGCGCGATTTCGGAGCGTTCTCCGGGCTGGGCGATTTCTTCCAGCAGGGAGGGCGCCGCCAGTCGAATGGTCCACGCGCTGGGCAAGACGTGAAAATCACTGTTGAGCTGACGCTCGCCGAGGTTGCGTCGGGCACCACGAAGACGTTCACGGTCAAACTCCTCGATGCGTGCGACAAGTGCGCTGGGAGTGGATCCGAGCCGGGCACCAAGCCGCAGACGTGTCATACCTGCGCCGGCTCTGGCGAAGTGCGGCGCGCGCAACGCTCCTTCTTCGGACAGTTTGTCTCCGTCGTCCCATGCCCGATGTGCTCCGGCGAGGGCGTCGTCGTCACGGCACCCTGCAAGAAGTGCCGGGGCGAAGGGCGCGTGCGAGGCGAGCATTCCATCCCGGTGCAGATTCCCGCAGGCGTCTCGTCTGGCCAGTACATGACGCTTCGCGGACTGGGCAACGCCGGGCCGCGCGGTGGACCGCGCGGTGACATTCTCGTCGTGTTCGAGGTCGCTGACGACCCGCGCTTTGAACGCGACGGAGAGGATCTCTATACCGAAGTGCTCGTCTCCTATCCGCAGTTAGTCATGGGCGACGATATCGACGTGCCGACGGTGACCGGCAAGGTCTCCGTGCGCATTCCCTCGTCCACGCAGAGCGGACAGGTGCTGCACCTGCGCGGTCGCGGCCTTCCCCGGGTGAACTCATCGGGCTCCGGCGACCTGCACGTGCGCGTTCAGTTGTGGACGCCCGAATCCGTCACGCGAGAGGAGGAGGAACTGCTGCGCCGGCTCGCCGCCCTGCAAAAGGCACCGCCGGAGCAGGGACGCTCGAAAGGATTCTGGACGAAGATGAAGGAGGCGTTAGGCGCGTGAGCGAATCTGCAAGCTGGCGGTCGCTGCGCGTCGAGGCTGGGGAGCGCCGCGAGGAAGTCCTCGCGGCGCTTTTTGCGGCGGGTGCCCAGGGCGTTCACGAAGACGGCTCAGCGTTCGTCACGCACTTTCCGCCCGAGACCGACGTCGAGCCAATCATCGCCGCCGTTCGCGACATCGCGCCAAAGGCGACGTGCGACGTCGGCACGACCGACCCCACCGACTGGTCGGTGCATTGGCGCGATAAGCTTCGGGCACATTCGTTAGGCCGTCTGACGGTCGCGCCCCCTTGGCTTGCCGAAGGAATTGATCCGCTCCTCGCCATCGTCATCGAGCCCGGCATGGCCTTCGGCACTGGCGATCACCCCACGACGCGCGGCGTGCTTCGACTCATGCAGGGGGTCGTCACCCCAGGGCTGGTCGTCGCGGACTTGGGCGCGGGGAGCGCGATCCTCTCCATTGCCGCCGCCCGCCTGGGGGCCTCGAACGTCTTTGCCATCGAGTACGATGGTGATGCAATTTCCAACGCCGAAGAGAACGCGCGACGCAATGGTGTCGAAGACATCGTGCACGTCTTCGAAGGTGACGCGAACGTTCTTCTCCCGCTTGTTGCACCTGTCGACGTGATCATCGCCAACATCATTAGCTCAGTTCTCGTCGAACTGCTCCCAGCCATGCACGCGGCGCTTAGGGAAGGCGGGCGCGCAATTCTCTCGGGAATTCTCGCAGAAGAACGGCAGGAAATGCTCGAGGCGTTGACTGGGAATGGCTGGAAAGTTGAACAGGAAGACGTGGAGGAAGCGTGGCTGACGCTCGCGATCGCGAAAGCGTAGCAACCTTCTTCGTCCCCGACGAAACGCTGGTCCCAGGCACTAGCGTCTCCCTCGGCGAAGAGCTGATGCATCATGTGCGCGTGCTCCGGCTTGGCGTCGGGGCCACCGTCGCACTCCTCGATGGGCGCGGACATCGCGCGTCGGGAACGCTCGTGCGCGTGTCGCGCGCAGCCGGTACCGTCGAAGTCGAAGAGTCGCGCGAGTCCGCGCCGCTCGCGCCGGTTCATCTACTCGTTCCGATCGCCGATCGCGATCGGATGCTATGGCTCGCGGAAAAGGTCGCCGAATTGGGCGCGACGAGTTGGCGTCCCATCCTGTACCGTCGCTCGCGCTCCGTGAAGCCGCGAGGCGAAGGTCCGACTTTCAACGGGAAACTTCGTTCGCGCATGGGTGCCGCCCTCGAGCAATCGCGCGGCGCCTGGCTTCCCGCCATCTATCCCGACGCCACGATCTCCCGCGCAATTGGCGCACTGCCTAACGGGGGTGTGCGCCTGCTCCTCGATCCCGAAGGCTCCTCGATTCTCGACGCCCAATTCGATGCTCCGATCACGATCGCCATCGGGCCCGAAGGGGGGCTGGAAGACGACGAGCGCGAAGAGTTTGTCGCCGCCGGCTTTCTTCCGGTCGCCATGGGAGGCAATATCCTGCGATTCGAAACGGCTGCGATCGCTGGTTTGGGTATCGCGCGGTCAGCACTTCATCACCGTCAAGCAGCTCATGGCGTCTAACTGCCTCTTTTGTCGCATCGTGAGTGGAGAGATTCCCGCCACCCGCGTCGCCGAGAACTCGTATTGCATTGCGTTTCGGGACATCAGCCCTCAAGCGCCCACGCACATTCTCGTCATCCCCCGCGCACACTTCGATTCGCTCGATGATGTCACCGACTCGAAGCTCATCGGCGAAATCATGATGCTGGCTGCCGAAGTGGCTCGGTCTGAGAAGATTTCGTCGAAAGGCTATCGGGTGGTGCTGAACACCGGCACCGATGGCGGTCAGTCCGTGCAGCACCTGCACGCACACCTTTTGGGCGGGCGCGCGCTGCATTGGCCTCCGGGATGAACGTGCGAAGGGATTAACTTCCCAGTCCCACCGGTTCAGCGCTCGCGCGTTGGGCCTATTTCACCCCGCTCGACGTCACGCCATGTCATCGCTCATCGATCGCGTCTCCGCAGATCTCCTCGCTGCGCGCAAATCGCAGAACAAGGCAGCGACGCTCGTGCTCGGAACCATTCTCTCCGAGATCAAGAATCGGGAGATCGAATTGCGGCGTGAATTGACCGAGCCGGACGTGGTCGAAGTCGTGCAGAAGTCGATCAAGAAGCGCCGGGAGTCGATCGAGTTCTACACGAAGGGGGGGCGCGAAGATTTGGCGGCACGTGAGCGCGACGAGGCCACGCTGCTCGAACAGTATCTTCCCGCCCAGGTAGATCCGTCGGAGATTCGAGATGCAGTCCGCGCCGCCATCGCGGCGGGCGCCTCAAATGTCGGCGCGATCATGGGAAAGGTGATGCCCGCGTTCAAGGGGCGCGCCGAAGGCGGAACCATCAACGCCATCGTGCGCGAAGAGTTGGCGGCGGCGGCCAAGGGATAACCACTCCCCACAACGGCGCGTATCTCCGCACGTTTCACTGCGAATCAGCGAGTAGGTAGCGGGATCCGATGAACGCGCACGCGCTCTCCGTTCTGCAATTCGACAAGGTGCTCGACGTGGTCGGCGGACACGCCTCATCCTCGTTAGGCGCTGCGCGCGTACGCTCGTTCACTCCGTCCAACGATCTCGCGCAACTCGAGCGCGAACACGCGCGTGTTGCGGCCGTTCGCAGTCTCATCGCGAGCGACGAAGGGTGGAACCAACAGCCAATTCCCGACGTCGAGCGCCCGCTGTCGCGACTGCGCGTCGAAGGGACTCGGCTCGACGGACGCGAGCTTCGCGACGTGGCGGTGCTGCTTCGCAGCTCGCGCCTAACGGGTGAGGCCCTGCGCAACGCGAAACGCCCGGTGGTGGTGCTGTCGATTCTCGCCGATCTGCGCGATCGCATGGTCGCCGAACGGCGCATCGAGGAAGAGATCGAGCGGAGCATCGATGACGATGGCGCGGTGCGCGATGAGGCCTCGCCGGTGTTGCGCCGCGTGCGTCGCGAACTGCGTAGCGCGCAAGGAGAATTGGTCGCGCTCCTCGAGCGGCTCATGTCGCGTCTGGAAGCGCACCATCAGGTGCCGGACGCCTCGGTCACCGTGCGCAACGGACGTTATGTGATTCCCGTTAGGCGCGAAGGGCGCGGCTCGGTGGGCGGAATCGTTCACGACGCGTCGGGCACTGGCGCCACGCTCTTCGTCGAGCCGCCAGCCGCAATCGAAGCATGCAATCGCATTCGTGAACTCGAAGGCGAAGAGCTCCGCGAGGTCGATCGTATCTTGCTCTCGCTGACGGACAGCGTGCGTCCGTCGCACGAGGCATTGCGCGACACGCTCGATGCGCTCATCACGCTCGACTCGCTGTATGCACGCGCGCGCTACGCGCTGGTCGCGCGTTGCGGCACCATTCGACTGCGCGAAGCAGGGGAGGGATTCCACGTTTTTGAAGGGCGACATCCGTTGTTGCTTGCACAAGGGGTCGCGGTCGTGCCGTTCACCTTGGCGATGGACCCTGGAGAGCGTACGCTGCTCATTTCCGGGCCCAACACCGGCGGAAAGACGGTGCTTCTCAAGGCGCTGGGCCTCTTATCCACCATGGCGCAGTGCGGAATTCCGGTTCCGGCCGGCGACGAGAGTCAGATCGCGATCTACGACGACGTCTTCGCGGACATTGGCGACGAGCAGTCCATCGAGGCGTCGCTTTCGACCTTTAGTGCGCATCTCAAGAACCTCGGGGAGATTCTGCGCTCCGCCTCGGCACGGTCGCTGGTGTTGGTCGACGAACTGGGGTCTGGAACGGATCCGCTCGAAGGAGCCGCGTTAGGCGGCGCGATTCTCGAAGACCTCACAACGCGCGGCGCCATGACGGTTGCCACAACGCACTTAGGCGCGCTCAAGGAACTCGCCACCGAAGTCGCCGGCGTCATTAACGCGTCGCTGCAGTTCGACGCGGTGGCGCTGGCGCCCACGTATCACCTGATCAAAGGAATTCCCGGACGTTCCTACGGAATCTCCATCGCGCGCCGCCTCTCTCTTCCGGAAAACGTGCTGCAAAGGGCAGACGAGCGTATTCCTACGGTCGAGCGGGATGTAAATGCACTCCTCGCGTCGCTCGAGCAGCGCGACAAGGAACTGGCCGCGCGCGAAAAAGATCTCGCCGACGCTCGCACCAGTGCGCAGGAACGCGCGCAGCGTTTGGCCGATCGTGAGAAAGCGGTGCGGGAACGCGAGCGCAACGTCGAACGTGAGTCACGCAAAGACGCCCGGCGCTATCTGCTCGAAGCGCGCAGCACCATCGAGAAAACGATTCGGGAACTCAAGCGATCGAACGAAGAAGCGCTTGAGGAGGAAGCCCGCGCCGCGCGTCAAAAAGTCGAACAACTCGCCTCGAAGCAGGGCGATCGCATCGAACAACTCGATCGCGAAGAGGCAAAGCTCCAGCGTCGCACTCCGCGCACGGTCGACAGCTCACCTGTTGCCGTCGGTGACGCGGTCGAGGTTCTCTCGCTCGACAGCAAAGTCGCAAAGGTCCTCGAACTCCGCCCCGAAGAAGTCGTCGTCGCGTTAGGCGCGATGAAGATGACGTTCCCGCGCAGTGGCATTCGGCGATTGGAGAATCAGCCGCGCGCTGCCGACACGGCGATCATGTACGGCGATATTCCCGAGGTTACAGCTCCCACCGAAATTGATCTCCGCGGATTGCGCGCCTACGACATCGACGACGCGCTGC
The DNA here is from genome assembly GCA_044224185.1 of Gemmatimonadaceae bacterium. GTDB lineage: Bacteria > Gemmatimonadota > Gemmatimonadetes > Gemmatimonadales > Gemmatimonadaceae > SCN-70-22. Next base: position 264,252 of record JBGAKW010000001.1, on the reverse strand, counting down.
TCACTTCGCTCGACTCGGCGATCCGCGCCGATTTGCGCTCGGTGAGGATCATCCACGGCAAGGGAACGGGTGCGCTTCGTGACAGGGTCGCCGAAATGCTGCGAAAGGACACACGCGTCAAGAGCTTTCGACTCGGCCTCTGGAATGAGGGTGGGTCGGGCGTAACCATCGCCGAGTTGTGATCGCGTGATCCCCGACGAAGAAGTCGAGCGCGTTCGAGAGGCGGCGGACATCGTCGCCATCATCGGCGAATACGTCCCGCTCAAGGGACGCGGCGGCAATTGGCGCGGCCCGTGTCCGTTTCACCAAGGGGTAAATCGCAACTTCTCGGTATCGGTCGGAAGCAAGGGAAAGTTCTATCATTGCTTCGTGTGCAAGGAATCGGGCGATGTCTTTTCCTTCCTGCAAAAGCGCCTCGGCGTCGACTGGCCAACTTCCGTGCGCATGGTAGCCGAGAAGAGCGGGATTGAATTGCACGAAGTGCAGAAGCGCCGCGAGGGCCCTGATCCACGCGAGCCCCTCTGGGAAGCGAACGCCGCGGCGCTGATGTACTTCCAGCGAATTCTGTGGGAAGATGCGATTGGCGCGCCAGCGCGCGAGTACCTCAGTGCTCGTGGTGTGACGCGCGATGTCGCCGATCGGTTCTCGTTAGGCTTCGCGCCGCGCGAAATCGGTTTGATGCGTGGATACCTTTCCACGTTAGGCTTCGATGATGCGCGGTTGCTCGAAGCAGGACTCCTGGTAAAACGCGAAGAGACTGACGAACCTCGCCCGCGCTTTCGGTCGCGTCTCATCTTTCCCATTCACGACGTCAGTGGGAAGGTGGCGGGGTTCGGTGGACGACTCATCGCTCCCGGCGAGCCGAAATACCTCAACTCCGCGGAATCGCCGATCTACTCGAAAGGGAAGCTCCTCTACAACCTCTTTCAGGCGAAGAACGCCATCCGTCGCGAAGATCGAGTCATCGTGGTCGAGGGGTACTTTGATGCGCTGCGACTCGTCGCGGCAGGCATCGATACCGTCGTTGCCCCGTTAGGCACCGCGCTCACCGAGGAACAAGCCGCGACGTTGGTGCGATACTCAAAGAACGTCTTCCTGACGTACGATTCCGACAAGGCCGGACTCAAGGCGACGTTTCGCGCGGGCGATGCACTGCTCGCCGTGGGCGCTACGGTTCGCGTCGTGTCACTTCCCGAAGGCGACGATCCCGACACCTTTGTGCAGAACAACGGGCGCGACGCCATGGAACGACAGGTTGCCCAAGCCATCGATGTCTTCGATCGCAAAGTGCAACTCCTGGAGCGTGGGGGATGGTTTGCCGATCTGACGCGTCGGCGCGAAGCGGTCGATCGCCTCCTTCCCACCATTCGTGCCACGTCGGACGCGGTGTACCGCGACCTCTACGTAAAACGTGCGAGCGAAGCGTCCGGCGTTGATCGCGCTGTGCTGTTGCGAGAGGTGGCCGGCGAGCGCGCACACGCGCACTCACGAGAAATCGTTAGGCAGGGGCCGCCACGCGAGGAGGAGCCGCGCCAGGAGCCGATCGCCGAGTCGCAGCGGCGAGGGGCGCCGGCTCGCCCGGCACGGACTCGTCGCGACCCAGGCGAGTCTGCTGAGCGCCATCTCATCGCCGCAATGCTTCGATCTGCTGTGGTCGTCGAACGCGTCCTCGAACGCTTGGGCGACGAGAGCTTTCGTGAGCCGCGCCATCATGAGATTTTTACTGCATTGCGGGAACTCGGCACGGCTGAGCAGATCGAGGAACTCGCCGAACGACTCTCGCCTGATGCCGTGGCGCTCCTCGACGAGATGCTCGCCGATCCCGACGCCATCATCGATTTGGACCGAACCGTTGAGGACAGTTTCGCGCGCCTCGAAGAACGGCGATTACACGAACGAAATGCAGAGATCGATCGACAGATTTCTCTCGCGCATCGAGACGAGAAGGACGCGTTGATTCGCGAGAAGCAGGAGAACACACGGCAAATGCGCGAACTTCTCGCGCTGCGCAACAGTCAGTGAGCCATCGCTCGACACCGAGGAGGGATCGTGGACGCGGATCTTGAAGCTTTACTCGCGCTGCAAGCCGACGACGACATTGTCGATGGCATCGTCGAGCGACTCGACGCGCTCGCCCCGCGACTCGCTGCACTCGACGCCGCGCGCAGTGCCATGCAGAAACGCCTGCAGCAATCGCAGGGCGCCCTCGAGGTCGAAGAAAAACGAAAGCGCGAACTCGAACAGCGCCTCTCGGAGCACAAGCAAAAGCAGGAGCGCAACATCGCGCAGTTCGACCTCGTCAAACGAATGAAAGAGGCGACCGCCGCGCAGTCGCAGGTCGAATCGGGAAAGAAGATGCTGCAGGAAGGTGAAAACGACGTGCGGGAGGCAACAACGCGCATCGACGACATGAAGAAGGGAATCGAGGAGCAACGCGGCGCAATCGCTGCGAATGAAGAAGAGCAGCGCACCGCGCGCGAGTCGATGGGGGCCGAACGCGCCAGGTTGGAGGAAGAATTGAAAGTCGCGCGCGCCGCCCGCGACAAAGTCGCCGCGAGCGTCCCCAATTCCTTGCGAAGCCGCTACGAACGGATTCGGTCGCGCCGCAATGCCCAGGCCGTCTTTGCCCTGGTATCGGGTGCGTGTTCCGCGTGTGACACCGCGCTCCCCCTACAGAAGAAAAACGTCATGGTGGCCAATCGGCACATCGACGTCTGCGAGGCGTGTGGCGTGCTCCTCTACGCGACGGATTGATGACGGACAATCTCGCGATCGTGACTAGCATTCGGAAATGACCGCTCCCTCTCCCACCGCTCGTCCGCGCATCGCTCGCTCCCCGCGTTGGTCGCAACCGACGACGTCGGCCGGCAGCGCGCTCGAATCGTTAGGCGAGGCACTGCGACTCCCCCCGGTCATCTGTTCGCTCCTCGCCGCACGCGGCTACGAGAACCCCGAAGACGCCAAGCAATTCCTGCGTCCGCGTCTCGAACAGCTGCACCCATCCGAGCGTATGCATGGGATGGACGCCGCCGTCGCGCGGCTCGCACAAGCAGCGCGCGGCGGCGAGGTCGTGCTGGTGCATGGCGACTACGACGTCGATGGCATTTGTTCGACCACCATCATGGTCAAGGTGCTCCGCGAGCTCGGTGCACGCGCAATGCCGTTTCTCCCCAACCGCATGACCGATGGCTACGACCTCACCGACGCTGGTGTACAAGCAGCGCTCCGGCTCAAGGCGAGCGTCGTCGTAACGTGCGATTGTGGAACCAGCGCGCATGATGCCGTCGCTGCGTTATGCAAAGCGGGCGTCGACGTCATCATCAGCGATCACCACCTTCCGAGCCGCCCTGTCCCCGAATGTCTCGCCGTCCTGAACCCGCGCCAACCGGCGTGCGAGTACCCCGACAAGGATCTCTGCGCTGCGGGTGTGGCATTCAAGATTGCCCTCGCGCTCCTGCGTGCGATGGGCGCCAGTGAGAACATCGCACTCCGGCTCCTCGATCTCGTCGCCCTTGCGACCATTGCTGACGTGGCACCGTTGCGGGGGGAGAATCGCGTCCTCGTTAGGTATGGCCTCAAACTCATGGCCGACACGCCTAACGTTGGATTGCGCGCACTCATTCAAGCCTCCGGGCTCGATTCGGCAACGCTTACCGCAGGACGCGTCGGCTTCACGCTTGCCCCTCGTCTCAACGCGGCCGGGCGCATCGGGCACGCCATGCGCGGAGTCGATCTCTTGCTCACCGACGACGCCAGCGAGGCAAATCGCATCGCGCGCGAGCTGGAGCAGTTGAATCGCGAGCGGCAGGAACTCGACCGCGAGACGCTCGCCCATGCCCGCCGCCTCGCCGACACCCTCGATCTCGACGAAACGTTCGGCGTTGTCCTGGGCGCGCGCGGGTGGCACCCAGGCGTCATCGGGATCGTCGCGTCTCGACTCGTCGAAGACCTCGCGCGCCCCGTCATGCTCGTCGCTATCGACAATGGCGTGGGGAAGGGTTCCGGACGTTCAATCGCTCCCTTCGACCTCCACGGCGCACTGGTCGAGTGCAAGGACCTGTTGGTGCGCTTCGGCGGTCATCGTGCCGCCGCCGGCGTCACCATCCGCGAGGAGCAACTGGACGCGTTTGCCGCGCGATTCAACGCTGTTGCGCGTGAACGCCTAACGAGCGACGACCTCATCCCGCGATTGCGCATCGATCTCGAGCTCCCCGTCGACCAGATCACCGACGAGTTGGAGACACTCCTTCGCCATTTCGAGCCCTTTGGCGTCGGGAACCCATCGCCCGTACTCGCCGCCCGAAGCGTCCGACTCGCAGCACCGCCGCGCGTCGTGGGACAGGGAGGGGGAGGAGGTGCGGGGGGGGGAGGGCTCAAACTCCAACTCGCGACTGCCGGACTTCCGCTCGAGGCCATCGGATGGGGGATGGGTGATCGCGCCCGCGACCTCGCGCAAGGGGTCTCTGTCGACGTCGCGTTTCGGCTCGAGCGCGACACGTACAAGGGAACGTCTCGGCTCGTCGCCAAACTCGCGGACGTCCGCGCCTAACGATGCGCATCATCGCTGGCCAGTGGCGCGGACGCACCATTCGCGCCCCGAAGGGTGACGCGGTGCGTCCCACTGGCGATCGCGCGCGCGAAGCGTGGATGAGCATCGTGTCGCCTTACCTCGCCGGCGCTCGCGTGCTCGACCTCTTCGCCGGCTCGGGCGCCCTTGGACTCGAGGCACTCTCGCGCGGGGCCGCTGCCTGTGATTTCGTCGATTCGTCGGACCGATCGCTGCGCATGGTGCGCGAGAACGCGACCGCACTGGGAGCGCTCGAGCTGTTGCAGCTGCACAAACACGACGCGTTGGCCTTCGCCAATCGCCTCGATCCCGCCGCCTACGACGTCGCGTTCGCCGATCCTCCGTACAATCACGGGCTCGCCGCACAACTTGCAGAACTCTGGTTGGAGCGGCGTTTCGCGCACATCCTCGGCGTTGAGCACGAAGTGCACGAGCACGTTCCACCCGGAGGCGACACGCGCAAGTACGGAACGACTGCCATCACCATCTACGGGCGCGACTAGCGCGTGAGCGCCCGGTGTTTTGTCTCGCGTGGTAGACGCGCGCTGCGCCATCGCCAACATTTGCCGCCACGAAGTCGCACCGCTCATTCCTTCAGCTCTCCCGTAAGTCATGCCACGCATCGCCATCTACGCAGGATCGTTCGACCCCATCACGCGCGGACACGAAGACCTCATTCGCCGCAGTCTGGGCTTCGTCGATCGATTGGTTGTTGCTGTCGCGATGAATGTTTCGAAGCAGCCGCTCTTTTCGCTCGAAGAACGCGCCTCATTCATTCGCGACACTGTTGGCGATGACACACGCATTGAGGTGCGCCACTTCGACGGCCTCCTCGTCGATTTTGCACGCACCGTTGGCGCAAAGCTGTTCATTCGCGGACTTCGTGCCGTGAGCGATTTTGAATACGAGTTCCAGATGGCGCTCATGAACCGCCATCTGTCTCCCGACCTCGAAACCGTCTTCATGGTACCGTCGCTCGAGACTACGTATATCAGCGCGTCACTCGTGCGTGAGGTGGCCCGATTCAACGGTGATCTCTCCGGCCTTGTCCACCCGCGCGTCGGCGACGCGCTGCGCGCCCGTTTCGCTGCTCCTTAGGTATGCACCCCACGCGCTCCTTCGCAGACGAGCTTCGTGAGCGGGCAAAGCAACATCCGGCGCGCATCGTCTTTCCGGAGTCCAGCGATCCGCGCGTGCTCGAGGCCGTTCGGCAGCTGCAACGCGCGCACATCGTTCACCCGATCATCGTCATCGACGAAGGTGCCGACGCCGCCGACCTGTCGGCACTTGGCGTAGAAGTCGTCAATCCCGCAAACGATCCTCGCGCCGAACAGATCGCTCATCGATTGGTCGAGCGGCGACGGTCCAAGGGAATGACCTTGAGCCAGGCGATCGAGCTCGTTAGGCAGCCGCTCTGGTTCGCCGATGGCCTCGTTGCCCTCGGGGCGGCTGAGGGGTCTGTCGCCGGTTGCATTTGTCCGACCGCTGAAGTGATGCGCGCCGCACTTGCGCTCGTTGGGGCCGATCATGGCGTGACGTCGGTATCGAGCGCCTTCTATATGGTGGTCGCTCCCTTTCGCGATTCGCTCCCCGAGGTTCTGACGTTCACCGACTGCGCCGTCATTCCTTACCCGAGCGCCGTTCAGCTCGCCGATATCGCCCTGGCCGCCGCACGAGATCGCGTCTCCATCGTTGGCGACGAGCCCATCGTTGCCTTTCTCTCCTTCAGCAGCGCAGGGAGCGCCGAGGGTGAGTCGGTCACTCGTGTGCGCGATGCGGTGTCACTCCTGCGTGAGGCGATGCCCACGCTTCGCGTCGATGGCGAGTTGCAGGGAGACGCTGCGCTCATTCCCGCCATCGCTACCCGCAAGGCACCAGACAGCGCAGTGCAGGGAAGAGCGAACGTCCTCGTCTTTCCCTCGCTCGACGCCGGCAACATCGCCTACAAGCTCGTCCAGCGACTCGCGCATGCGGAGGCAATCGGCCCCATCCTTCAGGGACTCGCTGTTCCATGCAATGACCTGTCGCGCGGCGCGTCATCCGACGACATTATCAACGTCGCCGCGGTGACTGCGCTGCAAGCGCAGCGTTCCGCGGTTCGAATGACAGAAATTTCTGGAGAGAGCGCATGAGCTTCGCAATTCGAAAGCACGGGGCTGTTTGTGTTGTGGATGTCGAGGGGCAACTAATTGTTGGCAACAGGCAGGAACTGAAACAGAAGGTCCTCGACGAAGTAGAGCGCGGCGAGCGTAAGTTCCTCATCGACTTCAGTCAGACCGGATATATCGATAGCTCAGGACTCGGCGTTCTCGTCTCGCTCTCGAAGAAGATTCGTGAAGCAGGCGGCGAGCTTCGCCTCGCCAATCTCAATGACGATTTGAAGACGCTCTTCGAGCTCACGAAGCTCGACACCCTCTTTCAAATCTCCTCGACTCGCGACGACGCGCTCGGCTCGTTCTAGTCGCACGGCATTCAACTACGCCGCAACGAGTTGCTTCGTCCGCCCTCCCGCCGCCCTCTGCCGCTCCCCGCCGCCCCCTGCCGCCCACGCCGCGCACCATGCGTGATGTGACCAGCGTCGCGGGGCGCGCGTATCAATCATGATGACCGACGACCGCGACGACGGCATGCGCGTTCCAGAGCTGCAGCTCACGAACGGGCGATTCCCGATTGATCTGCGATTCCCGAGCGATTTGCGCTACATCGAGCAGATCGTGGAGGTCGTCGCGCGGAATTGTGAGGAACTCGCCTTTCCGCCGCGCGTGGTGAATCTCCAGGTCCCGGTGGCGCTCAGCGAGGCGTTGTCCAACGCCATTCTCTATGGCAATGACAGCGATCGTTCCAAGAATGTGCGGCTTCGCGCCGACGCCGACGATCGCGCGCTCGTGCTTGAAGTTGCCGACGAAGGCTCCGGCTTCGATCTCGATGCCTGCACGAACGATCCGACGAGCGATGAGAACATCGATCGCGAGGATGGACGCGGTCTCTTTCTGATGCAGAGTTTCATGGATCGCGTGGAGCGCTACACCGATGGTGGCAACGTGGTACGACTGACGTTGCTCCGACCGTGAAGGAGCTCGAGCAGGTCCTCGAACGATTCAGCGACGCCACGGGGCTCGCGGCTACGGTTTGGCGAAAGGGGCGTGACAACATCACGATCCTTCCCGAGTACGGCGACCGCACGGCAACACCCCCCGGCATTCTCGCGCTCCTCCGCCCCGGTTCTCCCCCCGTCGAAATCAGCGCCGAGCAGGGCACGCTGCTGGCGTGCGCGGTGGGCGGCTCGCGTCCGGCGTGGATCAGCGTCGGGCCGGTGCAGGGCGACGTCTCATCGGCGGCCCGACTTCTCCTGCTCCTGCTTTCCGTAGTTGGACATTTCTTCCAGTCGGCGCTCGAAGTCGAACATGCCGCATATGAACTCGCCGAACGATACGAAGAGATCAATCTCCTCTATACCACAAGCGAGATCCTCGGACGCACGGTGTCGTTGGAGGAGGCAGCTTCACGGATTCTTGTCGAGATCTCGGAAACCGTCGGGGCGCGGCGCGCCGCGATCCTCGTGCACGATCGGACAACCGACACGTTGCAGGTGGTGACGGCGATCGGCTTCAACCCCGCAGACGCACCGCCCATCGAGTCGACCGATGACCTCAGCGTCTCGGCCCAGGTATTCCGTGAACAGCGCGCACAGATTCTCGAGGAAGGAGATACGCCGTACGAGCCGGAGTCGCTCTATCGCAAAGGGGCGTTTCTCTCCGTCCCCATTTTGTGGACGAATCCGAATCCCAACGGCGCAATCCCGTTAGGCGTCGTGAATCTCTCCGAGCGCCGTTCGGGAGAACCCTTCAGTGCCGGCGACGAGAAGCTCGTCACTGCCATCGCGACACAGATCGGGACGGCCATTCAGAACGCACGCCTCGTGCGTTCGTCGCTCGCGCAGCAGCGCATGCAGCAGGAGATGCAGCTGGCGAACGACCTTCAGATGAAGCTCCTCCCGGACACGCGATTCTTTGCGCCTGAGGCGCATGTGGCCGCGCGCGTGGTCCCCGCCGACAGTGTCGGCGGCGATTTCTATCATCTCTTCCGTCTGAGCGAAGGACGCACGGGCGTCATGATCGGTGATGTGTCGAGCCACGGCTATCGCGCCGCGCTCGTCATGGCGCTGGTGATGAGTGCGTCGTCCATTCACTCACAGTCCACGACCGATCCGGGAGAGATGCTCAACGCGCTCCTCCATTCGCTCCGCGAGGAATTGGAGAGCACGGAGATGTTCGTCTCCGTTTTCTATGCCGTCATCGATCCTCGTCGCGAAATCATTCGATACGCAAACACGGGGCACCCACACGCCTTCATCATTGGCGCTGACGGAGAGGTCGAGCGACTGCCGGCCATCAATCCGCCGTTAGGCATGAGCCTCGATCCGCCGACGGCGCGCGAGCGAGCGTGGGCACCGGGGAAGGATCTTTTGCTGCTCTTCACCGACGGCATTTCGGACGCGCGCAATCGGTTGGATGTGCGCCTGGGGGAGGAGCCCATACTCGACCTGGTGCAGCGACAGCGCTCCGATCCGCCGGCCACCATCGTCGATGGAGTGTTTGGCGTTCTCGCCGCGCACACCGGTGACATCATCCGCCGCGACGATCTCACGCTGCTCGTCGCCCGCGCCTAACGAGGCGCGCCGATGTCGCGCCCCCCGCGTTCGTTACCACCGCCGCTCAAGCGGCTCGGCCAGCACTTTCTTGCCGATCGAGTCGCGCTCCGACGGATCGCCGACGCCCTCGACCTTTCGCCTAACGACACCGTCGTCGAGGTAGGACCGGGGCGCGGGGCACTCACCGATCTCCTCGTGCAGCGCGCGGCGCGCGTCATCGCCATCGAGCTCGATCGCGCGCTCGTCCCCATTCTGCGCGAGCGCTACGCCGCCATGCCGCACGTCGAGATCATCGAGAGCGACGTGTTGAAGCTCGACTTGGGACACGTCGCCGGCGGACCGTATGTGCTGGCCGGCAACGTCCCGTACTACATCACTACGCCCATCATCTTTCACGCCCTCGTGCCGCCACGACCAAAACGCGCGGTCTTTCTCATGCAGCGCGAGGTCGCCGAGCGTATTGTCGCCCCGCCCGGCGGCGAGGCGTACGGCGCACTCTCGGTCAATGTGCAGGCGCTCGCGCACGGAGAAATCATCGCGCGCGTGCCCGCCGGAGCATTCACGCCGCGCCCCAGCGTCGAGTCGGCGATTCTCCGCCTAACGCCACTCGCCGACGCAATCGTCCAACCACACGAGGAAGTGCCCTTCTCGAAACTCGTGCAGGGAGCCTTCGGGCAGCGACGGCGTCAGATGCGGCGCGTGCTGCGTACCATTCGGTCACTCGACGCCGAGCGCGCCGCGGCGGCACTCACCGCCAGCGGCATCGCCGAAGACGCACGTCCAGAAACGCTCGCTCCCGCGGATTTCGTGAGGCTGCTGCGAGCACTCGACGCCTAACGGGCGACCTACGGATCACCCCAGCACCAACAGGCCCGCTCTACACGCCCGGCGCCTAACGACGCCCCCGAGCCCGCCCGACAACCTAGTGCTCGGACCCGTTCCGTTCGCGGTTGGTCAGGGCAAAACTCAACCCTTCGAGTTCCATCGCCATGTTGACGTGACGCACGGTGACATCCGCCGGGACTTGCAGCTGGCGGGGGGCGAAGTTCAAGATCGCCTTGATCCCCGCCTGCACCAAACGATCCGCCGCGGGCTGCGCTTCATCCGTCGGGACCGCGAGCACCGCAATCTCGGGATGATCGCGCGGAATGTCTCCCTTGAGGTCGGCGATGTCGCGCACCACCAACCCTTCCCAGCGCGTCCCGATCTTCCGCGCGTCGGTGTCGTACACGGCGATGACCTGAAAGCCGCGTTGGCGAAAGCCGTGATATTGCGCGAGCGCCGTCCCGATCTTTCCCGCACCGATGATGATCACCCGCCAGTCACGCCGGAGCCCGAGAATGTCTCGAAGTGATGCGATCAACTCCGGGACAGGATACCCCAGCCCCCGCTTCCCAAACGACCCGAAAAATGAAAGATCCTTTCGGACCTGCGCTGAGGTCGTCCCGCCTCGCCGAGCGAGCTCTTCGCTGGAGATTGTCCTTGTCCCCTGACTCGCAGAATCCTCGAGAAAGCGGAGATAGACGGACAACCGGCGGACGGTACTATCAGCGATGCGTTTCACTGGGTGGTCAGAGGCTTGTGAATTCATTCACAAAGTAAGCCATCTCCAATCCGTCCACCAGTTAGCCAGCTCCTCACCGCCATCCTCTCGATAAGTCGGCCACAACGCGATACGACCACTTCGGGGCGACTCTCGCTACCTTATCGCCATGCCCGTCCAAGTCTCCTCGGAAATCGGCCGACTTCGATCAGTCCTCGTTCATACCCCGGGACCTGAGCTTCTCGCCGTCACACCCGATACCCGCGAGGATTACCTCTACGACGACATCATCGATGTAGAGACCGCCCGCCGCGAGCACCGCCGCTTCGTTGCCATCCTCGAGCGCTTCACGAAAGTGCATTTCGTTCGCGATCTCCTCACCGAGATCGCCGACCACCCCGAGGTGCGCGATCTCCTCATTCGCGAGACGATGGACGTCGCCCGCTCAGAGCCGCTTGCGCGTCAGCTCACCGAACTCCCCAAAGAAACGCTCGTCCGCTGGCTCATCGAGGGACGCGAGGAGCCACAAGGTCCACTCGGCGCACTCCTCAACGAGACCGGGTACGAACTCCCGCCGCTCCCCAACCTGTACTTCACTCGCGACGTGGCGATGGGGATCAACGAACACGTGATGATCGGCTCCATGCGCCACGGCATTCGTTGGTCCGAAGAGCTCATCATGAAGATGCTCTTCACCTTTCATCCGCTCCTCGCCAACAGCGGCGTGTTGTACGATGGCTCAGCCGAACGACGCCTGGTGTACACGCTGGAAGGCGGCGACGTACATCCCGTGCGTCGCGATACGCTGATTATCGGTTTCAGCGAACGATCGTCACCCGCGGCCATCGATCACATCGCGCAACTGGTCTTCGCGCATACGGAAATCGAGCACCTCATCGTCGTGGTAATGCCGAAGGAAAACACCGCGATTCATCTCGACATGATTTTCACGCAAGTCGATCACGAATTGTGTGTTGTCTATCCTCCGCACTTCCTCGGCCCCGAACGGTTATCCGTCTTGTACTGGCGCAAGGGTTCCGCGCAGCTGCGTGAAATGCCTAACGTGTTCGACGCGCTGCGCGAATGCGGACTCTCGATGACACCCATCCGGTGCGGGGGCCCTAAACGCAACATGCAGGAGCGCGAACAATGGGCGTCGGGGTGCAACTTCGTGGCGTTGCGCCCCGGTGTCGTCGCGTCGTATGCGCGGAACGAGGCAACGCTCCAGGAGATGGAGAACGCCGGTTTTTCCGTCGTGCCGGCCGACGCCTTTCTCACCGGGCAGCATCGTGTGGTCGAGGGTGAGCGCGCCGTCATCACCTTTCAGGGCAGCGAGTTGGTGCGCGGAGGCGGTGGCCCGCGCTGCATGACCTGTCCGATCGAGCGCGAGGAGTTGGCGTCATGAACGCTCGAGTCACGCGGGGCACGACTCCATCTATCGTTAGGCACGCGCCAGCGTCGGTTGCCGCACCGGTGTGCGTTGGCGTTACTCAGATGGTCCCGCCGTGATTCCGTCAGGCATTCGCGCGTCGCAAGCCGATTCGCTCCTCATTGTCCGTGCGCGTGAGGCCCTTGCCGGCGGAGCGCTCGACGCTGTGACGCTGATGGAGCGCGTCTGCGCACTGCCCGGCGCGCCCCCGCTGGTCGCCGAGCGTTTGGCCGAAGCGCTGTTTTCGCGTCACGACGATTTCAGGCGCGATGGAGAAGGGCGCTGGACCCTCGCTGCTATGCAAGGCAGTGCCGTCGACATCCCACGTCGGGTAAAAGAGTCGGCGGTGCCGATCACCTCCGAGGGAACGCTTCGCCCGTCTATCGCCGATCGGTTGTCGCGAGGTGCCGATCGTCGCGAGGCGCTCGACGAACATGAGACGCCGCTGCGCGAAATGCGCTTCGCCGTCGTCGACGTGGAGACGACGGGAACTTCACCTTCGAGCGCTGACCGAATCACCGAGATCGCCATCGTGCACGTCGAGCGCGGCGAGGTGGTCGAAGCGTACGAAACGCTGGTGAACCCGGAACGCTCAATCCCGCCGGCGATCGTGTCGCTCACGAATATCACGTGGGAGATGGTGCGCGATGCGCCTGTGTTTGCCCGCGTGGCGAGCGAGGTCTTGAGTGGGCTCAAGGAGCGCGTTTTCGTCGCGCATAACGCGGCGTTTGACTGGCGATTCGTGTCGTGGGAACTCACGCGCGCGTCGGGTTTGCAGCTGTCGGGCGACCGCCTGTGTACCGTGCGCCTCTCGCGAGCGCTGCTGCCGCAACTCCCGCGGAAGTCGCTGGACAGCGTGACGCACTACTTCGGCGTCGAGATCTCGGCGCGTCATCGCGCCATGGGAGACGCACTGGCGACCGCGCACGTGCTGACGCGCCTGCTGCGGCTGGCGGAAGATCGCGGCGCGGAGACGTGGGGGGCGTTGTCCGACCTCATGAGCGGGCGGGCGCCTCGAGTGCGCCGCCGCCGCTCGGCGTGGCCGCGGGGGGTTAGTGTCGACCCAACGCTCTAACGTCGTGGTTTTTCAGCGTGGCGCGGGTTGACCTCGTAACCGCAAGTCGTTTAGCTTCTTAGGACAATTCGTTAAGCAGAGCGAATTCGGCTCTCACCCTTCGGCCCTCGCGAGATACAACACGAGGCGCTGGCGGAGTCACTCGACAACTGTCGCAGCGCCCCTCGTACGGGGAGCGCGTGCACGTGTATCGCGGACTCCAGTGGGGTCCGCGTTCGTTTTTTCTGGCGGTGAGTTGCCTCGTTAGGCAGCCGCCAATCCACTTCTCGGAGGACCTGGACCTATTCAGGACAATACGAAGCGCATCCGTGTGAATCGGCAGATTCGCATCAGCCCCGTTCGCGTCATCGGAGCTGACGGTAGCCAGTTAGGAATCATGGAAGTCGATCGAGCGATGGCACTGGCCGAAGAAGCCGGACTCGATCTGGTTGAAGTCGCAGCGACCGCGCGTCCCCCCGTCGTCCGGGTCATGGACTACGGCAAATTCAAGTTTGAACAGGCCAAGCAAGCACGCGTCGCGAAAAAGAAGCAGCACGTCATCGAACTCAAGGAAGTGAAGTTCCGCCCTGGGATCGAGGACCACGACTTCGACACCAAGACTCGGCATGCGCGCCGGTTCCTCGGTGAAGGCAACAAGGTGAAAGTGACGTTGATGTTTCGCGGGCGACAAATCGCTCACCCCGAACTCGGCTTCGCGGTTGTAGAACGAGTCTCCACGGACTTGGCAGATGTCGCCAAAGTCGAGAGCTCGGCAAAAATGGAAGGGAAGTCCCTGACGATGATCCTGGCACCGAAGTGAGAGAACGATGCCCAAAATGAAGACCCACAAAGGCGCGAAGAAGCGTTTCTCCGTCACCGCGACGGGGAAGATTCGTCGCCTGAAGGCCAACAAGAGCCACATCCTCACCAAGAAAGACGCGCGGCGTAAGCGCCGTCTGCGTCGTCCCGCCATCGTAGGCACGAATGGCGAGACGAAGGTGATCAAGCGCCTGATCCAGGCCTGAGGAGCGACCTATGCCACGCGTCAAATCGAATGTGGTGCGCCTAAAGCGCAAAAAGCAGGTAATGAAGGCCGCCCGCGGCTACTTCGGCGCGCGCAGCAAGTTGTGGCGTCCGGCGAAGGAGTCGGTCGAGCGCGGCTGGCGCTATGCGTACCGCGATCGTCGCAACAAGAAGCGCGACTTCCGCCGTCTGTGGATCGTGCGTATCAACGCCGCGGCGCACTTGAACGGGATGAACTACAGCAACTTCTTGAACGGGTTGAAGCATGCGGGGATCGAAGTGGATCGTAAGATTCTCGCCGATCTTGCCGTGCACGACGCAGCGGCGTTTACCGCGTTGGTGGAGAAGGCACGCGCTGCCCTCGCCACGGCCGCCGCGTAGTTCGTAAGACTCGCGAGATACACGACCGGCACCGGCGGCAGCGCGACGCGAGTCGATGCTGCCGCCGGTTTGTTTTAGCGGGTGCCAGCGTGGGGCGGCGGGGGGGCCCCCCCGAAAACAACATCGCGCATTCCGCTCGCGCGTGCGCCATCAGACCAGCACGCCTAGTACCATTCTCTCGCTCGTCACTTGACCGCTCTTGCCTAACGCGACTGTGAATCTCCACGACTTTCAGTTGGCTTGCGCTTCGCTCCGCGCCGAAGCACCGGCGATGATCGACGGCGCGTCTTCCCTCGAGCAGTGGACCGACACGCGCAACGCGCTCGTCGGCCGCAAATCGGGGCGCCTCGCGGAACTGATGGCGATGCTTCCGTCGCTTCCCGCCGAAGAACGGCGCGATGCCGGCGCCGCTGTCAACTCGCTCAAGGGTGAACTCGAACAAGCGCTCGACGCCCGCAAATCGGCAATCGAGTCGTCCGCCTCGTCGGGCCCCACGCTCGACCTGACGATGCCCGCCCGGCGGTCGTGGCGCGGCGCCGTGCACCCGGTCACGCAAGTAATCGATGAAATCGCCGACATCTTTCGCGAGTTAGGCTTCACGGTCGCGTTAGGCCCCGAAGCAGAGTCGCCGTGGTACAACTTCACGGCTCTCAACTTCCCGGACAATCATCCGGCGATGGACATGCACGACACGCTCTACCTCAAGGGCGAAGGGCTGCTCCGCACACACACCTCGCCTGTGCAGGTGCGCACGCTGCAGGCGTATCCACCGCCGATCCGCATCCTTGCGCCAGGTAACGTCTACCGCCGCGACTTCTTCGATGCGACACACGCGCCGGCGTTCGCCCAGCTGGAAGGACTTGCCGTCGACGAAGGTATTTCCTTCGCCGACCTCAAAGCATCGCTCACGCATTTCGCGAAATCGTTCTACGGCGCCAGGACACAGACGCGCTTCGTCCCTTCGTTCTTTCCATTCACCGAACCTTCGGCGCAGATGGAAGTGCGCATCGATCTGGCCGATGGACGCGGCGAACGCTGGATGGAGATCATGGGGTGCGGGCTCGTGCACCCCGCCGTCCTGGAGTTCGCGGGACTCGACAGCGAGCGCTACTCCGGCTGGGCCTTCGGCATGGGGCCTGGGCGAATCGCAATGTCGCGATTCGGACTCACCGACATTCGCCTCCTCTACGATTCCGACGTTCGTTTCCTCGAACAGTTCGCCTGACCCAACACGGTAAATCGCATCGATGCTGATTTCGCACGATTGGCTGCGCGCATACGTCCCACATTCGCTCACCCCCGAAGCGCTTCGCGATCTCATTACCGCGCACGTGGCAACGGTCGATCGCATGGAGCGCCTTCGCAGCGACCTTGCCCCCATCGTTATCGCGCGCGTGCTGGAGGCCGCGCATCACCCCAACTCCGATCACCTCTGGGTCACCAGGGTCGACGACGGCTCGGGTGAAACACTCGACGTCGTCTGCGGGGCGCCTAACGTGACGGTGGGGGCACTCTATCCGTTTGCACGCGTCGGCACCGTGATGCCGACGGGCAACAAAGGGGGCATCCTCATCGAGAAGCGAAAGATTCGGGGGGCCACTTCCAACGGCATGCTCTGCTCGGCCCGGGAGCTCGGATTGGGTGAAGATCACGACGGCATTCTGGCACTCGACGTCGTTGCCGCTCCCGGCACAGCGTTGTTAGATGTCGTCCCCGTCGGGGACGTCGTCTTCGACATCGACGTCCTCCCGAATCGTCCCGACCTCCTGTCTCATGCAGGCATGGCGCGCGAAGTGGCTGCCCTCACCGGCGTGCCCGCGCGCGACCCTGCCGAAATCTTCGGCGGGCAGCACTCGTTAGGCGACAATCGCTTCGGCAGCGGGACGCAGGGACGCGTTCCATCGGCGGGAGGCGCGGCCACTCACGGTGCGACAACGGCAACAAGTGGTGGCGCCACCGTGCGCATCGAGGACGGCGAAGGGTGCCCGCGCTACATGGGGGTCGTCATTCGCGGTGTGAAGGTCGCGCCGAGTCCCGAGTGGCTCGTGCGCCGGCTCGAATCGGTCGGCTTGCGCCCCATCTCGAACGTCGTCGACATCACCAACTACATCCTGCACGGCTACGGTCAGCCTACGCATGCGTTCGATCTCTCGAAACTCGGCGAGCAGACCATCGTCGTTCGTCGCGCACGCGCGGGAGAGAAGATCACGACGCTCGACGGCGTCGAGCGCACACTCGACGAACGCATGACGGTCATCGCCGACGCCACGCAAGCAGTGGCGATTGCCGGCGTCATGGGTGGTCGCGACAGCGAAGTGCGGGACGAAACCACCGACATCTTCCTCGAGGTCGCGTACTTCGACGCGCGCAACACGCGCGTCACGCGACGTGCGCTCGGTCTCTCGACAGATGCGAGCTACCGGTTCGAGCGCGGCATCGACCCTACCCTGGCGCCGCACGCACTTTCCATCGCCGCGCAGCTCATCACCTCCATCGCCGGCGGAGCGATGGACGGCGCAGCCATCGACGTTGGCGCACCGCCTAACGAGTCACCGCCAGTTCGCGTGCGTCCAGCGCGCGTGAGCCGACTCCTCGGTGACGCGGTCGATGCAGGAGAAATCGCCGAGCTTCTGACGAAGATCGGCTTCGTCGTCACTCCCGATGCATCAACCGGGGAAGCTGCACTGCTGGTTGAAGCACCTCGCTGGCGCATCGACGTTGCGCGCGAGGCGGATCTCCTTGAAGAAGTCGCTCGCCTTCGCGGATACGACAGGCTGTCCGACGAACTCATGCCGTTTCGCACTGGAACGGTCCCCGATCATCCATACGAGATCGTGTCGCGCCGAGTGCGCGATGCGCTCGTGGGCGCCGGCATGCTCGAGGTTCGGCCGCTGCCTTTCGTTAATGGCACCGACGAATCGCACGTTCGCGTCCAGAATCCGCTTGCCGAGGACGAGCCCCATCTGCGTACCTCGATTCTCGAGTCGCTTGCGCAGAGAGCGGAGTACAACCTCACGCGCATGCAGGGAAATCTGCGTCTCTTCGAGGTTGGCTCAGTCTTCGCTCCTCGGGCGGCCGCACTCCCGGTTGAAAAGGTTCGAGTTGGTGCGCTGTTGATGGGACTTCGACGCCCCGCACACTTCACCGACACCTCGAAGGAAGTATTCGATGCGTGGGATGCCAAGGCGTTAGGCGAGCGCATCACCGCGCTTGTTTATCCGGGGCGCGACATCGCACTCGAACGGGGTGACGGACAGAGGGTGTTGTGGCGCATTCGCGCTGGCGGCGGCGAAGTGGGCACCATCGAACGCCTAACGATCGACAAACCCGTTTGGGCCTCGGACGCGTTTGGTGTCGAGGTCACGGTCGGGCGATTGTCCAACGCGCCCATCGCTGCGCCGTCGGCGCATGACTATTCCGGTGCGGACGCGCCACGCGAACGGCGCGGAAGCGTCGCGACGTATCGCGCCCTTCCGACGACCCCGCCCGCCGAATTCGACCTGGCGCTTCTCGTTCCGAACGATCGGGCGGCGGCAGAGGTCGAACAACTCATTCGAAAGAATGCGGGCGATCTCCTGGAACGACTCGAACTCTTCGATGAATTTCGTGGTCCGAGTATCGGAGAGGGGGTGCGAAGCTTGGCGTGGAGATTGACCTTCCGAGACCCGTCGCGCACTCTTCGCGACAAGGAAGTTGAAGGGCGGCGTCAAAAGATCGTACGTGCACTGGAGAGTGAACTGGGTGTCCGACCGCGAAGTGCCTGAATCACTTGCGTTCCGTCAGCTCGAGTTGCTTGTACGCAACTTGGGTGAGGAACTCGCGGCTTTCCGGCGCCGCGCACAAACCGCGGAGACGCGCGTGCGGGCGCTGGAAGATGCCGTGCAAAACGGCGGTGATGAGGCAAGTCTCGAGCGCCTCAAAACACTCGAGGTGGAGAACGCTGAGCTGCGCGCCCGTGTGGCTTACGCGACGGAACGCACACGCCAACTCGTCGCGCGCGTTCATTTTCTCCGGCAGCAGCAGGGGCGTCCCGTCACCCCAGGAAGTGCGGCGAGTGGTGGGTCGGGAGGAGGAGCACGTCAATGAGCGACAAGCGCCACGTGGTCAAAGTGCAGATCGTGGGCGAGGAGTACACGATTCGCTCGGACGCCTCGCCTGAGCACACACGCGCGGTCGCGAACTACGTCGACCAGGCGATCAAACGCGTGCTGAATACCACTCCGGTCGTGGAGACGCAGAAAGCCGCGATCCTCGCCGCATTGCAGCTGACCGACGAGTTGTTCAAGGCTCGCGAATCGAGCGAGTCGCTCGATGGCGCGATGGACACACTGAGCGCCGAAATCCGGCGCTGGCTTCCTCCCGCGAAGCGCGGTGACACCGGGGAATTTCCTGCAATTTGACACGCGCGTGCCTACCCGGTTGGCTGATTGCCAACCGCAGGACCGACCTGTACCTTGCGATCACACCAGGTTGAGGCGTAGGTCGAAGCTCCGGCACAACTTAGCCTCCCATCTCGCGCCCTTCGCCGGCGCCGGATCGGAGGACAGCATGTCGCAGCTCCATACGCGTCGGCCGACTGTTTCCTCGACCTCGCGGCGATGCCCGCGATGGAGCATAGATCGACATGGGCGATTCACCTATCCTCGTCGCTGCGCTTGGCGTGCTCGTGATCGTCGCCTCCGCAGCGTTTTTCATTTTCGGGAAGAAGCAGGGACGCTCCACTGAAATAGCTGCGCAGCAGATCGCGAAAGCCACGGCAGAGGAAACAGCGAAACGCATCGTCGGTGACGCCGAGCGTGAATCGGAATCGCTGCGCAAGAGCGCGGTGCTTTCCGGCAAGGAAGAACTGATCAAACTCCGCGAGGCCTGGGAAGTCGAAGCTCGCCACCGCCGCGAAGAAGTCGAGCGGGAAGAACGCCGCGTCGACGATCGGGAAGCGCAGATCGAAAAGAAGGTCGACCTGCTCGATCAACGAGACCGTGACATCGGTCGCCGCGCCTCGGACCTCGGGCGCAAGGAAAAGTCGATCTCGGAGCGAGAGTCAGAGCTCGACAAACTCATTGCTGAAGAACGTCGCCGCCTCGAGACTCTGGCCGGAATGTCGGCGACTGAGGCCAAGGCGGAGCTTATCGTTCGACTCGAGCGGGAAGCCGAGGCCGATGCCGCCAACCGCATCCGCGAGATTCGCGACAACGCGAAGCGGAATGCCGAACGCGAAGCGAAAAAGATTGTCGCGCTGGCCGTTCAGCGGATCGCCTCGGAACACACCAGCGAGATCTCCGTGTCGTCGGTCGCGCTTCCCAACGACGAGATGAAAGGGCGCATCATCGGTCGTGAGGGGCGAAACATTCGCGCGTTCGAGTTGGCCACGGGCGTCGATGTCGTCATCGATGACACGCCCGACACGGTCGTGGTCTCCTGCTTTGATCCAATCCGTCGCGAAATCGCGCGGCTTTCACTTGAAAAGCTGGTGACCGACGGACGCATTCATCCGGGGCGCATCGAAGAAGTCGTCGCGAAATCGCGCCGTGAAGTCGAGGTGCAGATCGTCGAGCTGGGCGAGCAGGCCGCCTACGAGACGGGGACGCACGGACTCCATCCGGAGATCATCAAGCTCATCGGGCGCATGAAGTGGCGCACGAGCTACGGCCAGAACATTCTCGACCACTCGAAGGAGGTCGCGCATCTCGCCGGCATCATGGCCTCGGAGCTTGGGCTCGACGTGGCGATGGCGAAACGCGGCGCCCTCCTGCACGACATCGGCAAGGTGCTCACACACGAGCACGAAGGGACGCACGTGCAGCTCGGCGTCGAAGTCGCGACTAAATACGGCGAGCATCCACTGGTCGTGAACGCCATCGCGGCGCACCACGACGATGTTCCGCACGAGAGCGAAATCTCCGTGCTCGTGCAGGCCGCCGATGCGATATCCGGATCGCGCCCGGGGGCGCGACGCGAGGCGTTCGAGACGTACGTGAAACGTCTTGAGGGACTCGAGAAGATCGCCTCCAGTTATCGCGGCGTTGAGAAGGTCTTTGCCATTCAGGCGGGGCGTGAATTGCGCGTGATGGTAACGCCCGACGGTGTCGATGATGCGCGCATGTCCGCGCTGGCCGACGAAATCGCACGCCGCATCGAAGCGGAGCTTCAGTATCCGGGGCAGATCAAGGTTGTGATCATTCGTGAGACGAGGGCGGTCGATGTCGCACGCTAGCGTGGGGGAGGACACAACGTTGGAATCCGAGAAAGAACCGTTGGGGCGTCGAATTGACGGCGTCGCGGTGGCGAAGGCCGTTCGCGCCGACGTCGCATCGCAAGTGCAGTCGCTTCGCGAGCGCGGGATCGTGCCCGGGCTCACGGTCGTCATCGTCGGCGAGGACCCGGCAAGCCAGAGCTACGTGCGTTCGAAGGAGAAGGCGAGCCGCGAAGCGGGCATGAAGGGCGAGACGATCAAACTTCCCGCCGACACTACACAGGGAGAGCTGGAAGCACTGATCGACCGGCTCAACGCAGATGCCACGGTGCACGGCATTCTCGTGCAGAGTCCGTTGCCCGCGCACATGGACGCCAATACCGTCGTTAGGCGTATTGCCCCGCACAAGGACGTTGACGGTTTTCATCCCGTCAACGTTGGGAAGTTGTTGATCGGCGAAAAGGATGGTTTCGCGCCGTGCACGCCGGCGGGCGTGCAGGAATTGCTCGTGCGTTACGGTGTGGAGACGCGCGGAAAGGACGTGGTAATCGTCGGGCGCAGCAACATCGTCGGGAAGCCGATGGCCGCGCTCCTCGTGCAGAGCGGCGTTGGCGGCGATTGCACGGTGACGGTGTGCCACTCGCGCACGAAAGATCTCGCGTCGCATACACGCCGCGCCGACATCGTGATCGCCGCGTTAGGCAAGCCGGAAGCGATTCGAGCCGACATGGTGCGCCCGGGTGCGGTGGTCATCGACGTCGGCATCAATCGGGTGGCCGATGCCAACGACCCGCGTGGCTATCGCCTGGTTGGCGACGTGGCGTTTGATGAAGTCTCACGCGTGGCGTCGCTGATTACCCCGGTGCCGGGTGGAGTGGGACCGATGACCATCGCCATGCTGCTCAAGAACACAGCGCGCGCTGCGGCGCAGACGGGGGCGTGACGGGACGTCGGCGTCCCCGCGCCAGCACTTCCCCTGCCGATACGCCCGATCTCTTCGCGTTAGGCGGGTCGTCGAGCGCGGCCTACGGTCGTTCCCTGCCTAACGACCGACCGGCCCGCATGCCCGATCCGGTGGCCGTGCCGGAGTCGGCGCCTGGTGAGACGCCGCAGTCGGCCATCACCGTCGCGACGCTCACACAGACCATCAAGGACATTCTTGAAGGCGCCTTTCCGCCGCTCTGGATCCGCGGCGAGGTGTCCGACTTCAAGCAACATCGCAACGGTCATTGGTACTTCACGCTCCGCGGCGGTGACGCGTCGATCAAGTGTGTCGTCTGGGCGCGCGACACCCGGCGCATTCCGGCGCCTCCCGACGAGGGAATGGCAGTCGTCGTGCTCGCGGAAGTCGGCATCTACGCAGCCCGCGGCGATCTGCAGCTCAACATCAAGTCGCTCGATGCGGTCGGCGATGGGCTCTGGCGCAAGGCATTCGAACTCACGCGGCAGAAGCTCGAGCAGGAAGGGCTCCTCGATCCCGCGCGCAAGCGCAACCTCCCGTTTCTTCCCACGCGTATCGCCGTGATCACCAGCGCCGATGGCGCGGCGCTGCACGACATCATTAGTGTCGTTAGGCGTCGCAATCCCCTCGTTGAGCTGATTCTGCTGCCGGCAGCGGTGCAGGGTGAGACGGCGCCCGATTCACTCTGCGCAGCACTCGATCGGCTCGAGGGGTGGCGCGCGGCCGACCTCCTGATCATCGGTCGCGGTGGTGGATCGCGAGAAGATCTGTGGGCCTTCAACAGCGAGGCGGTCGCCCGACGCGTGGCGCACTGCTGCATTCCGACGATCTCCGCGGTCGGACACGAAGTCGACGTATCGATCTGCGACCTCGTTGCCGATTGGCGTGCTCCGACGCCCTCCGCTGCGGCCGAGCGTGCGGTTCCCGTACTCGCCGAACTGCGGCGCATGACGCTGGGGCTGGGCGAGCGGCTCCGAACCGCGGGCGAAGCGCCGATCGTGGACGCCAAGCGGAGCCTGCGCGACATCGAACGCCGGAGTTCTCGCGCGGCGTCGCACATCGTCGAGCGTCGGCGCCTTCAGGTCACGGCGCTGGCGGGAAAGCTGGAAGCGCTCTCACCACTCGCAACGTTGGCGCGCGGGTACACCGTCGTCACCGATGCGGCGGGAGACGTGGTGTCATCGGTAGACGGCGTCGCGCCGGACGCGCCGCTTACGATACGTTTCCGCGACGGTAGAGTAGAGACCCGCGTCACGCGCGTCTCGCCGGCTGCGAGTTCCGAAGAAGGAGCCTAACGAATGCCGACGTTCGAAGAATCGCTGGCTAGACTGGAGGCAATCGTCGAAGAAATGGAAGGGGAAGCGCTTCCGCTCGACCGGTCATTGGCGCTGTTCGAAGAGGGGATCGAGCAGCTGCGGGCGGCGAACAAGGAACTCTCGCGCGTCGAAGCGACGGTCAAGGTTCTCACCGAACGCGCCGACGGCGTCCTCGAGGAGGTCACGCTCGGTGGTTGATGCAGTGCTCGCCACTCACGACGTCGATCGCCGTTCGATCGACGCAGCGTTGGCTCGCCTAAGCGAAGAGAGCATCGCATCGCTCGCGCCCGAGGTGGCCGGGGCGATTCGCTATTCGTTGCTCGGCGAAGGGAAGCGCATGCGCGGCCTGCTCGTCGTGCATGCGTATCGCGCCTGCGGCGGAATTGACGACGTGAGCGCGTTGGCCGCGGCGCTCGAAGTCGTGCATGCGTACTCGCTCGTGCATGACGACTTGCCGTGTATGGACAACGACGACGTTCGGCGCGGACGACCGACCGTTCACAAGGTGTTCAACGTCGTCGTGGCGACGACCGCTGGGCTCGCGATGGTCCCACTCGCGGCGCAGGCGGCCTTTCGAGCCGCGCGCTCGTTAGGCCTGAACCCCGGGGAGTCCGCGGCGATCGTGCGCGACCTCATGCGGGCATCGGGGGGAGGGGGAATGATTGGCGGACAGCTCTTGGACCTCGAAGCGGAGAACGTCTCGTTGGAACTGGAGGCGCTCGAGCGCATTCATCGTGGAAAGACCGGCGCCTTGATCGAAGTCGCGGCGCGTATCGGCGGACGCGCGGCCCGCGCGACGGACAAACAGCTCGACGCCCTGGCGCGCTACGGCGCCGCGATCGGGCTCGCCTTTCAGATTACCGATGACGTGCTCGACGTCACGTCGACCACTGACCAACTCGGGAAAACAGCTGGACGAGATCTCGACCTGCACAAAAGCACGTATCCCGCATTGCTCGGCGTCCAGGGGGCGACTCAGCGGGCACAGGCTTTAGTCGACGAGGCATGCGCTGCGTTGCGCGATGTCGACATCGTCTCCGAACCACTCGAAGCGCTCGCGCGCTACGTTGTGGCGAGACGTTCGTAGTCTTACCGCTTTTTCGTGAGCTTCCTCGCACGCACTTTCCGTCCATGAGTATTCTTGACCGCATCACGTCGCCGGCCGATGTGCGAGGGTTGTCGTTAGGCGAGCTGGAGACGCTGGCGGGCGAGGTTCGCGCCCGCCTCATCGATGTCTGTTCGCGCACCGGCGGGCACATCGGGGCGGGGCTCGGCGTCGTCGAGCTCACCCTGGCCCTCCACGCTGTCTTTGACACCCCCGTCGACCAGCTCGTTTGGGACGTTGGCCACCAGGGCTACCCACACAAGGTGCTCACGGGGCGCAACGCCGCGCTGGAGACGCTGCGCACCGAAGGGGGGCTCTCGGGCTTCCTCAAGCGGGGCGAATCCCCCTACGATGCCTTCGGGGCCGGCCACGCCGCCACCTCGATCTCCGCCGCGTTAGGCATTGCCGTCGGGCGGGACCTCAAGGGCGAGACGTTCAAGGTGGCCGCGATAATCGGCGACGGATCGCTGACGTCGGGATTGGCGTATGAAGGCTTGAACAACGCCGGGCACTCGGGGCGCGACCTGATCGTGGTCCTGAACGACAACGAGATGTCGATCGCACCGAACGTGGGGGCGATGGCGAAGTACCTGAACCAGGTGCAACGGAACCCGATCTACAACCGGGTGAGGGACCGGATCGGGGAGTTCGTGGAAGGGCACGGCATGCTGAACCAGTGGGTGCGGAAATGGGAGGAGGCGGCGAAGAGCTTCCTGACGCCGGGGGTCCTATTCGAGGAATTGGGGTTCCGTTACTTCGGGCCGATTGACGGGCACGACCTGGGGCAGTTGGTGGAGACGCTGACGCTGGTGCGGGCGCGGGGGGGGCCGCGGCTGGTGCACGTGGTGACGCAGAAGGGAAAGGGGTTTCCGGCGACGGCGCAGGGCGTGGCGAGCGGAGAGAAGTGGCACGCGCTCCCGCCCGGGCACGACCCTACAACAGGAAAGCAGGTCAAGGCCTCGACGGCGAATCCTGCGTACACGGCGGTCTTCGGACAAGGGCTCTCCGATCTCATGACCGAACGCGAGGACGTCGTCGCCATCACAGCTGCAATGCCCGGAGGTACGGGGATCGGCACGGTTGCCAAGACGCATCCGATGCGAGTCTTCGACGTCGGAATCGCGGAGGGGCACGCGGTTACGTTCGCCGCGGGGTTGGCCACCCAAGGGGTGCGCCCGGTGGTGGCGATCTACTCGACGTTCCTGCAGCGGGCGTACGACAACGTCATTCACGACGTGGCGCTGCAGCAGCTCCCGGTGGTCTTCGCGATGGACCGGGCAGGTCTGGTGGGCGAGGATGGCGAGACGCACATGGGACTCTACGACATCGCCTATATGCTGGCGGTGCCGGGGATGACAGTGACGGCACCCAAGGACGGGACGGAGATGCTGGGGCTCCTGCGCACCGCGTTAGGCGCCGCGGGACCATTCGCAGTGCGATATCCGCGCGATGCGTCTCCCGACTTGGTCGCGCCGATCGCCGGAATTGCTCCCGTTCCCGACGGCACGTGGGAAGTGCTGCGGCGCGGCCGCGATGGCATCGCACTCCTCGCCGTCGGCACGATGGTGGGCGAGTCGCTGAGAGCCGCCGAATCGTTAGGCGGAGAGGGGCTCGATGTCACGGTGGTCAATTGTCGCTACCTCAAACCGTACGACGAGCCCACGTTAGGCGCGATCCTCGCCTCGCACAAACTGCTGCTCGTCGTCGAGGAAGGGACGGTGGTCAACGGCTTTGGCGCATACATGGCGCGAATCGTCGCCCAGCAGGAACCAGCCGTGCGCGTCGTCGCACACGGTGTCCCCGACCGAATGATCGTGGCTGCTTCGCGCGCCCGGCAGTTGGCACAGTGCGGTCTCGATGCGGCGGGGATCGCCGCGCGCGTGCGCGCACTCACCGAAAGTGAGGCACTGGCCAGGTGATACACGTCGGAGTCGTCGGACACCGAGGATACGACGATCTCGAGCAGATGCTCGAGACGTTGCGTCGCCTTGCTCCCGCGTTAGGCATGACGCTCGCGGTCGAGCCGGACTTGCAGGAGGAGGTGCCCACCGCGCCGCTGCTGGATGATCGCGAGGAATTGCATGCATTGCTGACGTTAGGCGGCGACGGTACGCTCCTGCGCGGTGCGCGTATGCTCGCGGGACGTGACGTCCCCATACTCGGCATCAACATGGGGCGACTCGGATTCCTGACGGCGTGCGGGCGCGAAGATGTCGAAGCAGCTCTGACGCGATTTGTTGCGGGCGATTACGTGTCCGACGCTCGCATGGCGCTTCAAGCGTCGGTCGTCGAGGGCGAACGGGCCGTCGGCACCTGGTTCGCACTGAACGACGTCGTGGTGCGGCAAGTGGGAAAAGCGCGCGTCATGCGCTTGCACGTGGAGGTGAATGGCGAGGAAATCGCATCGTACTCGGCCGACGGTGTTGTCATCGCCACTCCCACGGGATCGACCGCGTACTCACTTTCCGCCGGCGGCCCAGTCGTGCATCCCGCGCTTGAATCCCTCGTCATCACGCCCATCTCGGCGCACGCCCTCTCCGTTCGTCCTCTCGTGCTTCCGCCAGATGCAGCCGTTGTCGTGCGGGTCGAGGATGACGACAGCGATCAACTGGTGACGATCGATGGGCAGGTTGGTTCTACGTTTGGAAGCGTTCAGCGATTGAGCGTGCAGCGAGCGGGCGGAGTCGTGCGCCTTGTGCGTTTCCCCGAGATGACATTTTTTGCGCGCATGCGCCGCAAGTTGGGGTGGGGCGCCATGGGTGACGATAGTCGAGCGCCATGCTGACTGAGCTGCGCATCCGGAATGTCGCGATCATCGAATCGGTCACGCTTCCGCTTCTACCGGGTTTCAACGCACTCACGGGCGAGACCGGCGCGGGAAAATCCATTATCGTCGAAGCGTTAGGCCTGCTGCTTGGGGAACGCGGCAGCGCTGATTTAGTGCGCACAGGCGCCGATCGCGCCTCGGTCGAAGGTGTGTTCGACGCGTCGTCTCACCCCGACGTCCTGCGTTCGCTCGATGAACGTGGCATTGAGGTGGAGAACGCCCTCGTTGTGCTGCGTCGCGAAATTGCTTCTGGCGGGCGAAGCCGAGCGTGGGCGAATGGCACGTCCGTCACCACGACGGTGCTGGCGGAAGTCGGGCGCGCGCTGGTCAACATTCACGGGCAGCACGAATCGCAAACGCTGCTCGAGCCTAATGCGCAACGTGCCGTGCTCGATGCGTTTGGCGGAGCCGCCGATCAAGCAGCGCGTGTGGCGACGGCCTTCGATGCGGTGTCTCGCGTGCGCGAGCAGATCGCCTCGCTCACTATGCGCCGGGCCGACGCCGAAAGGCGCGCTGACTATCTCCGTCACGTCGTCAAGGAACTGTCCGAGGCAAGACTCGTCGAGGGCGAAGACGAGCGGCTCGAAGACGAAGTGCGTCGTCTCGCGCACGCCGAGGAGCTTCGTCTTCACGCTGGACATCTGCGCGAAGTCATCGATGGCGATGAAGAGGGCGCGCGCCGTCAGTTGGGCGCCGCGCTGCGAGTGCTCGCCGCGGCGTCGCGACTCGATCCATCGTTAGGCAAGCTGCAGGAGATGCTCGACAGCGCCTTTGTGCAGTTGGAGGAGTTCTCGCGCGAGGTCGCGGAGTACGAAGCCGGACTCGACGCCGATCCGGGGCGATTGGGAGAGCTGGAACGTCGCCGCGATCTCGTCTTCCGACTCACGAAGAAGTACGGTGGCACCATTGCCGCGGCGCTCGACACGCTGCGTGCGTCCCGCGAAGAACTTGACCTCGTCGACACGGCGGGGCTGGATATCGGTGCGCTGACCCAGCGCGAGAGCGAGCTGTCCGCCGCCGTGACGCGCGAAGCAGCCGCGCTGACGGCGATGCGGCAAAAGGCGGCGCGCGCGCTGGAGCGTGATGTCGATGCCATTTTTCCCTCGTTAGGCTTGCCCGATGGACACCTCTCCGTGGCGCTCGTTCCACATGCCGTGAGTCGCACGGGGAGCGAGGAGATTGAATTGCGCGTCGCGCTCAACGTGGGTCTCGAAGCGCGACCGCTCGCGCGTGTTGCATCTGGCGGTGAGCTCGCGCGCGTGATGTTGGCGCTCAAGACGATCCTGGCGCGCCTCGATCACGTTCCCACGCTTGTCTTCGATGAGGTCGATGCGGGCATCGGCGGCGTCGTTGGCCTCCGCGTCGGTGACACGATGCGTCGCGTCGCCGATCACCATCAGGTCTTTGCGATTTCGCATCTTCCGCAAATTGCCGCGCGCGCCCACAATCACATCGTCGTGCGCAAGGCGGCGCGCGGTGGCATCACCACCGCGGATATCCGCGTGGTGGAGGGCGATGAACGCATCGCCGAAGTTGCGCGGATGCTCGGCGGCGATCCGGAGAGTGACGTGAGTCGCGCGCACGCGCACGAGCTGCTGCAATCGGCGTCGGCGGGAAAGCGAGCTGGAAGCTCGACGCGCGCCGGCCAGGCTCGGAGAAAAAAGGCCTAACGACGCGCGGGACGCGACGGCTTCGAATCGGCACCGCCGAACAGTCGGACGTAGACGCGAAGCCCGATCGCATGTGTGGTCCACGCCGTCGTGTTGCCATTGCCAGCGGCCACACGCCCGTAGGTGTAGCTCACTTCCAGGGGCAGCGTCGCCTGCCCACGATAGTACGACGCCAGCGTCGAGTAGGTGATCGCGCCGAAGATGCGCTCTTCCATGCGGGAGGTTCCGACATCCAGCCCCGACGCACTCACCGGAATCGTCGTTCCCAGTGAATCGAACGTGTTGATGGTTCCGGTATAGTGGTCGTCGCCCTTCTTGTAGTACGTGAAGTTCGCGCTCGCCATCAACCCCTCGGTGATCGCGACGTGGGGCGTGAACTCGGCGACGATGTAATCCCCTAAATCGCGTGTGACGGCGCCGCGGCGATCGAACGTTGTGAATGGCTCGCCGGGCACCAACGGGATGCGACGAAACTGGGCGTCGGGTTGCTGCACCCCGTATCGGCCAACCGCCGAAATCCAGAAGCGCCGCCCGAACAAGAAATCGGTGTAGACGCTCCCTTCGACGTCGTTCTGTGAATCGCCCGTCCCGATGTCGTTAGGGTCGTCGACATTTTCCAACTGTCCGGAGCCGAAACGATAGAGCGCACCGACGGAGAGCCGAAAGTTGAATCCGCGCGGATCGACGCGCTGTGGCGGGCGCGCGCCGAATGTGTCAAACAGGAGAAACTTTCCCCCTAACTCGACATCACCAATCTTCTTGATCTCGGCCGTCGATAGCGGGAGCATCCCGACGCCAAAGGTGGAGTCGGTGATGATGGACTGCAGGTCTTTGAGGGCGATGAGTGGAGCGCCGACTGGTCGCGCATCGATCCACGTCGTTCCACCTCCTGTGGGAGCGCCCAGGAAGCCGGCGAACGAGGTCGCGAATGTCGACAGTCGCGTCTTCACCGCGTTCTGCACAAACGAGCCCTCGACGGGTGAGAATGGCGATCCCTCCCCAGCTTTTGTCCCGTAGACACTGGCGATTCCCTTGGCCGCTGCCTCGGCACTCGCTGCCAAGGCGGTTGCCCCGGCGCGATCGGCGTTGATGGCCGAGCACGAAGCAGCGGTGCTCCCAGCACACGCCGTGAGCTGAGCTCGAAGCGCAGCTACCGCAGCAGACAGTTGGGCCACCACGCTCGCATTGATGGTCAGCGCACCGTTGTGCGTCCGCGCGGGATTGATCCCCATCGTTCCCCCGTTGCGGGACGGATTGGGATTGGCGTAGACCTCGTTACGCGTCGTGATGTACGGAATCAGAAGGCCAATCGTTAGGCGTTTCGTCAATCCGTAGTCGACAGTGATGGGCGTGTTCACCTGCGACGCATTGAAATCGACCTGAAGGCGCCCCAGCGTGACGGGGAGCTGGTTGTTCCCCGTGATGCTCGCGAGCGAAGCCGCGACCGCGCGCAGCGGCGAAAAGAGTCGCGGTGTGATGGAATCGCGACTGAAGTCGGCGGAGAGCGGCTCAAGCGTCCCCGATGTGCCCGTCGCCGTTCCGTTCGCGAATCGGTCGGTCGCCGTCATCCACTGCGGTTGAACGCCGACGCGCACCACGCCTCGCGGAACGACGGTCGCATCGGTGAACGGGCCAACCGCTCGCTGCGCGTGCACGCCCGCAGGGAACGCGAAAAGACTCATGACGACCCCGACGGCGATTCGTGCGCCAGGACCGCGTCGTTTCTGCCGCTTGGTCAACAAGATATGTTGAGACCTCTCAGATCGACGGCGTCCAGCGTCCCCGCCAGAGCGGCGGGAACGGAGGACGCCGAGTCAACGAAAGTAATCGAGCCGTGAGCGCTTCGCCGATTCCGCCGATCCCTTGGCAAATCACCGGGAACCATTGGATCGCGCTTCCCTGCATACACCCCGTCGACGGATCGTTGCATGCTGTCGGAACGGTGCATCGCGGGGCGCGCGCCGCTGTTGAATTTGCTGGAGGCGCCGATTTCGCGAGCGGACGTGAGCCGGCGCTCGCGCGTCCGGTGCTCTCGGTCGACGGCGCAACTGTTGAATGGTCGTCCACGAGTCTGGCGTGGGAGCGCGCGTTCGGCTGGCTCCCGACATTCACCGCGACGCTGGGCGCTCTCGTCATCCGGGCGACCGTCTTCGCGCCATATGGACGCGATGCCGACACGGCCGGAGCGGTTTACGCGTTTTCGTTCGAGAACCGCGCTGTGCAGGACGCGCGTATCTCCGTCGGTCTCCAAGGCACACTCGGCCATCGTCAACTCCGGACCTGCACTCCACGTCCGTTCGTTGACGCACATTCGGTTGCGCGTGGAAGTGGCGAGGCGGTGGTGTTAGGCGGGGCGGCGGTACCGGGAGTCGTCGCGCTGGCCATCGGCGCCGATGGCGCGTCGGCGATCGACGTTTCCGACAATCGGAACTACTCCATTCGGCGCGATTTGCGCGTCCCGCCTAACGGTGTTGCCGACGCCGCCTTTTTCCTCGCGGTTGGCCCCGAGGGCGATGGAGCCGAAGCGACGGTTGCCGTCATGCGTCGCCGCGGATGGCGCACCTTGCTGTCGTCGACGCGCGAGGCGCTGCGCTCGCTCGAGCAATCGACGGGAAACGAGACGATCGACGCCGTGATCAATCGCAATCTCCTCTTTGCGTACTTCTACGGAGTCGGTCGTGCGCTCGATGACGCGCACTTCTATCTCATGCGGACGCGCGTGCCCTGGCACGGGCGCGGCGTGACCGTGCGCGAGTGGGAAGCCTTGATGTGGACCATTCCAGCGGTGCAGCTGGCGGATCCGCCGTTAGGCAGGGAACTCCTCCTCCGCGCGTGCGAACTTCACGGTTACTCGCCCGGCATCGGGATGCGCTACCTCGACGGTACGCTGTTCGAGCCAGGTTTTTCGCTCGAGGGCGCGGCGTCGTACGCCATCGCCATCGACCGCTACATTCGCGAGACGGGCGACGACCAGATCGTGGAAGAACCGATCATCGCCGACACGCTCTACGGTTCGCACGAGGATATCAGCGCGCGACGGAACGAGAACATTCCGCTCTTCTCGACGGAGGTCACGCCGGCCGGTCGTCCAGCGGCATTTCCGTATACGTTGCACGGTAACGCCGTGGTGGCCATGGCCCTCGACGTCTTTCGTCGGACCTTGGACGAAGAGACATCCGCCAACGTCGAAGATCCTGCAGCCGTGCGCGCCGCGCTGCAACGCCACTTTAGTCGCGATCGCGACGGCAAGACGATCTTGATGTCTGCCGTGAATCTTGGCGGTGAAGCGGTGGCGGACGATGAACCGGCGGCATCGGTCGTGTGGCTCCCGTTGTACGAGACCATGGATCGCAGCGATTCCGCATACCGTCGCACCGTGCGCACGCTGGACCGCTCGCCGCGCGTCCTTGTGCAGCAGATCGCGCGTCTCCTCGGTCCAGACGCTAAAGACGTAATGCAGTGGGTGCGCCGCGCGCCGCTCTACAACGGCCTTGCAACCGAAGAAACGGACGCGGAAGGACGCGCGACGGCCAATGGTGGCGATGCGTCGCTCGCCGGGTTGCTCGCGTACACGCTCTGGTACGCCGTGCATGCCCTCGGGGTCACGCCGTGAGCATTGAGCGCGTCCGCACGCTCTACACCATGGCGTACGGACGACAGCCTGCAGTCATTGCCTCTGCGCCAGGACGCGTGAACCTCATCGGTGAACATACCGATTACAATGGAGGAGCGGTCCTTCCGATTGCCATCGCACAGCGCACGTGGGTGGCGATGGGCGAAGGAGCCACGACCAGGATGCGCGCCGTCTCGGGCGAACGTGGCGAGACGGGGGAATGGGAACGCACGCCCACACGATCCACCGAAGGGAAATGGTGGGACTATGTCGCCGGCTCACTCGTGGAGGGAGCGTCGTTAGGCACCGCGCGCCACGCGCGAGATATCGCCGTCGTGAGCGACGTACCTATGGGGGCCGGGCTCTCGTCGTCAGCCGCACTGGAAGTCGCGGTACTCACCGCTGCGTGCGCGCTCGACGGCGTCGTGGTCGACGCCAAAGCGATCGCCCTCGCCGCCCACCGCGCCGAGAATGACTACGTCGGCGTAGCGTGTGGCATCATGGACCAATTCGCGAGTGCCCTCTGTCAACGTGGGCGCGCGTTGCACCTCCACTGCGCAACACAAGAGACGGAGTCGATTCCGTTCGATCGCTCGGTCCTGATCGTCGACACTGCGACGCCCCGTTCACTTCGCGGATCTGCCTTCAACCAACGCCGCGCCGAATGCGAACTCGCATTGCGTCATCTCCGCTTGCTCGAACCGCAGCTCGAGAATCTCGCAGACGCAACGGTGGAACTTCTCGCCGAAGCACAGCTCCCCTCGCCCCTGAACGAGCGCGCGCGACACGTTGTGAGCGAGACCGCGCGCGTCGGGGCATTTGTGGCGGCGCTTCAATCACAGCAGGACGTCGGAACCTTCATCAATGCCTCGCATCGGTCGTTACGTGACGATTATGAATGTTCATCTCCCGAACTCGACTGGGTCGTGGACCACTCGATTGTGCGTGTGGGAATCGAGGGCGCGCGCCTAACTGGGGCAGGGTGGGGCGGGTGCGCGATCGTCGTGGGAGAACGAGCCGCGCTCGAAGCGCTTGCTCCAGAGCTGGTGGTGTCATTCGAGCAGGCGTGGGAGCGTTCGCCGCGTACGTGGCTCACACGCGCCGATGACGGTGCGCGTGTTGAACAGCGGTAAGCGTTTCCTTTTTTTGAGGGCGTGTCGCTCGCGGCGCGCACGGACTATACTTCCCGAGGCGCGGGAATAGCTCAGTTGGTAGAGCACAACCTTGCCAAGGTTGGGGTCGCGGGTTCGAGTCCCGTTTCCCGCTCTGACATTCACAGTTGCGGTGACAACCGAGGGATCACGGGTGATGTCGAGCGAGGACCCTCGCGGCCGACATCGCCCGCTTTCGTGTCGCAGCGCGCGGGTGGCGAAATGGTAGACGCGGAGGACTTAAAATCCTCTTCGGGTAACCGAATGCGGGTTCGAGTCCCGCCCCGCGCATGTCAGCACATACGATCGTTCCGCCGCAGCGCGCTGTGCTGCCTAACGAGTTCGAACATGCGCCCGGTGCTCTCGCCATGGCGCACTTCGCGCTTGCACCTCGCCCCGGTCCCATCGACTCCAACTCGCAGTGCCGCTACAATACGCACATGGCTGATGTCGTAACGCTCGCTGCTGAGTTGCTCGCTCTCGAATCGACCACGGGAAGCGAGGGGAAGACCGTCGATTACGTCTCGCGCTGGCTCGTGGCGCGCGGCTGGAACGTGACGGTACAAGAAGTCACGCCGGGTCGCGGTAACGTCTGGGCCTCGCGCGCCGGCGGCGGCGTGACGCTCTCGACGCACCTCGACACGGTGCCACCGCACGTTCCACCACGCATCGAGCACGATCGGCTCTATGGACGCGGATCGAGTGACGCGAAAGGAATTGCCGCGGCGATGCTGGCTGCGGGCGACGCTCTCGCCGCCGCGGGCGAGGACCGCGTTGACCTGCTGTTCGTGGTTGGCGAAGAGAAGGGGTCCGATGGCGCACGAGCGGCCAATCGACTCCCCGCAACGTCGCGCTACCTGATCAATGGGGAGCCGACAGAAAGTCGTCTCGCGATCGGCTGCAAAGGATCGCTGCGCGTCACACTGCGCACGCGCGGACGCGAAGCGCATTCGGCGTATCCGGAGTTGGGTGAGTCTGCCATCACCCCGATGCTCGAACTTCTCCCGACGCTCAAGAACGTCGCGCTCCCGTCAGATCCGCGTCTCGGGCAAACGACGGTAAACGTCGGAACGATACGCGGCGGAACGGCGGCGAACATCATTCCGGGCGAGTGTGAAGTCGAGATGATGTTTCGTCTCGTTGGCGACGTGGATGTCGTCAAACAGAAAGTGGAGTCGTGGGTCGCGGGGCGCGCTGAAATCACGTACGGCTCCTACATCCCACCGCAATTTTTTCACACGATCCCAGGCTTTGAGACGGCGGCGGTTTCATATACGTCGGATATTCCGCTCCTCGATCGATGGGGAACGCCGCTCCTCTTTGGACCGGGATCGATTCACGTTGCGCACACGCCTGACGAGTACGTCGATCTGGGCGAACTGCGCGCATCCGTGCACGCCTATCAACGCTTAGTTCGCGCCCTCCTCGACGCTTGATGACGATGTCTCCGAATCCGAAGGCCACGCGTTGGCCAGTCGCTGTGCTGGGCGCCACTGGCGCTGTCGGCCAGACCTTCATTCGCCTGCTGCAGGGACATCCGTGGTTTCAGATCGCGGAAGTCGCCGCCTCCGAACGCTCGGCGGGCAAGACGTACGCAGAAGCGACGCGCTGGATTGAAGGCACGATGCCCGAGGACGTCGCGAAGCTCACCGTCGTGACGTGTGATCCGGCCTCGGTGAAATCACGCATCGTCTTCTCCGCGCTGGACTCCAATGTGGCGGGCGAGGTCGAAGGCGCATTTGCAGCTGCCGGACACTTCGTGCTGAGCAATGCCAAGAACTATCGCATGGAGCGCGATGTCCCGCTCGTCATTCCGGAAGTGAACTCTCCGCATCTCGCGCTCATCGAGCAGCAGCGGAAAGGGCGGGGGTGGAAGGGCGGTGTCATCACCAACGCCAACTGCGCGGCAACCGTCGCGACCGTCGCGCTCGCGCCGCTGCATCAGGCCTTTGGAGTGGAAAAAGTGCTCGTCGTCACCATGCAGTCCATCTCCGGTGCTGGGTATCCGGGCGTTCCCTCGCTCGACATTCTCGGCAACGTCATCCCGTACATTGGCGACGAAGAGCCCAAGCTCGAGCGTGAGATGAACAAGATGCTTGGCGTCGTTAGTCAGGACGGCATTGCCAACGCACCGTTCGGCGTGAGCGCGCACACCAATCGTGTGGCGACGGAGAACGGGCATCTCGTCTGCCTTTCCATTGGCTTCGAGCGGCGCGTTTCGCCCGAGGAAGCCATCGAGGCGCTCAAAGCATGGCGCGGGTGCGCCGATGCGCGTGGCCTTCCGTCGTCGCCGGAGTATCCGCTCGTCTATACCGATGCGGTCGATCGTCCGCAGACCCGGCGCGACGTCGGCGCCGGACGAGGGATGACGGTCACCGTGGGACGCGTGCGTCGCGATCCGCTGTTCGACATCAAGCTCGTCGCGTTAGGCCACAACACCATTCGCGGCGCCGCCGGTGGCTCGATCCTCAACGCCGAGTTGCTCGCGTCGCGCGGCACCTTCGATCCGGCATGATCGTCGTCAAGTTCGGGGGGACGTCTGTTGGCGATACGGCGGCCATCGACCGGCTCGCGGAGATCGTGCGCGGGAGAATTCCGCGTCATCCCATCGTCGTTGTATCGGCGATGGGCGGCGCGACCAACGCGCTGCTCGCCATTGCCGAGCAGGCGGCTGACGGACAACTCATCAGTGCCATTCGTGGCGTCGAGGCGCTTCGCGAGCGCCACCTAACGACTGCCGACGAACTCCTGCGCGGCGCTCCAGAGCTCAACGACCTTGCTGGTGAATTGAGCGCGACGTTCGACGAACTGGCGTCATTGGCCGAAGCGCTGTCGGTGCTTGGACACGCCACGTTGCGCAGCAAAGATGCAATTGCGGCCAAGGGAGAGATGTTGTCGTCGCTCCTCGTGACGGCCGCCCTGCGTGTGCGCGGTATTCCGACGGAGCACGTCGACGCGACGTCGGTGATGATCACGAGCGACCAATTCGGCAAGGGCGATCCGCTGCAAGAGCGCATCGCCGAGGCGTCGCAGCGCGTCTTTAGGCCACTCGTGGATCGCGGGCTCGTTCCCGTTGTGGGCGGATACGTCGGCGCGACGGAGCACGGCGTCGTCACGACGCTTGGGCGCGGTGGCTCTGACTACTCGGCAGCGCTGTTCGGCGCCGCGTTAGGCGCGGAAGCCATCGAGATCTGGACCGATGTCGACGGCATGCTGACCGCCGATCCGCGCGTGGTGCAGGGGGCCCAACTCATCGAGCGCATTCGGTTCGATGAGGCGAGCGAACTTGCGTCGTTTGGCGCCAAGGTCTTGCACCCGAGCACGATCACGCCAGCAGTGCGCTTGGGGATTCCGGTCTACATCTACAACTCGCGGAACCCGACTGGACTCGGCACTCGAATCACCTTCGATGCACCTAAACGTGCAGTGACGGCGCTCGCTGGAAAGCAAGGCGTCACGGTGCTTCGCGTGCGCAGCC
Organism: Gemmatimonadaceae bacterium; assembly: GCA_044224185.1. GTDB lineage: Bacteria > Gemmatimonadota > Gemmatimonadetes > Gemmatimonadales > Gemmatimonadaceae > SCN-70-22. The sequence goes on along the minus strand of JBGAKW010000001.1, from coordinate 227,290 downwards.
CCCGCATGTTGCTGCAGCACGGATTTCTGCGATCGCTCTTCGAGGTCTTCGATCGCCATCGCACGTCGGTTGACGTCGTCGCGACGTCGGAAGTGACGGTGAGCGTCACAATCGATGACGCATCGCACCTCGACTCGCTCGTCGTCGACCTCTCGCAGATGGGCGACGTCACGGTGGAGCGAAATCGTGGGATCGTGGCCATCGTCGGTGCTGGCTTGGGCGATTCGAGTGAAGCGATGTCACGAGCTTTGGCGGCGCTCAAGTCGATGCGCGTGCACATGCTCTCCTTGAGCGCCAGCGGCATCAACCTCACGATGCTCGTCGACGGTGACCAGGTGTCGGAGGCGATGCGCCGGCTGCACGCCGAATTCTTCTCCACCGCAGCCTAACGATGCGCCTCCTCATCATCGGCGATGGCAAGATGGGCCGGGCGATCGAGACGCTCGCGCGCGAGCGCGGGCACGACGTCGCCGGTGTCCTGGGCGAGTCACAGAACGCGCACGGCGAGGGGATCACTGCCGACATCGCATCGCGCTGTGATGTTGCCATCGAGTTCACGGAACCGGTCGCGGCGCGTGAGAATATCATGGCGTGCCTCGGGCGTGGCATCCCCATCGTCAGCGGAACGACCGGGTGGTATGAGGCGCTCCCCGCGGTGATGCGCGAAGCCGAACAGCGAGATGGCGCACTCTTCTGGGCGCCGAACTTCTCGTTAGGCGTCGCGATTGCAAACGAAATCATGCGCGTGGCGGGGGCGCTCTTCGCGCCGCACCCGCAATTCGACGTGCATCTCGTCGAAACACATCACGCGGCCAAGAAGGATGCGCCTTCCGGGACTGCCGCCGCCATGCGCGAAACGTTAGGCGGCGCTCTCGGGCGCAGCGTGCCGGTCACCAGTGTCCGTGTTGGTCACGTGCCGGGGACGCACTCGGCGATATTCGACGGACCGTTCGAACAGATCTCTATCGTTCACGAAGCGCGCGACCGACGAGTTTTTGCCGATGGCGCTCTGCGCGCGGCGGAGTGGCTCGTGGGGCGTCGCGGCGTTTTCACCATGCGCGATCTCTTGGCCGCGCCAGCGCAATCCTGAGCATGCGCCCATTAACCGGATGTGGCACCGCGCTCGTCACGCCCTTCCTCGTGTCAGGCGATATCGACGAGCCTCGCCTGCGAGCCCTGGTCGACTGGCAGATCGCCGAGGGCGTGCACTTTCTCGTTCCGTGCGGATCGACGGGCGAAGCGGCAACGATGACCGTCGAAGAGCACAAGCGGGTCGTCGCCATCACGGTTGATCAAGTCGCTGGGCGTGTTCCGGTCGTCGCCGGCGCTGGGTCTAACGATACGCAGAAGGCAATCGCGCTCTCGCGTGCCATGCGCGATCTGGGCGCGACGCACTTATTGCATGTCTCGCCGATGTACAACAAGCCGCAGCAGCGTGGGATCGTGGCGCACTTTCGCGCCATCGCGGAGAGCGTCGACGTACCGATCGTCGCCTACAACGTCCCCGGACGAACGGCGAGCAACATCGAAGCGCGCACAACGCTCGAACTCGCGACCATACCCAACGTCGTCGCCATCAAGGAAGCGTCCGGCAACCTGCAACAGATCGGCGAGGTCCTGCGCGAGCGCCCTGCTGGCTTCACCGTACTCTCGGGCGACGATTCGATTGCCCTCCCAGTGATGGCGTTAGGCGGTGAAGGAGTCATCTCCGTGGTCAGCAACGCGTTGCCGCGCGCCATGTCGTCGCTCATTGACTGCTGCGCTGCCGGCGACTTCGGCGCCGCACGCGTGCTGCATCGGCGGCTCACGCCGTTCATGACGGCGGCGTTCATCGAGTCCAACCCCGCGCCGGTCAAGGCGGCGCTCGCGATGCTTGGACGAATCGAGAACGTCTTGCGTCTCCCGCTCGCGCCGCTGGCGGAGTCGCTCGCGCCTTCGGTACGCGCCGCCCTCGTCGCCGCCGGAGCACTCGAATCGTGAGCGACTCGCTGGCGCAGCTCGCCGGGCGTATTGCGGAACTGGCGGCGTATCCGCCCGGTGTCGCGCTGCCTAACGACGCAGAATCGGTGGCGCGCACGCTGCTTCGGAAGCTCGAACTCGGTGAGGTCCGCGCCGCGCAGCGCGATCACGATGGGCGCTGGCGCGCGGTTCCGTGGGTAAAACAAGGGATCCTTCTTTCCTTTAGGGTGGGGAAAGTCATCCCGATGAACGAAGTCGAGGGGAGCGTCTTCTCCTTCTTCGATAAACACACGCTGCCGGCGCGGAAGCTCGCGTTGTCGGACGGCGTGCGCCTCGTCCCCGGCGGCTCCACGATCCGCGCCGGCTCGTACATCGCCCCTGGCGTCGTTTGCATGCCGCCCATGTTCGTCAACGTCGGCGTGCACATGGGCACCGGGACGATGGTCGATTCGCACGCGCTCGTTGGATCGTGCGCGCAGATCGGCGAACGCGTTCACATCTCGGCCGCTGCACAGATTGGTGGCGTGCTCGAGCCGGTGAATGCGGCGCCTGTCATCATTGAGAGCGACGTGATCGTGGGCGGCAATTGCGGCGTGTATGAAGGGACCGTGGTGCGCGAGCGCGCGGTCCTTGCAGCTGGCGTGGTCCTCACGCGCGGCACGCCCGTGTATGACCTCGTGTGCCAAACGGTCTATCGCGCGTCCGACGACGGGCCGCTCGAGATCCCGGCGGGGGCGGTCGTCGTCCCGGGATCTCGCACGGTCCGGGACGCCTGGGGAGGAGAGCAGGGACTCTCGCTTCAGACGCCGGTCATCGTGAAATACCGCGACGAAAAGACCGACCTGGCCACCGCCCTCGAGTCCTGGCTTCGTTAGGCAGCATGCGCCAGCGGCTGCGTGTTGACGGGAGGATTCGCGTGCCGGGCGATAAGTCCATCTCGCATCGTGCCCTCATGTTCTCGGCGCTGGCCACGGGGCGATCGTCAGTCCGCGGCCTCCTCTTGTCGGACGACGTGAAATCGACGGCACGCGTGTTACGGTCGCTGGGCTGGCGCATTCCCGAATTAGGGGAGTCAATCGCGATAGACGGCGGCGGCCTTCGCTCGCCGCTGAGCGCTCCAACATCGTCGCTCGATTGTGGCAACAGCGGCACCACCACGCGGCTCGTCGCTGGCATTGCCGCCGCCCACCCCTTCGCCAGCACATTCGTGGGAGATGCATCGCTCTCACGGCGACCGATGCGCCGGGTGGCTGCACCGCTCGAGGCGATGGGGGCTCGCGTTGAGTTCACCGGCGGGCACGATGGACTTCCGATGACGATTCACGGGGGTTCGCTACAGGCCATCGATTGGGTGCTTCCCGTCGCCAGCGCGCAGCTCAAGAGCGCCGTGTTGCTCGCCGGCCTGTGCGCCAACGTCGGCGTACGCGTGCGAGAGCCCGCCCGCACCCGCGATCACACCGAACGCATGCTCAACGCGTTAGGCGCGTCGGTCACGGACGACAATGGTTGGGTAACGCTGGCGCCCACTCGCCATCTCTCACCCTTTAGTCTCGACGTGCCAGGCGACCCGTCGTCCGCCGCTTTCTTCGCCGTGCTCGCGGCGTTGGCTGACGACGGAGCGCTCACCATCGAGCGCGTACTGCTCAACCCGCAACGCATCGGCTTCATCGCCGTGTTGCGTCGAATGGGCGTGCGCATGGAGATCGTGGACGAACGCACCGAAGGTGGCGAGTCGTTAGGCGACCTCATCGTGCACGCGGGCGTCCACGCCGGGACCGTCATCGCGCCTAACGAAATCCCTTCGCTCGTCGACGAGATTCCCGTCCTCGCGATGTTGGCCGCTCGCGCACCGGGGGAGACGATCGTGAGTGGCGCTGAGGAGCTTCGAGTGAAGGAAAGTGACCGGATCAGCGCGGTCGTCCAGAACCTTCGTGCCGTCGGCGTCGACGCTGAAGAGCGCCCCGACGGGCTGGTTGTGCAGGGAGGACATCAACCGCTCAGCGGAAACGTCATCACACACGCCGATCATCGCATCGCGATGGCATTCGCCACACTGGGCACGTCGCGAGACTGCGACATTGCGCTCGATGACCCCGCATGTGTCTCCGTTTCGTATCCAACGTTTTGGCGAGATCTCGCACATGTCGCCACCTGACGTTGCAGCTGGCGATCAACGACCGCACGTCGTCATCGCCATCGACGGGCCCGCCGCGTCGGGAAAGTCATCGACGGCGCAGTGGGTCGCGAAAGAACTCGGGTTCCGCCACGTCGATTCCGGTGCGCTCTACCGCGCCGCCACCGCCACCGCGTTGCGCACCGGGCGCGCCCCATCCGCATGGAACGCCGAGTTTGTCCTCGAACAGGCGCGCACCGTGGCACTGCGCCCAGCGGATACATCGTTCGTACCGACCATCTGTTCCGCGCCTGCCGACGAAGAAATCCGCGGCGCTGATGTGACGCGACATGTGTCGCTCATCGCGCAAATCCCTGAAGTGCGCCACTGGGTGAACGCACAGGTGCGACTGGCTGCCTCCGGGTCCGACATCGTCTGCGACGGCAGAGACATGGGAACGACGGTTTTTCCCGAGGCAGACCTCAAGGTCTTTCTGCTCGCTGATCCTTGGGAACGGGCGCGACGCCGGCTCCTCCAACGCCTGGGGCGACGTCCCTCCGATAGTGAAATCGCCGAGGAGACTGACCGGCTCGTGCACCGCGATGCGGCCGATGCGACGCAGACGGTGCAGGCGAAGGACGCGGTCGTGATCGACACGACGTACTTGACCCAGTTGGAGCAAGTGGAGCGGATCGTTGCCTTGGCCCGGGCCATCCGGCACCGTCGTCCGTTGACGCCGGCTGATGGAATCCGGTCCATAACGCCGAACCCGGAAGCGACCTGAGGCAGAGTCGCTAAATTCGCCCCACAACGTGACTTGGGGCGTTGACGTCAGGGGCAGGGTCAGGATAGACTTCGCGTTCCCGAAAATCTCCCGTGGCTCAGAGCCGCCCGACGCCGGGCGGGTTTTGGCGACGGGAGATGTCGCCTTCGGGATCGTCGCGTCGCGCGCGTGCCTAACGAGCACCGACCATCGCGCCGAACAATCCGAGTCCATCACCTCAACCTCGCCGCGGCGAGCCTAAAGATCCGCGGATTCAGGAGACAACTTTGTTTATGTCCGACCCCACCGCCGTGATTCCCGGCCTGAGCGCCAGCGACAAGCGTAAGGCGCAGAAGGCCGAACTCCGTCCGCTCGCAAATCGTCGCCCAGAGCTCTACGACGAGGACGAATACTCATCTGCCGAGTACGAGCAGATGATGGAGATGTACAACGGGACGCTCGCCTCGATCGACGAAGGCGAAATCGTCAAGTCCCGTGTGCTCGAGATCCGCGAGAACATGGTCGTCCTCGATATCGGCTTTAAGTCCGAAGGGACGATCCCGCTCGAAGAATTCAAGGACATGCCCGACCTCAAGCCGGGCGATGAAGTTGAAGTCCTTCTCGAGCACCTCGAAGATCAGGAAGGGTCGGTCGTTCTCTCCAAGAAGAAAGCCGACTTCATGCGCGTGTGGGAGAAGATCCGCGTCGCGTATGAGACCGATCAGCCGGTGGAAGGAACGCTCGTCAAGAAGATCAAGGGCGGCGTCGTCGTCGACCTCATGGGCGTCGATGCATTCCTCCCTGGTTCGCAGATCGCGCTCCGTCGCGTTCCGAACATCGACGAGCTCCTCGGCCAGAAGTACGAGTTCAAGATCATCAAGCTCAACAAGCGCCGCCGCAACATCGTCGTCTCGCGCCGCGTGATCCTCGAGGCCGAGCGCGCCGGCAAGCGCGAGAAGCTCATGAAGGAGCTTCAGAAGGACCAGGTGCGGAAGGGCGTCGTCAAGAACATCACCGACTTCGGTGCATTCATCGATCTCGGTGGCGTCGACGGTCTCCTCCACATCACCGACATGTCGTGGGGACGTATCTCGCATCCCACCGAGATGGTGCACATCGGGCAGGAGCTCGAAGTCAAGGTGCTCGATATCGACTGGGAGCGCGAGCGCATCTCGTTAGGCCTCAAGCAGCTGCAACCGTATCCGTGGAAGGACGTCATCGAGAAGTACCCCGTCGGCACGCGCGTCGCCGGCAAGGTCGTCTCGATCACCAACTACGGCGCCTTCATCGAGCTCGAGCCGGGCATCGAAGGATTGGTCCACATCTCCGAGATGTCGTGGACGCGCAACGTCAGGCATCCGTCGAAGATCGTCTCTATCGGCGAGTCGATCGAGGCCGTGGTGCTCAAGGTCGACCCGAACGAGGAAAAGATCTCGTTAGGCATGAAACAGACGGAGCAGGATCCGTGGATGGTGTTGCCGCTCAAGTACCCGGTCGGCACGCGCCTCTCCGGCAAGGTTCGCAACCTCACGAGCTTCGGCGCCTTCGTCGAGATCGAGCCAGGCATCGATGGGCTCATCCACATCTCCGACATGTCGTGGACAAAGCGCGTGCAGCATCCGTCGGAAGTGGTCAAGAAGGGCGATACGGTCGACGTAGTCATCCTCAACATCGACGCCGAGAACAAGCGCATCTCGTTAGGCTTGAAGCAGGCGACGGAGGATCCATGGCTTCGTATCGGTGAGACGTACCCCGTCGGCACGGAGCTCCGTGGCGTCGTCGTTCGCCTCATGGAGAAGGGCGTCGTCGTCGACATCGGCAACGATATCGAAGGCTTCGTGCCGCTCTCGCACCTTCCGTCGGAGAAGGCGGTCACGTCGCCCGCCGATGTTTGCTGGGAGGGGATGAACCTCGACCTGCGCATCGTCGAAGTCGATCCCATCCATCGTCGCATCGTTCTTTCGGTCACGAACATTCCCGAAGAGCAGCCGCCGAAGCCGGAAACGCCGTCGAAGATTCACTCCGAAGATGGTGACATCATCGGCGCGGAGATCCCCGTCGACGTGCAGATGGACGACGCGCAGTAGTCGTTCGACGTCGCCACGCGCCGAGGCCCCCCGAGAGTCCGCACTCTCGGGGGGCCTCTCGTTAGGCACGATGCTCGTCAGGGAAGCGTGTGCTGCCTCAAGAAATCCCACACGACATCGCTGGCCACGAGTTCTCTCGTGGGGGGCGTCGGGTCACGGCGGCGGCGCCATGACGTCATTCCGCCAGGCCACTCGTGACCCATCGACGAGACGGTGCGCAGGACCACTTCGCTCACCTCGCGGCACCCGCTCCATCGTCGCACTTCGACCCGCGCGCGATCGCCGCTGACCTGCGGCTGCTTGACGCACCCTTCGCGTTCGCCCCACGCAGCGGCCCACTCCTCGACGGCCGGGAGCGTCACACGATCGCTGCGTCCGCCATACGGAACGATGCGGTCGTCGCGGCCGTGTATGGCCAACACCGGAATCGCCCGAGCCGGATTGCAGCTGTCGGAAAGATTGTACGCGCCCGAGACGCTCGCGACGGCAGCGAACATGTCGGCCAAGTCACATGCGACACGGTTCGTCATGCCACCGCCGTTGGACATGCCCGTCGCGAAGACACGACGCCGATCGATGGTGTAGCGCGACGACACCTCGCGCACCAGCGCCTGCACAAACGCCAGATCGTCGGTCGCGCTCTTTCGCGTCGCCGTGCGCCACATGTGATTCACCCCGTCCGGATATGCGACGATGAATCCTTCCTCATCACTCTTGAGCGAAAGGCCCGTCATTCGCTCCAGTTGCGCGCCGCTTCCGCCTAAACCGTGGAACGCCACCACCAGCGGCATTGCTGCCGACGCTCGATACGAAGGGGGCACATGGAGTTGATAGTGTCGTTCGACTCCCGCGATCTCGATCGACTCGTTCGTGGTCCCCTCGATACTCGAAGTCGTGAACACCATCGCGCCCAGACGCTCAGCGCGCCGCGCACGGCGGGCCGAGTCGGTAGGCTGCGCGATTCCCATGCTTGGTATCAATGCCAGCAGCAGAGTGCTGATCAGCACGACCACGCCAACCGACCTCACGGACTTCACAGAGACTACGGCTACTGACGACATGAGCATCATACGTGTGTGCGACGATGGGGATTTCGATATCGAGGACATCCGACGACGCTCGGTTGGACGAGAGCAGGCAATGCGCGTTAACCGTTGGCGACCCTCTACACCGTCGGCTACCTTTGCCGCCCATGACAATGCGCGAGAAAATCGACGTGCTCGAGCGTCGTCGCAGCGAGTCCGAACAGGGCGGCGGCGCGGCGCGAATCAAGGCACAACACGACAAAGGCAAACTCTCGGCGCGTGAGCGCCTCGACATTCTTCTCGATGAGGGGAGCTTCGTCGAATACGACCGCTTCGTCACGCACCGGTCCACGGACTTCGGGCTCGACGCACAGAAGATCTACGGCGACGGCGTCGTCACCGGTCACGGGCGCATCGACGGGCGACTCGTCTATGTCTTTTCGCAGGACTTCACTGTGCTCGGCGGGTCGCTCTCGGAGACGTTCGCGGAGAAGATCTGCAAGGTGATGGACCTCGCGATGCGCAATGGGGCGCCGGTCATTGGCCTCAACGACTCGGGGGGCGCGCGCATTCAGGAGGGTGTTGTCTCGTTAGGCGGATACGCCGACATCTTCCTGCGCAACACGCTGGCATCCGGCGTTGTCCCCCAGATCTCGGCGATTCTCGGTCCGTGCGCCGGTGGTGCGGTGTACTCGCCGGCCATCACCGACTTTGTGTACATGGTACGCGGCTCGTCGTACATGTTCGTCACGGGCCCCAACGTCGTGAAGACGGTAACGCATGAAGATGTCAGCATGGAGCAGTTAGGGGGGGCCGACACGCATGCGTCTGTCTCCGGGGTCGCCCACTTTGCCTGCGATTCCGAGCTTCACTGCCTCAACGGCATCCGCGAGTTGATGCGGTTCATCCCGCAAAACAACCTCGGCGATCCGCCGCGCGGGTCGGGACGTGATCCGCGCGACCGGCGCGATGAGGACCTGCTCGACGTCGTTCCCGATCACCCCAACAAGCCGTATGACATGCACGACGTCATCCGGCGCGTGGTCGACGACGGGGAGTTCTACGAAGTGCACGCCGACTACGCCAGCAACATTCTGTGCGGCTTTGCGCATTTAGGTGGATACAGCGTTGGAATCGTGGCCAACCAGCCGTCGGTCCTGGCCGGCGTTCTCGACATCAATGCCTCGGTGAAGGGGGCGCGCTTTGTCCGTTTCTGCGATGCCTTCAATATTCCGATCGTCACGTTCGAGGATGTGCCCGGCTTTCTCCCGGGCGTTGCGCAGGAGCACGGTGGCATCATCCGGCACGGCGCCAAGCTCCTCTACGCCTTCTGCGAAGCGACCGTTCCCAAGCTCACCGTCATCACGCGTAAGGCGTACGGCGGCGCGTACGACGTCATGAGTTCGAAGCACATACGTGGCGACTTCAACGTCGCGTGGCCGACGGCGGAAATCGCCGTCATGGGTCCCAAGGGCGCCGTCGAGATTCTCTTTCGTAAGGAAATCGCGGAGGCAAACGATCCACAGCAGGCGATGGACGAACGTGTCGCAGAGTACACGGCCAAGTTTGCCAACCCATACGTGGCCGCGTCGCGCGGCTTCGTCGACGACATCATCGATCCGCGCGACACCCGTCCGCGGCTGATCGATGCGCTCGACACGCTGCAAGGGAAGCGCGATCGCAATCCGCCGCGCAAGCACGGCAATCTCCCGCTCTGACCAGGGATGTTCTCCAAAATCCTAGTCGCCAATCGTGGCGAGATCGCGCTCCGCGTCATCCGTGCCTGCCAGGAACTCGGCATCAAGTCAGTCGCCGTGTACTCCGACGCCGATGCGCACGCGCCGCACGTGCGTGAGGCAGACGAAGCGGTCAACGTTGGCCCAGCGCCGTCTGCCGAGAGTTACCTGAAGGGTGATCGCATCGTGCAAGCGGCGCTCGACCGCGGCGCTCAGGCCATTCACCCAGGTTATGGCTTTCTGTCGGAGCGCGAATGGTTCTCTCGTGCCGTGCGTGATGCGGGACTCACGTTCATCGGGCCGCCGCCAGAAGCGATTGCCGCGATGGGGAGCAAGACGGCCGCGCGCCAACTCGCGATTGCAGCCGGCGTTCCGGTCGTGCCCGGGACGACCGAGGCGTTGAAGGACGCCGCTGAAGCGGCGGCGATCGCCGACCGGTTTGGATATCCAGTGTTGCTCAAGGCGGCGGCTGGCGGTGGAGGGAAGGGAATGCGCGTGGTTCGCGAGGCGCGCGAACTCTCGGCGTCGCTCGATGCCGCACGGCGCGAGGCGCGCAACGCATTCGGCGATGACTCGGTCTACGTCGAGAAGTACATCGAAGGGCCGCGTCACGTCGAAATCCAGGTGTTGGCTGATCTGCACGGCACCGTGCTCTCGTTAGGCGAGCGCGAATGTTCGGTGCAGCGGCGCCACCAGAAGATGATCGAGGAAGCACCGTCGGTGGCCGTCTCGCCAGAGCTGCGCAGGCGCATGGGCGCTACCGCCGTGGCTGCGGCGCGCGCCGCCGGCTATGTGAATGCGGGGACGTGTGAATTCCTGCTCGACAAGAACGGCGAGTTCTACTTTCTCGAGATGAACACCCGGCTTCAGGTGGAACATCCCGTCACCGAGCTGGTGACGGGTGTCGACATCGTGCAGTGGCAAATTCGCATTGCGGCTGGCGAGCGACTCCCGTTCCCCGAGGAGATGACGCCGCGCGGATGGGCGATGGAGTGCCGCATAACGAGTGAGGATCCGGCGAATGGATTCCTGCCGTCTACCGGCCGCATCGAGTACCTGCACCTTCCCGCTGGGCCTGGCGTGCGGTGGGATGGCGGAATCGAGGCCGGCATGACGGTTGGGCTCAACTACGACCCGATGCTGGCCAAGCTCATCGTGTGGGGTGCCACGCGCGAAGAGGCGGTCGCGCGTATGCACCGCGCGCTTCGGGAGTTCACCATCGTCGGTGTGGAGACCTCGCGCGAATTTCATCTGCGCGTCATGGAGGACGCTGAGTTCCAGCGTGGCGACATTGAGATCCAGTGGCTCGAACGACGCCTCCCCAGCCTAACGGGAGCGGTGGCGCCTGCCGATCATCGTCGCGCGGCGGCCATCGCTGCGGCGCTCCTCGCCGACCGCGACCGGCAGCGGCGCACGAACGGAGCGGCCGCCCCCGCCGGCGCCGAGCGTTCCTCGGCGTTAGGCAGCGCCAGCACGGGATCCGACGCGTGGAAGGACGCCGCGCGTCGTGAGGGAGTGCGATAGGCGTGTCCGCACACGGTGTCGCCCACATCGATGCCATCGCCTCCGGCGGAGCCGGTGTCGCCCGCATCGATGGCCTCGTCGTCTTCGTTCCCCGTACCGCTCCCGGCGATCGCGTCGAGCTGACCTATCGCAAACGCGGACGCCTGGGGGAAGGGCGCCTAACGAGCATCCTCGAGGCATCGCCCGCACGTACGACGCCAACGTGTCGTCACTACGACGGTGACCAATGTGGTGGCTGTCAGCTCCAGCATCTCACCTATTCGGCCCAGCTCGACGCCAAACGACGCATCGTGCGCGACGCAATCTCGCGCATCGGAAAGCGGGACGTCGACGTTGCACCTGTCGTCGCCAGCCCGGCCGAGTGGCGGTACCGCAACCGCCTAACGCTGGCGATGCGCTGGCGCGCCGGAAGCTGGACCTTCGGGTTGCACCGATGGGATGACGTGGACCGGATCTTCCAACTGGACGAATGCTCGATCACCGACGATCTCGTCGTTGCCGCGTGGCGCGAGGTGCAGGGAGCGGCCTCGTACCTTCCTCGGTCGCCTGAGCTACGCGGGAGCGTGCGTCGCGTCGGCGACGTCTGTGCCTTTGTGCTGGAGGGGGGGAGCGAGTGGAGTTCCGTGCATGAATTTGCCCGGCGGGCGCCGCTGCTGTCGGTGATTAGGTGGCACTCGGATGCAGGCGAGCGACGCATCCTGGTTGATCGCACGACCGCGAGTGTTCCGTCCGCGTCATTTGACCAGGTGAATGCCCACGTCGCCGCCATGCTGCAGGAGCACGTGTTTGCCGCGGTGATTCGTACGGCGCCGCCGGTGATCGTCGACGCGTACTCCGGCACTGGCGTGATGGCAGCTCGCTTTGCGGCGACGGGCGCTCACGTCACCGCGATCGAACTCGATCGCGAAGCGAGCGCGCATGCGGCGAAACTCCTCGCGCCTCCGTCGGTGGCTGTCTGTGCGCGCGTGGAGGATGTCCTTCCGCGCGCGCTTCCTGCAGACGTCGTCATTCTCAATCCACCGCGCTCCGGCGTCGAGGCAAGCGTGTGTGATGCGCTCCAGCGCGTACCGCAGGCGCCGCGCCTGCTGCTCTACGTTAGTTGCGACCCGGCGACCTTAGCGCGCGATCTCACCCGGCTTGGCCGGTATCGCGTCGAGAGCGTCACTCCATTCGACATGTTCCCGCAAACTGCGCACGTCGAAACCGTCTGCGCTCTCGTTCCGGAGGCTTAAGTGAAGTACATCGTCGACGTCAACGGCGAACGCATCGAAGTCGAAGTCGATGGCGATGCGGTGACCATCGAGGGCGAGACTCTGCAGGCGCGCATTGCCGACGTCGAAGGAACACCAATACGACTCGTCACTCTCGGTGACGAACTGCATCGAGTCGCCACACGTCGCGGCGACTCGCGTGGTCGTTATGCACTCTGGATGGATGGGTATCGCTACGACGTCGAAGCGCTCGATGAGCGGATGCGCACCATCCGTGATCTCACTGCCGCTTCGTCCCAAGCCAGCGGGCCGCGCCCACTCACCGCGCCTATGCCGGGATTGATTGTGCGCGTGCAGGTGCAGGTTGGCGACAGCGTGGAAACCGGCGACGCCCTTGTCGTGATGGAAGCGATGAAGATGGAGAACGAGCTGCGCGCCTCGTCAGGCGGCATCGTCTCCAAGATTCACGTGACGGTCGGAACGGCTGTCGAAAAGGGAGCGTTACTCGTAGAATTGTAGCCGTCCTGCGGAGAGCACTGCGCGCCCCCCGTCTCTCGCGCTCGGACACAGGATGTGTGAGTCCATCCTGCGGTAATCCGCCGCGTGCGGAGTTCGGCCGATCGTCGTGTGGCGCGCCTCGCCACACGAAGCGATCGATCATCCATCTTCCACAAGGAGTGGAACATGAACGAGAGCTCTCGTTGGCGCAGGAAGCTGCTCGGCGCCGCCATAGCCTTGCTCGGGCTATCCGGCGTTGCAGCTGCTCAGCAAGCAGGCACCGGAACGATTACCGGTGTCGTCACCGACCGTGATGCAAAAACGCCACTCGAAGGTGCGCGCATCGTCGTCACGGGCACGACGCTCGAAACGCAGTCCAATGGACGCGGCGAATATCGTCTCGTCGGCGTGCGTCCCGGCGTGGTGCAGTTAGGCGTCTTGCGCATTGGTTATCGCGCGGGATCCGACACGGTGCGCGTCACGGCCAATGGAACGGCGACGATGAACTTCGCACTGGCGAAGACCGTCACCACCCTGCAGGAGTTGGTCGTGACGGGTACGGCGGGCAATCAGGAGCGTCGCGCGCAGCCCGCACAGGTGGCCTCGGTCAGCGCCACCGACATCAAGAAGGACGCCGTCGTGAACAGCGTCAACGACATGCTGCAGTCGCGCGTCCCGGGCATCGCGGTCAACACGTCGTCGGGCACCGCCGGCACCAGCCGCAATATCCGCATTCGCGGCGCGTCGTCGATCTCGCTGTCCAACCAGCCGCTCATTTTCATCGACGGAATCGCCTTTAACTCGGGCACGGTGAACTTGGGGTTGAATGGGCAGCTCACCGATCGCTTGAACGACCTCAACCCCGACGACATCGAGTCGATCGAGGTCGTGAAGGGGCCGGCAGCCGCAACGCTGTACGGATCCGATGCTTCGGCTGGCGTTATCCAGATCATCACGAAGAAGGGACGCGCCGGATCGAACTCATTCACGCAGAACTTCCGCGCGGAATACGGCCGCCTTGATCAGAACTGGACGCCGCCCGCCAACTACGGGAACTGCTCGGCGGCTTTAGTCGCCTCGAACTCGCCGAACCCGCTGTGCCGCGGTAAGGCCGTTGGCACATTGGTTTCCGATGCGCCGCTCGCGCGTGAGGGGGGCATTCGCGACGGATCTGATCAGCAGCTCGGGTGGAGCGGTCGTGGCGGCGGCCAGAGCTATGGCTACTTCCTGAGCGCGGGCGCGGACCGCACGATTGGCACGCTGCCTAACAACGATTTCCGTCGTTACTCATGGCGCTCGAACTTCAACTGGATCCCGAGCTCGAAGATCACCCTCGAAGCGGGCGTCAACACGATCTTCTCGAAGGACATCCTTCCGGATAACGACAACAACATCTACGGCTTCCTCGGCGGCGCCGAACTGGGTTCGCCGCTGACCCGTCGAGATGACGGTGTTCCGTCGCAGAACGGATGGTTCGGCTTCAATCGCGGTGTCGGTGCCATATCGGCGATTCAAAACGAACTCGATACGCGTCGCAGCATCCTCAACGCGACTGCGTCCTACGTTCCGAAGCCATGGCTCAAGAGCCGCTTCACCATCGGCGGCGACATTCTGTCCGACGAAGCGACTCGTTTCTTCCCCAAGAACACCGGCACGAACTACGCCGGTGACCTAAACACGGGCAACAACACACAGTCGCGCTTCGGAATCCAGCGATTCACCGTCGACTGGCTCAACGACCTCAGCAAGACGTTTGGTAACGAGAGCCAGTATCAGGTGAACCTCTCCGCGGGCTTCCAGGCCGTGGCAACGCGCCTCGACTCGCTCTCCGCCACCGGCCAGGGTTTCACGACGAACGCGGCCAACGTCATTCTCAACGCGTCGCAGACGAGTGCTTCGCAGCAGCGCCGCGAGTTGCGCCAATATGGATGGCTCGGGCAGCTGCAGGTGGGCTATCGCGATCGGCTCTTTGTACAGGCGGGCGCGCGTCTCGACGACTTCTCCGCATTCGGTAAGAACACTCCGGCGATTCTCCTGCCGAAGGTCGGCGTGTCGTGGGTGCTCTCGGACGAATCGTGGTTCCCGCTTCGGTCACTGATGTCATCGTTCCGCGCGCGCGTTGCGTACGGAACCACCGGTCGCGCGCCGACAGCTGGCGCTTCGCTAACGACGCTGCAGGCCGCGCCGTCGGCCGTGCAATCCGGAACGGCCATCTCCACCGAGTCCGGCGCCATTCCGTTCAACCCGGGCAACCAGTCACTCAAGCCTGAGAAGGGCATCGAGTACGAAGCTGGCTTCGACGCGTCGTTCTTCAGCGACCGAGCGCGTGTGGAGTTCACGTACTTCAACAAGACGACGAAGGACCTCATCCTGCAGCGTCCGCTCCCGCCGTCGTTAGGCTTCCAACAGAATCCGTTCGTCAACCTCGGTGAAGTCAACAACCGAGGTATCGAAATTGGCATCACGGGTGAGCTGGTTCGCATGCGCAACTTCGGTTGGGAATCGCGCGTGAACTTCAACACGCTTCATAACGAGTTGGTCAGCCTCGGCGGAGTCGCTGCCTTCGGGACGCTCAATCGCGCCACCGAAGGGTATCAGCTCTTATCGTTCGTCTCGAAGCGTATCAAGAACATCAACGATCAGACCGGCGTGGTTACGGTTGCCGACACGTTCGAAGTTGTCGGAAACGCGCTTCCCACATTTGAAGGGTCGTGGTCGAACACCTTCACGCTCTTCAAGAACTTCCGCGTCTCGGCGCTTGTGGACACGAAGCAGGACTTCCTGATCTACAACCTGACCGACTACTTCCGTGAGACGCAGTTGGTTCGCAGCAACAAGCGCCTCGATCCGACCGTGCTCTCGGCGCATGAACGCCTGCGTCGTTACGGCAATCAGGCAGCAGGCCAACCCGCCTTCGTGCAGTTGAACGGAAAGGGAACCACTGTCGACGAAGCGCGTGACGCGTTTTTGCAGCCCGGTGATTTCGTGCGCTTCCGCGAGTTAGGTATCACGTACGATGTGCCGCGTTCGCTGCTCGCAGGTCGTTTCGCCAAGAACCTTTCAATCGGACTGGCGATGCAAAACCTCGCGCTGTGGACCGACTATGAAGGTCCCGATCCCGAGGTGGTCACCGATCCGACAGCCGCATTTGGCATCGGTCGCTCCGACTTCCTCACCCTTCCGAGTTCTCGGCGCGCGATTCTGCGCGTGAACTTCTCTTTCTAACGCGAGGAACACATGACGACATACAAGCGCGCCTACGGGCGCCTGCTCGGTGCCGCCGCGCTCCTGGCGAGTGTCGGTTGCAACAATTTCCTCTCAGTCGACAACCCGAACGTCATCGACGTCTCGACCATCGATCCGGTCAAGGATGCCGCGACGCTTGCGAACTCGGTGCAGCAGAACTTCGCGGTCGCGTTAGGCTGGTCGGTGATGTACTCGTCGTGGTTCAACGGCGAGAGTATCGTGGCCGAGACCTTCCCAACGCGCAATGAGTTCGGCCGTCGCGATGTGCAGCAGTCGAATGGATCGCTGGTGGGCGACGTGTGGACTCCCATCTCGCTCGCCGCGGCGTCGTCGAAGATCGTGCTCGATCTCACGCTTCCAAATCCGACGACGAACATCAATTACGAACGCGCACAAGTCTGGCGTGGGTACGCGTTCGTAATCATGGCGCAGGACTTCTGCACCGGCACGGTCGATAGCGGTCCCGAGCTGTCGACAGCTGCAATGCTCGATTCGGCGGTGGCGCACTTCACGAGCGCCATCACGATCGGCACGGCGAACGCCACGCCCGACGGCATCGCGCTGGCAAACGTGGCGCGCGTTGGCCGCGCTCGCGCGTATTTGCAGGCAGGGAAGGGCGCACAGGCCGCCACGGACGCAGCGGCGGTACCGGCTGGCTTCGTGTACACGTTCCCCTTCGTCGACAACCTGGCGCAGCGCACGCGCCTTGGAAATCGTTTCTGGCAGTTCACCTCCGATCGCGGTTCGATCGGTGTGTCGACGGCGTTCCGCGTGCGTCCCGATCCGCGCGTGAAGTACAAAGCGCCCGGTGAGCACGCGCTGGCCCCGCAGGACGCGTCGACCGGTGCGTTCTACATCCAGGATAAGTATCCGTCGTTTACCTCGCCGTTGCGTGTCGCCTCGAAGCTCGAGGCCGACTACATCGCGGCTGAGGTGGCGGGTACGCAGGCTCAGCTCGACCTCGTTCAGGCTCGTCGCGCCGCCAGCGGCGTGGCCGCCTATACTGGGCCGACTGATGCGAATTCAGTCCTCACCGAATTCCTCTGGCAGAAGTCGCTCGACTTCTACCTCGAGGGGCAGCGTCAGGGCGATTTCCGCCGGAAAGCAGCAAACATGACCGGGCTTCCGGTTCCCGGGGCCGCGTACTTCAAGCCCGGCTTCCCTGCGATCGGGAGTGGCACGTGTTATCCGCTCCCGCTGCAGGAGCGTGATAACAACCCGAACTTGAAGGGCTAACGTCGCCTGTCGGCGGGGCCCTGTCGACTCTGGAGAATGCACGAATTCGGCGCCGATGCCCACGAGGGCATCGGCGCCGATTTTCGTTGAAATGCTCGGATCTCGGATGCACGTGCGCACCGTAACAATCAGCTACGTCGTGAGTTGACACTACTCTTTCAGCTGTCTAGCTTGGAAGTCTGCCAAAAAGCGCGCGTTGTATTCGCCAACCACATTTGTGTGGTGCACTTCGCGTCGTTCAATCGTGGCCATTCGCAGTTCACTCGCTTCTCAACATGAAGACTTTTTCCGCGACCCCCAAGGACATCGATCGGCGATGGTACATCGTCGACGCCGATGGCATGGTGCTCGGTCGACTCGCCTCTGAAGTCGCGAAGATTCTGCGCGGCAAGCACAAGCCCATCTACACACCGCACATGGACACCGGTGACAACGTCATTGTCATCAACGCGTCCAAGGTGAAGGTCACGGGGCGCAAGGCGGAACAGAAATTGTATTTCCGCCACACCGGCTACATGGGACACGAGAAGTACACGCCCTTCTCTTCGATGATCGCTAAACATCCAGAGCGAGTGATCGAGAAGGCCGTGCACGGCATGCTTCCGAAGTCGGCGCTCGCGCGCCAGGTGCTTCGCTTGAAGCTCCGTGTGTACGCTGACGACAAACATCCGCACGTCGCGCAGAAGCCGACGGCGTTGACCTTCGACTCCAAGAGTGAGTAGGCATGGCTGAGAACGGATTGATCCACGCCGTGGGCCGCCGCAAAGAGGCGGTGTGCCGAGTGCACCTGAAGCCCGGCTCCGGCAAGTGGGATGTGAATGGCCGCACGTTAGGCGACTACTTCCCGCGTCCCACGCTCGTCTCAGCCATTCAGCAGCCGTTCACCGCGACCGACATGCTCGGGCGCTTTGACGTCAAGGCGACGCTGACCGGCGGTGGCGCAAGCGGCCAGGCCGGCGCGTTGCGCCTGGCGGTGGCACGTGCCCTCGTCGAAATCGACGAAGCGCACCGCCGTAAGCTGCGTGACCTCGGACTGCTCACGCGCGATGCGCGTGCGGTCGAGCGCAAGAAGCCGGGACGTCCCGGCGCACGTAAGCGCTTCCAGTTCAGCAAGCGTTAGGCAGTACCGGCAGGAGCTTCAGGCCGATGCGAGCGAGTTCTCTCAACGCCGCTCGCATCACCTCGGCTCTGCCATCATCCACACTTCCCCCGAGCACTTGCGGGTGCCGGCACTTCCGCCGGTCGCAGAGTGCGATGAAAGGGAAGGTCGCTTAACCCAGACGAATAGCACTCACTCATGTCTTCACCGAATCTCGAACAGCTCCTCGAAGCCGGCGTCCACTTCGGGCACCAGACCCGTCGCTGGAACCCGAAGATGCGTCGTTTCATCTTCGCCGAACGCAACGGCATTCACATCATCGACCTGCAGAAGACGCTTCGGCAGATCGAAGTGGCGCAAAAGCTCGTGCGCGAAACCATCCTGCGCGGCGAGAACGTCCTCTTCGTCTGCACCAAGCAGCAGCTCGCAGCCATTGTGAAGGGCGAAGCGGAACGCTGTGGCGCCATGCACGTTACGGAGCGTTGGCTCGGCGGACTTCTCACGAACTTCCAGACCGTCAAGAAGCAGACGAAACGCCTCAAGGAGCTCGAAGCGGGCTCTGAGACCGGCGGTGAGTTCGAGAACTACACAAAGAAAGAGCAGCTCCTCCTCACGCGTCAGCGCGACAAGCTCTCCAAGAACTTGTCGGGCATCAAGAACATGACGCGTCTGCCGGGGCTTCTCTTCATCGTCGACGCCAAGAAGGAGCGCATCGGCGTCAGCGAGGCCAACAAGCTCGGTCTTCCGATCGTCGCCATCTGCGATACCAACTCCGATCCGGACCTCATCACCGTTCCGATCGCTGGCAACGACGATGCGATTCGTTCGGTTGAGTTGATTACGCGAATGATCGCCGACACGATTGCCGAAGCGCGCCGCGAGGCGCCGGTTCGCTCGGTCGAAGAGGAAGCGGAAGAGAGCACGTACAGCTCTGACCGCGGCCTCGAGCCGGCCGCCGCAGGTTCGGACGAGGAGCGCCGCAAGCGCCGTCGTCCTCGCCGCCGTCGCGCCAAGCCGGAAGCAATCGCCGCGCGCCTCAAGTCGGGCGGCGAAGGCGGAGAGGCGTCTGAGGGCGGTGATGCCGGCGACGCCGATGCGGGAGAGGATTCCGCGGAGTAACGAACGATGGACTGGGGCGCGCTTGCCGGCCCGCTTCGGTCACAGGTGGTGCGCTCTTCGCATGCGCGCCTAACGATTCACCAGACCAACGCCGCCGGCACCGTAGCCGGCGGCGTTCTCACGATCCGAAGGATTTGACCATGAGCAAGCCGATCACGGCGAAGGATGTCGCCGATCTTCGCGCCCGCACGGGCGCTGGTATGATGGACTGCAAGAAGGCGTTGGAAGAGTCAGACGGCGATGTCACGAAGGCCGTCGAACTCCTGCGCAAGAAGGGGATGGCCAAGGCCGACAAGCGCGCGGGTCGCGCCGCGTCGGAAGGGCGCATCGTCGCCGTCGCCGCCCCGGACAACTCGTCCATCGCACTTGTCGAGGTCAACTCCGAGACGGATTTCGTCGCCCGCAACGACGAGTTTGGGGTGCTCGCGAAGTCGCTCGCCACGCAGGTCCACAAGGACGAAGCGCTCGACAACGTCGTGCACACCGCCGGCGAAGGGACGCTCTTCGGACAGCCGTATCACGAAGATCCGTCCAAGACGGTCGAGGAGGCCGTGAAGGCCGCTTCCGCCAAGACGGGTGAAAACGTCGTGCTTCGCCGCTATGCGCGCTTCGCGACGAAGGGTGCGCTCGGGCACTACGTGCACTTCAACCACAAGGTCGCCTCGCTGGTCGAAGTCACCGGCGCGTCGGGGGCAGCGGTGCAGGCACTGGCCAACGAGATCGCCGAGCACGTTGCAGCTGGGGTGCCGCGCGTCGCGATGGCGGCCTCGCGCGACGAGATCCCTGAAGCGTTCGTTGCGTCGGAGCGCTCGATCTTCGAGTCGCAGGCCAAGGAGAGCGGAAAGCCGGACAACATCGTCCAGAAGATGGTCGATGGTCGCGTCGCCAAGTTGTATGGTGAAGTTGTACTCACCGAGCAACCTTGGGTTCGCGATGATTCCAAGACGATTCAACAGCGCGTGGACGAAGTCTCGAAGGAAGTGGGCGCGAAGCTCTCCGTGCGTCGCTTCGTTCGCTTCCAGATGGGTGAGGAGTGACCTCCTCGCCTAACGAGATGGAGCAGCCCTATCAGCGCATTCTGCTCAAGCTCTCCGGCGAAGCGCTCGCCGGAGAGTCGCGCTTTGGTTTTGATTTCGACAAAGTCAAACAATTCGCCGAAGAGATTGGCGCCGTTCATCAGACCGGAGTGGGCATCGGTCTGGTGATCGGCGGTGGCAACATCGTGCGTGGAACGCAGCTGGCCACGATGGGCATGGATCGTGTCGCCGCCGATTACATGGGGATGTTGGGCACCGTGATCAATGCCCTCGCGCTCCAGGATGTCCTGGAAAAGAAGGGGCTCGATACGCGCGTGATGACCGCCATCCGCATGGAGGAATTGGCGGAGCCATACATTCGGCGTCGAGCCGTACGCCACTTCGAAAAGGGGCGTATCGTCATCTTTGCCGCCGGCACGGGCAATCCGTATTTTTCCACCGACACCGCGGCCGCCTTGCGCGCCATCCAGATCAAGGCGGACGTCATCATCAAAGCCACCAGCGTTGATGGCGTCTACTCGGCCGATCCGAAGAAGGATCCGAATGCGAAACGGTACGAGCAGATTTCGTATCGCGATGTGATGCTCGAAGAATTGGGAGTCATGGACCAGACAGCAGTGACGCTCTGCAAGGAGAACAAGCTGCCGTTGATCGTCCTCAACATTCACGAGAAAGGCGCCGTCGCGCGCGCTGTGCGCGGCGAGCGCGTGGGAACTATCGTCCGATGAGCGACATCCAAAGCATCATGAAAGAGACGCGAGCGCACATGGAGAAAGCGCTCGAGAACTCGAAGCACGAGTTCACGACTATTCGCTCCGGCAAGGCGAGCCCCACGATGCTCGACACGGTGCGCGTCGAGATGTATGGCACGCACATGTCGCTCAATCAGTGCGCGACCGTCTCGGCGCCGGAACCACGCGTCCTCATCGTTACGCCGTTCGACAAGGGACAGATCAAGGCGATCGAGAAGGGCATTCGCGAGTCTGACCTCGGCGTCGATCCGTCGATTCAGGGCGGCATCGTTCGCGTTCCGCTCCCGGCGATGAACGAGCAGCGTCGCAAGGATCTCGTGAAAGTCGTTCACAAGCTCGCCGAAGAAGGACGTGTCGGCATTCGTCATTGGCGCACCGATGCGCGCGATCGTCTCAAGAAGCTCGCGAGTGTCTCCGAAGACGACGTCAAGCACGCAGAGAAGGACCTGCAGAAGCTGCACGACGACTACATCGCGAAGCTCGACGGCATCCTGAAAGCCAAGGAAGCCGAGATCATGGAGGTCTGAGCGCCACAAGGCGCTTGGATCTTCTCGCCGCCTAACGACGCTCGCGTGGGTGAGCTCGCGAAACGTGTGATTGTGGCGTTGATCGCCGCGCCCTTGGCGTTGGCGATGGTGTGGTTCGGTGAACTTCCGCTTGCGCTTTTCATGGCGCTGGTCAGCGGCATCGGCGCGTGGGAGCTCTATCGCATCGCCCGCGCCGGAGGGGCAGATCCACTCGACGGTTTGGGAATTCCCGTCGCCGCAGCCATCCCACTTCTCGTGCATCTCGATCGGCTGCAACTCCTGCGGTCGCCCGAGGCGGTGGCCGGCGTTGTCTTCGTTGCCCTCCTGGGCGCGGCGATCTGGGGGCGCGGCGTAGAAGGGCGCCCACTGACGAATGTCGCCATCACGGTGTTCGGCGCGTTGTACACCGGTGCGACGCTCTCTTTCGGATACGCGCTGCGGCACCACCGTTTTATCCTCGACGCCGGCGCGGGAACCGCGCTGGTCTTCTTCCCGTTGATCCTCACATGGGCCTCCGACATCGGGGCCTATTTCGTGGGACGTGCGTTAGGCACCACGAAGCTCATTCCGTCGATCAGTCCCGGCAAGACGCGAGCAGGTGCAATCGGCGCGCTCATCGTGACGATGGCCGTTGCGCCCTTGTACAATACGATGGTCTTGCGGCCGGTCGCGCATCTCGCGCTCACGCCATGGACCGCAGTCATCTTCGGATTGTTAGTCAGTATCGCCGCACAAGTCGGAGACCTTGCCGAATCGATGCTCAAGCGTGAAGCAGGAGTGAAAGACTCGTCGCGCATCCTCCCCGGACACGGCGGCATTCTCGATCGGCTCGATTCGCTGTACTTCGTCCTTCCGGTCGCACATCTCGTACTCACGCGACTCCTGATGGCCGCGACGTCATGACCGTCCAAGGCGTGGCGGTACTGGGGTCGACGGGGTCGATCGGGACCTCGGCGCTGCGCGTGCTGTCTCGACACACCGATCGATTCCGCGTCACGGCGCTCACCGCGCACAGCAACGCGCTCCTCCTGCGCGAACAGGTCTCCGTCCTCTCGCCCACCTATGTGGGACTCGTCTCCGAGGACGAGCACACTCCCTCCGACTGGCGTGTCGGCACGGAATGCCTAACGGCGGCTGCCGTGCGCGAGGACGTTGACGTCGTCATCAACGCCGTCGTTGGTGCCGCGGGGCTCGACGCGACGCTCGCCGCACTCGAAGCCGGAAAACGAGTGGCACTGGCAAACAAGGAAACGCTCGTGGTCGCGGGCGAACTCGCCTCTCAAGCTGCTCAGCGCGGACAAGGTTCGATTGTTCCCATCGACAGCGAGCACTCGGCCATTCTCCAGTGCATTGCGAGCCGGCCGAGGGTCGACGTGAAGCGTGTGATCATCACGGCGTCGGGTGGGCCTTTTCGCACGTGGAGCGACGAACAGATAGCACGTGCAACGCTCTCGGACGCCTTGAACCACCCGACATGGTCGATGGGGCGCAAGATCACCGTCGACAGTGCGACGCTGGCCAATAAGGCGCTCGAGGTGATCGAGGCTCACTTCCTCTTTGGTCTTCCATTCGACGCCATCGAAGTGGTCGTTCACCCGCAAAGCATCGTGCACTCGATGGTCGAATTCATCGACGGGAGCGTGCTGGCGCAGCTCGGTGTTCCGTCTATGGAGCTGCCGATACTGTATGCGCTGACGCACCCGGAGCGAATCGACGATTTGGGGGTACCTCGCTTCGACCCAGTTTCGGCTTCACCACTGACCTTTGAGGCTATTCGCCCCGACACGTTTCCGGCGCTTCGGCTCGGGATCGAAGCGGGACGCGCCGGCGGGGCGGCGCCAGCAGTCTTTAACGCCGCGAACGAAAAGGCGGTGGCTCTTTTTCTCGACGGGCACGTACGGTTCACCGACATTCCGCGAGCGATCGAATCAGCGCTCTCGGAGTTGGCGTCGTGTGAAGGTGGAACACGAGATGCACTATTGGCGGCGGACCGCGCCGCCAGACTTCATGTAGCGGAGTTTCTACGATGCTAGCATGGCTCGCGCCGCTTTTGGTGTTTGGACTTGTCGTTTTCGTTCACGAGTTGGGGCACTTTCTCGCGGCGAAACTCACGGGGGTGTATGCCCCTGTATTTGCGTTCGGCTGGGGGCCGCGCCTGTTCGGCTTCAAGCGTGGCGAAACTGACTATCGGTGGTCCTGGTTTCCGGTCGGCGGCTACGTGGCGATGGCCACGAAGGACAGTGAGGCCGTTGCGGCGCTCGAAGGAAATACTGCGCTCGAAGCGCCCGTTGCAGCTGACGCCGGCGAGGAACGTCCCGGGCATCAGCGCGGGTGGAATCCGGTTCCGTACGATCCGAACGCGCTGCGTCCTTTTGGACCGCGCCCGGTGCCGCGTGAGCGTTGGATCGAATCAAAAGGACTCGGCGCCAAGGTTTTCATTTTGTCGGCCGGTGTGCTGATGAACATCGTCCTGGCGTACACCGTGTCGGTCGGCATTCTCGCCGGATACGGTCGCGCCTTTGTCGCGCCGGTGGTTGATTCGCTCGTCGCGGGGAAACCGGCGATTCAAGCCGGTCTGCAGCGCGGCGATAGCATTGTCGCGGTCTCCGGAACGCCGGTTCGTCGTTGGGATGAAGTCGTGCAACGCGTGAAATCGTCTGCGGGGCGTGAGTTGACGTTGGACGTGGTGCGGAGTGGCGACACGCGCGCTACCATCCGCGTGACGCCGGAGCTGATGGACGGTGTCGATGAGGTCACGGGCGAGCCGGTGCGCGTCGCGCGCATCGGGGCTGCCCCGCGCCTAACGAGTGCGCGCGAGCGCCTTGGATTCGGAGAAGCCGTCACCGGCGGCGCCGTGGCGACGTGGGACATGGGAAAGAACGTCGTGAAGTTCGTCGGTGGATTCTTCTCCGGCCGGGTCTCACCGAAGAACATCGGCGGTCCGATTGCGATTGCCCGCGTCTCATTCGAAGCGGCGCGCAACGGCTGGATCGATCTGCTGTCGCTGCTGGCGCTCCTCAGTGTGAACGTCGCGATCCTGAATCTTCTCCCGATTCCGATGCTGGACGGAGGGCAGATTCTTCTCCGCATCGCGGAACGCATCAAGGGGAGTGAATTCAGCCTTGGGACGCAGGAAGTCATCATGAAGTTTGGGCTGGCCGCGATCGTCCTGCTATTTGCACTCGCGATGTTCAACGACATCACTGGGCTCGTCAAACTCTTCGGATGATGATGCGAACGGTCGCCGCGCTTGGCGTGTTCCTGTCTCTGTCGTTAGGCGCGCGTCCTCTCCAGGGTCAGCTGCGCGGCGTCCGTTTCGAAGTCACCAGCGTCGGCGACACCACCATCACGTTCCGTTCGGGGGAGGTTCGCTGGGTGCGCAGGGGCGACTTGGGCATCGCGGTCGACCCGCGGCGGCACGATGCGCTGGTGGCGCGCTTGCGCGTGACGAGGGTGGAGAAGGGGACGGCGACCGCCATGGTCACGGGGCAGACGACGGCGCTCAGCACGGAGCACATTGTCGTGATGGAAGAGCCGAAGCGTCCGTGGTACAAGGCGCGGACTTTCTGGGGCGGGCTGGTCGCCGGCGCGACGTTAGGCGCGGTGGTCGGCTACCAGCACTAAGCACGGGCCAAGGAGTCGCGAGCGTCGCGCGCAACCACGGCGCGACCAGACGCGATTCATTTATCGCAAATCATGGCCACCTTGCGTTCGTGCGACGAGTCGGCCTCGATTTTCACGTCCGTCTCTTCGTAGGTAGCGCACTGCGCTTGTGTGAGCCGAATCGTGTAGACGCCTACGGGGAGGACGAGTGGCGCGGCGAGGGGGAGGGTGCCTTCGCGTCGCGACGAGCCATCAGCGAAGACGAGATAGCGGATCACCGCCGTCGCGGGGCGAACCGTCAGCTGCAACGTCCCACACGACCGGGGCTGCAGGGTGACGGTCTTCGAATCGCCGGCGCGCAGGCGCACGCGCTCTTCGACCCGTCCACTCTCACACCCCGCGGGAGCGTTGATGCTGGCGGCAACGACATAATCCCCTGGTTTCAACGTATCGGAGCGCCATGCGCCTTCGCTGACCGGCGTTCGGTTGAGGAAGACGCGTGCTCCTGGCGGCGCTCCGATCACGAGACGCGCGGTGGTCGGCTTGACGACCGAGTCGCGACGCGGGGGCGTCACCGGGGGCGTGACAACGGCCGGCGTGGTGGTCGCCGAGTCCGCGTGTCCAGTCGTGGAGTCGCTGCGTGCCGAGTCAGCCGTCGCCGGCAGCTGCAACGTATCGGCAGTTGTCGGTTTTGCGGGGCTGATGGCGTCGCGAACCGCCGAAGCACTCCCGCGCATCACGAGGATCGCGGCAATGGAGACGGCGAGCACGCCGGCGAGGACAAAAGGGAGTGAACGTGGCGTGCGAATGGCGCGCGTGGCGTTCCGGACGGGGACGTCGATTCCCGCCACCGGCGTGACGAGCGTGGGCGTATCGTTAGGCGAGCTGAAGGCGGCGCGCGCGTGGCCGCCTTCGCCCCCACCGGCAAGGATGCCGGCCAGTTCGTCAGCGAGCTGTTCGCCCGTCGCTGGCCGGTCGTCCGGGTGTTTTGCCAGACAACGGAGCAGGAGTCGTTCGAACGCGGGGGAGATGGCCGAGTTGAAGGTGCGCGGCGCCGGCGGGGCTTCTTCGACGTGTTGTCGCGCGATCTCATACCAGTCGTCACCCTCGAATGGCAGGCGGCCGGTGATGGCGCGATAGAGCGAGACGCCTAACGAGTAGATGTCCGCGCGCCCGTCGAGCGTCTTGGCGCGCGCCTGCTCGGGGGCGAAGTACTGCGGCGTCCCGACGACCATGTTCGTCCCGGTCTGGTTGGCATAACCGGTGACGGCGCGGGCGATCCCGAAGTCGGCGACGACGGCGTTGCCGTGACTGTCGAAGAGGATGTTGTCGACTTTGATGTCGCGGTGGATGACCCCCTCGCGATGGGCAAATCCGAGGGCCCGCGAGACGTCGATCCCCATCCGGACCACGAATTCCTCGGGGAGGAATGGCGAGGTCTCGAGCTTGTCGGCGAGACCGGACGGGAGATAGTCCATGACGAAGTAGACCGCTTCGCCATCGCGGCCGACCGCGTAGATCTTGATGATTCCGGGATGGCGGAGCTTCGCCGCGGTCGACGCTTCGCGGCGGAAGCGTTCTTCGAACGTTGGGTCGCCGGCAAACTGTGGCTTGAGGACCTTAAGGGCGACCGGAATTTCGAGTTCCGGATCGAAGCCCTTGTAGACCCATGCAAACCCGCCCGAACCGATCAGTTCGTCGACGCGGTATTTGCCGAGAGTCTTCCCGAGGTAGCGCTCAGGCACTCCGCGATGCCTTTACAGTGGTGGGCGCTTCGAGTAAGTTGCTGTGCTTCAAAGGGCTTAGCGCACAAGCGAAGGTCGGACGCGCGGGGAATATACAACATGGCATTCGAAAAAGCAGCGACGATTCAGAAGTATCAAACCACCGAAGGTGACACGGGCTCCGCCCGTGTGCAGATCGCAATCCTTACGGATCGCATCAATTACTTGCGCACGCACTTCACGGCGCATCCGAAAGATCATCACAGTGAGCGTGGCCTCCTCAAGATGGTCGGTCGGCGCAAGCGGTTACTCGAGTATCTCAAGCGAAACGACGTCGAAGGATATCGCAAGGTCGTCGGTGACCTCGGTCTCCGCCACTAACCTTCGTCGCTGATCACACTCGCGCGGGTGCGCCTTCGGGGCCCCGCGCGTTTTGTGCTGCATACCCACCAGCCATACAAATGACGCAACGCCTGGAAAAGACGTTCGCCGGCCGTCGTCTCGTCATCGAGACGGGACGCATGGCGAAGCAGGCGGCCGGTTCGGCCGTCGTGCAATTCGGTGACACCATGGTCATCGCCGCCGTCACCGTCAGCGACCGCGAATCCTCGTTAGGGTTCTTCCCGCTCCTCGTCGAATACCGTGAGAAAACCTACGCCGCCGGAAAGATCCCGGGAGGCTTCATCAAGCGCGAAGGGCGCCCGCACGACCACGAGATCCTCGCGGCGCGCGTCATCGACCGCTCGATTCGCCCCATGTTTCCCGAAGGCTTCAAGAACGAGGTGCAAGTCTTCATCTATGTCATCTCCGCCGATCAGGAGAATGACGCCGACGTCCTCGGACTCTTAGCGGCCTCCTACGCACTCAACGCGTCGAAGATCCCATTCACCGAGCCGATCGCCGCCGTGCGCGTCGGCCGCGTGCAAGACAAGTGGATCCTCAATCCCACGTTCCAGCAGCTGCAATACTCCGACCTCGAAATCGTCGTCGCCGGTTCTGCCGAGTCGATCGTGATGGTCGAGGGTGGCGCGAATGAAGTCACCGAAGCCGATGCGCTCGACGCGCTCACTGTGGGCCACAAGGGCATCAAGGAACTCGTCGGCTACCAGACCGAGCTCCTGGCCACGGGACGGGCAGACAAGATGTCCTGGACCAAGGCCGAGACTCCGGGCGACGTCCTTGAAGGCGTGAAGGCAGAAGCGGAAGCACGCATCGCCACCGCCATCAATCAGAAGGACAAGCACACGCGCGTGCAGGCCGTCGATGCGGTCAAGCGCGAAGTCAAAGACAAACTCGCCGTAGCGAAGCCCGAGTGGGCACCGTTCGTCGGTTCGATTCTCGAAGACCTCGAATACAACGCGCTGCGGTCGCAGGTTCTGACGACGGGATACCGCGTTGACGGTCGTAAGCCGACCGAAGTCCGCAACATTACCATCGATACGTCCCTCCTCCCGCGAGCCCACGGCTCGGCGCTCTTCACGCGTGGACAGACGCAGGCGCTCGTGGTCTGCACGTTAGGCACCGCCGACGATGTGCAGCGCCTCGATTCCATCAAGGAAGCGGGCGAGTCGACAAAGTCGTTCATGCTCCACTACAACTTCCCGCCGTTCTCCACCGGTGAAGTCCGGCCGATGCGCGGCACGAGCCGTCGCGAAATCGGCCACGGCAATCTCGCTGAACGCGCGTTGCAGGCCGTCTTGCCGCCGTTCGAGGAGTTCCCGTACACGCTGCGCATCGTTAGTGATGTGATGGAGTCCAACGGATCCTCGTCGATGGCGTCGGTCTGTGGTGGCTCGCTCGCCTTGTTCGATGCCGGTGTGCCGACGCGCGCTGCCGTCGCGGGCGTGGCGATGGGCCTCATCAAGGAAGGCGACAAGTACGCGATCCTCACCGACATCCTTGGCACCGAAGACCACCTCGGCGACATGGATTTCAAGGTCGCCGGTACGAAGGACGGCATCACATCGATTCAGATGGACATCAAGATCCAGGGACTCGATCTCGGGATCATGAAGGAAGCGCTCGCGCAGGCGCGCGAAGGGCGGCTGCACATTCTGGGTGAGATGGACAAGGCGCTGTCGACGCATCGCGCCGACCTGTCGCCACACGCTCCGCGCATCGTCACGCTGAATATCAATCCTGAGAAGATCGGTGACCTCATCGGTCCCAAGGGAAAGACGATTCGCGGCATTCAGGACGAGACAGGTGCGGAGCTGACGGTCGACGACTCGGGCCTGGTGACCATTGCAGCTGTCGGCGGCGACGCGATGGATCGCGCGCGCCAGATGGTTATGGCGATCACGGCGGAGCCCGTCGTGGGCGAGACGTACGAAGGAACGGTGAAGACCGTGACGGCCTTCGGTGCGTTCATCGAAATCATGCCCGGGAGCGAAGGGTTGCTCCACGTGTCCGAGATGCGACACACGCGCGTCGAGAAGCCCGAAGACGTGGTCAAGAAGGGCGACCGCGTCACGGTAAAGCTCATCGACCGTGACGAGCGTGGGCGTCTGCGACTGTCGATGAAGGCGTTGTTGCCCAAGCCCGAAGGCATGGAGAACAGCGAAGCCGGCGCGTCGGGCGAAGGCGAGAGCAACGGTGAAGGCGGCGACAGCGAAGGGCGCGGCGAACGTCGCGATCGTGGCGAGCGGCGCGGCGGTGGCGACCGCGGTGGCCGGCGCGGCGGACGTGGAGGCGGCGGGCGCTAAACTGTGGAGTCTCGCGCACTGAGTGACGCTTCAGGCATTCAGCGCACTACGCTGGACAATGGCCTCACAGTCGTCTCCGAGTACATGCCAGGCGTTCGATCGGTTGCGATCGGCGCCTGGGTTCGTTTCGCATCCGTCCATGAGCCACGCGAGCTGATGGGCGTGTCGCATCTCCTTGAGCACATGGTGTTCAAGGGGACGGCGAAGCGTACCGCGAAACAGATCGCGATGTCGCTCGAGAACGTGGGCGGTTCGCTCGACGCGTACACGTCGCGAGAACACACGGCCTATCAGGCGCGCATTCTCGACGAAGATCTGGAACAGGCGGCCGATGTGATCGGCGATCTCGTCTTTCATCCGACACTGCGAAGCGCCGATCTCGAGCTCGAACGACGAGTCGTGCTCGAAGAGATCTCGATGGTCGAGGATACGCCCGACGACCTGGTGTTCGAATTGCACAACGAGATGCTGTGGGGCGATCATCCTTACGGCTACTCGATCCTCGGCACCCGCGAGACCGTCACCTCGTTAGGCGTGTCGGACCTGCGCGGCTTGCACACCCGCGGGTATCAGCCGCAGAACATCGTCGTTGCAGCTGCCGGGCACGTGGAGCATGATGAGCTGCTGGAGGTCTTGCGGCGTACCGGGTGGCTTGCGGTCCCGCGTGGCGATTCGCCCGCGCCGATTGCCCCGACGCCACGCAGCGTTCCGCCATCCGTGCGGCACGTGCAGCGCGAAGGGGCCCAAATGCAGATCGTGTTTGGATCGGAGACCGTCCCGTATCGTAATCCCAGCCGGCACGCCGTCACGCTGGCGACGACGTTGCTCGGCGGAGGGATGAGTTCTCGCCTCTTCCAGCGCGTACGAGAGGAGTTGGGGCTCGCGTACTCCGTGTCTGCCTTCCACTCCTTCCACGTCGATGCCGGAACATTCGGCGTGTACCTCGCAACGGCCCCGGAGAATAGCGAACGCGCGGTCGAGGCGGTGCGGCGGGAGTTGCAGGACGTTGCCGACCAAGGTTTCACGCTCGAGGAAGTGGCTGCGGGAAAAGGGCAGCTAAAAGGGCAAATCACCCTCTCGCTAGAGAGTCCGTCGTCACGTATGTATCGTGCCGCTGGAACCGAGCTGTATGGCGAGCCGTATCGTCCGATCGACGACGTCCTGTCGCAGATCGATGCGATCGGGCATGAAGAAGTGGCCGCGATGACGCACGCTTATTTTGCGCCCGACCGACAGACCGTACTGAGTCTCGGTCCAGCACCGGAATCGGTTTGACCAATTCTTAACTTTCAATCCTCTGACAGCCTAACGACCATGCTCATCGGCGTTCCGAAGGAGATCAAGACCAACGAAAATCGCATCGCTCTCGTCCCGGCTGGCGCCGAGACGTTGGTAGCGGCCGGCCACGACGTGCTCATCGAGAAGAGTGCCGGTGAGGGGAGTGGCTTCGATGACAGCGCCTACACCGACGTTGGCGCGCGCATTGCGCCTGATGCTGCGGCCGTTTGGGCGCAGGCCGACATGATCATGAAGGTGAAGGAGCCGATCGAGCGCGAGTGGCCGCACATGCGCAAGGGGCAGACGATCTTCACCTATTTCCATTTTGCAGCTGACGAGAAGTTGACGCGCGCCCACATGGCGTCGGGCGCGACGTGCATTGCCTACGAGACCGTCGAGCTCTCGTCGCGCGAGTTGCCGCTCCTCACCCCGATGTCTGAAGTCGCCGGGCGAATGGCGGTGCAGGAAGGGGCGAAATACCTCGAGAAGTTGTACGGCGGGCGCGGTGTGTTGCTCGGCGGCGTTCCGGGCGTTGCGCCGGCCAAGGTGGTGATTCTTGGCGGTGGCATTGTTGGAATCAACGCGGCGAAGATGGCGGCCGGGATGGGCGCGAAGGTCGTGATCCTCGATATCTCGCTCGAGCGTTTGCGCTATCTCTCCGACGTGATGCCGGCCAACGTGCAGTTGATTCACTCCAACCGGCACAACGTGCTGGAGCAGATCGGGACGGCAGATCTCGTGGTGGGCGGAGTGCTCATTCCTGGGGCGAAGGCGCCCAAGCTCATTCGTCGCGACGATCTGAAGAAGATGCGTCCTGGCTCGGTCATCGTGGACGTGGCGATCGATCAGGGGGGATGCGTCGAGACGATTCACGCGACGACGCACGAGAATCCGACGTACGTGGTGGACGGGGTCATTCACTACGGCGTGGCGAACATGCCGGGTGGTGTTCCGCGCACGTCGACGCTTGCGCTCACGAACGCCACGCTCCCGTACGCCGTGCAGCTGGCGAACAAGGGATGGAAGAAGGCGCTCGCGGACAGTCCGGCGCTGCTCAAGGGGCTGAACATGATTGATGGCAAGGTGACATATCCGGGTGTGGCCGAAGCGTTCGGCCTGGAGTACCACGCGCCGGATTCGTTCCTCGCCTAACGAGTCGTTTCGTCGCTCGATCTTCGAAGACGAGGTGCTGCGATTGCGGCCCTCGTCTTTTGTTTGTCCGTACCTAAGTTGCGTTTGCAGGGGCGAGAGGATGATCCCTCGGATCGCGATTCGCGCGTTGTTGCAGGGGCGAGAGGATGACCCCTCCGGGAGCTAGCGGAAACCGTTCCGACGCTCCCTACGGGGGCATCCTCTCTCCGGGCGCAATGACCTTTTTTTCTTTTTTTTCCGTTATGACTATCGATCAGGTTCGCATTCGCCGGTTGTCTCACAACGCTGATCTTCCGCTTCCTGCGCGCGAAACGTCGGGTGCCGCGGGCTACGATGTGCGCTCGGCGGCGCCGGACACCGAGATTGCACCTGGCGGGCGTGTTGCCATCGCGACGGGGTTGGCGTTCGAACTCCCGGCGGGGCTCGAGATGCAGGTGCGGCCGCGTTCGGGGCTTGCCTTGCGGCACGGCATTACGCTTCCCAACGCCCCGGGCACCATCGACCCCGATTATCGCGGTGAATTGCTCGTCATCCTGCAGAATACGTCCGACGTGCCATTTCTCGTTAGGCGGGGCGAACGCATTGCACAGTTAGTGTTCGCGCGGTTCGAGACCCCGGCGCTCGTCGAGACGGACTCGTTAGGCGAGACGGTGCGGGGGAGTGGAGGCTTCGGATCGACGGGACGCTGAGACAGCAGCCGTACGGCGCCCTGCTCCACGATGCGCGTCGGGCACCAACCGCCGGCGAATCCTTACGCACGGCGTTGCGGCGCGAGCAGCTCCGGCACCCCGCAAGCGTCCTCCGGAGCTGATCGGGCCGAAAAATGCCAGAATGCCGCGATCGCTTCGTCCCGTCACCAGACGAATTCATGTCTCCAGAGGGGCGGACATGCCCTCCGGGGGTGAAGAAGTTTCCTTCTGCCGGGCTCGCGCGTTTTCGTGTGGTGCATCACGCGCACCACAGTTTGTGGAGGGGACGAGGCCCCCGGGAGCGTGACGAGCGAGCAAGTGGCTTGCTCGGAGCGCCGTAGGTTGTGATCTGGCAACGCCTTGCACCCCTTCATCTGCACCGCTAGCTTCCCCTCCGATTCACGTGGCCTTTTCACCAACCGGTGCCCTCACTCGGCGCCCGAATTCCACATAGATGCGCTGGCCCTCTTTCTCGGCGGGGAAGTTTTTTCCTGCCAACGCAATTGCTGTTGACCTCGGGACAGCGAATACGCTTGTCTACGTGAAAGGCGAGGGCATCGTCTTGAACGAACCTTCGGTCGTCGCCATCGATCGCGAGAGCAAGCGCGTCAAGGGAGTCGGACTCGAAGCCAAGCGCATGCTCGGGCGTACGCCCGATGGAATTATTGCCGTGCGTCCGATGAAGGACGGCGTGATCGCCGACTTCGATGTGACCGAGAAAATGCTCCGCTATTTTCTCGAGCTCATCATCAAGAACCGGATGTTCAAGATCAAGCCGCGCGTGATCGTGTGCGTCCCCTCGGGCATCACCGAAGTGGAGCGACGCGCAGTTCGCGATTCCGCGTTAGGCGCCGGCGCGAAAGAAGTGTTTATGGTCGCCGAGCCGATGGCCGCAGCGATTGGAGTCGGTCTCCCGATTGAGACGCCAACGGGCAACATGGTGATCGACATCGGTGGCGGCACGACAGAGATCGCCGTTATCGCACTCTCCGGCATCGTCAGCGATACGTCGATTCGCACCGCGGGCGACGAACTCGACACGGCGATCGTGCAGTTCATGCGCAAGAACTACAATCTGCTCATCGGTGAACCGACAGCAGAATTGATCAAGATTCAAATCGGTTCTGCTGCACCAGTCGGCGATGAACGCGAAATGGAAGTGAAGGGGCGCGATCTCGTGTCGGGCATTCCAAAGACCGTGCGCGTGCATTCGTCGGAGATTCGCGAAGCGATTCAGGAGCCGATTCAGCAGATCGTTGACGCCGTTCGCCGCGCCCTCGAGATCACACCGCCCGAGTTGGCGAGCGACATCGTGGATCGCGGCATCGTGATGACCGGTGGCGGCGCGCTGATTCGCGGGCTCGACGTCGTGCTCAGTCAGGAGACCGGACTTCCCATTCACGTTGACGAAGATCCGTTGACGTGCGTCGTACGCGGCGTCGGCCGAATCCTCGACGACGAGCAGAAGTACTGGTCGGTTCTCTCGTCGTAGCGAGACACCATGGCTCGCGCTGCGCGCTCCGGTTCGCGACTGGACACCGGGCTGCTCATCGCCTGTGCACTGCTGGCCCTCTTTGCCACCGTGCTCCCACTCCCCGTGCGCGAAGCCATTGCGTCGAGCTTACGGCGTACGGTCGTCGCGCCGCTGCTCGCGCTCCAGGAACGTGCGGTTCGCGCACGCAACGCCTTCGTGGAGCGAGATGCCGTCATGGCGCGCATGGACTCACTCGCCCTGCGGGTGAATGCGCTGCGCGACTTGGAGACGGAGAACGTACAGCTCCGCGGGCTTTTGGCGTTAGGCAGGAAACTGCGGTACGGCTTTCTTCCTGCGGAGGCGCTGCATGGCGAGGATGACCTCCTTACCCTAACGGTTGGTAGCAGGGCGGGGGCAAAGAGCGGCGCCGCGGTCATTTCTCCCGACGGGCTGGTGGGAAAGGTGACCACCGTCGACCCCGGGAGCAGCATCGCGATCATGTGGACCCATCGCGACTTTCGGGCGAGTGCCATGTCGGCGGACGGCAACGTCTTCGGGATCGTGCGCGCGCACACCAGCAACGAGCGCGACCTGCGCGATGCCAAGAATGTCCCCGAGCGCTATCTCCTCGAGATCCGTGGCGTCGCATTGCGCGACACGCTGAGAGCCGGTACGCACATCGCCACGTCGGGGATCGGCGGTGTCTTTCCGCGAGGCATTCCGATCGGCGTCGTCCTGGGCGAGATCAAGACGTCGGAGCAGTGGTCACGCACGTACCTGGTGCGTCCGGCCGTGCGCCCGCAGGACGTGACCAACGTGATGGTCCTCCTGCCACAGCGCAGCACCGATTCGCTCGAGGCCATCTGGCGCAGCGAATCGTCTGCCGAATCGATGACCCGCGCCATTGCAGCTGCCGGCGACTCCTTGTTGCGCCGCGCGACGTTCGACTCGCTGGCCGCCGCCGAAGGGCGTCGCCGGGCCGCCGATTCGGCGGCCGCCATCTTGCGCGCGGTGCCTAACGATAGCACGCCGCCGCGCCCCGCCAGCGCCCGTCCACCGTCCGCTCCTCGCGTCGACAGCACCCGGAGGCGCCCATGAACATTCAACGGGGCGTTCGAGTCGCGCTGGTCTTCGCGCTGCTGGTGGTGTTGCACTTCTTCCTTCGCCCACTCCTGGGGTGGCGCGTCAATCCCGACTTCCTGATTATCGGCGTCCTTCTGCTCGCTGTGCGCGTGCGACCCGGCGCCGCCGCGCTCATCGGATTCATCACCGGGATGATCGCCGATTCGATGAGCCCGGGTTCATTCGGCGCCGGCGCGCTGGCGATGACAGTCGTGGGATTCGGCGCGTCATGGCTCAAGGCAGTATTCTTCGCTGACAATGTCTTTTTGCACGCCTTCTTTTTCTTCTTAGGGAAATGGGCCTTCGATATCCTCTTCGTGATCGCGGAGCGGAACGGAAGCGTGTATGACATGGCATCGCAGATCGTGCTCTGGTCGCCACTCGCGGCGGCCATGACGGCCGTGTGTGGCGTCGCCGTCATCTTGCTGTTCAAGAGCATGCTGGAGAATCCCTCGTCATGAGTCTCCACCCTAACGATATCCAGCGTCGAGCACGCGCGGCGTCGTGGCTGACGACGATCGCACTCCTGGTGTTGGCTGGCGGGTTCTTTCGTGCGCAGGTCCTGCAAAACGAACAGTTCCGCACATCGTCGGAGCGCAATCGTCTGCGCGAAGTACCGATTCCCGCCGCGCGTGGCATCATCTACGACCGGCACGGCCAGATCATCGCCGAAAACATTCCCGGTTACTCCGTCTCGATTCTCGTGAGCGGAGGCGACTCGCTGCGCGCAACGCTGCAGCGACTCTCCGGAATCATCCCGTTCTCCGAAGAACAAATCGAATCCGCCGTTAGGCGGCTCAAACGCGACCCGAATCGCCCAACAGTCGTACTAGCGGACGCGACGTTCGATCAGGTCTCGGTACTCGAAGAGCATCGCACGGAATTTCCCGAGCTCATCATCCAGTCAGCACCGAAGCGGTACTATCCGGACGGCGGTGCGGTCGCCGCCTTCACCGGTTACACGGGCGAAATCAACGAGTCGGAACTCAACTCCACGACCTACGCCGGTTACAAGTCGGGACAGCAGATCGGCAAGTCGGGACTGGAGCGACAGTACGAGGCACAGCTCCGCGGCCGCGAAGGATCGCGCTTTGTCGAAGTCGATGCGCGTGGCCGTGTGGTCCAGGAGTCGGGCGCACGCCCCGATCAGGAGCCCGTCGCCGCCCCCGATCTCCGCACGAACATCGATCTCGACCTTCAGAAGTTCATCTCGGCGTATCTCGGCGACTCGCTCGTCGCAGGCGTGGTGGCGCTTGAGCCAAAGTCGGGAGCCGTGCTGGCGCTGCATAGCGCGCCGTCGTTCGATCCGAACCGCTTCATCGGTGGTATTCCGAAGGAGTACTACACGCAGCTGCAAACGGACGATCGGAAGCCGCTGTACAACAAGGCAATGCAGGGGCGCTATCCTCCGGCGTCGACCTTCAAGCTGGCGACGGCGGCAATGGCGCTCGAAGCGGGGATCGCGGACTTCGATACCAGAA
The DNA here is from genome assembly GCA_044224185.1 of Gemmatimonadaceae bacterium. GTDB lineage: Bacteria > Gemmatimonadota > Gemmatimonadetes > Gemmatimonadales > Gemmatimonadaceae > SCN-70-22. The sequence goes on along the minus strand of JBGAKW010000001.1, from coordinate 190,130 downwards.
TGTCGGTGCCGTGCACGGGGAGCTATCAGTACGGCAACCGCGCCTTCAAGTGCTGGGATGCGCACGGGCACGGCAACGTGACGCTGTCGCAGGCGATCGCCAAGTCGTGCGACGTCTACTTCTACCAGCTCGGCCTGCGCCTAACGCTCGCCAACGTCCTCGCCGGCGGCGTCTCGCTGCACTTCGGCGAGAAGACGGGCATCGACCTGCCTAACGAGATGTCGCCCAACTGGCCGAGTGCGATCGCGTACTTCAACAAGAAGTACGGGGCTCGCGGGTGGTCCAACGCGGTGACGCTGAATCTCTCCATCGGGCAAGGCGAGAACCTGCAAACGGTGCTTAGCATGGCGCGGTTCTACACGGCGCTTGCAACCGACGGGTCCGCCGCTCGCCCCGAGCTCGTGCAGCGCAATCCCGAGCGCACGAAAATCCTCAACCTGACGACTCGCCAGCTCGCCGGCTTGCGCGACGCGATGGCCGACGTGGTATCGGGACGCGGCACGGCCGCATCCGCCCAGATCCAGGGTGTGGTGCTCGCGGGAAAGACTGGAACCGCGCAGAACGAAACGAAGAAGAATCACGCCTGGTTTGTCGGCTTCGCACCGAAGGATGAGCCGGAGATCGTCGTTGCGGTGATGTTGTGGCAGGGTGAGCACGGAAGCGCCGCCGCGAGGATCGCCTCGAAAGTCATCGAGCACTACCTGAAGCGTCCCGCAGTCGTGCCGGTGTCGGTGGAGGGAGAGTGATCAGGCGAGTTTTTGCGGACTATCCGCTGGCCATAATCGCCCTTCTCCTGTCGGCCTACGGCATCGCAACGGTGTACTCCGCGGGGCAAACCGATGTTCTGATTCCGGCGGTCGCATCGGCGTATCGTCGTCAGATCGCATGGTTCGTCGTCGCGATCTTCTCCGCGTGGGCGGTGAGCCGAGCGTCGGTGAGACTGCTCGAGTGGGCGAGTTGGCCGGCGTATCTCGCTGCGTGCGCTTTGCTCCTGATCACGCTATTCACGGGCTCGGGCGCCGGCACAGCGTCGAGCATGAAGGGGTGGCTCACCGTTGGCGGCGTTAGGCTCGGCCAACCCTCGGAGCTCGCCAAGGTGGCCGTGGTCCTCATGCTCGCGAAGGTGCTGGCCGCGCGTCGCGATCCACCGAAGTCGCTGCTTGACCTGTGGCAGCCGGGACTCGTGGTGCTCATTCCCTGGGTGCTGGTGATGGCGCAGCCCGACCTGGGCACCGGGATGGTGTTCGTCGGAATCTTTCTCGCGATGCTCTTCTGGTCCGGTGTCTCGTGGCCGCTGTTGCTTTTGGTAGTTAGTCCCGGCGTTTCGCTCTTGCTGGCAAGTGCCGGAGCGTTAGTCTGGGGCGCCTGGTTCTCGGTGCTGTTGGCACTCGTGCTCTGGTACAAGCCGTACGTCGTTGAAGGCGTCTTTCTGCTCGTCGCGAACGTAGCGATGGGAGTACTCGCGCCCATTATGTGGGAAAAGCTGAGTCCCTATCAGCAGAGTCGTCTTCTCGTCTTCCTTGATCCGTCGTCTGATCCGAAAGCGAGCGGCTATCACGTGCTGCAGTCGCAGATTGCGATCGGCTCGGGAGGATTGCTCGGAAAAGGATTCACCCTCGGCACGCAGAAGCGCCTCGCCTTTCTCCCCGCGCAGTCGACCGACTTCATCTTCTCGGTGGTCGGTGAGGAGTTGGGATTCGTTGGCGTGGCCATCGCGCTGACGCTCTTTCTCTTCCTGTTTCTTCGTGTCATCCGCGTCGCCTCACGCGCCAATGAGTCCTTCAGTTCGCTGGTCGCTTTCGGCCTGCTCGGGAGTTGGCTCGTTCACGTCATCGTGAACGTGGGGATGACATTGAATCTCATGCCCATCACGGGCATCCCGCTTCCGTTCTTTTCGTACGGCGGCTCGTTCATGCTGGCCTGTTGGCTCGCCGTCGGGATTCTGGTGCGAATCTCGTCGGAGGGGCGAGGCGAGGCGGACGCGCTCCCCATCGGGCTGCGCCGCTAGCCAGTCGTCAGGCGCACTCGGCCCAATCAGCCGCAATTTCTCCGGCAGGCGCACGCCGACGCTCTACCCCAAGCCTTTCACGGGCGCCATTTTTCTAGCATGGCTTGGTTCCGGAAGGAAAAGAAGCTGCGTCAACCGAGACGCGAGCGGTTGGAGATTCCTCCCGATGTCTGGGAGAAGTGTGAGGCATGCGGGCACACCGACATTCGGGAGAAGTTCGCCCGCAACCTGAATGTTTGTCCGAACTGCGACTATCACCGTCGCATTCGTGCCATCGAGTATGTCACGCTCCTTCTCGATGATGAGAAGTGGGAGGAGACGGAAACGGAGTTGCGTTCGGTCGATGCACTTAGCTTTCCCGACTACGAGACACGACTCAAGAAGGCACGCGCGAACGCTGGTGACACAGACGCGATTCTGACGGTTTCAGGAACACTCGGCGAAATGCCGGTGAATCTCGGGGTGATGGACTTCGCCTTCATGGGTGGATCGATGGGCTCTGTAGTGGGCGAAAAGATCGCTCGACTTGCCCAGCGCTCGCTCGAACGCAAGCACCCGCTTCTCGTGATTTCCGCGTCGGGTGGCGCGCGCATGCAGGAGGGAGTCCTTTCGCTGATGCAGATGGCGAAGGTGTCGGCGGTACTCTCGCAACTCGCCGATCGGCGCATTCCCTATGTCTCGATTCTCACGAATCCAACCACAGGCGGGGTGAGCGCCAGCTACGCAATGTTAGGTGATGCGATCGTCGCGGAGCCGGGAGCGGTCATCGGCTTCGCGGGACCGCGTGTCATCAAACAAACGTTAGGCCAAGATCTTCCCGAAGGGTTTCAGACCGCCGAATTCCTGCTCGATCACGGCATGCTCGACATGGTCGTTCATCGAAAGGATTTGAAGGCAACCCTGGGAAGACTTCTCCGACATATGAGCGGCAAGCCTGCGGCTGCCGGGTGGGCGACCAGCTGAGTCTCTACGCGGATTCGCTGGCGTATCTCTTCGCGAGAACGACCGGCAAGAGCAAGTTTGGGCTCGAGCGTACCGTCGCTTTTCTCCACGCGATCGGGGATCCACAAGAACGGCTTCGAGTCATCCACGTCGCCGGCACCAACGGGAAGGGGAGTGTCTGCGCGACGATCGAGGCACTCTTGCGCGGACGCGGAATGCGCGTCGCCAAATACACCTCGCCACACCTCGTCGATTTTCGCGAGCGCTTTGTCGTCAACGGTGTCGCGATTCCTGAGGAGTGGGTCGTCGACTTCATCGAGCGGTGGACCCCAACGGTCGAACAGTTAGGCGCCACGTTTTTCGAGGCGACCACGGCGATGGCGTTCGCGTGGTTCGACGAGGCAAAAGTGGATGCGGCCATCATCGAGACGGGACTGGGCGGGCGACTCGACTCCACCAACGTCGTTAGGCCGCTCGTCGCCGCCGTCACTTCGATCGGTATCGACCACACCGAGCACCTTGGCGACACGCGCGAGCTGATCGCGCACGAGAAAGCGGGGATATTCAAGAGTGGCGTGCCGGCTACGATCGGCGAACCGGATCATGAGATTCGCGCGCTGTTAGCGATGCTTGCGCGAGAGCAGGGCGCCTCGCCGGTTGCGAGCGTTTGGGATGACGCACCACCGCGCGAGGTGATTGTCTCGAGCGATGGAACTCGCTTTAGCATCGACTTTGACGGCGAGTCGCATCGCGTTCATACACCGTTGACCGGCGCGCATCAGGCATCGAACGCGGCGCTCGCGCTACTCACGCTGCGAACGATGGGGGGAGAGTGGTGGGGAGGTTGGCGCGAAGTTGCGACGTCGATGGAGCGTGTGCGACTACCGGGTCGATTTACGCGCTCTGGCTCGTTCATCTTTGACGTGGCGCATAACGCGGACGGCGCGCGTGTCCTCGCGACGACTCTAAGTGGGATTGCCGTGGAGCGCCCCGTCATCGCCGTGCTTTGCGTGCTGAGCGACAAGGACTGGCGCGGGATGATGGACGCGCTGTCCACAACGGTCGACGAGTTCGTGCTCACCGATGCTCCCACCGCACCGACGAGCCGAGCGTGGTCGTTGAGTGAGGCGCACGCATATGCGCGGTCGCGTGGGTGGCCTGCGCGGGCGACGCACGATTTTGACGAGGCATTGTTTGCAGCGGAGCGTGCTGGCGGAACGGTACTCGTGACGGGGTCGTTCCACACGGTGGGCGACGCGATGGCTCGCTTGCAGGTCGATCCGCTCGCCGGGTAGCTTTCCTCAATGTCAGGCGGATCTCTTCCCGGTTTTCGCGATTTTTATCCCGACACCTTCGCGCAGCGCGCGTGGTTGTTTGAGCGTTGGCGTGACGTAGCGCGCCGTTTCGGCTTCGTCGAATACGACGGCCCTCCGCTTGAGCCCCTCGATCTCTACACGAAGAAGAGCGGGGAGGAGATCGTCGGACAGCTCTACAACTTCGAAGACAAGGGCGGGCGAGCGATTTCGTTGCGTCCGGAAATGACGCCAACGGTTGCGCGCATGGTTGGTGCGAGGGCGAACGCCCTGCGGAAGCCGGTGCGCTGGTTCTCCGTTCCTCAACTCTTTCGCTACGAGCGACAGCAGAAGGGGCGCCTGCGGGAGCACTTCCAGCTCAATGTCGACATCTTCGGTGAGAGCGACGTTGCAGCTGACGCCGAGCTGTTGGCGGTGGCGTGTGAGATCATGCGCTCGTGCGGGCTTGGGCCTGACGATGTCATTGCCCGAGTGTCCGATCGACGCTTACTCACGGCGTTGGTGAAGGGATTGGGCGTGCCTGACGAGTGTGTCCCCGTCGTTTTTGGCGCTGTCGACAAGATCGAGCGCGAACCGCAAGCTGCGCTCGAGAAGAAAATGACGGATGCGGGGGTGAGCGCTGGCGCCGCAGGGCGCGTGCTCGACCTGGTGCGCGCGTCGGACTTTGACGCGCTACGGACGGACTTTGCCGATAACGCCGAGGTGAGCGAGGCGCTCTCGCGCTTCGACGCGTATCGTGAACTGCTCTCGGCGTTAGGCGTGCGGGAATACCTCAAGCTCGACCTCACGATCGTGCGAGGGCTCGCGTACTACACGGGAATCGTCTTCGAGCTCTTCGACGCGAAGGGGGAATTTCGCGCCGTGTGTGGCGGCGGGCGCTATGACAATCTGCTCGCGGCGTTAGGTGGCATTGACATGCCGGCGTTAGGCTTCGGCATGGGTGACGTCGTGCTGGGCGAACTGTTGAAAGCTCGAGGAAAGATGCCTTCGGGGAGTCCGACGGTGGATTTCTGGGTAGCGCCGCTGTCGGACGACGATCGGCTCGCGGCAACGCGCGTGGCGACATCGCTCCGCGCGGCGGGCGCGTCGGTCGAGTATCCGCTCAAGTCTCAGGCGTTAGGCAAGCAACTGAAGTCAGCCAACGCCGCTGGCGCGCGCGCCGTGGCGATGGTTGGCGCGGTAGCGGGCGGCGACGGGCGTGTGGAGATCAAGAACCTGGCGACGGGTGAACAACGCGTCACCACCGTGGACGAGCTCATACAGGAAGTGCGGGAGCGCCATAGTGGCGCGGCAGATCGACCGTGAGGAGAGTCGCGTCTCGCAGGTACATCACCTAACGAGCGACGTGTGTCGTTCGTGAACCGACTCTTCTTCCCCCCAATGTCTCATGGCAGACGACAAGAAACTCACCACTCGCGCTGAAGACTTCAGCGCCTGGTACAACGAACTCGTGTTGCGCGCCGAACTCGCGGACTACTCGCCTGTTCGCGGCTGCATGGTCATTCGCCCGAACGGGTACGGCATCTGGGAGCGGATGCAACGTGCACTGGACGACATGTTCAAGGCGACAGGCGTGCGCAATGCGTATTTCCCATTGCTCATTCCCGAGTCGTTCCTGCAGAAAGAAGCAGAGCACGTCGAAGGGTTTGCACCTGAAGCGGCGGTCGTCACGCACGGCGGTGGCAAGAAGCTCGAAGAGAATCTGATCATTCGCCCCACGTCGGAGACGATCATCTATTCGATGTTCGCGAAGTGGGTGCAGAGTTATCGCGATCTCCCCATTCTCGTGAACCAATGGGCGAACGTCGTTAGGTGGGAAATGCGCACGCGCCTCTTCCTTCGCACGCTCGAGTTTCTCTGGCAGGAGGGACACACGGCGCACGCCACGCACGACGAAGCGCAGGAAGAAACGCGCCTCATTCTCTCGATCTACCGGAAGTTCATGGAAGACTATATCGCCATGCCGGTGGTGACGGGGCAGAAGACGGACGCCGAACGTTTTGCGGGAGCGCTGCGCACGTATTCGTGCGAAGCGATGATGCAGGACAACAAGGCGTTGCAGGCTGGAACGTCGCACAACCTCGGTCAGAACTTCGCGAAGGCTTTCGAACTAAAGTTCCAAAGCGAATCGGGATCGATCGAACATGCGTGGAACACGAGCTGGGGCGTCTCGACGCGCATGATCGGTGGGCTGGTGATGACGCACGGCGACGACAACGGACTGCGCACGCCTCCAAAGCTCGCGCCCATCGAGGTTGTCATCGTACCCATCTGGAAGAGCGACGAGGAGCGCGCGTGGCTCTTTGACGTGGCGTCGCGACTCAAGAACGATCTCTCGAGCTGGGGGGGGCGAGGCGACGATCGCATTCGCGTGCACGTTGATTCCCGCGAAGGCATGAAGCCTGGCGCCAAGTACTACGAGTGGGAATTGCGCGGTGTACCGCTGCGCATCGAACTCGGGCCACGCGATCTGGCGAACAACGCGTGCATGACCGCGCGGCGTGATACGCGCGAGAAGACGTCGCTTTCGTTGGACGGAATCGCCGCCTCCATTGGGGCGCTGCTCGATGTCATTCAGCGCGACATGTTGCGCGCGGCGACCGACCGGCGCGAAGCGAACAGTATTCGCGACGCCATCAGCTACGATCGCTTCAAGGAGTTGATGGAAGAACGCGGGGCGTTCGTGTACGCCGGCTGGAACGGCGATCCGGCGGTGGAAGCGAAGGTGAAGGAAGAAACGAAGGCGACGATCCGGTGCATTCCCGACGAGGAGTTCCGGACGCCTAACGCGAACCTCACGTGTATGGTCACGGGTGAGCCGGCCAAGCATCAGGTGGTATGGGCACGAGCGTACTAGCGCCAGTGCTCTCGCGAGTAGATGGCGCGTTGCACCTGGAGCGCGTCTCGCTCGAGCGCATCGCCGAGTTGGTCGGAACGCCAGCGTATGTCTACAGCGCGGCATCGATTCGTGCGCAGTACGCGCGGCTCGATGCGGCGCTGTCGCCGGTTCCCCATCGCATTCACTACGCGTGCAAGGCGAATTCATCGCTCGGCGTGCTCGGCGTGTTGCGAGCGTCGGGGTCGGCGATCGAAGTCGTCTCCGGCGGCGAACTCTATCGAGCGCTTGCCGCTGGATTCGCCGGCAATGACGTCATCTTTGGCGGTGTGGGAAAATCTCGAGCGGAGATGCAGGAGGCACTCGATGCCGGCGTGCATCTCGTCTCCGTCGAGTCTGAAGGCGAAGTACATCTCCTGAATGCTGTCGCCGCCGAGCGCGCGACCACGGTGCGCGTCGGGATTCGTGTGAATCCCGAAATCACCGTCGAGTCGTTTCACGAATACATCAAGACGGGAGAGAAGGGCGACAAGTTCGGCGTTCCGATCGATCAGGCGTTAGGCGTGGCACAACTGGTTCACCAACTCCCTAACGTCCGGCTGATTGCGATCGGAATGCACATCGGGTCTCAGGTGTCCGAGGTGTCGCCGTTCGGGCACGGGATCGCGAAGCTCGAGTCGCTTGTGGCGGCGATTCGCGCGGCAGGCATCAACACGTTGGAGCACGTCGATATCGGCGGCGGACTGTTTGTCCCCTACGACGACGAAGCGCCGGCCGATCTTGAGGCGTATGCCTCCATCGTCGTGCCAGCGGTGCAGCGCCTGGGACTTGGCCTCATCGTCGAACCCGGGCGCTTTCTCGTCGCCGACGCCGGCGTGTTGCTGGCGCGCGTGCTCTACCGCAAGCGCAGCGGCGGACGCGACATTCTCATCACCGACACGGCGATGAACGATCTCCTGCGCCCGTCCCACTACGATGCCTTTCACCGCATCGAGAGTGTGCATCCGTCAGGCGCAACCGGGCGATTCGACGTCGTGGGGCCGGTCTGCGAAAGCGGCGATTTCCTTGCCCTCGATCGCGAAATGCACGATGTGGAGCCGGGCGCATTGTTGTGCGTACAGACGGCGGGCGCGTACGGTTACAGCATGGCATCGAACTACAATTCTCGTCCGCGAGCCGTCGAAGTGCTGGTCGACGGCGAGCGTTGGGCGACCATCACCGAGCGCGAACGCTACGCGGACCTCGTTAGACGCGAGACCGCTACCCCCCAGTGGAGGAACGCCTGATGCTCGTGGGGCTGCTCGCCGACACGCACGACCGCCTTCCCGCCATTCGCGCGCTCCTCGAATACATGCAGAAGCGCGGCGTGGGGCTCGTCCTTCACGCCGGAGATCTGTGCGCACCATTCGCGCTCAAGCCGTTCATCGACCTGAACATTCCGCTCGTGGCGGTTTTTGGGCGCAACGACGGCGATCACGAAGGTATTCGCGCCTTCGCGCAGCAGGGGATGGGAATCGAGTTGTTCGAATCCCCGCACTCGTTTGAGATCGAAGGCAAACGTATTCTGCTCGTCTACGACTTGGTCGACGTGTCGCAGCGATCGATTGAGGCGCATGCATTTGTCGTGCATGGCTTCACGCACCGCGAAGAGATGATGATTCGCGGGGAGACCGTGATCGTGAATCCTGGTGAAGGGTGCGGATGGCTCCATGGCGCCCCGAGCGGAGCGATCCTCGATCTGGAGACGAAGAACGTGCATTTCTTCACGCTCAAGGTGTCCGACACCTTTCAACCCAACACAGACGACGCGTGACACAAACTACGGGAAGCCGAATCCTCATCCTCGATTGTGGCTCGCAGTTCACGCAGTTGATCGCTCGACGCGTGCGCGAAGCACGCGTGTTTTCGGAAATCCACCCTCCCACCAGGTCGCTGGAGTGGATCCGCGAGTGGAAGCCGACAGGGATCATCCTCTCCGGCGGCCCCTCATCCGTCACTGACGACGGTGCCCCGACCTTTGATCCCGCCATTCTCGACATTGCCCCGACGTTAGGCGTCTGCTACGGGATGCAGTGGATTGCGCTCGCCATGGGGGCGAAGATCGGCGCCACTGGGCGGCGCGAGTATGGACGCGCGCAGATCACAGTTGGTGAACCCGCCGGCCTTTTCGCCGGCTTCGGCGTCGGAGAAGAATCGCAGGTCTGGATGAGTCACGGCGATCACGTCGAGACGGTTCCTCCTGGATTTGTCGCCACCGCGTCCAGTTCGGACAACCCGCTCGTCGCGATGCGCCACGAGTCGAAACCGATCCACGCAATTCAGTTCCACGCCGAGGTGCATCATACAGTTAGAGGGTCCGATATCATCGGGAACTTCCTGTTTGAGATCTGCAAGTGCGAAGCCGGTTGGACCCCCGGCCACTTCATTGACGATGAAGTGTCGCGCATCCGGGAGTTGGTGGGCGACCGTCAGGTGGTATGCGGACTCTCCGGCGGTGTCGATTCGTCCGTCGCCGCGGCACTTGTGCACCGAGCCATTGGCGATCAGCTCACGTGCATCTTCGTCGATACCGGGCTGCTCCGCATGCACGAACGCGAACAGGTCGAACGCACCTTTCGCGCCAACCTCGGCATTCGGCTGCTGACAGTTAGGGCCGAAGATCGCTTTCTGTCCGCGCTGGCTGGCGTCGATGAGCCGGAGCAGAAGCGGAAGATCATCGGGCACACCTTCATCGACGTCTTCGAGGATGCGGCGGCCGAAGCAGGGAAGGATGCCGAGTTCCTCGTGCAGGGCACGCTGTATCCCGACGTCATCGAGTCCGTGAGCGCGAAGGGTGGCCCCAGTGCGACCATCAAGACTCATCACAATGTTGGCGGGCTCAAGCCCGACATGAAGTTCCGACTCATCGAGCCATTACGCGAACTGTTCAAGGATGAGGTGCGCAATGTCGGACGTGAGTTGGGACTACCGGAGGAGATGGTGGGGCGCCATCCGTTCCCGGGGCCGGGGCTCGCTATCCGCATTTTGGGTGATGTGAGTGCGGAGAAGGTCGCCGTGCTGCAAAAGGCCGATGCGATTTACCTCGAGGAGATTCGCGCCGCAGGCTTGTACAATGAAATCTGGCAGGCCTTCGCCGTACTGCTGCCGGTGCGCTCCGTTGGCGTCATGGGCGACTATCGCACCTACGAAAATGTTGTCGCGTTGCGCGCCGTCACGAGCACCGACGGTATGACCGCCGATTGGTATCAGTTCCCGCACGACGTCCTTGGGCGCATCTCGAGCCGCATCATCAATGAGGTGAAAGGCGTGAATCGCGTCGTGTACGACGTGTCGTCCAAACCTCCGGCGACGATCGAATGGGAGTAAAGGTCGCGCGCAGCGTGATGGCAACGGAGGACGACTGCGGGGCGCTCACACAGCGCCCCGTCGTTTTCGTGCGAGACGGCGGCGCCGAGTCGCGGCGTGGGCTGCCTAACGAGCGTCGCGAGTGACGCGGGCCGGCGAACCTCGCATACCTCGCGAACCCCGCGAACGCGCGCGCGGCGCCCTGCGCATTCCCACGCGTCACGAGATGCACGACGTCGCACGACTCGCTGCGCCCATCGTCGCCGTGCAGGTCGGCCTCTCGCTCATGGGGACGGTCGACACGGCGATGGTCGGCCGCGTTTCGCCTGTCGACCTCGCCGCCGTCGCGTTAGGCAATTTCTGGTGGGTCACCATCGCGCTGTTTGGCCAAGGCATCGTGATGGCTATCGACCCGGTCATTTCCCAGGCCGTCGGAGCGAACGACGAGCAAGGCATCGCACTTGGCCTGCAGCGTGGGCTCGTGATTGCTGCACTCACGTCAGTGGTTGCCGCCCTCTGCCTCGCGCCGACCGAATGGATTCTCACCCTGGTCCGGCAGCCACCAGAGGTCGTTCCGCTCGCAGCGCGCTGGGTGCGAATCCAAATCCCCTCGCTCGTCGCATTCTTTGTGTTCGTCGCGCTCCGCCAGACGATGCAGGCCATGCATCGCGTGCGCCCCGTGCTCGTCGCCGTGGTTGTGGGAAACGTGGTCAACATCGTGCTCAACTGGTTCCTGATCTTTGGGCACGGCGGCTTTCCACCGTTAGGCGCGGTGGGCTCGTCGATCTCCACGACGATTGGCCGCTTCATCATGACGGGAACACTCGCGGCGTTGTCGTGGCGCTCGCTCGCTCCCTCGCTTCGTCCTTGGTCGTCCGCATCGCTCCGTTGGGTCCCCATTGCCGCGATGCTGCGCATCGGGATTCCGATTGGCATCCATCAGTTCTTCGAGATTGTGGCGTTCGGCGGCGCCCTCGTGATCATCGGAATGCTGGGAACAGTTCCGTTGGCCGGCCATGAGATCACCATCACCCTCGCGTCGCTCACCTACATGGTCCCGTTAGGCGTCAACGCCGCTGCTTCGGTGCTTGTGGGACGAGCGATCGGGCGCGATGACGCCGATGCGGCGCGGCGAGAGGCGAGTGCCGCGCTTGCCTGCGGCGTTGGGTTCATGGCGTTGTCTGCGGCGGTGCTGCTGGGAATTCCAGGAACGCTTGCTCGACTCTTCACGGACGATCCAGCGGTGATCGCGGTCGCTGCGTCGCTCATCCCCATCGCTGGCGTCTTCCAGGTCTTCGACGGGATGCAGGGGGTCTCAAGTGGAATCTTGCGAGGCGCTGGCGACACGCGCATTCCCATGTTGATCAACATGACGGGATACGCGGTAATCGGTCTTCCGCTCGGCGCCTGGTGGTGTCTTGGTGCAGGGTTTGGCGCAGAGGGAATGTGGTGGGCGCTTGTTGTTGCGCTCGTGGCTGCGGCAGCACTCCTGGGCTGGCGCGTGCACACGCATCTCGGCGGTGACCTTCGCCGCATCATCATCGAACATCACGCGCATGAGTGACGCGAACGAGAACTCGTTCTCGACGGCAATGCTCCATTGCCGTAAGATGTTTCCATGTCCCAGCGCGCGACTCTTGTCCTCAAATGCCTCAAGTACATCATCATCGGCGCGCTGACCGGCGGCGTGCTCGGTATTGCCACCTTTCTGCCTGGTGAGATGATGGTTGGCGGAACGACGGGACAACAGCACGTCGCATCGCCCTGGCTCCTGACGCTGGGCGTGGCGTCGGCCACGGCGCGCATCGGAGCTTTAGTGGGATTCCTGTTCTTCCTGATTCGGCGCGTGCTTATGGGCGAAGTCGCCGATCCATTGGAAGGAATGCGATAGAAACGACAACGGGCGCCTAACGAGGCGCCCGTTCTTGCATGTGCGTGGCTTGCGATGAGCTAGACGCCTTTCTCCTCGAGCAGCGCCATGAACTCCGCGGGAGTCTTGATCGCCAGGAGACGATCGGGGACATCCGCCTCCTTGCTGAACTGCGCGATCTTGCCGAGGACGGGGAGATACTGGTTGGAGACTTCGAGTGGTGGCGCAACGATGAGGAAGAAGAACTTCACGGGTTTTTCGTCGATCGCCTTGAAGTCCAGTCCACCAGGTTTGCGCCCGAATGCGACGCGCAACTTGTTGACGACGAGGGAGCGGCAGTGGGGAATGGCGATGTTCCGCCCGATTCCGGTCGAGCCAAGGTTCTCACGGCGCTTCAGCATCTTGAAGAGCATTCCCTCCGACTTCTCGTCGAGCTTCAGCAGCCCGATGAGTTCTTTCAGGATCTCGTCCTTGCTCGTCCCTTCGAGATCCAGCTTGATCGCGTCCTCGGAGAAAAACTCTCTTAGCTCCATCGATTGCCTCAGCTCGTTCGCCTGTCCGCTCTTTGCGCTTCGCCTCAGCGCAGCCCAACCGGGGCGGGTGCTGGAGGCATTCCGAGCCGGCACGCATGCCGACCGTATCGAACCGCGCAAACTACCGCGCGCCGCAAGTCGTGTCAAAGCATCACGTTGAATCGATCTACGGCCGCCGTTAGCTTCCGGAATGCGCTTTCCGTATCCCACGGCTCACGACGTTCCGCTCTTCCTCGCGCCAATGGCGGGAGTGTCGGAATCGCCGTTTCGGCGACTCTGCCGCCTGCATGGTGCCGACGTAGTGGTGACGGAGTTTCTGTCGGCCGAAGGAATTCGCCGGGAAAATCCGGCGACGATCGACAAGCTCCGGTTTGGCGCCGATGAGCGCACCATCGGCGTGCAGATCTTCGGCGCCGATCCTGCCGCGATGCGCGATGCGTCGGCTCTCGTCACGGATGTATTCCAGCCTGAGTACATCGACATCAACTTCGGCTGTCCGGTCAAGAAAGTCGTCAGGCGCAACGGCGGATCAGGATGCCTCAAGGATCTGTCGCTCGTTCAGGAAGTCATTCGCGCGGTCATCGCCGGCACGCATCTCCCGGTAACGGTGAAGATTCGCAGCGGCTGGAACGAGGAGATGCGCGATCCCGTCAAGATCGCGCTTCACTGCCAGGATGCGGGGGCGCGCGCGTTGGCGTTGCACCCGCGATCGCGCACGCAGATGTATTCCGGAAGCGCGCGTTGGGAGGAGATCGCCGCGGTGAAAGACGCGCTGGAGATTCCAGTGATCGGCAACGGCGACATCAAGAACGCCGAAGACGCCGCACGCATGCGTCGCGAGACGGGATGCGATGGCGTCATGATCGCGCGTGGGTCGTTCGGCCAGCCGTGGATCTTTGACCAGGCGCGAGCGTTGCTCGAAGGGAGTGCTCCAGTTCCCACTCCTGGTGTTGAGGAGCGTTTTGCGATCGCCCTTCGTCATGCGCGGATGGTGCAGGACTACGAAGTCGATCCGGAGGGTGCGGCAATCGAGTTTCGGAAGCACCTCGGCTGGTACGTAAAGGGGCTCCACAACTCGGCCGATCTACGTCGTCGCCTGCACGCCGTGAACTCGTTCGGTGAGGTGGAGGGGATTTTTGAAGACTACCTCCGCGATCGCGAACGCTACGCGCCTAACGAGGTTGCAGACGACGACGCGCGGCTTGAGGAGATCGTCGAAGCGTGAGACGCGAGCGCGTCGCCGCGCTGCTGGCGGAAGTGGCGGCAGGGCGCATCTCACCGGCAGACGCGCTGGAGAAGCTCGCGCTCGAGCCAACCGAAGAGCTCCCGTTCGCCAGCATTGATCATCATCGAGCGCTTCGGCAGGGACATCCGGAAGTGATCTTTGGCTCGGGCAAAACGCCGGACCAGATTGTGACGATCGCGGAGCGGCTGGCCGCCAAGGGCGATGGCTTTCTCGTCACTCGGGCGGAGGAGCAGGCTCGCCAGTGCTTGCTGGAGAAATTCCCGGCAGCAATCGCGCACGCGTCGGCCAGAACCGTTAGACTGGCGGGAGAAGAACCGCCAGCTGCAGGCGAGGGAACTATCCTCGTCGTCACCGCAGGGACGTCTGATCTGCCGGTCGCCGACGAAGCGGCGGAGACGGCGATCGCGTTAGGCAACACGGTTGAACGCCTCACCGACGTCGGCGTCGCCGGCATTCATCGCCTGCTTTCACGCGCCGACTCGTTGCGCTCGGCGCGCGTCGTGATCGTGGTCGCGGGCATGGATGGTGCGCTGCCGTCGGTGGTGGGCGGCTTGGTGAGCGCTCCAGTGATTGCTGTACCGACGAGTGTTGGTTATGGAGCGGCGTTTGGGGGCGTGGCGCCGCTTCTAACGGCGCTCAATAGCTGCGCCGCAGGCGTCACCGTGGTGAATATCGACAACGGCTTTGGTGCCGCCTTCGCCGCGTCTCGCATCACACACGGGGCATTCACGCTCGACTCGTCAGGCGGCGCTCTCACGTAGCCGCTTGGTCTTTTTCGCCCAGCGGGCCGCGCCCCACGCGAGCGCGAGCGGAATAAGCAGCCAGAGTACGACCGCCGCGCGGTGCGTGCGATCGGAAGCGCGCGAGTCGAAGGCGAGCAGCACCACCGCGCCTGCCATCCAGTAGATGGCGCTCCCGTACTCTTTGAGGATGACGCGCCTCCAGTTGAAGCGCATTCCCCCGATAGTAGTCGAGATTCCGCGAAGATCGGGGATCCATCGATTCACGCGCGCGCAGTATTCCTCGTATTCGGCGCCAAACTTCTCCCTCAGAAACTTCTCCTCAGCAGCCACAATCGCGACGTAGCCCAAGAGGAAGAACGGAACGCCGATGAGATAGACCCAGGTCGAATTCCAGATAACGAAGAGTCCGAGCAGGATGAGAAGATTGCCGAGATAGAGGGGATTCCGCGCGTGGGCGAAGAACCCTTCCGTTACCAGGTTGTCGGCGTAGAAGCGCTTGTTGCGCCCCCCACGAACGATGTAGGCATACCCGACGACGGCCGCGCGCAGGAGCTGGCCTAACGATGCCAGTACGATACCCACCACATCGAGCCACGCGTCGTAAGCGCTCGACGCCAGCGGATACTCGGGGCGAAAGAGGGCGAGGATCGAGAAGAGGACGATCGGGAAGACAACGTCTCGCGCACGGAAAAGAAAATTTCCATAGCGCACCAGAATCGATTGCCGCGCGGAGGGGGACGTGAGCTGCACGCTGTATGAGACGTTAGGCGAGATGCTTTCGCTAACTTGTTATTTGACAGCGATTATCCCACAGAAGTTATACCAACGGAACCAGACGTTGATACGCGAAAAGCCGCAGCTTCGAAGCAGTTCCTCGTTCTCCTCGAGGCGGTACGGGATGAGCACGTTTTCGAGTGCCTCGCGCTTTTGGGCAATCTCGAGCTCCGAATAACCGCGTCGCCGCTTCATGTCGTAGTAGTACTTGATGAATAGGCGATTGAAGAGTGTGTCGCTCTCTGTGAGCTTCTCGACGAGGATGAATGCGCCCTGCGGACGCAGTCCGTCGGCGATCTGGCGAACGATGCGTTCGCGATGAAGTGGGCGAACGAACTGCAGCGTGAGCGTCATGATGACCACCGAGGCGTCATTCACGTCGAGTCGTTCGTGAATGTCATAGCACTCGAGGGTGCGATCGCGACGCGTGGGGTGCGCGGCCAGCTTCTGCTGCGCTCGTTCGAGCATCTCAACGGAATTGTCGATGCCAACGAATCGGACGCTGGGATCGACGACTTGGTCGAGCTGAAGGAGTGTCGTTCCAGTCGCGCAGCCGATGTCATACAGGGTTGAGTGCGGCTGCGCGAAGTCTGCGGCGAGCTCCACCGACATGCGCTGAATTTCTTCGTAGAACGGAACCGAGCGCCCAACCATGTCGTCGAAGACGCGTGCTGTGCGGCGGTCGAAGCGGAAGTCTGATGCGCGCTCGATGGGATCAGCGAAGACGCGATCGGGGGGCTGGGGCGCTTGGCGAGGGGCTACGTCAGTCACGGAGGCTCGTCGTTGAGGGGCGATCAAGCAGAACGCGTCGCGGTCGCGGGGCGTTGCTGCGGTGCTCGCCTCGTTAGGCGTTAGGTGAGGTGAATTGTCTGCTACACCGACTGAACAATATGTCGAGCAAGCCTTTGCGTGGCGTTACGTGAAGTTAACTCTCGCGACAGGTGCGTTGACTGCACCACTGCAAGTTCGTAGATTTCATTCGTAGTTACGGGGGCGACCTGGCTTCGACGGGGTCGGTGACGCCGTGGCTGCGTGCCCAGCTGCCAAGCGCTGGTAAAACACTCGGCAAACTCACAACTGCCAACTCTGAACTGGCCCTGGCTGCGTAACTCGCAAGAGTAGCGCGCCTTGCTCGTAGTGAAGCCCGCCCGAGGCGGCGCTACGAGTATCGCAATATCGGGATAGTCCGGCGTCGCGCCTTCAGGCGTCGGGCGAAACTTAGAAGGCTTGTGCAGTCATGGGTGGCTCGTCGGCCAGTGACTGCAGACCTTAACCGATGAGATACGCACGTAGACGCTGTGGTTGATCTTATCTCGGACCGGGGTTCGACTCCCCGCGCCTCCACTCGAGCGAACCCCTTCCGGCAACGGTTGGGGTTCTCTCGTTTCTCCCCGCAAATCACCAGCCGCATTACCTCCGGTCGACGCCGATGAACTTCGAGCGATTCCGCGCCCCCGCACCTCCGGTCCATCGCGCATCGACCGTCTTGTTCGACGATACCAGCCATCTTCTCCGCGTGCAGCGCGAGATGGCCGCGAACGGCGACGCGAGCCTCTATGGGACATTCGGCACGCCGACGACCGCCGCCCTCGCCGCCGAGATATTACATCGCGAAGGTGGGAAGATCGTCGAGTTCGCACCCTCGGGTCTCGCGGCGGTCACGCTCGCGCTCCTCTCCGTCCTCCGCGCAGGCGACCACCTCCTGATGGTCGACAGCTGCTACGGTCCAACGCGCGAACTCTGTCGCGCCTTCTTCCCGAAGTTCGGGGTTGAAAGCGAGTTCTACGATCCCTCGGTGGCTGGAGGAATCGCGGAGCTCGTTAGGCCCAACACTCGCGCCGTGTTCATCGAGACTCCGGGGAGCTTCACCTTCGATCTGGTCGACGTTCCCGCGGTGGTCGCCGCTGTTCGTTCGGCCGAAGCCACTCGTGGCACGCCGCTGTACGTCATTCTTGATAACGCCTGGGGCTCTCCGGGACTCTTCTCTCCGTTTTCGCACGACGTCGACATCTCGGTCGTGCCGCTGACGAAGTATTGGGGAGGGCACGCCGACCTGTTGTTAGGCGCCGTCATCGCCAACGAACGCGCCTCCAAGTTGGTGCGCGGTACGGCAATGGATGTTGGCGCGTGTACCAATGGCGACGATGCCGCGCTGGCGTTGCGTGGAGCGCGAACGGTCGATGTTCGGTTGAAGGCGCACGCCGACAGCGCGCTCCAGATCGCGAAATTGCTCGATGCACGTGAGGACGTCGGGGCGGTGCTTCATCCTGCGTTCGACAAGTCGCCCGGTCACGACATCTGGAAGCGTGACTTCTCGGGGAGTAACGGGCTTCTGTCGTTTGAGCTTCTCGAGCCGAACGGCGGGCCAGGGAGCGGCGAGCGAGCCACACGCCTGGCCGACCTGCTGGCACGTGACGGAGTGTTCGGCTTGGGCTACTCGTGGGGAGGATTCGAGTCGCTGGTGATGCCAGGAGTTCTCCCGGGACTTTCACACATGGCGAGAAGTGTGCGCTCGTGGACCGGCGGGGCGCTCGTTAGGCTGCACGTGGGGTTGGAGCCGGTGGAGAAGTTGTGGGCGTCACTACAGGCTGCGCTCGACGCCACGCGCGGCAATGCCTAGAGCATAGCGTCAGGCCTTCGGCGTCGCCAACGCCGCCTGTCCCGCCGCCAGTCGCGCAATCGGCACCCGGAAGGGCGAGCAGGACACGTAGTCCAAGCCCGCCGAGTGACAGAAGGCGACCGAGCGTGGCTCACCGCCATGTTCGCCACAGATGCCGGTCTTGAGCTTCTCGCGTGCGGCGCGCCCCTCGGTCACGGCCATCTGAATGAGGCGTCCGACTCCCACCGTGTCGAGCACTTGGAACGGGTCGTCGGCGAGAATGCCGCGTTCGATATACGACGGGAGAAAACGACCGGCGTCGTCGCGAGACAGACCGAGCGTCGTCTGCGTTAGATCGTTTGTCCCAAAGGAGAAAAATTCCGCCTTGGCCGCTATCTCGCGCGCGGTGAGCGCCGCGCGCGGCAACTCGATCATCGTACCGATCTGATAGTTCAGGTCTTCGCCCATGGCACGCACCACGGAGCGATGAATCTCCTCGAGAATCGCGCGCTGGTTCTCGAACTCCTTCACGGTGGCGACGAGCGGGATCATGATCTCGACGTGGACGTCGATCCCGCGTCGCTTGGCGCGCACCGCTGCCTCGAAGATCGCGCGCCCCTGCATCTCGGTGATTTCAGGATACGTGATCCCCAAGCGGCAGCCGCGGTGCCCGAGCATCGGGTTGGTTTCGCGCAGTGAGTCAACAATCCGCAGAAGATCCTGTCGCGTTAGGCGGAGTTGACGCGCCAGAAGCTTGGTCTCTTCGCCGCCATGCGGCAGGAACTCGTGCAGCGGCGGATCGAGGAGTCGGATATTCACGGGATATCCGCTCATGGCCTCGAAAATTGCCTCGAAGTCGGAGCGCTGCATCGGAAGGAGCTTGCCTAACGCGCGACGCCGCCCGCCCTCGTCGCGGGCAACGATCATCTCGCGCATGGCGGTGATGCGATCGCCCTCGAAGAACATGTGCTCCGTGCGACAGAGCCCAATGCCCTCAGCGCCGAATCCGCGTGCTGTGCGGGCATCACGTGGCGTATCGGCGTTGGCGCGAACACGAAGGCGACGCACCTCATCGGCCCAGCCGAGTACTTGGGAAAACGCTTTGTAGAGTGGAGCGCGCGAGGGCTCAAGCTGACCCGCAGTGACGCGAACGACTTCGGACGGAACCGTCGGTAGGTCGCCGCTGAAGACGCGCCCCGTCCCGCCATCGAGCGTGATCCAATCGCCCTCACTCACCACCGTGCCGTTCACCGAGAACGATCGGTGCTCGTTATCAACCGTCACGTCCTTGCAGCCGACGACGGCGCACTTTCCCATTCCGCGCGCGACAACTGCGGCATGGCTCGTCATTCCGCCGCGCGAAGTAAGGACGGCGCGCGCCGCAACGATGCCGTGAAAATCCTCTGGCGTCGTCTCTTCGCGAACGAGGATGACGTTCACGCCCTCCGACGCACGACGCTCGGCGACATCGGGATCAAACACAGCGATGCCGCTCGCAGCTCCCGGGCTCGCTGGAAGTCCCGTTGCGATCGGTGTTGCGTGCGCCGACGGATCGATGACAGGGTGCAACAGTTGGTCGAGCTGTGCCGCGTTGACGCGTTGCACCGCTTCGGCCGACGAAATGAGCCCCTCGCCCACCATGTCGCGAGCGATGCGCACGCTGGCTGCAGACGTTCGTTTGCCCGTACGCGTCTGGAGGAGATACAACGTCCCGCGCTCGACGGTGAACTCGAGGTCCTGCATCTCGCGAAAGTGGCGCTCGAGCGTGTCCTGCACGCCCAGCAGCCGCTCGTAGGCCGCGGGGAGGCGCTGCGCCATGTCTTCGATGTGCAAGGGCGTACGAATGCCGGCGACGACATCTTCGCCCTGCGCATTGACCAGGAACTCTCCGTAGAACTTTCGCTCACCCGTCGATGGGTCGCGCGTAAACGCGACGCCCGTCCCCGAATCGTCGCCCATATTGCCGAAGACCATGGCCACGATATTCACCGCGGTGCCTAACGATTCGTCGATGCTGTTTACGCGGCGATAGTCGACGGCCTTCTTGAGCGTCCACGATTTCCACACCGCCTCGATCGCCCCCCAGAGTTGTTCCTGTGGATCGAGCGGGAACGGCCGGCCCGTGCGATTGCGAACGAGCGCCTTGTATTCCTCGACGAGATTGCGAAGGGTTTCCTCGCTCAGATCGGCGTCGCTTTCGACGCCGGCTGTCATGCGCTTCGCGCGGAGAAGGTGCTCGAAATCAGAGAAGGGGACGCCGAGTACAACGTCGCCGTACATCTGCAGGAAGCGCCGATATGAATCGAAGGCAAAACGCGCGTTGCCGCTCTGCTGCGCGAGCCCCTGCACGGTGCGGTCGTTGAGACCCAGATTGAGAATGGTCTCCATCATACCGGGCATGGAGACCGGGCCACCTGACCGGACGGAGACGAGGAGCGGATTGCTGGGATCGCCCAACTTCTTTCCGGCGCAGGATTCCAAGCGGGCCAATTGCGCGGCGACTTCCTGCTCCAACGCTGCAGGGCGTTGTTTGTCTCGCAGGAAGTCGATGCAGCAGGCGCACGCAATGGTGAACCCGGGCGGCACCGGCACGCCGATGTTTGTCATCTCGGCGAGATTGGCGCCTTTGCCGCCGAGTATCGCCTTCATCTCCCGAGTGCCATCGGCTTTGCCGTCGCCGAAGAAGTACACCGATTGTGTCATTGTGCGCGTGCCGATTTCGGGAGTGAAGGGAAAAACCTTTGGCTAGACTCCGGCCGGTTCTCGACGACCGTACCTGAGTTTCACCGGTTCCGAGGGCGGAAGCGTCGGATACTGGCCGGAGAAACAGGCGTGACAGAAGCCTGTAGGTCCACCGGGCACCGCGCCGAGCATTCCGTCAAGTGACAGATAGCCTAGCGAATCGACGCCGATCAATCGGGCGATTTCCTCCACCGTGTGGTTGGCCGCAATGAGCTCCTCACGATTCGGGGTATCGATGCCATAGTAACACGGTCCCGTAATGGGCGGCGACGACACGCGCATGTGCACCTCTCGTGCCCCCGCGCCACGAACCAGCGACACGAGACCGCGCGTCGTGGTCCCACGGACGATGGAATCATCGACCATGACGACACTCTTGCCGGCGAGGACCTCGCGGACAGCGTTGTACTTCACCTTCACCTTTGCATCGCGTCCGGACTGCGTGGGCTGGATGAAGGTGCGCCCGACATAGTGATTGCGAATGAGCGCGAGCTCGAGCGGAAGACCCGAATGCTCCGCGTAGCCCAGGGCCGCCGCATTGGAGGAGTCAGGAACGGCGAAGACAAGATCAGCGCTCGGCGCGGGTTGCTCCTGCGCGAGCCGTCTGCCTAACGCGCGCCGCGCACGATCGACCGAACCACCGAAGACGTACGAGTCGGGACGCGCAAAGTACACATGCTCAAAGACGCAGCGGTGCAGGGGTGCAGGGGTAAAGGCCTGCAGCGACCGCATCCCATGACGATCGACGGCGATGATCTCGCCCGGTTGCACCTCGCGGAGCATCGTCGCGCCGACGATGTCCAGCGCGCATGATTCCGACGCGAAGACGAAGCCTTCGCCTAACGAGCCAATGACCAGCGGTCGCCAGCCGCGCGGGTCGCGCGCCGCCAACAACGTCTCGCCAATCACCACCGCCAGGCAGTACGCCCCTTCAACACCTTGCAGTGCATCGGCGAGCATGTGCTCTGGCGCACCTTCAATGGCGCGCGCGAGCCGGTGTACGATGACTTCAGAGTCCATCGTTGACGCGAAAATCGATCCGACTTCTTCCAGATCGCCACGCATCTCGATGGCATTGGTGAGGTTGCCGTTATGCGCCAGCGCGATGTGTCCGCCGCGAAATCGCGCCAGCACTGGCTGGGCGTTCTCGATGGTCGATGATCCGGCGGTCGAGTATCGCGTGTGACCGATGGCGATGTTGCCGGGCAACGATTCGAGTTCTTTGGGCGAGAGTCCTTCGCCGACTAACCCCATCTTGCGTGTGCCACGCGCGACGGCGTCGCCGTCAATGGCGACGATTCCCGCAGACTCCTGCCCACGGTGTTGCAGCGAGTAGAGTCCGAGATGCGTGACCGCCGCAGCTTGATCGACACCAAAGACTCCGAAGATTCCACACATACGTCACCCCTTCGCGGCGATGGCTGCATCATTCTCGTCCGTCGCCGTTGCGACGCGTGTCATGATGCGAGGGATCGCCTCGTGAAATGATTCCGCGAGTCGCGCGACCGGCGCCTCGAGCGTTCCTGTTGCCAAACGAATTCGAAACGTTCCGTCGGCGCGTCCGACCCGTCCGATAACGTGCGCCGGAACGCCAAAACGAGTTGCTTCACCGATCACGTCGCTCGGACGCGGCGTCGACACAATGACGCGTCCTTGCGCCTCGCCAAACAAAAGCGCTCGCGCTGGGAGGTGTGCCCACAACGAAAGATCCACGTCCACACCCATGCACGCGTGCCGATCCATCATGGCGCATTCGGCGAGCGCGACAGCGAATCCACCGTCTGAGCAGTCGTGCGCCGAACGAACATGACCCGCGCGAATCGCTTGGAGGAGCGCGTCGATCAGGCTCTTTTCTGCGGTCAGGTCGACACGCGGCGGGGCACCCGCAGTCACGCCGTGAATGCGCGAGAGATATTCACTTCCGCCGATCTCATCGCTCATCTCGCCCAACAGCACGACGGCATCGCCCTCTTCCGTGAAGTTGGCGCGCGTGACGTGGTCGACATCGTCGATGAGACCGACCATCCCGATGGTCGGCGTGGGGAATACTGACGAGATGGGGCTTTCGTTATACAGGGAAACGTTTCCGCCCGTCACAGGGGTGCCGAGCGTGGAGCACGCTTCACCCATTCCTGCGACG
Organism: Gemmatimonadaceae bacterium; assembly: GCA_044224185.1. Taxonomy (GTDB): domain Bacteria; phylum Gemmatimonadota; class Gemmatimonadetes; order Gemmatimonadales; family Gemmatimonadaceae; genus SCN-70-22. The sequence continues at coordinate 167,039 of JBGAKW010000001.1, read as the reverse complement.
GCCTCTCTAAACTGAAAGAAGACTTCCGGGCGTTTTGGGTTCCCGAAGTTGAGGCAGTTGGTGATCGCCATGGGCCTGGCGCCGGTACACGCGACATTGCGGGCACACTCGGCCACGGCCGCGCGGCCGCCAACCCGCGGATCGAGATAGACGTAGCGACCGTTGCAGTCCGTCTTTAGTGCGATGGCGCGACGCGTGCCGTGCAGCCTAACGACAGCGGCATCCGCGGGACCGGGGCCAGCGATCGTGTTGGCGCGCACGGTTGAGTCGTACTGACGGAAGACCCATTCCTTGCTGGCGATCGTCGGGCTCTCGAGAAGTCGCTGAAGTGTCCAGAGCGGATCGCGCTCTTCGCTGCGTGGCGCGATGGCGCTGACGTCGATGGCGCGGATGCGTGCAATCTCTTCACTCTCGCGCGCCGCCGGATGATAGACCGGGCAATCGGTGACCAGACGCGAGCCGGGGAATTCGGCGACTACGTGATCACCCTCCGTCACGCGATACACCGGCTCGGCGATCACTTCGCCAATGACTTCGGCGTTCAGGTCCCACTTCTCCAGGATCTTCTTTACTGCGGCCTCGCGTCCGCGATGCGCGACGACGAGCATGCGCTCCTGCGATTCGGAGAGCAGGATCTCGTACGGCGTCATTCCTTCTTCACGGACAGGCATGCGCGCCGTGTCGATGGTGACACCGACGTCGCCACGCGCGGCCATCTCGGCCGAGGAACTCGTGAGTCCGGCGGCGCCCATGTCCTGAATGGCGACGATGTTGCCGCTGTTGATGAGCTCGAGCGAGGCTTCGAGCAAGAGCTTCTCGGTGAACGGATCTCCCACCTGTACGCGCGGGCGCTTGGCTTCGCTCTCGGCAGTTAGGTCTTCCGATGCGAACGATGCGCCGTGAATGCCATCGCGTCCCGTGCGGGCGCCGACGGCGATAATCGGGTTCCCGATTCCTTCGGCCTTGGCGGTGATCAACTCTTCTTCTCGCATGACGCCAACGCACATGGCGTTGACCAGCGGATTCCCTTCGTACGACGGATCGAAGACGACTTCGCCGGCGACGGTCGGAACGCCCATGCAATTGCCGTAGTCGCCAATTCCCTTGACGACACCGCCGAAGAGCCAGCGGACACGCGGGCTCTCTAACGATCCGAAGCGCAACGAGTTCAACAGCGCGATGGGGCGTGCGCCCATCGTGAAGACGTCGCGCAGAATGCCGCCCACGCCAGTGGCCGCCCCCTGATAGGGTTCAACCGCCGACGGGTGATTGTGCGACTCGATCTTGAAGGCGACGGCGAGTCCGTCGCCGACGGAGATGACGCCCGCGTTTTCACCTGGCCCTTGTAATACCCACGGTGCTTTCGTCGGGAGCGTGCGCAAGACGGGGCGCGAATGTTTGTACGAGCAGTGCTCGTTCCACAACGCGCTGACGATGCCGAGCTCCGTGAAGGTTGGCGTGCGGCCGAGGAGGGCGACGAGTCGTTCGTATTCGTCCGGCGTGAGACCGTGCTCCGCAACGAGTGCGGGCGTAATGATCGGGTCGCCGGCGCGTGGCGTTGCGCCCATTACCACTTCAGTCCGAACATCGCCCGGACAAACTCGCGAATGTTGCTTTGATCGATGTGCGCGAGGAGTTCGAGCTCGCCCTTGTCGAGCCACACACCACGGCAATCGGGGCAGCGATCGATCCGCACGTGGTGGTACTCCGCTTCAGCGAGCGTGCCACCGCAGCGTGGGCATTTCCCGTAGTGCGACTTTCGCTCGGCGGCCGCGCGCTCGGCGTCGAGGCGGGCGCGCTGCTCCTTGATGAGCGCGGCGTCCATCTTCACGAAGTATTCGTCTTCGGTGCGCGAAGGCTTGTTATCGGTCATGGCAATGCGTCAGTGCGTGAGTGGGCGAGGAGGAAAAGCGTTAGGCAGCGACGTGGGCGAGCATCGACTCGAAGAGCGCGAGCCCATCACGCGAGCCTAACAAGTCGTCGATCGCGCGTTCGGGGTGTGGCATCATGCCGAGGACGTTGCCCTCGGCGTTGACGATGCCAGCGATGTGATCGAGCGACTGGTTCGGATTGGAGGCGTCGTCGAGCTCACCTTGTCGATTGACGTAGCGGAAGACGACTTGCCCGTTGTCCTCCAGCTGCTGGAGCCCGTCGGCATCGATCGTGAAGCGTCCATCGCCGTGCGCCACCGGAATACGAAGGAGCTGCCCGGGAGAGTAGCGATTGGTGAAGCGCGTGTCGGCATTCTCGACGCGAAGTGTCACCATGTCACTCACGAACTTGAGCGACGCGTTGCGGAGCAGGGCACCGGGGAGGAGATGCGCTTCGCACGCGATCTGGAATCCGTTGCAGATGCCTAACACGGGGGCGCCGCGCTTGGCGTGTTCAACGACTTCGCGCATGATGGGTGAGAAGCGGGCGATCGCGCCGGCGCGCAGGTAGTCGCCGTACGAGAAGCCGCCAGGCAGCACGACCACGTCGACGCCTTGCAGATCGTGGTCCTTGTGCCAGAGGCGAACTCCCGTTTCGCCCAATCCTTCGACGACGGCGTTGTACGCGTCCTCGTCGCAGTTGGAGCCCGGGAAGGTCACGATTCCGAATTTCACGCGTTGGTTACTCCAGCGATTTCGTAATCTTCGGTGACGGGGTTGGCGAGCAGCTTGTCGCACATCGTGCGGACATTGGCGGCGGCGCTGTCGGCAGTTTGTTCGTTCACTTCGATGACGAGGTGACGTCCGACACGCACGTCACCAACTGCCGCGAAGCCTAACGAGTGGAGCGCGTCGGCGACGGCCTTGCCTTGGGGGTCGAGTACGCCTTTCCGGGGAACGATGTGCACGGCAACGCGAAAGCGGGTCATCCGCGTGGATCCTCTGAAGCGTTAGGGTTGCTGGTGGGATTGGATCGATCAGGACGTTGCGGGCGCCCGTTGCGATCGGTGCGTTCATGGCGGTCGCCGCGGTCACTCCGCTCGCCGCGGTCACTCCGCTCGCCGCGGTCGCTGCGCTCGCCGCGGTCACTGCGCTCGCCGCGGTCACTGCGCTCACTTCGGTCACTCCGCTCACTCCGCTCACTGCGGTCGAAGCGGGGGCGGCGACGGCGGCGGCGACGGCGCGTCTGGAGCTCATCGCCACTCGCTGTCAGAACGCGCCCGTCGTCTTCGAGTGTGAGCGCTTCCCCCTCGTCATCCGCGAGCTCGTTGTCATCGCGTGCCCCATTCGACGGCAGGCGATCGAGGAGCCCGATGAACACGGTCGCGACGAGGCCGTACAGCACGTACCCCATCGCGGCGGGGAAGAAGAACTGCTTCGGCAAGAAGATGACGCCGAAGACCGTCGCGAGGACGAGAAGCGATCCGAGGATTTCGCGAACCGAGCGATAGCCGATGGTCGGCATCGCCGCGTACTGCACATTGCTGATCATCAGGAAGCTCAGACCGAGCATGATGAAACGCAGCATCTGATGCCATGGGAGATCGGCGATCATCGTCTGCGTGTACAGGTTGGTCTGACTAAACCAGTAATACGTCGCGAGCGTTCCGCCTGCCGCTGGCGATGGGAGTCCCGTGAAGTGGGTCTTTCTTCGCCCGGCCTGCTCGACATTGAAACGAGCCAGCCGAATGACAGCGCACATGGCAAAGATGAAAACGAAGATCCAGTCCCATCCCTGCTGATTGAGCACGGCGAAGTACATGATCATCGCCGGGGCCAATCCGAACGAGATGGCGTCGACGAGCGAATCGAGTTCTTCGCCGAAGCGGCTTCCGGAGTTTGTCGCACGCGCGACGCGCCCATCGAGCGCGTCGGCGACGCCGCCGAAGACGATGTACGCTCCCGCGCGCGAGTAGTCGCCTCGCGAGGCGGCGACGATCGCGAAGACGCCGAAGAACAGGTTGGCGAGCGTGAAGCCGTTAGGCAGCAACACTACGGCGCGGCGAGGTTGCGGGCGTCGCACGTTAGTGTGTCTCCAATCGCGCGAGCAGCGTGGAGCCGGCGAGCGTGAGCTGGCCGACCTTCACCTCAACCTGCGCCGTCGTTGGCAGAAAGACGTCGACGCGAGAGCCGAAGCGAATGATGCCCAATCGCTCACCCTGTTCGACTTTTTCACCTTCGCGCGAATAGGTGACGATACGGCGAGCGATGAGACCCGCAATCTGCCTAACGAGGACACGAACGCCATCGTGGTCGATCCCGACGGACATCTGTTCGTTCTCGAGACTCGACTTCTCCACCGCGGCGTTGAGGAACTTGCCGGGGTTATAGTGCACGAAACGCACCGTGCCCGACACCGGATATCTGTTGACGTGCACATTGAAGACGTTCATGAAAATCGACACGCGTGTCGCGCGGCCATGGATGAACGCGGGTTCGTCGACCTCGGTGATCATCACGACCTTGCCATCGGCCGGCGACGTGACGACGTCGGCGCCGCGTGCCCCCGATCGCTCGGGATCGCGGAAAAAGTACGCAACCCAGAGCGCGACGACCGTCAGCAGAAACGCCAGGAGCCAGAGTGGCCACGATCGCCTGCCTAACGCGAGCGCGTACGTCGCCGCCGCGAGGAGCGCGGCGATGACCATGAACGGGTAGCCTTCGCGGGCGAAGTTCACGAGAGGGAAGTGAGGTCGAGGGGTTCGCCAGTGATGCGGGCGAATGCGTCGAGATATCGCGCACTGGTGGCGGCGATGACGTGATCCGGGAGCGGCGGAGGAGGAGCATCGCCGTTCCAGCGCCCCGCCCGGCGCTCGCCGTCGAGATAATCGCGGAGCGGTTGCTTGTCGAAGCTCGGCTGGCCGTGCCCTGGTTCGTAACGATCGGCTGGCCAGAAGCGCGACGAGTCGGGAGTCATCACTTCGTCAACAAGGATGATTGCACCGTCGCGTGTGCCGAACTCGAACTTGGTGTCGGCGATGATGATTCCTCGCGGCTCCGCGGTCTTGCAGCCGAAGTCGTAGACGGCGCGTGCCAGCCGCTCGAGTTCGCGCGCGTTCGCATCGCCGACAATTGACGCCATCCGGGAGATGGTGATGTTCTCGTCGTGACCGGTCTCGGCTTTCGTCGCGGGTGAGAATATGGTCGGCGTTAGGCGGTCACTCTCGCGGAGGCCGTCGGCGAGTTTCTCTCCCGCCAAGGTGCCGTGCGCCTGGTACTCTTTCCACGCCGAGCCGGAGATGTATCCGCGGACGACGCACTCGACCGGAAAGACGTCGGTGCGTCGAGAGAGCATCGCCCGTCCGCGCAGGAGGTCGCGATGACCGCCTAACGCGGGGACGCGCGCCACGATGTCGTCGGCGTCGGCGCTGATCATGTGGTGCGCCACCGTCGATTCGAGCCGCCGAAGCCACCACGCCGTCAGCTGCGTCAACACTGCGCCCTTGTACGGCACCACTTCGCCCATGATCACGTCAAACGCCGAGACCCGGTCGGTGGCGACGATCAACAGCCGATCGGCGTCTACTTCATAGACATCGCGAACCTTTCCGCGCCGGAACAAGGGAAGCGGAAGTTCGGTGCTAGCGATCGCGGTCATACGCGAACCTCATCACGTTCAGCTGTTGCCGGCTCGTGGTCGAGCAACGGTTGCACGACTTCGTCCAGGAATTCATCGACTTGTTCTGGCGCGCGTCCGACGAAGCGCGCGGCGTCGAGCGTCGCTTCGAGATCGCCTAACCCCACGCCGAACTCCGGGTCGTTCGCCAGGCGTGTCAGCATGTCGTTAGGCACGCCTTCGTCTTTCATCGCGCGCGCGGCGGCGATCGAGTGGCGTCGAATCACTTCGTGCGCCGCTTGCCGGCTCGCTCCCGCGCGCACCGCGCGCACGATCAATTCCTCCGTCGCCATGAACGGGAGTTCATCCCGCACGCGTGCCGCGATGCGTGCCGGATGCACTTCGAGTCCACTCGCGACGTTCACCATCAGCACGAGAATCGCGTCGGTGGCGAGGAACGATTCGGGAATTACCAGGCGCCGGTTGGCGGAATCGTCGAGGGTGCGCTCGAAGTATTGCACCGCGTGCGTCTGATTCGCGTTAGGCTCGAGCGAACCGACAAAGCGCGCCAACGCGTTGATACGCTCGCTGCGCATGGGGTTGCGCTTGTACGCCATCGCCGACGAGCCAATCTGCTCTTTCTCGAACGGCTCCTCGATCTCCCCAAACGCCTGCAGCATCCGCATGTCCGATGCGAATTTTGCGGCACTCGTGGCGACTCCGCTCACCGCGCCCAACACCTGAGCATCGATCTTTCGCGAGTACGTCTGCCCGCTCACGGGAATCGACGCGCTGAATCCCATGGCCCTGGTGACCATGGCGTCCAGCTCGCGCACCTTGCCGTGATCGCCGTTGAAAATCGCAAGGAAGGACGCTTGCGTGCCCGTCGTTCCCTTGACGCCTCGAAAGGGGAGAGTCGCGATGCGATGATCGAGGTCGGCCACATCGAGCGCGAGATCCTGCATCCAGAGCGCCGCGCGCTTGCCGACGGTCGTGAGCTGCGCCGGCTGTAAGTGCGTGTAGCCGAGTGTCGGCTCGGCGCGCCACTGGCGCGCGAACGCCGAGAGTTCGCGCATCACCTGCACGACTTTCTCGCGAAGGATCGAAAGTCCCTCGCGCATCATGATCAACTCGGCGTTGTCCGTCACGTAACAGGACGTGGCGCCGTAGTGAATGAAGCCTTTCGCGGCTGGAGCGGCATCGCCGAAGGCATGGACGTGCGCCATGACGTCGTGACGAAATCGCCTTTCGTACGCGGCCGCCGCGTCAAAATCGATGTCGTCCAAATGGTCGCGCATCTGCGCAATCGCTGCATCCGGAATGGGCACGCCTAACGACTGCTCCGACTCGGCGAGCGCGAGCCACAACCGGCGCCAGAGCCCGTGTCGCTTGGCCGACGACCAGAGCGACAACATGCGGGCCGAGGCGTACCGTTCGGCGAGTGGCGTGGAGTACGAGTCGCGAGCGCTCACTGAATGACGAAGTCCGTAGAGTAGAAGAAGCCGCGGCGCTCGAAGACGAGTCGAATGCCCGTTCTCCCGGCGTACGAATCGAATGCCTTGGCGACGTCCGATGCTTGGGAGACCGGGGTGCGGTTGATCTGCGTGATGAGATCACCCTCCTGCAACCCGATCTCGTTCTGAATGCGCTCGCTGGCGCGTACGACAAGTGCGCCGCGTTCGCTCCGGAGTTGGCGGTCGGCGCGAATGGAGGCGGTCAGCGTGATGAGTTCCAGCTCGCGGAGCACGGTCACGCGCGGTGCACTCACTTCGGGGAGATCGGCCACCGTGACGTTCACCGCGATCTCGCGCCCTCCGCGCCTAACGACGAGCGGTACCGTTTCGCCCACGCGCATGTCGAGGCGCTCGGCTTCCCAATCAAAGACGTTGCGCAGGAGTTTGCCGCGCGCCCGCACGATCTGGTCGCCCGCCTGCAGGCCCGCTTTCTCCGCCGGTGATCCGGGAACCACCGTGCGGAGCACGACGCCTGCCGTCACGACGTCGCGTGGGTTATCACTGGTGCCGACGCGAAGTTGCTCGCCGATCCAGGGGCGGCGCACGCTCCCGTGTTCGAGCAGATCGTCTGCAATGCGCTTCGCGCGGTTGATCGGAATCGCAAAGCCTAAACCGATAGAACCACCACTCGGCGAGTAGATCGACGAGTTCACGCCGATGACTTCACCGTTGGCGTTCACCAGCGGGCCGCCCGAGTTGCCCGGATTGATGGCTGCATCGGTTTGAATCATGCCGACGTACACGCCGCTCCCCTCGCTCCTGCCAAGCAGATTGCGGCCGGTGGCGCTCACCACACCGGTGGTGACAGAAGGTTCGGAGTTGCCGATCACAAAGCCAAACGGATTGCCGATGGCGATCGCCCACTCGCCAATGAGCAGTTGCTCCGAGTTGCCTAACGCGACGACCGGAAGCGACTTGGCCTTGATGCGCAGGACGGCCACGTCGTTGGTTTCGTCGCTGCCGAGCACCGTGGCGGGATATGTCGTGCCGTCGCGCAGCATCACAGAAACTTTCGTCGCCCCGGCCACCACGTGCGCGTTGGTGACGATCACGCCGTCGTTGCGAATGAGAAAGCCCGAGCCAATGCCCGGGCTTACCTGTTGCCCTGAGCGTCCGCCGAAGAATTGCTCGAAGACGTCCGCGGGCACGCGCTCGACGGTTTCCGTTTGCACCGTCACGACCGCTGGCGCCACCTTCGCCACCGCTTCGGTGATGGCGGTGCGCCGCGACGCGGAGACTTGCGCGTTGGTCGTTGCAGCTGACGGCGGTTGCTGCGTGACGTTCGCCGGCGCCGCATTTCCGCCTTCACAGGCCGACCCGATCGCGACCAGCATCGCGGCTATCGTATCACGAATCGTCATACAGGAAGGCGGTTCCGACCGCGCGAAAGAATTTCGGGAAGCATGGCGTCCAACGTCCGATCCGTCAGTGGGTGCAAGAGGAGATCTCGTAGGGTGGAGATATCGATGGCCACTCCATCGACGCCTGCGAGCGCGCACGCCGACACCTGCGTCGCGGAGAGCGGGCAGACAGCGATGATCTCGGCTTCGATGAGATGTTTGTCGAAGATGGCGCGCATCTCGGTAAGCGTTGCGCCGACGTTGATGCCTTGCGCGTCGAGCGCAGTGACTGGCACAAGGATCGCGCTCGCTCCGGCACGCGCGGCCAGCAGCGCCTGTGGTGACGTGAAGACCATCGAGAGCGCGACACGACTCCCTTCACTCGATGCCTCGTGCAGCGCTTCGAGCGTAAAAGTGTCGAGCGGCATCTCCGCCACCAGCTGATCGCTCGTCTTGGCGAGTTCGCGGGCCTCGTGATACAGAATGGTGCTGTCGCGCGCGCCGGTGCTGACAAAGACCGGACCGGAAACGATGCGCGTGAATTCAAGCGCACGCGCATGCAACGCGCTCGTACCGAAGATGCCTTCCAACATCGACGCGCTCACGAGAGCGCCGTCCGCGAGTCCGCAGTCAGCGGCCCAACGTAAGTCGTCAACGCTCGCGGTCGCGATGTGAATCTTCATACGTCAGCGAGATAGAGCTCGCGCGGATACGTCACGCGTTCGAGAAAAAGTGCGTGCGGAGGTGCGGGCGTCGAGACATCGTCGTTGGTAGCCGCGCCAAGGAGCTGCGCAATGTCGTCGAGCGAACGCTTGCGGCTGGCGACATCGAGCATGGTCCCGACGAGGAACCGGACCATGTGATGCAAGAAACGGTTTGCCTCGACGTGAAAAATCAGTCCTCCGGGATGATCGCACCAACGCGCGTCGGTCACTACACATCGATGATCGTCGGACTCAGGAGCGGTGCCTCGAACAGCGAAGGCGAGAAATGCGTGATCGCCGACAAACATTCGGGCGGCGGCGTCGAGGAGGTCGCGATCGATGGGATGCGGATACGCCCATTCGGTGCCGCGCCGGAAAGGAGACCGGGCCTCTTCGTCCGTCCCCACGTGGTACGCGTACCGTCGTGCGATGGCACTGAACCGCGCATGGAAGTCGGGACGCATCTCATACGCCGCCGCCACCCATACATCGTCGGGAAGGAGTGCATTGAGTGCGCGCCGCATCGAGGGCGCGCTCCACTTCGCTGGCACTCTCACACCGGCCGCCTGCCCGCGCGCGTGGACGCCCGCGTCGGTACGACCAGCCCCCTGAACTACGATTCGCTCGCCGCCACATAGTTCGGTGAGCACCCGCTCGATTTCGCCCTGCACGGTGCGGCGTTCAGGCTGTATCTGCCACCCGCTGAAGGCAGCCCCGTCATAGTGCAGAACGAGCTGCAGTGAGCGCACCGACATCGATGGGAAACATAGCTTTGCGACACTTCAAGTCAAGCAAACGCGCGGCACGCACGAGCAACTGCTCAAGCACGTGAGCGCGCTTCCGCGCGAGCAAGTGAGCGCGCTTCCGCGCGAGCAAGTGAGCGCCCCTGCGCGCGATCATTCGCGCGGCATCCGCAAGCGATTGACTTCGCTTTATCTACACATTCACATTGCACCTCCGCGACGCCCGAAAATCGACGGCGCGTCAAACCCCGGAACATGTCCACGCGAAGCCTTCCAGCACTTGCGCACGCGCTCAGCGTGGCACCGGATCTTGACGCGGCCCTCGTAGCCCTCGGCGACTCGCTCGCTGAGTCCGACCGCTCGGCGACCGTCGGACTGCTGAGGTACGACGGACGCCGCGACATGCTGCGCGAGCGCCTGACGCCAACATCCGGATCCGTCGTTCGCTCCACGGTCGATACGACGATCGATCATCTCCCCCCTGCAGCCCGCGCGATGGTCGCAAACGGTGGACAATTTGTCGACCTTGGCGACCGGTCACTCGAGTACGCCCGGCTCTTTGGTCTGACGCCGTTTGCCGACGGAGGCATTCTCGCGCTACGTGGCCTAACGACAGACGGCGATCTGTCGTCGGTGATTGCGTTGTACGAACAGCGCCGGATGTTCGGCACGCGAACGAGCGAGCGATTCGCGCCTGCAGTCGCGCTCTTCGAGCTGGCCTACGCTCGTTATGCAGAGCGTGAGGCGAGAGAAGAAGCTGTGCGAACGCTCGAGGACGTCACGCAACGCGTGCACGGCGAGTACATCCGCAAATTGAGCGCGCTCGAAGACGAGCTTGGACGTGCACGCGGCGCGGTGGCGCAGGCGAATCCGGCTGACTCGGCCCGCCTCGTCCAGCTCGAGCGTGAAATCGCCGGTGCCCAGGAAGAAGGGCGACGCGCGGCGCGAAAGGCCACGTCGCTCGAACAACAGCTCACTGCAGCCGTCGCGCAACTCGAACAGGCGCACATCGAACTCCATCGTCGCAATGAGGCGTTGCGCCAAAAGACGCGTTCGCTCTATCTCATCGAGCGTGCGCTTCGACTCGACAACACCGCGCACGACGACGCGCGCGCGCTCGTCGATGGCCTGCTCGCGCTCGTGGGCGATGACATGCAGGCGCAGCGTTGCTCGCTCATGCTGCGCGCGCCCGAACCGCAGATGCTCTATCTCGCAGCCGCTCGCGGACTCGCGCCGAACATCGTCATTGGTTCGCGCATTCCCTTCGGAAAAGGAGTGGCGGGAATCGTCGCCGAATCGCGTGAGCCCTTGCTCGTGCAGGACGCCGCCGAAGCCGACAAACATCCGCTGCTGCGCGATCAGTATCTGACGACGGGATCGTTCATCTCGTTCCCACTGATCTATCGCAGCGATCTCGTTGGCGTCGTGAACCTGACGAATCGCGCCAAGCGCGGTGTCTTCGTGGAAGAAGATGTGGAGCGCGTGAGCCTCCTCGCTCTTGTCATTGCCCTCATCGCGCGCAATGCGCGACTTCCAGAGCGTTTTGCAGGATTGATCAGTGACGAGTAGTGCGTTGCAAGGGGCGATTCGGCGACTCGCGTTAGGCGAGTCGCTGAGCGCTGACGAATCGGCGGCGGCGTTCAATGTCATTATGCGCGGCGAAGCGACGCCGGCGCAGGTGTCGGCACTGCTCATGGGGCTCCGCGTCAAGGGAGAGACGGCGCTTGAGGTGGCGGGTGCCGCGCGAGCAATGCGCGCGGCGATGATCTCGCTCGATGCAGAGGATCGTGACAACCTCGTCGATACGTGCGGCACGGGTGGCGGTGCCCTTACGACCTTCAATATCTCGACGGCTGCTGCGCTACTCGCCGCTGGCTTGGGCGTCCGCATTGCCAAGCACGGGAATCGTTCGTTCACGTCGCAGTGCGGGAGCGCCGACGTTCTCGAGGCGTTAGGCATTCGGCTCGACGTGACGCCGGAAGTGATGGCGCGCGCGCTGAGAGACGCTGGCATTGTCTTCATGTTTGCGCCGAGCATGCATCCGGCAATGCGGCACGTCGGACCCGTTAGGCGCGAACTCGCAATCACGACGGTGATGAACATCGTTGGCCCCTTGGCGAACCCCGCCGGTGCCGGGCGCCAGGTACTCGGCGTGGCGGAGGCGAAGCGCATTCCGCTTTTAGCTGGAGCGCTGGCAGAACTCGGCGCGCTCCACGCACTCGTTGTGCACGGCGCACCAGGTATGGACGAAGTCTCCCCGTTAGGCGCGACGACGATCGTGGAGATCGTCGACGGTGCGTCGCGCCAGTACACCATCGAGCCGTCGTCGTTTGGCGTGCAAGCGATGGAGGCCGGGGAACTCGCCGGTGGTGGGCCGCAGGACAACGCGCGAATCGTGACCGAGGTGCTCTCGGGCGAGGGCGGAGCAGGGGCGACCTGGGCGGTGGTACTGAACGCGGCGGCGGCGCTGCTGGTCGCACACAAGGTGCGAACGTTCGCCGAGGGAGTGGATGCGGCGAGGCAGGGGGTGCGCGACCACGTTGGGATGGCGGCGCTCGATCGATTGCGGGCTGCGTATAAGGAGTCGAGCGCGGCGTAAGGTGGAGAAGTCGAAGTCTCCGAGCGCAACGACGGTCAAGGCACTACGGGTGCCAACGTGCAAACGAGGCGCCGAGCAAGCTCCCCAGCTCCATAGCGCGCATGCGCGATGGCTGTGGGCGAGTCGAGCGTTCGTTAGGCGGATCGGTCAAGATGCCGGCGTACGTTAGTGCGGAGTGATCACACCAATGCGCGACGGCGTGGGCGCGTCAGGGAGAGCGATCGTGCTCCGGAGCTCGAGTAGCCGCGCCGCGTAGCGCTGGACTTCGCCGTTGCGCTCGATCTCGACGGCGATCGCGTCGATGCTTGACTCAAGCCGGTCGAGACGAGCGTGCAGCGCGAGGATGCCTTCGGCCGAGTGCAGGTCCCGATCAGGCTTTGGCTTGCGAAGATGATCCGCGAGCGCTCGGCCGACCGGAATCGCGATTGCTGCCGTTGCGATAGGGACGCAGACAATGGCTAGGAACTGAAGCAGATCGGTGAATTCGTTCACGGTGCGGCTCCGGTGGCGTTGATTCTGATACGCTGGGTCGACGTGGAGCGTTCTGCGGTGCAGGTGGGATCTGGCCAAGCCGAGTGACGCCGCACCAGTCCCACGCATTCGGCATCGTTTCCACGCGCGAACTCCATCCCCTCCTGCCTCGTTAGACAGTCCCTCCCCTCGCACGCCAGGCCCGCCTGAGTAACGCCTTCGTTAGGCGCCGCGCGTCACCATCCATGCGCGCTTCGCCATCGCCGGCGCCGATCCCCACTCCCCCAAAAGAAAAAGGCGGCGCCTCTCAAGCAGAGAAGCGCCGCGCAAAACCGCAACCTTCGCCGGTTTGACCTAGTACCGCCGAATGACCCCAACCACGATGCCCTGAATCGCGATGTCGTTCTCGTGCACGTACATCGGCTGCAAGGTCTCGTTAGCGGGCTGCAAGCGGATTCGCCCGTCACGCTCGCGATAGAATTTCTTGAGCGTCGCCGCGTTGTTGGTCGTCAGCGCAATGACCATCTCGCCATTGTCGGCACTTCGGCGCTCGTTGATGATCACGAAGTCGCCATCGCGAATCTGCTCGTCGATCATCGAGTTGCCGCGAACCTTGAGCACGTAGTGGTTGCCCGATTTTCCCACGAGTTCCTGTGGGACCGCGATGCTCTCGTTGACGGTCATCGCCTCGATCGGGACACCGGCCGCGACACTTCCTAACAGCGGAAGCTCCACCGCCCGCGCAAAGACGTCGGACGGCAGAATCTCGATGGCGCGGCTCTCGTTGTAACTGCGCTTGATGTACCCTTTGCGCTCGAGATTGGTGAGGTGCTCATGCACCGTCGCCAGCGAGTTATAGTTGAACTGAGCGGCGATCTCTTCGAAGCTCGGGGCGTAGCCGTTATCGTCGGCGTACTCCTGCAGATACGAGAGGATTTCGCGCTGGCGTTTGGTGAGCGCCATGTGTGGCTCCGTGTGGTGAACGACGGTCCGAACGAATGGACGGACCTTGCCCGAACAGTTGCCGAAGAGACGATAGCCGAATAGGTCCCGAAGTGCAAGCAGAAATTCGTTGGACTCCTCCACAGGGACCGCTGGGCCGCCTTTCCGAGAAGGCTCGCGTTCGCGCCGCCGCACTCTCCAGCACGCTCGCAGAGTGGCGCTCACGCGCGCGCGACGCGGCCCCGGCGCCGTCTTTTGCCGATGCCCTCGCGCACGGTGACTACCTGGCGCTTATCGCCGAGATCAAGCGTGAATCGCCCTCGAAAGGGGTGATCAACGCAGCGATTGTCGCGAGCGAGCGCGGTGCGATGTATGCCCGAGCGGGCGCGTCGGCGCTTTCCGTGCTCACCGAGCCAACGGAGTTCGGCGGGCGCAACGAAGATCTCGTCGATGTCCGCCGTTCGGTCGCCATCCCGATCCTCAAGAAGGACTTTCACGTCCACGCCTCGCAGCTCTGGGAGGCACGCGCGTTAGGCGCATCGGCCGCGCTACTCATCGCGCGTGCGCTTCCGCCGGGAGAGCTGGCGCGACTCGTCGATGTCGCGCACGAGGCAGGCATCGAAGTGTTAGTCGAAGTGCGCTCGGAGTCGGAGCTTCGGGATGCGGTCGACTGTGGTGCGCGCGTGATCGGGGTCAACGCGCGCGATCTGGAAACGTTGGTGATCGACCCGGCCGTCACGGCGCGGATTCTTCCGTTGATCCCTCGTGACCGTGTTCGCGTGGCGGAGAGCGGGATCGCGAGCACGGACGACGTGGCGCGAGTAGCGGCGTTAGGCGCGGACGCGGTCCTCGTCGGTTCGTCGCTCTCGGCCGCGGGAGATCCGGCGTCCACGGCGCGCGCCATTGCCTCGGTGCCGCGACTTCGTGCGTCCTGACATCAAGTTTTGCGGCCTTACGCGGGCCGAGGACGCCGCAATGGCCGTATTGTTAGGCGCGGCGTACTTGGGCGTCATCTTCGCGCCCAGCGCCCGGCGGGTGACGATCGAACAGGCGCGCGACGTCTTCGGCGCCGATGGTGCCCGCCAGGTGCAACGCGTGGGCGTCTTCGCCAATGCCTCGCTCGATGACATCGTCGGCGCCGTGGAGCGTCTGTCGCTTGACGTCGTTCAGTTGCACGACACCGGTGTTGCGGCGCTCGCCGACGACATCATCCGCCGCGTAACGGTGCGGCTGTGGACGGTGCTTCATGTCGGCTCCGACGGCGTCGCCGAGGCGCTTCGCCGACACCCGGTGACGAACGGCGACGGCGTGCTATTGGACGCCCATGTGGACGGCATGCTCGGCGGAACGGGACAGTCGTTCGACTGGGAGAGTGGCCGCGCAGCGATCGATGCGCTGCGCTCGCGTAGACCGATTATCCTTGCGGGAGGACTCCGACCAGAGAACGTCGCACGCGCGATCGCGCTCGTCGAACCAAACGTCGTCGACGTGTCATCGGGCGTGGAATCGAGTCCGGGAGTCAAAGATCATTCGCGGATGCGCGCCTTCGCCGCCGCGGTTCAATCGGTTGAGTAGAACGGAGAAGAGCTACGTCATGACGTCGACTTCAACGCCACGCGATCGCTTTGGTGCCTACGGCGGCCGCTATGTCCCTGAAACGCTGATTCCTGCGCTCGATGCCCTTGATGCGGCGTTCGATGCAGCGATCGTCGATCCAGCGTTCGTGGCGGAGTGGCGTGATCTCCTCGAACACTACGTCGGACGTCCGTCGCCATTAAGCGACGCGCCGCGCTTCTCGGAGTACGTCGGGGCCCATGTCTGGCTCAAGCGCGAGGACCTGAACCACACCGGTGCTCACAAGATCAACAACACGGTGGGCCAGGCGTTGCTGGCCCGGCGCATGGGAAAGAAGCGAATCATCGCCGAAACCGGCGCGGGGCAGCACGGTGTCGCAACCGCCACCATCTGCGCGCGTTTTGGCCTCGGCTGCGTCGTTTACATGGGCGAGGAGGACATGCGGCGCCAGTCGCTGAATGTGTACCGCATGCGGTTGATGGGTGCAGAAGTGATCCCCGTCACCAGCGGAACGCGCACGCTCAAGGATGCGACGACCGAAGCGATCCGCGATTGGGTCACGAACGTCCATGATTCGCATTACATCATCGGATCGGTGGTGGGACCGGCGCCGTATCCTCGCATGGTGCGTGAATTTCAGGCGGTCGTGGGACGCGAGGCGCGGGAGCAAATGCTCTCTCGCGCAGGCGGGCTTCCGAGGCGCGTGGTGGCCTGCGTAGGAGGAGGCTCTAATGCGATGGGAATCTTTGCCGGATTCGTTGACGATGAGGGGGTGGAACTCGTCGGTGTGGAGGCGGCTGGTGAGGGACTCTCGACCGAGCGTCACTCAGCGTCGCTCTCACGGGGGACGCCGGGCGTGTTGCACGGCTCCCTCAGCTACCTCCTCCAGGACGAACGAGGGCAGGTGCACCCGGCACATTCGATCTCCGCAGGTCTCGACTATCCGGGTGTCGGTCCGGAGCACTCGTATCTGAAGGACAGCGGGCGGGCGCAGTACGTCGCGGTGGACGACGCCTCGGCGTTGGAAGGTTTTGCGTTGTTGAGTCGCATGGAAGGGATCATCCCGGCGCTGGAAACTGCGCATGCAGTGGCTTGGATCGCGTCACAGCGCGGCACGTTCGCGAGCGATGAGCGGATTCTGCTCTGCGTGAGCGGACGTGGTGACAAGGACGTCGCACAAATTCGCGAAATGGGCATTCTGCCACAGTGAGTCTCCCCACGGCATCGTCGTCGTCGACCACGGCTAACGATCGCCCGGATCCACCCGCGGCCTTACCGCAGGTGGAGGAGATGTTGCGCGTCGTTGGGCGCGCGGTGCGCGCGCACCAGATGTATCTGCACAACAACCCGACGTATTTGCGCGCGCTCGAACAGGCAAAGGCAGCGTTCGCGCCCATCTGGCCGCAGGCGAGCGAACTGACGTTCGAGGTGACCGACACACAGATCCGATGGGACGGCTTTCCGGTCTTGAATGAGCCTGACAAAAGCGCCGATGCGCTCCCGTGGACGCTCTACAAGGACGGAATTCGCGAGCTGCGCCTGTTGCCAGGGGTGGAAGAGGGAGAAGTCCTCGCCCTCATCGAGATCGTCGCCAAAGTGCGGAAAGCGCAACCCGACGTTGACGATCTTCTCACGCTGCTGTGGGAGAAGGAGTTCAACTTCATCCGCTATCGCTACGTCGACGTGATGCTGGAAGGAGTCGCGCCTCTCGAAGTCACCGACGAAACGAAGCTCGATCGGCTCGTCGACCCGACGCAGCTGCACGAGCCGGCGCAGGAGCACGTTCTCCCGTCGGGAGTCGTCAACCTGGACGACTTCGATGCGACGCTCTACTTCCTCGACGAGCACGAAGTTGAGTACCTGCGCGACGAAGTGCGAAAAGAGTATTCGTCCGAGTTGCGCGGAAACGTCATCAACATTCTCCTCGACGTGTACGAGCAGCAGGCCGATTCGGCGGTGCGCGAAGAGATCTGCGAGATTCTGGACACGCTGCTCGTTGGATTGCTGACGTCGGGACAGCTCAGGACCGTTGCGGCATTGATGCAGGGCATCACTGTGGCGGCGAATCGCGCGCGCGATCTGACGCCCGAGCAGCGCGAGCGCCTGATGCTACTCCCGGCGCGCATGAGCGAAGTGGAGACGTTAGCGCAGCTCCTGCAGTCGCTGGACGAACGGGTCGAGATGCCAGCGCAGGAGGATCTGAACGAGCTGTTCGATCAACTCCGGGTCGGCGCGTTAGGCACCATCTTTTCGTGGTTAGGGCGCCTGACGAATCCCCGCGTGCGCATTCTGCTCGAGACGGCGGCGGCGCGGCTCGCGGCGGCCAATACGAGCGAGTTGGTTCGACTGATTGGGTCGCAGGAGCGCGATGTGGCACTGGAGGCGGTGCGTCGCGCCGGCGCCATGAAGGCGACGGCGGCGGTGGCCGCGTTGGCGCGTCTGCTCTCGCAGCACGATCCCGATGTGCGCCTCGCCAGCGCCGTGGCGCTCGCCGATATCGGGACGCCCGGCGCGCTGCAGCAGCTCGAACGTCTAATCGACGATAACATGCGCGAGATTCGCGTCGCGGCGACGCGCGCGTTTGCGGCGCGTGTGCATCGTCCCGCGCTTTCGCGCATTGAAGCCGCCATCAAGGGGAAGCGCCTCGGTGAAGCCGATCTTACGGAGCGCATGGCGCTGTTTGAGGCTTACGGGGCGATGTGCGGAGAAGGCGGCGTGAGCGTACTCGATGGGATCCTCAACGGAAAAGGCATCTTCGGGAAACGCGAAGAGCCCGAGATGCGCGCCTGCGCGGCGATGGCCCTTGGACGTGTCGGAACGGAATCCGCGTTAGGCTCGCTGCGTCGCGCGACGAACGACAAGGAAATCCTCGTGCGGAACGCCGTGAATCGCGCACTGCGCGGAGGCGGCGCGTGAGCGGCCTGGGTGCAGGCGGCGGCGGGACGCCCCCGGGCGGCGGTCGCGTGGCGACGCCGGAGCGCGCGATGCGAGCGCAGGTCTCACTATCCGACGCTGGCGATTCGTATCTGCGACGCGCGGGACGAAGTCTCATCGTCTCGATTTATGGGGCGATGCGCGTCATTCGGCTCTACCCGGCTGAAAACGAAGCCGTCAAGAACGCGTTAGGCGACCTGGCGCTGGCGGCTCAGGCAATTCTAGAGCAGGAACACGAGCTCGAGCTGCGCGTCTCGAACGAGTTCATCTTCGTCAACGCCACACGTCTCCGGCTCGATCTCGATAACTACGCGTCGTTCTCGCAAATTCTCTCGATGATGCGCGCCGTTGGTGTCGGATCGGTGCGCGTCAACTCGGGGGCGCAATCGCGCGATTGGCTCGTCTTCCTGTCGCAGCTGCAAACGGCGTCCGCCAGCGGCGCCAACGGCGGTGATGCCGACACGTTGATGGATCTGGAGCAGCGCCTCGACGCCGCGGGAGTGCACGCGTTCGACCTCGGTGCTCCCCTGGTCATCGAAGACGATCCCGACTTCCATCAGCGCGCGAAGGAAGCGGCCAAGCGCACGTACTCGCAATCGGTCGCCGTGACGAAGGAAGTCATGAGCTCCGTGCGCATGGGGCAGTCGGCGAACATCAAGAAGATCAAGCGCGTCGTGCAGACGATCGTCGACCAGATCCTGAATGAGGAGACATCACTCGTCGGCCTCACGACGATTCGCGATTACGACGAATACACGTTTACCCACTCCGTCAACGTGTGCATCTTCTCCGTCGCGTTAGGCAGGCGCCTCGGCTTGAGCAAGTTGCAGTTGTACGATCTCGGACTCGCCGCGCTCTTTCACGACATCGGGAAATCGCGTGTACCGCTAGCCGTCATCAACAAGAGCGAACGCCTCACCGACGATGATTGGCGTTGGCTCGCGGCGCATCCGTGGCTCGGGGTGCTGGCGCTGTTCCACATGCGCGGGCAGCAGGAGCTCCCGTATCGCTCGATGGTCGTGGCCTACGAGCACCACATGAAGAACGACCTGTCGGGGTATCCGCGCAGCATTCGCCCGCGCACGCAGAGCATCTTCTCCAAGATCGTCGCCGTCGCGGATGGCTTCGATGCGGCGACAACGCGCCGGGCGTATCAAACCGTGCCGATGTCCCCGGCGGCCGTCTTGGCAGGGATGCGCGACAATCCTAAGCGTGGAATGGATCCGGTCGTCGTGAAGGGCATGATCAACGTGTTAGGCGTCTTCCCCGTGGGCACGCTGGTCGTACTCGATACATTTGAGCTGGCGGTGGTACACGCGACCAACCCGAACCCAGCCGCGATCTCACGCCCGATCGTTCGCATTGTGAGTGACGATCGTGGTAACGTGCTCTTCCCTGGACACCTCGTCGATCTGACCGAGCAGGCGAGCGAAGGGACCTATCGTCGCACCATCATCAAGACCGAGAACCCTGATCGCTACGGAATCAATGTCGGTGACTACTTCGTCTGACGCGCTGGCGCGGCGTTTCGAATCCCTAAAAGCGCAAAACAGGCGAGCACTCGTCCCGTACGTCACCGCGGGGCATCCTGATCCTGAGCGCGCGGTCGCGCTCATGCAAGGGCTCGAAGGGGCAGGGGCCGATGTGCTGGAAGTCGGCGTTCCATTCTCCGATCCGATGGCCGACGGGCCCGTGATTCAGGGAAGCTCCCAGATTGCGTTGGGCTACGGCGTCGGTTTCGACGACGTATTGTCGATGGTGCAGCGCGCGCGCCTAACGATTCCCATCGTTCTCTTTTCCTACCTGAATCCCATACTCGCCGCCGGAACCGACGCGCTTCAGCGCGCAGCCGCAAGCGGAGTTCACGGCGTCCTGATCACGGACCTTCCTGTCGGTGCCGATCCGGAGCGCGAGCGCTGGTTGGGCGAAGGACCACTCGCATTCGTGCGCCTGGTCGCGCCGACAACTCCTGAAGAGCGTATGCGCGAGATCGCGCGTCATGGGAGCGGATTTGTTTATCTCATCGGCCGATTGGGCGTGACCGGGATGCAGTCGCAGATGGCGAGCGATCTCCCCGTTACGGTCGCTCGCCTTCGCCGCGCGACGAATCTGCCGATCTGCGTTGGATTCGGCGTGTCAACGGCCGCACACGCACGTCAGGTGGGACGACTGAGCGACGGCATCGCCGTCGGCAGCGCGATTGTCAAAGCAGCTGGTGAGAGCGTCGACCGCGCCGTCTCGCTCGCGGCCGAGCTGCGCCGAGCACTCGACGAAGGGTAGCGGTGCGCCTGCGCGTTGAAGTCGTCACGCGCGCGATCGCGGTCGCTGGCACGGCGCTCGGCGTACTTCTCGCCAGTCACGACGCGCGATGGCGTTTCCACATCGGCGCCATGCTGGTGGTCGCCATCGCAACCGCCGTGCTGCGCATGCGCCCGGTGGCGCTCACGAAATATGCGACGCTGACTGGAACCGCAGTGGCGGCGATGTCGGGAACACTCTTGTTAGGCGCTCCGGCCGGGATGATCGCCCTCTTCGTAGGCGTCATCGGCACTGACTGGCTCTGGCATCGCAAAGCGCTGTCCTGGTCGTGGGTCAACGCTGGGCGCGAATGCCTCACGTTAGGCGCCTCGTGGGGATTCTTCGCCCTCGCCCGAACGGCAGGGGGAGATTCCCAGGCGCTCGATGTCGGTGCGATTCCCGCGCTCGCCCTTTTCGCCATCGCCTACTTCGTGATCGGGCGGTCGCTCCAATACTTCTCACTGCTGGTTCGCGCGAAGCTGATGCCCGACGAGCAATCGCTCATCCTTCGCTACGAGTTGCTCTCGTACGCTGCTTCCCTCACCGCAGTCGTCATCGTTGTCACGACGGTGATGTACGTTGGGACAATCGGGTGGATAGTCGTGGCGGTCGCGTTAGGCGCAGGGGCGCTGCTGCTCGCGCGCATTCTGGACGATGCCATTTCAGCGGAAGAGTTGAACAAGATTCACGCGATGGAACTCGTGGTGAGCAGTGACGTCTCGCTCTCCGACGCGTTCGCGCGCATAGCGGGACTCGCCAACCGACTCGTCGACTGGCGCACGTTTCGGACCTATCGCTTGCACGAGGGAGTACCGCGCCTGCTGTATTCGAGCGAAGGCGGGGCAGCCGACGACATCGAGACGCCAGCAAGCGACGGCGCGAAGTTGCGTGAGAGCGCGCTGCACATTGGACGCGCGGTGGTGGTCATCGACGCCTTCGATGACTCGCGCATCGTCGCCCCGCGCGCGGACGCGCGCAGCATCGTCGTCGTTCCGCTCCGATTCGGAGAGCGAAATGTCGGGTTGGTGGAGCTGGAACACCACAAGCGCGCCACATACGGCAACAAGGAGTTAGGCGTGATACGCCGGCTCGCCGCGCAACTCGCGACGACGATTCAAATCCAGGACTTGCGCCGCCCACTGACCGAAACGGTCGAGCGGCTCGACGCGCAGCTCGCGACGTTAGGCGATTCGGCGCACCAGCTGCGCGCGGGCGCCGAAACAGTCGCACGTCTGGTCGCCGACATCTCGAGATCCATCGCTGAAGAGAGTGATCAGGCGACGCGCGGTCATGAGGCGGCGGACGATGCGCACCGCGCGACATCATCGATCGCGCGTGACGCGCGCGAGGCCGCCACCGCGAGCGATCGCGCGGTGCAGATGGCCACCGAGCACCGGGAGACGATCGGTACGGCGATTGAACGACTCATAGGCGCCAAAGGATTTGTGAGCGAGAGTTCGACGCTCATGAGCGACCTCGGCGACGAAACGTCGCGGGTGACGTCGTTCATCATGGTCATCAAGGATCTCGCCGAGCAAACGAATCTCCTCGCCCTCAACGCCGCGATTGAAGCAGCACGTGCGGGCGACGAAGGCAAAGGCTTTGCCGTCGTCGCCGAGGAGATTCGGCAACTCGCCGAGCAGAGCGGGCGAGCGTCGGAGGAAGCGAGCGCGCTGGTGGCGACGCTCGCGGCGCAGATGGATCGCGCGCTCCGTCAGATGGATCGCGGTCGCTCGCTCGTATCGGACGTGGAAACGCTCTCTGGTTCGGCTCGCGACGCCCTCGCAGAGATTCTGGAGTCGTCACGTTCCGCCGCGACCTGGGCGCGACGCATCGCCGAAGTTTCGCGCACCCAGGAAGACAACGTTGGTGGCGTGCGCGAACGCGTTGAACGCATCGCCGAGATTTCCGGAAAGAATCGTGAGGGCGCGTCGCAGGTTGCGGGCACGGCCGAGTTACAAGCACGGGCGCTTCACGAACTCGAAGGAGCGACGCGTGAGTTGCGAGAGTTGTCGTCCTACCTTGGTGAGTTGGCGCTACGGCTGACGAAACTGGGGTAGAAGCCATCTCATAAATGGGCGCCGGCTTCTGGCCGGCGCTTCGCGCCGGCGCGCCGCCGACCATTTATGAGATGGCCCGTCGTCAAATTGACCGTCTTCTCGCGCGTCCTTAGGTTGCGCGCTCGTGCCCATCTCCTACGAAGTGAGTCTACGAGGAATGCGATTCCACGCGCGCGTGGGAGTGCTGGCGCACGAGCGTGAGATTCCGCAACCCGTCGAGATTGACGCGACGGTGTGGCACTGCGCCAGTTCCCCTGCCAAACTCGCGGAAGCGCCCTTCGATTATCGAGAACTGCACAACGCGGTACGAAGTGTGATGGCGATGGAGCCAATTGGCTATCTCGAGACGATCGTTGGGTCGATAGCCGAGCGAGTACTCGCCTCCCCGGGCGTGCTGCGTGTGCGCGTCGCGGCGCGCAAACCGCATGTGGCGCTTCCTGGGGACTTGGACGGCGCAGAAGTAGCCGTCGATGTCAGCCGAGATGGGTGATTTGGCTTTCGTCGCGTTAGGCTCCAACCTTGGCGATCGCGATGCGCACCTCGCTTTTGCGCGTCGTGGAATGGGATCGTTGCCGCAGACGACGCTCGTCGCCGAGAGCGCCATCGAGGAGACCGAGCCGTTAGGCGGCATGGCACAGCCGAAGTACTTGAACCAGATGGTGGCGCTCGACACGAGACTTGGGGCCCGTCCCTTGCTCGCGGCACTGCACGCCCTCGAAGCTGCGCGCGGTCGCGATCGTCAGGAGCGATGGTCTCCCCGCACACTGGACTTGGACCTCGTGCGATACGGAGACGAACGTTCGAGCGATCCATCGCTCCTCCTTCCGCACCCCGGATTCGCCTCGCGCGATTTCTGGCGGCGAGAAGCAGCTTCACTCGAGCGGCAACTGCGCTGGCGATGAACAAGTCGCTGCAACTCCCCGTTTGGGCGCAGGTCTCGTCAAAGCGCCTCTCCCATATTGAGCGCGTGACTGCGCTCCTGGACCAGTGGAGCACCGCATTGCACCTGACGGAGCCCGAGCGGCAGATGTGGCACGACGCGGGATGCTGGCACGACGCATTGCGCGATGCGCCACTGGAGGAACTCCGGTCGGCGGTGCCGGAGCCCTATCCCGATAACGTGCTGCATGGGCCAGCCGCCGCCTCAAGACTGCGCGACGACGGAGAGACGCGGGAAGAGTTGCTGGAAGCCATTCGCTGGCACACGTTAGGCAATCCCGAGTGGGGGCGAGTCGGTCGCGCGTTGTTCATGGCCGACTATCTCGAGCCTGGACGCCCGTTCGCCAATGCCGATCGTGCCTTTCTCGCCGCGCACGTCCCCCTCGACTTCGATGGGGTGTTTCGCCAAGTCGTGCGCACGCGCCTCGAGTGGACGCTGCGAGAGGGGAAGATGATTTTTCCGGAGACCGTGGCGCTGTGGAATCGCGTACGCTGAAGCGCGCCCTCGCGCTCGGGATCGTCGTGGTCGCGTTAGGCGGCGGCGTCTGGTGGGCGACTCATCGCCCCAACACCTCCGCTGCAACCCGGTCGGTCGAAGAAGTTGGCGATGAACCCGTGCGGCGCGTTGTTCCTGAGGGCACGCGCATTCGCGTCGAGGTGCTGAACACGACAAACATCCGCGGCCTCGGACGGAAGGCGACGTTGTACCTGAGGGACGCGGGGTTCGATGTCGTGCGATTCGCGGGCGAAGGTCCTTCGCGCGATACATCCATCGTTATCGACCGAACCAATCACCCCGAGTGGGCAAAGCTTGCCAGCGAAGCGTTAGGCGGGGCGCCTGTTCAGTCGCGCCCCGACTCGTCACGCTACGTGGACATCACCGTGCTCCTCGGCAGCAGCTGGCGGCCGCCGGCGAAGACGCTTTACCCGTAGTTGCCCGCACGCCGCCGCGATGTCCTTGCCGCGACTCTTGCGAATTGCTGCTTCAACGCCGTGTCGCCGTAACTGCGCGGCAAACGCCCGAATTCCGTCGGCCGATGTGGGCGTGAAGTTCCCCGCGCCCCCAGGATGGAGCGGGATCAGGTTCACGAACGCCAGACATTCGCGAGCAAGTGCGGCCAGTTGGACCGCATGCTCTTGCTGATCGTTCACGCCTCCGAGCATCACGTACTCGAACGTCACACGGCGATCGAACGTCTTCGCCGCTCGCACGACGTCCGCCAGCGGATACTTGATGTTGATTGGCATCAACGAGCGCCGAAGGTCATCGCTCGGCGCGTGAATGGAGATCGCAAGGCGGAACTGTTCGGGGCGGTTGCCTAACGCCTCGATGCCGGGAAGGACGCCGACCGTCGAGACTGTGATGTGACGCGCGCCAATTCCGAAGCCGTCTGGGGAGTTCAAGACCGTCAAGGTCTTTGAGACGTTCGGCCAATTCATCAGGGGCTCGCCCATTCCCATGAACACGATGTTCGTGGCGCGAATGGGCGGGTTGAGTAGCGCGAGCTCTCGCACTTGGCCAGCGATTTCGGAGAGCGTGAGATTGCGCGCGAAGCCCATCGCTCCGGTCGCACAAAACGCGCATTGCAGCGCGCATCCCGCTTGCGACGAAATGCAGAACGTCATGCGATCGCCATCTGGAATCGCCACGGTCTCGATGGCCTGCCCGTCGTGGAGACGAAAGAGAAATTTCTCGGTCCCGTCGGACGACGTTTGACGAGTTGCAAGCGCGAGCCGGGGAAGCTCGAAGGCGTCGTCCAGCGCTGTGCGCAACGCCTTCGGGAGCGCCGAGATCTCATCGAATGAGGCGACCGGATTCGACCACAGACGGGGGACTATCTGCGCAGTGCGATACGAGGGCTCACCGCGAGCGGCAAGAAATTCGGTGATGGCCTGCGTCGCCTCGCCTGGAGTGAGGTCGAGAAGATTCGTCTTCACCGCATCTCCCATCGTGTGCTTAAAACAATGTGTGGCATGCACTTAAGCCTAGTGAAACGAGGACGCGTGGTCAACTCGTTGGCTACCATCGCAACGCGCAAAATCGTAGATTGCACCTCTCACTCAGGCGCGCTCGGCACGCGGGCGCGCTGCGTCATGTTTCCCGACGCCTCCACCGTCTCGTATCGCCTGTCTGAGTCACTTTCGCAAATCGTATCGTGGCGTATCGGCGTGGGATCTCTCGATCCCGCTGCGAAGCGCATGAGACAGCTCTGGCGGTGGGGACCGAGTCTCGCGTGGGGAGCGCTAATTCTCACCGCGACGTCATTGCCAGGCGCCTTGTTCAGGAATGCGCCCGTTTTTCCGGGTGCCGACAAGGGTGTTCACGCGATGATGTATGGAATCCTGGCATTTCTCGCGTGGCGCGCTGTTTCTGCGTCCGAAACAAAGCCGAGTTTTCTGCATGCGGCGCTCGTCCTGGTGGCGTTGGCGTTTTTCGCTGCAGCCGATGAGTGGCATCAGCAGTTTGTGCCAGGGCGCAGCAGCGAAGTAGCAGACTGGATGGCCGACATGGCGGGTGCCGCGGCCGGAATCACGCTCTCTCGTACGGCGCCTTGGCGCCGAGGACCTCTTTCGTGACTAGCACAGATCGACTCGCGACAGCTCTGCGTTCACATCTTTGCGGTTCCCTTCGCGAGGAGCACGTCGGACAGACGGTGCGGCTGGGAGGCTGGGTACATCGCACTCGCAATCTGGGCGGACTGGTGTTTGTCGATTTGCGCGATCGTGCTGGTTTGCTCCAGGTCTCGTTTGCACCCGGCACCGCGACCGACGAAGCGATGCGCGTGGCCGAGCGCCTAACGCCAGAGACTGTGGTGCTCGTGGAAGGACTCGTCGTCGCGCGACCGCTGGAAGGGCGCAATCCTGAGTTAGCGACGGGCTCGGTGGAGCTGCGCGCGACGACAGCGCGTATTGTTGGCCCCGCAACCACGCCCGCGATTCCGGTTGCGCGCGGCAAGGGAGAAAAGCTCGCTGCCGAAGAGTTGCGCTTGAAGTATCGCGTGCTCGACCTGCGTCGCCCCGAGCTGCAGAACAACCTGATTTTGCGCCATCGCCTGATGCAGCGCACGCGTCAGGTGATGTCGGAGCACGGCTTCCTCGAGATCGAAACCCCGATTCTCACAAAGCCCACTCCCGAGGGTGCACGCGATTTTCTTGTGCCGAGTCGCGTCCACGCAGGCGAATTCTACGCACTCCCACAGTCGCCGCAGATCTACAAGCAGCTGCTCATGGTGGCGGGCTATGACCGCTACTTCCAGATCGCGCGCTGTTTCCGCGACGAGGACCTGCGCGCCGATCGACAGCTCGAGTTCACGCAGATCGATATTGAAGCCAGCTTCGTGAGTGCGCTCGATGTTCAGCGTGTGGTCGAGGCAATCCTCGTCGCGCTGTGGGACGAAGGAGGACACTCGATCGAACAGCCATTCCCGCGCCTAACGTGGCGTGAGGCGATGGAGCGCTTTGGAGTCGACAAGCCCGACTTGCGGTACGGGATCGAGATTGAAGATGTCACCAAACACCTGGGGAGCGACGCGGCTCCCTTCGTGACGGATGGCGTTGCGGCTGGCGGCAGAGTGCGGGCCCTTCGCGTCCCTAAAGGTGCAGAGATGTCGCGCAAGGAAATTGATGCACTCGCAGCGGCCGCCAAAGACGCCAAAGCGGGTGGACTCATGTGGGCGAAGCGCACGGATGTGGGGTGGGAAGGGCAGGGGGTGAAAGCGATCGGTGCGCAGGCGCTCGATTCGCTCGGTGGCGCAAGCGGCGACCTCCTCCTTGCTGTCGTCGGCACCGATGCTGTCACGTCGCCCGCACTGCACGCCGTGCGCTCCCTTGTCGTCAAACGCGAAGGCACGCCCATGCTTCGCGAACACGCATTCTGCTGGGTCGTCGATTTTCCTCTCTTCGAGCACGACCCGGAGACCAATCAACACGTCCCCGCGCATCACCCGTTCACGTCGCCGCACGCGGACGACTTTGAATTCCTCGAGAGCGATCCCGAGCGTTGTCGCGCGCAGCACTACGATGCGGTGTACAACGGAAACGAGTTGGGGAGTGGTTCGATTCGTATTACCGACCCTGCCATTCAATCGCTGATTTTCCGCTTGTTAGGCATCGACGCGGCCGACCAACAGCGCCGCTTCGGCTTTCTCCTCGACGGGCTCGCTGCCGGCGCGCCGCCACACGGTGGTTTCGCGTTAGGCTTCGACCGCATCGCCATGCTCCTCGCTGGGGCGACATCCTTGCGTGATGTAATCGCATTCCCGAAGACCACGGCGGCGCGCGCCTTGTTCGAAGGCGCACCGACCCCGGTGAAGGCCGAAGACCTCACCGCCTTGCACCTCTCCATTCTCTCCTGATTCGTGGCTGAAGAGTCCGTTACCCACCGCATGAACGCCGAGGGCGCTGATTCGCTCACGCTCGCCGGCGTCAACGATACCAATCTCGTCGAACTTTCGAAGTTGACCGGAGTCCGTGTCGCGTTGCGTGGCGATACGCTCACGCTTGCCGGGAGCGCCGAAGGGGTCGAGCGAGCGACGGCGATCGCTCAGCGAATGATCGACTCCGCGAAGCAGCGTCTCGTGCTCGAGGCAGACGACGTGCTGCGCATGAGTCTCGAATCGACGCGCGACGGCAACGGCGAAGACGATTATCGCATCGTCCTCCCCGGCGTTAGGCGGATCATCCAAGCCAAGACGCCAGGCCAGGCTGAGTATCTCAAGGTCATCGCCGAAAACGACATCGTCATCGGCATCGGGCCAGCCGGAACCGGAAAGACCTACCTCGCAGTTGCCGCAGCCGTGGATGCGCTCTCGCGCAAACGGGTCCGGCGCATCATCCTGGCGCGTCCGGCGGTTGAGGCAGGGGAGAGTCTCGGATTTCTTCCGGGCGACATGCAGGCGAAAGTCGATCCGTACCTGCGTCCGCTCTACGACGCGCTCGAAGACATGATGCCAGCCGAGCGTATGCAAAAAGCGCTCGAGACGCGCGTCATCGAGATTGCGCCGCTCGCCTACATGCGCGGTCGCACGCTCAACGATGCATTCGTGATTCTCGACGAATCGCAAAACGCGACGAACGCACAGATGAAGATGTTCCTCACGCGACTCGGCGCGAATTCCAAGACCGTCATTACGGGCGACAAGACCCAGATCGACCTTCCGCGACGCGAAGAATCGGGTTTGTTACAGATCGAGCGGATTCTGTCGCACATCGATGGCATCGCGCTGCACTATCTCACCGACGTTGACGTCGTACGCCATCGTCTCGTTCGGGAGATCATCAGGGCGTACGCGGAAGACCTCGGCAATTGACGACGTGAGCACCGACGACCCTCCACCTGCGCGATCCACACGCCGCGGAGCACGCGCTCCCTTAGGGCGCATCGTGCAAGTCTCGTTCGTCAACACCCGCTCGCCGCTCGCTGCACACCGTGTGCGTGCGATCGCCGACCTCGCCCTCACGTCGGCGCGCGTGAAGTCTGCATTCGTCGAGATCACCTTCGTGGACGATCGCCGAATGGCGCGACTTCATCGATCGCACGTTGGCGAAGCGGGCGCGACCGACATCGTCACACTTGAGCATGCGCGCAGCGACAATGGGATAGTCGTCGGCGATATCTACATCGCGCCGGCGGTGGCCCGCGACAACGCGAGAGCGAACGGCGCCAGCGCTCGCGAGGAGATCGCGCGCCTGGTGATTCATGGCGTGCTGCATTCCCTCGGTTGGGAACATCCGGTTGACGAAGGGCGAACGTCGTCGCCGATGTGGCGCCGTCAGGAGTCGTTGCTCAGACGGGCGCGCGCGCGAGGCATCGTCTAATGGTCCTCGCCTGGCTCGCCGTGTTTGTGTCTTCGCTCATTGCCGGTGCCTGTGCCGCAGCCGACGGTGCGATGTTGACGCTCGATCCGGACACACCGCTCGAGCCGAAGTTGCGTGCCCTGCACATGCGACGAGAGCGGGCGCATCGTGCGCTCGCCTTTGCGCGCGTCATGGCGCAGCTCTCGGCCGGGGTGAGTGTCGCGCTCGCTCTCCGGATGGAAACGCGACCGCTCGCCGAGGATCTCGTCATCCGGGCGATTGCGGTGATCGTGCTCGTGGGTGTGTCGGAGTCTCTGGCGCGCAGCTACGGTGGTGTGGCCGGCGAGCAGCTCGTTAGGCATCTGCTGGGCTTCATACATTTCATCGAGTCGTTCCTCGCGCCCGTGGCTTCGTTAGGCGGATGGATCGATGGAGCGCTGAATCGCCTGCTTCCGCGTCCCGCGCGGGCGAGCGAAGACCGCGAAGCGACCGCCGAACAGTTCCGGCAAGTCGTCGCCGCCGAAGCTGAGGTGTCCAAGAATCAGGAGATCCTGTTGACCGGTGTCTTCCGGATCGGTGACACCGAAGTGCACGAACTCATGATTCCTCGCGTCGACATTGAGGCCATCGACCGAGAGACGCCGTGGTCGGAGGTGGTCGACCGCTTCCGAAGCACCGAACACGCGCGCATCCCGGTGTTCGGTGAATCCATTGACGACATCGTTGGCGTGTTGTTCGCGAAGGACATCCTCCCGACCATCGTTGCCGACGAGGTGCCTGACGACTGGACGACGAAGCTTCGTCCGGCGGTGTTCATTCCCGCCAAGAAGAAAGCCGACGAGTTGCTGCGCGATTTTCAGGCGAGCGGGTCGCACATCGCCATCGTGGCCGACGAATTCGGTGGCACGGCTGGGTTGATCACGATCGAGGACGTGCTCGAAGAGATTGTCGGCGACATACGCGACGAGAACGATGAAGAAGAGCCGCTCATCGAGCGCGAGGGCAACGAGCGCTACTGGGTTTCAGCGCGCCTAACGCTCGAAGAATTGGACGATCTCCTCGGCACGTCGCTGACGCGCGATGATGTCTCCACCGTGGGTGGTTTGATCTACGAACTTCTTGGGCGCGTGCCGCGCGCAGGCGAACAGCTGTCGATCGATGGCTTTCGCGTCGTGGTCGAACGCGTGCATCGCCGTCGGGTGCAACGCGTGTATTTCGAGCGTCTCGACTCCGGTGAACTGACCGAGTGGCGAAGTGGAGACGGCGCGTGAACTACACGACGTATCTTCTCGTCTCAGTGGCGGTCGTTGCGTGCCTAACGGCGGTCGCTACCGCCGTACGCTCCGTCAGCCGCATCTGGCTTCGGCATTGGGTCGAACGCCGGTTGAGCGGATCGCAGATCGCGGAACTCTTTCTCGAGCGGCCGCAGCGGTTGCTCCTCGCGGCATCCACTGGAGTTGCGATCACCGTCTTTTTCGCCGGCACGCTCATCGGCTCGCTCGTAGAGGGTGGGATCGGCGCTCGCGCCCGGGCAATCGTCATCTATGCTTTTGCGCTTTTGCTCTTTGGACAGTTGATCCCGCGCGCTATCGCGCGACGCTGGTCGAACGTCATCATCCCTGTGCTGCTTCCCGCGCTTCGCGTCGTGGAGTTTGTGCTGAGTCCACTGCTGATCGTGGTGCGACGCCTGACGGGAGAGGCGCAGCGCGAAGCAAGCGAGGGGAGCGGCTCGGATGCGGAAGCGCTCGAGGAGTTGCTGAGAGAGGGGGAACTCGAAGGCGTGGGTGAGCACACCGAGATCTCGATCATCGAAGGTGTAGTGCAGTTTGGCGAGAAGACGCTCGCTGATGTGATGACTCCTCGCTCCGATGTCTTTTCGCTTCCCCTGGGGACTCCCACGCCGGAGCTCGCGCGACAAATCGCGCACTCCGGCTACAGCCGTGTGCCAATCCACCGAGGCTCGCTCGACGACGTCGTCGGTATGGTGCACGCCTTCGACATGCTGCGGGACGACGGGAGCGGAAACATGGAGTTGCGTCCGGTCGCGTTTGCGTCGCCGTCGATGACGTGCAACGATTTTCTCTTCCGCATGATCCGCGAGCGTCGACACCTCGCGGTGGTGCGTGACGACGCGGGGCACACGTTAGGCATCGTCACCCTGGAGGATCTCCTGGAGGAACTCGTCGGCGACATTCGCGACGAACACGACGAGCCAACCGTCGCGCTTCCGCCTACATTGCCGTCCGCGGGCGCACCGGCGAGCGCAGCGCCGCCTCCACCTCCATCGCTCTAATGTCCGACACTTCGTCCGTCACTCCGGCGAGCGCGGGTCGCGTTTCATCAACCATCGCTCGCGTGCTGAGCGATTTTGGCGCGCGCAAACCAGCGGCGCTCGCGCGCGCGGTCAGCATCGTCGAAAATCAGCGGGATGGTTTTGACGACTTGTTAGGCGCGTTGCACCCGCGATTGGGACATGCACGACGCATCGGCATCACCGGTCCTCCCGGTGCGGGGAAGAGTACACTCACCACCCAGCTCGCCACGCTGTGGAGGGAGGAAGGGCTCACCGTCGGGATTGTCGCCGTCGACCCCACATCGCCATTCACGGGTGGTGCGCTCCTCGGTGACCGAATTCGCATGGAGAGCATCGCGCTCGACCCCGGCGTCTTCATTCGTTCGCTTGCAACACGCGGCTCGTTAGGCGGCTTGTCGGCCGCCACACGTGTGGTCGCGGACGTGCTGGATGCGTACGGTTTCGATCGCATCCTCCTCGAAAGTGTTGGCGTTGGACAGAGCGAGTTGGATATCGCGCGTGCTGCCGAAACGACGGTCGTCGCGCTGGTGCCCGAGTCGGGTGATTCCATTCAGACACTCAAGGCCGGACTGATGGAGATCGCTGATGTGTTCGTCGTGAACAAGAGCGATCGTCCCGGCGCTGACCGCATGCGAAGCGACATCGAACTCATGCTCGGGATGCGCGCGGGGCACGGTATGCACGACGTGCCGGCCCACCACGGCGTCGATCTGGCGCGCATCAACAATCCCGGACGCGCGGCGCGCGCTGCCGCAGCGGCGGAGCAACACGCCTCGTGGACTCCGCCAGTGATGCGCACCGTGGCCGCGAAAAACGAAGGGATCACAGAACTGTCGGCGGCGATCGATCGCCATTTCCGCTATCTTGAGTCGAGCGGTGAGCTGGCGCGTCGGCGACGTGTGCGGTGGCGGGAGCAAATTCTTGAAGTTGCCGAACAGCGCACGCGGCGGCGCGTCTGGCAGGCGCCCGAAATTGTGCAGTACGTCGAGTCGCAACTCGGTGCCGTGCAGGAAGGGACGACGACTCCGTTTACTGTCGCCGATGAAATCCTCCATCGCGGTGCCGAAATCCTGAAGCGAGGCGAGTCATGACATCGATTTCCGATCAAGGCGAAGCGCTCAAAGCGCAGCAAGAGGAGTTGGATCGGCTGCGCAAGGAAGTCGCGGCATGGCGTGCGCGCTACGAAAAGGGCGAGAAGCGCGACATCGCCTTCATCAACTCGGCGCGGGAAGTCGAGCCGGTCTACTCGGTGCTGGACGCCGTTGAAGGCGATCCGTTGTCGCTGCCGATGCCTGGCGACTTTCCATACACACGCGGCATTCACCCGACCGGGTATCGCGGTCGACTCTGGACGATGCGCCAGTTCGCCGGCTTCGGCACCGCCGAGCAGACCAACAAGCGCTTCAAGTTTCTGCTGGAACATGGGCAGACGGGTCTCTCCACAGCGTTCGACTTTCCAACGCTGATGGGCTACGACTCCGATCATGCGAGGTCGGAGGGCGAGGTCGGCAAGACGGGCGTCGCCGTGAGCAGCCTCGCCGACATGGAGACGCTCTTCGACGGCATCCCGCTCGACAAAGTCTCCACGTCGATGACGATCAACGGGCCTGCCGTCATCCTTTTCTGCTTCTACGTTGCAGCTGCCGAACGCCAGGGTGTGCGCGCCGACCAGATCATGGGGACGGTGCAGAACGACATCCTGAAGGAATACATGGCGCAGCACGCGTGGGTGTATCCCATCGAGCCCGCGCTTCGCCTGATCATCGACCTGTTCGAGTGGGGCGCGAAGCACGCGCCGAAGTGGAACACGGTCTCCATCAGCGGCTATCACATTCGCGAAGCCGGTGCGACGGCGGCGCAGGAGCTGGCATTCACACTCGCCAACGGCTTCACCTACGTAGAGCGCGGCGTCGCGCGCGGGCTGGATGTCGATGCCTTTGCGCCTCGACTCTCGTTCTTCTTCGACATTCACAACGACTTCTTCGAAGAGATTGCCAAACTACGTGCAGCGCGTCGCATCTGGGCGCGCCGCATGCGTGACGTGTACAACGCGAAAGATCCACGCTCGTGGACGTTGCGCTTCCACTCGCAAACCGCGGGTGTCACACTCACGGCGCAACAGCCGATGAACAACGTCGTGCGTGTGGCGTACCAGGCGATGGCGGCGGTACTCGGCGGCACACAGTCGCTGCACACCAATTCGATGGACGAGACGCTGGCGCTTCCGACCGAGCCGGCGGTGCAGGTGGCGCTCCGAACGCAGCAGGTGCTCGCGTACGAAACGGGGGTGCCTAACGTGATCGACCCGTTAGGCGGATCGTACTACGTCGAAGCGCTCACCGACCAGCTCGAGCGCGATGCCGAAGCGATCTTCGCCGACATCGAGGAGCAAGGCGGTGTCGTCAAAGGGATCGAACAAGGATGGTTCCAGCGCAAGATCTCTGAGTCCGCGATGCGCCAGCAGTGGGAGATCGAGCAGCGGCGTCGCCTCGTCGTGGGCGTGAACGAGTTCGTCACCGAAGAAGAAGCGCTCGAAATCCCGGTGTTACGCGTCGGCGCTGAAGCCGATCGTTCACAGCGCGAGCGTCTGGCCGCAATGCGGGCGTCACGCGATGCCGCGCGCGTGCAGGTAACGCTCGATGCCCTGCGCGCAGCAGCCAGGACGAGCGAGAATCTCATTCCACGCATTCTCGACTGCGCCCGGGCATATTGCACGCTCTATGAAATTCGGGCGGCGATGGAAGAAGTCTTCGGCGCCTACCGCGAACCGGTCTTCTTCTGACGCCTAACGAACGCAAGCAGCCGGGGCGTCCCGCCGCCCGACGTTCACCGCCGCATTCAACGACGCCTTCAACGAAGCGTCCGGCGACGCGCGGCGAACGCACTCGCTCCAACTCGTTAGGCGCGCAACGCACCGCCGCGCGCAACGACGAATGGTGGTCGTCCTATTTCGACCAACAGTACCTGCTCGAGTACGAGCCCATCTTCACGCTCGAAAAGGACCGGCGTGAAGTCTCCCGGCTGCTCGAACTCCTGGCGCTCCCAGTGGGCGCGCGCCTCCTCGATGTTCCCTGCGGACAGGGGAGACATGCACATCTCCTCGCCGAGACGGGCTTTGACGTCGATGGACTCGACTACTCTCCCCATCTGCTGGCGAAGGCGAAGGCGCGCGGCACCGGAAAGACCTTGCGCTACACGCAGGGCGATATGCGAGCGCTTCCTGC
The DNA here is from genome assembly GCA_044224185.1 of Gemmatimonadaceae bacterium. Classification (GTDB taxonomy): domain Bacteria; phylum Gemmatimonadota; class Gemmatimonadetes; order Gemmatimonadales; family Gemmatimonadaceae; genus SCN-70-22. Next base: position 132,099 of record JBGAKW010000001.1, on the reverse strand, counting down.
GAAATGGACCGGGCGTTTTGACGCGGTGCTGAATCTTTTCACCTCCTTCGGCTTTTTCACCGATCCCAGGGACGACGCCCGCGTCATCACAGAATTCGCCCGGGTCCTCAAGCCGGGCGGCGTATTGGTCTGGCACGGCGGGAGTCGCGACGGCGTGATGGCTCGCTTTCTTGCGCGTGACTGGTGGACAACGGAAGACGGGACGGTGGTCGCGCACGAGCGATCGTTTGATCCGCTCTCCGGCATCATCTCGATCCGCTCCACATTTCGCGGCCCGCGATCGAATGGCGAGCGCGAATACCAGATTCGGCTCTACACGGCGACGCGATTGGCGGAACTGTGTGCCGGCGCCGGACTGGTCGTGGAACAGGCCTTCGAAGGCTTCAGCGAGCGTGCGCTGCGCCGTCGGTCGAGCGAGATGCTTCTTGTAGCGCGGAAAGACTAGCCGCGCTTTCCCTGCGGCTTTGCGTGCGCTTTTGCTGCGCTTTCCCTGCGCGTTCTCCGTGCGTTCCCTGCGGTTTCGTTGCGCTCGGGTCGGCGCTGCCACGTGCGCGCAGCGACGGCTACTTTTCGCACGGAAGCACGACATCATTTTCGCACCGTTCTCAGCGACTCCCACATGTCTCGACCCATACGCGTGCTGATCGCCAAACCCGGTCTCGATGGTCACGACCGAGGCGCGAAAGTCGTTGCCGCTTCGCTGCGCGACGCGGGGATGGAGGTCATCTATACGGGGCTGCACCAGACGCCCGAGATGATCGCAACGGCAGCGATCCAGGAAGACGTTGACGTCATCGGGCTCTCGATTCTGAGCGGCGCGCACATGACGCTCTTTCCTCGCGTTAGGCAGCTTCTGGTCGACGCCGGGCGCGAAGATATCCTGATCACCGGCGGCGGGATCATCCCCAAAGAGGATATGCTGGCGCTGCAGGAGCAGGGCATCGGCGAACTCTTTGGCCCCGGAACGCCGACGTCGGCGCTCGTGGACTACATCCGCCAGTGGTTCCAGAAGGAACAGCAGACGGCATGACGTCACGACTTCGCGAGCTGAGCGCCGAGGTGCGCACGCTCGAGGCGCGACTGCGCGAGGGGGGCGGGAGCGACAAGATCGCGCGGCAGCATAAACAAGGAAAGCAGACGGCCCGCGAGCGTATCGCGATGTTATGCGATGACGGGACACGCTTTCTGGAGATCGGTCTCCTCGTCGCGTACGATGAATACGAGGGACAAGCGCCAGGCGCCGGCGTCGTGACTGGTATCGCGACGGTGCATGGACGCGAAGTCGTCGTCATCGCCAACGATGCGACCGTGAAAGCCGGATCGTGGTGGCCGGAGACGATCAAGAAGATGCTGCGCGCCCAGGAGATCGCGATGCGCTGCCGCATCCCGATCATCTACCTGGTCGATTCTGCCGGCGTGAATCTTCCGTATCAGGGCGGCGTCTTTCCCGGACAGTACGGGGCGGCTCGTCTGTTCTACTACAACTCGATCATGCGCCGGTATCTGCGAGTTCCGCAGATTGCTGCCGTCATGGGGCCGTGCATTGCGGGTGGCGCGTACCTGCCGGCGTTGAGCGACGTGATCCTGATGGTGAAGGGAACGTCCTTCATGGGACTTGGTGGTCCCAATCTCGTGAAGGGTGCAACCGGGCAGACGATTGATGGGGAGACGTTAGGCGGAGCGCTGGCGCACACGGAGGTGAGTGGCGTCGCGCACTACGCGGTCGATGATGATTTTGCGTGCCTAACGAAGATTCGGGAGTTGGTCGAGCGATTAGGGGGCGGCACGGGCCCCGCCGGGACCGCCACCGAACACGCCAGCGGCTCGGCCCACGCGGGGGGCCCCCCCCAAAAACAACATACCGCCTCCGGCACTTCGGACCGTCACCACAAACACGCCGCCAGCACCAATTCGTCCCCCGACACTTCGGCCGATCGCCTCTACGACCTCCTCCCCGCCGATCACCGCATGTCGTACGACATGCACACGGTGCTTAGGGCGCTCGTCGACGACGAAAAGCTCGATGAATTCCAGCCCAACCTCGCCAAGGAGATGATCTGCGGCGATGCGCGCATCGAAGGCATCACTGTCGGCATCATCGCCAACCAACGCGGCCTGATCAAAGGGCGCCCGGGAGAGAAACCTCGCTTTGGCGGGATTCTCTACGCTGAAAGCGCGGAAAAGGTCGCGTACTTCATCGATCGTTGCGATCGCCAGGGAATTCCGCTCCTCTTCATCCAGGACGTTTCGGGCTTCATGGTCGGTGCAGAAGCCGAGCACGAAGGGATCATTCGCGCCGGCGCGCGCTTTGTTGAAGCGATGGCCTGCGCGCGCGTGCCGAAAATCGTTCTGACGGTCAACCACGCGTCGGGCGCCGGCTACTACGCGATGGCCGGCCAGGGATTCGATCCCGACTTCATCTTCTCATGGCCGACCGGACGCATGGGCGTCATGGAAGGGGAGTCCGCGATCCAGGCAGTGCACGGTCCCGCGCTCGACGCCGCGAAAAAAGCGGGACAGACTCCCTCCAACGAAGTGCTGCAGGCCATCGACGAGATGCGCGCCGACTACGAACATCAGCTCGATGCCAAGTTTGCCGCGGCGCGCGGATTTGTCGACGCGATCGTGCATCCAGAAGATACGCGCGACGTGCTCGCGCTCGCCCTTCGCGCTACGCTACACAACCCGGGCCCGCACATCGGTGCCTTTGTTCTTCCAGCACAACCGGAGATTCCTCGGTGAAGTCACTCGTTAGGGTCGCGTCCGGACAGGGATTCTGGGGCGACTGGCTCGAAGCGCCGCGCCGGCAGGTGCAAGGCGGTGAGATCGACTACCTCATGCTCGATTATCTGGCTGAGGTGACCATGTCGATCCTTCAGAAGCAGAAGGAGCGCGACCCCAAGATGGGATATGCGCGCGACTTCATCGGGGCCATCGATTCGGTCATGTCCGGCATCGTCGAGCGCGGCGTTCGCGTCATCGCCAACGCCGGCGGCGTCAATCCGCGCGCCTGCGGCGAAGCGCTCCTCGCCTTGGCCGATCAGCGCGGCACGCGAGGAAAGCTGACGTTAGGCGTCGTTACCGGCGATGACCTGCTTCCGCACCTCGACCGACTCCTCGCCGAGGGGCATGCGCTAGCCAACATGGACACCGGCGAGCCGCTGTCGACCATTCGTGATCGCGTCCTCTCGGCCAATGCCTACATCGGCTCGGGACCGATCATCGAAGCGTTAGGCAAGGGCGCCAACGTCGTCGTCACCGGGCGTTCGACCGATACGGCGCTGACGATGGCTCCCCTTCGCTACGAGTTCGGATGGGGGAGTGAGGATTGGGATAAACTCGCTGCCGGTATCATCGCCGGGCATATCATCGAGTGCGGCGCCCAGTGCTCGGGAGGCAACTGTCTCAAGGATTGGGATACGATTCCCGATCTGTGGAACGTCGGATACCCGATCGTCGCCGCTGCACCTGACGGGACGTTCGAGATCTACAAACACCCGAACACGGGCGGGCGAATCGACGTGCCGTCCGTCTCCGAGCAACTCGTCTACGAGATGGGCGATCCCCATAGCTACATCACCCCCGACGTCGTCGCCGACTTCACGACCATCCATCTCGAGGCGTCGGGCGAAAATCGCGTTCGAGTCTTTGGCATCAAGGGGCGGCCGGCGACCGACAAGTTGAAAGTGTCCATCGCCTATCGTGCGGGTTACAAGGCGGTGGGAACGCTGGTGTACGCGTGGCCCGATGCGATGGCCAAGGCGAGGGCCGCCGACGACGTGCTACGCCGCCGCTTCGAAATGTTAGGCCTAAAGTTCGATACCATCTTGACGGAATTCGTCGGTGCCACCGCCACCCATGGCGCCCTTGCCGGCGACGGCCGCGATGCGCCTGAGGTGCAGCTCCGGATCGGCGTCCGAGGCAACGACAAGGCATCGGTCGAGCGCTTCACGCGAGAGCTCGCGCCGCTCATCCTCAATGGCCCTCCCAGCGTCACCGGCTTCGCCGCGGGGCGCCCGAAGGTCGAAGAAATCGTCGCCTACTGGCCCGCTCTCATCGACAAGACAGTCGTGACCCCCAGCGTGGAGATCATGCGATGAAAGTCAGATTGCTCGATCTCGCGCACGCACGTTCAGGCGACAAAGGCGACACGGCCAACGTTGGCGTCATCGCGCTCAAGCCGGAATGGTATCCCCTCCTCGCACGTGAGCTCTCGGTCGCGCGCGTCGCCGATCATTTCACCGGGATGATCTCGGGTGATGTGGTCCGCTTCGAGCTCCCGAATCTCAACGCGTTGAACTTTCTCCTGCACGGCGCATTGGATGGCGGCGGCACGCTTTCGCTCAAGACCGACGCGCAAGGCAAAGTCTTTTCCACCGCCATGCTGCGGATGGTCCTGGACGTTCCCGACGCCGAAGCGCAGGCGCTCGCGCTTCCCGTGATTCGTTAGGCCGCATCTCCATGTCGACGTTGACGAAGGTCAAGCTCGCCCTGGTCGTCACCGGACTGATCGTTTTCGCGGTGGGCGTGCGTTTGGATGACGCGCGCCTGCGGAGCATTGCGATTGCCGTCGTCGCCGTGGCGTGGGTGATGCGATTCGTGAAGCCCAAGGTGACGGAGACAGCGCCGTCACCTCCGCCTAACGAGCCCGGTTAGGCGCGCCGCGCGCTTGCACGAGTTGCAAGCAGCGCAAGCCACCGGTCCATTCCCGTTCCGCGCTTCGCGGAGACCTCGAGAATCTCCATGCCCGGCCGTACACTCTCGATGGCCGCATAAGCAGCGTCGCGCTCAAATTCGCACGCGTCTGCCAAGTCGATCTTCGTGATCACCGCAACGTCTGCCGAATTGAACATCGTCGGATACTTGAGCGGCTTGTCCTCGCCCTCAGTGACCGACAGAAGTGCGACGCGCAGCGCTTCGCCCAGGTCATAGCTCGCCGGACACACCAGATTCCCGACGTTTTCGACGAAGAGATAGTCGAGCGCGGCGAGATCCCAACCGTCAAGGAACGCCCCGATCATCTCCGCTTCGAGATGACAGCGTCCATGCGTATTGATCTGCCTAACGGGTGCGCCGCTTCGCGCGAGTCGCTGCGCGTCGTTATCAGTCTCCAGATCTCCGACCAGTGCTGCGACTCTCGCGCCGCTGCTGATGAGCTCTGATAACGTGCGTTCGAGAAATGCAGTCTTCCCGCTCCCCGGGCTCGAAACCAGGTTCACCGTGAAGACGCCGTTCTCTTCGAAATGAGCGCGCAACCCACGCGCGATTTCGTCATTCTTCTTGAGCACGCCGGCGCGCACTTCCACGATCCGAGTGGTCACGGCTCAACCTCCAGCGATTCGATGTCCAGTTCGCGCCCGCTCCGAATCTCTCCACACGGCGTATTGCATCTGGGGCAACGGAACTGTTGCACGCTCGGCAGCTCGACCTCGGCGAGACAGTGTGAGCACCACACCACGAGCGGCACGTCGATGATCGCGAGGTGTGATCCTTCGAGCATCGTCCCCTGAGCCGCGATGTCAAACGAGAACCGCAAAGCGCCTGCTTCGACGCCAGCGATGCGCCCGACCTTTAGGTGCACCGCCACCACACGCTCGGCGTTCGCACGCGTCGCCGCCTCCGCAGCCATCTCGACGATTCCTTGGGCGATCGACAACTCGTGCATCGACTCAGGGCTTGAACACTGGCTCACGGGTTGCGCCGACGGCACTTGTCGCCGGGAGCGACTGATTCGCTCACGCCGTAAACTCGCCGAGTGCGATCGAGAATCCAAGCCGCGATGTCACCGAGGTCGCATTATCTTGATCCGTGCGTCCAGTGGCCAGCGCGCACCACACTCTTATCGTGAACGCATCACTCCTCTCCATCGTCGGCGTCGGCTTCCTCGTCGGTTTCCGGCACGCCTTTGAGCCCGACCATCTTGCTGCAGTCACGACGCTCGCCACGCGCGAGCGCGGGATTTCTCATGCGGCTCGGTTGGGCGTTGCCTGGGGGACGGGACACACCGCGAGTCTTCTTGCCGTCGCCGCGCTCCTCATGGTCATGGGCGTCCACGTCCCACCAGCATTTTATCGCTGGGCTGAGTTAGGTGTAGCCATACTCCTGCTCTCGTTAGGCTTCACCACGCTGGCTGCCGAAGCACGGCGCCATCTCGCGCAACTCGACGCTAGTCACGCCCTGGCTCACGCGCACCACAAGGCGCACTCGCACCCCGAGAGCATAAGGACACTGCGTCGTTCGTTCGCGTTTGGGATAGCGCACGGATTGGCTGGAAGCGGGGCCGTCATCGTCATTCTCGTGGCCAGTGCCACGTCCTGGCACTCTCAGCTCGGCTATCTGCTCGCCTTCGGTGTGGGGACCATTGCCGGGATGTCGCTCGTTTCCGTGATTACGGGAGCATTCACCGGCGCCGCTGCGGCGAAGAGCCTTCGACTGACCACCCGAATCCGCATCGGCGCCGCCCTTGCGTCCGCTGTCGTCGGCGTCTGGCTGGGGGCCAACGTCCTGATCGGCTAGGTAGCCCTCGCGTTGGGTCACGCGTCCACGCTGGAGGGCTTCGCGAGGGTGCTATCTTTCACTCCGATGTCGCCCCGATTTCCTATTCCCGAACTGCTCGCTCCCGCCGGCTCTGTCGACGCGGTTCGGGCCGCCGTTGCCAATGGCGCCAATGCGGTCTACCTCGGCGCCGCGCGATTCAATGCCCGTGACGAAGGCGCCCAGCTCACGCTCGACGAGCTAGGCGAGGCGTGTGCGATTGCGCACGCCGGTGGCGTCCGCATCTACCTCACGCTGAACATTCTCCTCAAGCCGGCGGAACTCGAGGCGGCGCTCGAACATCTCGGCGAGGCCATCGATCGCGGAGTAGACGCCGCGATCGTGCAGGACCTGGGACTCGTTAGGCTGATTCAGCGGGTGTATCCGGGGTTTGAAATCCACGGCTCTACCCAGATGACGGTGCACGACACCAGCGGGGCGCGCGTCATGCGCAATCTGGGTGTCGAGCGAGTGGTTCTCGCGCGCGAGAACACACTCGACGACATCCGTGCAATTCGTGCCGGTGTTCCGGAGTTAGGGCTGGAGACCTTCGTGCACGGCGCCTTGTGCATTTCCTACTCCGGGCAATGCCTGATGTCCGGGATGATCTCCGAGCGCAGTGCGAATCGCGGATCGTGCGCGCAATCGTGTCGCAAGGATTACGTGCTGCGCGACGCCGAGAGCGGCGACGAATTGGATCGCGGCTACCTCATTTCCGCGAAGGATCTCGCGGCGCACGACCAGTTGCCGGCGCTCGCCGAGATAGGCATTGGTTGCCTCAAGGTCGAGGGAAGGAAGAAGAAACCAGAGTACGTCGCCACGGTGACGCGCGGTTATCGCACGTTCCTCGATCGGGTAGCCGAAGGATTGCATGACGCGCCGGTGTTTGAGGAAGTGCGTCCGCTCGTGCAGATCTTCTCTCGCGGCAACACGAACGGGATGCTGCTCGGACGTAGCGGTCGCGACTACATCACGCGAGATCATCCGGACAATCGGGGCCACGAAATTGGTGTCGTCGTCGCGCGCGAAAAGAACGAACTGATCGTCGACGTCTCGCATGCCATTCACGAGGGCGACGGACTCGGATTCGAACCGCCGTTAGGCGAGCGCGGTGTCTCGGTGGGCTTCGCCGTCACGCGGGTTCGTACGTTGGACGAGAGGGGTGCCCTAACGCGACAAAGTATTCCTGCGCGCGAGGCGGTCCCCGTCGGCTGGCGAGTGGTGCGGAGCGCCGATGCGGCACTGCTGCAATCGGCCCGCGCGTCCTTCGACCATGTAGTGCATCGCGAGGGAACGCCACGCGTACCGCTCGACGTACGCGTCTTCGGAAGCGCGGGCTCCTCGCTGAAGGCACTGTTCACTGCTGGGGAGAACACGATAGAGGTCCGAAGCGAGACGCCTCTCGCCGCAGCGCAAAATCGTGCGCTCGACGAACAGAAGCTGCGCGAGCAATTCGGTAGGCTTGGCGAAACGCTTTTCGTGCTTCGTGCCGTCGATGTGGCTGCGCTCCACGGCGGATTGTTCCTTCCGGTGAGTGAGCTGAATCGAATGCGTCAGTCGGCGGTGGAGGAGCTTTCCAGTCGCATGGATTGGGCTCGCCTCGCTGACCATGCGGAGCGTACCGCGCGCATTCAGAGCGCCGTGTCCGATGTTCGCGTGACGGAGCGCGCGACGCCTAACGACTCTCGCGTGGCTGCCCGAGCAACGCGCGATCACGAACTGGTTGCCGAGGTTTGGCAGTTGGACGACGCGCGCGCCGCGGCTGATGCGGGCGCGACGGAAGTGGTGTTCGACCCGTTCCTCCATCACCCGCTACCGCCAGTTTCCCGTCTTCGCACACTCTCCGAGGAACTCTTGGCGCGCGGCGTCACGACTCGCCTGCGCACGCCGACAGTGGTTCGTCCCGAGGATCGGAAAGCGCTGCAGAAGTGGCTCGATTTGCCGCTTCCCGTTCTCACCGGACATGTCGGCCTGCTGGCTGAACTTTCCGAGCAGCAACGAGATGCTGTCGGCGACTATGCGCTCAACGTATTCAACGCCCACACCGCAGCGGAACTCTTTCGTTTGGGCGCCTCACGCCTAACGAGCTCTGTCGAACTCACCGTCGAGGAGATTGCCTCGCTGGTCGCGCCGTGGAATGGACGCAATTTCGAAGTCCTGATCTACGGGCGGCCGGAAGGGATGACCATCGAGCACTGCGTCTTGTCGGCGGCCTTCGATCGCGTCGCAACGACTTGCCGCGACCTGTGCGTGCAGAAGCACCCCAAGGTCGAGCTCACCGATCCAGCTGGGTACACCTTTCCCGTCGCGACCGACGCGCAGTGTCGCAATCGACTCCTGCACTCGCGCCCGATCGAGGCGTCGGAGTATCTCCCCGCGCTTTGGGATGCCGGCGTGCGCTCCTTCCGCGCGGTGTTCAACGTGCACGGCGATCCGATTAGCGACATCGTGCGGCAATACGCCGATGCGTTAGGCGCACTGTCGCGCGGAGAAACCATGCCGCGCCTTGCGTTGCGCGAACGGTTGGAGAATCGCTTCACCCGCGGACATTTCGCCCGCGCAGTGTAGGCGCTCGTTAGGCTCGGCGGTGGCGAGAGCTCCATGTGCGTGACCGCGCGCAACACCAGATCTGTCGCGAGCCAACGGTCCCATCGTCGGACGCGGCACGCCGATGTCCTCAGCGCAAAGCTCGCGCCGTCATGATTCGTCCGCAGTGTTGGGGATGACGACTCCAGGGAGGGCGATCGCTAAGTAGGGTCGCATGAACGTCCCACTCACGCCCCCCGAGCACGATCACGACCTACTGCAGCGCACCTTTGGACTCCCGGCGCTGCGACCTCACCAACAGCGCTCGCTCAATGCGCTCCGGAGCGGACGCGACGTGCTCGTCGTCCTCTCCACAGGAGGAGGGAAGTCGCTCTGCTATCAGTTTCCCGCCGTGGCCGGCCTTGCTCCCGCTATCGTCGTGTCGCCACTCATCGCCCTGATGAAGGATCAGGTTGATGCGTTGTGCCGAAAAGGAATCGCCGCTGCTCAACTGAGTTCGACCATGTCTCCCGCCGAGCGAGACATCGTGTGGCGGCGCTACGAGGGCGGTGAGTTGGCAATGCTCTACCTCGCTCCAGAGGCACTTGAGGGCGCGCGAACTCTCGAGCGATTGTCGGTTCGATCGCCACGCCTGCTTGCCGTCGATGAAGCGCACTGCATCTCCGAGTGGGGAGAGTCCTTTCGCCCCTCGTATCTCGCACTGGGTCGCGTCCGCAAAAGCCTCGGCTCACCGCCGACGATTGCACTTACAGCCACCGCGACCGCGCGAACGCAGCGTGAGATCATCGACCTCCTCGGCCTGCGCGATCCCGAAGTGATCGTCTCCGGCTTCGATCGCCCCAACCTCACCTTCGAGGTCGAGCCGGTTGCGGACGAGGCCGCGCGCTCGCGCCGCCTAACGACGATCGCGCGCGAGAGCAGCGGCGCGATCGTCTACTACGCCGCCACGCGCCGCAGAACCGAGGCGCTCGCCGCGCATTTGCGACGCGACGGCATTCCGGCGCGAGGGTATCATGCCGGACTCCCTGCCGACGAACGTGCTCGCGTACAGGACGATTTTCTCGCGGGAAAATCTCGCATCATCGTCGCCACATGCGCATTCGGGATGGGAGTCGACAAACCAGACGTTCGCCTCGTCGTACACGCTGGCCCACCTCCCACTCTCGAATCGTACTATCAGGAGGCCGGGAGAGCAGGGCGCGACGGTGCGCCAGGGCGTTGCGTCGCGCTGCTCGCGCCTAACGATCTCGCCGCCTCGCGCGAGCGCATTGACGTGCGTCCGCCTTCGCTGGCGGTCTTGTATCGCCTCTACGCCCTTGTGCGCGATGCGACCCGCCGGAAACACGAAATTACGGATGCCGTCGCTCCGCTCGCCGGCGCCTTGCAGGTGCAACCCCGCGAAGTGGCGAGAGCGATCGACCTCCTGCGACGTGGTGGTCACCTTCGCTCAAACCCTGTCGAGAAAGCCCCGCTGCGCGTGTTGGCCACGCTCCAGCGGATCGCCGACGACCACACCCTCGACCCTGCCGACATTCTCTTTCTCCAGCGGGCCATTGCGTTGGGCAGCTCGCGCGACTCCGAGCTGGGGCTCACTCGGGGCGAACTGGCGTCGCTGGAAACAGCTCTCACACTCGACGCACGACTGCAGCGCCTTGAGGCGCAGCAACTCCTGCTGTGGCGACCGCGCGCCCAGACCCTGGCGTGTGCCTCGGAATGGGACGAATCGTCCATCATGAGACTACTCGACGACGAAACTCGACGAGTGCGTCGCGACGTATGGCGCTTCGACGGCGTCGCGCGCTTCATGAGTACGACGCGTTGCCGCCGCCTGCTCCTGCTTCGATATTTCGGCGAGGAACCACCCAGTTCGTGGTGCGGACACTGCGATGTCTGCTACGAACGTGCCCGTCACGCCGACGCGAACAACCGCGTCTTCCCGCACTAACTCAGTCACGCGAGCCAATCCTCCCGATTGGCCGCGCTTCACATAGTGAGCACGATGGACGATTCGCTCTATTTCAGCGAGCAACATCATCAGGTGCGCGAGATGGTTCGCGCCTTCGCGAAGGAACAAGTTGCTCCCGTCGCCGCGAGATACGACGCGATCGCCGAGTTCCCATGGGAGAACATCGCCCGCATGGGAGAGTTAGGACTTCTCGGTGTGCCGTGGAGCGAAGAGCTGGGTGGAGCGGGACTCGACTTGATCAGCTACATGATCGTCATCCACGAGCTCGCCAAGGTTGACGCGTCACACGGGCTCACGGTCTCGGCGCATACGACGCTTGGCACGTCGCCCATCGTCCATTTCGGCACCGACGCACAGCGGAGCCGCTATGTGCCGCTTCTCGCATCGGGCAAGGTGATGGGAGGCTTCGGTCTAACTGAGGAAAGCGCTGGCTCCGACGCCGGCGGCACTCGCACGAACGCGGTGAAGAAAGGCGATCGCTACATCCTCAACGGATCCAAGCGATTCATCACCCACGGTGGTGTTGGAGAAATCTTCGTCGTAACGGCCGTCACGTCGCCGGCCAACGGAACACGCGGCATCTCGTCATTTATCCTAACGAAGAAAAACGACGACCTCGCGCGCGCCGCTGAATTCGGGATCGGGCACGATGACTCGCTTTGCCCCATGCCCGGCTTCAAGTCGGGAAAGAAAGAGGACAAGCTCGGCTGGCGTGCGTCGGACACGCGCGAACTGATTTTCGAAGATGTCGAAGTTCCCGAGGAAAACCTGCTTGGTACCGAAGGGCAGGGCTTCGTGAATTTCATGCGCACGCTCGACGCGGGCCGGGTAGGTATCGCCGCGCTCTCCCTCGGAATCGCCGAAGGAGCATTCGAAGAAGCGCTCAAGTACTCCACCGTCCGCAAGCAGTTCGGTCAGCCTATCTCATCGTTCCAGGGCGTGTCGTTCCAACTCTCCGACATGGCAACGGAGATCGAAGCCGGAAAGCATCTCATGTATCACGCCGCCTGGATGCTGCAGAACGGGAAATCGGTCACGAAAGCTGCCGCAATGGCCAAGCTTTTTTGCTCCGAGCTTGCAATGCGCGCGACGATCAAAGCCATCCAGATTCATGGCGGGTATGGGTATACGAAGGAGTACCCGGTCGAGCGCATGATGCGCGACGCCAAGATCTGCGAAATCGGCGAAGGGACCAGCGAGATTCAGCGCCTCGTCATCGCCCGCGAGCTTCTGAAAGACCTCGCGGCGTGAGTTACTCGGCACTCGCAAAGCGACTCAGACTCCCGCTCGGATTTCTGCTCGCTGCGCTCTACCTTGTGTTCGCGCGACCAACTGAGCAGACGCTAGCCATCGGTGGCGTAATTGCCTTTGTGGGCGTCTTGGTCCGCGCGTGGGCGTCCGGCCACATCATGAAGAACGATCGCCTGGCGACTACGGGTCCCTACGCCCACACGCGGAACCCTTTGTACTTCGGGAGCTTTCTTATCTCGTGTGGCTTCGCCATTGCTGCGCACTGGGCGCTTCTCGCTGGCGTCGTCGTGTTCTTCATCGTCATCTACGCGCCGACGATGGCGCGCGAGAAGGCGAACATTCTCAATCGCTTTCCCGACACCTACCCCGAATTCGAACGAAACGTCCCGGCGTTCGTTCCGCGCATTTCTCCGTGGAAAGGACCGGAGAGCGCCAACGCCGGCGCGTTCAGTTCGGCGTTGTACATGAAGCACGGTGAATGGAAAGCAGCTTTAGGCTATCTTGGTGCCATGACTTGGCTCGTCCTTCGTATTCGAGGCGTCGTATGACCCGCTTGTCTCTGGGCGGAGTTATTCGGCGTGTCGCTGCCTGGGTGAAGGACCAAGCTCGCACCGCACTTTTTCCGCGGACGTGCGCGCGACTCGCGCATGTCCGACAGCACCAGCCGGATCCGGCCGAGCGCGTGACGCTCGGACTCGGAACGGCCGGCCGCGCTGAGCTCGTCTCGAGGGTGACTCCTCAGAATCGCTCGACGGTCCGTACTCCCTTCGCGCCTCGCCCACCACGGTGGGCAACCTCTCGGCGCATGTCACGGGTGACGGTTCATTCGTGGACGATCGCGAGTTCTCCGCAGCCACCTCACATCGAAGTGCACGACCGAGGCGTCATCGCTTTGCCTGTCGGAGCACCCACCCTCATGAAGGTCCACCCGCCAGCACTTCTCGAGTCGCGAGAACGCACTGAGCGCGTGGAATCGAATGAAACGCGAAATACTTATCAGTTCTACGTCGCGGGAGATCCGCGTCGCCATCATCGAGGACGACCAACTCGTTGAGCTTCTCGTCGATCGTCCCGAAGCACGACGGATGGTCGGCGACATTTACCTCGGTCGTGTTGAAGCGGTGCAGCCAGGAATTCAGGCTGCGTTTGTAGACATCGGAACAGAAAAAAGCGCCTTCCTTCACGCCTCGGATCTCGTTTACGATGAGGATGAGGATGAAGAGGATGATGACGCCGAGGGAGATGGCGATGACGCCGAGGAGTCGGCGTCACCGCGAAGGAGCGCACGCCGAGCCAAGGCGCCACCGATCCAGGACGTGATCAAGAAGGGCGACACGCTCGTCGTCCAAGTCTCCAAGGAGCCCATCTCGACGAAAGGGCCGCGCGTGACCGCGCAGGTCTCGCTCGCGGGGCGCTTCCTGGTCTACATGCCGCATGCATCTCGCGTCGGCGTGTCACGAAAGATCGGCGATCGTACCGAGCGTGCACGACTTCGCGAACAGGTGCAGGGCATTCTTCCCGCGAAATCGGGCGGCGTGATCGTGCGAACTGTCGGCGAAGACGCCACGCCGGAAGCATTCGAGCGCGAGTTGAACACGCTGATGGGGACGTGGAAGCGCGCGAAGAAGAAGACGACCTTCGTGCGCGCTCCATCGCTCCTGCACCGCGAAACATCGCTCACGCGCGGGATCATTCGTGACATCTTCAGCAGCAAGGTCGAATCGATTCAAGTCGACTCGAAGCAGGTCTACAACGAGATCGTCGAGTATCTCAAGGGGATCGCGCCAGAGCTGATAGAGCGCGTACAGCTCTACGAGGGGAACGTGCCGCTCTTCGACAAAGCGGAGGTCGAGACGGAGATTCGTGACCTCTTCAAGCGTCGCTGCGAACTCCCGTCCGGTGGGTACCTGATCATCGAGCCCACCGAGGCACTCGTCTCCATCGATGTGAACTCCGGCCGTTTCACGGGGAAGAAGGATCCCGAGAAGACAATCCTGAAGACGAACCTCGAAGCGGCCCGCGAAGTCGCGCGACAGGTTCGTCTGCGCGACATGGGTGGCATCATCGTGTGCGATTTCATCGACATGGAAACGAAAGGAAATCGCGACCGTGTCCTTCAAGAGATTCGCACACACTTGGGTCGCGATCGTGCGCGCACGAAGGCGTTTCCGGTGAGCGACCTCGGGCTCATCGAGATGACGCGCCAGCGCGTGCGGCAGAGCCACCTGCAGCAGATGACCGAGGCGTGCCCAACGTGCAACGGCACGGGGCGCATTTTCACTCCGGAGACGATTGTTCGTCGCGTGGAGCGCTCGGTGAAGCGAATGGCTGTGGAAGGGCGGCGCGATCACGTCGTAGTAAAGCTTCACCCGGAGGTCGCTCTTTATCTCCTCGAGCAGGAGAAGGACTACCTCCGCAAACTGGAGAAGCTCGCCGGCTTCCAGCTCGAACTCCGCGACGATCCGCTGCTTCGGCCCGACGAGTTCAAGATCGTGGTGAAGGGGGCAGGGCGCGACGTGACGCAGCAGTACGCAGTGGCGTAACACAGCGGTCCCACAGCAGCGACGTGATGTTGCATGAGCGCGCCAACCTTGCCGAGGTGGCGCGCTCAACTACTTTGGGCCCACAGCCATTTCGGAAAGTGCACGTGCGCACACGCGAACGAACGCGCGAAAACGCTTCCGCATCTCAGCAGCTGACCGGGGCACCGTCGGCTGCAATTGCGTCGTCGGCGACGAGCGTCGGCCGCGCGGCCACGCGAACAGAAGGGCGTCCGCTCCCCGACGGCATCCTCGACGATGCGGAGCGTTCTTTCGGCCACGATTTCTCGCGTGTGCGGGTGCACGATGACGCGCGCGCTCGCGCCGCCGCGAATGTACTCGATGCTCCGGCATTCTCGTTCGGCAGCGACATCGTGTTAGGCGAAAGCGCGACGTCCTCGATCGGCCAGTCGATTGATCCGCTCCTTGCACACGAACTCGCGCACGTCGTCCAGTTCGATGTCGGAGCGCAACAGGGCGCGCCGGCGCTCGATTCGCGAATTACCGATTCGCTCGAGGGCGACGCGTCGAAGCGTGCGCAGTCCGCGATGCGCGCCAAGGACGCGGAAGGCGGAAAGTGTCAGTGTCCAAAGTGCCGTGCGGCGCGCGGCGAGGCGCAGCTTCCCGAATCGATCTCTCCTCCGGCGTGCCCTTGCTCGACGAAGGACGGTGCGACCTCGTCCAGCAGCGAAGGGGCGCCGGAATCGTTGAGCGCCGCCGCGCCTAACGCGGCTTCGGGTGCAACAACCGCGACCGCGACGTCGGTTCACCGCGCGCCGTTCGAGCCCTATCGTCGGCCGGAGGGGAGCACGGACGGCCACACCGCTGGCAATGACTATCAGGGGCCGAGTGGTGCGGTGACCCGTGGCGACAAGCCCGCTGAACTGGGCGGCAACCGCTCGTTAGGCGGCGCGGTCTCCTACGGCTGCTACTGCGGCCCCGGGGGCGATGCCAAGACAGGGAGCCGGTGCGGCGACAACGCGCCCGCCATCGACGAAATCGATGAGCAGTGCCGTCAGCACGACGCTAACTACGGAAAGCGCCACGTTGACTCCGGAAGCGCGCCCGGCACCAACAACATGTGGTCGCTGCAGGGGTGGCTCGACAGCGCCGACGCGGACGAACAGCTGCGCACAAGCGTGGGAAAGGAAATGGCAGCGAACCCGAATGCGTATTCGCCGTCCGCACAGCTCTATGGTCAGGGGATCAAAGGGATTTTCGGCGCACGCTCGCGAACCGCCGAGGGGTACAAATGGGGTTCGCAGAAATTGAGCGACGCGCAAACCGGGGTGACTGATGCGTTGCAGGGGGCGAACGACTTCGCGTCGAGTCGCGCCAACACCGCCTCGGGGATGGCGACCGACGACTGGAATAGGGCGAGCAACTTTGCCTCTGGGAGTTTTGATCGCGCGGGAACCGGACTCTCCGATTTTCTCACGAGCGCGCAGTCCTGGAGTTCGATCGGCGATGCAGCCAGCGGTTTGTTTGGTGGCGCTCGAGATGCCGCGAACTTCGCCGCCGACACGCAGTCGGGGGCGTTGTCGGGTATAGGCAACGCCGCCTGGTCGACGCTCGGTTTCGGCGCTGACACGGCGAGCGAGGGGTTGTCGCGCGCGGGTTCGTCGCTGGCCAGCGGCCTCGGTTTCCTGGGAGGTTCGGTGATAGAGGGAGCAGGCGGCATCAGACAAGCCAAGTCTGACGTTGCTGACTGGGGGCTCGATACCGGAAAGGCGGGGGTGCGGTTGGGGCTGGAAAAAGCAGGCGAGGCGCTCCCGACATTTCCGTCGCTCCCTTCCATTCCGAGCCTCCCGGACATTCCGCCGGGAGCATTCGGAGGACCGCTCGTGGCGCCGGAACTGCCGGACCTGTCGAAGCTCTGGCCCTTCTAGATAGGTGACACCGCTGCGGTTGACTCAAGTCGTTGCCGTCGATATGCTTCAAGGCTCTTACGGCAGCGACTTTCTCGTTCAGGTTTCCCATGTCTTACGCCATCATTCGCACCGGCGGCAAGCAATATCGGGTTGAGCCAGGCTCGACGCTCCGCGTCGCCACGCTCCCCGGTGACGCTGGTGCGTCGATCGAGTTCAACGAAGTCCTTCTCGGCTCCGACGGCACCAACGTCCGCACCGGCGTCCCGCACCTCTCCGGTGCCAAGGTCACGGGCACCATCGTCAAGCACGGTCGCGGCGAGAAGATCGTCGTCTTCAAGTTCAAGCGCCGGAAGAACTACGCGCGCAAGCAGGGACATCGGCAGGGCTTCACCGAAGTCCGCATCAAAGACATCACGCTCGGCTGAGGAGAGGACACCATGGCTCATAAGAAAGGCGTCGGCTCTTCACGCAACGGGCGCGACAGCAATCCGAAATTCCGCGGCATCAAGAAGTACGGCGGCGAAGCCGTCCGCGCGGGGAACATCATCGTCCGTCAGTGCGGCACGAAGTGGCATCCGGGGCGCAACGTTGGTCTCGGCACCGACTACACCATCTATGCCCTCGTCGATGGCGTTGTGCGCTTCGAGCACAAGGACAAGAACCGTCAGAAGGTCAGCGTCGACCCGCTTCCGACGGAATCAGTTCCGGCTGCGTAGTACAAGCGAAGTACGAGCGTCTCGCAATTCCGCTAACGCCCTCGCACACGCGAGGGCGTTTTCATTTGCGCAACTTCTCTCCAGCGTTCGCGTATGTTAGGAGAGGAATCGGTGACACGAACTGATTTGGTCGCGCGGCTCCACGCTCTTTCCGCGGGTGATCACATGGCACTCTGGGACAAGCTCAAGGTCGAACTCGATCGCGCGGGACGCGCCGCGCAAGGTGCACTCGACGAGAGCAAGCTTCGCCTCGAAGCGTTTCGCGCGAGGCAGTTGGCCGATCGAGCTGCGCAATCGTTAGGCTGGGCGGTGTACCACGCACATGTGCGCGGAGAACCGCTCCCTGACGCGGCACGGCAACGCATGATCGACGCGGTTGCCGAGCGCGATCGGCAGGTCACGAACATCGAGGCGAAGATTCGTGAGGCGTCAGGCGCCACGAAAACACCGGATGATCGTCCCACCGCGAGCACCGCGGCCGAATCGCGCGCCGACGGCGACGCGGACGCTGGAATGGAGAATCCCAGCCCGTCGTAGGTTGCGATCGTTAGGCAGCCGTGAAATTCGGGCGCACGCATGGTTTCCCCATGTCAAAGGGCCGAGAGCGAATGCTCTCGGCCCTTTGTGTGCCTAACGACGTCAAGCAGCGTTACGGCTTGGCACGGTACGCCGGCGGGAACTTCAGGTAACGCTTCATCAGCTCGTCCTGACGCGATGGACGCTGAACCTCCTCGCCATTGACGAAGACTTCCTCGGCGCGCGTGGAGAGCTCGAACGGGTCACCCGACCACACGACGACCGTTCCGTCACGTCCGGGCTGCAAGGTCCCGACACGATCAGCCACGCCGTACAACTCGGCGGGAGTGAGTGTCACCGCGCGAAGTGCCGCATCCCACGCCATGCCGTACGCGACCGCGACTCCCGCCTCATACTTCACGTTTCGCGCATTGAATGCATCGGCACCGCCGGCGATGATCACCTTTGCGCCGGCCTTCTGCAGAATAGCTGCGTTGTCCTGTCGCGCGCCTAACTGCGAAAAGTCGCGCGGAATGTTGTTCAGCGATCCGACGAGTACGAAGGCGTTCGCCTTCGCGATCTGATCGGCAACTTTCCAGCCTTCGGTGGCGCTTGTGAGCGCGAGCCGAATGCCGTAGTCGCGGGCAATCTGGATGGCCATCTCGAGATCACTCGCGCGGTCGGCATCGATTGCGAGTGGAATCTCTCCGCGAAGTACGGGCTGCAGCGCTTCCAGGTCTACCGGGCGTGCAGCGAGGGGGCGCGATGCGTTTTGTTCATAGCGCGCCTTGCGGCGGGGCCACTCTCTGGCGTCGCTGAGGACGGCGCGCAGCCGCTGATAAACCTCGGCGCGCGAATTTCCGAGTCCCGGCCCCTTCGATCCGATGTCGGCAAACATCGCCGCAGGCCCCTTCATCAGTACGGTCGAGAGCGAGCCGTCGCGAAGCGCCACAACGCCGCCTTGTCCGCCGATGAGGCCACCGCGCGGAATCACGCCGGCGGTGGTGATTCCATCATTGCGTGTCACCTGCAGGAGCGGTGATGCCGGATTGAACCCTTCCCAAACGCGGAGCGAGGGCGTGATGCCATCACCGTTGCCGCGCGCCGAGACGTCGACGGTCCCGTCGACCGCGCCGACTTCCACAATGCCTAACGAGGTTGTTGCGTTGAAGATGCCCGGCGTGACCCACTTCCCAGTCGCGTCGATTCGCTTCGCATCACTGGGAACGGAAACATTCGCGCCAACGGCGATGATCTTGCCATCGCGGATGACGACGGTGCCGTTGTCGATCGGAGGACCACTGACGGGGAAGACGCGCCCGCCGGTAATGGCGACCGTCTGTGCGTTGCTGTGTGGCGTCACGCCTAACGACACAGCGAGAGCGACAACGGCCGTGCACTTCGTGAGCAGATGGTTTCTCATCTCACTTGCCTCCCGCGGGCTCGGGAACGAAGCCGAGCTCAAAATCCGTCCGCCAGCGTCCAGAGGGATCGAGGCGATCGAAGAGGAGGGCACCATCGGTCCACACCTTCTCGGCGCGCGAGTAGATGCTGAACGGATTCCCGCTCCAAAGTACGACGTCCGCGTTCTTTCCGACTTCGAGCGATCCGATCTTGTCGTCGAGTCCGAGCGCCCACGCAGGATTGATGGTGAGCCACTTCATCGCTTCGTCTTCGCTAATGTTGATGCCTAACGTCTTGGCCTCCGCCATCGTCTTGGCGGCGTCCTGATTCAAGCGCTGCATTCCCGACGGATCATCCGAATGCACGATCGCGCGTCCGCCAGCTGCATACACGAGGGCGATGTTGGCACGCACACCGTCCAACGCTTCCATCTTGAAGCCACCCCAGTCGGACCAGAGCGACGCGGCGATACCACGGCGCGCGAGTTCGTCGGCGATCTTGTACGCCTCAACGCCGTGGTGGAACGAGCGAATCTTGAATCCGAATTCATCGGCGACTTCCATGGCTTCTTCCATGTCGCTGGCGGTGTAGCAGTGCCAGTGCACGAGAATGTTGCCGCGGAGGACGTCAGCCAACGTCTCCATGCCGAGGTCGCGTTGCGGCGGATCACCCTTCTTGTCGGCGAGCCACTTGTCCCAACGCCGGCGGTACTGCTCGGCCTGGATGTACTGTGCACGCCATCCCGCCACGTTGCCCATGCGCGTGGATGGGCCGCGGTTCGCATACACCCGCTTGGGGTTCTCGCCGCATGCCTGCTTCACGCCGTACTTCGCGCCGGGAAATTTCATCCCGCGTACCGAGACAGACGGGACGACCTTCAGCACCACGCTGCGACCACCGATGAGGTTGGCCGAACCCGGAAGGATTTGGATGGTCGTCACTCCGGCGGCAAGCGCGCGCGGGAACTGCGGATCCTGCGGCCAAACCGAATGTTCGGCGAAGACGTAAGGCGTCGATGGATTGGTAGCCTCATTGCCGTCCGAGAGCGCCTCCCCACCTGGGGCCGCATAAACGCCCAGGTGCGAATGCGTATCGATAATCCCGGGCGTTACGAACTTGCCGGTGCCGTCGATAACGACCGCGTCTGACGGTGCGTCAACGCTCGCGGCGACCGCAACGACTTTCCCATCGCGAAGCAGGATCGACCCACCGCGGATGCTGGGGCCTGCCGCAGTGAAGATTGTGGCGTTGCGAATGACCGTCGTACGAGATGCAAACGGTTTGTAGGTACTGGGGAAGGGATCCGCGTTAGGCGTGGAGAGTGCGCCGCTGCCAATGGCGGGGCGCGCGCCCGTATCTGATTGCGCTGCGGGCGGAGTAGTGCCTGCGCTTTGCACCGGGGCAGGCGCCGGTGTCGGTCGCGTCGCGCCTGACGCCGAGCTACAACCGCTGGCGAGGAATGTCGCGGCCAGAGCGAGATGAGCGATTCTCATTTCGATCGAAACCCGTAAGTGAGAGTGACAGTGCGAAGCGGCGAACCTACGCACGTGCCACAACGCGCGAAAGCGCTGTCGAGAATCGCAGCCGATTCGCTACGCGCGAGCGGCCAAAACAGCGCGCACGTGATCCGTCACGTCACTGCAAAGACCATCTACGCCGAGACTCGTGAGGTATTCGATGGCTTTCGTTTCGTTGACGGTCCACGCGATGATTCGCCCGCCCGCATCGTGCACGCATCGTATGAGCGGCTCGTCGATCATCTCCCAATGCTGCCAAAGATCGCGCGCGCCCGTGGCGGTCAACGCAGCCACCGGATCAACCAGATACGATGTCTGGAGAATTCCGACGGGAATTTCTGGCGCGCTGCGTCGCACCCGTTGCGATGCGCGATGGTCGAACGAATGCACCGCGCAGGGAGTCTCGCAGGAGCGAATCGCCGCGACGACTTGGTCTTCGATGTGCGGCGCCTTGATCTCGACGTACACCGTGGCGCGGGTCCCGACGAGCGAGAACACCTCGACAAGTGCCGGAACGTCGCGGCCGCTGTCATGCGCGACCAACTCCTCGGACGTCATCAGCGCGATCAGGGGTCCGCGTTGCGGTGCTCCTGGCTCCGTTCCCGCCAACCAGGGATCGTGGTGTACGACGACGACGCCGTCGGATGTGGAGTGCACGTCAAGTTCGATCGCATCCGCGCCAGCGTCGAGCGCGGCTTCGAAGCTCTTTAGAGTATTTTCTCTTGCGCGTCGCGGAAGTCCGCGGTGCGCGATCACTTCGGGGTTGTGCATTAGCTCATTTTAGGTTCGGATCGAGCGCCAACGTATCGCGATTCCCGCACCCTCTCAACGCTCTTAACAAAGGCCGGGTCTGAGCGTCAGACTGGCCGAGATAGCATGCCAGTGGACCGTCCCCCCGGCGCCGAGTCGCCCGATCTCGAGCTTATCGCGCGCTGGCGCGAGGGCGATGAGCGTGCCGCCACAGCTCTTGTCGAGCGACACGCCAACGCCGTCGCACGATACATCGTGAGCCTCGGCCAACGGGAAGGCGTCGAGGAGACGGTGCAGGATACGTTCGTTCGAGCGTTCGGCTCGCTCGATGCTTTTCGGGGCGACAGTGCACTGCGCACCTGGCTCTTTACGATCGCCCGGCGTCTCGTGATTGATCGTCGGCGCAGTGCCCGGCGCAACCGGGAGGTCGACGAAGTGTCGGAGCTCGACGCAGCGACGGAGTACGATGCACTGGACGGGCTTATTGCTCGCGAGGCGCAGCAGAAGATGCAAGAAGCGATGGCGCGGCTCACCCCCACGCAGCGCGAAGTGTTTACGCTCAGGGTCAACGACGGAATGTCGTACAAGGAGATTGCAGAAGTGGTCGGTACGACCGAAGGAGCAGCGCGGGTGCATTATCACAATGCGCTGCGCACGGTAAAGGAGGGGTTGTATGTCTGATTGCGCCAACGTCGAAATTCGAGAGCTCTTGCCCGAGCGATTGCACGATGCGCTTGATGCCGAGGCGCGCACGCTCGTCGATGCGCATCTCGCGAGCTGTGAGGACTGCGCGACGGAGTACGCGATTCTCCGGGCCGCTCGCGCGGCGATGCGCGCCGGAGCAGTGCCCGCAGTGAACACGACGGCGATCGTCGCCGCGCTACCTCGCCCCTCGCAGTCTCGCCCATCGACGGTTGTCGTTAGGCGCAACCGCATGGCGTGGCGCATCGCAGCTGCCGTATCCGTCATATCGTTAGGCGGTATTTCGTTCGCGACGATGCGGCGCGTCGGTGGTGCCGAGGGAGCGACGGCTTCGCTCACCGCGGCACCGGGGAGCGCGTCGGTCGCTACCGAGTCGACCACGGCGATGGTCACTCCCTCAATTCCCACCGCCGCCTCGCCTGCGACGGCGACGACTGCTCCGAGCATGCGCCGTGGCCTGTCGATGGGTGGAAGCCTTGCCGATCTTGGCGACGCACAACTTGAGAGCTTGTTAGGCGATCTGGACAAGATCGAGGCGGCGCCCGTGGCTGAGCCCGAGGCGATCGCGGGAAGTAAGCTGGTATCGGCGACCGGTACCGGATCGGAGGAATAGGACCGTGAAGAACTTGATTCGCGCGTTGCTGCTTTCGCTCGTTGGCGCGTTGGCACTTCCCGCACAGCGCGCGCGCCTCGACTCGTCGTCGCCGGAGCGTGCCGCGCTCGAGCAACGTTTTCGCGAGCGCTTCGCCGAGATCGTAAAGAACCGCCTGGCGCTCAGTGACGCGCAGATGCAGCAACTCACGGATGTGAATCGCCGCTTCGAGTCGCGTCGGCGTGATCTCTTTCAGCAGGAACGCGGCGCGCGGCGCGAGATGCGCGACCTCTTGAGCAGCGGCAACAATGATCAAGCGACGCAGGACCGCGTCTCGCGTCTGCTGGAGCAGGCGGTTCGCGTGCAGCGTCAAAGAATCGATCTGCTGGAAGAAGAGGATCGCGCCCTGATCGGCTTCCTGACCCCTGTGCAGCGCGCCAAGTACTTCGGGATGCAGGAGCAAATGCGGCGGCGTATTGAGGAGATGCGTCGCGGGGGAGAGCCAGGTGGAGACTCCCCCATGGGCCCCCGTTCACTACGTCGGCGTCCCGGGCTTCTCCGTCCGATGCCTCCGGGCTGAGTGGCATGCACGCTATGCGAGCGAAATAGGCAAAGTCCTACGCCCGATGCGTTGAGCCGTCCGCGACGTCGCGATAGATTCCGCGCTCCGCCCGGGTGGCGAAATTGGTAGACGCAGAGGACTCAAAATCCTCCGTTCGCGAGAACGTGCGAGTTCGAGTCTCGCCTCGGGCATCTTCAGAGCCTCAACGACTCTTCGGTTGTTGGGGCTTTGTCGCATCCGGCGAAAGGTCGGTCCGGTCTTTTCAGGATCGAGTTTGTTCCTTCTCC
Source organism: Gemmatimonadaceae bacterium (assembly GCA_044224185.1). Lineage (GTDB taxonomy): Bacteria > Gemmatimonadota > Gemmatimonadetes > Gemmatimonadales > Gemmatimonadaceae > SCN-70-22. The sequence continues at coordinate 108,344 of JBGAKW010000001.1, read as the reverse complement.
GCCTAACGACCTTCCGCGCTCATACTCTCGCGACCGATTTCTCTCGATGCCTAACGCTCCGTCTGTGCTGGTGACTCGACGCCTTCCCGCGCAAGTCGAGGAGGCGTTGCAGAAGACCCATGGCGCGCACTTAAGCCCGAACGACGTCGCGTTAACGAGCGCCGAGTTGCGCGACGCATTAGCCACCTACGACGTCATCTTGTGCACCCTCGGCGACCGGTTCGATCGCGCACTGTTGGCAGGAGGGGGACATCGCACTCGGCTACTCGCCAACTTCGGTGCCGGTGTGAACCACATTGACCTCGACGCGGCGCGAGAAGCTGGCGTTGCCGTTACCAATACACCGGACGTCCTCACCGACGATACGGCCGATCTCACCATGCTTCTCGTGCTGGCCGCTATGCGGCGCGCAACCGAAGGCATCGCCGAGCTTCGCGACGAAACTTGGACCGGCTGGCGCCCCACGCACTTGTTAGGCACGCGCGTTAGCGGGGCGACGCTGGGTATCGTCGGCTTCGGGCGCATCGGACAAGCCGTTGCCCGGCGCGCGCACCACGGGTTTGGAATGTCGATTCGGTATTTCTCACGATCGTCGGCGGGGGATGACGTCGCCGGCTCGTTAGGTGCGTCGCGGTGCGAATCGCTGCTCGAGCTCATGGCGTCGTGTGACATCATCTCCGTGCACGTCCCGGCGACCAAGTCGACGCGCCATCTCATCGATGCCGAGGCCATCGGCGCAATGCGCCCGACCGCCTTTTTCGTCAATACAGCTCGCGGAGACGTCGTGGACGAGGAAGCGCTGGTGCACGCATTGCGCGATCGGCGCATTGCAGGCGCCGGCCTGGACGTGTTCGACGGTGAACCGCGAGTTTCGCGCGAACTCGTCTCCTTTCCAACCGTTTTCGCGCTCCCACACATCGGCAGCGCAACAGTCGCCGGGCGTGTCGCCATGGGGATGCGAGCTGCGACCAACATCGACGCCTTTTCGCGCGGCGCTGAACTTCCCGACCGCGTCGCATAACGCGAGTGCTCGCATGAGGCGAGTGCTCGCGTGACGCTGGTGTGACGCCTCCCCCACACCTTGAGATGCTGACGCCATGTAGGAACCGCTCTCAGTCGGAGCGCCCCTAACGCATTCGCTTGCCGCGATTTGGCGTCGTCCCTAGCTTTCCGCTCGCTCCATCACCATAGACGCCCGCTCATGCCACTGACGCTTTCCGCACGTTCGGCGAACCTCGCCACGCTCAACGTTCCGCTGCTCGCACTCATCCTCCCCGCGGGCGACTCTCTCCCAGCTCACCTCAAAGCGCTCGACAAAGGACTCGGTGGTGTGTTGAGTCGCACCATCAAGCGACGCGACTTTCGCGGCGGTCGCGATGAGACGTTGCACCTCACGGGTGCATCGCGCGGACCGCGCCGAGTGCTCCTCGTCGGTATCGGAAGCGCGACTGATCGTCCGCGCGCCCTTCGACGTGCCGCGACGCTCGCCGCTCGTCAGGCGCATCGCCTGGGTGTCGGGAGCATGGCGATCTCGGCCGGCTCGATAGATGCGAGCGACGCGGAGGCACTCGCCGTCGGCGCGCAGCATGGATGTTGGGAATATTTAGACCTCCGCACGCCTCCAGCGGAGAGCGACCGTCGCGAGGCGCTCAGCGAGGCGACGATCGTTGCCGACAACGCGAAGGAACTCGGCGGAGCGATTGCGGCGGCGAAGGCAGTCGGCGCCGGCTATGCACTCTCGCGCCGTCTCGCCATGATGCCGGGCAACGTCTGCACTCCCGACTTGCTCACCGACACCGCGCGCGACATCGGCAAGCGTCACTCGCTGAAAGTCACAGTGCTTGGGCGCAAGGAGATGGAGCGCGAAAAAATGGGCTCCTTCCTCTGCGTGGCGCAGGGCACTCCTGAGGACCCGCGCCTCGTGGCCATCGAGTATCGCAAAGGGCCAAAAGATCAAAAGCCGATCGTGCTGGTTGGAAAGGGCCTCTGCTTCGACACCGGCGGAATTTCCATTAAGCCGGCCGAGCGGATGGAATTCATGAAGTTCGACATGTGCGGCGCCGCAGGGGTGTTGGGAGCGATGGAAGCGATCGCCAATCTCGGTCTCGCCATCAACGTCGTAGGTGTGTTCGGCGCGACGACCAACATGCCGTCGGGCACCGCAGTCAAGCCCGGCGACGTCGTCATCGCATCCACCGGCAAATCCATCGAGATCATCAACACCGATGCCGAAGGGCGGCTTGTGCTCGCCGATGTTCTGGCGTGGGTGAAGCGGTTCGATCCGGCGGCAGTGATCGATGCTGCGACGCTCACCGGCGCGTGCGTCGTCGCGTTAGGCAATACGACCACGGGCGCGATGGGGAACGATTCCGCGCTCATGACCGAGGTCCTCGCCGCAGCGACCAAAGCCAGCGAGCCAGCATGGGAGCTGCCCATGTCGGACGACTATCGCGAGCAGATCAAATCGGACGTCGCGGACATCAAGAACACCGGTGGACGCGCCGCCGGTACGATCACTGCCGCCTGGTTCCTTCGTGAATTCGTCGATTATCCCTGGGTTCACCTCGACGTGGCGGGAACCGCGTACAGCGAAAGCGATCTCGTAATTATTCCGAAGGGACCGACCGGCGTGCCGACGGGTACTTTCGTGGAATTCGTGCGAGGGAGAGCGCGCTGATTCGTTTACTCCGCTTCTTAAGACTTGCCGGCCTCGGCCTCGCGGTCGGGGCCGTTTTGCACGCCCCCCCGCCGGTCGCGGCGCAAGCGCGACCGAAGCCGACGCCACCTCCACAGCGCGTCAAAGTCGATACGGCGAAGGCGCGCCGCGACTCGCTGGCTCGCCGCGACTCGATTGCGCGCCGAGACTCGCTTGCCCGCCGCGATTCCCTCGCACGTGCGGCCGCTGCAGCGGCCGCCGACACGCTGAAGCCGAAGCGAGATTCGGCCGCCGCCGACACCCTAAAGCCGCGCAGCGATTCCGCGGCGAAGCTCGCCGCCGATTCGGCCGCCCGCGCGAAAGCGAGAAAAGATTCCCTCGAAGCAGAGGATCGGCGAACAATCGCCGCGCAGCGAAGACGTGCGGACAGTTTGAAAGCGCCGATCGCTGCGACCGAAATGCCGGCGCTGACTGACATCGGAGAGACGTATCGTTGGACGCGCGATGAACTCTTCGCCAGTGGCGCGCTCACGCTCACCGATTTGCTTGAGCGAATACCGGGAGTCACAACATTCCGATCGGGGTGGCTCGGCGCGCCGCACACCGCGGCGATGATGGGCGATTTCTCCCGAGTACGAATTTTCTACGACGGAATTGAGCTTGATCCGCTCGATCCTCGCATGGGAGGGATGAACGACATCGCGGCCATCCAACTGTGGCAGTTGGAAGAGTTGCGAATCGAACGCGGCGCCGGCGAGATCCGCGTCTATACGAAATCGTGGCGAGTGCGAAGCACGACGCCCAACTCGCGCGTCGACATCGCCACCGGTGATCTCGAGACGAACGGCTACCGTGGTTATTTCGGCCGACGCTTCACGCACGGCGAAGTGCTCCAACTCGGAGCATACCAATTCCGAACGCAGGATCCGCGAGGACAGGGAGACGCTGACCAGCTCTCGCTGTTCGGGCGCGTTGGGTGGGCAAAGAAGGGATTCAGTATCGACGGATCCTTCATGCGCACCAATCGCACGCACTCACTGCAATTCCGCGATCCCGATCTGGAGCGCGACTCATTGCCATCGCTCGACGCGCGTTACGGTCAGGCGTACGCGCGCATCGGATACGCAGACACAACGCGCGGCTATTGGGTCCAACTCATCGCTGCTTCGTTGAGTCACTCGCAGAACAATTTGGCATTCAAGGCGACGACCACGGACACCACCGATACCGCGAAGGTTGTTCCAAGTCGCCTCGATTTCTCACGCCCGCAGTACATCGCCGCGTTCGGTTGGGAGAAAGACGGTGCCACGATCTCGTCGACCACGCGCATGCGATCGATCGGCGGCCAGCTCTACGTCGCGCCATCAGTGCGGGCATCGTACGACGCACCGCGCATCGCGGTGTCTCTATTTGGCGAGCAACAACCCGAGCTCAACCTCCGGCGTATCGAGGCCAGCGGCCGACTCCTCCCCTTATCGTGGTTCGCGTTAGGCGGGGCGGTGGGGCAATACGCGCACACGGGCGCACCATCGACTGCGTCGCCTACGACGCTCGCGTGGCGTGGCGAAGTCGGATTGCGAGTTCATCGCGCGTGGTTCTCCGGTGGTCTCATGTCTCGCGACACGGCGGTGCTGATCGCACCGGTCGTTTACGACACCGGCTTCAAGGCGGCTGTCGCGCGCAACATGACGGGGACTTTCCTTCGCTTCCGCGGGAAATTCTGGAAGGACGTCGGCATCGACGTCTCGGCGGTGAAGTGGGATTCCGCGGGAAGCTTCCGTCCAGAGTATCAGACGCGATCGCAGCTCTACGCGAACACCGCGTGGTTGCGAAAATTTCCGTCGGGGAATTTCAACATTCTTTTCGCGCTCACTCACGAGTATCGCACGGTCGCATATTTCCCGATCGGAGGAGCTGAGCCACTTCGTGCGTCGCAGTATCGAACGCTCGACATGCTCCTGGAGATCCGCCTTCTCCAAGCGACCCTGACCTATCAATTCCGCAATCTTCTGAACGCGGATTACACCCAAGTGCCGGGATATGGCATGCATCGCCCGGTGCAGGTGTATGGGGTTCGCTGGCAGTTCTTCAATTGACAAGGTCCTTACGCCGCAATAACTTGCGCCCCTTCTTATGATCCGAAGCATGACGGGGTTTGGCGCGGCGGAAGGAACGGTTGGCGCGGCTCGCGTCGCCGTCGAGCTCCGTTCGGTCAACCATCGCTTTTTCAACGCGACCATTCGCCTGCCATCCGAACTTGCGCGATGGGAGAGCGAGGTGCGCGAGGCACTTCGAAAGCGCGCGAGCAGAGGACACATCTCGCTGTCGGCTCGCATCGAGCGCGGCGTTGCCGGCTCCCCCTCGGTTGATGAAGCGCGCTTCGGCGCTTACGTCAACCTCCTTCAACGATTGCAGCGCGAATACGGGCTAGACGGTGGAATCGACATCGCCGCCGTGCTGCGCATGCCCGATGTCATGGCGTCGATCACTGAAGGAGAAGAAGGCGACGTCAGTGAGCTTGTCGGCGTCGTCGACGCGGCCGCGGCAGCGTTGGCCGCCGCGCGCGAGGATGAAGGAGCGCGTTTGGCGCGCTACCTCCTGGATCGTCTCGACGTGATCGAGAGTGCGCTGGCGCGCATCACGTCGCGCGCCCCACTTCGAATCGTCGAGCAGCGCGAGCGCCTGCGAGCGTCGGTGCGCGAATTGTTGGATGGCGCCGCCGTGGACGAGCAGCGCCTTGCTCTCGAAATCGCGCTCCTCGCCGACCGGCTCGACGTGCAGGAAGAGCTGTCTCGCTTCGCGTCGCACAATGCCGCGTTCCGGGAAACGCTTTCGCGTCGCGACGGCGAACCCGTAGGGAAACGTCTTGGCTTCCTGCTCCAAGAGATGCTGCGCGAGGCGAATACGACTGGGAGCAAGGCAAACGACGCCCAGATGCTCGGCGATGTCGTCACGATCAAGGAGGAACTGGAGCGGATTCGCGAGCAGGTGGAGAACCTGGAGTGATTCCCTTTCCGATCATCCTCTCCTCGCCGTCGGGAGGCGGTAAGACGACGATCGCCCGCATGCTCCTGGCGAGACGTACCGACGTCGGTTACTCCACCTCGTGCACGACGCGCACCCCGCGACCCGGCGAGGTTGATGGGAAGGACTATCACTTTCTGACCGTCGAACGATTCATTGAGCGGCGGCTCGCGGGAGATTTCGCCGAGTCGGCCGAAGTGCACGGCAACATGTACGGAACGCTCAAGAGCGAGATCAAGTCGCTGTTGGAGCGCGGGCAACACCCGGTGATGGACATCGACGTCCAGGGAGCACGTCAATTCATCTCCGCATTTCCGGAGTCGGTGTTAGTCTTCCTCCTTCCTCCGTCTGCCGAAACTCTGCTCACACGGCTGACAGGGCGGAATTCGGAATCGCGCTCAGCTGTTCTTCGTCGACTCACCGGAGCGCGCGACGAACTTGCCGCTGTGGGGGCGTATCAGTACGTCGTTGTGAACGATGATTTGGAACGCGCATACGCCCAGGTTTCGGCGATCGTCGATGCCGAGACGGTGCGTCACCGGCGCCTGCCACTGCTGTCCGAACGCGTGCGTCAACTGGTCGAAGAACTGGACCGTGAGATCACGCACTACGCTCGAACCTAAACATCAAAAGGATCATGCGAGTCTTCACGCCTGACGAAGTGTCTTCCAGCTCGGCCAACAAGTACCTTGGCGTCCTGATCGCGGCGAAGTATGCACGCGTGCTCAATGAGCTTCCGCGCCAGCTCACCTCGTCGGTGCGCGAAAAGAAGCTCACCACGCGCGCGATGGAAGAGCTCTCCGCCGGAGACGTCGAGTACAAGGTCGTTCCGCGTCGTCGGGGAGAATAACCCGTTCGTCCATTCGACGGCCGCCGCGTACTCCTCGGCGTTACGGGAGGAATCGCCAGCTACAAGTCGGCGTGGCTGGCGCGCCAGCTCACGCAGGCGGGTGCCGAAGTAGATGTCGTGCTCACGCCGTCGGCCCAGGAATTCATCGGCGCCATCACGTTTGAGGCGCTTACGGGCCGCCCCGTTCACACAGCGTTGATCGCCGCGGGGCACGCGCTCGATCACATCAAACTCGCGCGTGCAGCGCACGTCTTCGTCGTCGCACCCGCAACGGCGGATTTTCTTGCGCGTGCAGCGATGGGGCGCGGCGACGATCTGCTGACCACCGCACTTCTCGCGACTCCAGCGCCTGTGCTGATCGTTCCCGCGATGAACGATCAGATGTGGGCGCATCCGCAAGTCGCGACCAACGCAGCGCATCTTCGGCAGATCGGTTACCACGTCCTGGAACCCGACACCGGCGACTTGGCCGTGGGTGAAGGGCGTGGACCAGGGCGCATGCCTGAGCCGGAGACAATTCTCGCGCACGTTGGTCGCCTCCTCGAACAACGTGGAATGCTGGCGGGAAAGAAGGTCGTCGTGACGGCGGGCGCCACGCGCGAGGCGATCGATCCGGTGCGTTTCATCTCCAATCGCTCCAGCGGAAAGATGGGCGTCGCGCTCGCCGAGGCGGCGTGGCGGAGAGGGGCGCAGGTGACACTCGTTGCTGGAGCGGTCTCGACCTCCATTCCATCCACACTTGTCGTTAGGCACGTCGAGACGACGGAGCAGATGTGCGACGCCGTTCGTGACGAACTTGCGGACGCCGACGTTCTCGTGATGGCGGCCGCGCCTTCAGACTTCCGTCCGGCAACCGTCGCGAACTCGAAGATCAAGAAGGGAAGTGCGGGCCCCGCGATTCAGCTCGAAGCGACGCCGGATATTCTTGCCTCGACAATTTCCGCGCGCCGCGCGCATGCCGTTGTCGTCGGATTCGCGCTCGAGACCGACGACTTGCTTGCGAACGCCAACGCGAAGCTGCATGCCAAGCGACTCGACCTCATCGTCGCCAACAACGCGCGCGAGGAGGGCGCCGGCTTCGAGGTCGATACCAATCGCGTCACGCTCATTGCCGCGGACAGCGCTAACGAAGAATTGCCGTTGCTTTCAAAGCGCGACGTCAGCGATCGCATTCTCGACCGAGTGGAGTCGATACTTCGTGGACGCTAGAGAGCGACTGCGGCAATTTCTCGAACAGCGGCGCGACCTCGGCGAAAGCGAGTTCGTGCTCGACTCGATGAGTGTCGACGATGCGATGCGCATTCTTGGTGCGGCGAGTGCCCGACAACTGCGGGCTGACTCTCTCCCGTTAGGCAGTGTGCGCCCTGCGGCGGGGCGTGCCGACGCGGCACCGGTCTCGGATCGTGGGCTTCCGGCGGCGTCGGCCGATTGGCGAGAAGCGTTGCGAGGAGCAGACGCGCCATCGAGTGCCGCAAAACGTCCGGCGGTTCCGCCTCCTCCGGTGCGCACACATACCTTGCGCACCGATGCGGAGCGTGCGCCCGCACCCCCCGTCTCGCGCGAGGGTGCACCCGAGCCGATCGCGGCGGGCAATCGGGAACAAGTGCGTGACTCGCTCCGTGAGGCAGAACCGCGTCTGCCTAACGAGGGACCGACCGACGACTATGAGGGTGGCGACGATATGACGGCACGCAAACGTTCGGCGACCACGAAAACACCTAAGGACGTTGCCGAGTCGCACCGAGGGGACAAGACGGACGCATCGAATCCACCAGCCAAGGCGAAGATTTCGCTCGACGAAGTTCCCGCGGGACTCGTCGTCGGGAGCGCGGCGCACGAACTGTTCGACGGCAAAGATCACGCATTCACGTCACTCGACGCGGTCGCCGATGCCGTGCAGCACTGCCGCCTGTGCAAACTGTACGCGACGGCAAAACAAGGCGTTCCTGGCGAGGGAAACGCGAAGGCCGAACTGGTTTGCGTCGGCGAAGCGCCCGGTGCAAATGAAGATGAAACCGGACGCCCGTTCGTTGGGCAGGCCGGCCAGCTGTTGACGAAGATTCTCGCCGCCATCGACTTGGCGCGCGAAGATGTGTTCATCGTGAACGTCTTGAAACACCGACCACCCGGCAATCGCAATCCGCTCCCCGACGAAGTCACGGCGTGCTCGCCGTATCTCGTTAGGCAGATCGAGCTGATTGGACCGAAAGTCATCGTGGCGTTTGGAACTTTTGCGGCGCAAACACTATTGCAGACCAAGGAGCCGATCGGCAAACTGCGCGGCCGCATTCATCGGTACCACGGTGTACCGCTCATCGTCACCTACCATCCCGCCGCGCTCCTTCGGAACCCGGCGTGGAAGCGTCCGACTTGGGAAGATGTCCAGCTTGCTCGCAGACTCCTCGATCGCTCCCGCGACGCGTGATGCGTTTCGCGATCGGCGTCCCCCGTACTCGGAGGATGCCGAGCAAGCGGTAATTTCGGCGATGATGATGGACCGCAACGCCATTGTGCGCGCGGTCGAATTTGTCGACGACACGATGTTTTATCGGGAGGCGCATCGCCGAATCTTCAAGGCGATTCTCTCGATCAATGAGCGTGGCGCCGTCGTCGACGTGCTGACGCTCGCCGACGAACTCTCGCTGCGCGGCGAACTCGAAGCGTCGGGTGGAAAGGACTATCTCGCGCTCCTCGTCGATGCGGTGCCCACGTCGGCCAACGTCGAGTACCATGCGAAGATCGTTCGCGAGAAGGCGCTCATTCGGCGCCTCATCGAAACCTCGACGGAGATCATCACCGAGGCGTACGACGGACGGTCGCTCTCGCACGACCTCCTCGATCGTGCAGAGCAGAAGATCTTTCAGATCAACCAATCGCGCCGCTCCGAGGGCTTCTCGCGTATCAAGGAGCTCCTCTGGACGGCGATGGAGCGCATCGAGGAGCTGTCGCGACGCGGCGAGTCGATTACCGGCGTGCCGTCCGGCTTCGACGAGTTAGACAAACTCACGTTAGGCTTTCAACCGTCGGAGCTCGTCATCATTGCCGCCCGCCCCTCAATGGGCAAAACGGCGTTCGTGCTCAACCTCGCGCAGAACGCCGCATACCTCGGCAAGACACCCGTCGCTGTTTTTTCGCTGGAAATGGCGAAGGAGCAGCTCGTCACACGTATGCTCGCCGCCGAAGGGTGGGTTGACGCCCAAAAGCTTCGCAGCGGCAAGCTGACAGACGACGATTTTCGCAATTTGGCCAAGGCGTCGGGGATTCTCGGGACCCTTCCGATCTGGATTGACGACACGCCAGGGCTTTCAGCGCTCGAAATCCGCTCGCGTTGCCGCCGACTAAAGGCGGAGAACAACATTGGGCTGATCATCATCGACTATCTGCAGCTCATCAGCGGTCCAGCGGATTCGGAAAATCGGCAGCAGGAAATCAGTTACATCTCCCGATCGCTCAAGATCCTGTCTCGCGAACTCCTGGTGCCGGTCATTTGTCTTTCGCAGTTATCGCGTGCCCCTGAGCAACGAACTGGTGAGAACAAACGTCCGCAGCTGTCCGATCTTCGTGAATCGGGCGCCATCGAACAGGACGCTGACGTGGTCATGTTCCTGTATCGCCCCGAGTACTACGAGGGGTCGCACGACGAACGTGGCGAGCCGCGTCGATTAGCCGACGGCACTCCGCTCGATGGTCTGGCGGAGGTCATCATCGGAAAACAGCGCAACGGCCCGACCGACACCGTACGTCTCTTCTTCCACAAGAAGTACACTCGGTTCGATAATTTTTCGCTGAGAAAGGAGTAGGGCGCTGAAGACGAAGACGGTGTATCGCTGCACCGAGTGCGGCGCGGAACATCCCAAGTGGGCCGGGCGCTGCGATGTGTGCGGCGAGTGGAACACGCTCGTCGAAGAGATGGCCGCCAGGGCACCAAAGAGCGTCGCCCGGTCGCGCACGTCTGTGGCCATCGAAGGGAAGTCGCCAGCCGCAATGCGCTTGCGCGACGTGCAGACGGCGCGAACCGCGCGCATCTCATCGGCGATCAGCGAGCTCGATTTCGTGCTGGGCGGCGGCATCGTTCCGGGCTCGATGATTCTCGTCGGCGGCGAACCGGGCATCGGCAAGTCTACGCTCCTACTCCAGGTTGCCGCCGCACTAACGAAGGAAGGCATCAGCGTCCTCTATGTGTCGGGCGAAGAGTCGGCGCTGCAGGTCAAGCTGCGCGCCGAGCGATTGGGTGAAGGCGACGAGGTGCAGATCCTCTGCGAAACGTCGTTGGAGGCGATTCTCGAAAGTGCCACGGCCATTCGCCCCGCCATCATGGTCGTTGACTCGATTCAGACCGTTGCCACCGAAGAGCTGGAAGGTGCGCCGGGGAATGTGGGACAGGTGCGCGAGTGCGCCGCGCGTCTCATGCGCTTTGCCAAGTCGAGCGGGAGTGCCGTCGTCGTTGTCGGACACGTAACAAAGGGGGGCGGAATTGCGGGTCCCAAGACCCTCGAACACATCGTGGACACGGTGCTTTACTTCGAGGGCGAGGGGACGAGTGATCATCGCGTGCTGCGCGCGACGAAGAATCGCTTTGGCTCCGTCGACGAGATCGGCGTCTTTCGCATGACCGAGGCAGGACTCATCGGCGTCGACAATCCATCGGCGCTCTTCCTCGGCGATCGCGAAGCGCATCCATCGGGGAGCGCGATCACCGCGCTGCTCGAGGGGACGCGTCCCGTTCTCGTGGAAGTGCAGGCGCTAGCGGCGAAGGCGGGGTTCGGGACTCCGCAACGCGTGGCCACGGGATTCGATGGCCGACGCCTCGCGTTGCTGCTGGCGGTGCTCGACAAGCGCACGGGACTTTCCTTCGCGCAACTCGACGTCTTCCTCAACGTCGTCGGCGGCCTCCGGATGCAGGAGCCATCGGGCGACCTCGCCGTTGCCGTCGCCCTTGCCTCGAGCGTGTACGATCGTGCACTCCCGCCGGATGCGCTCTTCATCGGCGAGGTGGGTCTGGGTGGAGAAATTCGACCCGTGTCGCAGGGCGAGCGTCGTCTGGCGGAGGCCGCACAGTTAGGCTTTCGTACGGCCTATCTTGCCGAACGCGGGGTGCCTCGCCGAATGCCGCAGGGATTGCGCGCCGTCGGGTGCAAGAATCTCCCCGATCTGTTCGCGGCGCTCTTCCGCTGAGAGACTAATCATTTGATGCACCACGAGCCTAACGAGGGTCATTCGCGCTCCGGCGGCGAGCATGATGGCCACCATGGCGAGCGCGCCCCCGGGCACCTCACTCGCGACACTACACCGCCCGATCAGCGACCGCGCGAAGGCGTCAAACGTGACGTCGGGGTTGTCATCGTCGCGGCCGGGAGCGGAAGCCGGACTGGCTCTAACGAACTCAAGCAGTTTCGTTGGGTTGCAGGAAAGCCGATGCTCCTTCATAGCATCCAGGCGTTTCATCGCCGGAGCGATGTCGCGGTCGTCGTGGCGGTGTTGCCGAAATCAGCCGTCGGCGATCCGCCGCCCTGGATCTTTCAGTGCGATGTCGATCGTCTCCTCGTCTCAGTCGGGGGGCGCGAGCGTGGCGAGTCGGTCTGGAACGGCCTGGAGGACCTGGACGAAGATGTGGAGGTCGTCGTGATTCACGATGCGGCGCGTCCACTCGTGACCGACGAGACGATTGACGCCGTCATTCGTGAAGCGCGCGCGGGACGTGGGGCCATTGCAGCGCTCCCCGTGGTAGACACCCTCAAGGAAGTTGATGAGCGCGGACTGATTGTTCACACGGTCGACCGGTCGCGGTTGTGGCGCGCGCAGACGCCGCAGGCCTTTCCACGCCTCATGATCGAGCGCGCGCATGTAGAGGCACGAAATGCGGGCGTCACGGCGACCGACGACGCGGCCCTCTGCGAACGTTTAGGCTTGCCGGTTGTCGTCGTGCGCGGAAGCGAACGCGCGATGAAAGTCACCGACGAAGCAGACTTCTCCCGCGCCGATGCGCTCGCTGGGCTCGACGGGTGAGCGCACCAACGCTCGCAATACCCTTTTGGTCTCCAGCGGAAATCGATGCATCGATCTCCGCCACCATTGCGCATCTGCAAGAGGGGCGCATTCTCGCGTATCCGACTGAAACGGTCTACGGATTCGGCACGGCGGTCGATCACGACGCGGTCGAGCGACTGGTGCAGCTCAAACGCCGTCCGCCGGCGAAGCCCTTTCTCCTGCTCATCGCCGGCAGCGACATGCTGGCGCGGCTGGACCTCCGCCTAACGAGCGATGCGTCACGACTCGCTGCGCGACACTGGCCCGGTCCGCTGACGATTGTCCTCACCGGCGGCGAGAAGCGCGTGCCCGCGCGTCTTCGCGGTCCGGAAGGTGGTGTTGCCGTTCGCTGGACGTCGCACGAAGCGCTGCAGCGCCTCATTCGGGCCTATGGCGATCCGATAACCTCGACCAGCGCGAATCGTCCGCGGCAGCCGCCCGCGGAATCTGCCAGCGAAGTCGTGCAGCAGTGGTCGCCTGAACTCGCGCGTGGCGACATCCGTCTACTCGATGGAGGGCGGCTCGTCGCGTCACCACCATCGACCGTGGTCGATTGCACGGGGCGACATCCGCGCGTGATCCGACCCGGCGCGATCCCATCGTCGGTGTTGCGGGAGAGCGTTCCGCATCTCATCGGCGATCTCTAGCTCGTCCGATCAGGCGACTCCCGCACCGTCTCGCGGGGAGTAACTTACCATGGTTGGATGACGAGTGACTCCGAGGTTTGAATCGCTGTGCGCATACTCTTCGTTTGCACTGGGAACACGTGTCGCTCGCCGATGGCTGAGGTCATCGCACGTCGTGAAGCCATCGAGCGCGGCTTCGGTGATGTGGAAGTCGAGAGCGCAGGGGTGAGTGCGTGGGAGGGCGCGCCGGCCTCCGACGGTGCGCTCCTCGTGGCGCTCGAACGACATCTCGACCTTGGCGGTCATTCCGCGAGACAGTTGACGCGTGAACTCGTCGATGAGAGCGACCTGATTCTCACGATGGGGGACAGTCACTACGATCGCGCGATCGCGTTAGGCGGTGCGGGCAAGACACACCTGCTTACCGCCTTTGGGTACGACGAACCCGCCCCGCGATCGATTTCTGATCCGTTCGGCGGAGATCTTGAGGGGTATCGCGAGACCTTCACCGATTTGCAGCGTGAGATCCGCCGCGTCTTTGATCGCCTCGCTGCGACGCGGGAGAACGATCGCGCGTGAACGCGACGTCGCCCGGACGTCTCGTTTTACTTGGTCACCCGGTCGCGCACTCGCTTTCGCCGCACTTTCAAGGTGCCGCGTTACGCGCCGCAGGCATTCCGTTGCGGTACGAAGCCCTGGACGTCGAGAGTTCGCAACTCGACACGCTGCTCCCCCAGCTGCAAAAAGAACATGCGGCGGGCAATGTCACCGTGCCGCACAAGGTCGCGGTCTTCGATCGGTGTGGGCGTTTGAGTGATCTCGCCAAGCGGGTGGGAGCGGTGAACACCTTCTGGTACGAGGGCGACGTTCTGGTTGGCGACAACACCGATGTCGATGGCTTCGAGGCGCTCACCGAGTCGTTAGGCATCGTGCGCGGGAATGCCCGCGTCGCGCTCATCGGCGCCGGTGGAGCGGCGCGCGCGGTCTGCGCGGCGGTGGAGCGATGGCAGGGGGGGGCCATACGGGTCTGGAGCAGGCGCGACGAAAGCGCTCGCGCGTTACAACGGCAGTTTCGCGCAACTGTTTTCGCCGCCTCGTCGATGGCTGACGCGATCGCGGGGAGCACGGTGGTCGTGAACGCCTCTCCGATTGGGATGCGCGATGACGCGATCGCCGTACCGATCGAGGCGCTTCCGCGTGACGCTGACGTGATGGACCTGGTGTATCGTCGTGGCGAAACGCGATGGGTTCGAGAAGCGCGCGCTGCCGGTCATCGCGCGGCTGACGGGCGGGAAATGCTGCTCTGGCAAGGCGTGCGCGCCTTCGAGCGTTGGTTCGCACGACTGCCAGATGTTGCCGTCATGCGCGACGCCCTGGAGCGGGCTGCAGCGCGGAGTTAGGGTGCGAGCGTTCACGGCGCTCGCGACACTGGTCTTTCACGAGCGCGACATGCACGCAAATAGTTTTCCCGCTGCTATCGACACGGTGCGTGGGCGCGTCGCGCACTTGTTAGGCGGACTCGCTGACCTGGTCATTCCACGCTGTTGCGTAGTGTGCGAGCGCCTGCTCTACGCAAACGAAGCACCGATGGCCTGTGAGACGTGCTGGAGTCGCGTGGCGCGCCCGCCGTTTCCGCAGTGCGAGCGCTGTGGCCATCCGTCCGTCGTGGGAAGTTGTCGCTGGTGCCCGCTTCTCCCGCCCTTCGTTCGCACGGCGCGTTCGTGGTGCTGGATGCCGGGCGGTGTGGCCGAGCGCCTCGTTTACGCCCTCAAGTACGAAGGGTGGCACCGGCTCGGCGCTGAGATGGCTGTGCGCATGGCGCGGCTCTCGTGGCCCGACGACGTGGTCCGGGAGCGAGTAGCCGTGATTCCCGTGCCGCTCTCGTCGTCGCGATTGCGCGAACGAGGTTACAACCAGAGCGAACTCCTGTCAGTTGGCCTCGCGCGCGCGTGGCGCCTCGAACACTGGGGCGATGTCATCCAACGCCCCCGTGCAACGTCATCCCAGACTCGGTTGACACCAGAACAGCGTTTGACGAACGTTGCCAACGCCTTCCGCGTCGTCGCGCGGGAATCCAGCCGCTTGCGAGACGCGCACGTCATGCTTGTCGACGACGTCGTCACGACCGCGGCCACCATGAATGCGTGCGCAACTGTTCTCTTCGAGTCGGGGGCGCGCGTTATCAGCTACGTCACCTTCGGCCGCGCCCGCGCTCCGGGCGACGCGCCCCTTACGAGAGGATCTGCACAGCATGGCCATTAAAGTCGCGATCAACGGATTCGGACGCATCGGGCGCCAGGTGCTTCGCATTGCGAAGGAGCAGGGCAAGGGAGACATCGACTTTGTCGCGCTCAACGACCTCACCGATACGAAGACGCTGGCGCATCTCTTCAAGTACGACTCCGTCCATCGCACCTACAAGGGACACGTCTCGCACGCTGAAGGCTCGGTCACCGTCGACGGCGATACCATCCGCGTCTTCAAGGAAAAAGATCCGAGCGCGCTCCCGTGGAAGGATCTCGGCGTCGATGTCGTCCTGGAATCCACCGGAAAGTTCACGAATGCTCCCGACGCCAGGAAGCACATCGATGGCGGTGCACGCAAGGTGATCATTTCGGCGCCAGCCAAGGGCGAGGACATCACCATCGTCATGGGTGTCAACAGCGACAAATACGATGGTTCGAAACATCACATCGTCTCCAACGCGTCGTGCACGACTAACTGTCTCGTGCCAATGGTGAAGGTCATTCGCGACACGTTCGGCTTCAAGCACGCGTCGATGGTGACGATTCACAGCTACACAAACGATCAGCAGATCCTCGACCTGCCCCACAAGGATCTCCGGCGCGCGCGCGCCGCAGCGCTGTCGATCATTCCCACGACGACGGGCGCAGCGAAAGCCACGTCGCTCGTCATTCCCGAGGTGAAAGGGAAGATCGATGGTATCGCCATTCGGGTCCCGACTCCCGATGTTTCGCTCACCGAGCTGACGGTTGAGGTGGAGAAGGGCACGACGATTGCCGAGGTCAACGCCGCCTTCAAGGCAGCGTCTGAAGGATCGTTGAAGGGTATTCTCGCCTTCACCGAAGACGAATTGGTCTCGTCCGACTACATCGGGAATCCGCACTCGTGCATTCTCGATTCGCTCAACACCAACGTCATCGACGGAACGCTGGTCAAAGTTTCCGGGTGGTACGACAACGAGTGGGGCTACGCGAACCGCTGCGTCGATCTCATTCGCATGATGGGTGCATAAGGGTCACGCGCCCGACGCATCCGCCGCTCACACTCGACCATCTCCGTCCCAATGGACAAAAAAACCGTTCGCGACCTTGCCGACAGCGCACTGCGTAGCCGCCGTGCGCTCGTCAGGGTCGATTTCAACGTACCGCTCGATGGCGATCGCGTCACCGACGATACTCGCATTGTGGCCGCGCTGCCGACGCTCGAATACCTCGCGCGCCGAGGCGCGCGTGTCGTGCTCCTTTCACATCTCGGGCGTCCGAAAGGCGGCCCCGATCCGAAGTACTCACTCGCACCTGTTGCGAAGCGTTTGGGAGAACTGACCAAGCAACGCGTCACATTTCATGGCTCGGCGGGCGATGAGAGCGCAGTGGTCGCCACCAAAGCGTTAGGCGACGGCGACATCCTGCTTCTCGAGAATACTCGCTTTTATCCCGGTGAGGAGAAGAACGACGAAGCGCTGTCGCGCGCGTTTGCGTCGTTAGGCGATCTATACGTCAACGACGCGTTCGGCTCGGCGCATCGCGCGCATTCGTCAACCGCCGGCGTGACGGCATTCCTCAAGCCCGCCGTCGCGGGCTTCTTGATGGAGAAGGAACTGGACTATCTCGGCAAGGCCATCGCCGAGCCCAAGCGCCCGTTCATCGCCATCCTCGGCGGGGCAAAAGTGTCCGGAAAGATCGACGTCATCGAGGCGCTCCTCCCCAAGGTCGATGGCCTCCTGATCGGCGGGGCAATGGCCTGCACCTTCTTCAAGGCGATGGGCCTGGAAACGGGGAAATCGCTTGTTGAACCTGAGCGGGTGGATCTCGCGAAGTCGTTGCTCGATCGGGCTGGCTACCGCCTAACGCTGCCGCACGATGCGACGGTGTCCACCGCGATCGACGCCGGCAGCGGTGCCCATGCGGTGAAGCGCGATGCGATCCCGGCGGACGAAGCGATGTTCGACATCGGCCCCGACACGATGCGCTCGTACGCGCGCGCCATCGCGTCCGCGAAAACCGTGCTGTGGAACGGACCGATGGGTGTCTTTGAAAATCCGCCGTTCGACAAGGGGACCACGGCGATTGCCGAAGCAATGGCCGAGGCGACGCGCGCAGGTGCAACCACCATCGTTGGTGGAGGCGACTCCGCCGCGGCGGTTGCCGAGGCCAAGCTGGAACACGCCATGAGTCACGTCTCCACCGGTGGCGGTGCGTCGCTCGAATTCCTCGAAGGAAAAGTTCTCCCGGGCGTCGAAGCGCTCGACGACAAATAGACCGCCAATAATCCGCAAACAATCCGCATGCAACGACCTGTCTTCGCGGCAAACTGGAAAATGCATCACGGCCCGACCGAGGCACGGGAATTCATGCGTTCGTTTCTCGCGAACAACACTCGGCGCCCCGATCGCGAACTGATTTTCTTTCCGCCGGCCATCAGCCTAACGACGGTCAAAGAGTCGACGCGCGAGCGGACCGACATTCGCCTCGGGGTGCAGAACATTCACTGGGAAGACAAGGGCGCGTTCACGGGCGAAACGTCGGCGCCGATGGCGCGCGACGCGGGGGCCGATGTTGCGCTAATTGGGCATTCGGAGCGTCGTCACGTCTTTGGCGAGCGAGACGAAGAGACGGGAAAGAAGGTGGCCGCGGCGGTCCGCGCGGGGCTGATCCCGATGCTCTGCGTCGGCGAAAAGCTCGAGGAGCGAGAGCGCGGCGAAACTGAGCAGGTGGTGCTACGCCAGCTGCGCGCGGGCGTCGCGCAGATCGATGCACATGCGATGGGTTCAATGCTGCTCGCCTACGAACCGGTCTGGGCGATCGGCACGGGAAAGACAGCCACGCCAGACGACGCGAGCACGATTCATCGCGTCATTCGGAGCGAACTTCACAGCATCCTGGGCGAGCGCGCCCAGTCCGTCAGGATTTGCTACGGTGGCTCCGTGAACAGAGGCAACGCGCAGGCCCTACTCGAGGCCGACCAAGTGGACGGACTTCTCGTCGGGGGCGCATCGCTCGATGCCGATGGATGGTCGTCCATCGTCCGCACTTGATTCGAGTACGTAAGTGCCGCGATATTGGAGGCTTAGGATAGCAACGATTTCTCTGGCGCGGCGCGAATGTACACGTTTCTCCTGATTCTCTTGATTCTGACGAGCCTCGTGGTGATTGCCGCGGTGCTCCTGCAGTCCGGCAAGGGCGGCGGCGTCGCCGCTTCGTTCGGTGGGGCGTCGACTTCGTCAGACTCGCTCATCGGCACTCGTCAGGCAGGAAACCTCCTGACCAAGATCAGCTGGTGGGGCGGCGGTGTCTTCATGCTCCTCGCCTTCATTCTCCAGCTGCTCTCGGTGCGCACGCGCGTGCCGAAGTCGGTGCTCGATCAGCCGCTTGGAACAACCCCCGCGCCTGCAACCGCTCCGCCAGCCGCACAGAAGGGCGCGACACCTGCGCTCCCAGTTGTTCCGCTACAGAAGGACAGCAAGTCACCCGCTCCCAAGACTCCGTAACACGCGACGTGACCGCCTCTCTTCCAGACGAAACCCCGGGGTTCCTTCTCCTAGAGGACGGAACCCTTTTTCGTGGGCAGCTGAGTGCTGAGCTTCCTGCGACCGTAGCCGAAGTCGTGTTCACGACGAACATGACAGGTTATCAGGAGACGTTCACTGACCCATCGTACCGCGGACAGATCGTGGTGATGACGGCGCCGATGATCGGGAACTACGGAATCAACGCAGAAGATCCTGAGTCTGCGAAACCACAGGTCGCCGGTGTCGTTGTTCGCGAACTCTCTCGCACATTCTCCAACTGGCGTGCGGGCGGTGACCTTCGCAGCTATCTCGCGGCAGCGGGAATCCCTCTCCTCCACTCCGTAGACACGCGCCAACTCACGCGAAGGCTGCGGTCGGTGGGAGTGATGCGTGGTGTACTCGCCGCCGGCCAATCGCCGAGCGAAGAAGTGAAGGCCGCGCTCGCGGCATGCCCAAGCATGGAAGGATTGGACCTCGCCTCGGGCGTCAGCACGTCGTCGGAGTACACCTGGGGTCCCGAGTCAGCGCGCAGCCACATCATCGCCTACGACTACGGTATCAAGCGCAACATTCTCCGTCTCTTCGAGGAGAACGATTGCCGCGTAACGGTCGTCCCGGCGACGACACCGGCTGAGAAAGTTCTTGAGCGAAAGCCCGACGGAGTTTTCCTGTCGAATGGACCGGGCGATCCGGCCGCGGTCAGCTACGCGCCCAAGACGATTTCAACGATCGCGAAATCTGGCGTCCCGATGTTTGGGATTTGCCTTGGCCACCAATTGATTGGTCTCACCTTCGGTGGTTCGACGGTGAAGCTCCCGTACGGCCACCGCGGTGGAAATCATCCGGTGAAGGAGCTCGACAGCGGACATGTGCTCATTACGTCTCAGAACCATGGCTTCGCCGTGCAGGGAAATGAGCGAGAGGTTCCTGGCGCGCCTGATCTCGAAGTAACGCACGTGAACTTGAACGACGGGACGGTGGAGGGGCTGAGGCACCGCTCGCTTCCAGTCTTCGGCGTGCAGTATCATCCCGAGGCCGCTCCGGGTCCCCACGACGCTCGTCCGCTCTTCAAACAGTTCTTGAAAGCGGTCAGAGGTGACGTATCCCGAAGTGGCTCAAACGCTTGACACACAATAGGTAATGGGTCTATGTTCGACTCACTTGTCGAGTCTCTGGACCCCGACCTGTTCGAGGCCACGTAATGACCAAAGCCGACCTCGTCGAGCGCGTAACTCAACAGATTTCCCGCACGGCCGGTCCTATGATCTCGAAAAAGGACTGCGCTCGTGTTGTCGACGCGTTCCTCGAGGCCATCAAGGAAGCTCTGCAGGCGCAGAAAAACATTGAGGTCCGAGGTTTCGGCACCTTCAAAATTCGTCATCGCAAGACGAGGATGGCGCGAAATCCACGCACTGGGTCCCCGGTCGAGGTATCTGCGCGTCCAGTTCCTGTCTTCAAGCCGTCCAAAGAACTCCGCGCCATGGTGGCGGACCTAGAGCCGCTCGAAGGGGCTGAGGAGGATGATCTGGACGATTACGACGATCACGAGGAGGAGTACAGCGAGGCGTAGGTCGCGTCTCCTGAGGCTCGGCAGGCCCCGGCAACTCGCAGCCGGGGCTTTTTCATTTTGCACCAAGACTGGAACTCGGCACGACGCAGCGTACTGTAATTGACATGATTCCTGTCCGCGTCTTGCTCTTCGCGTCGTATGCTGAGGCGCTTGGTACGTCGTCGATGTCAATCGAGATCGAACGAGGCGAAACTGTCGGTGCGCTCCTCAAGCGTATCCAACGTCAGGCTGGCGGAAGTCGCCTTCCGCCGCGACCGCTCATTGCGGTAAATGAGAGTTACGCTGACGACTCTGTCGCGCTCGAGGAGAACGACGAGGTGGCGATCATTCCTCCGGTTGCGGGCGGCTGATGCGTAGCGCCCTCGTGAAGTCGCCGATCGATGTCGCTGCTCTCGTCAACGAGGTAGCGTCGCATACGTCAGGCGCGACCACACTCTTCGTTGGAACCGTCCGCAACGTGAATGACGAGCGCGAAGTGAGCGGAATAGAGTACACGGCGTACGACTCCATGGCTGAGCGCGAGATGCGTCGCATTATCGACGAAGCGGCTGCAAGATTCTCGACGGACTTCATCGCGCTGGAGCATCGTTTGGGATATCTGTCGCTGGGCGAAGCAAGCGTGGCCATCGCTGTGTCGCATCCGCGTCGTTCGCCGGCGCTTGACGCCTCGCGTTTCATCATCGAGGAGCTCAAGCGTCGCGTGCCGATCTGGAAACGCGAGCATTACGTCGATGGAACGCGTGAGTGGGTCGATCCAACCAAAGTCGAGGCCAAGGTGACTCCGTGAGCGGCGTCGTTTTGCACGATCAGTTTGGTCGAGGTATCGAGTATCTCCGGATCTCGGTTACCGATCGCTGTAATTTCCGCTGCGTCTACTGCATGCCTATTGAAGGAATGCAGTGGCTTCCGAAGCGCGACATCCTTACCTACGAGGAAATCGCTGCCGTGGTGCGTCAACTCGCGCCGCTTGGCTTGCGACGTCTGCGCATCACCGGTGGCGAACCCACCATCCGTCCAGAGCTGCCTGCGCTCGTGCGCATGCTGCGGGAGATCGATGGGATCGAAGACATCTCACTCTCAACTAACGGAGTAAAGCTGCCGCAGATTTCGGTCGCGCTCCGCGAGGCAGGACTCGATCGTATCAACATGAGCGCAGACTCGCTGCGCCCCGATCGGATCATTGCCATCGCGCGCCGCGACCTCGGCCTCGATCCCGTGCGCGCCGCGCTGGCGGCAGAGGCGGCAGGACTCGGTCCCATCAAGATCAACGTTGTGGTCATGCGCGGCATCAACGATGACGAGGTCGTCGACTTTGCCCGCCTAACGCTTGAGCATCCCTGGCACGTGCGCTTCATCGAGCTGATGCCAGTGGGCGAGATGCGCCATCTGACGTGGGAGCACATTGTTCCGAGTCCAGAAGTGCTCGATCGCCTGTCGGCGATCGGGAGCCTAACGAGTGATCGCGGGCCGCGCGGCAACGGACCGGCGGCGTACTACCGTTTCGGCGACGCACCTGGAACCGTCGGCGTAATCACGCCGATGTCGCATACCTATTGCGGCACCTGCAACCGAGTGCGCCTGACCGCCGATGGGAGGCTGCGCACTTGTTTGTACGGCGACCACGAAGTGGACTTGCGCACGCCGCTGCGGGCGGGCGAAGCGCTCGAGCCGCATTTCCGTCGCGCGCTCGCCGAGAAGCCGAAGGAGCATCAGCTATTGCAGATGCAGGTTGGTGGATTGAAGGCGTTGTCGCAGGTGGGAGGGTAGTCGCGCCACAACGGCGCGAGCGCATCAAAACCGTTGAAGCGACCATGCGCGCGGAGTAGCTTGCGAGGACATCATCATCGATCCTTTCACACTCCTCATACATGGTCAACAAGATCACGGTGGTCGGCGCCGGCAACGTAGGCGCGACCGCAGCACAGCGCCTCGCCGAGAAAGAACTGGCGAAGCAAGTCGTTCTCGTCGACGTCGTCGACGGCGTTCCGCAGGGGAAGGGACTCGACCAGTGGCAGTCGGCTCCGATCGAGTTGTATGACACGCGGATCGTCGGCACCAACGGGTATGACGAGACGGCGAATTCGGACATCGTCGTCATCACCGCGGGCATCGCTCGTAAGCCGGGCATGTCACGCGATGACTTGATGAACACCAATGCCGGAATCGTGAAGTCGGTCTCGGAGCAGATTGCTCGCACCTCTCCGAACGCGATTCTCATCGTCGTGTCGAATCCGCTCGACGTGATGTGTTACGTCGCGATGAAGGCGAGCGGTTTCCCGCGTGAACGCGTGCTCGGCATGGCGGGTGTGCTCGACACGGCGCGCTACCGCGCCTTCCTCGCTGAGGCGCTCGACGTTTCGGTCCGCGACATTCAAGCGATGGTCCTGGGCGGACACGGCGACACGATGGTTCCGCTCATTAGCTATACGTCCGTCAGCGGCATCCCCATCACCCAGCTGATGGACAAGGAGACGCTGGACAAGATCGTGACGCGCACGCGCAACGGCGGCGCGGAGATCGTGTCGTTCCTGAAGACGGGGAGCGCGTATTACGCACCCTCGGCAGGTGCAATCCAGATGGTCGAGGCCATCGTCCACGACCAGCGTCGCATTCTCCCGTGTGCGGCGTGGCTGACGGGCGAATACGGCATGAAGGACCTGTTCCTGGGTGTTCCGTGCAAGCTGGGACGCAACGGCCTCGAGAAGGTGATTGAGGTCGAGCTGACGGCGGCGGAGCGTGAAGCGTTAGGCAAGAGCGCCGACGCGGTGCGCGAGCCGATGGCGAAGCTCGCCTAACGAGCTCCGTCACACACTCTTTCACGAGTACTGCCAGACATGGGTGTATCGGCGAGTCCGACAGTCGTGCGCGCGCAGGAGGGCGGTCGCCTCCGCCGCTTCTGGGATTCGACCGTCGGGAAAAAAGTGGTGATGGCGGTGACGGGGCTCATCGGCATCGGCTTCCTGCTCGGCCATATGGCCGGCAACCTCCAGATGTTCGAAGGCACGGGGGCCGCGCAGGCGATGAGTGATTATGCCGCCCTGCTGCGGAAAGTTTGGGAGATCCTGTGGCTGATTCGCATCGTCCTCGTGCTGTGCGTCGTGTTGCACGTTACGGCGGCGTTGCAACTGGCGGCGCGCAATCGCGCCGCGCGGCCGGTGGAGTACGGCGTGCGGAAGCCGCAGGTCTCCACGCTGGCATCGCGCACAATGCTCGTCGGCGGGATTCTCCTCCTGGTTTTCATCCCGTTCCACATCGCCGACATGACATTCGGCGTCGGAGTGCCGAATTTCAGGCACTTGGATCCGTACAACAATCTGCGCAATGGTTTTGCGCGCTCGTGGGCCCTGATCTTCTATCTGCTCGCGATGGGTTCGCTCGCGCTGCACCTCTTTCACGGGGCATGGGCATCGTTCCGGACGTTAGGCGCCCGCCGCCCGTCGCCCAATCCGCTGCATCGAAACGTCGCGATTGTGATGGCCGTGGTGATTGCGCTCGGCTTCGCGGCCATACCTGTCGCCGCCGCGCTTGGAATGTTTACAGACGACACGCCCGTGCAAATCGAAGAACCACACGCTCCATCGGCAACCGCGTCGCTCTCGCTCAATCACGCGGGAGTGCGATGATGCATCTCGACGCCAGGATCCCCAGCGGCCCCATCGCCGAGAAGTGGGATAAGCACAAGTTCGAGATGAAGCTCGTCAACCCGGCGAACAAGCGGAAATATCATGTGCTTGTTGTCGGGTCTGGCCTTGCGGGAGCGTCGGCAGCTGCAACGATGTCGGAACTCGGATATCGCGTCTCGTGCTTTTGCTTTCAGGACACGCCACGCCGCGCGCACTCGATCGCCGCGCAAGGTGGGATCAACGCCGCCAAGAACTATCAGAACGACGGCGACTCGATCCAACGCTTGTTCTACGACACTGTAAAGGGCGGCGACTTCCGCGCGCGAGAGGCGAACGTGTATCGCCTCGCACAAATCTCGGTCGACATCATCGACCAGTGCGTTGCGCAAGGCGTTCCGTTCGCGCGTGAGTACGGCGGACTCCTGGCCAACCGATCGTTCGGTGGGGCGCAGGTCTCGCGAACGTTCTACGCGCGCGGCCAGACCGGACAGCAGCTCTTGTTAGGCGCCTACCAAGCCTTGGAGAAAGAAGTTTCCAAGGGCGGCGTGAAGATGTTTCCGCGCACCGAACTCCTCGACGTCATCATCATCGGCGGAAAGGCACGCGGCATCGTCACACGCAACCTGGTCACTGGAAAGCAGGACACCTTCTTGGGCGACGCCGTCGTGCTCGCGACTGGCGGCTACGGGAACGTCTTTTATCTCTCAACCAACGCCAAGGGCTCCAACGCGACGGCGATCTGGCGCGCGTACAAACGTGGAGCAGCGTTCGGTAATCCGTGTTACACGCAGATCCATCCGACGTGCATCCCGCAAAGCGGCGACTATCAGTCGAAGCTCACGCTCATGTCGGAATCGCTCCGCAACGACGGACGCGTCTGGGTGCCGAAGGCGCGCGGAGACAAGCGCCCGCCCAACACGATTCCGGAAGCGGAGCGCGACTACTACCTCGAGCGCAAATACCCTTCGTTCGGAAATCTCTCGCCGCGTGACATCGCTTCGCGCGCCGCGAAAGAGGCGTGCGACGACGGTCGTGGCGTCGGCCCGGGTGGGCTCGGCGTCTATCTCGATTTCCGCGATGCAATCGCACGTTTGGGTCGAGAGACGATCGCCGAGCGCTACGGCAATCTGTTCGAGATGTACGAGCGCATTACGGACGAAGATCCGTACCAGGTGCCAATGCGCATCTACCCAGCGGTCCACTACACGATGGGCGGGCTCTGGGTCGACTACAACCTGATGAGCACGATTCCAGGGCTGCACGTGTTAGGCGAAGCGAATTTCTCCGACCACGGCGCAAACCGACTTGGCGCGAGCGCGCTGATGCAGGGGCTCGCCGACGGGTACTTCATCATCCCGTACACCATCGGCAACTATCTCGCATCCAACAAGCTCGAACCGATCACACCTGATCATCCCGAGGTTCGCGCCGTCGAACGCGCGGTCGAAGAGCGCACGCGCCGCTTGTTAGGCATCAAGGGAAATCGAACGGTGCAGTCGTTCCATCGCGAACTCGGCAAGATCATGTGGGAGAAGTGCGGCATGGCGCGCGATGCGGCGGGACTCAAGGAAGCATTGGTGAGGATCCCCGAGTTGCGCGCGGAGTTCTGGGAGAATGTCAACGTCCCCGGGAGCGGCGAAGAGTTGAATCAATCGCTCGAGCAGGCGGGGCGCGTCGCCGACTTTCTTGAGTTAGGTGAGTTGATGTGCCGCGACGCACTTCACCGTGAAGAATCGGCGGGCGGTCACTTCCGCGTCGAACATCAGGACGAGGGTGAAGCCAAGCGCGACGACGAGCACTTTGCCTATGTGGCCGCGTGGGAGTACACCGGCGACAACTCGCCGCCGATTCTCAACAAGGAACCGCTCGTCTTCGAAAACGTGCATTTGCAGACGAGGTCATACAAGTGACGGAACGCTCACTCAATGTCACGCTGCGCGTCTGGCGCCAAGCCGGGCCTAACGCGGCGGGGAAGTTTGTCGAATACAAGGCCGACGGCATGAGCCCCGAGATGTCATTTCTCGAGATGCTCGACGTCGTGAATGAACGGCTCACCGAAAATGGCGACCAGCCGATCGCGTTCGACCACGATTGCCGCGAAGGGATCTGCGGATCCTGCGGCCTGATGATCAACGGGATCGCACACGGGCCGAGCAAGGCGACGGCGACGTGTCAGCTGCACATGCGCACGTTCAAGAACGGCGACACCATCATGGTCGAGCCGTGGAGAGCGCGCGCATTTCCGGTGCTCAAGGATTTGTGCGTCGATCGCGGTGCCTTCGATCGTATCATCCAGTCAGGTGGCTTCATTTCGGTTGCGACGGGAAATGCACCTGACGGAAACGCGCTTCCCGTCGCGAAGACGGAATCCGATGCGGCCATGGATGCGGCCGCGTGCATCGGTTGCGGTGCCTGTGTTGCAGCGTGTCCCAACGGGTCGGCGTCGCTATTCACGGCGGCGAAGGTGTCGCACCTGAATCATCTCCCGCAGGGGCAACCCGAGCGCCACCGCCGTGTGCTTCGCATGGTCACGCAGATGGATCTCGAAAGCTTTGGGAGCTGCTCGCTGTACGGCGAATGCCAGGAGGCGTGCCCGAAGGAGATTTCCATCGACACGATCGCGCGCATGAATCGCGACTACATCTACGCGATGGCAGTCGCCGACAACGAGTCCGAGCGGAAGAGCGACGGCGCCTAACGAGGTGGCCGGTCGCGTTCGTGTGTAAGAATGCGAGGCGGATCACCATGGCGATCCGCCTCATGTAGTTGTGTGGTCTTGTTGCCGGCCGCGCCCGCCTAACGAGCGACCGATCGGACTTCTCATGGAAGGATCGATCAGGCCGATTGGTTAGAGTCGTGGCAACGTGACCCCCTGCTGCCCCTGATACTTCCCCTTCTTGTCGCGATACGACACGAGCGGTGGCTCACCCCGGAAAAAGAGCACCTGCGCAATGCCTTCATTCGCGTAGATGCGCGCGGGAAGGGGCGTGGTGTTCGAGATTTCGAGGGTGACGTGGCCCTCCCACTCCGGTTCGAACGGCGTGACGTTCGTGATGATTCCGCAGCGCGCGTATGTCGACTTGCCGACCGTGATGGTCACCACGTCGCGGGGAATGCGGAAGTACTCGACCGATCGCGCGAGTGCAAAAGAGTTCGGTGGGACGATGCACACATCCCCTTCGAACTCGACGAAGGACTTCGGATCGAACGCCTTGGGATCGACGATCGAGTTGAGCACGTTCGTAAAGATTCGGAATTCGCGCGCGACACGCATGTCGTAGCCGTAGGAACTCACGCCATACGAGATGACACCCGAGCGCACCTGGCTCGATTCGAATGGTTCGATCATGCCGTGCGTGGTGGCCATCTCGGTGATCCAACGGTCGTTCTGAATCGACATGCGGGACTCGCTCTGGGGGATTGTGTTGACGGAGTTGGGCGCCGAATGCGCGCCGGAGAAGACTCGCCAGCAACCTGGTTCTGTCAAGCGCGGAACATGCGCGATTTCTGACGGCGAAAGGTGCGATGACAAGCAGGTTGCAATCGCAAAGTCATGGTGAAATTTTGCGCGCGCGCGAGTGCAATGCGAATGCAATGCGAATGCAATGCGAATGCAATGCGGATGCAATGCGGTGTGGATGAGGTGAGTTTCAACTCACTCGGATTGCAGGCGTTACGTCCGTTGACACTCTCCTACACCTTCGGGTAGGTTACTCGCGCTGGACACGTGAAATGTTTCACAAACACGGGAGCGCCTCAGGAGCGTAATGGATCGCACCTACCTGCCAGTCCTGCTGCTCATCGGCTTCGTGGCTGTGAACGCAGTGGTGATCGTGGGATTGTCGTCGCTCGTTATGCGACGCATGCCGACACCGGTGAAGGACTCCCCCTATGAGTCCGGCATTCCGCCGCTTGGCGATGCACGCGACCGGTTCTCGGTCAAGTTCTACATGGTCGCGATGCTCTTCATCGTCTTCGACATCGAGACGGTGTTCATGATTCCGTGGGGCGTGTACTATCGCCAGCTCTCGTGCGCGATCCCCATGGTCCGCAACGCCTGCCCAGCGGGCAATGTCTCGTTCTTCGGGCTCGGCGAGATGCTGGTGTTCATGGCCATTCTCGTCGTCGGCTTCATCTACGTCTGGAAGAAGGGAGCGCTGCAATGGGATTGACCTCTCGCCCGGACACTTCAGTCGTCACATACGATCCGCAGTCACAGGAAGGCTGGGTCGCCACGCGACTCGATTTTCTCGTGAATTGGGGACGCGCGAATTCTCTGTGGCCCATGCCGTTCGGCACCGCCTGCTGCGCCATCGAGTTCATGGCCACGGCTGCGGCACGCTTCGACCTCGCGCGCTTCGGCATGGAGCGCATGGGCTTTTCGCCTCGTCAGGCAGATGTGCTCATCTGCGCGGGGCGTGTGCCGTTCAAGCTCGCACCGGTGATTCGCCGCATCTATCAGCAGATGACGCAACCCAAGTGGGTCATCTCGATGGGCGCGTGCGCCTCGTCAGGCGGAATGTTCGATAACTACGCGGTGGTGCAGGGAATCGACACAATCATTCCAGTCGATGTCTACGTCCCCGGATGCCCGCCGCGTCCCGAAGGTTTGATGTACGGGATCATGATGCTCCAGGAGAAAGTCATGCGCGAACGCATGAACGACTCTGCACTTCGTGTGGAGATGGAGCCCGATCCTGCCAGCAAGTTGTACATCCCGCCGTCGGCGATCGACGAGATGTCGGAGCCGTTTGGTAACTCCGTCCATCAGACGCGATCCGGACTGTGAGCGCCTCCTTTCCAGTGGTGACCGTCGGTCACGCGGCCCCGAATGCCGCGGCGCCCAAAACTCAGCGCGGGGTTGCCCATCGCGGCGGCACGCCTAACGAGACGGCCGAGCGACTCGCCGCGCGATTCCCCGCGGGCTTCGTGCGCAGCGAAGTCGTGTGGGGCGACACCAACGTCTATGTGACACCGGAGAGCGCGCACGACGTGCTGCAGTGGCTGCACGACGACGCCGGCGAGCAATACGACTACCTCGTCGATGTCACCGCTGTCGAGTACCGCGACCTCGAGTTACCGATCGAAGTCGTGTGGCATCTGCGTTCACTTCCATATCGGCGCTTTCTCCGCGTCAAGGTGCAGCTGGATAAAGCGGCGCCGCTGCAGATCACTAGTGTGTACTCGATCTGGAAAAGCGCCGATTGGCTCGAGCGTGAGTGCTTCGACATGTTCGGCATCGAGTTTGTCGGGCATCCTGACCTGCGGCGCATCTTGTTGTGGGAGCAGTACGCAGAGGGGTATCCGCTGCGAAAGGACTTTCCGTTGCGCGGGCGCTTCTCGCGCGCGGAGCAACTACGGCAGGCACTCGCGGCAAATCCAGAGGCCCGCTACTCGATGGAAGAGTTGACCATCGCCGATGCCTTCGAATCGTTACCGCTCGAGATGCGCAAGCGCGTCGGTGGTGGCGAGCGGACCGGGGAGTAGGACATGGCTACGAAACGCACCATCGAAGTTGCGCTCTCGACGCCTGGGCTCGACGCACAGGGGCGTCCGACGCGCACCCCGCTTGTCGCCGATGAGTCAGGACGCATCACTACCCTCGAGCCTCCCGCGTTAGGCGAGCCGGAGCTCGAGGGCGAGCACATGCTCATCAACATCGGACCGCAGCACCCCGCAACACACGGCGTGTTGCGCCTGGTGCTCGAGCTCGATGGCGAAACGGTCGTGCGATGCATTCCGCACATCGGCTACCTGCACTGCGGCTTCGAGAAAATCGGCGAGTACCGGCAGTACAACCAGATCATTCCGTGGACCGACCGCGAGGACTATCTCAACTCGCCGGGGAACAACATCGCTTTCTCGTTAGGCGCCGAACGACTCTTTGGCGTCGACGTCCCCGAACGCTGCGTCGTCCTGCGGGTGATCGCGCTCGAACTCTCGCGCATCATCTCCCACCTCGTCTGGGTGGGCACGACGTGCATCGATATCGGCGCCATCACGCCGTTCCTCTGGGCATTCCAGGAGCGAGAGAACATCTACAACCTGCTCGAGGCGTGGGTCGGCGCACGCCTAACGACGAGCATCTCGCGCGTGGGCGGCATGGCCGCCGACATCCCCGATGGGTGGATGGACGGCCTCCGCGGCTTCCTGCGCAACTTCCCGAAGACCATCGGCGAGATCGACAAGATGGTCACGCGGAATGGGATCTGGGTGGGACGCACGGTGGGCATCGGCGTCATGTCGCCTGACGAGGCGATCAACTACGGACTGTCGGGCCCGATGGCGCGCGCGTCGGCCGTCGCCTACGACGTCCGCAAGGACTTCCCGTATCTCGACTACGAGACGTACGACTTCGACGTCCCCGTCGGCACGCACGGCGACGTCTACGATCGCTTCCTCGTTCGCATGGAAGAGCTGCGTCAGTCGGTCCGTATTATCGAACAGGCGGCGGCGCGACTCCCCGATGGCCCCGTGAACGTGCAGGATCCGCGACTCATCCTCCCGCCCAAGAGCAAAGCCACGAGCGAGATCGAGTCGATGATCCACCACTTCAAGGTCGTGATGGAAGGACCCCGTCCCCGCGCCGGCGAAGTCTACGTTCCGGTTGAAAGCCCTAAAGGAGAAAAGGGGTACTACTTCGTCTCCGACGGAACGGCGAAGCCGGTGCGCTGGCGCATTCGTCCACCCTCGTTTGTAAACCTCTCGGCGATTCCCAAGATGGTCGAAGGACATCTGTTGTCCGACGTGATCGCCATCAACGCCAGCATCGATATCGTGATGGGAGAGATCGACCGATGAGCCATGGTCCTTCGGCGGCCGGTGGCGCCCTCGTGAAGCCCGCGCACGGACATCACGACGAGCCGTACATCCCCGTCTTCACCGGCGACAAGCGAAAAGAGTTGGAGGCGCTGATCACGCGGTACCCGAACCGCCAGGCGGCGCTCCTTCCGGCGCTCTGGATGGTGCAGGATGCGCGCGGATGGATCAGCGAAGGAGGGATGGCCGAAGTTGCCGAGGCGTTAGGCATCACGCCCGCGTACGTGCGCGGCGTGGTCACCTTCTACACGATGTACCATCAGCACCCGGTCGGGAAATACTTCATTCAGGTGTGCACGACGTCGCCGTGCCACGTCTGCGGCGCCGAAGATGTCGCGAAGGCATTTCTCGAGCAGACTGGGTGCGGAGAGTTAGGAGTCACGAGCGCCGACGGACGGTACACCGTGATCGAGGTGGAATGTCTGGGGGCCTGCGGGTTTGCGACTCCGATCATGATCAACAGCGACTTCATCGAGTCGGTTACGCCAGACAACGTCAGCGAAGTTCTGAAGAAATATCAGTAACGAGCGAGCATCCTTCGCTCGGTTTCCGAATCACGAGTTTCCGAATTCTGCTATCCGCCTAACGAAATGGGTTATCCGCACACGCCCCATCCGCGCGAGACGGTCGTCCTGTCGAAGTACTTCGGCGACGGCGAAGCGCGCACGCTTGCCGGCTGGAAGAAGCGAGGTGGGTACGCCGGCCTGGAGATGGCGCTCGGCATGGATCCCGTCGCAATCCAGAACGTGATGAAGGAGTCGGGACTGCGCGGGCGCGGGGGCGCCGGCTTCCCCACAGGACTCAAGTGGTCCTTCATGAAGTTGGGCGATGGCAAGCCGCACTACCTCTGCTGCAACGCCGACGAGTCCGAACCGGGGACGTTCAAGGACCGCGAGATCATGCGGTGGACGCCGCACGCCCTGATCGAAGGCGTCGCGTTAGGCGCCTACGCCATCGGCGCGGAGACCGCCTACATCTACATTCGCGGCGAGTTCACGGAGCCGCTCAATGTGATGGAAGCAGCGGTCGCCGAAGCCCGCGCCGCCGGCGTGATCGGCAAGAATGCGATGGGAACGGGGAAGACGGTGGACGTGTGGGTACACAAAGGCGCCGGCGCATACATCTGCGGCGAAGAAACGGCGCTCATGAACTCCATCGAAGGGCGCCGCGGCAACCCGCGCATCAAGCCACCGTTTCCTGCTGTCGCTGGTTTGTTCGGCATGCCGACGACGATCAACAACGTCGAAACGCTGGCCGCCACCCCGCACATCCTGCGCAACGGCGCCGCGTGGTACAAGGCGATGGCGCGGCCCGACAATCCCAAATCGACCGGCACCAAACTCTGGAGTGTGTGCGGCAACATCGCGCGCCCCGGAAACTATGAAGTCGAGATGGGTTTTCCGTTCGGCGAGTTCCTCCACGACCTCTGTGGCGGTGCGCCTAACGGTCGAAAGATCAAAGCCGTGATTCCTGGGGGATCATCGGTCCCGATCATCACGCTCGAAGAAGCTGAAGCAGCCGTGATGGACTACGAAGGGATGATGGCTGTCGGCACCATGCTCGGCTCCGCCGGATGCATCGTGATCGATGACGCGCAGTCGATGCCGCGCCAGATCGCACGCCTCGCGCGCTTCTACGCGCACGAGAGCTGCGCCCAGTGCACGCAATGCCGCGAAGGGACGGCGTGGACGACCAAGATCCTCGAGCGCATCTGCGCCGGCGACGGCACCGCCGAAGACTTCGATACCCTGTTGGACATCGCCGAGAACATGACGGGAAAAACCATCTGTGTGCTGAGCGACTCGTGCGCGACACCAGTCGTCAGCGGTCTCAAGAAGTTCCGCCATGAGTTCGAAGCGCTCATCAAGCACAAAACGATTCACGCAGTTCCTGCGGTGGTGGCCTGATGGCTGATACTCTCGTCAACGTCACGATCGAGGGACGCCCCGTCGCGGTACCGGCGGGCATGTCCATTCTCGAAGCGGCGAAGCAAGTGGGAGTCCTCATCCCGCACTATTGCTATCACCCGGGACTTCCCGTCGCAGGCGTGTGCCGCATGTGCCTCGTCGACGTCGAGAAATCTCCCAAACTCGCTCCTGCATGCGCCACCGCCGTCGCCGAAGGGCAAGTGGTGCACGTGCACTCGGACAAAGCACGCGAAGCGCGAAAAGGCGTGCTCGAGATGCTCCTCATCAATCACCCACTCGATTGCCCGATCTGCGATCAATCCGGTGAGTGTGAACTGCAGGACTACACATATCAGGAAGGGCGTGACGACTCGCGCTTTCGTGAGCCCAAGCGCTTCAACCCGATGGAGGACTTCGGCGGCGACGTTCTCTACGTGACGAACCGTTGCATCCTCTGCACGCGCTGCGTGCGCTTCATGGACGACGTCGCGAAAGACGCGGTCCTTAACGTCAGCGAGCGCGGTGATCGCGCCTACATCGGAAAGTTTGAGGGGAAGGATCTGACACATGCGTGGGCGACGAACGTTGTCGATCTGTGCCCGGTCGGCGCGTTGCTGTCGAAGGACTTCCTGAACAAGGCGCGCGCGTGGGAGCTCGATCGTACGGCGTCGGTCTGCACCGGCTGCTCGCAGGGGTGCAACATCATCGTCGAGACGCGTGACAACACAGTCATGCGCCTCCGTCCGCGCAGCAACGAAAGCGTCAATGACTTTTTCATGTGCGACTATGGTCGCCTGAACTATCGCTGGCTCAATCGCCGCGACCGTCTCGAAGCGCCATCGATTCTCGGCGCCGGCGGGCATGAGCTTGTGGATTGGGACGTGGCACTCGCCAACGTCGCTCGCGTGCTCAAGGGGAAGCGCATCTTTGTGCTCGCTTCGCCGAATTTGTCCAACGAGACGCTGCATCTCCTCTCGCGCCTCGCGCGCAAGAGCGGTGGTGGGGGTGCGTTCCGAATCGAACAGGGACCGGAAGCTCCGCTCCCAGGCGTGAAGGATCTCTCGCTCCGCGCTGACCGCGCGGCGAACGGAACCGGCGCAGAATTCCTTGGATTCGCGCGCAACGACAACCCGCTGTCGCTCATGCAGCCGGGCGACGCATTGATCATCGCCGATCACGGCATCAATGACGCCGATGCCGCCGCGGTCTCGAAGGCGTCGGTCGTCGTCTTGTTAGGCACGACGATGCCGGAGAAGCTGCATAAGGCCGACATCGTCCTCCCGATCGCGAACTATTCGGAGGAAGAAGGGACCTTCACGAACTTGCGCGGTCGCGTGCAGCGCTTCCTCCAGGCGAAGGCAGCGCCGGGCTTGGCGCGCCCGAGCTGGTATGTGCTCGCGGACTTGTTAGGCGGGATGGGCGAAAAGGCCGACTACTTCGTCGCCGCCGATGTCTTCGCCGCGCTCGCCGCGAGCGAATCGAAGTTCAGAGGGCTCACGTACGGCTCGCTTGGTCTTCGCGGACTTCCCGTTGTCGAGACACCTCAGCCGGCGGGAGCACAGGCATGATGCATCCAATGGTTGCGGCGCTGGCAATGCCGCAGGTCATAGATCCGCAAGCGCCGGCGCCATTCTGGCCATGGTTTGTTGCAACGGTCATAAAGCTCGTGATTTTCTTCACGCTCTACATGGTCGTTGTCGCCTACACAACGCTTGCAGAGCGAAAGATCTCGGCGTGGATCCAAGGGCGTCTCGGTCCAAATCGCGTCGGTCCGAAGGGACTCTTCCAGCCGCTCGCCGACGGCGTGAAGAACTTCATGAAGGAAGAGACGCTGCCGCCGTACGTGAACCGCGCGATTTTCGTGATGGCGCCGATGCTCTCGTTCGCCCCCGCGTTGATGATCTGGGCCGTGATTCCCTGGGGCGCCTCCTGGGCGTCGCCGTGGGGACGCATCGACATGATCCTCGCCGATCTCCCCATCGGCTTCCTCTTCACGATCGCCATCTCGTCGTTAGGCGTGTATGGCATCGTCCTCGCCGGGTGGGGGTCGAACAACAAGTACGCGTTGTTAGGCGGCCTGCGATCGAGCGCCCAGATGGTGTCGTACGAAATCGCGATGGGAATGTCGCTGATTCCGGTGCTGCTTTTCGCTGGCAACGTCACCCTGCGATCGATCATCAATCAGCAGGCGCAGATGCACGTCTGGAACGTGCTCACGCTCTCGGTCTCCTTCGTCATCTTCGTCATCGCCGCCTTCGCTGAGACGAATCGCTTGCCGTTCGATCTCCCTGAGGCCGAATCGGAGTTGATCACCGGGTATCACACCGAGTACAGCGCCATGAAGTTCTCCATGTTCATGATCGCGGAATACGCGAACATGGTGACGCAGTCGGCGATGATCGCGACGCTCTTCTTCGGCGGCGCCGATATTCCGTTCACGACGGCCGACAACACCGGCGCAGTCTCGTTTGCGATGGTGTTGCTCTCCTTCCTCGTGATGGCGGCGAAGACTGGCTTCTTCGTCTTCTTCTATATCTGGATTCGCTGGACGCTCCCGCGATTCCGCTACGACCAGCTCATGTCGTTAGGCTGGAAGTTCCTCCTTCCCGTTGCGCTGGCGTACATCGTGATCGTGGCCAGCGTGATGCTGGGCCTGGATGCAGCGGGCGTGCAGCGAGGACTCACCTACGGCTTGATCTTCTTTGCGATCAACGCCGTCATTCTGATTGCGTTGTTCGTCGTGCTCGACCGCGGTCGTCTGATCAGCCCCGCGTACGGACGAATCCCGGCAGATGAGCTCGCGCGTTTGCGCGGCGTCGCTCCGGCGCGTGCCCACCTCTCCACCCAGGCAGGAGACTGATGGCCATCAACGTCAAAGTGGTCGGCCGTCCGATCGAAGAGACGAGCTACATTCGCGCGACGCTGAAGGGGTTGGGGAACACCTTCAAGCACATGATCGACCCGCACAAAGTGACGATGGAATATCCCGAAGATCGGGAGGCCATCTCACCACGTTGGCGTGGGACGCATCGCATGCTGACCACCGAAGACGGCAAGGCCAAGTGCGTTGCGTGTGGTTTGTGTCCGACGGTCTGCCCCGCGAACTGTATCAAGCTGGTCCCGGGCGAAGACGAAAAAGGGAATCGCTATCCGCTCGTTTTCGAGATCGATGAGTTCCGTTGCATCTTCTGTGGCTATTGCCAGGAAGTCTGCCCCGAAGAAGCGATTCACTTGGGTCGTCACTACGAGAACTCGGAGTATTCGCGCGAGGCATTCGTATATGACCTCGAGCGACTGATGGCGCAGACGCATCCGGTGTGCGAGATGTGGGATCCCGCCGATCCGAAGGGCGAGTAATGCCGAACTTCTTCTACGAACTTCATTTCTATCTCTTCGGACTCTTCGCGATCGCGTCGGCACTGGCCTTCGTGACGCGCAAGAGTCCCGTCGCTGCGGCGCTTTGGTTGGTGAACACGATGTTTGCGCTCGCGGCGTTGTACGTCATGCTTAACGCGCAGTTCATCGGGGTCATTCAGGTGCTGGTCTACGCCGGCGCCATCATGGTGGTCTTCCTCTTCGTCGTCATGCTGCTGAACCTCGGGCATCCCGACGAAATCGCCGATATTCGCGGCAAATGGGGACGGCTGGCGGCCGGACTGCTGGCGCTCGCGCTGCTCGCACAAGTGATGGCGCTCGCGAAGTCGAAGGCGCCGGAGTCTCTCGTGATGAAGCCGGTCATCCCGCCAGATGCAACGCAGCACACCAACGCGGTGAGCGGCGTCGCGTCATCGCTGTTCAACGAGAACCTGCTGGCCTTTGAGCTCACCAGCGTGCTCTTGTTAGTCGCGATTGTTGGCGCGGTCGTCGTCGGAAAACGGAGGGCCTCCGCATGATGGTACCCGAAGCACTCGCGCTCTCTGCTGTCCTCTTCGCGATCGGCGTCATCGGCGTGCTCACGCGCCGCAACGCGATCATCATCTTCATGTGCGTCGAGCTGATGCTCAATGCCGTGAACCTGTCGTTCGTCGCGCTCTCGCGCCTCTACGGCGTGACGGGGCAAGTCTTCGTTGTCTTCGTCATGACGGTCGCCGCCGCTGAAGCGGCCGTCGGACTCGCGATCATCATCTCGATCTTCCGCCATCGTCAGACGGTGGACCTTCAGAACATCAACCTTCTCAAGGGCTGATGCTCCTTCAGGAAGCTGCAGCCGCTGCGACGCACCCGCTCACTGGAACCGTGGCGGAATGGATCTGGCTCGTCCCAATCCTTCCGTTGTTAGGCTTCGTGATCAACGGGCTGTTGTCGCTCACGAGCGCCGCCAAACTCGGTCCGTCCGATCCGACGGCGTTTCATTCGCATCACGACGACGCGCACGATGCGCACGGCCACGTCGCCCACGCGCCTGATGGCGCGCATGGTGATGACCACGCGGCGCACCACGACGATCATCACGCTCCGCCAGCGCACAAATATGCCGGCATCGTCTCACTCGTCGGACCGGCTGTCCTTGCGCTCGCCTTCGGCCTAACGACGGCGATCTTCTTCGCTCTCAAAGGTGCACACCCCGAAGAGCCATTCGTGAGGCGCCTCTTCACCTGGATCGTCGCCGGCGAGTTACACGTCGATGCCGCATTGCAGGTCGATCAGCTCTCGATGGTGATGGCGATGGTCATCACCGGCGTCGGCACGCTGATCCACATCTTCTCCGTCGGCTACATGAAGGAAGACCCCGGGTATCCGCGTTACTTCGCGTACCTGAATCTCTTCGTCTTCTTCATGCTCGTCCTCGTGTTAGGCGCGAACTATCCGCTCCTCTTCGTTGGATGGGAAGGCGTCGGTCTCTGCTCCTATCTCCTCATCGGCTTCTGGTTCTCTGACAAGGCCAACGCCGACGCAGGTAAGAAGGCCTTCATCGTCAACCGCATCGGCGACTTCGGCTTTCTCGTCGCGATGTTCATGCTCTTCGCGAATCTGCGCACGCTCGATTTCGCCGGTATCAACGCAAATGCCGCAACGCTGGTGCCGGGGAGCGTCCTTGTCACCGCGATCTGTCTCTTCATGTTTTTAGGGTGCACCGGCAAGAGCGCACAGATCCCGCTCTACATCTGGCTCCCTGACGCCATGGCCGGCCCAACCCCAGTCTCCGCGCTCATCCACGCGGCGACGATGGTCACGGCCGGTGTGTATCTCGTGGCGCGCAGCTCGGTGCTCTTTTCCATGGCGCCAGTGGCGTCGCTCACGGTTGCACTCGTCGGTGCGCTCACGGCGATCTTCGCCGCGACCATCGGCCTGAAGCAGTGGGACATCAAGAAGGTCCTCGCGTACTCCACCGTCTCGCAGCTCGGCTACATGTTCGTCGGCGTTGGAGTCGGCGCATATGCGGCGGGCGTCTTCCACCTCGTCACGCACGCCTTCTTCAAAGCGCTCCTCTTCCTCGGCTCCGGCTCGGTGATTTACGCCATGCATGCCGCGTATCACCACACGGGGAACCACGACGACGCGCAGGACATGCGCAACATGGGCGGACTCCGGAAGTACATGCCCGTGACGTTCATCCTCATGTGGATCGCCACGCTCGCCATCGCCGGCATTCCACCGTTTGCCGGATTTTTCTCGAAGGACGAAATTCTGGGATCGGTGTTCGCGCGTGCGCACGGCTCGACGCTCGCTGACGCCTCATTGTTAGGCATCCCAGGCACGGCGTTACTGTATGCGATCTACGTGCTGGGGCTCGTCACGGCGCTTCTCACGGCGATCTACATGACGCGCATGATGCTCTACACCTTCCATGGCCCGAATCGCTCGGGGGTGGTTGGATCAACCTCCCGACGTTCTTCCCCGCTGGACCGGTTGAAGGACTGGCGCACTGGCTTGAGCCAGTCGTCGGGCAATCAGCGACGCGCATCACTCACGGCGCTGAAGCACACCTCGAGCACTCCACCGAGTACATGCTCGTCGGAATAGCGATTGCGATTGCCGTTATCGGTATCGCCTTCGCAGTTGCGCGACTCAAACCTGCGGCGCTGGTACCGAAGGCGCAGGCACCAGAAGCCGAAGGTTTCGACAAGGTGCTCGAGAACAAGTACTACGTCGACGAGATCTACGACGCCGCCGTGGTGAAGCCAGTGTATGGGCTCTCGCGGTCGGTGCTTTGGAAAGGAATGGACGCCGGCTTGATCGACGGTCTCCTGGTGAATGGCAGCGCGTATCTCGCACGCGGCGTCGGCTGGATCGGTGCGCGGGTGCAATCAGGGCAGGTGGGCACGTATGCGTGGGTGCTCATCATCGGTGTTGTTGCAGTACTCAGCGCTTTCTCACTCCGCTAACCCATGACAGCGTTTCTCGCGTCCATCGGCTACAACGGGTGGGTTCTCCCGGCGCTGTTGCTGCTACCAACGATCGCCGCGCTCATCGTCTACGTGTTGGGCGTCTCGGCGCGCGGTGCAACTGGCGACGCACTCATCGCCGCCGAGCGCACCGCAAAGACCATCACGCTCGTCGCGTTGCTCGCCGAGTTCGTTCTCTCGTTAGGTCTCTGGTGGTCGTTCGATGCATCGTCGAGCGGCTGGCAGATGACGTTCGATCGCCCGTGGATCGAGACGTGGGGAACTCGCTTCGCGTTAGGCATCGACGGGCTGTCGCTGATGATGGTCCTGCTCACGACGTTCCTCATGCCGCTGGCGGTGCTGGGCGGCTGGACGAGTGTGAACAAGAAGGTGCACGCGTATCACACGCTGATGCTCCTGCTGACGGTCGGCGTGGTCGGCGTCTTCGTGGCGCGCGATCTCTTCCTCTTCTACGTGATGTGGGAAGTGATGCTCGTCCCGATGTACTTCATCATCGGCATCTGGGGCGGTGCGCGGCGCATCTACGCGTCGATGAAGTTCTTCATCTATACGATGACGGCTTCGCTGCTGATGCTGGTCGCCATTGTGTATGTCGGATGGCAGGCCGGGGGAGGGACGGGGCATCCGAATTTCGCCTACGAAGCGATTTTCGGTTTGAATAACATCTCCGGACCCGCGTCGTTCTGGCTCTTCCTCGCGTTCTTCCTCGCGTTCGCGGTGAAGGTCCCGATGTTTCCCTTTCACACGTGGCTTCCGGATGCGCACGTGGAGGCGCCGACCGCCGGTTCTGTCATCCTCGCCGGCATTCTGCTCAAGCTCGGGACGTATGGCTTCCTTCGGCTGGCGATCCCGCTCTTCCCGTCGGTCGCGATGCACCCAGCGGTCAGGGGGACGATCATCGCACTCTCCGTGGTGGGCGTGATCTACGGATCGTTAGTCGCGCTCGTGCAGCCAGACTTCAAGAAACTGGTCGCGTACTCGTCTGTTGCACACTTGGGAATGGTCATGCTCGGCATCTTTGCGCTGACACGCGAAAGCGTGCAGGGCGGCCTCATGATCATGATCAGCCACGGCGTCTCGACAGGCGCGCTCTTCCTTCTCATCGGCATGATCTACGAGCGCAAGCACTCGCGCCTCATCGCCGATTACGGCGGCATCGCCAAGGTTGTCCCGATCTTCTCCGTAATGCTGACGATCGTCGCCTTGAGTTCCATTGGCCTCCCCGGCACGAATGGATTCATCTCCGAGTTCCTGGTCATGCTCGGTTCGTTCCGAACGGCGCCAATCGCAGCGACCATTTCGGCGATCGGGGTCATTCTCGGTGCCGCGTATCTGCTCTGGGCGTTGCAGCGCATTCTCTATAACCCGCTCGACAAGCCGGCCAATTTGCAGCTCACGGACTTGAACGGCCGCGAGATCGGGCTCCTGATTCCATTGATCGCCGCGATCATCTGGATGGGGGTGTATCCGGCGCCGGTGCTCCGGCGGATGGAGGCGTCCACCACGCATTTCGTGCAGCAAATCGAATCTGGGGCTTCTGCTTCGACGGCGATGTCGATGACAGCGCCTAACGCGGGAGGGCGCTGACATGCACTTCGACGTCTCGCTACCGCTAGAGCTCTCCAAGGCGCTCGCGCCGGAACTGTTGCTGTTCGCCGGAACCATGGTCCTGATGTTGTTCGCCGCGTGGCGCCCTGACAGCGTCGAGCATCAGCGCCGCGTGGGCATCGGCAGTCTCGCGTTAGGCGTGATCGTGCTCATCGCCGTCATCCTCATGGCGCGCACTGGCGCGAGTTCCACACCCAACGGCGTCATCGCCGTCGATGGATTCCGTTGGACGGCCGACGTCATTTTCCTCCTGGCTGCCATCATCTCCATCGCGTTGTCCATCGAGTACAACGCGCGCGAAGAGATTGGCGTCGGCGAAGCGCACGTGCTGCTGCTCTTCGCGACTGGTGGCATGATGATCATGGCGGCGGCGCGCGACCTCATGGTGCTCTTCCTCGGCATCGAGCTGATGTCCGTGGCCGTGTACGTGCTCGCGGGCCTCAACAGACGCAGTGCTCGTGGCGCGGAGGGCGCGCTCAAGTACTTCTTGTTAGGCGCCTTCTCCACCGCCTTCCTGTTGTACGGCATCGCCCTGGTGTACGGTGCCACCGGATCCACCAATATCAACGTGATTGGCGAGCGCGTCACGTCGTTGCACCTGGCCACGTCGCCAATGCTCCTCGTCGGCATCGCACTCCTCCTCGTCGGATTCGGATTCAAGATCGCCGCCGCACCGTTTCACATGTGGGCGCCCGACGTGTACGAGGGGGCACCAACGCCCATTACGGCGTACATGGCGGCTGGCGTGAAGGCCGCCGCGTTCGCCGCGTTTCTGCGAGTCTGGCTCGAAGCGTTCCCCGGCGTCTACGTGCAGTGGCACAAGGCCATCTGGTGGATTGCCGCCCTCACCATGGCCGTGGGCAACCTCATCGCGCTGCAACAGAAGAATCTCAAGCGCATGCTCGCCTACTCGAGCATCGGTCACACCGGTTTTCTGCTGGTCGCCGTGGCTGCGGGGACTTCGCAGGCTGCGACCGCATTCCTCTTCTATCTCGTCGCGTATACGCTCGCGACGATGGGAGCTTTCGCCGTCATCATCGCCATGGGGCGCGCGGGCGAGCCGCGTGAAAGCGTCGACGATTATCACGGCCTCTGGAGCGAGCGACCGAGCCTGGCCATCGCGATGACCGTCTTCATGCTCGCGATGCTCGGCTTCCCGATTTTCGGGGGAATGGGCTTCTTTGCGAAGTGGTACGTGTTGCAGGCCGCGCTCCAAGCACCCGCGCCCCAGTGGCGTCTGGCGATTATCCTCGGTCTGACATCCGCCATCTCTGCTGGCTTCTACCTGTATGTGGTCATGGTGATGTTCATGAAACCGCGCCCCGAGGGAGCGGCTCCAGTCCCTGTGACCGGAAGCCTCACGCGGTTCGTCATCTTTGCTGCTGCAACACTCATTTTGGTCTTCGGTGTCTATCCCAATCCGATCGTGCGTCTGGCGCGAGCGAACGGCTCGTTAGGCGCACCACCAGCCGCGCCGCAGGCCGTGGAAGCCCCGACAGGACCAACCGCCCTAGCCCGATGAACCGCGCGGGGCCGCTTGGCGGCCCCGCTTTGTTTCACGCTCCTCGATCATTGCATGGCCATCGCACCAGGAATCTTCCGGCAATACGACATCCGCGGAATCGTTGGCGACGACCTGACGACTGACGCCGCATACGCGGTGGGGCGGGCGTACGCGTCGCTACTCGCCGAACGCAACATCCGCGGTGCGGTCGCCGTCGGCCGCGACAATCGCCCGAGCGGCGACTCGCTGCGCAACTCGCTTGTGCGGGGGCTGACAGAGGGAGGTTTGGACGTCGTCGACATTGGAGTGGTCCCGACTCCCGTCTTGTACTGGACGCTGCACCACCTCCCGGTTGTCGGCGGCATTCAGATCACCGGCTCGC
This sequence comes from Gemmatimonadaceae bacterium, assembly GCA_044224185.1. Lineage (GTDB taxonomy): Bacteria > Gemmatimonadota > Gemmatimonadetes > Gemmatimonadales > Gemmatimonadaceae > SCN-70-22. The sequence goes on along the minus strand of JBGAKW010000001.1, from coordinate 65,649 downwards.
ACAATCCCCCGGAGTACAACGGATTCAAGCTCTGCGTCGGGAAAGAGTCACTGCACGGATCGGGCATTCAAGCGCTGCACGCATTTGTCGCCGCCACTCGTTATGCGGCGGGGAGCGGCAACGTGCGTCACGAGCACGTGATTGAGCGCTACATCGCCGATGTGCTCGCGCGTATTGGCCCACTCTCGCGCCGCTTGCGCGTCGTGATTGATGCCGGAAACGGGGCAGGGGCGCTCGTCGCCGAATCGCTCTTTTCCAAGTTAGGGGTCGACGGCACGTACCTGTTCTGCGACAGCGACGGGACGTTCCCTAACCATCACCCAGACCCGACCGTTGTCGAGAATCTTCATGCCCTGATCGAGCGCGTGAAGTCAACGCAGAGTGACATGGGGATCGCCTTCGACGGCGATGCCGATCGCATTGGACTGGTCGACCGCGACGGCACAATCATCTGGGGCGATCATATTCTCATTCTCTACGCGCGCGACGTGCTCGCGCGCACCGGGAAGGGACAGCCCATCATCTTCGACGTGAAGTGTTCGCAAGCGCTTCCACATGCAATCACCGAAGCCGGTGGTGTTCCGGTGATGTGGAAGACGGGGCACTCGCTCATCAAAGACAAGATGAAGGAGACCCACGCGCCGGTTGCCGGCGAAATGTCGGGTCACATGTTTTTCGCCGAGGGATTCTATGGGCACGATGATGCTCTGTACGGCGCGGCGCGCCTGCTTCGCATCATTGCCGACAGCGGAAAGTCCGTGAAGGAACTGCTGGCGGATGTGCCGCATTTTGTGACCACCCCAGAGATTCGCGTCGATTGCCCCGACGATCGGAAGTTTTCCATCGTCCAGGAGGCGGTGAAGCATTTCCGAGAGTCGCACGAGGTGATCGATGTCGATGGTGCCCGTGTCCTCTTCGGCGATGGCTGGGGCCTCATCCGTGCCTCGAATACGCAGCCCATTCTCGTCACCCGCTACGAGGCGTTGACCGACGAGCGCCTAACGACGATTCGCGGCGAGATGGAATCGTGGCTGCGCTCGCAGGGGGTCACGCCGTAACGTGCGTGGACGCCGCTGGGCCTTCACGGCCGTTGCGGTCATCGCGGCGCTCCTCATCATCGGGCGTGCCGTCGCGGGATGGTATGTCGACTACCTCTGGTTTGCATCACTCGGAGCCGCCGCTGTCTGGAAGGCGCGCGCCGTCGATCTCCTGCTGCTCAGGGGGAGTGCCTTTGCCGGCAGCGCGCTCTTTGTCTTCATCAATCTCTTCGCTGTTCGTCATTCCGTGGTGTCGCTCGTCCTCCCCCGTCGTGTCGGCAACATCGAAATCGGCGAGGAGGTGCCCGGGCGCTATCTCACCGGGGCAGTCATCGTGCTTGCCCTCATCATCGGGCTCCTGCTCGCGCTCCCCCACGACGACTGGCAGAGCGTGGAACTCGTTAGGCACGGCGAGGCATTCCGCGAGAGTGATCCCTACTTCCAGTTCGACCTCGCCTTCTGGGTGTATTGGCTCCCACTCGAGACGTCGCTCCATCTCTGGTCGCTGATTGCCCTCCTCGTGACGACGCTGGTGGTCGTCTTCTTCTACGCGCTGACGCCGAGCCTTCGATGGGAAGGTGGACGGCTTCGCGTTTCCGGTTACGTGCGGCGGCACTTCGTCACGTTAGGCGCGGTACTTCTGCTTCTGCTCGCATGGAGCTACCGCCTCGACGCCTATCGATTGTTGCTGGAAGGGAGTGGCGCGCTCGGTGCCTTCAATGCCATCGACCACAAGGTCGGACTGCCCGCAAGTCTCGTCCTCTCGTTGAGCACCGTCGTCGCCGCGATGCTGCTGTTGTGGGCTGGGTGGATGGGGCAGCTGCGTCTCGCCTTCGGGACGATTACCACAGCGCTCATTCTCGCGCTCACGCTCAAGCAATTCGTCCCGCCAATCGCCGGGCGCATGCTGACGCCCGCTGACCCCGACCTTCGCAACGTTCCATATGTCAACACGCGCGCCGCCTACACGCGCCGCGCGTTCGACGTGGACCGGATCGATCGCACCGATTCGTTGCCGTCGTTAGGCACGCCGCGCGATTCGACACTCGCCACGGTCAAGGGTCTCAAAACACTGCCTAACGCGTCGCCGTCGCCGACGATGGTGCGCGCGCTTCGCGGCGTGGCGCTCTGGGATGCACTCGCGCTCGAGCGCGCCGTGCGAAACGAGCGAGGCGCCAATACGTCCATTAGTCCCGGCTGGGAATCCATCGACGGACGACTTCGCGCACTCCTCGTCGCCCCGCCGTTGGAAGGCGACGGAAACGCAGGCGCGGGTGTCTGGAACGTGAAACGCGTTGACGCCGACCTCGCCGACGAACAGGGACGGGTGATCGCTTCGTCGATCGAAGGACGCGAGGAGCTCGCGTTGCCGCCGGTAATCGTTCACGACTCTGCCTCCGACTATGCGCTCGTGTCGGATTCGACCGGACGCGTGGCGGCACCAGCGCTCACCGAATGGATCGACCGCGTTGCGCTCGCGTGGGGACTGCAGAACCCTTCGTTGTTAGGCAGCGATGTGCCGCGCGACCGAGGACGCGTTGTCCTCCACCGCAATGTGCGCGATCGCGTGCGACGCCTCTTGCCGTTCTTCGCGCAGGGAAGGCGTGTCACGCCACTCGTCTATCGCGATTCATTGTATTGGACGGTGCACCTGTACAGCGCCTCGGAGTTCTATCCGCTGAGTGATCCCGTTGGCGTCGCTGGTCGCGAGTTCCGTTACTTCAAGCACGCAGGCGTTGCGCTCGTCAATGCGCATTCGGGTCGTGTATTCACGATCGCTGATATCTCGCCCGATCCTGTCGCCGCGTCATGGATTCGGCGTTTCCCATCGCTCTTCGTCGCCTCTGGCGCCCTCGACCACGATCTTGCCGATCGACTCCCGCCTCCGCTCGAAGGCGCCCTCGTCCACGCAAGAATATTTGCAGCCGTCGGTCCACGCGGAGAGAGCGCGCCTACGTCCCACCTCCCTCGGCACCACGGCGGCGACACGCTGTTCGCAAATCCGGCGTTCGCCCCTTATGCGGATTCGCTCTCAGGACGTATCGCATTGGTTTATCCCGTGCTGGATGCCAGCGAGCGGGTTCGTGGTGTCGTCGTTGCACCCGGAGGGGCCGATTACGAACCGCGATGGATCTCGTTTGGCGCAACCACGCAGCGGTGGACGGCGATTGTCGATCGTCTTCGCCGTTCGATCGATTCAGCGACGGCGCTGAGCAATTCGCGCGAGACGATTGTACGTGGCCCCGTGCGCGTCGTACCAACAGGGCGAGGCGGCGCGTACGTGCAGACGGCTTACACTTGGCACCCCGATGGAGTCCCGTCGGTCCGCCTTGTCGCTGTGTTACTGGGCGACTCCGTGAGAACTGGTGCATCCGTACCGGTGGCAGCGGGACTCCCGGCGCCGGCAATTCCCGAAGCACCGCTCTCACCTGCGGCTTTCCGTTCACGCGTCGAACAACTGTATGGCGAGATGCGCGAAGCAATGCGCCGTGGAGACTGGCCCGCATTTGGAGCGGCCTACGAAGCGATTGGACGCCTCCTTCGTGCGACACCCGCTAAACCTTGAACGCCCATTTCATGCCCGATAGCTTGCCCCGCCGAGAGCGCTCCTCCCACGCAAAGCGTTCCAGGTTGGCGCATCGACGCTCTCTTCAAGCCCAACCCTCCACAACGTCGGAGAACGCGTGAATATCCACGAGTATCAAGCAAAAGAAATCCTGCGCGGATTCGGGGTCCCCATTCCGCCAGGCGACATTGCAACCACGCCTAACGAGGCCGAAGCGCTGGCGCAGCGCATCGGCAAGATGGTGGTGGTAAAAGCGCAGGTGCACGCCGGTGGCCGCGGAAAAGCGGGCGGCGTGAAGTTGGCGAAAACCCCCGCCGAGGCGCGCGAAAAGGCGCAGGCGATCCTCGGCATGCAGATCAAGGGCTTAACGGTCGAGAAGGTACTGGTCACCGAGGCGGCCGACATCGCCAGCGAAGCTTACGTCGGTATCATCCTCGACCGCGCCAGCAAGAAGCCGGTCTTCATGGTCAGTCCTGCCGGCGGCATCGACATCGAGGAAGTCGCCGCGTCGACGCCCGAGAAAATCCTCAAGTTGCCAATCGACACGCGCTACGGCCTGATGCCCTTTCAGGCGATGCGCTTGGGCTTTTTTCTCTACGACGACTTAGGCAAAGCACGCGCTGCAGCAAAGATCATGGGGCAGCTCTACAATGCTTTCATGCAGAGCGGCTGCTCGCTGGCAGAAATCAATCCGCTCGTCGTCACCCCTGCCGGTGAAGTCATCGCTGTCGACGCCAAGATGGTGATCGATGACAACGAGCTCGATCGCCGCGAGTCGATTGCGAAGCTTCGCGATGAGAGCGCGGAAGCGCCGAGCGAAGTGCAGGCACGCAATGCAAACCTCACGTTCATCAAGCTCGACGGAAATGTCGGCTGCGTGGTCAACGGTGCAGGGCTCGCGATGGCCACGATGGACCTCGTGAAATACTACGGCGGCGAGCCGGCCAACTTTCTCGACATCGGCGGCTCCTCGAATCCCGAGAAGGTCGTCAACGCACTGCGCATCATCACCGCCGACGCGAGCGTCAAGGCGATTCTGTTCAACATCTTTGGCGGCATTACGCGCACCGATGACGTCGCGAACGGCATCGTCACGGCGACGAAGGAAAATCCGCTGAAGGTACCCATCGTCATCCGCCTAACGGGAACTAACGAAGAAATAGCGATGAAGATCCTCACCGAGAATGGCTTCTCCGCTTCGAGCGACATGGATGAAGCGGTGAAGAAAGCGGTTGAACTCGCGACCGGAGGGCAGGCCGCGTGAGCGTCTTCATTGGCAAGGATACGACCCTCGTCGTCCAAGGCATCACCGGTCGCGACGGCTCGTTCCATACGAAGCAGATGATCGAATACGGCACCCGCGTTGTGGCGGGCGTGACGCCGGGCAAGGGCGGGCAGAAATTCGAAGGGAGCGTCCCGGTCTACAACACCGTTGCAGACGCGGTGAACGCGACCGGTGCCAACACATCGGTGATCTACGTTCCGCCGATGTTTGCAGCTGACGCGATTATCGAAGCCGCAGATGCGGGCGTGCAACTCATCGTCGCGATTACCGAAGGCGTTCCCGTGCTCGACATGACGCGGGTCTATCCCTACGTCAAAGACAAGGGTGCGCGCCTCCTCGGCCCGAATTGCCCGGGACTCATCTCCCCAGGAGAATCGAAGGTCGGAATCATTCCTGGCCGCATTTGCGCCCCAGGACCGGTGGGCGTGGTCTCGCGCTCTGGCACGCTCACGTACGAAATCGTCTACCAGCTCACTCGCGCCGGCATCGGCCAGACAACGTGTGTGGGCATCGGTGGCGACCCGATCAACGGCACCAACTTCATCGACGCGCTCGCCGCGTTCGAGAAGGATCCCGCCACAAAAGTTGTGTGCATGATGGGTGAGATCGGTGGCACCGACGAACAAGATGCTGCGCGCTTCGTGAAGGAAGAGATGACGAAGCCGGTCGTCGGCTTCATCGCCGGTCAGACGGCGCCGCCAGGGCGCCGCATGGGGCACGCTGGTGCGATCATCTCGGGCTCCGCGGGCACGGCCGCGGAGAAGCTCCAAGCCTTCGCCGATGCCGGCATGGGCGTCGCGAAACGGCCGATCGATTTCGTCGAGCTCGTGAAGGCGCGCCTCGGATAAGGCATTCTTTCTTTAGTCTATCAATTCATTTCTTGAGGGTTTCATGGCAGGCAATCGCACGTTGACCATCGTCAAACCAGATGCGTTCGGCGCTGGCAAGGCAGGGAAGATCATCGCGCATCTCGAGGGAGCAGGCTTCAAGGTCGTCGCCGCTCGCGTCATGCACCTTGCGACCGCACAAGCCGAGGAGTTCTACGGTGTGCATCGCGAGCGTCCCTTCTTTCGCTCGCTCGTCACGTTCATGACGTCCGGGAAATGCATGCCGATCGTCCTGGAGCGCGACGACGCCGTAGCGGCGCTACGACGCACCATCGGCGCAACCGATCCCGCCGAAGCGGCCGAGGGAACTGTCCGGAAGCTCTATGCTGAGTCGAAGGAGCGAAACGCGATTCACGCGTCGGACTCCGACGAGAACGCCTCGCGAGAGGCGCGTTTCTTCTTCGCGGAATCCGATCTGATCTAGCGAGGTGCCGACGTAGCAACGCATCGCCCGGCGTCGAGCAATCCCCCCCGCGTCCGCAGTGAAACGATGGGATCACAACGTTGCGTAAGTTGTGGTCCCATCGCCACTTGATACGGGATTCGCGCAGGTCTAAATTGCTGGGCTATGTTGTCCTTCGACTTACGCTCTCTCGAAGTTCAGGCGGCGACGGTCGATGGGGTTCTCGCCTCGGACGACGCAGTTTGGCTCTCTGACGACTCCCGCCCTCTGGACGGAGTTCACGTCACGGGACGTCTCTCTGCAGCGGGGCCCGGTCGCTTCTACTTTAGCGGCCGGTTCGATGGAACAGCGACCGACACGTGTCGCCGCTGTCTGACCGATGTGCAGATTCCGATTGCCGAAGAAGTACATCTCCTCTTTGCCGATGCTGGCACCGAGGGGAGTGATGATGACCCCGACGTGTACGTGATCGACGCGCGTGCGCACTCGCTCGACCTGCGTCCCGCCATTCGCGAAGAGTGGCTGCTCGCAGTCCCCCCCTTGGTCGTGTGCCGAGAGGACTGTCGCGGTTTGTGCCCACGATGCGGTGCCGACTTGAATCAAGGCGCATGCAATTGTGCGCCCGCCACAGACCCTCGCTGGGATGCGCTGCGCTCCATCCAGTAGCACCAGCGCCCCGCGACTCCACCTTATCTCTCGACCGACCAATGGCCGTCCCAAAGCGACGCACCTCGAAGCGCCGGAAGCGTGCGCGCAACACCCACAAGGTCGCACCAGCCATCGCCATTCAGAGCTGCCCGCGTTGCGGGAGCATGAAGCGTCCGCACCGTGTGTGCGCAGAGTGCGGCTATTACGCAGGTGAGCAGCGAGTCGAAGGACAGGAAGCGTAGCCTTGGCTCGCATCGCGCTTGACGCGATGGGGGGCGATTTTGCCCCCTCCGCCCCCGTTCGGGGGGCGCTCATTGCTCTTTCTGAGCTGTCGAGCGATCTCCGCATCCAACTCGTAGGAATCCCCTCGGTTGTGCGCGGGGCACTCGACGCGGAACTCGCCCAACAAACGAATCTCGACCGGCATCTCCTCGAGCGGCTCGAGGTCGTCGAGGCGTCCGAGGTCATCGACATGACCGACAAACCGTCGGCGTCGATGCGCGGAAAGCCTAACAGTTCGATGCATATCGGACTAAAGATGCAAAACGATGGACGGTCAGACGCGTTCGTCTCCGCCGGCAACACCGGCGCGCAGATGGCGATTTCGTCGTACATCCTCAAGCTGCACAACGGGCTCTCACGTCCCGCCATCTCGACAGTTTTTCCCACGGCCCGTCGCCCCGTCGTCGTCCTCGATTCGGGTGCCAACGTGGATTGCTCTGCCCTCGAACTTCTGCAGTTCGCACGTCTCGGCGCCGTCTATGCCGAAGACTTGCTCGGACGATCGAATCCCGTCATTGGGTTGCTGAGCATCGGAGAAGAAGCAGAGAAGGGAAATGCCGTGGTCAAGGAGACACACGCATTGCTCCTGAACTCCGGCCTCAACTTCCAGGGAAATATCGAGGGGCGAGACTTGCCTCGAGGCGAAAGTGATCGCGGCCCGTTCGACGTCGTCGTCTGCGACGGATTTGTCGGCAATGTGCTGCTCAAGTTCTACGAGGCCGTCGCGCCCTTTCTCATCGGACTTGCGGGCCGAAGCGCGGGGTTAACGACCGCACAACTCGCCCCCGCCTTCAAAGAGCTCGACTACTCCGAGCACGGCGGCGCCCCGCTCCTCGGCGTAAAGGGCGTGTCGATTATCTCGCACGGCAAGTCGAATCCGCGCGCCATCAAGAGCGCAATTCAGGTGGCACTTCGCGCGGTGGAGTCGCGCATGAGCGACCACGTCGGACGTCGCCTGGCGGAAAATGAAGCAGTGGGGGGAACGGCGTGAAACGTCCGATCGCCAAACTCGCAGGCGTTGGGAAGTATGCTCCGCCACGCGTGATGAAGAACGACGAGTTCGCCGCACTGGGACTCGATACGAACGATGAGTGGATCGTTCAGCGCACCGGGATTCGCGAACGACACGTCGCCGCGCCTAACGAGACTAACTGTTCGATGTCGGCCGCGGCGGCGCGCATCGCCTTGGAACGCGCCGGGGTATCGCCCGCCGACCTCGACTACATCGTGCTCGGCACCGCATCGCCTGACCGCCTCCTTCCATCGACCGCGGTCGACCTGCAGGCCGAACTGGGTGCGTCCAAGGCCGCCGCCTTTGATGTGATGGCCGCGTGCTCGAGCTGGCTGTACGGGCTCATCGTGGCCGAAGGATTGATCGCGAGCTCGGGGTGCCAATCGATTCTCGTCGTCGGCACCGAAAAGCTGACCACCATCGTTGACTGGACCGATCGCTCGACATGTGTCTTGTTCGGCGACGGCGCGGGCGCTGGCGTCTTGCGCCCGTCGGACGACGGTACCGGCATTCTGTCGACCTTCATGCGCTCCGACGGCAAGCTCGCAGAGCTTCTCTATCGCCCTTCGGGCGGAGCCGCGCACCCCTTCGACGAGAACTCGCTCAAAGACCGCTCCATCTACGTCCGCATGGAGGGACGCGAGGTTTTCAAGCACGCGGTCCGTTCGATGTCGGAAGCCGCTGACCGCGCCCTCGAGGGGGCGGGACTGACTGGCGCCGACATCGACGTCATGATTCCGCATCAGGCGAATGTGCGAATCATCGAGGCAACCGCACGACACGCCGGTATTTCCATGGACAAGGTTTTCGTCAACGTCGATCGCTATGGCAACACGTCTTCAGCATCGGTGGCCATCGCGCTGGAGGAGGCAATGACGAGCGGACGCGTGAAACCCGGCATGACGGTGTTGCTCGTCGCGTTCGGCGCTGGCTTCACGTGGGCGTCGTTGGTCGTTCGCTTCTAGGACGATGGACGTCGTCGTTCTCTTTCCTGGACAGGGATCGCAAAATCCCGGCATGGGGCGCGATCTGGCCGATGCGTTCCCGCAAGCGCGTGCGGTATTTGCGGCTGCCGACGACGCGTTAGGCGAGTCGCTCTCGTCAATTTGTTTCGACGGGCCTGCCGACGTCCTAACGCTCACGCACAATGCGCAGCCGGCCCTCCTGACGCACGGCGCCGCCGCCTGGGCAGTCATTCGTTCCCACGTCGAAGCGTCAGTTCGCGCCGCTGCTGGACACTCGTTAGGCGAATTCACCGCGTACCACGCCGCCGGCTCGTTGTCGTTTGCCGACGCCGTCCGCCTCGTGCGCCGGCGTGGTCAGTTGATGTACGAGAGCGGAGTCGCGCGTCCAGGCGCGATGGCAGCGATCCTCGGCGACACTTCGCGCAGCATCGACGAGATATGTGCCGAGGCATCGCAGGACGCGGCCGGTGGTTTGGTGGTGGCCGCCAACTACAACTCCCCCGGACAGGTCGTGATTTCGGGTGAAGTCGCTGGCGTCGAGCGCGCGATGGAGCTGTGCAAGGCTGCCGGCGCTAAGCGCGCAATGCGACTCCCAGTGAGCGGTGCCTTTCACTCGCCCCTTATGGCGCCAGCGGCGGATGGGCTCCGCGCCGCGCTGGAGGCCGTTTCGTTCGACAATCCTCGGATCCCCGTCTACGCCAACGTGACCGCGAACGCGGTTACGCGGGGCGAGGAAGCGCGTTCGTTGCTCGTCGAGCAGCTCACCGCACCAGTGCGTTGGACCGACCTGGTGTTGCAGCTGACGAAGGACTACCCGGACGCCTTGTACGTCGAGCTTGGCCCCGGCGCGGTGCTCGCCGGACTGGTGAAGAAGATCAATCCGGCAGTGAAAACCGCCGCATGCGGCACACCCTCGGATGTCGAACAACTCCTCGCACAACTCGCGTGATGCAGATCGATCTTAGCGGCAAAAACGCGCTGGTCACGGGAAGCACGCGCGGCATCGGACGCGCGATCGCCGAGGCACTGGCCGGCGCCGGTGCTCGCGTGGCGGTGGTTGGTCGCGATGTCGCCCGCGCAAACGATGCAGCGACTGCTATCGGACAAGGAGCGCAAGGTTTTGCCTGCGATGTGTCCGACGTCGCGCAAGTGAATGCGCTCGTCGCAGACGTCGAACGCGCGTTCGGTGGAATCGACATTCTTGTGAATAATGCGGGACTTACGCGCGACAACCTCATGCTTCGCATGAAGGATGAGGACTGGGACGCGGTCGTCGACGCCAACCTGCGTGGGGCGTTCGCAACCATCCGCGCCGCCTCTCGCGGAATGATGAAGCGCCGATGGGGGCGCATCATTAACATCGCGTCGGTCGTCGGCCTTACGGGCAACAAAGGGCAGACGAATTACGCCGCGAGCAAAGCAGGGCTGATCGGACTTACCAAGTCGGTAGCGAAGGAATTCGCGTCGCGCGGTATCCTCGCCAACGTGGTCGCACCGGGGTTCATCGAGACCGACATGACTGCGGCGATGACTCCCGAAGCGCGGGCGAGCATGAGCGGACAGATTCCGCTCGAACGTCTGGGGACCCCCGAAGACATCGCCGGGGTCGTCACGTTTCTCGCGTCCGACCGCGCAGCATACATCACGGGCCAGGTTCTCGTCGTCGACGGTGGCCTCGTCATGTGACGCACACAGCGTCGTGTGTTTATCTTTAGTGACTCACTATTCAACCGTACCCCCCGGAGAGGAATCCGTCATGGCCGACCACAGCGAGAAGGTCAAAGACATCATCGAGAAGGAGCTGGGAGTTGAGCGCGAGAAGCTCACGAACGAGGCCAGCTTCATCGAAGACCTTGGCGCGGACAGCCTCGACATCGTCGAACTCGTCATGGAATTCGAGAAGGAATTCAACATCGACATTCCAGACGAAGACGCCGAGAAGCTGCGCACGGTTGGAGATGCGCTCGAGTATCTGAAGGAGAAGGTCTCGGCGTAATGCGTCGTCGCGTCGTCGTCACCGGCCTTGGGGCCGTAACGCCGGTCGGTAACGACGTCGCATCGTCGTGGCGCGCGCTTCTCGATGGCGTCTCGGGCGCGGCGGGAATCACGCGCTTCGACTCATCGAAGTTTCCAGTTCGCTTTGCGTGCGAAGTCAAAGGCTTCGACCCGCTGGCGTTCATGGACAAGAAGGAAGCCAAGCGCTCCGACGTCTACACGCAGTTTGCGGTTGCGGCATCGGTGCAAGCGATGGCCGATGCCGGCTTCGGTGAAGGTGGCTATGTCGCGGAGCAAACCGGAGTGATCATCGGCAGCGGTATCGGTGGGCTCAAGATTTTTGAAGAGCAACACGACGTGTACCGAGAGCGAGGGCCGAGCAAGATCTCGCCGTTCTTCATTCCGATGTTCATCTCCGACATGGCCGCGGGGATCGTCTCGATGCGTTTCGGCGCCAAGGGACCGAACTACGCCACGGTGTCTGCCTGCGCGACGAGTGCCCACGCCATTGGCGATGCCTTTCGTTCGATTCAGTACGGCGACGCCGATGTCATGATCACCGGAGGTTCGGAAGCGGCCGTCACGCCGATGTCGATCGGCGGCTTTGCGAACATGACCGCGTTATCCACCCGCAACGACGACCCATCCACCGCGTCGCGTCCGTTCGATAAGGATCGCGATGGCTTTGTGATGGGTGAAGGCGCGGGGGTCGTGATCCTCGAGGAACTGGAACATGCGCGGAATCGAGGGGCGCGTATCTACGGCGAGATCGTTGGATACGGCGCAACCGGCGACGCCTACCACATTACGGGGCAGCCCGAGGATCACGAAGGATTGCAGCGCGCGATGCGCCGGGCGCTGGCGGACGCGTCGTTGCAGCCGGCGGACGTGCAGTACGTCAATGCGCACGGTACCTCCACGCCGCTCAACGATCCCAACGAAATTCGCGCGATCCGTAAGGTGTTCGGCCAGCATGCCGATTCGCTCAACGTCTCGTCGACAAAGAGCGCGACCGGGCACATGCTCGGCGCGGCGGGTGGGGTGGAGTTCATTTTCAGCACACTGGCCATCGTGCACGGCGTCGTGCCGCCCACGATCAATCAATTTACCGCCGATCCCGAGTGTGATCTCAACATCACACCTAACGTTCCCGTGCAGCGTGAGGTCCGCGCCGCGGTGAGCAATTCTTCCGGCTTTGGCGGTCACAACGTAGCGCTCGCCGTACAACGCTACGAGGAGTAACACGTCCCGATGGACGTCCGTATCGATTTCGACGCGCTGACCGACCGCTCGCTCCGTCCGATTGCCGAACGTATCGCGCGAGGCGAGCGTCTTTCGTTCGACGATGGCGTGGCGCTGTTCGAGACGCCCGACTTGTTAGGCGTGGGAATGATGGCTGACGCCGTGAATCGCGCCAAGAACGGCACGACGGTCACCTTCGCGTCCAATCAACACATCAATCCCACCAACATCTGCGTCCTTCGCAAAACGTGCGTGTTCTGTGGTTATGCGCGCTTGCCAAAGGAATCGGGTGCGTTTCGCTACACGATGGACCAGGTGATGGCCGAGGCGGAAAATGCCCGCGACGGTCACATCCGCGAGTTTCACATCGTCGGCGGCCTCGATATGCAGGCGGGGCTTGAGTACTACACGACGATGTTTCAAATGCTCAAGCGCGAACTCCCGCACGTTCACATCAAGGCGCTGACCGCCGTCGAGATTGCACACATCGCGCGCATCGAGAAGATGTCGTGGGAAGCTGTGCTGCGCGCACTTCGTGACGCGGGACTCGACACGCTCCCCGGTGGGGGAGCGGAGACGTTCTCGGCCGCGGTGCGCGAACAGATTGCCGACAAGAAACTCGGTGGCGCCGACTTCATCGGCGTCCATCGCGCGGCCCACTCGTTAGGCATCCGGTCTAACTGCACCATGTTGTACGGTCACGTCGAAACCATGCGCGATCGCGTGGAACATCTCGGCATGCTGCGCGACCTGCAGGACGAGACGGGCGGATTCCTCGCCTTCATTCCGCTCGCCTATCACCCGGACGACAACGAGCTCGGAAAGCAGCTCGGACGCCAAGGCATTCAGACCACCGGCTTTGACGATCTGCGCACACTCGCCGTGGGGCGGCTCTTCCTCGACAACTTCCAGCACATCAAGTCGCACTGGATCATGGTCACGCCGTTCCTGTCGCAGGCATCGCTCGCCTTCGGCGTCAACGATCTCGAGGGAACGGTCGTGCGCGAGAAGATCTACCACGCCGTTGGGGCCACCACCCCGCAGGGAATGACACTCGACGCCCTGCTTCGCCTCATTAGGGGGGCCAAGCGCATACCGGCCGAGCGCGATTCGTTCTACAACATCCTTCGCCGCTTCGACGACGTGCCGGCGGGCGCCGCTGCCTAACGTGCGCATCGGACGCATTCCCTACATCAACTGCTATCCCGTCTATGGCGGGATCGATCGTGGCGTGATTCCGCTCAACGGCCAGTTGGTTGACGGCATTCCCAGCGCATTGAACACCTTGATGGCCAAGGGAGAGCTCGACGTGAGCGTGGTGTCAGCGGTGGAGTATGCGCGGGATTCGCGCCGTTACTTACTCCTCCCAGACCTCGCCATTTCGTGCGACGGTCCTGTTCGATCGGTGTTGCTCTTCGCCAAGCGCCCCGCGTCTGAACTGACTGGTCGTCGCGTGATCGTTTCGCGCAGCTCCATGACATCCGTCGCGCTCGTCGAGCTACTCTGCGAAAACGTCTGGAGATGTCGTCCTGAGTTTGTCCCAGGCGATAGCGAACTCGCGGATATCGCGCGCTTCGCCCAGGATGAGCACGATGCGCGACTCGTCATTGGTGACGCCGCGCTGCTTCTGCGCGACGGCGACCATGTACCAGGTAGAGCCGAATATCCCTACGTCTATGACCTTGGCGCGGAGTGGAAAGCGTGGACCGAGCTTCCCTTTGTCTTCGCCGTCTGGGTTGCGCAGCGAACGACGCCGGTGGCTGAGTCGCTCGCTGCGCATGCCTCGCTGATCGCGTCGCGCGATTGGGGATTGCAGAACCTCCCGCAATTGGCGGAGCAAGCGTCGATCTCCACCGGTGTGGGACGCGCCGCGTGCGAGGAGTACTTTGCTGGGCTCGATTACGGCCTGGGGTACGAGCACCTCGCGGGACTCACAGAATTCTTTCGACGACTCGTGGCAGCGGGTCGCGTTCCCAACGGAACGCTCTCCTTCCTTCCCGCTGCATAGCGAAGAGCGAGCCGGTACTTTTCAATCTGCGGATGCGCGGGCTGCGCGCATCGACCTCGTGCCGACAGTGATTGCCATGGATCGCGATCTTCTCGATTTCTACACCAACGCCCCCCTGCTTGAGCTGGCTCAAGAAGCGGATCGTATTCGTCGCGCCAAGCATCCGCGCGACGTGGTCACGTATATCGTCGATCGGAACATCAACTACACGAACGTCTGTGTCGCGGATTGCGGCTTCTGCGCCTTCTACCGCCGCCCTAAACATGGAGAGGGATACACGCTCTCCTTCGAACAGATCGGCCAAAAGATCGAGGAGACCAAGGCGTTAGGCGGTGTGCAGATCCTCATTCAGGGCGGACACAATCCGTACATCCCGTTTGAGTGGTATCTCGACCTCCTTCGCTACATCAAGCGCAATCACCCGATCCACATTCACGGCTTCTCGCCGAGCGAGGTGGATTTCTTCTCGACGGTCTTCAGGATGGAGGCGGTCGATGTGATCCGTGAGCTGCAAAAGGCCGGGTTGGACTCGATCCCCGGCGGGGGAGGCGAGATTCTCGTCCAGCGCGTCCGCGATATCGTGGCGCCCAAGAAGGCGGGCGCCGACCGCTGGCTCGAGATCATGGAGCTCGCGCATAACGAGGGAATGAAGACGTCGGTGACGATGATGTACGGCATCGGTGAGACGTTAGGCGAACGTCTCGAACACCTCGCGCGTGTGCGCGAGGTGCAGGGGCGTACCGGCGGATTCACGGCGTTCATCACCTGGCCGCTGCAGCCGGAAAACACGCCCGAGATGTCACACATGCAGAAGACCGACGCCGTCGAATATCTCCGCACGGTCGCCATCTCGCGCATCGCGCTCGACAACGTTCCCAATCTGCAGTCAAGCTGGGTGACGATGGGCATGAAGGTTGGCCAGTTGGCGCTCCGCTTTGGGTGCAACGACTTCGGTTCGCTCATGATCGAGGAAAACGTCGTGTCGGCGGCCAATACGACCCATCGCACGACCACAGACGAACTCGATCACCTTATTCGCGACGCCGGCTTCACCCCCGCGCGGCGTCGGCAGGACTACTCCATCATCCCGACGGAGACGCCGGTTGCGGCGTAGCGCCGCGTGACGACGCGCACTGGGATTGGCTACGACTCGCATCGCTTTGCACCTGGCGGGCCGATGCGATTGGGAGGTGTCGACATCCCATCGGATGTCGTCCTCGTCGGACATTCGGACGGCGACGCCATTTGTCATGCACTGACCGATGCCATCCTGGGCGCCGCGGCGGCCGGAGACATCGGTGAGATGTTTGCCGATACCGATCCCGCCAACAAAGGGCGCGACTCCGTACAAATGCTCCAGGCCGCGCTCGCTCGCGTTACGTCCAGAGGCTTCCGGCTCGTTAACGCCGACGTGACGGTGATCGCCGAGCGTCCGAAGATCGGGCCGCAGCGGTCGGCGATTCGCCAGCGCCTCGCCGACTCGTTAGGTGTCGACGTCACGTCCATCAGCGTGAAAGGAAAGACGAACGAGGGCATGGGGTGGGTCGGGCAGGGAGAAGGGCTCGCGTGCATCGCCATCGCCACCATCGAGCGCCGTGACGACGCTCCCTCGTCGTTAGGCGCGTGAGTCGGCGTGCCCAGACTCGAAGCGCTTCTGGCGTGGCTGACTGCGCTTAGTCCCGCCGCTCTCCTCTCCTCCATGTCGCTGCTCGCGGCGATGGAGAACATCTTCCCGCCAATTCCTGCCGACGTCCTCGTGGCGTTTGGCGGTTTCATTTCCGCGCGAGCCGGGCGATCGCCCATCCCCGCCTTCCTTGCGATCTGGGGGGGAAACGTCGCCGGCGCCATGTTCACCTACTGGCTCGGCCGGCGGTTCGGGGGCGATTGGACAGAGAAAAAGCTTCGGCTGGGTGACGGCGCGGCAAACGCGCGATTGATGGGATTGTACCAACGCTACGGGGTGGCCGCGTTCTTCGTCTCCCGATTCCTCCCGGGCGTGCGCTCGGTAGTTCCCCCGATCGCGGGCGCCATCAAAGTCCCGCCGCTCTCGGTATTGGTGGCAATCTCGCTCGCGTCAGCGGTTTGGTATGGGCTCATCACGTGGCTCACATTTACCGCGGGCGGCAATTGGAATGCGCTGCTGCAGTCGGTCGGTCGGCTCAGCCGTTGGAGCGGGGCGATCGCCGGTGTCATCGTCCTCGTTGCAGCTGGCGGGTGGCTCTACGTCCGCCGTCGGCGCCGGGCATGACAACCGCGCTCCTCCCCGACGAGTCGGCGCGCGCCTTCTATCTCGAACGCTTCGACGATTTTCTGGCCCTCGAACAGGGAGCGGCAAATCCCACGCGCGATGCGTACGCCCGCGACGTCGCGCGTCTCGCGCTCTTTGCCTTGACGAAAGGCGTCGACCGGCCGGCTGCGCTCGAGCCCCGACTCCTCCGAGACTTCGTCTATCACCTCAAGGATTTGGGACTCGCGCCAAGTTCGATCCGTCGCAATGTGTCGGCGGTGCGAACGTATTTTCGCTTCCTGGTAGGCGAGGGGATCGTCACCAGCGATCCGAGCGATCGGCTGGAGATGCCGCGCCGCTGGCGAGATCTCCCCGACGTTCTGACCGTGGAGGAGATCGACAAACTCCTCGCTGCGCCAAAGATCGAGGACACGCTCTATTTTCGCGATCGTGCGATGCTCGAGGTCGCGTACGGCGCCGGGTTGCGCGTGAGTGAATGGATCACGCTGCAGACGAAGGACGTCGTGCTGGACGAGGGAGTGCTCCGCGTGTTCGGGAAAGGTGGAAAGGAGCGTCTGATCCCCATCGGCCGTCCTGCGATCACGGCCATTGCCATCTATGTCCGCGAGCTGCGACCGAAGCTGGAACGCGGTGAAGGGAAGGGGATGCTCTTTCTGAACGCCCGTGGAGAGCCACTCTCGCGCATGGGTGCGTGGAAGATTCTTCGGAAATACGTGAGCGACGCTGGCATCGAGAAGCGCGTCTCGCCGCACACGCTCCGGCACTCGTTCGCGACCCATCTCCTCGAGGGAGGCGCCGACTTACGCGCCGTGCAGGAGATGCTCGGGCACGCCGATATCTCGACGACTCAGATTTATACCCACGTGAACCGCGACTATCTGCGCAGCGTTCACAAGCAGTTCCACCCGCGCGGGTGAGCAACCGCCGGCGTCATCGTTCCGAGCGCAACTCACGTAACTTTCAAGCGAAATTCATGCTCATCACTCCTTCGCGGCGGCGCCGTGCTCCTCGTCCTCGATAACTACGACTCGTTCACGTACAACCTCGTGCAGTATTTCGGCGAGATGGGTGAGGACATCGTCGTCCATCGCAACGATGCCATCACCGTACAGGGAGTCGCCGAGCTTGCGCCCGAGGCCATCGTGATTTCGCCCGGGCCGTGCACGCCATCCGAAGCTGGCATCAGCGTCCCGCTGATTCGCGAGGTTGGGTCGCGCATTCCATTGTTAGGCGTTTGCCTCGGGCATCAATCGATTGGCGAAGCGTATGGCGGGCGCGTGATACGGGCCGAGCGCGTCATGCACGGCAAGACGTCAATGATCGAGCACTCTGGCGCTGGACTATTCGACCGCCTGCCGTCGCCCCTGCGCGTCATGCGATACCACTCCCTCATTGTTGAGCGGGAATCGCTCCCCGACTCCCTCGAGGCGATTGCCCATGCGACGGACGCCCCGGGAGAAATCCACGCATTGCGTCATCGAGATCATCCGGTGTGGGGCGTGCAGTTTCATCCGGAGTCGATCCTGACGCAGGACGGCGCGCAGATCCTGAGGAATTTTCTTTCGTTGGCGCGCGCGAGGCGCGCTGAGCCCGCGCTCACCTAACGAGTTTCACGTCCATGGGTCGCAAGATTTTCGTCACCGGGCTGGTGATCGTCGCCGCCGCGCTGGCCTTCCTCTTCCTTGGGGCGGCGCAGCTGGCCGACCGCCGCCTCAACCGCCTCACCGCCGACGGACCGTATCCCGCGTCGTCAGCTGCAAAGGCGCGACTGACGACGCTGAATGTCGTGGACCTGCATTCCGACGCGCTCCTGTGGCCGCGCGATCTGCTCGATCGCCACAGTCACGGACACGTCGACCTTCCGCGTCTGCGTGAAGGGCACGTCGCGCTCCAGGTCTTTTCGTCGGTCACCAAGACGCCACGCGGGTTGAACTACGAATCGAACGACGACAAGTCCGACAACGTGACGTTGCTGGCCATTGCCCAGCGTTATCCCCTTCGCGCCTGGTTCTCGCTTCGCGAGCGAGCACAATGGCAGGCGGCGCGGTTGCAGGATGCCGTTAGGCGGAGCGTCGTGGATGGCCGCCCCACACTCTTTCTGGTGCGAACGGCGCGCGACTTGGACTCCCTCCTCGCGCGCCGCGTGAAAGAAGGAGATGTCCCGGTGGGCGCGCTTCTCGCAACCGAAGGATTGCATCCCATCGAAGGAAAGCTTGAAAACCTCGATACCCTCGCGGCCGCTGGATATCGAATGTTCGGCTTCACGCACTTCTTCGACAACGAAGTCGGCGCGTCGGCCCACGGCAAATCGAAGGCGGGGCTGACGCCGTTCGGCCGCGAGGTCGTCGCGCGCCTCGACTCGTTAGGGCTGATCATCGACCTCGCGCATTCGTCGCCCAAGCTCTTCGACGACGTCCTTTCTCTCACGCGGCGTCCTGTTTTCGTCTCGCATACCGGCGTACAGGGGGTTTGTCCGGGTGTTCGCAACTTGAGCGATGAGCAACTCAAGCGCGTCGCCGCGGGCGGCGGAATCGTCGGCATCGGCTACTGGGATGGCGCGATCTGCAGCCCAACGGCGCAGTCCTTCGCCAAGTCGGTGGCGTATGCCATCCGCGTCGCTGGCGAGGACCATGTCTCGCTCGGCTCTGATTTCGATGGCGCGACCACTACGCCGTTCGATGCCACCGGGATGGCCACCGTGGTCGATGCGCTCCAGCAAGAGGGACTCTCCGACGCGCAGATCGAGAAGGTGATGGGCGGAAACGCACTTCGACTCCTCCACACGCTACTCCCGCCATAAAGGGCTTATACGGCCGTCGTTTTGCACTTGGAAAAGGAGTGAGGGCGCGTGTAACTTGGGTGGCGTGCCTTTTGCGAACTCGGCCGCCCGCTCACGCGCATGTCGGTGCTAGCAGTAATTCCCGCCCGACTCGGCGCCACGCGCCTCCCGCGCAAGCCGCTTCGCCTCCTCGGCGGGGCTCCCCTCATCGTCCGCGTCTGGGAGCAGGTCGTCGCTCTCGGTATTGCCGACGAGGTCGTCGTGGCTACCGATAGCGCCGAAGTGAAGTACACCGTCGAGCATGCCGGTGGGAAGGCAGTGCTCACGCGCGACGATCATCCGTCGGGCACCGATCGCGTCGCTGAGGTCGCGGCGATGGAGCATTTCAACCGTCACGACGTCGTCGTGAACGTTCAGGGCGATGAGCCTTTCATCGACGCTGCCGCGGTGCGCGGCGCGATTGCCATGGTTCGCGACGAGCGCTTTCCGCTCGGCTCCGCCGCGTGCCACGCCAGCCAGGGAGTGCTCGACGATCCCAACGTCGTGAAGGTCGTGTGCGCCGATGACGGTCGCGCCCTCTACTTTTCGCGTGCGGCCATCCCGCACCTCCGTGATGCAGGCGATGCCGATACACGTCACGAACTGGTTAGGCAGCATCTGGGGATTTACGCGTACGATCGACTAGCGCTCGCGCAATGGGTCTCACTTCCGGTGCATCCGCTCGAGCTGGTAGAGCGACTCGAGCAACTGCGCCCCCTCGCGGCAGGACTCGCAATCGGTATTGCAATCGTTGAAGCACCGCCGGTCGGCGGCATTGATACGGAGACAGACTTGGCGCGCGCCAATGCGCGTTGGGATGCCCTTCACATGGGACGGAACTGATGCAGAACATTCAAAACGCCCCCCGGGCCACGCGCTACATCTTTGTCACCGGTGGCGTCGTTTCGTCGCTGGGCAAGGGAATCGCTGCTGCCTCGTTAGGCAGGTTGCTCGTCGAGCGCGGGCTCAAGGTATCGATCATGAAGTTCGATCCTTACCTCAACGTCGATCCGGGGACGATGTCACCCTTCCAGCACGGCGAGGTGTTCGTCACCGACGACGGCGCCGAGACGGACTTGGACCTCGGACACTACGAGCGCTTTATCGATCGGTCGCTCTCGCAGCTCAACAACGTCACCACGGGGCGCATCTACCTCAACGTCATCACCAAGGAACGTCGGGGTGAATACTTGGGCTCGACCGTGCAGGTCATTCCCCATATCTCCGACGAGATCAAGTCGCACATCAAGCGACTCGCACCGGGCAATGACGTGGTGATCGTCGAAATCGGCGGAACGGTCGGCGACATCGAATCGCTCCCGTTTCTTGAAGCGATTCGTCAGTTCCGCCAGGAAGTGGGAAAGCAGAACGCGATGTTCGTTCATCTTACGCTCGTCCCCTACATCGCCGCAGCGGGCGAAGTCAAGACGAAGCCCACGCAGCATTCGGTGCGTGAGCTGATGGAGATCGGAATCCAGCCCGACGTGCTGATCTGCCGCACGGAGCGTCCGCTCTCAGAAGACGTGAAGCGGAAGATCGCACTCTTCTGCAATGTCGAGTTTGGGAATGTCATCGAGAGCCGCGACGTTCCAACCATCTATCAGATTCCCCTCGAGTTTCACGATCAGGGGTTGGACGAGCGCGTGATGCAACGCCTCAACCTGCTCGGCCCCGAGCCGCAACTCGCGACCTGGCGCGCGATGGTGCAGCGCGTGGTGCAGCCGCACGCGCGGGTGCGCATCGCGGTCGTTGGCAAGTACACGCAGTTCGTCGACAGCTACAAGAGCGTGCAGGAATCGCTCATCCACGGTGGAATTGCCAACGACGTGGGCGTCGACATCTCCTGGTTATCGAGTGATCTCTTCACATCGCTGGAGCGTGCGAAGGAGCTGCTCGCCGGTTATCACGGCTTGCTCGTTCCTGGTGGATTTGGCGTACGCGGGGTCGAGGGAATGGTCGAAGCGATTCGCGCCGCGCGCGAGATGTCGCTCCCGTTCTTCGGCATTTGTCTCGGTATGCAGATCGCGATCATCGAATTCGCGCGCAACGTGCTCGGACTCGACGATTCGCATTCGAGCGAGTTTGCTCCCGAGTGTGCGCACCCCGTGATCGCGTTGATGGAAGAGCAGAAGCACATCACCGACATGGGCGGGACGATGCGCCTCGGCGCGTACCCGTGCCGCCTAACGCCGGGTTCGAAGGCGGCGGCGGTGTACGGCGTGCCGGAAGTCAGCGAACGCCATCGCCATCGGTACGAAGTCAGCAACGCGTATCGCGAGGCATTCGTGCAGCATGGATTGCAGCTGAGCGGGCTTTCTCCCGACGGTTCCCTCGTGGAAATCGTCGAGCTGGATGGGCATCCGTGGTACATCGGTTGCCAGTTTCACCCCGAGCTCCAATCGCGTCCCAATCGTGCGCATCCGCTCTTCGCGGCATTCGTTGGCGCGGCGACGGAGGCCATGCGGAAGCAGCAGTCGTTAGGCGCCGATCACGCGCTCGTTGAGGCGGCGGACTAAGATGCTTCACGCCTTTCCCGAACGACGCTTTTTTCTCATCGCCGGGCCGTGCGTCCTCGAGAATGACGCGCTCAACCTTCAGGTGGCGACGGAACTGGCGCGCCTTGCGCCGCTCGTTCCCGGCGGGATCATCTTCAAGGCGTCGTTCGACAAGGCGAATCGCTCCAACCCCGGGGCCGCGCGCGGTCCTGGCGTCCGCGACGGACTGCAGAAGCTCGCGCGTGTGAGGGAAGAAACGGGTCTTCCACTGCTGACGGACGTTCACCTTCCCGATCAGTGCGAAGAAGTCGCGTCCGTGGTGGATGTGCTCCAGATCCCGGCCTTTCTCTGCCGGCAAACCGACCTGCTGGTCGCTGCAGGTGCAACCGGTCGTTTGGTCAACATCAAGAAAGGGCAGTGGATGCATCCGGAAGGAATGCGCGGCGCGGTGCGCAAGGTCTGGCAGGCGCGCCAGGGGCACGAGGAATTGTCGCTCAGCGCGGCGCAGCCATTCGGGTCAGCGGTCGCCACCACCGAGCGTGGTTCGTTCTTCGGCTACGGAGATTTAGTCGTCGACATGCGCTCGTTCGCGCGTATGCGCGATGCCACTGGCGTCCCCGCCATCTTTGACGCGACGCACAGCGTCCAGCAACCCGGCAAGGGTGAAGGTGGAGCCAGCGGTGGACTTCGTCAGTTCATTCCCCCCTTGACGCTCGCGGCCATCGGCGCTGGCGCCGACGGACTCTTCCTCGAAACGCATCCGGAGCCCGACAACGCGCCGAGCGACGGTCCCAACATGCTCCCGTTAGGCGAGCTCGAGGGGCTGGTGCGCAAGGCGGTCGCCATGTGGGAGCTGGCTCGCTCATGATCGGCTTTGGAGCGCGCGAGAATCCTCCCTCGGTCGGTATCGGCGGTCAGAAGCTCGACGCCGACGTCGCGAAGCGCGTAAAACTCGTCGGCCTCGACGTCGACGGCGTGCTCACCGACGGCGGCATCTACCTCGGCGACGTCGACGGCGCGCGTCACGAGTTCAAGCGCTACGACATTCAGGACGGTCTCGGCATCAAGCTGCTGCAGAAAGCGGGCATCGCCGTCGTCATCATCACCGGCCGCGAATCGGAGAGTGTGCGATTTCGCGGTGAAGAGTTAGGCGTCGACGAAGTCGTGCAGGATCGCCATGCGCGCAAGCTCGTCGCCCTTCGTCGCATCCTCGACGCGCGCGGTCTTTCGCTCGACGATGTGGCGTTCGTGGGCGACGACCTCCCCGATCTCGGCATCATGCGTGTCGTCGGACTCCCGGTCGCCGTGTCGAACTGCACCGAGGAAGTCTTTCGCGTGGCGAAACTCCGCCTAACGAAGAATGGTGGATCGGGTGCGGTTCGCGAATTCGCCGAGCTTCTGTTGCAGGCTCGTGGTGAATGGGAGACGCTGGTGGAGTGGTACGTGAAGAGTCGCGAGCAGGAAGGAGAGCCCGCGTGACGCGCGAGGAGGCTATTGCGCTCGGACGTCGTGTGTTGCGCATGGAAGCTGAGGCGCTCACGGAAGTCGGGCAGCGCGTCGACGACGGCTTCGCGCACGCCGTCGAATTGATTGCCAGGAGTCACGGGCGTGTTCTCGTGACCGGCATTGGGAAGTCGGGCCTGATCGGCCGAAAGATCGCGGCGACACTGACCTCCACCGGGACGCCTGCAACCTTTCTGCATCCCACCGAAAGTCTCCATGGCGACCTCGGCATGGTGGGAGAGAACGACGTCGCCATTCTCCTCTCCAAGAGCGGCGAAAGCGAAGAGTTGCTCACCTTGCTCGCGCACCTCAAGCGTTTTGGCGTCTGCACCATCGCGCTGGTCGGCAATACGAGTTCAACGCTGGCGCGCGAGTGTGACGCCGTGCTCGATGCGTGGGTGCGCGAAGAGGCATGTCCCCACGACCTCGCACCGACCACCAGCACCACGGCCGCACTCGCGTTAGGCGACGCGCTCGCGGTCACGATTCTCGAACGAAAGGGATTTCGTCGCGAGGATTTTGCGCGTTTACACCCGGGCGGCTCGCTCGGACGTAAATTGTTGATGCGCGTGCGCGAGGTGATGGAGACGGAGCGCCTGCCGGTCCTTCCGCTCGACGCGACGATGCGTGATGTGGTCGTCCTCCTCGCCGCACGTCGTGGCATCGTCGTCGGAGGCAACGGCGATGGGCGAGTCCACGGCGTCTTCACCGCCGGGGATTTCACGCGATTGATGGAACGCAGCGGCGATCCCTTCGCGGTGGCACTGGGCGACGCATTGAATCGGTCGCCCAAGACGGCGCGTGCCGAGGAACTTGCGAGCGCCGTGGTGTACCGGATGGAGCAATTTGGCATCATGGCGATGCCTGTTATCGACGACAGCGGAGCTCTGGTAGGCGTGATTCACTTGCACGATCTGATGCGCGCGGGGGTGGTATGAGGCTGCCTGCAATCCTGGCACTAACTCTCTCGTGCATCGTAGCGGCGGCGTGCCAGCAATCGACGCTCCCGCCAGTTGCAAAGGGCTCGGTTGTCCCTGATTCGGCCGACCAGGTCATGTTCGGCGTGCACCTCTTTCTCACCGACGGGGGCATTCGTCGCGCCGAACTCGTCGCCGACTCCGCCTACATGTACGACGAGAACACGCGCACGGAATTGCGCGTCGTCCACACCACGTTCTTCAAGCAGTCGGGTGAGAAGGACGCGGTGCTGACCTCGAAGCGTGGATCGTACAATGTGCGGTTGGGCAACATGGAAGCGCGCGACAGCGTGGTCGTCGTTGCAACTGACGGACGCAAACTCTCGTCCCCGCATCTGCGCTACGACCCGTCGCGCAACGAGATCGCATCGGATTCTGCCTTCACCATCACCGAATCCAATGGGCGCGTGACGTCCGGCATCGGCTTCATCGGCGACCCGAACCTCACCAACGTGCGCGTCCTCAAGTCGACGCGCTCGCAGGGCAGCACCCTCACGATTCCGAAGTCGTGATGCGCCGCCGGGCGTACGTTAGGCGCCTCCTGACGTTCGGCGTGGCGGCGATCGTCGTCGTCGCCTGCTCGCGCGCTCCGCGCCGCGTCACCACGCGCCCGACACTCCCCGCCACGCCAGTTCCGCCCGATTCGCTCATCAAGGTCACGCCCGATAGCGTTCCCGTGAAGCTCCCCGTGCTGCCGTTCGACAGCACCAAATACGTGCCGCCCGCTACGCGTAAAGCCGAGAAGCCGGGTGAACGCTGCCTCCTCGACGTGGACGGCGATCGCTCGCAGTTCATCAAGGATCCGATCTCGCAGAAGTACACCACCTACATGGGCGGAGGTGTGGTGGGACGTTGCCGCGACCAGGGAATCACCATCGTCGCCGACTCCGCCGAGAGCTACGAGCAGAGCCAGCTCTACTTTCTCATCGGCAACGTGCACTATCGCGAAAAGCGCGTGAGCCTCGACTCCGATCGCCTCTCGTACTTCCGCGCGGAAGAACGACTCCTGGCAGAGGGAAACGTGAAAGCCGTTCTCGAGGATTCCTCGACGATGGTGGGCTCGCGGGCCGAGTACTTTCGCGCCGTTCGTGGCATCCGTCCTCGGCCAAAGATCGTCGCGACCGCGCGACCGACGCTCACGCTCTACGAGAAGGATTCGCTCGGGAAGAAGCGTGGTGAACCCGTCAAGCTCGTCGCCGACAACATCATCGGCGAAAGCGATTCGCTCTTCACGTCGTGGGGGCGCGTCGAGCTCGATCGCTCGGACATTCTCGCGCGTGGCGACTCGATGGTCCTCGACAACGTGCGACAGACGTCACGCCTGATGAAGACACCTTACATCGAGAGCAAGGGAAAGGACTCGTTTACTCTCAGGGGGCGCGTCATCGATCTCTTCGGGCGTACGCGCCAGGTCGACAAGATTCTCGCGATGGATTCGGCCGTGGCAGTAAACAAGGATCTCACCCTTTCGTCCGACACCATCGACCTTCGAGTGAAGGAGAACAAGCTGCAACGCGCATACGCATTCGGCCCCCGCGGTTCATCGGCGGTCACGAAGGAGCGCACCGTCCTTGCCGACTCGCTCGATGTCTTCATGCCGGGGCAGCGGATTCGCGAGATGCACGCGGTACGTCACGCGTACGCCGAGAGCGATCCCGATACGGTGAAGATTGTCTCCGACGAACGCGACTGGCTGCGAGGCGACACCATCGTTGCGCGCTTCGACAGCGTCCCGCCTAACGACACAACGTCGCGTCCGAGCATTCGCAACCTTGTAGCCTCCGGCAGCGCCAGCTCATTCTACCAGATGCCTAACAACAAGGGATCCAGGACCAAGCCCGGAATGAACTATGTGCGCGGCCGCCAGATCGTCGTTGATTTCAAGCAGAAGGATGTGCAGACGGTGACGGTACTCGATCAGGCGTCGGGCGTCTACCTCGAAGCAGCGCCCGATTCGGTGCCCAACGTGAAGGGAAAGGCAAAGCCCAAACGACCCGCAAACGGCCGGCAACCGACGACTCCCGCGCGCCGCCCCATCGGAGGACGACGCCCATGAGCGGCGCTCCCATTACCGATCAGGCACGCGCCCTCATCGAGCAGCGCGCCGGCGGCGACCGATCTATCGCCTTCGCACTGCACGCGCTCATTAGTGAGAGTGACGCCGAGGGCGTGGCAACCTTCAACGACGTCGCCATTCGCTTTCGCGAAGACTACCTCAACGCCTTTCGCTCACAGGGGCTCGACGTAGAACGCGAGGCCGGACGTCTTTCCCTCGACGAAGTACGCTCGTTTCTCACGCGCTCCGTTCTGCCGCGTCTCGTAAGCCAGAGATTTGTATCGATTGTGCCCTCCGACGCGGTCGGAGGCGATCGCGTGCGCATCGCGCACGAGCTCTGGAGCCAGATCGCCTCGCAGCGTGGCGACGTTGCCGAAACCCTGCGGCTGACGGGAGAACATGCCGCCACCGTTGCGGCCTCCACCACGCCTTCGTCTAAACGGACGAGGGGGCAGGCGGTGACCCCCTCGGGGAGCGTTCTCGAAGCGAAGGGCTTGGTAAAGGTCTACCGAAAACGGCGCGTCGTGAACGACGTCGCCGTGCACCTGCAACAAGGAGAAATCGTCGGCCTTCTCGGACCCAACGGAGCAGGGAAGACCACGACGTTCTACATGATCGTGGGATTGATTCCTCCGTTAGAGGGATCCATCACGCTCGACCACCAAGACATAACGAGAATGCCGATGTATAAGCGCGCGAGGCGTGGAATCGGCTATCTTTCACAGGAGCCGTCGATCTTTCGGAAACTGACGGTCGAGGACAACATCCTTGCGATTCTCGAGACGCTACCTCTATCCAAAGATGAGCGGCGAACTCGGCTTGAATCGCTGCTGGACGAACTGAGCATCAAGCATCTGCGGAACAGCAAAGCCTACGCACTATCTGGCGGCGAACGTCGGCGGCTCGAGATTACGAGAGCCCTCGTCTCGCAGCCGAAGTTCATGATGCTCGACGAACCTTTTGCTGGTGTAGATCCGATTGCCGTGCACGATATTCAAACGATCGTTGCCGGCTTGAGACATCGCGGCATTGGGGTGCTGATCAGTGATCATAACGTGGAGCAGACTCTGGATATCGTGGACCGAGCGTACATCATGTTCGACGGGCAAGTGAAGGTCTCAGGTACTGTGCGCGAACTCGTCTTCGACGAGGAGGTTTCGCGCATCTATCTCGGCCCAACGCTTACGTCCCGACTACGCTCGCGCTTCGCCGCAGAGGAGAACGTCTCATGAGGACGGGGCTCAGCCAAAGCGCCTCTCTTCGGCAAGAGCTGAAGATCAATCCACGCCTGTATCAGGCGATGGATCTGCTCTACATGCCGCTCCTCGATCTCCAGCAACACCTAAAGCAGGAACTCCTCAATAATCCCTTCCTCGAGATGGTCGAGCCCGACGAGGAGGAACAGGAAGAAGAGGAGTTGCCAGAAGGTGAGGAAGGACCGGTCGATCTCACAGAGCCCGATCGCGCACCTGACGAGGAGCGAGAATCGCCCGCCAACGAAACGATCGATTGGGAAGAAATTCTCCTCGATGGGTTCGAGACGAGTGGCGTGAGAGAGGAACACGAAGAGCGCGAGTACTACGAACCGGTCTCGGTCGATTCGCGCGATCTCGACGATCACCTCAAGGACCAGATCGCGCTCCTCGAGCTTTCGCCGCGCCAGTTGCTCCTGGCGGACGAATTCGCCGGAAACATCAATGAAGACGGCTATCTCACCTGTTCGATCGAAGAGATCCTGACAGGCATCAACGAAGTCGTCTCACGCGCTGCCGAGACAGAAGGGTTCCACGGCGACCTCCCGCTGTACAAGCAGGAAGAAGCTGAGGAAATGCTGGCCATCATCCAGACGCTCGATCCCTCGGGCGTTGGCGCGCGCGACTTGCGCGAGTGCCTCCTGTTGCAGCTGCGCGACCTCAAGGCCGAGGAAACGCTGCAGTACCGACTGGTGCGCGATACCTTCGACGAACTCATCGCGCATCGCTGGAGCGAGATCTCAAAGCGCTTCGGCATCTCGGCGCAGGACGTCCAGCGCGCCGCCGACGAAATCGCGAAGCTCGACCCTAAGCCGGGATTGCGTTATAGCAACGCGAGCGACGGCTACATCGTCCCCGACATGGTCGTCGAGAAAATCGACGGCGAATACAAGGTCTTCGTGAACGATGGCAACCTCCCGCGACTCAAACTGAGCAAAGCGTATCAGGAAATCGCGCGAGACAAGAAGAAGTTCGACGGCGAAAACAAGGAGTTCATCTCGTCCAAGCTGAACTCCGCCAACTGGATGATTCAGGCCATCGAGCAGCGTCGTCAAACGATGCTCAAGGTCATGAACTACATCGTCGACCGTCAACGCGACTTCTTCGAGAAGGGCGTGCAATACCTCAAGCCACTGACACTTCGCGAAGTGGCCGAGGTCATTTCGATGCACGAGAGCACCGTCAGTCGCGTCACGAACGAGAAATTCGTCCAGACGCCGCGTGGTGTGCTCCCGCTCAAGTTCTTCTTCTCCTCCGGTCTCAGTACGACGGGCGGCGAAGACGTGTCAGCGCGCGGCATCAAGGATCAGATTGAAAAGCTCGTCACCAACGAAGACCCTCGGAATCCGCTGACCGATCAGGCGATCGTGAACATCCTGCGCGACTCCGGCGTCAACATCGCACGACGTACCGTCGCGAAGTATCGCGACCAACTCGGCGTTCTCTCCGCCCGCATGCGCAAGCGGGTATGACGCGGTGCGACGCGGGTCAGGGCAGCCTGCCGCGACGTGGCGCGAGGACGACGAGATGACGAGCGCACGGCACGATCAACCCACCGTTTCCCGCACGAGCACCCGCGAGGCTCCTGTCGAGTCTCCCGCAGCATCGTCGTTAGGCGGGGGCGACATTCGCGTGTCGGTCCTCGTCCCCGCCAAGGACGAGGCGGAGAACCTTCCGCTGTTCATGGAACAGGCAGCCGCCGCACTCGCGACGTCGAATGTTGGATTTGAGGTCATCGTCATCGACGACGGGTCCGAGGACGCGACGTGGGAGGTTCTCGAATCGCTCAAACAGCGCTACGCCTTTTTGCGCACCGTTAGGCACCGCGCGCGTCGGGGGATTGCCGATGCGCTCCGGTCGGGCTATCTGCTGGCGCACGGTGACATTCTCGTCTTCTATCCCGCCGACCTGCAATTCAAGCCCGCCGACATTCCGCGTTTAGTCGCGCCAATCCTGGCGGACGACGCGGACATGGTGACGGGCTTCAAGGAAGGGAAGTACGAGAAAGCCTTCGTCTCGCGGATCTACAACCGACTCTCGCGCGCGCTCTTTCACGTGCCGGTCAAGGATCTCAACAGCGTCAAGGCGTACCGTCGTGAGATCATGGAGGGGCTGCCCACGCGCCCCGACTGGCACCGCTACATGATCGTCCTCGCCGCCGCGCAGGGATTTTCGGTCACCGAGATTCCTGTGCCGCTCTACCCCCGAAATGCAGGCAAGTCGAAGTTCGGGATCGGGCGCATTCCCGTCGGCGTGCTCGACATGCTCTCCGTCTGGTTCGAGCTGCGGTTCGCCCAGAAGCCGCTTCTCCTCTTCGGCATGTTGGGCGCGGGGCTGTTCGCGTTAGGCGTGCTCGCTGGGGTCGCGGCCCTCATCACGCTGCTCGTGACCGGGATCGGCCTGCGCTGGGTGTGGACGCTCATCCAGACTTGCCTGATTCTCGGCTCCATTTTCTTCGCAACGGGTTTGTTGGGAGAGCAGGTCGCCGGCCTGCGCGCGCAACTTCGCGAGTTGCGGCGGGTCACCGACGAGCTACGCGACGGCGCGCGGCGCGACTGACCGCCGCGCCCGATGCGCGTCCTCTTCATCACGCATTCCTACCCGCGGTTCGACGGCGACGCCGCCGGGAGTTTCCTGTTGCACCTGGGCGTCGCGTTAGGCAGGGTCGGCGTGACCGTGAGCGTCGTGGCCCCCGCCGCCCCCGGGTATCCCGCGCGCGACTCGGTGCAGGGAATTCCCGTCGACCGCTTCCGCTACGCCCCCGCCTCGTGGGAGAACCTCGCCTACACCGGTGAAATGGCCCAGGAGGTGAGTCGTTCGCTCACCGGGAAGTTGGCCCTCGGCGGCTTCATGGCCAGCGGCGTTGCGACCTCGGCGCGCGTCGCGCGTGCCTTTGCCCCCGATGTCGTCCATGCCCATTGGTGGTTTCCGTCCGGCGTCATCGCGCTCTCCACTCCATCGCTACGCCGCCTCCCGATGGTAACGACGATGCACGGCACCGATGTCCGCCTCGCACGCGCCAGCGCCGTCGCGCGCCCCGTGCTGCGTCGCGTGCTGCAGCGCTCGCGCCTCTCGACCACGGTGAGCGGTTGGCTCGCCAGCGAAGTACAGGAGATGGTGCCGGACGTCTCGCCGATTGTCGCCCCGATGCCCGTCTCCACCTCGCTCTTTGCACCTGGCGGCGCGCGCTCGGACGACCGCCTGCTCTTCGTTGGACGGTTGAACGAACAGAAGGGAATCGCGCGTCTCCTCGACGCCGTCGGCGCCATGACCACTCCGTGCGTTCTCGATGTTGTTGGCGACGGACCAGATGCCGCTGCGCTTCGCGCGCAAGCGGAAGCGTTAGGCATCTCCCAGCGCATCACCTGGCACGGCGCGCGAGCGCAGCACGAACTCCCCGAGTTCTATCGCCGCGCCGCGCTTCTCGTCGTCCCCTCCATCGGCGAGGGCCTCGGACTCGTCACCGTCGAAGCGCAACTGTGCGAGACTCCCGTCGTGGCGTTCGCGTCGGGTGGCATCGTCGATACCATCACCGATGGTGAGAGTGGCGTGCTCGTCCCCCCCGGTGACGTACCAGCCATGACGCGGGCGCTCGATTCGCTCCTCGCCGATCGCCACCGGCGCAACTCGTTAGGCGTGGGCGGACGCGCCGCGGCACTCGCGCGCTTTTCGCCCGAGGCCGCGGCGCAGACGTACGCTGACATCTATCGGCGCGCACGTGCCTCGTAAGACCACGCAGATCGTCTTCGCCCTGCTCGGCGTCGCCGCGGTTGTCCTCGCCGGCTGGGCCATCGCCGGCCAGTGGCGCGCGTTTCGTGCATCGGGACAGTCGCTTCATCCAGACTGGGCCATCATTGGCGCGTCGTGCGCGCTCGTCTTCCTCGCCTACGGCGTTCTCGTTGAGACGTGGCGGCGCACCGTGTCCGCGTGGGACAATCGCATTTCGTTTGGATCGGCCGCACGCATTTGGTTCATCTCGAACCTTGGGCGGTATCTCCCGGGAAAAGTCTGGCAGATCGGTGCAATGGGCGTGATGGCGCAGCAACGAGGCGTCTCGCCCATCGCTGCCACCGGGTCGGCCATCGTTATCAACTTGGTCAATCTGCTCGCGGGCTTCGGACTCGTTGCCGCGACGGGAGCCGAGTTCTTCGATCAACGCGGAATCGCCATTGCGCTCGCGATCGCGCTTGTCGCTTCACTGGTGCTCGCGCCGCGAATACTTCCAATTCTTGGGCAGGTCGCATCGAAAGTCGTCAGACGGCGGATCGAGGTTCCGAGATTGCCTGATCGCGCCATCTGGATCGCGGCATTCGGCTGCCTGATCGCATGGATTCTGTACGGCGTCGCATTCCAAATCTTCGTACGCGGGGTAGTGGGGAGAGCACCGGGGTCGACGGCGTCTTACATCGCTGCCTTCACTGGCTCCTACCTGCTCGGCTACATTGCTGTGTTTGCGCCTGGGGGCTTGGGCGCGCGTGAGCTGAGTCTCGTGACGGCACTCGGTCGCCTCGGCCTCGCGGTCGGGGGTGAAGCGGGCGTCATCGCGTTGACCTCGCGGCTCTGGCTTACCGTACTCGAAGTACTTCCTGGCGTCATCCTGCTCGCGTTCGATTCCGTGGGCAAGGCGCGTTCCTCAACTTCAGCTCATGACTCGAACGCCTGACCTCGCCGCGACCGCCTCGGCGCCGCAGACACCGAACGCGCCTCGCTCTGCACTCGGCTGGGCCGCGCTCGTGTACGCCGCATGTACGCTCGCGTTAGGCTTTCCTGCGCTCGCCGGCAAGTTTCTCATCTCGCCGCCGTCTGACCAATACAAGGCGGGCTACGCCTTTCGCGAGTTTGCGCGACAGTACTGGCACGACTTCGGCTCTATCCCGCAGTGGAATCCGTATCAGTATGGCGGGATGCCGTTCGTGGACGCGATGCATGGTGACACGTTCTACCCAACAGCGGCGCTTCGAATCTTGATTGGTACCGGACCAGGAATGACGTGGGGGCTCATCATCCACATCTTCCTCGCCGGACTTTTCACCTACGTCTTTCTTCGCTCGTTAGGCCTCTCGTTCTTGGCAGCGCTGATCGGCGGAATTGCCTACCAACTTGGTGGCAACGTTGCAGGACTCGTTTCACCGGGCCACGACGGAAAGATTTTCATCACAGCGCTGCTTCCGCTCGCACTGTTCCTCGTTGTACGCGGCGTACGTGATGGGAAGAACTTTGCATGGGGCATCCTCGCGATCGTCGTCGGACTTGCTGTGCTCTCACCGCATCCGCAGTTGCTGCAGTACATGCTCCTGTTGACTGGAGCGTTCAGCGTTTTTCTCGCCCTCGGATGGGGAAGTGATCTTGCGGTCGCTCGCAGCACCGGCGTCAAGCGACTGGGTTTCGCGTTGGGAAGCGTCGCGCTTGGAATGATCATCGGCGCCATTCAGTATCTCCCCGTCAAACAGTACGTGCCATTCTCTCCGCGCGCGGGGGGAAAAGGTTGGGAGCACGCGGTTTCGTATTCTTTACCGCCCGAAGAGACCATCAACTTCGGAATCCCACAGTTTTCGGGAATCCTCGACAACTACTGGGGACGGAACGGGATTCACCTACACAGCGATTACATCGGCATCACGGTTCTGATTTTTGCCGGGCTCGCCTTTGGCACATGGGCGCTGCGCTCAAACACACGCTTGGTCAGATTCTGGTTAGGCGCGCTGATCATCTCGCTGCTGTGGGCGTTAGGCGGATTCACGCCGTTCTACTCGATCGTCTACGCGATCGTCCCGGGAACGAAGTTCTTCCGGGCGCCGAGCACGATGCTGTACATCGTGTCATTCAGCATCGCGGTCTTGGCGGCGTACGGTGCTGAGCGGATTGCACGTGGCGAGGTTCGTCGGCGCTACCTGATGGGGTGGGGGATTGCCGCGATCGCCATCATCGTCATCGGACTTCTCGGGGGCCTAACGAATCTGGCGGTGGCCGTCTCCATACCCGAGCGCACCGACGCTGCCTTGGCCAACGACGGCGCGCTTCGAATTGGAGCGCTTCGCTCTGGCGTCTTCGCCTTGATCTTGCTCGCTGCGATCTGGTCGATCGGGGCGAAGCGGCTGTCGCGTGATCTGACCACTGCGCTGCTGGCCTTGATCGTCGCAACCGATCTCTGGTCGGTGCTTCGTCTCTACTGGACGTTCATGGAGCCAGCGTCTGTGACATTCGCGAGCAACGCTGTCATCGACTTCATGAAGAAGGAGAAGCAGCCCTTCCGCGTCTTCACCAACCAGACGGCTCCGAGTGACGTTAGGCGCGACGTTGACCTCGCGTACTCCGGATTGATGGCGCATGGCATCGCCAACGTCCGAGGGTATCACGGTAACGAGCTCGCCTCGTACGATCTGCTCATCGACGAGGAGAATGGCTACAGGCAGGTCGGGAATCCGAATTTCTGGCGATTGGCCAACATGAAATACATCATGACCAACTCGCCCGACTCGATGGGAATTCCGGGGATGAAGCTCGCCGCCGGACCAGCGCGCGATGCTGCCGGCAACACGCTCTATCTCCACCAGCTCCCGATCGAAACCTCCTACGCGTGGGTCACGCCGGTCATCGTGAAAGGCGCGACCGACGCGACGCTGAACACCGTCCTCGATCCTCGCTTCGATATTCGAAGCGCCGCAATTTTCGACTCATCCTCAAAGACCGCGGGACAAAACCAGCTCACGGCGCTTCCGCAGCCGCTGTCGGTCAAAGCGACCGTCGAGAGTTATCATCCCGGATACGCCAAGATCACCTTGGACGGCGCGCCACCGGCTGGTTCCGCGCTCGTCGTCTCGGAAAACTGGTATCCAGGGTGGAAGGCAACGGTAGACGGCAAACCGGCCGAAGTCGCGCGCACGGACGTGACGTTTATGGGAATTCCGCTGAACGCGGGAAGCAGGACGATCGAGCTCAGGTTTGAGAATCAGACGTACGAGACGGGAAAGAAGATCACGTGGCTGGCGGTCGCGATTTCGCTGCTCCTCGCGTTAGGCGGCCTCGCCGTCGATCGGAGAAAGAGCGCCAGTGTCTGA
Source organism: Gemmatimonadaceae bacterium (assembly GCA_044224185.1). Taxonomy (GTDB): domain Bacteria; phylum Gemmatimonadota; class Gemmatimonadetes; order Gemmatimonadales; family Gemmatimonadaceae; genus SCN-70-22. The sequence continues at coordinate 30,911 of JBGAKW010000001.1, read as the reverse complement.
GTCCAGCGCCCGCGTAAACAACGCTCAATCGCCGATTCGGAAGGCGCTCGTCATCGTCCCGACGTACAACGAGCGTGAGAACATTCTTCGACTCGCGGACGCGGTGTTGTCGCAGGATCCCCGAATTGAAATGCTCGTCGTTGACGACGGTTCGCCCGACGGTACCGGACAGTTGGTCGACGATCGCGCGGCAACCGACCACCGCGTTCACGCGCTTCATCGTCCGAAAAAGATGGGGCTGGGGACCGCCTACTTGGCCGGATTCGCTTGGGCGCTCGAGCACGACTACGACGTCATCTTCGAGATGGACGCCGACTTCTCGCACGATCCTTCGCATCTCCCACAATTTCTGGAGAGCGCCGTCGACGCCGATGTCGTCCTCGGCTCACGATATCGCGACGGAAAAGTCACGGTCGTGAACTGGCCCATCTCGAGACTGATGCTGAGCTACTCGGCCAACATCTATGCACGGATAGTCACCGGACTTCCGCTCTTCGACGCCACCGGCGGCTTTAAGTGCTTTCATAGGAAAGTACTTGAAAGTATCGATCTAAAGGACGTCAGATCAAATGGTTACGCGTTTCAGATCGAGATGAGCTTTAGAGCATGGCGCAAGGGATTCCGAATCGTCGAAATACCCATCGTCTTCGTCGATCGCACCGAAGGCGAGAGCAAGATGTCCAAGCGCATTGTTCGCGAAGCGATCTGGATGGTGTGGCGTCTGCGCTGGTGGGCCGTTACCGGACGAGTCTAGTGACAGACACCAGCCGGCATTTCTGGAAGATGACGGGGTCGGGAAACGACTTCGTCTTCTTCGATGCGACAGTAACCCCCCCGGGCGATCTCGCCTCTCCTGACGTGATCGGCGCACTCTGCGATCGCCGAAACGGAGTGGGCGCCGACGGAGTGGTCTTTCTCGAGCCGGAGCCGGGTCTCGACTTCGGGATGAAGTACTACAACCGCGACGGCACGCTCGCGGAGATGTGCGGCAATGCGGCGCTGTGCAGCGCGCGACTGGCCACAGACCTCGGAATCGTGCAGAAAGGGCGGCATTTCGCCTTCCAGACGCCATCAGGCCCCGTTAACGCGCGTTTCAGCAACGGTCTTCCCGAGATCGACATGGTGCCCATCACTGAGCTCAGCGAGCGTTTTGAGACGCCGCTCGAGGGCGGTGAGCGCTCGAGCGGCTATGCGCGTGTCGGCGTTCCACACCTCGTCGTGCTGGTCGATGATGTGGAAGCAGTCGACGTCATGCGTCGAGGGCGATTCCTGCGCAGACTATCCAGTCTCGCGGCCGGAGCGAACGCCAACTTCGTCTCACGGGCGGACAACTCGGGTACCTGGCGAATGCGGACGTATGAGCGCGGCGTGGAAGAAGAAACGCTTGCGTGCGGCACGGGCGCTGTGGCGACCGTTGCGCTTCTGGCTGCCTGGGGGCTGATCGAGCGCGAAGCGTCGTTGGTGACCAGGTCCGGAAGAATCCTTTCTGTCCGCTTACCTGAGTCGGGCTCATCAGACGCGCCGGTTTTGCGCGGCGAGGGACGCGTCGTTTTCGAAGGCACGCTGGCCGATTTCACGCCGGCGCGCGCCGAGGGGTAGGGCGCCTCAAGTAAGAGATGAAGGCGTTTGGATCGCACCGTTGCCCGCAATCACTGTCGACTTGGAGTGGTTTTGACTTCAACGGCGACGCTCCATTTGCGCGCGCGGCGATAAGGTCGATCGAGCACGTGAGCATCGCCGCGGTTTCCGGCCGAAGGGGTGTTACCGCAGGCCACCAACCGCGTGCAACCTCAAGAGAAACCGCGACTAGGGGAGGAGTGAGCGACTGGCAGTTCTCCACACTTTTCCACGGACTAAGTTTACATAACACATATTATACGAAGTAGTTCTAGGCCAAATAGAACGGGCCGAGCGAAGCCCGGCCCGTCAGCACCTTCGATACACCGTTCGATCAGCTGCCCTAAAAGCCCGCGTAACCGACGCGCTCGATGAGCACGCTAGTTAGCTGGAACTGCCGTGAGTTCACCGATCCGAAGTTTTGCCTCCCCGTTGAGCGGTGAGGACGGATCGTCAGCCATTGCCTGCCACAGCTTCAGCGCCTCCTCCTTCTTGTTCGCCGCAGCGTACGCGCGTGCGGCGTCGGCGCGGTGGTTCTCTTTCTCTGAATTGAGCGTCGTCGCGTCGGCGGCCTTCAGATACTCCGCGGCGGCCTCGGCCGGCTTTCCGCTTTGCTCAAGCCCGGCAGCTCGCAGCGCATGAACCGACGCTGCCGTCGCGCTTCCGCCTCCAACATCGTCCAGGACCTTCATTCCGTCCGCGATCTTGTTCTGTTGAAAGTAGACCTGGGCGAGCAGCAAACGTCCCTCGTTCCCCGCGCTCGTTGATCCGTATTGCGATACCAGTTTCTGCAGATCGGCGGCGGCCAGCGGCAAGTTGCCGGATGCAACACTCCTTTGAGCATCCGATAGGGCGCGATACGCGCTCGCCCCCTTTTTATCGTTAGATGATTTGACGAGCATTGTAGCGGCAACTACGACCGCGATCGCAATTGCACCGAGTCCAACCTGTCGGCCATGCAATCGAATCCAGTCGCCGATCGATTCCGTTGGATCTTCGTGCAGCGGTCTTGCCGCTTCTCCCGTTTTAGTCATTGCAACCCTTGTAGGAATCGGCCGACCCGGGAGGGCCCGGGGCCAAGTAGGTCTGTGTGTGAGTCGGGTAACGCGTAAAGATGCCTGTTGCACACTGTAGGTGGTAGTCTGCTCTTGCCCTCTGAAGCAACGACGCTATCCTTCCAGCGCCCCTCACCCTCAACCCCTTCCCATGATTAGGCGAAAAGGAATTTCCCGTATCGACCAACCGGAAAAGCACAATCACGGTTGGCTTGTTCAGGTCACTTTCGAAGGCAAGACGCACAGAAAGTGGTTCTCGGACAACAAGCATGGTGGAAAGAAGAAGGCGATGTCGGAAGCAATTGTCTGGCGCGACAAGACAGAAAAGGCGCTCGGCAAGCCGGCGACGGGACGGGTGGTCGTGCGGTCGCGCCGTAATCGTTACGGTGTGACTGGCGTGCAGTGGGACAAACGGCACCAAGCTTTCATCGTTTCCATCAACCCCGAACCCGGAAAGCAGAAACGTTTCTACGTGCCGGCGAAGGGACGGAAAAAGACGGAGGCGTTGGACGAAGCAAAGAAGCTCCGTCAGAAGCTCGAAAAGGACATCTACGCCAAGAGAAGCGCCTAACAACGCTCTCGTACGTCGGGTGAACAAAGGCCCACGCCGCCTCGCGGTGTGGGCCTTTTCCTTTGCATGACGAGCGTGGCAGCAGTGCCCCCGAGAGGACTTGAACCTCCGACCAACGGTTTAGGAAACCGCTGCTCTATCCATCTGAGCTACGGGGGCGACGTACCGCGAATTCTATCACGCGGAGTCGGGTTCGGGAGTGCGCCGGCACAGTTCGTGGCGCGCCAACAAGGCGACGAGTGCGCACGCTGGGCGTCGTGACTGATCGTTGCGCCTTTCTCTGGGAGTCCAGACAAGAGCGCGAGAGCTCGGTCGAGGTCGTGGCTCGCGCAGAATCGGGCGTGCGCGAGACGCACACTTCCCTGCTCCGACTGCTGCGACGTCTCGCACCGATGGCGTTGTTGCTCGCCGTTTCGTCCGCCCCGATCGTCGCACAAACTACCGAAAGCAGCCGCAGCGTCGGTCGCGCTTGTGAGCAGTGGCGCGAGGGTCGACGTCTCTGCACATCGATGCGTCGGGACGATCGCCTAACGCCTACCGAAGACCAAGCCTCAGTACGTGATGAGCGAATCGATGCGACGGTCCGGTAGCTTCTCACGCCCCGACAGAAATCCAAGCTCGAGAACGAACGCGCACCCGACCACCAGGGCTCCGGCCCGCTCTACCAATCGCACCGTCGCCGCCGCGGTACCTCCGGTCGCTAATACATCGTCGACCACGATTACCCGCGCTCCCGAGCCCAGCGCATCCTCGTGCATCTCGAGGGCGTCCGTCCCATACTCCAGCGCGTACTCTTCGCGCGTCGTCCGGTAGGGGAGCTTTCCTGGCTTCCGCACCGGAACGATTCCCGCGCCTAACGCCACGGCCACCGGCGCGCCGAAGAGAAAACCGCGGCTCTCGACGGCGACAACGTGCGTGATGCCAGCGTCCCGAAATTGCGCCGCGAGTTCGTGGCACGCAGCGGCGTACAGCTCCGCGTCGGCCAAAAGCGGTGTGATGTCCTTGAAAATGATCCCCGGCTTCGGATGATCAGGGACATCGCGAATGATCGCCCGCAAGCGCGCGCGCATGACGTCGGTCTGGCTTGTTAGGCGCTCGTCGTGCGACGGCGTTGTCACTTGAGGATCGTAAACGGTCGCGGAAACTCGAGCGATGGCTGGAGCGACAGCGAGATGATCTGCTTCACTGCGGCGCCCGTCGGTCCGACGCGCACCGCAGCCATGAACGACCGAATCCCTTCGTCGCTTCCTGTTGCCGCTACCTCGATGTTGCCGCTCGACAGGTTGCGCACCCATCCCGCGATGTCGAACGCTCTCGCCTGGTCTCGCACAAAATTCCTGAAGCCGACGCCTTGAACACGTCCGGCGATTTCAAAATGTACGGCAGGCACGCGTCTGAATTGCCCTAGGATCCCGTCGTTAAAAGGGACGCGAGCACGCTTGCCAACACTGCTTCCGGCGATGCGCCCGCGTCGGCGGCGACGACAATCTCGCCGAGTCGCACGCGATGCGCTATGCCTTCCAGCGTTTCCGCGACCGTGAGGACGCGCGGAGGTACCGCCTCGTCGCCGGGTGGCGCCACCGGCGCTTCGGCCGTCGTTATGCACTCCTCGGGAGCACTGGACGCTGCGGACACGTCCTCAATCGGACTCTCCACGAAGGTGCGAGAGACGATTCCCTCTTCGAATTCTGCGACGTCGAAGTGCTCATCGGCCGCATTTGCGAGGTAGGACTCAGACGTGGGTGCAGAAGTCGGTGATGCCTCCTCGTTCACGTTCTCGTCGTAGGACGTCGACGGCTGGGAGGTGCCAACCGCGTCGATCGCCACCGTCTCGTCCGCCGCATTCGTCGGCGCTTCCTCGGCGGGAGCTTCGATTGCGACGATCTCCGCGATAGTGCCGGACGCTTCGAATTTCTGCGACGCCGCTACGACTTCGACGTCTTCCACGTCACCCACCGGCTCGTCCGACAAAGCGTCGAAATCCCCCGACTCTCTAGACAAAGCGGCGAAAACATCAGTCGGGAATGCAATCGGTGTGTTGTCAGCAAACAGTGATTCCGGATCTTCCGTCGCATCAAACGACGCGTGCTCGAGCTGCGAGGCCTCGAATGCGGTGGGTAGAGTGTCCGGCGCCTCGAATACGGGTGCTTCGGATCCTGGTGCTTCGGATGCTGGTGCTTCGGATGCTGGCGCCTCGAACGCGGCTGCGTCCAACCTCGGTGCGTCGACGTCGCTCTCGGACGTGTTGAGCGATGATGTCGGCTCGGCGACAGGCTCTGGCGCCGGCGTCGCGCTCTCGAACAGCCACGAGAGCGGCGTTGGTGTATCGAACCGCTCGCGCGATGGCTCTACGGCGCGAGGTTCCTCAAACTCTGCGAACGGCGCCTGCTCCGCTTCGAAGGCATCGCTCCGAGGCGTCTCGGCGGGCAGCAGCGTCGAGACATCGAGGGCCGAGGGTGCCACTTCGTCCGCGACAGGAGCGATCGACGGAAGAGGCGTGTCGACCGCATCGGCTGCCGGTGAGACGTCGTCAAATGTCGCTGCCACTTCTGACGTCGCTGCCGGACTAGCCGCGCGCGATTGCGGTGCGATCCCGGATGGTGTCGGCGAATGGAAAGGCATCGCCGCCTTACGACCATCGGCCGGGCGGAGCGGTGTATGGGGCGCTGGTCGCCCGCTAAACGGACGCAGCATCGGGCGACGGGTGGAGTTGCTGCCGCTGTCGTTCGAGTTGTCTTCCATGCGTGCCGCTCCTGTACGCTTTCGGGTAATGGACCCGACGCGCGGCGACGCGATTTCCTAACTCGTCGTCCAGCCGTGGGTGCCCAAGAGCGGGACGAATCGCACGGGCACTATGTCACGTGTTTCGAAGGAGTTGGCCTGTCTGGTCACCATCGTGAGCATCTGATCCCCCTTCTCGCCAATCGGGACGATCATGCGCCCCCCGACCGCCAGCTGCTCGGCAAGCGGAGCCGGGATATCCGGTGATCCGGCTGACACCAAAATGGCGTCGTACGGCGCGTAATCGCGCCAACCGATGGAGCCGTCGCCCAGCAGCAATGACACGTTTCGGGCGCCGCATTCGCGAATCATCGCCCGTGCGCTGTCGAGGAGCGACGCGATACGCTCGATAGAGAAGACTTGCGCCGCGAGGTGGGAGAGGAGAACGGTCTGATAACCGGAGCCTGTGCCGATTTCGAGCACGCGTTCCTTCCCCGTCAGCTGCAACAACTGCAGGAAGCGAGCGTGGATCGAGGGCTGCGAGATGTACTGGTCCTTCCCAATGGGGAGCGCCGAGTCCTCGTAGGCGCGATGGCGAACGCCGGCGGGGACGAACAGGTGACGCGGCGTTTGTTCGATCGCGCGGAGGACGGCGGGATCGGTGATGCCCTTGGATTGTAGCAACTCGACGAGCCGCCGGCGATCCCACTGAAAGCTTGGCGTTACGGAGTTTGCCACCAGCGCTCCGACGCGGCCAGCATATCGCGATGTGTGAGGTCGAGGTGCAATGGCGTCACGGAGACAAACCCATCGCGTATGGCCTGGAAGTCCGAGTCATCGCTTCCGGTCCAGCTGATCTCGCCGCCCCCAATCCAGTAGATCTTCCGACCCCACGGATCTTTCATCGGCTGTATCGAGTTGGAGTACACGCGTCGTCCCAGCCTCGTTAGGCGAATACCCTTGATCTCGCCGGCCTTGAGCGGCGGAAGATTCACGTTGAGCAACGTCCCTTCTGGAAAGGCGGGGAGCGACGTGAGATGGCGCAGGAGCGGAACGAGAATATCGATCTGCTCATCGAGCTTCGCGATATCGGCGCGAAGGTCGCCACCGGCGAACGAAAAAGCGATGGACGGAATGCCTAACGCGAGTCCCTCCATCGCTGCGGAGACGGTGCCCGAATACAGCACGTCTTCGCCCATGTTCTGCCCGTGATTGATCCCGCTGAGGACAAAATTCGGACGCTCTTCCATCAGTGCTTCCACCGCCAGCATCACACAATCAGTGGGCGTTCCATCCACCTGATATCGGCGCTCGCCGCGACGAACGGGGCGGAGGGGATGATGCAGTGTGAGCGAGTGCGAGGTGGCACTCTGTTCGCGATCGGGGGCAACAATGGTCACGTCGCCAATCTGCTCGGCAGCTCGGACCAAACATTCGAGACCGTGTGCGAGAATGCCGTCGTCGTTTGTGCAAAGGAATCGCATCGTGGCGCTAACGCTAGCGAGTGACGCGAGCGCGGTCTACGGGATGCGCGCCGCGCGCGTCAAACCGTGGCGTCATCGTCCGGACGCGGAATCGGATCGCTTCCCTCGAGAATACGCACGAGCGCGTCCAGCTCTCTCTGCAATTCGGAGAGCGTCTCGGTTGCCAGGGCTTCGCGCGCCGTCGTCTTCACGACTCCGCCCTTGCGGTACTCGTCGACCTTTTGTCGCGCGCCTTCGATCGTGTACTTCTCCGTGTACAGGAGGTGCTTCACCAGTTGAATGAGCTCGATCTCGCGTCGCTGATAGACGCGATTGCCCGAACGATTCTTTGCCGGATTGAGAAAGCGAAACTGGCTTTCCCAATACCGCAGCACGTGCGGCTTGAGATCGGTGAGCGTGCAAACGTCTCCGATGGAGTAGAACTCCTGGATCGGTTCGTGGTCGGATCGATCGTTAGGGCGCTCGCTCATGCGTCTCGCTCCGGACGCAGTTCGCGTCCCATCAAGTCGGCAATCGCCGTACGAGGTGACTGCCCGTCGAACAGAATACGCGCGACCGCGGAAACGATCGGCATCTCGATCTGTTGGCGCTCGGCCAGCGACTGTGCGCTTCTGGTGGTCGTGACGCCCTCGGCCACCGACTCCATTCCTGCGAGCACGTCAGCAAGCGTGCGGCCGCGCCCAATTTCAAGTCCGACGGAGCGGTTTCGACTCAAGGCGCCGGTGCAGGTCAGCACGAGGTCTCCCATTCCAGCGAGGCCGGCAAACGTCTCGTTGCGAGCGCCTAACGAGACACCGAGTCGCGTCATCTCGGTGAGGCCGCGGGTGATGAGTGCGGCGCGCGAGTTGAGACCGAGTCCCACTCCCTCGGCGAGACCGGTCGCCACCGCCATCACGTTCTTGAGCGCACCGCCGAGTTCTACGCCAACCACATCGTCGTTGGTGTACACGCGAAATGCCGACGAACTCAGCGCCTGTTGCACGACTTCAGCGGCGGCATGACTTTCACTCGCCGCGACGACCGCAGTGGGAAATCCCTGTGCGACTTCGATGGCGAAGCTTGGCCCCGACAGAGCCACGACGTGTCGCCCGGGGAGTTCCTCGGCGACGACGTCCGTCATCACCCGGAGCGTGCCGGGCTCAATCCCTTTCGTTGCAACGACGGCCACCGCATCGTCGCGAACGTACGGGACGCCAAGCCGCACGACCTCTCGAAGTACGTGGGAAGGTGCCACGTAGAGTACGATCTGCGCCCCGCTAACTGCGCGCTGCATCTCGCTGGTTGCGCTCACGCCATGATGCAGGGTCACGCCGGGCAGAAAACGCGGATTCGCGTGCGTTGCATTGATATGTTCGACCACGTCGGGTTCGCGCGCCCACAGCTGCACGCTGTGACCGCCCCGCGCCAACAAGTGGGCGAGTGCACTTCCCCAGGCGCCACCGCCGACGACGGCGCTCTGCATCACGTCGCCGGTTTGGGGCGACCGATTCGAGACTCGGTCCCCTGCCGCAAGCGCGCGATGTTAGCGCGATGAGTCCAGAACACAAACATGCAGACAGCCAGAGCCACCCACGTGAGCGGCGCCGCAAACCCACGGGTGACGAACAACGAGAGCGTGAGGGTAACGCCGGCCGTCAACGAGGCTAACGACACATAACGGGTCGTGATCACCACGAGCGCGAAACACGCGATGGATATGGCGAATGGAATCGGTGCCAGCGCGGCGAAGACGCCACCAGCCGTGGCAACGCCCTTCCCGCCTCCCTTGAACATCCCGAGGTACGGTCGCACATGACCGGCGACCGCAAAGAGTCCATAGAGGATCGGCCACCACCAGGTTTCAGCACCACCGAAAAGTCGGGGAAAGAAGAGGACGGGAATCGCTCCCTTCAGCGCGTCAAAGAGAAAGACCCCGACGCCGGCCGGCGCGCCTAACGTGCGAAAGACGTTCGTCGCGCCAAGATTCCCCGATCCGTGCTGCCGAAGGTCGATGCCTTTCAGGACGCGGCCAGCGAAATACGCAAAGGGCGTAGAGCCTAACAAGTACGCGATCACCACGCCCACGTACGGCATCTATGCTGCCTTCCGCCGCATCACGATGCGCAACGGGTTGCCGGTGAAGCCCCACGCTTCGCGAAACCCGTTGTGCAGATAGCGGATGTAGTGCTCTTCGACCAGGTCGGAGTTGCTGCCGAAGACGGCGATGGTCGGCGGAGCGGTCTCCACTTGCGTCGCATACAGCAGGCGCACTTCTCGTCCCGAAGCCTGCGGTGGCTGACGCCGCGCCACCAGTTCCTCGAGCGTGCTATTCACCTGCGACGTGGTGATGCGCTTGTGACGCTCGGTATCGACTTCAATGAGCGTGTCGAGCACGCGCGTGACGCGCTGTCCCGTTTTAGCGGAGGTGAAGATGAACGGGACGAAGGCGAGATACGGCGCCTTCTCTACGCATTTCTTCTGGAATTTCGCCGATGTCTTGTCGTCCTTGGAGACGAGATCCCACTTATTCACGATGATGATCAAACCGCGACCCGACTCCCACGCCAGCGTCGCGATCTTGAGATCCTGATTGTGCAACTCTTCCGTCGCGTCGATCAGGAGACAGCAGATATCAGCGCGGTCGATGGCCCGTCGAGTACGAAGGGCGGAGTAGAATTCCACGCCGTCTTCTACGCGCGACTGTCGCCGCAGCCCCGCCGTGTCGATGAAGATCAGGTCGCGATCGTGATAGCGCATGGGCGAGTCGATCGCGTCGCGCGTGGTACCGGCCACTTCGGACACGACCAAACGATCTTCGCCGAGCAAGCGATTGACGAACGACGATTTGCCGACATTCGGACGTCCGATAACAGCGATCTTAAGGGCCGTGTCATCCTCGGGTGGCACTTCCGGGATGTGCTCGACGATGACGTCGAGCAAGTCACCCGACTGCTTTCCGCTCATCGCCGAGACCGGGAGCGGGTCACCAGCACCTAACGAGAAGAATTCGAAGTGATCGGTCGATCTCGGGTCGTCGACCTTGTTGGCGACGACGAGGAATGGCTTTCCCGAGTGGCGCAGGATTTCGGCGATTCGATAGTCCACCGGATGCAGTCCCGCGCGCGCATCCACGACGAACAACAGGAGATCAGCCTCGTCGATCGCCTGTTGCACCTGGCGGCGTATCTCGACGTCCATCGCCGCCCGAGGGTCGTCCGTGATGCCGCCGGTATCCACCAGCCAGAACGCGGAGCCGCCCCACTCCCCCTGCGCGAAGTGGCGGTCGCGCGTCGTCCCCGCCTCTTCAGACACGATTGCCGCATTGCGCCCGACGATGCGATTGAACAACGCGGACTTTCCCACGTTCGGCCGACCGACCAGCGCGATGACAGGTAAGGTCATACCGCCTCCGCGGAGTGCGCGTCAGCGGAGGTCCCTTCATGCTGCAAGACGTCGATAAAGTCGTAACTCGGATAGACTGGCATAGGCAGCGATTCGCGCACGTCGATGAACGACGCGTCGTCGAGAAAAATTCCGTCCTCATTTATCGTCTCGGCCGGAATCAACGCGAGGTCGAGGTCGTGACGACTGCCTAACGCGGCGCGGATGTCAGCGCCGACGAGTAGGCCGGCGGTCGTCGTGGTTGGTCCAAACAGCGAGTTCGTGACGGAGATCATCTCGAAGTGCGCACCGGTCGCTGCCGTGAGCGTCTCGAGCAGCGGCGGCATGATCGCGCGCATCGCCACTCCGGTCACGACGCCGATGCGTTTGCCGTCGAGCCTCGGAAGTGCTGGCGCGCCTTCACGCACGCGCCCGCGCAAACGAGTGACAGCGCCAACACCATTCTCGATCTGGGCGAACTCGCCGTAATGCTCGGCGTCCGGGAGTTCGCTTCCCGCGAGGAGATACAGCTCGTCAGCGCCATATACCCACGCCTCGCCGCGTTCGCGCTTGCCTCGCGCTCCCCAGCGTTCGACGACTTCGAGCAACCGTTCCGCGTTGTCGCGACTCATCGATTCGCCCGTGTAGAGATGGGAGAATTGCGTGAGTCCGACCGGAACGAGGGCGACGGAGAGACACGCGTCGCCAAAGTTCCAAAGGTCCTGCAGCGACTGTTCAAGGACATCGCCATCGTTGAGCCCAGGGACGACGACCATCTGGCCGTGGAACTGAATGCCGCCATCGACGAGTCGCCTAAGCTGATCGACGATATTGGGGACGCGTGGATTGTTGAGCAGCTTCTTGCGCGCTTCCCACGGCGTCGCGTGCACCGACACGTACAACGGCGACAGACGATACTCGAAGATGCGATTGAAATCGCGTTCCTTGAGATTCGAAAGCGTCGCAAAGTTTCCGTACGCGAACGAGAGCCTGTAGTCGTCGTCGCGAATATAGAGTGGCTTGCGCAGCCCTTTCGGCAGTCCTTCGATGAAGCAGAACTCGCAGCGATTGGCGCAGCGCCTAACGGTGGGCGGCTCCACTTCAACACCGAGCGACTCACCCTCGGGGCGTTCGATCTCGAAGATGATGGCTTCGCCCTGTGGCGTGCGCACCGAAATCTCGAGTGCTTCGTCGGCCGTGAGAAATTCCCAGTCGAGGAAGTCATCGATGTCGCGCCCATTCACCGAGAGAATCTCAGTACCAGGGACGATCTCGAGCTCGTGTGCGATGCTGTTGGGGGCGACGCGTGCGACGCGGACCATACGCTGCGAAAGAGACGAACGGGGGAAGTGCGCCTGAATGCGCAATCTTCCCCCGAAAAAGGATCACCGCTAGCGCCGATGACCTCAAGGAAGTTAGTAGCGCAGACCCCCGATATCAATGCGCCACATGCACTTTGGGCATCGCGCTCGACTCAAACAGCAGCTCAGCTGAACGCCTGAAATCGTCGATCGTAGGGTCCGGAAACAAGGCGGCGCACTCCGTGGAGTGCGCCGCCGTCGTGCCTAACGATCCCTCGGCCTTCAACTGCCGAGCGGCGCGTACTTGAAGGCGATGATCCCTGCCCCTTCGGCCTCGACCCGGAACGCTTTCGATCCCTTGGCCGCGATGTCGGCGAGCGGCACTTCCTTGGATGTGACGACCGCACCCTGCGCGTTGAGGAAGTCAAACTTGAGGTTCACCGACTTGGCGGCGTCGGTCAGGTTTTCTACCGACCCACCGAGCGTGTTCTTCGTGCCGTCGTGACTCCACAAGCTGAAGGTCACTTTGACCTGGGCGTTCTGGAAGCGATTGAAGTACTTGAGCAGCGAGTCGTTCATCGCTGTGTACGTTTTGGCTTCGGGCGAGGTCGAGGGCTTCTTCCCCATCGCTTCCTTCGCCTGCTTGGCACGACTCTGCCAGTACGTCGCCCAGAGACGATAGTTGTCCGGATTCTCAGGATCGACTTCGATCAGGCGCCGGAGATGCGGCACCATTTCGTCCCAGCGATCGAGGTTCTGCAATGTCACCGCGAGGTTGAACAAACCATCGCGCGAATACGGATTCTTCTTGAGTCCTGCATCAAAGAGTGCGGCGGCGTCCTTGGCCCGCTCGGAACGCGCGGCGTTCACACCTGCTTCGAAGAGCTGCTGGTCGGTGTACTTGTCGGGCGATGCGATCATCGCGCCGAACACGCGATCGGCGGCGCCAACGTCACCGCTCGCGATCTGTGCACGAGCGAGTGCCCCCTCGGCCTTCGCGTCGCCCGGGAACTCCTTGAGGTACTCCTGCAGGTACGCCGTGGCTTCGCCCATCTTCGCCTTCTTCGCCTCGCCTTCGGCATTGTCGGCTTGGAGCATGATGAGTTGCGCGACGTTGAGCATCGTGGTCTTGCGATCCTCGAGCGTCGTCGTGTCGCCCTTCATGAGCTCTGCCATCTTCTTGAAGGACTTGATGGCGCCGTCGATGGAGTCTTTCGACTGAAGGACATTGCCCTGGATGTTGTACGCGATGTAGGCGAGGCGATACCCGTCGTACACGTCCAATCCACGACGCGCATACGCGCCGGCGGCATCGGTCTTCTGCTGGTTGTAAAGATTGACCGCGCTGTTCACGAGCGGCGCGTAGATCTTCCGGCGGTATTCCTCAGTTTGTTCCTTGCACGCTGGCTGCGCGGCCTCGACCGCATCGAAGGCGGAGTCGGCTGCGGCGACGAGATCGATTGTCCCCTCGGGCGAGACGGCGTGGCCGATCTTTGCGCGACTGACCGGATTGAGGTTCGTCGTATCGGCGGCGATGAGGTCGGCGTAGGCGCGCCCTAACACCCAGTTGCGTCCAACCGCGTTCGCCGCGATGACCTTATCGGCGTCTTTGGTGAGCAACGTCACGGCCTGCTTCATGTAGTTCAACTTGTCCTCGGGTTTCCCGAGGGGGAGCTCGGCGCGAGTCAGCGCGCCGCTCGCATCCTTCACTTGGTTCGGCTTCTTCTCATCGATATCGCACTTGGCCTGCGCAAACGCAGTTACGGGGCCGAGGGCCATCGCGAGAACGGCCGACAAGCGGATCAAGGTCATTCGTTATCTCCTTGCGTGTGAAGGCGCGGAGACCGCGCCGGCGAGAATCCTACCCAATTTGCACCATCGCGTTCCGCGGCAGCGACTGCCATCGCCGCGACATCGGTCATCGCATATCCGGTCGCCAGGGACACGGCGCGCACATCATCAAACTCGGGCTTGCCGCGGCGATTCCCGTTAGGCAGCTCGGCGACTTTGACGCGCACGCGATGTCCGAGGACATCGGTCGTCACCTCCCACCGCGAGAGCGCTCGGCGCTCCACCGTGGTCCGCCGAATGCCTAACGAGCTTGTGGTCGAAAACATCAGCGTCTCGAACGCATTCACATCGTTGGATCGAGCGAGTACCTCCATTCGCGTCCCGGCACGCCCTTTCTTCATGTACGTGGAGAGAAGCACGACATCAAGCGCTCCCGCTGCGCGCACGCGTTCGGCGGCGTCGGCGAGAAGCTCCGGCGACATGTCGTCGATATCGGTCGCCAGGAGTACCAACGGCTCGCTGTCTCGTTCGAGCTCCCTCCCCTCACCCGCCCCGGCGGTCAGGTCGGCAAGGACGATGCGAAGTGCATTCGGTCGCCCTAACAAGTCTTTCGTTCCCGCACCGAAGCCGCTGCGACGTGGAATGAAGCGCGTGGGTGGCGCGCCGCGCGACAGCACCTTGAGCAGTGCAGCGCCGGTCGGGGTCACGAGCTCGCCGCTCCCCTCGGGGCCCGGGCGCACGATATGCCCTTCGAGCAGGCGCATGGTGGCAGGCGCGGGGACGGGTAAGACGCCGTGGGCGGCCCTCACGAAGCCATCGCCTAACGAGATCGGGGCGCTGTAGACATCGTGCACCTCCAGCTGCGCCAGTCCCCAGATCGATCCGACCACGTCGAGGATCGCATCGACCGCACCGACTTCGTGCAGATGTACTTCGTCAGCTGCAACGCCGTGCAGTTCGCCTTCGACGTCAGCGATGGCGCGAAATGCGGCCATCGCGCTCGCCTTCACCGGCTGAGGAATGTCGGCGTGATCGACGAGCGCGGCAATTTCAGTGATGTGCCGGCCGTGCGGCTGCTCGGGGATTTCAAAATCGACTTTTCGACATGCGATGGCTCCGCGCACGACGTCTTTGATAGTCACCCCGACGTCCGGCAACCCAAGTCGTGCGGGGAGCGCGCGCAACCACGACGGTTCGAGGCCGACGTCGATGAGCGCTCCCAGAGTCATGTCCCCCGAGATGCCGCTGAACGGATCAAAAATGGCGATTGGCACGGGGGCAAAATAAACCTTCGGCGGCCAGCGTGCGCGAGACGAAATCGCAGCTGCACGCCGGCCAGCGTTCGCCTGCTTCAGCTGCGATAGCTGGCCCCGCTACCGGTGTTGTACACGACGACTTCAGAGTCGGCCGACAGCCTTCCCTCACGCACGAGGCGCGCGGTCACGAAAAGTGCCGCCCCGCCCTCTGGTGCCGCGTCGATCCCAGTCGACGACGAAAGATGCGCCGTGAACTCCCGAATCTCTTCCTCGCTCCCCGACTCCGCGTCGCCACCACTCTCGCGCAAACACCGAAGGACCAATCGATCGCCAAGAGGACCCGGAACGCGCAGGCCGGCCGCGTGCGTCCGTGGATTCTCCCACGGAGTGGCCTTTTCCTCTCCCGCTTTGAGCGCGCGGACGAGTGGCGCACAACCGGATGCCTGGGCAACGATCATCCGCGGAAATTTCACATCGGACGCGAGCCATCCCCAATCGCGCATCTCGTGGAACGCTTTCCACATCCCGATGACCCCTTCACCGCCCCCCGTCGGATAGACGCATGCATCCGGAAGGCGCCATCCCAACTGCTCGGCCAACTCGATGCCGAGTGTCTTGTTTCCTTCGGCGCGGTACGGCTCGCGCAGCGTGGCGACGTTGAAGTAGCCGCTCTCCTGCGCGAAGGCCACGCTGAGTCGCCCACAGTCACCGATGTGCCCATCGATGGTGATCAGCTCCACGCCCATGGCGCGAATGATGTCGAGGATCGGGCGAGGCGTTGTCTCCGGGGCGTAGATGCGAGCAGGCACGCGCGCCGCAGCGGCGTACGCGGCCAGCGCCGCGCCGGCATTGCCGGCCGTGGGGACAACCAACCCGGGAACGTTGCGCGCCTTTGCCCGGGTCACCGCTGCGCTCAGACCACGAGCCTTGAATGACGCGGTAGGATTCACCCCTTCGTCTTTGATCCAGAGTCGTCGCACCCCAATGAATTGTGCGAGCTCGGGCTGATCAGAGAGCGGCGTTTGTCCTTCGCCTAACGAGACGGGCGTCTCACCCTCCGCGAGCGGGAGTGCGTCCGCGTACCGCCACATGTCCCAGCGCGGGCGCAGTGCGTCGCGCGAAGGCGCCGCTCCCTGCAGGCGCGCGAGAAAGGGTTGACCGCATTGGGGGCAAAGACCGACAGGTGCATCCTGCGTCTCCGGGTAATTGCAGTTGGAGCACGCCAGCGTCCAGGTTGTCATGATCGAGAACGAATTGTAGAGGGAGGACGAGTCCGCGCGACCGCTCGGGCTGCGTCGTTAGGCAGTTGGATCGTTCGCGGCGGCATCAAGGTGCGCGGCGGACTTCTCCGGCGCGAGAGGCTTTTCGCCAGAGATGTCAGGCGAGTCCGCACGCTCGGTCGAATTCAACGCCGCATCGCGTGCAGGAAGTGCAACCTCAGGCGTCGAATTCGCGCTCTCCGTGTCTGGGAGCGCGTGCAGTGACGCCAATAGTTTCGTCGCCGCTTTCGTCGAGAAGCCGGGGAGCGCCGCAATCGATTCAACCGACGCGTCCTTCACACCCTGAAGCGAGCCGAATTCTTTCAGCAAGGTGCGTCGTCTTGAGGGACCGACACCGGGGACCTTGAGCAACTCGGACGTGAGCGTGCGCATCGAGCGACGCGTGCGGTTGTACGTGATCGCGAAGCGATGGGCCTCGTCTCGCGCCTGTTGCAGCGTGCGCAACGCCGGCGAACGGCGCGACAGACGCACGGACTCCGATCGTCCGAGCACGAAAACCTCTTCTTCCTTCTTTGCCAGTGAGATGAGGGGAATGTCGCTCAGCCCGACCGCGACCAGTGCTTCATGAGCCGCGTTGAGTTGTCCCTTGCCGCCATCAATCAGGACGAGATCGGGAAGCGCCTTCTTCTCCTCCATGCGTCGCGCGAAGTAGCGCCCTACCACCTCGCGCATCGATGCAAAGTCGTCGGTTCCCTCGACGGTCTTCACACGAAACTTCCGGTATTCCGCGCGCTTGGCGCGCGCGTTTTCGAACCAGACGCACGATCCGACCGTGTCGGTGCCTTGCGCGGTGGAAATATCAAAACAGACGAAGCTGCGAGGGAGGCGCTGCAACCCGAGTTCGCGCTGCATCTCGTAGACCGGACTGGACGCGCGCTCTTCGGCTTCGAACGCCGCGAGCTTGAACTCCTCGAGCAAATGCCGCGCGTTCTGTTCCGCCAGCTGCACAAGCTCTCGGCGCGGTCCGCGTTGCGGAATCGAGATGGTCGTGCTGCCTAACGCTTCCTGCAGCGTCTCCCGGTCGTCGAAATCAAACGGAACGAGCAATTCGCTCGCCCGCTCCGCCACGGCGGCGTAGCTCCCCGCGAGATACGCCGACAGCACGGCCGAATCCTCCTCGTTTTCGATGTTCTCCAGGAAACGCTGGTCCCGGGCGAGGAGCTTGCCGCCGCGAATACGCAGGAGCGCCACACACGCGTCTTCGCCATCGCGCGCGTAGCCAATCACGTCGCGATCTCCCCCTTCGACCTGAAGGACGACCGTCGGTTCTTCGAGCTTCTCCAAGCGAAGGAGCGCATCACGCAACTCCGCCGCTTGCTCAAATTGCATGTTCTGCGAAGCGCGCATCATCCGTTCGCGCACGCGGGCCATGACTTGGTCCGTCTTTCCTTCAAGAAAGAGGACGACTTCGTCAATCATCGCCCGATAGTCAGCCATCGATTGCGCGCCGATGCACGGTGCTCGGCACTTGCCAATGTGGAAGTCGAGGCACGCCCGTTCCGGCATCTCGTTAGGCATGTCGTAGTTGCACGAGCGCACCGTGAAAATGCGCTTCACGACATTCAACGCGCGGCGCATCGCGCCGACGTCCGTGTACGGTCCGAAGTAACGTCCCCCGTCGTTCGTTAGGCGGCGTGTCACATACACTCGTGGAAACGCCTCCTGGAGCGTGACCTTGATGTACGGATATGACTTATCGTCGCGCAGCGCGATGTTGAACTTCGGGCGATACTCCTTGATGAGATTCGCCTCGAGAATCAACGCGTGGGCTTCGGTCGGCACCACAATCGTGTCGAGCTCGGCAATCAGTCGCACCAACAGCTGTGTCTTGACCGACGCGTAGTGGTCCTGCGCGAAATAGCTCCGGACGCGCGAGCGCAGCCGTTTCGCCTTCCCGACATACAGGACGGTCCCCGCAGCGTCTTTCCACAGGTAGACGCCCGGAGATTCCGGGAGATGAACGAGCTTTGCCGCGACAGCTTCGGGAGTTTCCTGCATCACCGTAATTTATCCGAAGCGAAGTCCTGCCGTTCCGACGGCGCGCCTAACGGCGCAGCCGAGCCACGACCGCCCGTGCTTCCGGAAGCCCCACCGCGAGCGTCGCCAACCCGTACACCAGGCTGTAGGTGACAAGCGCCGCAGCCCCCGTGATCACCCACGGTGATGCGTGGAGCAGGACGCGAACGCCCCACCCCGCCGCCGCGCCGACCAGGGCGCACCCCCAAAAAGTCGCCAGCGTCTTGAAGGGAATCGTCACCATCCCGATGCGCGTCCCGATGGCCCGACGCAACAGGTGAAACTCGATCCAGGCGGCGATCCCAGCCGACGATGTCAAGCCAGCCACGCCCCACCGCGGATTGATCCCCAGATATCCCGGGAGCCAGAGCGAAAAAAGGAGTCCCAGAATGGTCGTGGCGCCCACGCGTACCATCGCGTAGCGCAGCGGTGTGCGCGTGTCGTGGAGGGCATACAGCGCACTGGCGTACAACCTGCCTAACGTGGATGCCAGGAGCCCCACGGCCGATCCGGCGAGCACTCCCCATACCCAGGTCGCCTCGTCCGTCCCGAATTTTCCGCCCTGATAAATGAACCGCGCGATCAGATCCCCAAACGATGCAAAGGCGACGGCCGACGGCACGATGAAGAATGCGATTCGTCGCAGACCGCGCTCGAGTCGTTCGCGCAACCGCGCCGAGACCTCGTCGTGTTCGCCGATGACGCTCGACATCGCTGGCAATTCCGCCGCCGAGACGGACATGCCGAACAGCGAAACGGGAAGCATGTACAACAGTTGCGCGTAATTCAGCGTGCTCGCCGAGCCGATCACCAGCAACGAAGCGATGGCGGAGTCGATGTACGCCGAGAGCTGTGTGACCCCTCGGCCAACGAAGACGGGCCCGAAGTTGCGCAGGACGGTCCGCACATGCGGAGCCCGCGTGTTGCGCGAGATCTGCCACGGACCCAGCACGTTGGAGACGTTGCGCCACTGCACCGCCAGCTGCAACGCGCTTCCGGCCACGCTTCCCCACGCAAGATAGACAGCCAGCGTCGGGAGATCGACATGACGCCCCCACAGCACGAGCGTCGCAATCATCGCCGAATTCCACAGAACCGGCGCGGCGTACGAGAGGAAAAACTTCCCGTGGCTGTTCAGAATCCCGAGGCACCATGCCGCGAGGACCAGAAGCCCCGCGCCGGGAAAGAGAATCCGAACGAGATGGATGGTGAGTTCGCGTCTCCCCTCACCGAATCCCGGCGCAATCAGGTTCACGAGGACGGGCGCGGCGAGCACGCCGACCAGCACTACAATCGACGAGAGAAATGCGAGTACGCCAAAAACGGCGCCGGCCAGCTCGCGCCTCCCCGCATCGTCGCCACGCGCACGAAGCCGCGAATAGACAGGAATGAACGACGCGGAGAGCACGCCTTCGCCGAAGAGATTCTGGAGAATGTTCGGGATGCGAAACGCCGCCGTGAACGCATCCGCCTCGTCGCCAATCGAGAAGTAATAGGCAAAGACCTTCTGCCTAACGAGTCCGACCACGCGACTGAGCAGAATGCCCGCCGCCACCAACGTCGCCGGACGTCGCCCACCCGTTGGAGGCCCGCCCGCGGCCGCCACACTCGCCGCGATGACCTGCTCGTCCGTGCTCTCGTCGCGCACCGACTGACTCACGTCCGACTCGTCCGTGCGCCTCTCGCTCACGCCCGCAACGGTGTAGAGATTCCGACAAGCGCATTCGCGTGAGCCCGAGCCGCGCGACGCATCTCGTCGAGGAGCGGCGCCCCGTTCCGTGCCAACATCGGGAGAAAGTTGAGCGCTCGCTCCTGTCGCTTGCCGTTGGGATAAAGCGCCCCCCGCAGCGTCGCAACGTCGCGCATCGTCTCCTGTTCGCGGCGCTTCGACGCGGCAATCAATCGCCGCTCGACATGATCGACGCGCCATGACATCTGCCGCTCGGCACCTTCGATCACGCGCGCATCCACAAGCTTCGACTCTTCGACACGACGTCGCAGTGCAGCGGCCGCGCGGTTGATCCCCGAACGCATCGCCGCAAGTTCGCCGAGGACGTCGTCTGAAAGTGCCGCGCGAGCCAATCGCTTCTCAACTTCGTGCGGACGCGCCAACTCTTCTCGCGAAACGTTCAAGCGCGCCATCAACTCCTCGATCTGAGGCTCGACGATCGTGCATGACCATCGCGGGAGCGCTAATGGACGTTCGGCGCCTAACGAATCGGCAACCGCGCTCACCTGGGCGAAGTAGTTCAATTCGCCGGGCCCGGCGATGTACGCCGCCGTTGGAAGAACGGCGCGTTCCACCACCGGACGCAACAAGACGTTAGGCGACAGTCGCGTATCGTCGTTCACGTCGTGCATCGCGCTCCCATTGACGATCGGAATGCGCGCCTTGTCTCCCAGTGTCCCCCCATGAACCGCGCGACGAAACACGAGTGAAAGTCCCTCGACATCGGCCACCTGCGGCGCGTGTCCCGCCTGCTGCAAGGCAGCCGATCGCTCACCGAGTGCGTGCGCAACCGCAGACGCCTTCTCCAGCGCGCGCACCAGCAGTGGCCGCTCGGCGGCGAGCAATGACGGATGCGATGCGTCAATGACCGCGACGCCGAGCGGCTGCAGCATCGCGCGAAGCAGCGTGAGATACGCACTCCCGACGGTGGCCTTGGGGTGATACGCTTTCTTCGCGAGATCGAGAATCGATGCATCGATCGCGGAACGCGAGGCGTCGCACAAGAGCGCGAAGTCACTGGAGACATCACCAAGCGGAATCTCCGCCATCGGAAGTCCGTCGTCGGCGCGCCGTGGCATGCGCAACTCGCGCTCGCCGCCACTCAGCGCAATCCAAGTCGACGAGGCCTCTGCGAAATCAGCATCGTCCGTCGCAGCCCAGAAGACGGGAGCGGTCGGAATTCCGGTGCTTTCTTCGAGCGCATCGGCGAATGCAAGCGTCGAGATGGCCTTTGACCAGGTGTAGACCGGGCCGCCGAAATACCCCGGCTGCTGCCCAGTCGTCACGACGACGCCGCCGTCACGCGCCACACGCTCGAGTCGATCGTTGGCTGCGCCAGTCGCGTCAAACGCACCGGCGAGATCACTAAGCCAAGTTTTCGACGCGGTTGACGCCACGTCGCGAAGTCGCGCCTCCCATTCACTCGCCGTCCGTGGTCGCCTGCCGTACCACGCAGCAGGCGCTTCACCCGCGATGGCGAGACGCGCGAGCGGACTACCTCCCAGCGACTCGGTGACGACGCGCGCTCCGCCACTCATGGCGCTACGCACCAGCGCGCACGCACGCGCGTCCACATGTCTCCACCCTCGATCGCACTACTCGCCCACGCGCGACATCGCATCGGTTCTTGTTTCGTCAGTGAGAATGGCTGTTCGGTGGATTTCCCAGAGGCGCGCCGCGCTTTCGCATCGCACTCCCGCTCGGATTCGCGCGCGAAATCTCGCGCCGCGCACCACGCTCGCGCGAGTGGTGCCACAGGAGAGTTCGATCGCTGGCCCAAATGAAGTGCTCCCTCGATCTCGCCTCGTGCCGCGATGTCAGGGACGCCCGTGATATCCCTTATTTATGATAAGGCTCGCGCCTAACGATAGTTCCTGCTCTATACAGCTGTTCCGCGAGGACGAGCCGGGCCATTTCGTGAGGAAGCGTCCACGGCGCGAGGAGGAGTGCACGCTGCGCCCGCGCGCGCAACGCGGGATCGAGCCCGTGCGCACCGCCAATCAGGAACGACACGTCTCGCGCCTCCTCTCGCAATCGCTGCATCCACTCGGCGAACGCGGTCGACGTCATCGCCTCGCCGCGTTCGTCGCAGACGATCAGCAAGGAATCAGCGGCGCGTGCACCGAGACGTTCTCCTTCGCGTACGCGAACCTCGTCAGCGCTTCGCGATGAATCGTCACGCACTTCGGAGAACTCGACCGGCCAGTAGCGCGCGGCGCGCCGCTCGTATTCGCTCACGAGTGCCGAGAGATGCGGATCGCGGATCTTGCCAACGACGATGATTCGAAACTTCATCGCAGTGTATCGAGGAAATGAAACAAGACGGCGCGACTCAAGGAGCCGCGCCGTCCTTGCCTAACGACAGTATCCTTATTGCCTCGTTAGGCGTAGATACCGCGCAGGCGGTGCACAGTGGCGACGCGACTGATCGAGAGCATGTAAGCCGCCGTCCGCATGTTCACTTTGTGCTGCTTCGAAATCTCGAGCACGTCGCGGAAGGACTTCACCATCAAGTCGCGGAGACGATCGTTGACGGTGTCTTCGCTCCAGAAGTATCCGCCGCGATCCTGCACCCACTCGAAGTACGAGACCGTCACACCGCCGGCGTTGGCAAGAATATCGGGGATCACGAAAATCCCCTTCTCGTCCAAAATCGAATCGGCAGCGGCCGTCGTCGGTCCGTTCGCACCTTCGCAAATGATCTTTGCGCGGATCTTCGAGACGTTTTTCGTCGTGATGACGTTTTCGAGCGCGGCCGGCACCAATACGTCGACATCGAGCGACAGCAGCTCCTCGTTTGTCACGTGATCACCCTTGCCGTATCCCTCGAGCACCTTGTGCTTCTTCACGTAGGCGATGGCGTCGTCGATGTCGATGCCCGCCGGATTGTGCCAACCGCCGGTGCGATCAGAAATGGCCGTGACCTTGCACCCCTCACGTTGTAAGAGATGCGCCGTCACCGACCCGACGTTGCCGAATCCCTGCACAGCGACTGTAGTCCCCTTGACGCTCATGCCGAGGTGCGCCAGCGCTTCCTTGACGACGAACATGCATCCGCGTCCGGTGGCTTCGCGGCGTCCGAGCGATCCGCCCATCTCGATCGGCTTTCCGGTAACCACGGAGGTCACGGTGTGACGCATCTGCATGGAATACGTATCCATGATCCACGCCATCACGCGCTCATTCGTGTTCACGTCCGGCGCCGGAACATCGCTATCGGGACCGAGAAGCTGCATGATCCCCGACGTGTAGCGCCTCGTTAGGCGCTCGAGTTCACCGGCGCTCATCTTGAGCGGGTCGCACACGACACCACCCTTGGCACCGCCGAACGGAACGTTCACCACGGCGCACTTCCAGGTCATCCAGGCTGCGAGCGCCGTCACTTCATCGAGATTCACCTGCGTGTCGAATCGAATTCCACCCTTGGCTGGTCCCCGCGACGTGTTGTACAGCACGCGGATACCCGTGTACACCTCGATCTCACCGTTGTCCATCATCACAGGACACGACACGATGAGTTGCTTCTCAGGTTTTCGGAGGACCTTGTACAGTCCAGGTTCGAGATCGAGGAGCTCTGCCGCGCGGTCGAAGCGAGACATCATCGCTTCGAAGGGGTTATCCTCGTTTAGGAAACGATCTTTGTCCGGCTGGACGATCGCGTTCGTTGGAAGGCGCAGATCGGTTGGCATTTGGGAACGTGTGGACCGGGCTTAACCGGTTGTTGTCGTCGTTGCTGCATGGCGTGCATCGAGCAGGCGGCGGAGCTGCGTGTCGAGTGCTTCACTCCCTTCCTCCAGGTCGATGCGCTGGGAAACATACCACAGGGTCGGGGCCGCGCGAGGCCACAAAGGACCCAGCTTGACGGCGTCTTTCAATGTGCAGACGACGAAGTCCTTGCCTTCGGCACGCCGGGCAAGATCCAGAGCGTCATCGCGCGAAAAAGGGTGGTGATCCTTGAACGGTATTAGCGTCACTCGCGCTCCCATCGCCGAGAGCTGATCACCGAACGCTGCCGGATTCCCTACTCCAGCAATCGCCAACACATCTCGATCGCGCAACCATTGAATCGGTTGCTCGTCCGGCAGCGGCCCGCCGTCTTGCGCACGCATCGTACGGACCGCGTCACGCAGTGTCCCAAGCGGAAGCGCGACGATCCCGAGCGGACGATTCGTCACGCGCTGCAACATACCCTTCACGCGCAGCGCGCGGTCTCTTGAGTCTGCCTTACGAGTGATGAGAATCAAGTCAGCGCGTTCGAGCGCGCTCGTCCCTTCGCGATACGGACCACCGGGCAGCGTCCGAAACGACCCGTCAAACTGCTCGGCGGCAATCAATACGATGTCGACGATTCGTTGCACCCGACGGTGTTGAAAGGCGTCGTCGAGCACGGCCACATCGCATCCCAGCGCGATCGATTCGCGCGCTGCCGACACGCGGTCCTCATTGATCACCACCGGCACGTCAAAATTCGAAAGTGCGTGTACCATCGGCTCGTCGCCGCCATAGCCTCGAATCAAGAGAGCCGGATGAGCGCCGCGAAGACGAAGCTCGCGCGCGATGTACGCGGCCACCGGAGTCTTTCCGGTTCCACCAACGCTCAAGTTCCCCACCGAGAGCGCTGGAATCGCCGGAGCGTGGCTCGCGAGCCAGCCCCGCTCGTACATCGCCCGTCGCAACGCCATCCCTTCACGCCAGGCAATCGACGCCGGCGTGAGCAGCGCACGCGTTAGGCGCGCCCAGCCCGATTCACTGTGCCACAGCGTCTCAGGATCCATTCGTTAGGCGATGTCGGGCATCGCGACGGCATTGAGCGCCGCTCCCAGCAACGGCGCCTCCGCTTCTGCCTCGCGCGCACTCGTCGCCTGCACGCGCATCGGCGGAGTGTAACGCACAACGACTCTTGCGAATGGCTTCGGAATCATCAGGCGATCCCACGAACGAAGCCACCACGCGCGTTCGACCCTTGCCCCGATTCCGACGATCGGCGCACCAGCGCGCATTGCCGCCACCGCTGCACCCGGAGCAAACACACGGCGCGGGCCACGAGGACCGTCCGGTGTCACGGCCACGACGCGCCCGTCCCGCAGCACGCTCACCATCTCCAGCAGCGCACGCGCACCGCCACGGCTCGATGAACCGCGTACCGTCGAATATCCTAACGACTCGAGAACGCGCGCGATGATCTCGCCGTCCGAATGCGTGCTCACGAGAATTGAGATCGGATCGCGGCGATGCACCCACAGCAGCGGAAGAATCTCACCGTGCCAAAGGGCGAGCACGACCGGAGCACCGCTCGCTCGCATGTCGTCCCACTCCTTGCGCCCCTCGACGCGTATGCGCCAGGTTGCGGCGAGTGCACGCACGACGGCGCCGCCTAACGCCGCAAGGATCGCAACACGGCGGCGCTTCCACCATCCACCACCGCGGCCGTCGCGTGTCGCAACGTCGTGACGCTCCGCACGCGCCGGTTTGTCTGTCGCGGTCATTGCGCGAGTTGGTCCGCGATCACCGCGACTCTAGCCGCCGCGCCAGGTTCACCGAGTTGCGCGCGAATCTCGGCCAGTCCCGCTAACTGCGTCGCGCGCTCAGGTGAATCCACGTCCAGCAGCCTTTCGAGCACGTCGGCGACGCGCTCCGGATTCAAGGCATCCTGCACAAATTCCTGCGCGACCTCGCGCCCCGCGACCACGTTCACCAATCCGATGTGCGGGATTTTCACGGCGCGCTTGGCGATCGCGTACGTCCATCCGCTCGTCCGATACGCGACCACGAGCGGACAATTGGCGACGGCCGCTTCCAACGTCGTCGTTCCACTTTTGCACATCGCCCCATCGCTCGCGCGGAATACGGCGAACGATGCCTCGTGAACGAGTCGATAGGGGCAGCGCACGGGATCGAGCGTGACGGTCGGCGCCACGCTGACGATGACCTCTAACTCCGGAATGCGCCGCTGGAGTATTTTCGCGGTCGCGACAAAATCGTCGAGATGTCGCTCGATCTCCTGCGCACGGCTTCCCGGGAAAAGCGCCAGCACCTTCCGGTCAGCTGCAATTCCCAGTTGGGCACGCGCCGCTTCGCGCGACGGAAGCGCCTGCGCCCGATCGAGCAATGGATGACCAACGAACGTCGCGTCGATTCCATGCTTGCGCAGCAACGCTTCCTCGAATGGCAGAATCACCGCCGCCCGCGTGATCAGCTTGGCCAGCTTCGGCAAGCGATTTGCCCCCCACGCCCACACCTGCGGCGTGATGTAATACAACACGGGGACACCGTGCCGCTGCGCCGCCGCCGCCACCTTCATATTGAAGCCGGGATAGTCGATCGTCACCAGGAGCGCGACCTTGCCGCTCGCCAGGCGCTTCTCAAGCGAACGCAGCAGCGCCCAGTGATGGGGAATCTTCCCGATCACTTCCACGAAACCCATCACCGCCAGCGCTTCGGCGTCCTCGATGATTTCGACGCCCGCCTCCCGCATGCGCCGTCCGCCAATCCCCGTCAGGTGCAAATCCGGCCGGCGCGATGCGATGGCGCGCGCTAACGCCGCGCCGTGCAGATCGCCGGACGCCTCGCCGGCGATCACGAGGACTTCACGCACCCGACTGCTCCGCGCCCGGTAGCTCCGCACCCCGTAGCGCCACGCCCGGTAGCGCCACGCCCGCGGCCAACGCCGGACGTGTACGTTCGATCTCCTGCACGATTCGCAGCGCGACGGCCAGCGCTTCGCGCCCATCTTCCCCTGTCACGGCCACCGGCGCATCCCCACGCACCGCGTCGAGGAACGACCCGAACTCAAGTCGCAGGGGCTCTCCCTCCGGCGCCTCCAGCGGAATGCGCTCCACAAAGGCTTCCAACTGCTGCGGTGCTTTAGTCAGAAGCGAGAGATCCATGTCGCCACGCAAGCGATAGAACTCGCCGTTCCCCGCGCCGAGGTCGAGTGAGATGTATCCGCTCTGCTGAAAGATACGGAGTTTCCGCATCCGTTCGCGCGACACTCGGCTCGCCGTGACGTTGGCGACGGCGCCGGACGTGAACGTGATCCGAGCATTCGCGATATCGACAAACGGGGTCAACACCGGAATCCCGACAGCTGCAACATCTTTCGCTTCACTCTTCACGAGCGTCAGCAGCAGATCGATGTCGTGAATCATGAGGTCCAGAACCACCGCGACATCGGACCCGCGTGGATTGAACGGCGCCAGCCGATCGCTCTCGAGGAATCGCGGACGATCGACATACGGGAGCGCCGCGCGAATGGCTCGATTGAACCGTTCGACATGCCCCGTTTGAATCAGCGCTCCTGTTCTTCGGGCGACATCAAGCAACTCATCAGCTTCCGCGAGCGTTGTCGTGAGCGGCTTCTCAATGAGAACGTGGCGCCCGGCTGACACCGCCGCCAACGCCGTCGCGTGATGTCCCGGCGTTGGCACCACGATGGTCAGCGCGTCGCACGCATCGATCAACGCCTGCGCCGAAGCGAACGCCTCGACCCCCAACTCCTGCGCCACTTGCGAGGCACGATCAGCGCGTGCTTCATGGAAACCGACGAACTTCACCCCTTCCATCTCGCGCAGAATGCGGACGTGGTGGAAGCCTAACGCTCCAGCGCCGATGACTCCGACGCGCGTCTCGCGCGAACTCAAATGACAACTCCGCGCTGCGAATCCTCGAGGAATCGCAAGAAATGATCAACCTCAGGATTGGAACCTAACTCTGAACGCGCGCGACCCATCGCCTGCGACACGTTGAGCTCCGACCGAAAGAACAGGCGATATGCGCGCTTCAACTCGCGAATCGTCTCATCGCTGAACCCGCTGCGCTGCAAGCCGACACTGTTCAACCCGTACAACTTCACCGGATTGCCAACAGCCTTGAGAAACGGCGGAACATCCTTGGCGACCCGCGAGCAGCCGCCAACAAAGGCGTGCCGCCCGATCTTCACGAATTGATGTACGGCGACGAGTCCTGAGAGAATCGCGCGATCCTCGACCGTGACGTGTCCCGCCAGCTGCGTGCCGTTAGAGATGATGACGCCATCTCCCACGTGACAGTCGTGCGCGAGATGCACGTACGACATCAGGAAGCATCCCTTGCCGACGCTCGTCTTGTACGACTGCGACGTCCCGCGATTGATCGTCGAATACTCGCGGATCCGCGTTCCTTCTCCGATCTCAACCCAGGTTTCTTCACCTTTGAACTTGAGATCCTGCGGATCGCCACCGATGACGGATCCCACGCCGATCGTCACGTTAGGCGCGAGCTTCACGTTCCGTTCGAGCGTCGCGCGCGGCTCGATCACGCTTCCATCGCCGATCTCGCATTGCTCACCGACCATCGCAAAGGCGCCGATGCGCACCCCGGCACCGATCGCTGCATCGGGCGACACAACTGCGGTTGGATGAATTTGCGCGCTCATCGATCGCGCAGCATGGCCGCCATGTCTGCCTCGGCGACCAGCCCCCCGTCAACCTTCGCGACGCCCTTCATCTTGCAGACTGTCCCGCGAATCTGAACCACTTCGAGTTCGAATCGCAGCTGATCACCCGGGCGCACCGGCTTTCTCCACTTCACGTTATCGAGCGACGTGAAGTAGACGACCTTGCTCTCCGGATCGGGCACGGTTCCCATCAATAGGATTCCGCCGACCTGCGCCATGGCTTCGATGATCAGAACGCCAGGCATGATGGGATGTCCCGGGAAATGCCCCTGAAAGAACGGCTCGTTGATCGTCACGTTCTTGATTCCCACCACGCGCTTCCCTTCGTCATACTCGATCACCCGATCGACCAGGAGGAACGGATAGCGGTGCGGAAGCACCCGCATGATCTCTTCGATTCCGATCACTTGCGTCTCCTTGCACGCACGGCGTGTAAGTTCGCGGACTAAACGAACAGTGCCGGCATGACTCGGTTTGTGCGCCACGATGCGCGCGCGCATGCGCTTGCCAGCGAGGGCCAAATCGCCCACACAGTCCATTGCCTTGTGCCTAACGAATTCATCGGGCCAGCGCAGCGTGTTCTCGACCACTCCATTGCCGTCGAGAACGATCGCATTCTGTGTAGTCCCCCCACGAATAAGCCCCCGGGCGCGCAACGCGTCGACTTCTTCGGCAAAGCCGAACGTACGCGCGTCCGAAAGTTCTCGCTCGAACGATTCGGGTGTGACCACATACTTCCCAACCTGCCGGCCCACCAGCGCATGCGGGAAATCGATCGAGACCTCTAACGCGAACTCGTTCGCCGGGTGCGCCTCGTACCACGACTCGCCCTGCGCTATGCGCACCGGAGACGAAAGTGTCAACCACTCCGCCCGCCCACCGTTCGCCACGATGCCCGCTTCGCCTAACGCGCGAAAAAACGGCCCCGCACTCCCATCCATGATGGGTGCCTCAGGACCATCCATTTCTATCGTGAGGTCATCGATCTCGCGAGCTGCAACGGCAGCCAATACATGCTCAACGGTGTGCAGCGCCCCCGTACCCTCGCCAAGCTGTGTACGTCGCTCCGTTTCAACCGCAACGGAGATGTTGGCGCGCGTAATCGGTCGACCGGGTAAATCGGTTCGAACGAATGACACCCCTTGTCCGCTCGCCCCCGGCTTGAACGTAACGCGGCACGGGAGCCCCAGATGCAATCCGGTCCCCTCCAGCGAGATCTCACGCCCGATCGTCTGTCGTTCGACGGCGCTCATCCCTGCTTTTTATCACTAGTCGCGCCGATCAGGCGCTCGAGTTGTCGGATCATGCCGGAGAGCTTGAAGAGCGCCGCCTGGGCGCGCAATGCCACCGCGTGCGGTCTTGCTGGGTATCCTGACCACGTCTCGCCAGGGGGAATGTCGCCAAACACCCCAGCTTGCGCCGCCAGCTTCGCCCCCTTACCGACGGTCAAGTGCCCCGACAGACCGACTTGTCCTCCAATCACCGCCCCGTCTTCCAAACGGCAACTCCCCGCAATGCCCGCCTGCGACACGATCAAGCATAGGCGCCCGATTCGAACGTTGTGTCCGATCTGCACGAGGTTGTCGATCTTCGTCCCCGCTCCCACAACCGTATCATCGATGCTTCCGCGATCGATCGTCGTGTTCGCGCCAACCTCCACATCATCCTCGATCACACATCGCCCGACGTGAGGAATCTTCTGGTGGACTCCCGACGCGTAGACGTAGCCAAATCCATCGCTCGCGATGCATGTGCCAGAGTGAATGCTCACGCGCCTGCCCAGCACCGCTCCCGCGTATAGCGTTACGCGTGGAAAGAGGTGCGAATCGGCGCCGATGCTCACTCCACTCCCAATGACACAATGCGCGTCAATCTGTACGCGATCGCCGATCGTCGCATTCTCACCGATCACGACATACGGCCCGATCGCCACGCCACTGCCTAACGACGCACCTCGGCCAATGCGCGCCGTCGGATCCACACCGGGCGTGAACGGCTTCGGCGCAAAAAGTACCGGGAGAATGCGAAGCATCGCCTCCTGTGGCTTCGCCACCACCACCCGCGCCGCGACATCGCCCGGCGTCTCGGCAAGCTCGGGCGAGACCAACAACACGCTCGCCGTACACGAGGTGAGCTGCGCGGCGTATTTAGCGCTGCCGAGGAAGGTGAGTTCTCCGCGCTGTGCACGATCAATCGGCGCCACCGCGTTCACCGCCGCGTCGGCGTCGCCAATCAATTCCCCCTTTACCAGCTCCGAAATGCGGCGAGCGGTGAGGGGGTGCTCGATTGTCACCCC
>JBGAKW010000054.1:0-4658 GCA_044224185.1 Gemmatimonadaceae bacterium | reverse complement strand
CCGGTTGCACGAGTCCAACGCCTCGGCTGAGAGCGAGGAGATCGAGCGCGAGATCGAGATCATCGAGGAACGACGGGCGAGCACGCCGACTGGTTCGCGAATTGACCGAGCTTTCATCTATCGCTGGAGCGCCTGGAATCTCCTGCGCGCCGGGAAACGTCGTGAAGCCCTGAGTGCGTACGCGCGCGCGGTGAGCAGCGGCGACCTGCTGTCCATCGTTAGAGGTGCTAGCGCGCTGGTCGATCCAGGTATTGCGCGCCGCAATCTGGCGCGACACGCTCCGGACGAAATGTGGGCAGCGCGTGCGCGCGCGTGGCTCGAAGCGGCAGACACTGACGAATCGCCGCTTCACGCGATGGGATGATGGAGGCGCAACGCTAGCTCGGCCAGGAGCGCATCTGGAGTGATCGCGCCCGGCTCCCATCGTCCCAAGCGAAAGTCATCCCTTCCTTTGCTGATGGGGCGATTCCCGGTGACGAATGCAGCGCGAAAGCCGGCGCGTCGCGTTGCTTCGGCCACTCTCTGATCGCATCGGCCGTGTGGATAGGCCAGAAACTCAATCGGAGCGTTCACACAAGATTCGAGAGCTGCACGCCCGCTCTGGAGCGCTTCCGCCAGGTTCTCGTCGGAGAGGCTCGGCAATACCTGATGCTCCAGCGTGTGAAAGCCGAGCGTCATCCCCGCCTCGGAAAGACTTCGGAAATCACAGGTTGCGAGAAGCGCACCATCGTCTGGCGCAGTGAGCCGCGACAATTGTTCCGCGCGCGCAGTTCCCTCGCAGTCGGCAGCGAGTGCGCTTGGAGACCGAGGCGGGACGCCGAGCAATTGCGCGGCCGCTGCGGATCCCTTGTCTCGGAGAATTCTCTCCAGCGTCATCCACCAGTAAGGTCCGCGCCCGTGAAGTGAACGCCCAGAGAGGAAGAATGTCGCGGGGAGATTGAGTGCGAGAAGGATGGGGAGTGCGTATACAGTGTGACTCGCGTCGTCGTCGTCAAAGGTCAGGGCAATACGTGGTTTCGTGGTTTCGCGCTCATTGAAGTCAAGGAGTTTAGAGAGCGATACGATTTCGACTTCCGTGCGCAGCGCCTCGAGCTGCTCGCGAAAGAGCGAGGCCGCAACGTTAGGCATGACCTCGTGCGCGGCACCTCCCGTTGGGCTCACCCGGTGCCACAGCAGCACCATGCGACGTCCGCGGGAGGCGGCGAGCCGAAATGTGAGGCGACGCAGCGTTTGAACTCTCAATGCCGCGACGCCTCTTCTCCTCAGCCAGATGAACGAGGGACGTTCAGAAGTGCGAGCCACCGTCATGCTCGCAAATATGCGTAGCCGTGGTACGGTCGGGCCAATTTGAAGGGCAACCGCGCTAACGACGAAGGACGAAATCGATTCGCCGCCACCGTAACCTAAAATCGCCGACCATCTCTCTTGGTCGGCGATTTTTCATTTGCTACCAGCGCGATTCAATGGTGATGGGCTCGGCGATGCAGGGCGCGAAATTGCGCGATGAAGCATTGCGCACCCCAAATCGCCGAGCATACCGTATGGGCATGCCAGCCCTCCAAGGCCACCGGTGGACGCGCGAGGAAGTTCTCGCGCTTCCTGACGACGGCAACAAGTACGAGCTCGTTGATGGTGAGCTCCTGGTAACTCCGAGTGCGCGAGGGGTGCATCAGCGCGGGGTGATGGAGCTGACTCGCCTTATCGATGCGTATGTCCGCGCGCATCGAATTGGTTACACGATGTGCCTCGCCGCGGATCTAGACTTCCGCGCCGATCATCTCCTGCAACCGGATATTTTCATCGGCGCGATGGTCGATGGACGCGAACCGATAGGGTGGAGCGACTATGGCATTCCGTTGCTCACTGTCGAAGTGCTTTCGCCGTCGACGGCTCGCTACGATCGCATCACCAAGCGTCGGTTCTATCAACGATCGGGAGTGCCGTTCTACTGGATCGTCGATCTCGACGCGCGTTTGGTGGAAGTGTGGCGTCCGGAGAGCGATCGCCCGGAGATTCTGGATCAGCAGCTCACGTGGGCGCCGGTTGGCATTTCGGAGACGCTTGCTATTGAACTGCCGGCCTACTTTCGTGCGGTGTGGGCGGATAGTCGTTAGGTAGGACGTCGTGGCTTCGGGATGGCTTCGACTTCATCCAGACGGTCGGCTCCCTGCTGGATCGCATGCAATCCGGCCTTGGCTACGGTGCCCGTAATGGTCAGGGGAACGTGTTTTCGCCCTACGGAAACATCGGCGGCGCATGCCGCTTCCTCGTCGCCTGCTCAAACGCATACGCAATCGTGACGAGCACCGGCTCGCTGCACGCCGCCCCAGTGAACGTGACACCAAACGGCGCTGGCTTCGGCTCAAACCCAGCAGGAAACGGCGTTGCACCTGGCGGTAACGTCACCGCCAGCAACGCAAAGGGCACGGTGATGCTCGGATACCCAGGGCGCGCGGCAATGCTCGCGCTGCTGACACTCTAGCGCGCACGATCGGCTTGCACATCCATCTCATCAGAAACGTCGAGCAGCGCCTGACCGTAACGAATCGCGTTCCCGCGCTGATGCGCGACATTCCACTCGCGCAGGGCCGTGAGCGACTTCACGGGCGCCTTGTCGCCTAACGACTTGAGATACGCGTTGAAGTCGCGCTTCATCCCGTACTTGAATGCGACCGAACACGCCGCATCGCGCCCTTTTGCTTCGTCGTACCCGCCGCACGTCCCCCATTCGAGGAAGTTGTTCGCCTTCACGGTGTCGGTGACACTTGGGATATCGGCGGGATCCACAATCGTCGCGCCCTGCGCCTTGAGGACGGCGATCGCTTCGTTCATCACACCCTGCTGCGCGTCGGTGAGTCCTCCGCGAGGGTTCGCGTTCCACGGGAGCTTGAGCTTGTCGAGAAAGAAGGCGCGCGGAACGCCGATGCGTTTCCCAGTTAGGCCCTTGGCGTCGAGAAATTTCGTATAATCTCGGCCTGCAGGGGGCGGGCACTTCGTCGTCGCTGCATCGTTAGGGTCGGGGGCGGGTGATTCCATGGCGCCGAGCATGATGGCGGCGTCGGTCACGGTCCGCGTCATGGGGCCTGGGGTATCCTGGTCGGCCGTGATGGGAATGACGCCATGACGGCTCACTCGGCCAACCGTGGGCTTGATCCCGACGAGCATGTTTTGATGCGAAGGACTGAGAATGGACCCCGACGTTTCCGTGCCCACGTTTCCAGCCCAGAACGAGACGTTGGTACCCACGCCAGAACTCGACCCGCCGGTGCTGAGCACTGGGCGGCCGTCGTTGACGCCGTCGCGCGGGTCACGCCGCGGATCCCACGGGTTCATCCCGTAACCATTGAGACCGTTGTAGTTGCCCGGCATCCCCGTCGCGACCCAGTTGGCCAACTCGGTGAGCTGGGTCTTGGCGAGAATGATCGCTCCGGCATTACGGAGATTCGTCGTCAGCGTTGCGTCATACGGAGGGACTAAATCGGCAAAGGCGACCGCACCGCCAGTGGTCGGCATATCAACGGTGTTGATGTTGTCCTTGAGCGCGATCGGAATCCCGTGCAACGGACCACGCACGCGCCCTCGCGCACGTTCGCGGTCGAGCGAATCGGCGACCGCAAGCGCATTGGGATTCACGGTGATGATCGCGTTGAGTCTGTCTTCGTACAGCGCGATCCTCGTTAGGTATTGCTGCACGAGCTGACGCGACGTCACGCGCCCCGACTCGAGGGCAGCGCGCATCTCGGGAATCGACGCTTCAACAACGGAGAACGGCGCGCTGGCGGCGCTCTTTCCCTTCTGTGCGTGCGCGATGTGCGGAAGCAAGAGCGCAGCGAGCGACGCTACGACAACACGGCGGAGACCCAAGGATTCGCGCATACTGTGGAAAGCTGAATGAATGTGTTGGTTCGACATCGCGCATGGCCTATGCGTAGTTCGCGGTGCCGAGTCGCGCCCGCCACGTTAGCGCCGCCGAGCACCCTCGACAATGCTCGACAAGGCTCGACAATGACGCGCGATTCATTCAACCAAAAGGTTGACGAAACGACCCTTGGCGATATATTCAACCGTATGGTTGAGCAATCGCACGAACTCGATCGCGTCTTTCACGCCCTCAGCGACCCCACTCGGCGCGCCATGCTGCGACGCCTCTCGCGCCAGGAACACACGGTGAGCGAGCTGGCGGAGCCGCTGGAAATGTCGCTCGCCGCCGCGTCCAAGCATGTGAAGACGCTGGAGCAGGCAGGACTCATTCGCCGCACCGTTCGCGGACGAACGCACTTCTGCCAACTGAATCCCCAACCACTCGCCGACGCCGACGAGTGGCTCCGTTCCTACGAGCGCTTGTGGTCCAAGCGACTCGCTGCCCTCGAAGCGTTGCTTCGTCATCCCGAACACGAGTAGACGCACATGACTACCGCTACATCCACCGACCGCCTCGAACGTGAAGTTCGCCTTCCTGCCACGCGTGCTCGCGTGTGGCGCGCGCTCACCGACGCCACGGAATTCGGCACCTGGTTCGGCGTGAAGAATCTCACGCCGTTCGTTGTCGGCGAACGCAGCCGCGGCGACATGACGTACAAGGGCGAGCCGTTCACCTTCGAGTGCATCGTGGAGGAAATCACGCCGCTCGAGCGCTTTTCATTCTGGTGGCGTCCGTT
>JBGAKW010000053.1:0-5080 GCA_044224185.1 Gemmatimonadaceae bacterium | reverse complement strand
GGGAACCCGCATCCGGACGCAGAACTATACGATCTCGGCGTGATCGCGGCGTTGCGGGGCAACTCACATCGTGCCTTCGAGTACATCGAGCGTGCAGTCGACGTCGGATTCCTGCTGCATCGATGGCTGCGATTCGATCCTCGGATCGAATCGCTGCGAGCTGACGCGCGCTTTGAACCCTTAGTCAAACGCGCGAAGTTTCGGGCCGATTCGGTTCGGGCGGTGGTGCAAAGGAGTCAGGGGAGGTTGGTGATGTAGGGGGCGCGGATTGGGGACGGTACTGGGGCAATCACTCCGCGGCCCGCAGTCCCCCAACCACTACGACTGCTGCTGGTTGTGTCCGCGCACCACCGCGTATCCGCGCGTAATCGCTGTTCACCCGTCTCGACGCCATCCAAAGCACAAACGCGAGCGTCACACTAACGACGGGAAGCGCAAACAACGCGTCGTGCAGTCCACTCGCCCGCGCCCCCGCCGCGTCCATCCCCGTGCCTAACGCGACCTTGGCGCGCATGTCACTCAACTTCCCAAAGCCCGACAGTCCCGCGGCCGTGAAGAGATAGAAGACAAAGAAGTAGACCGACATCGCCGTCCCGCGTGAGCGCGGTTCGACGATGTCGGCGATCGTCGCGTAGGCGGACGAGTAGTACATCATCAGGGCGACCGCCGCGACGAACATACAGACAGCGAAAGGCCAGTAGTTGCCCTGCGTCTGTTGTAGCGCGACCAAAAGTGCAGGAGCGATGACGAGACTCGACGCTGCGCTGCACAGCAAACGCGCGCGCGGTGAACGCTCTGCGAGATGGTCGCAGAGCCATCCTCCTCCCAACATGCCGATTGTGCCACCCACGCCGAAGATGACGCTCGAGAAGCGGTTGGCGATGTCGATGTTGAGCCCGTGCCACCGAATGAAGTACGACGTCAGGAATGCGGGGAGGACGTACGCCATGATGTTGAGGAGCGCTCCCGAGGCGATGATCCATCGCATGGTCGGGATGCGCAGAACCATCATGATCGACTCAAGTGCGCCGCGCGATTCGGTGGCAACGCCTGGATCTGCCGCACCTCGCGCCGGTTCCGGCAGGCGCAACGCGAGAAGAGCGAGAATGAATCCCGGGACCGCCGCGACAAAGAGCGCCGATCGCCAATTCCCCGTCGCTTGCGTCACCAGTCCGCTGATGAATGAACTCGCGCCGATGCCTAACGGGACGCCCAGCATGAAGACGCTGATGGCGCGTGAGCGTTGCTTGGAGCTAAAGAGGTCGCCGATGAGGGAGGTCGCCGCCGGTGCTGCACTCGCTTCGCCTACTCCAACGCCCAATCGATACACGATCATCGCGCCGAAACTTTGTGCGATGCCTGAGAGCGCAGTGAACATGCTCCACAATGAGATTCCGCCGGCGAGAATGCGTTTGCGGCTGGCGGTGTCGGAGAGGCGACCCAGTGGGATGCCAATCACGCCATAGAGCAGAATGAACACCGTCGTTAGGCCCGCGAGCTGGGAGTCGGTCAGCTGCCACTCTCCCTTGAGCCGTTCGCCGACGGCTCCTACGACTTGGCGGTCGATGAACACCGTCGTTAGGCCCGCGAGCTGGGAGTCGGTCAGCTGCCACTCTCCCTTGAGCCGTTCGCCGATGGCTCCTACGACTTGGCGGTCGTAGAAGTTCATGAAGTTGATGGCGAAGAGGAGGAGGAGGGCGGGGAGGGCCTGCCGGTTGGTGGGTTTCATCGGGCAAACGTGGTGCGGCCGGTGAGAAATGGTTAGGGGGCGCTTCGGGCGTAACCACGCGCGCGAGGCGCACAAGCGCTTGCCGCGATTTGGCTAAAGCTGCGTTGCAGTCGGCTCGACAGTAGTGACTCGCTGGCGCACTGTGCGAGCATGAAGATCCGTGATGTCCTTGAGCTACTCGCTGATGACGGTTGGCGCTTGGTACGCACTCGGGGGAGTCACCGTCAGTTCAAGCACCCTACGAAGCCGGGAGTAGTTACTGTCGCCGGCGGTGGCAATGACGACCTGTCTCGCGGTACCTTAAACTCCATTCTTAAGCAAGCGGGCCTCAAAACCCTACGGCAGGAGTGACGGCATGCAGCGCTTTCTCATTCTCATCGAACCCACCGAGACCGGCTTTTCGGCTTACTCGCCGGATGTGCCCGGCTGCGTCGCGACGGGTGCGACCCAGACGGAAGTCGAGCACGTCATGCGCGAGGCGATCGAGTTCCATCTCGACGGTTTACGTGCCGAAGGTCAGCCGCTTCCCGTAGGGAAGACGCACGCGACATACGTCGAAGTGGCTGCGTAGGACAGGTGGTACGATTCGCGCGCGCCATCAAAGCGCTCGCCTCGTAATGGATATGCGTGCTTACGGAGCTTTCTTCATGAGCGCTCCCACGTCTCGCGCCCCATGCAGTACCCTAATGATCTGAAGCGGGGACGTCTCAGGTGCGTATACTACCAAATAGGAAAAGACACTCAGGAACTTTACTGGACGCGCCGTCAGGTCCTCGCGCGCGTGGCCAATGTGCGGGTGGCTTGCCAGTCGGTTGAAGGCGTCTTCAAGCGCGCGAAAGACGGATTGCGCCGCGTCGTCGCTTCTTTCTGCGAGATACTGAATGATCTCGACTACGTCCGTTTCGGCGGCCTGCGTAAGCCGATAGCCGAGAGCCATTACGCACGTTTCTTCGGGCGCGATTTGAGCTTGGCCTCCATACGATCCTTAATCCGACCCATCGCTTTCGCTCCATCCACGAGTTGACCCTTTTCAGCTTGCTGCCAGCCACGCTCGATTTTGGCGCGTGCCTCGACTGCCCATTTACCCCTCGCATCTTCCGAGGCTTGAAGAAGGCGGAGCCCCTCTCGCACAACTTCGCTTGCTGAGGTGTAGGCTCCGCTCTCGACTTTTTCGGAGATGTAATGTTCGAGCTCTGGAGTGAGGGAAACGTTCAAGCTCATTAGGTGCTCCGCGTGTGAATGCCCTTCTGACGTTATCTCGGGCAGGAGCAATGTCAAAGGCTGACATTCGCACCGAGGACCAGGTCTTGACTCACAGCAGGAACGGAAGCCCGCACACGGACGTCCCTGTCTACACGAGGCGAATACTCAACCCCGAGTTCGGTAGTCCCAGGCGAATCGCCACCGACCCCTCAAGCGCGGTGTTTCCACGCAGCCGATCCAGCACCTCCTGCGCACTAATTCGGCGCCCCTCAATCTCGGCGGAATCATCGCGTGGCTCGCGCGAGAGCCGGGCCCGATACACCTCGACCACCTGTCGCCCTTCGTTGATTGCACGCAGCGCGAGGCCGCGCATGTAGTAGCGGTTGAAATCCCCTTCCGCCATCATGCGCGCCGCCATGTACGGCACTCTCGCCGTCGTCTGTCCGCCACTCGGTGTGTGCCTCGGCTCGAAATCGACGAGGAGATCGGCGGCGCGTTCTTCAAGCCATTGGTCGTCGTAATAGGAGTGCGCGTCGCGTAGGAGCCGCTCGTAGTCGCCTAACGCGGTGGGGCGCAGGCGTTCGGAGTGGCGAAACTGGTCGGATGCGAGATCGCGTTCGAACTCATCCAACGCGAATCGCCGAGTGGTGGGGTCGAGGTCGGAGTATTGAAGGGGCATGACGGTCGATACGGATCGGCAGCTCTGCGGAGCCTAACGAGTGCTCGCAGCTGCATAACGCGGACCGTCATTGGTTCGGGGACAGGTTCATCTGTACCCCGGAGCGTTCCCCACTCCTGACGTCGCTACGTGCCGCGCACCGCCTCGAAGTAGCGCACCAAGTCAACGACGAGCGGTGCTGCATCGGCCACCGGCTGCCACGTGAGCGTCGTTTCGAGAACCTCTGGCTCAACGTCGTTAGGGCGCCATCGCTCGACAAAGCGGGAAGCGGGATCGACGATCCAGTACTCCGGCACACCATGCTGTTGATATGCGCCACGCTTCCGATAGCGATCGACGCGCGCGGTAGACGGCGACGTGATCTCGACGGCGAGTACGAGCTGATTGAGTCCGTCGATGAACCGGTCGTTCGACGGTGAAAGCGTCGGGACGACGAGCACGTCAGGCTCGAGTTCTGTCCGCTCTCCGGCGCGCACCGCTGTTGGAGCGTAGAAGAGCTCAAGCCCAGTGCCGCGCAAGTACTCGGCTAAGATCAACACAAGTTCTCGCGACGCGCGCTGATGCACGAAATAGGGAGCCGGCGTCACCAGCAGTTCGCCATCGAGGATCTCGTAGCGATTTCCGTCCTCCGGCAGCAGCGCAAGACGGTCCACTATCCAGTCAGTGCGAGACGTGTCGGGAACGATGGACGAAGGCGCAGGCATGGCCATAGCGTACGCTCGGCGCAGTTAGGGTCGCAAGGGGCTGGGGAACGAGGCATGCACCAAGCTCGCGCGTGGTGACGCGCGCGGTGTCACCCATCAGTTGCCGCTGTTATCGAATTCTTGCCTTGCATTGAGAAGATCTCACATACGGCGCAGCGCTAAACGTCCGAGCCTAACGTGACGATCCTTTCGAGCATGTCACCTGTCCTATTACGGCCCTCGCGGCCCTTGGTCTCCCTGCTGGCGACCGTGCTGGCTGCTTCCGCCTGCGGCGGCGATTCCTCGGCTCCATCAGTTCCCGTCACCCCGGTGCCCACCTCCATCAGCGTTACGCCGCAGTCGCTGACGTTAGGCGTGGGCGATCACGCCGCGTTGGTCGCCGAAGTGAGGGACGAGAAAGGGAATATGATGGAGCATCCGCAGGTGGTGTGGAGCTCCTCGCAGCCAGCCGTGGTGTCCGTCGCCACCGACGGCATCCTCAGCGCCGTCGCGTTAGGCACCGCATCGGTGAAGGCAACCATTGCAGGGAAGTCGGCCACCGCGAACATCACCGTCGACGCCGTCTATGACCTCGCGGAACGCGGCGTACCGCACATCGTCACCCGCTCCTACCTCGATCTCTCGAAGATCGAGCGCATTTCGCGCTTCCGTTCCGGGTTCGGTCACGACTACTCCGATCACGTCGAGACGTGCCGCAGCATGAAACACTACATGATGCCGTACGGTGCTCTCGATTGGCGGACCATCGACATTGTCGCGGCGTTC
>JBGAKW010000033.1:0-36494 GCA_044224185.1 Gemmatimonadaceae bacterium | reverse complement strand
CGCCTAACGATGTTCTGTCCCGACTGCGGCACGTGGAATCGCGCGCGAGCGGTGAAGTGCACACGGTGCACGACGTCGCTTCCCGAGCTTTCGTCCACGCCGCAGGAGGCTCCCGATAGCGAGTTGACCGCGCTGCGACGCGCGGGTGCGTCGCGCTACCGTGTCGTTAGGCGCTTAGGGAGTGGTGGGATGGCGCATGTGTATTACGCCATGCACGCCACGCTCGACCGACCGCTCGTCATCAAGGTGCTCCATGCGCACCTGGCGAAGGATCCGGAGATGCGTGAGCGCTTCAAGCGCGAGGCCGAGGCGTCGTCGCAGTTGTTGCATCCGCACATCTGCCCGATTCTCGATTTTGCGGATCTGACGGACCTCGTCTATCTCGTCATGCCGTATTTGGCCGGCGGTTCACTCGCCGACGTCCTGGTGCGAGAGAAGACCGTGCAGCCTGGCCCGTCAGCTACAATCTGCTCGCAAGTCGCCATCGCGCTCGACTACGCGCATCGTCGCGGCATCGTTCACCGCGATATCAAGCCTGACAACATCCTGTTCGACGAAGACGGCCACGCGTCCATCACCGACTTCGGCATCGCGACGGCGCGTTTCCACGGTCGCCTAACGAGGACTGGTCGCGCGATGGGAACTCCGCACTACATGTCCCCCGAGCAGGCGATGGGGAAGATGGTCGACGGCCGCAGCGACGTGTACGCCGTCGGCGTCATGCTCTACGAGATGCTGCTGGGGTTTCCTCCGTTCGACGGCGCGGACTCGTATTCCGTTGGGTACAAGCAGGTGCACGAGATCCCGGTCGCTCCCGAAGTCGTCGACTCGCGCGTTCCCAACGATCTGTCGGCGATCGTGATGAAGTGTTTGGCCAAGCCAGCGGCGGAGCGCTATCAGAGCGGGAATGAACTCGCGGATGCGCTGTTGGGGTACATCATGGCCAATGGGACGTCGGCCGAGCAGCGGACGGCGTGGTTCGCGCGGCGGAGCGCGTCGGCGGCTGTGGCGTCGTTTTGACGCGAGGGTGCCTAACGAGGGTTAGGCAGTTCTGAGTGATGTCTCACGAGTTCTGCTGGCATCGCGAAGCACAGTCACCCCATGCTCATCGCCCAGCGCTCGCGCCTTCCGCCTTCCACTCATGCAGTATCCCTTCCGTCACCTCACCCGTGCTGCACACCCCAGTTAGGGCCATCGTCACCGCCATCTCCTGCTGAATGAGCGAGAGGACGTGCCGCACCCCTGCTTCCCCGCGCGCCGCCAACGCATAGATCCACGCGCGTCCGAGCAGCACCCCGCGCGCGCCTAACGCCAACGCCTTCACGACATCTTGTCCGCCCCGAACTCCGCCGTCGAGCGTCACCTCAAGACGGTGGCCGACGGCTTCGACGACGCGCGGCAACATCGCGATTCCCGACGGGACAGAATCGAGCTGCCGCCCGCCGTGGTTGGAGACGATGACACCATTCGCACCGCAATCCGCGGCCGAGACGGCGTCCAATGGCTCGAGAATCCCCTTGATGATGAGCGTGCCCGGCCACTCGCGTCGCAGCCACTCGATGTCGCGCCACGTGACGCTGGGGTCGAACTGCGAGTTGATCCACGTGCGAAACTGCTGGACGTTGCGCGCGTCGGCCACAAACTTGGAGATGTTGCCGAAGATTAGGGGGCGTCCACGGATTCCTACGTCCCACATCCACGCGGGGTGCCGCATCACGTCGATGCCGCGACGCACCTTGCCCCACGAACTGAGCCCACCCGCCATCCCGTTACGCACGTCACGATATCGCGCGCCCACCACGGCGAGGTCGACGGTGAAGATCAGCGTGTCGACGCCCACCGCACGTGCGCGCTGCAGCAGTTCGCGGACGTGCCCACGGTCGCGCATCATGTACAACTGGAACCAGAACTTCGACGGCGTTGCCGCGCGCACTTCCTCCAGCGAGCAGAGGCCGACCGTCGAAAGACAGAACGGGATACCCATCGCCGCCGCCGCACGCGCAGCTTGTACTTCTCCCCTCCGTCGCATCATCCCGGCGAGTCCCACCGGGCCAAGTGCCACCGGCATCGAGACCGATTGGCCCGCCAATTCTGCGTTCGTCGCGACCGATGAGACGTCGCGCATCACGAGTTGTCGAAGGAGGATCGACTGGAAGTCGGTGCGATTCGCTGCCAGCGTCACTTCATCGCCAGAGCCGCCATCGATGTAGTCGAAGAGCTGGCGCGGCAACCGCCGCTCGGCGAGCAGGCGATAATCCTCCACCGTCGCCGGTGCGAGACGCATGGTTCCCATCGTTAGGTCCGTTTCTCGTGATCGCGAACGCGTGTGAATCGAGTGTTCGTTCGCGTGCGCGCCAGTGGTGAGCTTCAGCGACGACCGTTCCGGATTTCGCATCGAGTGCTGAGTGAACCTCGGCGCGTCAATGCAAGCGGAACCTTAGTTCCGATCAAAGCCGAACGGGAGAGCCCGCGGCCAGACTCTGATGCTTTCGTACTGCTCGCGAGAATCACCGATGGGGCGCACAGCTATCCGAACGCCTAACGAGTCCCGAGTGGCCGACGGATTCCACTTGGCCGCGGGAAATCGCAGGGCCCGAATTGGGTCTACCCTGACTGCCGTCCGGAGCGTCACGCGCAATCAGACGTCACAAATCCAAGAACCGCGCCCGCTCCTCCGGCGTCGGCAACCTGCACGCATCGAGTTTCCCAAACACCCGATAGCGATTCCGCGCGACGAAGTCGTACACCGCGTCCCGTACGACGCGCGGAACCATCAACGCTGGCCACGCGAGGAGACGCCACACACCACCGAGGTACCGGCCAACCTCAAGCACCGCCGACGAACGCACCGACGTCTTTCCGGGCTGCAGCAACACCAGCGAGTCCACACCCTGCAACGCTGGATCGCGCGCGATCGCCGCCTGTCCCAACTCCCCCTGCAACGTCGCGAACCTCAGCGTCCCGACCTTGTCGTGGTCGAGGATGAACTGCACGCTCGAATCACACAGCCCGCACACCCCATCATAGAGGAGAATGCGACCATGCTGGGCGACGATCGCAGCTAGATCCTGCGCCGGAGCGGTAGCGAGCATTGCGGACGTGTTGCGGGACGTGTTGCGGGACGTGTTGCGGGACGGGTTGAGGGACAGGTTCGGGAACGCGTACGCAACCTGTCCCTGAACGCGTCCCCCATTGCCCAGCTCTTGTTTTCCTCCGTGTCCTCTGCGTCCTCCGTGGTTTAAAGCTCTTAAGATCTTGAACCACGGAGGACGCGGAGTACGCGGAGGAGAGCGACCCCCCACGCGTCAACCGCAGTGACCAGCGGGGACGTGTTGCGGGACGTGTTCCGAACCCGGTTCCCAACCCGGTTTGTTCCGTGCCCGGTTCAGGGACAGGCACCGAACCCGTCGCCATCTCCAGTTCCACCCCATAAACCTACCCGCCCGAAAAAAGGTTCGCCCCCCGCCCCCGCCCACCGAGGCCCGCCTCGCAACGCCCCCGCCAACCCCTCGGCTATGTTTGGACGAAATGCCGCGCCTCGTCGACGTCGCCATCCCGGTCCCGCTCTACCAACCCTTCTCCTACCTCGT
The DNA here is from genome assembly GCA_044224185.1 of Gemmatimonadaceae bacterium. Lineage (GTDB taxonomy): Bacteria > Gemmatimonadota > Gemmatimonadetes > Gemmatimonadales > Gemmatimonadaceae > SCN-70-22. Next base: position 32,904 of record JBGAKW010000033.1, on the reverse strand, counting down.
CGACGACGAGATGGAGCGCCGAATCGCGCTCGGGAGCCGCGTGGTCGTCCCGTTTCGGCAGAAGAAAGAGATCGGCATCGTGGTCTCGCTCGAGTCAACGCCACAGGCGGGGGTGAAATACAAGCACCTGCTCGACGCCCCGGACGCGGAGGCGGCTTTGAGCACGCCGCTTCTCGAGACGGTGAAGTGGCTCGCCGATCACTACGTCGCCCCGTTAGGCATCGCCGCTCGCAGCGCCCTCCCGGCCGCACTCACGGGGGCCGAGTCACCGACGCCTGCCGCGCGCACTCGGCGCAGCATCTCCATCACGGCGCCCATCGACTCGCTCATGCAGCGCGACGCGATCTTCCGCCGCGGCAGGAAGCAACGCGACGTCTACGAGTTCCTTGAAGCAATGGAGGGACGCGCCGCAGTCGAAGACGTGCTCGAGCGACTCGGTGTCTCGGAATCAGTGCTTCATGGGCTGGTGACGAAGGGAATCGCCACGATCGATCGCGAAGAAGTCGCGCGCGACCCGTTCGCCGCGCGACCGCTGGCAGCACCGCAACGACATCCCCCTACAAGTGCGCAGCAGCACGCCATCGACGCCATCACGCGCGGCGCACCGGGCGACGTCTTCCTGCTGCACGGCGTTACGGGGAGCGGTAAGACGCTTGTCTACCTGGACGTCCTTCGCGAAGTCGTCCTCACGCGCAAGCGCACCGCGATCGTCCTCGTCCCCGAGATTGCACTCACGCCGCAAACCGTCGATCGATTCCGCGCCGTCTTCGGTGACCAGGTCGCCGTGCTGCACTCCGCGCTTAGTGACGGCGAACGCGTCGACGCCTGGCGGGCCCTCAAGCGCGGCGAACGCAGCATCGCAGTCGGCGCCCGCTCTGCCATCTTCGCCCCGCTCGACAACGTTGGCGCCATCGTCGTCGACGAAGAACACGAGTCGTCGTACAAACAGAACGAAACACCGCGCTACCACGCACGCGACGTGGCGGTCGTGCGCGCGCGCTACGAAGGCGCCGTCACCGTGTTGGGGAGCGCCACGCCCTCGCTCGAGAGCTGGGAACTCGCGCAGCAAGGGCGCTATCACCTGCTCTCGCTCCCTGAACGCGTCGGCGGCGGAAAACTCCCGCACATCGAGGTGGTCAAACTCGGCGGCGGAAAACAAAGTGCGCGCGGTACACAACCTTCCACCCAGACTACAGGTGCAACGGGCGACGAACGCCCCGAACGCATTCCCGCACCAGCGCGCCCCGACCCGTCAGCTGCACTCAGAGGCGACCCATTCCGCAGGGTCGTCTCCGAACCGCTCGAACGCGCCCTCCGTGCGCGGCTCGCGGCGAAGGAGCAATCCATCTGCCTCCTCAATCGTCGCGGCTATTCCGCGTTTGTCCAATGCGGCGAATGCGGCGACGTCGCGGCGTGCCCGAACTGCTCCATCTCGCTCACCTATCACCGCGCCCCCGAACGACTCGTCTGCCACTACTGCGGTCACCACGAGGAGATGCGCCTAACGTGCGCGCGCTGCGGAGCGGCTACCGTTAGGCAGCGCGGACTCGGGACCCAACAGGTCGAACGACTCCTCGGTGAGCGATTTCCTGAAGCACGCATCGCGCGCATGGACGTGGACACGACGAGCGCCAAGTGGGCGCATGCGCAAATCCTCGATCGCGTTGCATCTGGCGAAGTCGACATCTTGTTAGGCACCCAGATGATCGCCAAGGGACTCGACTTCCCCAATGTCACCCTCGTCGGTGTCATCGACGCCGACGTCGGCATCAACCTCCCCGATTTTCGCGCGGCCGAACGAACGTTTCAGCTATTGGCACAGGTGGCGGGGCGCGCCGGACGAGGAGCCAAGGGAGGGGAAGTGATCATCCAGACGCGCATCGGCGATCATCACGCCGTCCGCTGCGCTGTCACGCACGATTACGAAAGCTTTGTGCGCGAAGAACTCCCCGAACGCACATCGCCGCCGTATCCACCGACCATTCGCCTCGCGAACCTCGTCTTTTCGGCCACGAGCGAGAACGGCGCCGAGCAACTCGCGCAGGAGGCAACCGCATGGCTCAAACGCCTCGCTGCAGCGCGACCTGAGCTGGCGCTCACGATAATCGGTCCCGCGCCGTGTCCGATCGAGCGCATAAAAAATCGCTGGCGATGGCATACGCTCCTCAAATCGCCCAACTCGAGCGACCTCACGCGCACCGCCCGATACTTCGCCGAGCGCTACGACGTCCCCGCTCGCAATCGCGAGGGTGGCCGCGTGGTCATTGACCGCGATCCGGTGAGTTTGCTCTAGGAAATCAGCGTCGAATTCACCTCGGAAGTCAGCGAGCCGCCGCTTGTTCCGCCCCTGCTCAGACGGCGATCTTTCGCCCGTGCCGTCCTCCTCATTTTCGCACCCCGATTTTTCCACGCCAGCGTTTGCTGACGCTCCCGACGCGACGTTCGTTCCCGCGCCGGCCGACGGCGTCTTGCCCGAAGGATTTTTCTCCACGACCAACCTCCCCACGTATGTGCGAGTCGGCGGCGCGTGGCGACTTCCGCGCGAGCCGCGCATGGACTCGGCGCTCGTGCTCGACTCGTTAGGCGACCTGTGGGTGCGCGAAGGGCGCCGCGTCAAGGCCGGCGACCGCGTCGCCGTTGGTTCGCGAGAAGACGGTGGTGAAGGAATCTTCGTCTACACCGATGCGTTTCACGACGCAGAGGACGAAGGCGGCGAGTTCAAGTTCATGACGAGTGTGGTCTCGCGCGAGAAGCCGATCGACTACGGCGTCATGGCCCGCCTCCTGATCGATGAGCGCGACCGCGGCGGGTATCCAGTCTGGGTTGCGGGTCCGGCACTCGTCCATTCGCGCGCCCGCGCCGACATGGTCTGGTTCATCCGCAACGGTTTCGTGAAGGCATTGCTCGCCGGGAACGCCGTCGCGGTGCACGACATCGAAGCGTCGATCTTCGGCACCACGTTAGGCATGACGGGCTCGGGGCAGGCCTCGAGCGGCGGACATGGCCTGCACATGCGCGCCATCAACAAGGTGCGCGGCGCCGGGTCGATTGCCGCCGCCGTTAGGCAGGGAGTCGTCACCGATGGCATCATGCACGCGTGCGTGGAGATGGATGTTCCGTTTGTGTTGTGCGGTTCGATCCGCGATGACGGGCCACTACCCGATGTCTACACGGACGCGGTGGAGGGGCAGGACGCGATGCGCGCGCATGCAGTCAAGGCGACGATGGCGATTCTCATCGCCACGGCGCTCCACGCCATTGCGACCGGCAACATGCTCCCCGCCTTTGTGACGGAAGCCGATGGCTCGCTGCGCGAACTTCCGACCATCTGCGTGGACTCATCGGAATTCGTCGTGAGCAAATTGAAGGACCGCGGAACGCATCAGGCGTTTGGCGTCGTGACCAACGCACAGGATTTCATGCACATTCTTCGTCTGTACGTCGAGCGCGAGCTCAATGTCCGTGCGCTCGAAGGGCGCGAAACGCCGGCCGTCTCCGGTGGGGGAGCGACGCGATGAACGAGACGACGCATCGTTTTCTGCAGACCATCGTTGGGCGATTGCCCGAAGGGCGCATCGCCGAGTTGCGTTTGTTCCCGGCGATTCGGCAGGGCGGTATTGAGAGTGCCGTGGCGGTGGTTGCCGTCGAACAGCCAGACGCGCCGCCTGTTGCAGCTGACGAAACGGTTGCTGCAGACGCCGAATCGCCAGACGGTGTGGCACAGCTCGAGCTGGGCGAAGTGACCAGCGAGACCGTTGTCGACGTGTCGCCCGAGAACGACGGACCTGTGGAGTTGCGTGAAAGTGCTTCAGGGGAGATGAGCAGTAGCGCCGACGCGGGCGGTGCCGCCAGTGAGCATGCCATGAGCGCCGCCGCCGACGATTCGCCGTACGCAGATGGTGATGCGCCCATCGTTGGTGATTCGCTCGACGCGGACGCCGACTCCCCCTACGCCGACGAATCGTTAGGCACGCGCGCCGCCGATGCCCTCGTCGTCCGAAGCGACGTCATCGCCGCGGAACTCGCCGACCGCGCTACACCCGATCCGATCTCCGACGCCCTCGACGTCGAAGTCACGCGCATCATGGCCGACCCGTTCAACATCCACACCGAATCGGTCTGGGCGTTAGGCGACGACGATGCGCCGCTGCTCGATCGCGAAGCGGAAGTCGGGCGCACGATCGAATCAGATGATGTCTCGCTCGCATCCCCGGGGGTCGGTCTCGCCGACGCCGAACTCGGGGACGATGAAACAGGAGTCGAGGTTGACGTCGACGACGATGCAGCCGATCTCATCTCCGCGACCCAGGAGCACGAAATCCCTCCTACCGCCGCGGTCAGCGACCGCGAGGTGCAACGCGACGCGGCCGATCGCAGCGCCGATGCTCACCCGCGCGCCAGCGAAGGCGAGGAGACCATCGCGTTAGGCGACATCCTCGCGCTCCCGCCACGCGCTCCGGAACAATCGGTGACGACGTCGCTTCCCGACCCGAACAAGCGCTACGCCATTCTCACTGCATCGTATCGTTTGGTGCTCAAGGGGCCGGACCGCGGGAAATGGGATGTCGATATCATTCACGAAGCCGATGCCCCGCTGGCAACCGTGGAACGCGTTGCCCGCGGCGTCGCGCGCCGCGCCGGCGACGAGTCGGATCCCGAACACTTCTCCGGCGACGAGCTGCGACACGTCATCGCCCAACCCTCATGGGCAACGTCGGCGTAGGCGACGACTTCGATGCGTACCTGCGCGAACACGGGCTCCCCGTTACCGCGCAGCGCCTCGCTATCGCCGACATCGTCCTCCAATCGACGCGACATCTTTCCGCCGATGATGTCGCGTCGGAGCTCAAACGACGGGGAACAACGGCCGGTCTGGCGACGGTCTACCGCACGCTCGATCTGCTGGTGAAAAGCGGGCTCGCGGTCGAACGCGATTTCGGTGAAGGCTTTCGCCGCTTCGAGCCCGCGCGCGACGCCCCGCATCACGAACACCTCATGTGCACCGTCTGTGGCAAGGTCACCGAGTTCCGCGATGAACGTCTCGAGCGCATGACGACCCTCGTCGCCGAAACCAATGGCTTCGCGCGCCAGCGCCATCGGTTGGTGATTTACGGCATGTGCGCCGACTGCCAACGTGGAACGTCCTCCACGCGCGCAGCGTCGCTGCGATTGGAACGTTGACGCGCGCATCCGACTTCTTTCTTTCAACTCTCACTCTGTAATCGCACGGTGCCCCAGCAATCGATCGCACTTTTCTCCGCCTTTGGCGCGGGGCTCGTGAGTTTCCTCTCGCCGTGCGTTCTTCCGCTCATCCCGAGCTACGTCACGTTCATCACCGGGCTGTCGTTTGAGGACGCCTCGCGCGCCAAGCGGACCGCGCTCATCCACGGTCTGCTCTTCACGCTCGGCTTCTCCCTGATCTTCATCGCGTTAGGCGCCGGGGCGTCGCTCATCGGACGACTCCTCTTCGACCAGCGCACGATCATCGCCAAGGTCGGCGGCGTCCTGATCATCATCTTCGGGCTCTACATGCTCGGAGTCCTCAACATCACCGCCTTCGCGCGCGAACGCCGCGTGCACCTGACGGACAAGCCTGTCGGCTACCTCGGTACCGTGCTCGTCGGCTTCGCCTTCGGCGCCGGATGGACCCCCTGCATCGGCCCTATCCTCGGCGCCATCATCACCTACGCGGGGAGCGAAGCGTCGCTATCCAAGGGCGTCGCCTTGCTCACGATGTACTCGTTAGGCCTGGCCGTCCCCTTCGTGATCTCCGCGCTCGCCGTCGACCGTTTCCACCTCTTCTTCCAGAAATTCAAGAAGCAGATGATCTGGATGCAGCGCGGCGCCGGCGTGCTGATGATCGTCGTCGGGATCCTGATGATCACCTCGCAGTTCACGATTCTCGCGGGCTACCTGCAGCGCTTCACGCCCGATTTCATCCTCGAGCGGCTGTAGGCGAGCGAACCGCAGCGTTAGGCGCGGCGCTCCTTCTCGCCGGCTCCGCGCCCTCGGGCCTGGCGGCAGGTTCTCGTTAGGCGACCGATTCCTCCATCTCCTGCCGCGCCAGCAGCTCCCAGTACCGCCCTTTCCGCGCGAACAGCTCGTCGTGTATGCCTTCCTCCACGACGCGCCCTTCATCCAACACCACAATCCAATCCGAATCGCGAATCGCGCTCACGCGATGTGATGCAATCACCGCCGTGCGTCCGGCCAAAACATCGCGCAGGGCATGCAGGATCGCGGCCTCGGTCTGCGTATCCACCGCTGACAAAGAATCGTCGAGCAGCACGATCGACGGACGACGAGCGAGCGCTCGCGCCAACGCCGCGCGCTGCTTCTGCCCCCCCGACAGATTGATCCCGCGTTCGCCGAGTATCGTTTCGAACCCTCCCGGGAAATCGGCGATGGTCTCGGTGAGCTGCGCGACATCGGCCGCCCACTCCACGTTGGTATCGTTAGGCGTCCCGTACGCGAGATTCGCGCGCAGCGTATCGCCGAATAACACCGACTCCTGCGGCACCACGCCTAACTCATGGCGTAAGACCTCGACATCCATCTCACGCAGCGGAATCCCATCGATCAGAATCTCCCCCTCGATCGGATCGTAAATCCGGGAGATGAGGTCGATGAGCGCCGACTTCCCGCTCCCTGTGGCGCCGACAATGCCTAACGTCTCGCCCGCCGGAATCTTGAACGAGACATGCCGGAAGACCCAGCGCACCGGATCCTCACCGCGCACCGGATAGTGAAATCCCACATCGCGAAATTCCAGCGAGCGCCCACCACCTGCGCCGATCGGCGGCAGCGTGCGCGGAATCTGCGGGGAGCGCACCCGAGGTGACGCGTCAAAGATCTGGTCGAGTCGCTTCATCGACGCTCCGGCGCGCTGGAAGAGCGTGATCACCCAGCCTAACGCGATCAGCGGCCAGGTCAGCATGGCGAGGTACATCCCGAAGGCCACGAACGAACCCACGGTGATCGTCCCCTGTATGACCGCTGCACCGCCCACGCCGAGTACGATCACGGCGCCCAGGCCGCCAAGGAATCCAAAGGAGGGATTCATCATCGCCTGCAGCCGCGCCAGGTGCATGTTGCGCCGCAAGTATTCGTCGCTCATTCCGCCGAAGCGCGCTTCTTCATCGGCTTCCTGTCGGTAGGCGCGCACAATGCGCGTCCCCGCGAGATTCTCCTGCACGCGCGTGGTCATCGCCCCGAAATGCTCCTGCACACTCTCAAATCGCTCGTGGATCTGTCGCCCAAGTTTGACCGTGATGAGCGGGAGCGGAATGAGGGGGATCAACGCGAACGCCGTTAGGCGCGCGTCGATGTGCAGCATGAAGCCTAACGCGAACAACCCGCCGACGACGGTGTTCACGAGATACATGATCGCCGGCCCCGCTGCCATGCGCACGGCGCTCACGTCATTCGTTAGGCGCGCCATGAGTTCCCCTGTCCGCGTCGTCCCGTAGTACGGCGCATCGAGCGTCAGCAGATGTGCAAAGAGATCGCTGCGGAGGTCGGTCTCGATTCGCCGACTCAACCCGTTGAGCAACTCACGCATCAGGTAGCGAAAAACGCCGGCTGAGAGTGAGGCCAGAATCATGTAGCCTGCGATGCGATATGCATCACGGACAGGCGCTCCAGAATTGAGAGCGTCAATGGCACGTTTCAGCAGCCAGGGGATTACACTTCCTAGCGCCCCGCCAGCAACAACGCTGGCGAGCCCCGCCACCAGGGGAAACCGGTAGCGATTGAAGTACGGACGTAGGCGATGTGTGACGCCGATCATGTTTCGCGGAGGCGACGGCGTTCCAATTGCATGAGCGCCATAAAACACGGCACCTTTGGCGCGCCGGGCGGTATGTACATCAGCCAGACTATCAGGGGAGGAACAACTATGACCAAATATATCCGACGCGGCAGCGCAGCCTCGGCACTCGCGCTTGCCCTCGTCGTCGCCGCGTGCAGCGGGGATAAGAAGCAGGATAACACGCTCGCGCAGGATACATCGCTCTCGCGTGACTTGTCGCGCGTCGGTGGCGACACCGCGGTGCAGCCCCAGCTGCAGGACGTTCCGGCGCCGACCACGCCCGCGCCGGCGACTCCAGCACCAGCGGCCACGACGCCGCCCAAAACGACTCGCCCAGCCGCGACGCGCCCCAAGCCGACGCGTCCGTCTCCGACCACGCCACCCCCAGTTGCGAGCACGCCAAAGACTGATTCCAACGTCACTGCGTCTGGCAATGCCGTCGAGAAGGGAAGTGGTGCCGGCGAAAAGACCGCCGCGCTTCCGGCGGGCACGATCCTGTCACTCGGCGCTGCCGACAAGGTCTGCACCAATACCAACCACGTCGGCGATCGCTTCGTCGCCACGCTCAAGTCGCCCGTCAGCTCGGGTGGTGTCGACATCCCGGCAGGTGCAACGGTGACGATTGAGCTCACGCAGCTCAAGCGCAGCGAGAACGCCAACGACCAGATCCAGATGGGCTTCCGCGTCGTGAACATCGCCTTCGACGGTCGCACCTACCCGCTCGACGCCGATGTCCAGAACGCCGAGATCACGCGCGTGCGTAACAGCAGCACCGCGAACGATGCCAAGAAAGTCGCCGTCGGTGCAGCTGCCGGCGCCGTCATCGGGCAGATCCTTGGGCGTAAGGCGAAGAGCACGATCATCGGTGCCGCTGCGGGTGCAGCGGCCGGTGGCGCTGCGGCCGCTGCCACGGCCAACTACGAAGGGTGCGTGAACTCGGGCGGTGCCATCACCGTCAAGACGAACGCGCCGCTCAACGTCGTTCGTAGCTAGAGCGCAGGCGCTCCTGCCTAACGAAAGGCCCCGGTCGAGAGACTGGGGCCTTTGTGTTTGTTGGAATTTAAACGTCTTTTCCTTGGGAGGGTGAGCGGGGCGGGCGTTAGGCGTGGTACCCCTTCGCCGTACTACGTTGGTTACGGCGTTCGTCGTCCAAGGGTTGCGTTAGGCATTCGTGCGGCGGGGTGCGGAGCGCGACGCTGGGTTGCCGGAACGGCTATGCTGCGATATCCCAAACGCCGCCGCACGATTCCCCTAGTGCGAACTCGTCCCCCCAGTCCCCCCCACGCGCGGCTCCGACACTCCTTCCCACCCCCCCTTCACCCGCATCACCGCATTCACGTTCGCCAACCCGTTGACATACTTCACCGCATGCCCCATCGCCTTGAGCGAATCCTCCGCGCTCTTCGTTAGGCCATTCGGCTCCACCAACAAGGTGTCCGGCAACGCCTGGTGGTGCATCCTCGGTGCATGCATCGCGTCACTCAGCGTCATTCGCGCATCGACGACATTGAGAATGATCTGCGACGTCGACGTGATGATGCGCGGGCCACCGGCCGCCCCAACGACCAACAGCAGCTGTCCTTTCGGGTCGAGAACAATCGTCGGCGACATCGCGCTCAGCATGCGCTTCCCGGGCGCGATCGCATTCGCCTCACCCTGCACGAGACCGAACATGTTCGGTTTCCCTGGGGCTGAGGCAAAATCGTCCATCTCATCGTTCATGAAGAAACCGACGTTCTTGAGATACACGCCCGAGCCAAATCCGTTGTTGAGCGTCGTCGTCGTCGCGACCGCGTTCCCCTTGTCGTCCACGACCGAGTAGTGCGTCGTGTGCATCCCGTCGGCAATCTGCTGCCCGTTAGGCGGCGTCGGCGTCGCGCGATCCGGGAGAATCGTCTTGGCCAGCGACTTCGCGTAATCCTTATTCGTCAGCAATTCCATCGGAACCGGGACGAAGTCCGGGTCACCTAAACGTGCGTTGCGGTCGATGAATGCGCGTTGATATGCCGAGCCCACCAGATGCGCATACTGGGCGCTCCCCCAGGATGGCAGCGTGTCCCACGTCTCGAGGATGTTGAGCGCCTCGGTGACCACAATCCCGCCGGAGGACGCCGGCGGCATCGAGAACATCGTGTAGCCGCGATACGTACTTCGAATCGGCGTGCGCCAGAGCGCCTTGTAGCGCTGCAAGTCTGCTTTGGTGATGATGCCACCACCGCGCGTCATCGCGGCAACCAGGGAGTCGGCGACCGCACCCTGATAAAACTCGCTCGCGCCGTTCGCAGCGATGCGTTCGAGGGTGTTCGCGAGTGCTGGCTGTTTGAATCGCTCGCCGATGGCGACCGCTTGTCCGTTGCGATAGAACACGTCCTTCGCATCGAATCGCCCGATGTACCCGGCGCTGGACGTCAGCATGCGATGAAACGCGCTGTCGACGATGAAGCCATCGCGCGCGAGACGAATCGCCGGCGCCATCACCTGCTTGAGCGACATCGACCCGTACTTCGCTAACGCCTCGCTCATCCCCGCCACCGCGCCCGGAACACCCGACGCCTTGTAGCCGATGATGCTTTCGCTCGTTGGGTTTCCGCTCGCATCCAAGTACATGTTGCGGCTGGCGGCCAGCGGCGCGATCTCGCGATAGTCAATCGACGCGTTGCGCCCATCGGCCATGCGAATGACCATGAATCCGCCGCCACCGATGTTTCCCGCGGCCGGATACGTCACCGCCAACGCAAACCCCACCGCCACCGCCGCGTCCACCGCGTTCCCCCCCGCGCGAATGATCTCGTTCCCCGCTTCGGAGGCGAGCACCTGATTCGACGCGATCATGAAGTGTTCGCCGAACGCCGCCTTCTCCCCCGCCTTGTAGCGCCACCCCGGCGGAAAGGTGACCGCGCGCCGCGGCGGAATCGCCGGCTCGACGGAAGAAGTAGCGAGCGACGAAGAGGACGGCGCATGACACGCCGGAAGCACCACGGCAAATGCGAGCGCGCGACGAACAAACCAATGCATGAGCAGTCCGGCTTGGGGGGAAGTGGGGCCAACGCTACAGAAAATGCCGCACGCGCGCCCCCCTCGCCACGATTCGCCCCTCGGGGTCAGAGCCCGGGGTCAGAGCCCGGGGTCAGAGCCCGGGGTCAGAGCCCCAGCTCTGACCCCCAGCTCTGACCCCCAGCTCTGACCCCCAGCTCTGACCCCCAGCTCTGACCCCCAGCTCTGACCCCCAGCTCTGACCCCCAGCTCTGACCCCCAGCTCTGACCCCCAGCTCTGACCCCAGACGCGCACTCCGCGCACGCGTACCATACCATCGCCTCTCGGCGCCATCACAACACTGGCCGTACCAAACTGGCCCCAGACCAGCATCAGATTCACACAACAGCCCGAACTTCTCAAAACACCCCGAACCGCACCCCCGTCCTCAACTGATAGTGCCGCGAATTCCGCTGACCGAAGAGCTCGTCGGATCGCTCATGAATCCCGTTCAACGTGTCGAACACGCCTAACAACTCCCAGTCGCGCGACAGCGCATACCCAAACCCAACCCCGAATCCGTACGCAAAATCGGTGTTGCTAATGCCCTTCGCTGACTGCGCGGTCGCCGACGAACCCTCGAGCGTGAAGTGCGAATACTGCACCGCGCCGATGAACCCTTCGTACACGAGATGCATGCCACGCCCGCCCATTCCGCTGCGCGCAGTTAGTCCATAACTCGCGAGCGTCGCGTCACCCACGCATCGTGGCCGGCACGATCCCGATGCATCGAGACTCGCGAAACTCAGCGGCATGCGCGAATAGTTGTAGGCGATCCCTGCCGACGTGCCCGGGGCTATCTCCCGCTCGATCGTGAAGCGCGTGCTCCAGCTCTGATCGAAGAACCAACCGGCGTTCGATTTCGGGTCGGACACGCGGTCGCCCCATTGGTATCCGCCCCACGCCGACACCCACCACTTGGGCGCACCGCCAGAACTCTCGCGCCGCCCGAACTGTGCGTCCGCCCGCGTCGCAACCAACGACACGGCGAGGAGCATGAGTCCCATTCGCATCCGATAACGCAGCATCCGTTCGCTCACCGTTCAGTCCATTCCTCCTAACCACACCATCGTGCACGTTCTCCCTATTTCCCGCCGGATGATAGACGACCTTGAAGCGTAGCTTCCCGACTTACATAAGCCGTTGCATCGCTATTTCGTTTACCCCCGAAGTCATTCCTCCGCTCGCCGTCGTTCCTGAGCTCGCAGTCGTTCCTCCCTTCGCGGTTCCTCCTCCACCTCCCCTCATTCCCCCGTTCGCCGCCCTTTCCACGAGTCCCCGTTGCGCGCATGCATCGGTCCCCAATAAGTCGGCGCAAGTCACTCGGAATCGTCGCCGCAATCGTCAGTGCCGCGATCGCCATTCCCATCTTCGCGCGCCGACTCACGTCGTCACTTCGTTCCACATCGCATCAGCAGCTTCCCCCCGACTCCCACCCACTCGACGCTGCGCTCGCACGGCGCATGAGCGTATTCGCTGGGGCGTTGTTCGGCCACCGCCTGGACGAACGAGAACTACGCGAAGTCGGAAGCGGCGTGTTGCAGCTGGCGGCGCTCGACGGTGGTTGGCGCGCGGAGTTCACCGTCGCGGCCGAGTACCTGGATCGCCGCGCGCGTGCGCACGACGCACGAACCTTTGAGGACGCCTCTGACGATATACGCGACGTCATCGTCGACGAGCTCATGCGAGCACCAATCGATGGGTGGCACTCTGCGTTACTCGCGACGCTCCATTCCGATGAACGTGCGCGCCGGCGAACGCAGGTCAATGTGGTGACGTTGTTGGCGCGCGCGTATCGCGGCTCTGCGCCCGCTTGGCGCCGTCGCGGCTACGCCCGGCGCCCTGGCGAGGCGGGCGACCCCCGCGAGTACACGCGCCCGGGAAAAGCATCCACATGCTGATCGCGCACGACGTCGACCTGTGCGTCATCGGATCGGGTCCCGCCGGTTCGATCCTCGCCTATGTCTGCGCCCAAGCGGGCGTGGATGTCTTGCTGCTGGAGGCGGGGCCTCGACTGGAACGAGATGCAAGATACGAAATGCAGCAGCGACATCTGATCACCGGTCTTGATCCGTGGCCGAAAGATGCGCGTCGTGATGTCTTCACGAACGGCTCACCGTTCGACTATCCGCTCAACGCCAATCGAGTCCGCGCCGTTGGAGGAACGACGCTCCACTGGATCGGGATGACTCCGCGATTGCGCGAATCCGACTTCCGAACGCAATCGCTGTTTGGACTCGGCGTCGACTGGCCGGTCGACTACGCGACGCTGGAGCCGTACTACTGTCGCGCCGAGCAGGAGATGGGCGTCTCGGGCGCGCGCGGGGAGAGCGATCCGTGGCGAAGCGCTCCCTATCCAATGGAGCCGTTCCCCGACTCCTTCGGCGATGCGTTGTGGCGCCGTGCAGCGTCCTCGTTAGGCGTTCGGCTCGATACGATGCCCGTGGCCAAGAACAACTTGCGGCAGTGGGACGGGCGACCCCCGTGCGCGACGTTCTCCACCTGCACCATCTGCCCAATCGGCGCGCAATACAGCGCTGACTGGCACGCCATCAAGGCCGAGTCCACTGGGCGATGCGTGATTCTCGCCGACACGTCGGCGAGGCGCCTTGAAGCAGATGCGTCAGGGCGCATCCGCCTCGTGTACGCCACGTCGCGCAACGGCGATGTGCACGAGATCCGCGCGCGCTTCGTCGTCGTCGCTGCGAGCGCGGTAGAAACGGCACGGCTTCTCCTCCTCTCTGACGTCGGAAATCCGAACCACGTCGGGCGTCACCTCATGGAGCACTGGAAGATCGCGGCCAACGGTGTCTCAGGCGAACGCGACTATCCCCATCGCATTGGCTTCCCGACGCTCACCGCGTATCACAAATATGAAGGGAGCGACCGCCGCACGCGTGGCGCCGTGCGGCTCCTCTTTCCCAACCCGGACAATCCGCTCAATGCCCTCGCGACTCGGCCAGGTCTGTGGGGACGAGCGCTTGCCGCGCACGACTGCGCACGCTTCGGACATCAGCGGCGGATCGAAGCCAGCGTCGAGCACCAGCCCAACGACGCCAGTCGCGTCACACTCGATCACACGGTCACCGATATTCATGGCGACGCCGCGCCACGCATCACCTTCACGCTGGACGATGTAGACCACCGCACGCTCGACGTGGCGCGTGTTGCGCTGCGCGAGTTTGCCGAGGCGGCGCAACTGGAGGAGGTGCGAGTGGGCGAGGGGTTCTACGGCGGCGCGCACATGATGGGAACATGCCGAATGGCGGCGAGGGAAGAGGATGGCGTCGCCACTCCCGATGCGCAGGTTTACGGCGCGCGCAATCTTTTCCTCGCCGGGAGCGCGCTCTTTCCCACGGGTGGCGCCGTGAATCCCACACTGACCATCGCCGCACTCTCACTACGATTGGCCGATCACCTCATGCGATTGCTCGGTGACGCACGCATGCGCGCCGCCTAACGACGCCGACCCTGACCGATGACGCGTCCTCGTTAGGCGGAGCAACGCCAGCGCGTCACCTGCATGCCGCCGATGCCGGTACGCTGTCCCACACGATGCCGCCTTCGAGCAGCGTTCGAATCAGGAGCGTGCGCGCTGCTTCTCCTCGCTCTTCCGACTCCCCGCAGAGCGCATCGTCGTTCAGCTGCAACGAATCGCGACGCAGGTCGAACGCCAGGAGCGTCTCCTCCGAGCTCGCGATCACCTGCAGCGAATCGTTGACGACGGACTTCTGATCCGCGCGCCCGGCAAAACTCTGCGGGTCGACGTTGATGCCGCGACTCAATTCGGCGATAGCGGGCGACACATCCGCACATCGCTCCGCGCAACTGTTCAAGACCTGGAGCAGCGGAACGCCGCCCAACGGGTGTGAATCGCCGACGCCAGCCAGCGCCATGATCGTCGCAGCGAGATCGCGTAGCGACACCGGCGCACGAATGCGGCTCGGCGACGAGACACCAGGAGCATTCAGCACCAGCAGTGGCACGCGAAGCTGCTCGCGATAGAGGGCATTCCCGTGCCCCACCAACTTGTGCTCTCCAAACAACTCCCCGTGATCAGCAGTGATCACGACAATCGTATTGCGCAACGCTCCACGACGTTCGAGTTCGTGCAACAGCGATTCGATCGTTGCATCCTCGTACGCGATCGCTCCCAGATAACGCTCGCGATCCGTGTTGTGGGCGCCGAATTTCGCGCGATAGGATTGCGGTGGGAGATATGGGGCGTGCGCGTCGAAGATGTTCAAGAAGGCGAAGAACGGACGCCCCTTCGGAAGCGCCCCTTGCCAGGCGAGAAACCTGTCCGCCACCTCCTCCGCAGAGATCAGATCACGATAGACGTAATTCCCGTGCGCCGCCATCGTGAAGGGGAACTGTCGTTGTATGGCACCACGCAGCCACCCGTTTGTCTGCCACTCAATGAGGGCGGAGACGAACGACTTCGACTGCGTAAGCGTCGTCTCGAGTAACGCCTCCTGCACCGTGTATGGCGTGTCGTAGTAGTGCAGGAATCCACGCGAAAGCCCCGTGCGATACCAAGCTGCGACTGTGTTGCCGACGAATCCTCCCGTCGCCCAACCTCTCCGTTGCAGCTCCTCGGCGAGCGTCGGATAGCGCGCATCGAGCGGCACCTTCCAGTCAGCGCCGGTGCGGCTTGCGTACTGACCAGTGAACATCGACGCGTGCGACGGGAGCGTCCATGAGGCGGTGCTGTACGCATTCTCGAAAAGGATTCCCGTCGCCGCGCGCCGCATCAGATTCGGCGTGTTCTGCGCAGCGCCGCCGTAAAGTTCCAGACTCGACGCGCGTACGGTATCGAGGATGAGGAGGAGGATGTTCGGCGCACCCTCCGGCGCCGCTGCCAGAGACGACACCGCACGCGCTTCGCGAATAGCGCGAAAGCTCCGAGTCGATCCCGCCACGAGTATGCTCGCGAGGAAGCCGACGCCAGCGATCCTCAAAGTCCAACGCGCGACGCTCTCGTCGTGATCGCGCACTCGTCGCGAAACCTCGAGTCCAATCGCGACGGACAGAATGAAGAGCGCCCATGGCGCCACGCGATCCAACACGAGAAGGATGGAGAACGAGACCAACGTCGTCTCTATCGCCACCAGTCGCGCCAGCGGCATCCATCGAGGCCTCGCCAGGTGCACTGCCACCGGTATGGCCGATAGCAGGAGAAAAACCATTGCGTAGCCAAGCGACGAGACCAAGACCTGCTCGCGCAGCCACCATTTCCAGGAGAAGAGTCCGAATACGTGCCGCAGCAACGCGACGACTGCCAGGTGCCCCCAGCAGGCAGCGATGGATGCGGCCAGAACCAACGTGAGCGCGCGACTCAGGCGTCGCCAAGTCGAGGTTGCAGCTGCGTCGGGCATAGTGCTACATGGTGGGGGTTCCCCATCCTCCGCTCCGCCCCGCCCATGGTGGCAAACTCAACACTCCTCTGCGCGCGCTCTCCACTGTGACGCCCCGAGAGTGCGCGGTAAGTTGTCCATCGATCGATTGACGAGCGCGGCGCGTCTTTTGGCACACGGACGGTGAGTTTGGGTGAGGCGCGCCGCCCTACCTTCACGACACAACTGCGTGCCATCTCCATTGCATCCCACGTCGCGTCCACCGCTCGATCCGCGAGTCACTGAGCACCGCAACCCTCGCTCCGCTTCGATCGATCTCGCGTCGCCGATTGAGATCGTCGACATCATGAACGCAGAAGATGCAGGAGTCGCTGCCGCCGTTGCAACGCAGCGCATCCAGATCGCCCAGCTCATTGCCTTGATCGAGACGGCATTCCGAGGCGGCGGGCGGTTGTTCTACGCCGGCGCCGGAACATCCGGGCGACTCGGGATTCTCGACGCCAGCGAGTGTCCACCAACCTTTGGCAGTGATCCGGAGTTGGTGCAGGGGATGATTGCGGGCGGAATGGATGCCGTCTTCAAGGCGCGCGAAGGCGCCGAGGACCTCCCCGAAAATGGAGCACGCGCGGTCGATGAATACGGCGTGAGAGCCGGCGACGTCGTCGTCGGCATCGCCGCGTCCGGCACGACGCCGTTTGTCCGCGGCGCGTTGTTACACGCTGCCGCGTTAGGCGCACGCACGGCGATCGTCGTCTGCACACCCATCGATGCCGATTTCGCGTCGAAACTCGACGTCGCCATCGTCGCCGTCACCGGTCCGGAGGTCGTCACCGGCTCCACGCGGCTCAAGGCCGGCACCGCCACCAAGATGATCCTCAACATGCTCACTACCGGTGCGATGATTCGCATTGGAAAGACGTTCGGGAATCTCATGGTCGATCTGCGCGCGACGAACCTGAAGCTCGTCGACCGATCGCAGCGCATCATCATGGAGGTATGCGGCGTCGATCGCGAACAGGCCAAGACGCTCCTCTCCGGCGCCGGTGGCCGTGTCAAGGTTGCCATCGTTATGCACTTGTTAGGCGTGGATGCGGCGACCGCCGAGTCCCGCATCAACGCTGCGGGAGGCGTGATTCGTCGCGCCACCGGCAGCGAACCGCCGCCTATTCCTGGCTCCGTATGATTCTGATCGGCCTCATGTCCGGCACTTCGCTCGATGGAATCTCCGCCGCGGTCGTGCGCTTCCACTCCGACGGCGATCGCCATCGCGCAGAGCTGTTGGGCTACGACGTGGTCTCGTATGACAGCGACGAACGCCGCCGCCTAACGAACGCACTCTCCGGCGCGTCGCCAGAAGAGTATTGCCGATTGAATTTCGACGTTGGCGAATCGCTGGCGCGCGCCGCGCAGCAAGTCCTCGAGACGACCGGGATCGCCGCCACTGACGTCGCCGCCATCGCTTCGCACGGGCAAACCGTCTGGCACGTCCCCGGTCACTCCACGTGGCAATTTGGCGAAGCTGCCGTGATCGCCGAGCGCACGGGGCTGAGAGTCATCTCCGACTTTCGCGTGCGTGATGTTGCGGCTGGCGGACAAGGCGCGCCCCTCGTCCCCATCGCCGACGCCCTCCTCTTCGCCTCCGCCACCGGCTGGCGTGCGCTCCAGAACCTCGGCGGCATCGGTAACGTCACCGCCGTTCCTCCCGGCGGCACACTCGCAGATGTCCGCGCGTTCGATACTGGGCCGGGGGTCGTTGTGATCGACGGCGTCACCCGCATCGTCGCTCCGCAGCTCCCCTACGACATCGACGGGAAACTCGCCCGCCGCGGTAACGTCATTTACTCCGTCGTTAGGCGCGCGATGGCCGACGAATACTTCTCGTCGCCGCCGCCAAAGTCCACCGGCCGGGAGCTGTTCACTCCTGGATACATCGCCCAGTTTGTCGAGTGGTGTCGGACCGACTCGCCGCAATGCAGCGACGCCGACCTCGTCGCCACCGCTGTTGCCTTTACCGCCGAATCCGTCGCCGACGCGTACGCCCGCTTTGTCCCCGAAGAAGTCGAGGACGTCGTCCTCTCCGGCGGAGGCGCCAGCAATCCCGCGTTAGTGGAAGCAATCCGCGACGCCTTGGACGACCAGC
Source organism: Gemmatimonadaceae bacterium (assembly GCA_044224185.1). GTDB lineage: Bacteria > Gemmatimonadota > Gemmatimonadetes > Gemmatimonadales > Gemmatimonadaceae > SCN-70-22. The sequence goes on along the minus strand of JBGAKW010000033.1, from coordinate 14,563 downwards.
GCGTCGAACTGTTCTCCGATCTTTTCTTTGACGGCGAAGCAAAGGAGGCCGTCGCCTTCGCCCTCATGGGCTACCTCCATCTGCGGAACGAAACCGCTAACGTTCCCAGTGCGACGGGCGCACGCGGCCCGCGAATCCTCGGCAAGCTCACACCCGCATGAGCGTTCGCCAGTCGGCCGGCCTAACGAGAGGAGCCATCGCGTGACCGATCTCGCCCAACTCCTCCTCCCGGCACTTCGCTGGGACGCCGATCGTGGCTTCGCCCACCTCGACAAGGACATCGATCGTGCCATCGCGTTAGGCGTGGGAGGCTTCATCATCTTCGGCGGCGAGAAGGACGCCGTCCGACGCCTCACGACTGACCTCCGTGCGGCGTCGAAGCACCCTCTCCTCATCGCCGCCGACCTCGAACGAGGCGCCGGCCAACAATTCGCCGGCCTCACCGGTCTCCCGCCACTCGCTGCCCTCGGTGCCCTTCATGATGACGGCGCCATCGCGCTGGCCGCCCGCCTAACGGCAAGAGAAGGGCTCTCCGTTGGCGTGAATTGGAGCTACGCCCCCGTCGCCGATCTGGATATCGAACCCGACAACCCCATCGTCGGCACGCGCTCGTTTGGGTCGACGCATCATGCCGGTGGCGAGGGCGCTACCAAATCTGATCCGAGTGCGGACGCCGAGCACGTTGCGCGCTGCGTCGAGACTTTCGTCGACGCCATGCAAGGCGACGGAATGCTGGCGTGCGCGAAACACTTCCCGGGACACGGACGCACCACCAGAGACTCGCACGCGGAGCTTCCGGTCGTACACGCAACGCGCGCTGAACTCGAACTCGACCTCGCGCCTTTCCGCGCGGCGATCGACGCCGGCGTTGCTTCCATCATGACGGCGCACGTGGCGTATCCCGCCCTCGATCCCAGCGGCGCCCCAGCCACCTGCTCGCGCCCCATTATCACCGACCTCCTTCGCGCACAACTCGGCTACAACGGCCTCGTCGTCACCGACGCCCTGATCATGGCCGGCGTCCGCGACGAAGGCGGTGAAGGGCACGCCGCGTCACGCGCGATTTCCGCGGGGTGCGACTTGTTGCTGTATCCACACGACCCGTCAGCTGCACTACACGGATTGGAAATGGCCGCCGGGCGCACCGCGTCGCGCGCGCAGCTCGACGCGTCACTGGCGCGGCGCGACTACTGGGCGCGCTGGGCATTTACCACCGAGCAAGCGCGTGAGGCGAGCGCGCAAGACGTTGCAGCTGCCGATCACCTCGCGCGGCGCGCCGTCCATCTCGTGCGTGGTTGGCGACTCCCCGCTGGAAAGAGCCTTGAGATTGCGATCATCGACGACGACATCGGCGGTCCGTACCCTCCGCCCGCACGTCACCATTTTGCCGACTCGTTAAGGGGCGCGGGATGCGAGGTGATCTTGCACGACGAACAGACGGCCGAGCGTTTGGGTCGTGCGTTCACGCCAACCGATGGCGGAGCGCTGCACTCGACCATTCTCGTCGTCGCACTCTTCGGCGACATTCGTGCGTGGAAGGGGCGCCCGGGCTACTCGCAGTCGGCTCGCGCGCAGGTAGGCGAATTGGTGAAGAAGGCTGAGTCACGCGCCCGCGACGTCATCATCGTTCAGTTCTCTCACCCACGTCTCGCGCGCGAGCTGCCGGAGAACGTGCCGATCGTCTGCGCGTGGGGCGGGGAAGCGCCGATGCAACGCGCGGCGGCGCGCATGCTCGCGGAGAGTCGTTAGGCGATTTCTGAGTCGCGGGCGCCCAAGCGCCGTGCGCTAGAACATCTGCAACAGTCGCCAGACCAGATACGCGCCAAGCACCACAGCGGCCGCCGCCAACACCCCGCGAATCACACGCGACTGTTCCTGACGCTCGGCCTTGAGCGCTGCTGGCGTCGGGGCGGGCATGGCGGGCGGAGCCGGCGTCGCGTCCACCTGCGCGTAGAGGATCTCGGATTTCTCCTTCAACATCTCCGACACTGAACCCGCGCTCGACTCCCGTCCATCCGCGAGGTACGTCCGATGTCCGACGTGATCACTCTCGTGCGGATCGATCAGGCCATTTCCGTCAAAGCGCGCTGCCACCACGGTGATGTTGTCCGGTCCGCCTAACGAGTTGGCGAGTTCGACGAGCCGTTCGCAGACACTCTGCAAATCGCTCTCTTCCGACACGACGCGCCCGATCTCGTCGCCGGTGACCAGGCCCGACAAGCCATCGGAGCACAGAATCAGCGTATCGCCGCGACGCAGCTGTTGATGCGTGAGATCGATCTTGATCGCTGCTTCGGGACCCAACGCCTGGAGAATGATATTGCGTCGCTCGTTATGCAGCGCTTCCTCTTCGCTGATCTCGCCCGCTTCAATCAGCTTCTGCATCAGCGACTGATCCTTCGTCAGCTGCTTCGGTGCTCCATCGCGAACCAGGTAGGCGCGGGAATCACCCACCTGCGCCAGATACAGCGTGTCGCCTAACAAGCCGGCGATCGTCGCTGTCGTCCCCATGCCGCGCAGCTCCGGATGCGCCGCCGCGTGTTGGAAGATCGTCCCGTTCGCGAGTTCCGTTGCCGCTTCGAGCTCGTGCACGAACTCGGACGGATCGCGCTCTTTGAGCGGTGTCCAATTCTCGACGAGATGTTTCGTGACCACATCTACTGCGGTGGCACTCGCCAACTCGCCGGCAGCGGCGCCGCCCATTCCATCCGCGACCATGAACAGCACACCGCGATCACCCGCGGGGCGTGTGTCGACATCGTGAAAAACGAGTGGCGTCCCGTCAGTCAAATCAGCGACAGCAAACGAATCTTCGTTATGACTCCGCGTGCGCCCCACGTCGCTCAGAGCATAACACTCCACCACAACATCGTTCCCGCCGCCGTCGGACGTCGGAACTCGCGCCGCGTGAGTTTCGATGGGTGTCTTCACATGCGCTCCACGCGCATCATCTGCCCGCCTACGAGGAGGCGTTCACCGGCGCGCAACCGACGCGCGGTGCGAACGGCGACACCCGTGCCGTTCCGGCTTCCCAGGTCGCGCAGGATCCACGAGCCGCGAATGTCGTTGGCGTGTGACGACGGAACGAGTTCGCAGTGGCGCGCGCTCACCGTCCCGTCATACGGAAAGACCCAGTCCCCCGCATCACGCCCGATCAGCACTCGGCGCCCTCTCGTTAGGTGGAGCGTGTCGCGCACCGAGTCATCCGCGCGCAGCTGCTCGAGCACCGCGACGTCGCGCGACGCGGTTTCGCCGCCGATGCGCGACGGGCGCGCGGGCTTGGCGCGCTCTAACAACCGAAAGCGAATGCGCTGTCCGCCAATCAAGAAAACGTCCCCATCTTCCACCTGATGTCTCTCATGCACAAACACAAACATCGAACTGCAACTCGGCAAAGGCGCAACGCGGACACCGTCGCGCGACGTCGCCGCCGCTGGACTCGTTGGGCGCCGCAATACATCGGTCACGTCGCCCGCATCGTCGATCAATGCAAGGTGTACGCCCTCAGCAATTGCCTGCGTTCCGCGGGGCGCCGTGCGTACTTCCGTTCGTGCGCCTTCGATCGGGAAGTCGACGCCGCACGCTCCGCAGAAGCGCGCGTCGCTTCGGGATGGGCTCGCCCCACACGCCTCGCAGGCGCGCATGGCGACGTGGTCTCCGAGCTCTCCGATCACGCGCAATCCGCAGTGCAGGCAGAACGGCGTCTCGCGATCGATAGCCCTCGCGCAATGCGGGCACGGAATGGTGCGAATCGAGCGCAGTTGGACCGTCGGCGTGCTGGCGCGACCGCGCGAACCAGGATGCGAATTCGCATGACCCAAATCGCTTCCGCCGCACGCTGTGCAGTATCGATCAGTGGCGACTCCGCGTCGCCCGCAGTTCAGGCAGGAGAGCACTGCGTTGTTCCGTCTCTGGCTAGGCAAGGCAAACTCGAGAATCGGGGCGAATCTCGCATGTGGGGCTCTACGTGGCAACCGAGCGGCGGGATTCGCAACCACTTACGGCAGGTCATTAGCTTGGCGGCGTTGCCATTTTTGTGCGGGGGCCGAGGGTGCGTGGAAATGATACGGAGAGGTAGGGGGGGTGGGGGGTGGGGACTGTGCGTGGAGGGGGGTGCGTGCGGGGCCGTGGGTGCGTGCGGAGCCGAAGGTACGTGTGGGAGCCGAAGGTATGTGTGGGAGCCGAGGGTGCGTGGAGCCGGCCGACAGTGTGTGCGGAGCCGAGGGTGCGTGGAGCTGACGGAATGTGTGGGAGCCGAGGGTGCGTGGAAATGATACGTAGAGGTAGTGGGCGTTTTGGGGGCGTGGGGGGTGTGGTGGCGATTGTGGCGATCGGGCTCGTGGCGTGTACCGGACGAACTCCTGCTTCGACGCGGGCAGTTCTGAAGCCGGCTGAAAGTGCCGCCCGCGGTGCTGCCGCCGATGTCGCGTCCTCCGGTGCCGGATCGACTGAGGCAACGTTTCCGCCGATGCCCAGGGTGACTGGCGCGCTTGCCATTCGCGTGCAGTATCCTCCGCCGGGCGCAACGATTGCGGCGCGCGACTCGACCTTCATTTTCGGGTCGCTGGGCAACGGTGATGCGCAGTTGACGGTGAACGGTGTGCCTGTGCGTGTGCTGCCCAATGGAAGCTGGTTGGCGTGGCTCCCGCTTCCTCCGCGCGACCGCGCGCAGTACGACATTGTCGCATCGGTCGGTGCGGACACCGTCCGCGCGACGCACAAGATTGCATTCCCGGCTTTGCGTCCTGCGCTACGGTTGGACGGCCCACTTGTCGTCGACACCGCATCGTTGTTTCCGAGGGGAGCATTTGCTCGGTTGTCCAATGAACTCGTTCGCGTCAGCGTTCGCGCACCGGCCAACGCTGCCGTCGAACTACGGTGGTCCCGCGACAGCGCCCGAGCACTCGTCAGCGCGTCGTCGTTAGGCGCAAGTAACGACGCGAACACGTTCACCACCGAAATCTCGACCAACGTCCTCGCCACTCCGGGCGCCCGCATCGTCGTTAGGCGCGGCGCCGATTCTGTCTCGTTAGGCGCGCCCAAGGTCGCCCGTATCGACTCGCTGGGGCGTCGCTTCGCGCAGGTCGGCCTTCCTGTCGCACCGTCGCCGACGAGCGGCGATAGCAGCCGAGTCATCATTGGTCGGCCCGTCACCGGCGGCACCTACAAGTGGTTTTTCCTTCCCGGGACCGTTGTCGAGGTGACTGGGAGGAGTGGCAACGAGGCGCGCGTGCGTCTCGATCCCAGTCTCGACGTTTGGGTCGACGCTTCCGAGCTCCGTGAGCTTCCCAGCGGCATTGTCCCGCCGCCGAGAATCGCCGGGAACGCCCGCGTCGTCGCGAAGGGAGAGTACAGCGACATCATCATTCCGATGGCCGAGCGACCGGCGTGGCTCGTGGAAGAAGGGGATGATGCGTTGGATCTCGTGTTGTATCAAACGACTGCCAACACCGACATCGTCAACTATTCGACGAATGATTCGATCGTTAGGCAGGTGCGATGGGTACAGGAGGGTGAGGGGCGTGCACGCTATCACATCGCGCTGTACGCCGCGCCATTTGGGTACATGGTGCGATGGGAACGCGGCGCCCTTGTATTGCGTGTCCGTCGCGCCCCAACCATCAACGCGGAGAAGCCGCTCGCCGGGTTGACGATTGCTGTGGACGCCGGTCATCCTCCCGCCGGTTCGACAGGTCCCACGGGTCTATACGAGCCTGTGGCGACGCTGGCGATCGCGAATCTTCTGAAGCCGATGCTCGAGCAACGCGGCGCCACGGTCATCATGACGCGGACCACCGCCGCTCCCCTCGGACTTGGCGATCGCCAACCGATGGCGATCGCGGCGAACGCGCACGCGTTCGTGAGCATTCATCTGAACGCGTTGCCCGACGGTATCAACCCGTACGCGGCGAACGGCACCGGGGCGTACTATTTCAACCCTTCGAGCGAGCCCCTCGCCCGTCAGGTGCAACGCGGGATGGTCCGAACCATGGGGCTGCGCGACTTGGGCGTGAACTACGACAATCTCGCCGTGCTGCGTCCTACGTGGATGCCGTCGATTCTGTGTGAGGGGGCGTTTGTGATGTTGCCTGACCAGGAAGCGTTGTTGCGGATGCCGGAGTTTCAGGCGGCGTATGCGCGGGGGGTGGCGGAGGGGTTGGAGGGGTATTTCCGGGATCTCGGGAAGAGGCAGGGTGTGGGTCGTTAGGCGTTGTTGAGTTTCGAGCGGGGTCAGAGCCCGGGGTCAGAGCCCGGGGTCAGAGCCCGGGGTCAGAGCCCGGGGTCAGAGCTGGGGGTCAGAGCCCGGGGTCAGAGCTGGGGGTCAGAGCCCGGGGTCAGAGCTGGGGGTCAGAGCCCGCGAGAGGCGTCACGTTAGAAATGCGCGCGATCATGATTCGACCTGCAATCGCGCGATGACGTGATCTCCGAAATCGTGACGAGTGTTTCGAATCAGTGCGCGCGCGGCGCACTCAAGATTCCACTCTCCCAGCTCGACACCGTGAGCAAACTCGGACGATATGCCTCGACGCCCTCGAAACGCGATTCCAGGAATACCCCTTCATATAACCGCGCGCGGTAATGATCGAGTGCGGACTTTCCACACCGATCAGGATCGTGCACGATATCGCACTCTTCTCATCGAGACTTCTCGAGAACAGGATTGTGCGATCCATGCGTGGGTGCTCATGCCGAACCACGTGCATCTTCTCGTTACACCTGGCGAGGCGAAGTCGGCGTCGCGAATGATGCAACGCGTCGGTTCTCGATTCGTTCGCTACATCAACGCCGTCTATGGACGAACTGGCACGCTATGGGAGGGGCGCTTTCGTTCGTTTGTCGTCCCGAACGATCGCTATCTGTTGACCTGCGCGCGCTACATCGAGCTGAATCCGGTGCGTGCAGGATTAGTCAGCGCTCCACGGAATTACACGTGGTCGAGTTATCGCTTTCATGCGCTCGGTGATCCTGACCCAGTCGTAGCTCCCCACGCCGTCTACGAGCGCTTGGGCCGCACGCCGCGCGAGCGACAGGCTGAGTGGATCGCACTTTGTAATGACGAAACGCTCCCTCAGCAGTTTGAGGAGGTGCGAAAGGCGACGCGCGCGCCGCACTCGCTGCTTGGTGTGCGAAGTGCGACTGAATTTGCACGGCATGGCTGACGCCCAACGCAACGCATTCGGCGCGATCATACGGCTTTTACGTTGCTCGGGCTCTGACCCCGGGCTCTGACCCCGGGCTCTGACCCCGGGCTCTGACCCCGGGCTCTGACCCCCAGCTCTGACCCCCAGCTCTGACCCCAACCCCGCCACCCCCCGCCTAACGCCCCTCCTCACTCCGCCTGAGCGACACCGTAAACACCGATCCCACCCCCAGCTCCGACCGCACCCGCAAGTCCCCACCCATCCCCCGCGCTAAATCCCGCGATATCGACAGCCCCAAGCCCGCCCCCTCGGAGTTGCGCGTGTGCGTCGTGTTCACTTGCACAAAGGGCTCGAAGATCGCGTTCTGCTTCTCGCGGGCGATGCCGATTCCGGTGTCTGACACGCGCACGAAAATCCATTCTGGCACCGCTGCGCGCGTCGCCAGATTCACACTCACGCGTCCGCCAGCTGCAGTGAACTTCACGGCGTTCGACAACAAGTTGAGCAGGATCTGCCCCAACAAGTCGCGATCGGCGCGCACGTGGACGGGCTCCGACGGCATCGACAGCTGCAACTCCAGCGACTTCGCGTGCAGCTGCGGCTCGATCATCGGCATCAGCGACTGCGCCACCTCGTGCACTGCCACGTCGCGGATCGCGTAGTCGACGCCACCGGACTCGATGCGCGACAAGTTCAGCACATCGTTGATCAACCGCAGCAAATGCCGCTGCGAACGATTGATGCGGTCGAGCGCTGACTCCTGCGCCGGCGTCACGGGGCCGTGAATCCCCAGCTCCATCAATTGCACGTGCCCCGCGATCGCGTTGAGCGGCGTGCGCAACTCGTGCGACATCACCGCCAGGAACTGCGACTTCGCACGATTGGCCGCCTCCGCAATCCGCCGCGCGTCCTCGGCCTCACGCTGCGCAGCCTCCATCTCCCGGCGCGCACTCTCTTCGTTTGTGACGTCCGAACCTGCGCAGATGATGCGCGAGATGGAACCGTCGCTCTCGCGGAATGGATAGTACGAAACGCTGAAGTATCGCGTCTCGCTCTTCCCGTTTAGGTCGCGATCGTATTGGATGGGCTGCGCGAAGATCACGCGAGGGGTACCCGTACGATATACCTCGTCCAGCAGGGGAACGAGCCACTGTCCCTGCAGTTCCGGGAATGCCTCCATCACCGGCTTGCCGACCGCGTTTCGTTTTCCCATCAGGCGAATCTGCGCCTCGTTGGCCATCTCGATCACGTGCTCCGGACCTCGAAAGACGACGATCGCCACCGGCGCCTGCTCCAGCACTCGTCGCAGCAGATCGCGCGCCTCGGCCACCGCCATTATCGACGCGCGCCGCGACTGCGCCAGCGACAAATGTGTTGCCACGCGCGCCACGAGCTCCTGCGCGGCGAATGGCTTCACCAAGTAGTCGTCCGCACCCGCTTCCACTCCTTCCACGCGCGCTTCTTCACCCGCGCGTGCCGACAACAAGATCGTTGGAATGGTGCGCGTGGCGTCGTTTGCCCTAAGCGCACGCAGCAGCGCGAAACCATCGAGCCCCGGCATCATCACGTCGCTCAGCACAAGATCGGGCGGTGCACGCAGTGCCGATTCCAGCGCGACTGCTCCGTCGCTCACCGCCTCAACGTCCCATCCGCGATTTCGAAGGAGACGCGCGACGTATTCCCGCATGTCCGAGTTGTCGTCGGCGAGAAGGATGCGCGCCCTCCCCGTCGTGGTAACGCCCTCGTTAGGCGTTTCGCCGGTACTCTCCAGCAGCGGCGACTGCGTGCTCTCGCTCAGTCCCGATCCATTGTCAGAATCGTTAGGCAGCCACCGCAGCGCCTCCTGGACAAAGGGCGCCGCGCGCGTGGAGATCGCACGGTGTTCGCCGGTGTTGCTCTTGTTGACGACACGGTCCTGCGGGAGGTGATCGGACCCGGCCGGGAGCGTCACCGCGAAGATCGATCCCATGCCTTCCGAGCTCTCCACGGTGATTGTCCCACCGTGTCGCCGCACCAACTCCTGCACCAGCGCCAAACCAATGCCTGTCCCTTCGTGCGTGCGCGACAGCGCGTTAGGCACCCGATGGAATCTGTCGAACAACCTCGGCAACTGGTCGGCGGCGATCCCGACACCTGTGTCACGGACTTCCAGCGTCGCCGCGTGTTCCGTGCTGTGGACCGTCACCAGGATCTCGCCGTCAAATGTGTGCTTGAACGCGTTCGAGATCAGGTTCAAGACCACCTTCTCCCACATGTCACGGTCGACGAACACCTTCGGCTCGTTAGGCGAAGTTTCGATGCGCAACTCCAGCCCGGCGCGCTCGCAAGCCGATCGAAACGACGAGGCCAATTCCGCCGTGTAGGCGCCGAGGTCCGTTGGTTCATAGCGAGCCTCAACGCGCCCCGCTTCGATGCGGGAGAAGTCGAGGAGCGTGTTCACCAGCTTCAGGAGTCGCAGCGCGTTTCGATGTGCGAGATCGAGCTCGTCGCGCACATTGCTGCCGAGCGAAGCGCCGCTGCGGATCGCATCTTCCAGCGGAGCGAGCAACAGAGTCAGCGGCGTCCGGAACTCGTGCGATACGTTGGAGAAGAACGCAGTCTTCGCGCGGTCCAGTTCCGCCAACGACTCCGCTCGGCGACGTTCCTCTTCGTATGAGCGCGCGCTGGCGAGCGACGCGGAGATCTGACCGGAGACCAAGTCGATGAAGTCCGCATACGCCTGATCGAAGGCGCGATACGGATTCAGGGCCGCGATCAGAACACCCGCCGAGTCGATTTGTCCACGCTGAGCGATCGGGACGAGAACCGCTCGGCGCGGCGCGACATCCCATGCCCCGCGCGGCAAGTCGCTCGGGTCGTCGCTGTCGGGCATGTCGACGACTACTGGCGCACCCCTCGCGAGTGCCAGTTCGACCGGCCACGGAGCATCCGAACTGTCGAGCGGAATCTCGTTAGGCGCGATGTGATGCCCTGGCGTTACTCCCGTGGTCGAGGAAAGGCGTACGCGATTCTTCGATCCATCGAGGAGATAGACCAGCGCAAACGGAAAATCCTTGTCGTTGGCGCCTAACGCGTGTGCGACCGCAGACATCACCTGGTGTTCGCTGGACGCCGTCGCCAGTTCCGACGCCAGCACTCGAAGTGTCCCGAGACGACGTGTGCCGATGATGCGCTCCGTTTCCTCCGTGACGACGCACAGCATTCCCGCCATCTCGCCATCGTCATCGGTGAGCGGGGAATAGGAGAAGGTGTGGTAGGTCTCCTCGGGGTAGCCCGATCGCTCGAGGAAGAGCAGGAGCCCTTCATCCCATGTTGCCTCGCCGCTTCGCATGACCGTCTCGATGCGCGGCCCGATATCTCGCCAGATCTCGGCCCACACCTGGTTGGCAGGTTGGCCGAGTGCCCACGGATGTTTGACGCCTAACGTGGGCGCGTATGCGTCGTTGTAAAGAAAGGTCAGATCGCGTCCCCATCCCATCCACATTGCGAATCGCGACGTGAGAAGGATGCGCACTGCCGTTTTGAGTGACTGTGGCCACCCGCTTCGAGGCCCAAGCGGTGTGCGATCCCAGGCATACTCGCGCGAGAGCCGTCCCATCTCGCCTTGCGTCGCTGGAAATGCGTCGGAGGGCGTGGCGATACGCGTAGAGGATCCTTTGTCGCGTGACGCAGAGTCGCTCGAATGGAGCGGATCGATCGGGAAGTTCAAGCGATCGTGATGATCAGAAGACGAGCTCGACACGCACCGATTCCGAGAAGTAGTGAGGCTGAGGAGCATCGAGGGGCGCCGTGCGATAACCTCGGCTGCGCATGATGCGTCGCCGTTGACGCTGCCTAACGATTCACCAAAGAGCTATTGTCCCAGCGTTGTTTCGAGGGTAGTACTTTGAGTGAAACCGGAGTACGTGAACCCAAGCAAATGCTCGAGAGTGGTGTCAGGATTGATGGAGGTTCCCGATCGCGACCGAGCGAAGAACGTATGCGAGGACGGGTCTAACTGCTCGAAGCGAGCCGTGCACAACTCGCGCCGCAGCATGGAGTTATGGAAGAGACTGCCGAGCAATGGCGGAGTGAGGTGGCGGAAAGACGTCAAGAGGTGAGGGGAATTTCAGGTGGAGTGATACGTGAGTGGAAACCTTCCACCTCGTGACGGATTCGTGATGTGGAATGTGCAAGTGCTTGGAAGCAAGTGGTTTAGCAAGGCACTGGCGCGGTCTCACGAAGCCCGGTAAACTGCCCGCCCGCACTGAACCGGACCGCGTTCCCGTCGAGTGCGCCAAAGAGATATTTCGTGTTCCTTGATTTCATAAGAAGTTTTCCGGAGGTACCCCCAATCATGCCGTTGCCCTCCAAGCCACCAGCTGGTCCGATTTCGCTCACGCAGAACGCGATCACCGTTCTCGAGAAGCGATACCTCATTAAGGATGCGAGTGGTAAGCCGACAGAGACGCCTGAGGCGTTGTTCTGGCGCGTTGCCACCGTTGTTGCTGAGGCGGATCGGCGTTATGGCGCTACGGAAGGAGCGGTGAACGAGGCGGCAGATGCGTTTTATCGGTTGATGACTGACCGGCGCTTCGAGCCGAACTCGCCCACCCTCATGAACGCCGGGCGCCCGTTAGGCCAGCTCAGCGCGTGTTTTGTACTTCCAGTTGAGGATTCGCTCTCGAACGGGAGCAACGGCATTTACGACACGCTGCGATCGATGGCCTTGATCCATCAGAGCGGCGGCGGCACTGGCTTCTCGTTCTCGCGTCTGCGCGGGAAGGGAAGCATGGTCCGCTCGACGACCGGTGTTGCCTCGGGCCCCGTGTCCTTCATGAAGCTCTATGACGCGTCCACCGACGCTGTAAAGCAAGGCGGCACCCGTCGCGGCGCGAACATGGGAATTCTGCGCGTCGATCACCCCGACATTCTGGAGTTTGTCACCTGCAAGGAAGACCTCACGCAGATCACGAACTTCAATATTTCGGTTGGCGTGACTACGAAGTTCATGGAAGCCCTAAAGGTCGGCGGCAACTATGACTTGATCGATCCGAGCACGGGGAAGGTGGCCGGCCAGCTCGACGCCCAGATGGTGTGGGACAAGATGATCGACGGCGCGTGGCGCACCGGCGAGCCTGGCGTCTTCTTCATTGATGAAGCCAACCGCTACAACCCCGTCCCGCATCTCGGCGCGTACGAAGCGACGAATCCATGCGGCGAGCAGCCGTTACTCGCCTACGACGTCTGCAACCTGGGTTCGATCAACGTCGGCTACTATGTGAAGGACGGCGCGCTCGATTGGGAGGCGTTCGCGCGTGACATTCGGATCAGCACGCACTTCCTCGACAACATCATCGACGTCAACAAGTATCCGTTGCCGGAGATTGATGCGCTGTCGAAGCGCATTCGTCGGATCGGGCTCGGCGTCATGGGATTTGCTGACGCGCTCGTTAGGCTCGGTGTTGCGTATGACACGCCCGAAGGCGTCGAGTTCGGGCGGAAGGTGATGGAGTTCGTCGACGTCGAGTCGAAGAAGGAGAGCGAGCGCCTGGCGAATGAGCGCGGTGCCTTCCCCGAGTGGGCGCGGTCGATCTTTGGGCCTGACGAGACCTGCGCGCGTGATGCCCAAGGAAAGCGCATTCGTCCAATGCAGCTCCTCCGGAACTGCAACGTCACCACCGTCGCCCCCACTGGAACGATCTCGATTATCGCCGGCTGCTCGTCAGGCCTAGAGCCATTGTTCGCCGTCGCCTTCATGCGCAACCAGGCCGGCGTGATGATGCCCGACGTGAACGAAGACTTCGTCGCCGTCGCCAAGAGTGAAGGGTGGTATAGCGACGAGTTGATGGAGCGCATCGCCAAGACCGGAAGCGTGAAGCACCCCGAGGTGCCGGCCAAGTGGCAGCGTGTGTTCGTGACTGCGAATGAGATTGCGCCTGAGATGCATGTGCAGATGCAGGCGGCTTTCCAGAAGCATACGGACTCGGCGATCTCGAAGACGACGAATTTCTCGCATACTGCAACTCGCGACGATGTCCGCGCGATTTACGAGCTGGCTTATGATATGAAGTGCAAGGGCGTGACCGTTTATCGTGACGGCTCGCGCGACAACCAGGTGTTGTCGACAGGTGCAACGGCGACGGCTGCCGCTGCGCGCGATGGAGCGGGAAAGGAGATGTCCTCCGCGGAGCGTCGTGCAGCTGGCGAGTTGCAGGGGACTATTGCTGAGCTCAACGCAGAAGTTGAGCGGTTGAAGAAAATGTTGTTTGATGCGGAGAGCGAGAATCTTGCGCGTCGTCAGAAGAGGGCACGGCCGGACAAGTTGCGTGGAACGACCATTCGGAAAGAGACGCCGCTCGGGACGATGTTTGTGAACATCACCGAGGATGATCTTGGGCAGCCGTTTGAAGTCTTTTTGACGTTAGGCAAGGCGGGTGGGTCTGCGATGGCGGATGCGGAGGCGATGGGGCGGTTGATTTCGCTGGCGCTGCGGTCGGGGATTCCGTTGCAGGAGGTTCACAAGCAGCTGCGAGGCATCTCTTCGGATCGCGCGGTTGGGTTGGGTCCAAACAAAGTCTTATCGGTGCCGGATGCGATTGGGATTGCGCTGCACGAGTGGTTTAGGGATAAGCAGGGGGTGCAGCAGGAGCTTATCTCGCAGACGCCACCGATGGGGACGGCGATTGTTGAGACGCCCGTCGTTGTGCGGACTAGTGGGGCGGTGCAGGAGCAGCTTTCGTTCGATGCTTATGAGGATCAGACGAAGGCGTTTATTGGGACTTGTCCGGATTGTGGGTCACAGCTGGAATTCGCTGAGGGGTGTGTGAAGTGTCATGTGTGTGGGTTTTCGGAGTGTGGGTGAGCTCGTTCGACGCTTCCCGTGACGGTGAAGTGAATTGACGGGGTGGGCGATAGTCGTTTGACAGCCCCCTAACGCAGCAGGAACGCCGCCGATCCACGTCTGGGTCGGCGGCGTCGCTTTGGCCCTTGGCCTGTGAGGGGACCGGCCCGTGCCCCGGAAGTCCGACGATCCGAAGATCCACAACCTCCTCGTCCGGGTGACGCCGCGGCAGCTCGAGGTCTTCAAGGCGGCGGCGAAGGTGCGGCACCTCAGCATGGCGTCCTGGGCGCGCCAGACGCTGATGGACGAGGCCGCGCGGCTGCTCGGCGAGCCGGCGGCGCTGCCGCCCGAAAATCCGGAAGATCTGTAGGTTCCGGCGCCCCATCGGGCGCCGGCTATGCTGCGGACACCCTTGTCGGACCGTGAAGGCCTTACCGCCTGAACAACGCGTCGCGGTGGTACGCCAGATACGGTCTATGGCCGTCCGCAACCCAGCGAAGACGCTGACCCCCAGGTTGCAGGCCGAGCAAGTCGCGATCTCCCGCCGACACCTGCTTGGAAACCAGAAGCGCGCCGTCGTCGAGAAACGTGATCAGCC